>NZ_RZJP01000002.1:417387-643932 GCF_008698085.1 Bifidobacterium callitrichos
TGTGGCGAAGTCGAACTTGTTCTTGCCTTCCTTGTCGGTGGTCCAGCCGGCGAACGTGTAGCCCTCACGCTGCGGATCAGTCGGCTTGTCGACAGTCTTGCCGGACTCGACATTGGCCTGCCACGGATCTGCAGACGGTTCGTAGTTGAGGTCGAACGTCACTGTGAAAGACGCGGGCTTTGGCGCATCCTTGAGCGACGCAACGAGGGTCTTGTTCTGGAGATCAGGATCGGAGACCTTGGCTCCGGTGTTCACCTTCTGTCCATTGAGCGTCCAATGGTCGATATCCTTGCCTTCGGGCACGCTGAGGGTGTCGCCCAGAATATCCACGGCCTTGGCGATCGTCACGTCGCAGGTCGCACCCGGCTTGACGCCGTCCGCATACTCAACGACAACGTCGTTGACCTCAAAGTTCACGCTGCAAGAAGTATCGGCAGCCATGGCGGTAGCCGGGACCAAAGTCACCAGCATCGCGGCCGCGCAAACACCTCCCAGCACTTGCTTCTTCCAATTCCGCATGTGTGGAACCTTTCTCATACTCGGCAGCCAACACACAAACATCCTTGTTGGTCGCCTTGTCTGGTTATCTCATGAGGTGAAACTTGCGTAATGCCGATAACCCACCTCCCTAGAAGAAAGGTTCCTGACAATGACAGGAAACAACAAGGTTTGGCGCGCGCCGCTCGCCGGCCTCGCCTCGATCGCGATGCTCGCGACCATGGGCTTGGTCGCCGGCACCGCTTCCGCGGCTGGTACGGCCACGGTTGACCAGTACAACTTCAAGGTCACGCTCGATGCTGGTTCCATCTCCGGCGTCGGTGATGGCGCAGTCGATGGCTCCAAGACCAAGTCGTTCTATTTCAACGATCTGGACACGAACCACAACGGCAAGCTCGACGAGCTGTACACTAACCTGTACACGCTGACCACGCCGGGTGCCAGCTACGGCAACAAGTTCACCGGCTGGTATACCTCCCCGGAGGCCGGTGCCGCGAAGTTCGACTTCAAGAACACGTACGTGACCAAGGCCATCACCCTGTACGCTCACTACGCCGAGCCGGATGATATCGTCACCTTCCGCTTCGCGGCCGGTTCCGACGGCGTGAAGCGCGTCGAGGGCGGTGCGTACGGTTCCGCTGATACCAATGCCCGTTCCTTCGCCACGGACACCACGGCCGGCACTGCGCAGTACCGTCTGACCGTGTCCAAGAAGGACAAGAAGATCGCCAAGTGGGAGCTGCCGAACGATATCGCCGACTCCGCTCTGGTGACCAAGTGGGAGGCCGACCAGACCGGTGCCGGCAAGATCACGGACGACATCACGTTCGACGATCTGACCTCCGACTTCACGAACAAGCTGGGCTACAACAACCCGTCCACCAACGACGTCACCCTCAAGCCGTCGGTGACCTCTGACGCCGTGAAGGTCAACTTTAACGGCTCCACCGCCTCCTCCGTCGACGTGGCGTACAACTCCACCGTGTCGCTGCCGACCGCGTTCAAGTCCAGCGATGCCCACGCTCTGGTGACCAAGTGGAACTACAACTACGCCGGCAAGACGAAGGAATGGACCAAGGACGACAAGGTCTCCTCCGTGTTCGATCCGGAACTCAACCTGAGCGCCGCTGATTTTGCCCCGTACTACACGGTTCGCTTCTACACCAAGGTGAACTACCGCAACGTGCCGGTCGCCGATGCTCAGATCGTGGCTGCCAATGCAACCGCGACGAAGCCGGCCGATCCGTCTCGTGACGATTACGCGTTCGCCGGCTGGTCCGAGAAGGACGGCTACGGTCAGGACGACTTCGACTTCGCTAAGGCCATCAGCAAGGACACGGACCTGTACGCACAGTGGAGCGCCAACAAGGCGACCGTGACCTTCGACTACAACTACGCCGGCAAGAAGACCACCAAGTCCTACGCCTCCGGCGAGACCTTCAGCCTGCCGACTGATGCGACCCGCGACGGCTACACCAACCTCGGTTGGTACACCAAGGTTGTTCCGTCCGAGTTCGTGTGGCTCAAGGTTCGTGACAACGTCTTCGGTTCCGCCACGTTCAACAAGGACATCTGGGTGCAGGTTCCGTACGGCACCACCGCCAAGTACGTGTCCGACGTCAAGGGCGTCCGCCTGAGCGACTTCGCCCAGTACCAGATCCCGTCCGACGCCCAGCTGAAGATCGACCCGACTACGGGTACCCTGCAGTACCTGAAGTCCACCCAGACTGAGGTCGCCCCGGGCAAGTACGAGACCACCACCCAGTGGATCGATGTCGACAAGACCCTGTACGCCTCCTGGCAGAAGTCCGACAAGGACACGCTGGCCCCGCAGGAGCAGCAGGTCCCGACCGACAGCACCGGCGAGGTCACTGACACCGCCAACTACACTGCCGCCTCCCGCGCCGCGTACGCCAAGGCGTACAAGGCCTACCTCGCCCACAAGGACCAGCTGGGAACCTCTGATGGTGAGCTCACCGCCGATGAGGCCGCCACTCTGCAGGCCGAGCTGACCGCTGCTCAGGCCCTGCTGGTGCAGACGACTCCGGTGAAGGTGATTCGTCTGGTGAACGGCGCGAAGCACCTGTACTCCACCGACGTCAAGGAGCAGAACTTCCTGAAGAACAACGGTTGGAAGGTCGAGGGCGTCGCGTTCTACGCAACCGACAAGACCGCACCGAAGTCCACTCCGGTGTATCGTCTGCGCAACACTGCTGACGGCAGCCACCTTCTGTCCACTGACGCGAATGAGGTCAAGGTCCTTACTCAGGGCTCTTGGGAGGACGAGGGCGTGGTGTTCTACGCTCCGCAGGGTGCCACCGACTCCGTCAAGCGTTTCTGGAAGGCCGGTAGCGAGCACCTGTACACCGCCGATCTCAACGAGTACAAGTACAACACGACCAAGGCGGGCTGGACCGGTGACGACACCGTGTTCGTCGCCGCCAAGACCCAGGTCAAGTGAGAACCGGCTGCATATAGCAGTTGATTTGAACTGAACTCGGATAGAGGGCGGGTTCCACGAGTGATCGTGGGACCCGCCCTTTTCGTATCCTTAACTAGTTTCCCGGCTCCCGTTTACAATCGCTTGCAGGTCAGGGTGCAGAGGAATGCGAGGCGTCATGGAACATCGTCGGGCGAGGTCGTCACGGGTCCATGGGCATCGGGCCATGGCGGATTCCAGCTTCAGGTTCGGGACGGTGTCGTTCCGTGTCACGGCGGTCGTCTTGGTTCTGTTGCGTTTCCTGATCGGCTTGCATATGCCGTTGGACGCGTATTCGGCGGTGCGCAGCCCGTTCGATGATTTGCTCATGGTCCGGTACGCGCAGTTGGATGCGCATTTCCATCCGGCTACGGATTGGGATCAGGCGTTCGCCTTGGTCAAGACGATGTCGTTCCCGTATTTCCTGAATCTGATCGGTCTGCTGGGTATTCCCTATCGCGCCGCGTTGACGGCGTTGTACTGTCTGGGCGCCTACGCGTGCGTGACTGGCATGCGGCGTCTCCTCTCGGTCTGCTGGCCTACGTTCCGGTTCAACCGGTGGGTGTGGTTGGGTTTGTTCGTGTTTCTGGCGTATTGTCCGGCGGCGTTCGACTACGATGCGGGATCGAAGATCTACCGTGAGCCGATGCTAGTTCCCGTGGTGATGCTATTGGCCGGACTCATGCTCATCTACGTCACAGCATGCTGGAAGCCGCGCGGTGATACCGCGTTGCGCCAATGGTCCGGCATGCTGGCGTGGGGTGTGCTGCTGGGGGGCGTGTGGAGCTTCTACTGGTATGTCAAGGAGTCCGGTATCTGGCTGGCGCCCCTATTGCTGATGACGCTGGTCTCGTGTGGCGTTCTCGTCTTCCTGCGATGCCGCGCCTCTTACGGGAAGGGGGTTGCGGGTCGTGTGGTTCCGGTGTTGCTGTCCGTGGTCGTGGTGCTGGTGCCGTTGGGCGTGTTCGGCGGGAGCGTGGCGGCGTATCGTGCGGTGAACGAGCGGTATTTCGGTGTTCCGTACGCGTCGATCCGTACCGAGGGGGAGATCGCCGGCTTCTTCTCCCGGTTGTATACGGTGGCCAGTGACGAGCGCACGGATGGCGAGTGGGTGCCGTGGTCGGTCGTGGAGAGGGCTCAGTCCGTCTCGCCGACCCTGCGCGCGCATCCGCGGATCGTTGAGTGGATGGCGAAGGGTCAGTTCGGCTCGGCCCCGTGGGCCGAGGACCCGCCCGACACGGACATGGGCGTGTGGACGCTGATCTGGGATCTCGCCCAGTCGGGCGAGTTCAGGGACCAGCGGTCCGTGCAGGACCTGTTCACCAAGATCAATCAAGAGCTTGACGCGGCCGATCTTCCCCAGTCCGAGGGATTCCGTCCCTCGAAGAGCGTGGCGCCGAAGACCCTGCGGCAGGTCTGGGCGTTGCATCCCTCGTGGAGGATGTCGTTCGGGACGAGCGCGTTGTGGCGGCACTACGAGGTCCGCTCCCCGGACTCGTACGCGTGCGACACGGCGCACGAGTCGGACTGTCGTCTGCTGGAGACCACGCTCGGCGAGAGCCTGCCGAGGCGAGGCGAGTCCGGCGTGGCATGGCGCGGCACCGGCATGGCGACGGGTATCGCGGGAGCCATCATCCGCGTCTATCAGGCGGCCGCGTTGCTCTACCTGCCGTTGGGGGTTCTTGGGTTCCTCGCCGCGGCCTTCACGGCGCTCAGACGCAGGGACGGGATGCTGCGCCGGGTGACGCTGGCGGCGTTCGTGTTCGCGGTCGGCGCGGTCGGCAGCGTGGCCGCGCTGATGCTGGCGACCTCGTGGGTCACGTACCCGGAGGCCGTGGAGGCGATGATCCACCACGCGAAGTACTACACGGCCGCCGCGGCGCCACTCATCCAGCTGACGGCGATCATGGGCATCGGCCTGCTCGCCCTCGCCGTATCGGCACGCATCGGACAGTCGTCGTATAACTGTCCGAATACGGCGGAACGCCAGTCATAGCAACGGTTCCGGCCGGTCGACAGACGGCATGCCGGAGCTCCTCCTGGCTCTAGAATGGGCTCTACCGGAACCCATTTCGGAAAAGAGAAGAGAGGTCCTCATGAAGATCAGGAAGATGCTGGGCTCGCTCGTCGCCGCGGCGATGGCGTTGACCGCGTTCGCGGGCGTGTCCTCCACCGCCCAGGCCGCGCCGGCATGGCAGCAGGAGGGCGTCGCGTGGATGGCGCCGGCCGAGGGCGGCGTCGCCGTGTACCGTCTGCGCAGCGCCGCCGGACTGCACCACTACACCACCGACGAGAACGAGCGCGCCTACCTCACGGCCCACGGCTGGACCGACGAGGGCGTCGCGTTCCACGCGGACGAGTCGGGTGCGAACGTGTACCGCGTGAACAATCCCGTCACCCGGCAGCATCATTACACGCTGGACGCGAACGAGAAGGACTACCTGTCCGCGCACGGCTGGGATTACGAGGGCGTTGCCTGGCATGTGAACGCCTCGGCCAGCGTGCCCGTGTACCGCGCCTACAACCCCTCCACGCGCGAGCACCTGTGGCTCACCGATGCCCACGAGTACGAGGTCATCGGCGGCGCGGCCGCCTCTCCGAAGGCGATCGACGTGCTCAACGGCCTGACCATCAGCGACACCCTCGCCCCTGGCTATGACAGGGATCTCTTCGGCGAGTCGTGGGCCGACGTGGACGGCAACGACTGCGACACCCGTGACGACATCCTCGCCCGCGACATGACCGACGTGGTCAGGAAGGACGCGTGCAAGGTCGCCTCGGGAACCCTGCACGATCCGTACACCGGCACGACGATCGCGTTCACGCGCGGCGGGGACTCCGATCATGACGGCGGCATCCAGATCGACCACGTCGTGGCCCTGTCC
Source organism: Bifidobacterium callitrichos (assembly GCF_008698085.1). Lineage (NCBI taxonomy): Bacteria > Bacillati > Actinomycetota > Actinomycetes > Bifidobacteriales > Bifidobacteriaceae > Bifidobacterium > Bifidobacterium callitrichos. Next base: position 423,250 of record NZ_RZJP01000002.1, read on the forward strand.
AACGCGTGGAAGAGCGGTGCGAACACGTGGACCGACGCCCAGCGCCTCTCCTACGCCAACGACCCGTACGTGCTGCTCGCGGTCGACGATCAGGCCAACGAGGACAAGCGCGACTACGCCGCCGACAAGTGGCTGCCCGCCAACACCTCCTACCAGTGCAGCTACGTGGCGCGCCAGATCGGCATCAAGAGCAAGTACAAGCTCAATGTCACCAACGCCGAGTACCGGGCCATGAGGAACGTGCTCGACACCTGCCCCGCGCAGACCGTGCCCGCAGGCGTGGGCGCCCCGGTCAGCCCGGCGCCGAAACCCACGCCTGCGCCGAGCCCCTCCCCGTCGCCCGCTCCTCAGCCCCAGCAGCCCGCCGTGCAGCACGGCATCACGCCGGGCGCGTTCTGCTCTCCCGCGGGAGCCAAGGGCATCGGCAAGAAGAACGGCGTGACCTACACCTGCAAGGCCGACAACGCCGGACGCCTGCGCTGGCGCAGGTGACCGGACGGCCACCCTAATGAACCACAGTGAAAGGAACCCCATCATGAGGATCACACAACGAATCGCGGGACTGGCCGCCGCCTGCGCCGTCATGGCCGCCGGTGCGATCATGGCACCCGCGGCCATGGCCGACGGGTGCACGCTCGGCGTGAGCACCATCGCCGAATGCTTCCCCGACACGGTCCTGGCCCGGGCCGTGGCCGACGCGGTCCACGCCGAGCCCACGGACATGCTCTCCGCGTCCGCCGCGGACTCGGTCACCTCGCTGCAGCTCGACGAGGACGACAAGGCCCTCGCCTCGCTTCAGGGCGTCAACGCCCTGCACAACCTGCAGTCCCTGTCGATCGCGCAGACCGACGCGACCACGCTGGCGGGCATCGAAGACTCCCCGAAGCTCGCCGTGCTGCGCATCGACAGGGCCGAGAAGCTCACCGACGTGGACGCGGTGCGCTCCGTGCCGAACCTGCGCGAGGTGACCCTGTCCTACGCGCCGCTGACCGGCGTCTCCGCGTTCCACGACATGCCCAACCTCGAACAGCTGACCCTGACCCACAACAGGATCTCCGGATTCGATCCGCTGGTCAACCTGCCCAAGCTGTGGAGTCTGAACGTCACCGATCAGGAGACCGAGATCTTCGTCTCGCTCGATAAGAACGTGGACCTGACCATCCCGGCCCCCAGCGCCATGGGACGCAGGGCCGACACCATCACCAGCATCACCGAGGGCGGCGTGTACAACCGCACCACCGGCAAGATCACCTGGCCCGCCAGCGTGGTCAAGTCCGGCGAGTTCAAGCTCGGCTGGCAGATCACCGACATCACCCCGTACAAGACCGGCATGATCTCCGGCAGCCTGACCATCAAGGTGACCATCAAGGGCGAGACCAAGCCCGACCCCGAACCCACGGACATGGTCAACGTCTACCGACTGCTCAACACGAGGACCGGCCGCCACCTGTACACCACCGACGAGAACGAGCGCGCCGTGCTCTCCGCCGGCGGCGTCTGGCGCGACGAGGCGATCGCCTTCCGCCAGCCCAAGACCGGCGCGCCCGTCTACCGCCTGAGCCAGGGAACCGAGCATCACTGGACCGCCAGTCTGGTCGAGTACACCGCGCTCATCAACCATTTCGGCTGGACCGGCGAGAACACGGCATGGTACATGGACGACGACGGCCCGGTCGCCGTCTACCGCCTGCGCAGCCTGAAGAACGGCGAACACCTGTACACCAAGGATCTCAACGAGTACCAGGTCCTTGATGCCCGCGCCGACTGGATCGGCGAAGGCATCGCCTGGCACACCCGCTGACCGCAGACCGACCGGTCATACGCAATTCGGCCCCGGTTGGCACGAACGTGAGGTATCACTTCCGTGCCAACCGGGGCCGAATTGCGCGTAGAGGCACAGTGCTCACCGACCCGTATCCAGTCGCCCTTCCGACGCTGTATGCCGCGGCCCAGTTCAGCGTGAATGCCAGATAATGCCTTTCTTCGCGACTCGCCAATCCTGCTGCTATCTGCTGCTTTTCTGCCCCCGATAGAGCAGGAAGAGCAGAAAAGTAGCAGAAACGGCAGAGCCGACCATCAGACCGACACCAGACCGACTACCGAGCCGGTGTCCCTAGAGAAAATGCTGCGTCATGGTGGAAATCCTCATTCCTGCATGGCTTTTCCGTTGACGGGAAGAGAGCGGCTGGTAATCGCTCAGGACGGGCTGCGTGGCATGGATCATTCCCGTGGTCGCAGCGGGATCTGGGCGACGGGTCGGGTCGGCATGCGCACGATGTTTCTTACGCGTCCGTGATGGCCCCCGGAACGCTCCTCTTCGGGGAGGGCGGGGTTGCGATATCGGATGCCGGGGATGCCGGGGGTTTGTATGCCGTTTTTCATTGCGGAAAAGTGGCGTGACGATACACTTTTTTACAGAAATACAACGTCATAAGTTTGCGTGGGCGGTCTGGGATGAGGCGCGCGACGGCGGCTCGTTCTTCAAGGCGTACATGGCCGGCACCGGTATCCTGTTCAGCAGGACGCGCTCGATGCGCGCGGGGCTGTCTGACGAGCGGCGCGCGCATCTGTCGGCCCCGGTTCCGCGGCGCCCAGACCGAGAACTACGTGAACGTGATGCAGGGCATGCCGGCGTATCAATGACGATGCATCCGCCGGGCGCGTGGTGGACCGTGTGTGTTCAATTGGAAGTGGGCCTCATGCGGGGATGTAGCGGGTGGAATGGCCGCGCCTCTCCGCCCTGAGCGTCCCCTGATCGACCCTGCGGATAATGCGCCGGTACGCGGTGCGCACGGACACGTGCGCCGCGTTCGCCAGAAGCCGCGAGGTCACGAAGCCGCGCTCCTCTAGGATCGCGTCCATGGCCTCGTCCGGCGTCGGACGCTCCGACGACACTGATCCCGTCTGAGGCTTATTCTCCGGGCTTTCGCCGCCGCCATCCGCGAACCTGACCGGCACGAACGCGTGGAACACGTCGCCGTCCCTGAGCTCGGGATCCCGTCCGGAGTACACGCGCGAGTACCTGCACAGCTTGCGCAGGCCGCTGCCCAGCTCGTCGGCCAGACCGATCTCGGTGAAGAACCCCGCGATGATCGGGTTCTTCGACATCGGGCTGAAGTCCGATAGGCTCAACGGCCCCTCGTAGAAGGAACGGGACGCGTTCTCCGTATGCACCCCGTCGTTGGCGACGATCACCCGTCCCGGCATGGGACTCGAGTACTCGCGGTGGATGAGCAGGTTCGCGACCAGCTCCCGCACGATGATGTCGCGCGGGCTGACGGACACGTCCCCCTCTAGATGGAACCGGTCCGGCAGCTGGCTCCTCACGAACCCCGACAGCGCATCATAGGCGTCCACGAGATTCGTGCGCACGGTCAGGCGGTCGTCGTAGCGCTCCACATCCCTGCGTCGCACCAGCGCATCGGTTCGGTAGGCCGGGCACACGGCACCGATCGTCTCGTCCCGGCCCAGCAGCAGCACGGCCGCCATACGATACCCGGACGACCTGTCCGTCGCGTCCACGCCCCACAGGTTCGCGCTGCGCAGCAGCTCCCCATCGTCCAGATTCCTCCACGGATGATCCGGCCGGCGCAGCACCGCCATCCGCCTGCACCGCTCGATCAGATCACCGCGCAGGTCATCCAGCGTCAGAGCGGGATAGATGCGCTGCTCGGAATAGTAGTTCTGCTTGCGCATGTACAGCTGCGACAGCCCGTAATCCGTGGACACGCGACGATCCGCGTCGAACATGCGGTCATAGGCCACGCCCCTGAACCGGACCACCGACGCCGACATCGGCACCCACACGCGTATCACGGTCCGTCCGTCCAGTCGCACCTCCTCGGTCTCCACGGCCGGCGACGGCACGAACTGGTTCGGATTGCACACGCGGTTCACCAGATTGCGCTGCACCTCGACCGCACGCCGGGCGTCCACGCCCTCCACCGAACCGTCGTCCAGAACGCCCAGGAAGATACTGCCGCCATGCCTGTTCGCGAACGAGCACACCGTCTCGAACACATCATCGCCCGGAAGACCCCCGCAACGCTTGAACTCCACCGATGACGACTCGCCCTCCGCCAGCACAGGCTCCAACTCGGACGGAGACATGACCACCACCCCCGAATACGACAACGAACGCCCCCAGTCTACCTGTCCGCGAGTGTCCGCGAGTGTCCGCGAGTGTCCGCGAGTGTCCGCGAGCACCGTGTCCCTAGAAGAAAGGTTCCTGACAATGACAGGAAACAACAAGGTTTGGCGCGCGCCGCTCGCCGGCCTCGCCTCGATCGCGATGCTCGCGACCATGGGCTTGGTCGCCGGCACCGCCAACGCGGCCCCGAGTTCGGCGGCCGAGGATAAGGCTACGGTTACGTTCGGCGACGCGGGTTCCGTCACCGGTTACAAGGGCGAGACGCTGGCCGATCTGGCCGGTGGTTACGGTTACGACGGCGAGACCTGGACCGCTGACGGCAAGACGCCGGTGGACTGGAACACCGTGATCAAGGAGGACACCAAGCTGTCCGTCCTTGGCTCCTACAACTTCGTCGACAAGAACTCCGATTCCGACAGCTCGGTCGTGTCCTTCGACCTGTCCGGCCTATCCTCCTACGAGCAGCTGCCCGGTGGCGAGTACTTCCAGGTCCAGCAGGGCACGAAGGAGCTGTCCAAGAACGTGCTGCCCGTGGACAAGGGCGGCGACCACAAGATCGTCACCGAGTATCTGGTCACCCCGCTCAAGGGCCAGCCGTTCACCGTGTCCAGCCTGACGGACGAGAAGTTCCTGACCGTGGCCGCCGGCGATCCGGGTGATCAGGTCAAGGTCACTGCCAAGACCGTCGCGGACAAGGACGCCGTCCGTACCGTGACCGTCAAGGGCGATGGTGCTGGTTATGTCCTCGGCGCCAAGTCCGACGGCACCAAGGACGCCGATCTGGTCGTGGATGTGCCGAATAAGGGCGAGTTCACGATCCCGGCGTGGTTCTCCTACCCGCAGGACGAGAACAACACTCAGGCCGAGACCGCTCCGGTGTGGACGCGTGACCGCGACGACTCCGGCAAGGAGTACAAGGAAGGCGACTCCATCACGCTTGGCGTGAACGAGGATCGCACCTTCTCCCTGAAGTCCACGACCAAGGCGTGGACGGTCCGCTTCTACAACGACGGCGAGCTGGTCTCCTCCCAGACGGTCGCCAATGGCAAGTACGCGTCCCTGCCGTCCGACCCGAGCGTCGCCGGCTACGCGTTCAAGGGTTGGCTGGCTGTCTCCGCCGACGGCGTCGATGCCAGCAACGCGACCGTGTCCGCCTTCAAGGCCTATGACAAGACCGGTCTGGTGACCAAGACCAACGACGCGATCAACAACGTCGCCATCAAGAACAACGTGCGCTTCGTGGCCGAGTATGGTAACAAGACCACGCAGGTGAAGGTCACGTTCACGGATGCGGACTACAACGGCAAGCATGATGACGTCGTGAAGTACTTCGACGCGGGTTCGTTCCTGAACGCGTCCGACGCCCCGGCGTGGACCCGTTCCGGCTACTCGCTGACGGGCTGGACCCTTAACGGCAAGACGTACGAGTTCGGCCAGCAGTTCACCGACACGACCGACGACTTCGTGCTCCAGGCCGTGTGGTCGCAGTACACCGCCGACACCGTCGAATCCGCCCTCGACTACGTCAAGGTGAACGACACCACGAAGCCGAACGACGAGAAGGTCAACCCGAACGCCGCTCGTTTCGAGAAGTCCTCTTGGGAGGCGTACGTGAAGTCCTACGAGAAGATTCAGCAGGAGTACGCGGACGCGAAGTACAACGCCCCGGCCTCGGGCATCACCTCCGAGACCGCGTCCAAGCTGGTCGGCGAGCTGGCCTCCGCTTGGCAGAAGCTCGTGTTCAAGCACGAGACCGGTGCGAATGTGCTTGGCGGTTCGACGGTTCATCGTCTGTCGAAGGGCGGCGAGCACTTCTACACCAGCAGCACTCGTGAGATCGCCTTCCTGACCTCGACGACCAGCACCTCCGGTGGCTGGACCGACGAGGGCCGCCTGTTCGAATCCCCGAAGGATGATGAGAAGAACTCCACCCTCAAGGAGTTCAGCGACTTCGGCGGTACCGAGGTGGCGTCGCAGATCGCGGCGGTGAGCAAGCCGATTGTGACTCCGGTGTATCGCTTGTTCAATAAGGTGAATGGTGATCACGTGTGGACTTCGGATGCGAACGAGCACGCGTATCTTGCGGCGCAGGCCGCGTGGAACGACGAGGGCGTGGCGTTCTACACGCCGACGTTCACGGGCACCACGGACGTGGCACGTCTGAGCAAGGGCAACCGCCACCTGCTGTCCACCGACAGCAACGAGCAGAAGGTCCTGTCCACCAAGTCCGGCTGGACGCTGGAGGGCACCGCCTTCAAGGCCTACTGATCCGGGGAGCGTGACGCCCGGTCCGTATGACGGGCGACACGCCATAGACGGGGGGAGCCCCCGCGGAAACGATTTCCGCGGGGGCTCCCTCGCATTCCGGACCTCAGTCAGGCCAGCACGTCAGGGGACGGGATCACTTGACGTTGGTCTTGGAGGCGACGAACACGGTGTCGTCACCGGTCCAGCCGCCCTTGGTGGTCTGGTACTTGTACTCGTTGAGATCGGCGGTGTACAGGTGCTCGCTACCGGCCTTCCAGAAGCGCTTGACCGAGTCCGCGGCGCCCTGCGGCGCGTAGAACAGCACGCCCTCGCTCGCCCAGCCGTTGGCCTCGAGCACGCTCACCTCGTTGGTGTCGGTGGACAGCAGGTGGTCGCCGTTGGTCAGGTTACGCAGACGGTACACCGGGACGGACTTCGAGGCGACCGGGCCCTGCTCGGACACCGCGTAGAACGCGACGCCCTCATCGGTCCAGCCGTTGTTCTTCCAGTAGGACTGCTCCTTCGCGTCGGAGGAGTACAGGAACTTGGCGCCCTTGCGCAGACGAACGACCTCGACATTCGTCTTCTGCACCAGCTCACCCTGAGCATCCTGCAGCTGAGCATACAGCTTCGCGATCTCGTCCTTGGTCAGCGAGCCGGCATCATGCTTGGCCTGCTGGTAGTCCTCGACCTGCTTGATGTAGTTCGCCCAAGAGGACTCGGTGAACTTGCGGGCGTAGTCGCCCTTCTTGTCCTTCTGGTCGTACTTGACCAGGGAGCCGTCACGGTTGAACGCCGGGGCGTTGAGCTCCTGCTCGACCAGCGTGGCCTCCTTGGCGGGAGCCCAGCCGGCGTACAGGGTGTCGAACGGGAGGTTGAGCCACTGGGACTGGGCGCCGTTGGAGCCCAGCGACGGGGTCGTGGCGAGGTACTGCAGCTTGTTGCCGGTCACGATGCGGAGCTTCACGCCGACGTACTTGTCGGCCTTGAAGGCCTTGTCGAACACGGTCGAAGCGGGCTTCTCGGTGAACCAGCCGGCGAACTCGTAGCCGTCACGGGTCGGAGCGGCCGGGTACGCGAACTGGTCGCCATCGGCGAACGTCACGGACTCGACCTTCGCGGTGCCCCAGTTCGGATCGAAGTTCACGGCGACACCGGCGGCCTGCCACACGGCGTACAGGGTGGTCGGCTTGTCGATCTTCGTGGAGAAGTCGAACAGCTTGCTGTTCGTGGTCGGAGTAGTATCAGCAGTCCAGCCGAGGAACTTGTAGCCCGCACGCACCGGATCAGCCGGACGCGTCGCGGTACCGTCAAGAACAACCTCCTGAGAATCCACCGTCTGACCGCCATTGACGAAGTTCACCGTGTACGTGAGCTTCGACTCGGACGGACGCAGCGTCCAATCGCGATCCACGGTCTTCGTGTTGAAGTCGGCCGGGGCGTAGGTGGCGCCCTCGACGTCTGACCACTTCGTGACCTTGCGGCTGTTGGTACCCTTCACCTCGTACGCGGCGTACTCGGAGGTATCCACACGCACGTTCACGGCCTCACCATCCTTCACATTGAAGGCACGGGATGCGGTTGTGTTGTCATCGTAGCTGCGGGCGGTGTTAGTGAACGCGTAGTTGTTACCATCCTTGTCCTTGTTCAGGAACGTGACCTTCTTGGCACTCGCGGGAGACGGGTGCAGGTAGACGCGCTGGGTGCCCCACAGCGGGTCCTTGTCGTTCTGCTTCCAGTAGGAGTTCGCCAGACCAGTCCAGAAGTCAGTCTTCAGGCTCGCGTAATCAACCGGGACATCCTTCTCGGTGAAGTCACCGGCAACATGAGAGACAACGTTCCAGTCATCGACATGACCATCATTCGCGCTCTTATCGTACGGCAGCTGCCAGGTCGCCGCGTGATCGCCCTCGGCCAGCAGGATGATACCCGGCTGAGCCTTGAACCAGTTGTTGTCCGAGTTGGAAGCCGTGGGATACGTGGTGAACGTATGGGCGCCAGTAGTCACGCCGTTCGACCAAGTGCTGTAGGGGACGGTCGGCTCGTAGCCGTACGGGTTGTAGAAGTCAGAGTACCACGTTCCGCCCTTGCTGTACACGTAGCTGGAGAAGTCCAGAACCACCGGGCTCTTGGACCAGTGAGCGTACAGTGTGGTGTCCGGAGCCAGCTGGGTGCCCGGCTTGTATGCCTCGCCACCCTGGGCGGCGGTGTACCAACCGGTAAAGAGAGCGCCATCGGTACGGACTGCTACGTTACCGGAATCAACGCCGGAGGCGTTGCCCTTCTGAAGCTCATCGAGAGTCAGCGCATAGTCCGACTTATTCTGAGAAGCCACAACCTGCTCCGGGCTGCTGTTGACGCGCTTGAAGTGACCGCCGTTCGCGTTCAGGTTGATCGTCGGCGTCTCAGGGGACACCGCATCATCGGCGTTGGCCGTGGACGCGGCCAGGCCCATCGTGGCCAGCATGGCCAGAGAGGCGAGGCCGGCGAGCGGCGCGCGCCAGACCTTGTTGTTTCCTGTCATTGTCAGGAACCTTTCTTCTAGGGACATCGGGTTTTTGTATGGAGACCTTCTCCATCCCGACTAAGTCATTTTCTACCCCCACCCCCCGGACATTGTCAACCTGAGTCTCGAAGGTCACCCTGCGAAACCCACAAGCTGGGACTCAGATGGCGCTCTGTCAACCTCCAGATATCTCCCCGAACCGCCCAACCTGACCACAGGTCTCCTCTCGGCTATTCCCAACCGCTTTCGCTTGAAATCATGCGCTTCTACGTAACTTTCCCACGCATGATGAAACATGATCTCCCACTCGCCACGCTGTCGTTCGATTTCGCGTTTGTTACAGCCGCGTATAAGCGGAAGGAATAACTTCGGCGTGTCGCCGCATGTCCCTCGACCCGGACCGACGACACGCCAGACACTCGCCCTGCACCCAATTCCATGTTCATGTCCATGAATGGCCTTATCGTTCGTTTTAGGCACAGGCTTTGTGTGCGAGCACGGGTTTTGTACCTGCAGTTGTAATGCGTGACGCAAACGCATTGCGCTTTTCGGGACATCGCGGTGTCTTCAGCCTCCACAGACTTCGGTCTGTGGAGGCTGAAGACATTCTGGGCCGTTTACGAGCGCAACCTGCAGGTACGCCCCTCAGAGTCCGGCGAAGAACTCATCCTCGCGCTTATAGAGCACGGCAATCGCCACTAGGACCACGGCACCTGCCGCTGTGGCGGCCAGATACCACCAGAGCCTCTTCGGCTCGTAGGTGAACTTCACCGTGTGGTTTCCGGCGGGCACGGCTACGGCACGGATCAGACCGTTACCTTTATATATGGGAGTTTCCTGACTGTCTACTGAAGCCGTCCAGTCGCCATCATCGTATTCATTGACCAGCAGGTACTGCATGCTCTCACTGGACACGACGATCGTCAGATCACCGTCATCCTGCTGATCCACGCTCTTCACGTCCGCGGTGGTGTCGACGTTCTCGGTCGGGGCGTCCATCGTGGTCTTGGCGCCTTCGGGCGCGCCATATTCCCGGCTGAAGAACACGGTGTTCTCCTGATATCGCTTCCCCATCGTGTCCAGCACCTCGTCGTTCGTATCGAAGACCTGGATGTTGTCCACGAGCTGCACCTCGGGCGCGGGGTTGTCCAGCTCCTTGACGAGCAGACCGTCATCGCCGACGGACTTCATGCCCTCGCCGCTCGAATACTCGGGATCGTTCTCCTGCGTCTCACTGCTTACGATGAACTTGACGCCCAAGTAGCGCAGCAGGTTCTCGTTGCTCACGTTCTTGAACACCGTGTTCGTGGGGCTCGACTCGTACGCGCTCTTGTCGATCGCCGTGTAGTACGCCTTGATGTCCGGGCTGGTCATGCTCAGGGCGTGGCCGCGGATATCGCGCAGCCCGTAGAACATGGCCGAATCGGTCGGCAGATCCACGTTCTTGCCGACGATCTTCTCACCGTTCTTCGTGTTCTCCTGCAGGTACTTGATCGTCGAGGTCACCTGCGGGATAGCGGAGGAGCCCTTCTGGGTGAGCGGCAGGTACTGCATGGCGAAGTAGCCCGTATCGACCACCACCGCGGCGCAGAGGGCCACCGTGCACAGGACCGACATCGCCTTGGATGCAACCGCGAAGGCGGCGCTCCTGCGGAACAGGGCGGGCAGGCACGTCCGGCACAGCACCACCACCGCGAACACCGCCACCGTCAGGTACGCGATGCGCCGCTGCAGCGGGCCGAACTCGACGTTGTTCTCCGACACCAGCGACGTGCCACGGGTCCTGAACGCCGCGTACACATATACGGCGAGCGCCACGGCGGTCACCGCCCAGACAGCGAGCCGCTCGCGCATCGTGTCGATCACGCGAGAAAGCAGATCGTCCATGTTGATACCGAGCAATGCGGCGAGTGCGAAGTTGAGCAGGATGACGATGCGGAACTTGTATGACGTGTTGACCATCGGCATGTTCGTGAACACGATGTCAAGGTACGGCGTGAAGAGCAGGATGCCCACGATCGCGGCTGAGCATGCGAAGAAGCCGACGCGCGGCTTGCTGCGGAATCGCACGATGGTGAACGCCACAGTGATGATGGCCAGAATGCCCGTGTAGAGCATGCTTTCGATGTTGTTCACCGTGTTATGGGTGGTCATGAACGGGAAGAACATGGTTTTGAGCTGTTCCGGCGCCAAGCCGATGAAGCTCCAGTTCGAGCGCGAATCCGAGTATCCGTTCGACCCCACCGACCCGAGCAGTTCGCCCGTGTACGGCAAGGACATGATCGCGCCGATCGCCACGGCTCCGATACCGGCCACCAGCGTGACGGCGAGGCGACGCCACCTGCCCCAGTAGAGGCGGCAAGCGTAAAACAGCGCGTACGCGAATCCCAAGTAGAAGAAGTATGCGGCAAACGTGGGCATACCGGCCATCAGCATGAGGAACGTGAGAATCGCCGTCCACACGATGTACTCTTGGCGCGCAGCTGCCTGACGAGCTTGTCGAGCACAAGGAACAGCCATGGCGCCCACGCGCCGACCTCGGTGTGCGGCCAGCCCTGCCAGGTGACCATCGCAGCGGAGAGCGCGTACGTGGTGCCGGCGATGAATCCGCCGCGGGAGGTGTATCCCAGCTGGCGCAGGAGGAAGTACATGCCGAGGAACGCGATGACGACCTTGGCGACGGCGATCAGCGGCATCGCGATGTCGAACGGCAGCAGATACAGGTAGTTGAACGGCGAGAAGTACAGGTTGACGGTCATGGGTGCGCCGATGCTGAACGTCGGCACCCATGCGGTGATCAGTCCCTGATGCAGGGTCGTGTAGGCGATCGGCAGTACGTTGTCGGTGATGTCCGAGTAACAGTAGCCCTGCGTGGCCACGTTCTCGGAGGCGAACGGCTTCCAGCGGTACAGGCAGTTGGTGTACGAGTAGTTCCAGTTGCCGAAGACGACCTGACCGTACACGTACAGGAGGAGGGCGATCAGTCCGGCGCCGACGGCGATCGCGGCGATGTGGGCGGGCGCTGCCTGCGCCTGCCGCTTCATTCGCGCTGCTGATTGTGATACGCCCGATTCCGATGTAGACATGCCCGTATACCCATCCTGTGTATGCCGTCAAGAACGAGGCCGATGATACACGCGGCGACTTGACAACTTGCAGCTGGGTATGTACTGGATGTTTCTTGAGAGTTCATGCGCCCTTCCGCAAGTTCGGCCGTTTGAGTACGATGTGGCACTGTCGAGCCCGAATCACCTGAAAAGGAAGCCCATGCGCGTCTTCATACAGATACCCTGCCTGAACGAGGAACAGACCCTGCCGTTGGTGCTGGAGAAGATGCCGAAGACCATTCCCGGCGCAGACGAGGTGGAGCTGCTCATCATCGACGATGGTTGCAGCGACAGGACCGTGGAGGTGGCCCGTTCGCTCGGCGTCAAGCACTTCGTCCATCACGCCAAGCCGATGGGACTGGCGCGTGCGTTCCGCGACGGCGTGGACTACGCGCTCAAGCACGGCGCGGACATCGTGGTGAACACGGACGGCGACAACCAGTACCCGAGCGAGACGATCGGCGATCTCGTGCAGCCGATCATCCGCCACGAGGCGGATATCGTGGTCGGCGACCGTCAGACCGCCACCATCAAGGAGTTCAGCTGGTTCAAACGTCGCATGCAGGCGTTCGGCTCGTGGGTGGTCAATCTCGCTGCCGGCACGCACATCCCGGACGCGGCCAGCGGCTTCCGCGCGTACTCGAAGAACTCCCTGCTGAAGCTCAACATCGTCACCGAGTTCAGTTACTGCATGGAGACGATCATCCAGGCGGGCAACAAGCGCATCGCGATCACCTCGTATGCGATCAAGACGAACCCGAAGACGCGCGAGTCGCGACTGTTCTCGAACATCTTCGAGCATATGGCGAAGTCGGGCGGTGCGATCATCCGCAGCTTCCTCATGTTCAAGGCGAACGTGATCTTCAAGTGGGCGGCGATCGTCTTCGGTATCCTCGGTCTGATCCCGTTCGTGCGCTATCTGATGTTCTTCTTCTCGGGGCATTCCGCCGGTCACCTGCAGTCGATGCTCGCGGGCGTGGCGCTGATCATGCTCTCCGCGTTCTGCGTGGCGCTGCAGATCATCTCCGAGGTGCTGCGCATCCAGCGCAAGCTCGTCGAGGACGAACTGGAACGCACCAAGGAGCTCATGTACTGCCGCGAGAGCCAGCGCATGTGGGCGCAGCAGGACGAGTGGGGCGGCTACAGCGGCGTGTCCACGGGATTGACGGATTACGTGACGCAGCTCGGGGCCAAGAAGATTGACGACGTCGAAAGCGAACCCCAGCGGAACGAGCCCCAGGACGAACCCCAGAGCAAGCCTATGAAGGAAGGTAAGGACTCCGAGTAGTGACGCAGCAGTCTGTTCACAAGCCGCGTGTACTCGCGTTCGGCACGTATAACGTGCGCAAGCATCCCCGAGTGGGCATTCTGATCGACGGTCTGCGCGCCAACGGGTGCGAGGTGACCGAGATCAACCATCCGCTGGAGCTGTCGACGGCGCAGCGCGTGGACATCCTCAGGAAACCATGGAAGCTGTTCGGCTTCGCATGGGATCTGCTCGGTCTGTGGCGGGCCCTACGCCGCGATGCGCGCGCGTGGATGCGCCGCCACGGTCGCCCGGATGCGGTGCTCGTGGGGTACATGGGGCATTTCGACGTGCTGCTCGCCCGTCGTCTGTTCCGTGGGATTCCGATCATCCTCGATCACATGATCTTCGCGGGAGATACCGCGAAGGATCGCGGCGCGCACGGACTCAGAGTGCGACTGCTCAATCGCCTCGATCGCATGGCGATCGGTTCGGCCACGCTGACCGTACTTGACACGCAGGAGCATCAGCTCATGTGCCGGCCGGGAGACCAGACCATGGTCATTCCCGTGGGAGCGCCTGCCGAATGGTATGCTGCCGGTTCCGCTGAGGCGGCACGGGTTGCCGCGGGTGAGACCGCGCGGACGAACGATATCGTGTTCTACGGCCTGTATACGCCGTTGCAGGGCGCACCGGTCATCGCGAAGGCCGCCCGCGAGCTGGCCAGGCGCGGGCTGACCCCGCATTTCACGCTCATCGGCAAGGGTCAGGACTACGCCAAGGTGCGTACGATCACGCACGGGCTCGACAACGTGGAGTTCCGCGAATGGGTGGAGCCGGAGGACCTGCCGGCGTTGGTGTCCTCGCATGCGATCTCGCTCGGCATCTTCTCGACCACGTCCAAGGGATTGCACGTGGTGCCGAACAAGGTGTACCAGTCGATGGCGGCCGGGTGCGCGGTCATTACCTCGGACACCGCACCGCAACGGCGCGTGCTCGGGGACGGGGTCGTGTATGTGAAGCCCGGGGATCCGAAGGCGCTGGCGGATGCCATTGAGGGGCTGCTTGGGGATCCAGAAGCACTGAAGGTGGCGCAGGTGAAGGCGCTGGAAGCTTCGCGACGATTCTCCAGCGACATCATCACGAAGCCGCTATACCAGTGGATTCTGCACTCGATGCGTTAGCAGGCAGGCCAACGAGAGGGGCGCCACGTAAATCATGGGGACTAGGTAACGGACGCCTTCGATGGTGGCGCTGGTCGGTGAGACCCAGAGGAAGAGGAACGTGGCAAGCATGGGCAGGAGCCATGCGAAGCGTTCCCTGTGGCGGCGCAGGCACTCGTAGACGAGGAACACCGGGATCCACGTGGCCCACAGGGCGCGCGAGAACGGCAGCGCGCCGAAGAACGTGCCGGCCAGCCAGTCCATGCTGTCCTGCAGGAACTTGGGACCTGACGGATTGCGGTGCACGGCGACGCCGAGCTGTTCGGCCTCCGGGAAGCCGTGCGCGGCACCGAGCGCATAGATGTTGGCCACGTTGTGCAGCCGTCCATCCTTCGTGACCGTCGGGGCTCCGAGCCAGCCCTGTTCCAGCGCCAGATACGTCTCCACATACGAAACCGGATGCTCGGCCAGATTCTTGCCCCACACCTTCATGTACTCGCCGAGATGCTTGTTCTGCTCGTCGCTCCACGTGTAGCCCTTGACGCTGTCCGTGGCCCACCACTCGTAGCGCTTGTCGACATCACGGCCCAGCACCTTGTAGATCGTGTCCTTGTCCTGCGGGCTGACCTCGTCCGGATGCTCGCGCAGGAGCCTCGCGGACTGCTGGAAGGCGATGCCGAGCACCTCCTGCTTGCCGCCCTCCTGGATGCCGGCACTCGGGAAGACGACCTTCGGCAGGGCGACCATCATCACCAGAACCGTGATGATCGCGGGAAGGAAGGCGCAAATGCGGCGACCCTTCGGCAGGAAGAACGGCAGGAACAGGCACGCGACGATCACCACGTACAGGCCGGTCTTCTTCGTCAGAGCCATGAGCACGGCGAACACGATGAACGCGGTCAACGCCCACGGATTGCGCAGGAAATCGCCCTTCGTGCGCGCGGTCTCGACGAAGCACAGGGAGAACAGCAGGAAGTACGGGAGGAACACGGCGTCCTTGGCCATCGCACTGGAATACATCGGGAAGATCGGGAACAGCGCGAAGAACAGCATCGCGGCCTTGCACAGCTGGCGCGGTACGCCGATCCGCCTCAAGTACAGCACGGTGAGGGCGAGCACGGATGCGGTGATCAGCGACTGGACGATCGCGTACAGGAACACGCCCGCGTTGCCGGAGCCGATCAGATTGCCGAACTTGACGAACACGCCGAAGATCAGGGTGTCGAACACCGGATGGTGGTCGGAGAGGTGACTGCCGTCGCCGAACACGTTCGGAATGTGGAAGAACTGCTGGAGCTGCTGCTGGGTGTCGTACCAGATCACGCCGGGGAAGGTGAGCAGCAGATACGGGATCCAGCACAGGTAGATGACGCCGAGGGAACCAAGGAAGCCGCGGCGGGTGAGGGGGAACTCGAAATGGTGCTGACCTTTGAGCTCGATGTGCCCCTGCACGCGGCCCTGCTCGTTGTCGGCTTGTTTGGCCGAGAAGCGGTCGAGGAGACGATCGCCCGCGTAGAAGAGGGCGAACAGGAACAGTGCGTAGATCACGAACCGGAACGCGTAATGGAACGAGAACGAGAGATGATCCGTGAGCAGCAGCATCTCGCAGGCGGTGGCGAAGAGGCTGAGGATCGCGGCGATGAGCATCAGGGGCCACTGGGTGCGCAGGAGACGTATGCCGGGGGTTTCGTCGCGGCCGGGGACGGTTTGGTTGCCGGTCTTTCCAAGACCAAGAACTTCAGTCTGTTCCATCATGAATTCCTCTACACCGCTTTCCTATACCGTGAACAGGGTACGCACGCCGGGGATGTGTCTCAATACCACTGAGACGGCGAGGCAGCAGGCGAACAGGATCAGCACGCATGCGAGGTTGAGGATGGTGGTGATCACGCCGCTGTTCAGATGCGCCTCGAAGATGGCGGCGAGCGCCGGATGCGCCTGCGCCTTGGCGAACAGGACGATCGCCATCATGTGCAGCATGTAGATGCCGAACGTGTTCTTGCCGACGGTTTCGGCCGGCACGCGGACCGGGGCGATTTGGGTCTTGACGGTCAGGCACAGCATGAGCGCGAGTATGGTCGCGGCGAACGTGGGCAGCAGCCAGTAGCCGTAGTCGATGGTGAGGTTCGTGCCCTTCGTCGCGTGCTGGAAGCGCTGGATGCCGAACGAGATCGCGTAGCACAGGACGACCAGCAGTGCGGCGATCGGGCGGTTGATCGCACGCAGTGGCCAGCGGATGCCCTGGATGCCGCCTTTGAGGCCTTCGGGCATCATCGCCCGGGCAACCAAGCCGCCGACCGTGAAATACAGGAGCACGTAGCCGTAGGAGCCGAAGATGTAGAACTCGTCGAGACTGCCGAGGATCGACGCGAGCTCGTGGTTCGTTGCGGCGCCGAGCATGTCGAGGAGTACGACGAGCGTGTCCTTGCCGACGGTGAGCGCGAAGATGACGCCGAGCACTGCGCGCAGGGCGATGCGGCTGGGATCGTCGAACATGAGTTTGACGAGCGGGTAGACCAGGTACACGGCGAGCAGGGCGTTCATGAACCAGAAGTAGCCGACCGGATAGTCGCCGAATCCGCCGCCAAGCTGGAATCGCAGGAAATTCTTGATCAGCGTGCCGATCGGAGCGGGATGCGTGCGGTCGACGAACACGCAGAACAGCGCGACGATCGTCTTCCACACGGCGAGCACGGCGATGATCGTCAGGGTCTTGCGCACATGCTTGCGGATGTCGAGCGGTCGGGGCAGGAGGAGCGCGCCGTTGACGGCGAAGAACAGCGGCACGCACGCGACGCACAGGGTCGTCAGCAGCGTGCCGGCGATGCCGGACGAGTAGTAGCGCGTGTAGAACGAGTAGTGGAGGATCACCACGAACAGCATCGCGAGGCTTTTGGCGATGTCGTAGCCGATGATGCGCGGTTTCAGCTTCTTTGCGGCGTGAGTGCCGACTCCGCTGGCACCATGTGGCGTGTGCTGTTCTGGCATGTGATTCCCTTCCTGACTCCGGGACACGACAATAGCAAGGTTCGACCTGCGAATGTCGGGGAAGCATAGCTTCCTCACAATCTGTACGGAGAAGACGGAAATGTCGGGTAACAACGTCCCTGAATCGTGTGCCGAATCACTGATGGTCTGCTGGAGGTCAGCTTGGGACTCTCTGTAGAGGCGGCTATAGTGGGGCTCATGCCTCAGGAATCCAACAATCCGACCGTCGCTGTGCTCCTGCCCTGCTACAACGAGGAAGTGACGATCGGGAAGGTGGTGCGTGACTTCCGTGCCGCACTTCCCCACGCGGACATCTACGTGTACGACAACAACTCCACCGATAAGACCGCGTCGATCGCGGCCGCGGAGGGCGCGATCGTGCGCAAGGAGCCGCGTCAGGGCAAGGGCAACGTGATCCGCGCGATGTTCGAGGACATCGACGCCGACGTGTACGTGATGGCCGACGGCGACGACACGTACCCGGCCGACGCAGCGCCGGACATGGTCGCCAAGGCGCTTGAGGGCTATGACATGGTGATCGGCGATCGCCTCTCCTCCACGTACTTCCAGGAGAACAAGCGCCCGTTCCACAACTTCGGCAATCGCCTCGTGCGCGATTCGATCAACGGACTGTTCGGCGCGCACGTGACCGACATCATGACCGGCTACCGCGCGTTCTCGTTCACGTTCGTCAAGACGTATCCGGTGCTTTCGCGCGGTTTCGAGGTCGAGACCGAGATGACGATCCACTCGCTCAACAACAATCTGCGACTGTTCGAGATGCCGATCCAGTACCGCGACCGCCCTGCCGGCTCGGTGTCCAAGCTCAACACGGTGGGCGACGGCATCAAGGTGCTCTCCACGATCTTCCGCATGATCCGCGAGTACAAGCCGCTGCCGTTCTTCGGCGGGCTGGGTCTGGTGATCGGACTGATCGGCGTGGTGCTGTGCGGCACGGTCACGATGGAGTTCGTGCACACCGGGATGGTGGCGCGATTCCCGACACTGATTGGCGCGGCAATGCTGGTGATTACAGGATTGCTGCTTATCGTGGCCGGGATCATCCTGGATGTGATGGCGAAGAACGACCGGAAGACGTTTATCGTGGACGCGAATCGGTTTGCGTATTTGAAGCGGCGTAAGTAGGCGGATTAAGCGAAAGCCCCCGAGGACTTGCAGTCAAGTCCTCAGGGGCTTTCAACTTGAGAGGAACTCAGGCCGGGTAGGCCTTGAAGGCGGTGCCTTCGAGAGTCCAGCCGTTCTTCTGCAGTGTGGTGGCCTCGTTCTTGTCGGCCGTAAACAGGTGGTACCTCGTCGAGGGGTTGTAGACGCGATACACCGTCACGCTGCCGCCATCCGGAGCGTAGAACGCGATGCCCTCATCGCGCCAACCGGACTTGGCGAGCGTCTGACGTTCCAGTTCGGTGGTCGTGTACACGTGGTCCTTGTGGGCCGCATTGTACAGACGGTAGACCGGCTTGGAGTTCGCAGCCCCCTTGACGGCGGCATGCATGGCCACACCCTCGTTGCGCCAACCGCTGTTGGCGAGCGCGGTGGCCTCGCCATCGCTGGCGGTGATGATGTGATCCTTGGTGGCCGGATTGTACATACGGTACACGTCCACCTTGTTCGGGTCGCCCGCCCTGACGAGCTTCCACTGCTGGGCGGTGGTGCCGTTCAGCGTGTACACCCACAGGGCCACGAGATCCGACGCGTTGCCGGCCGGCACGTCCAGCGCCTTGTTGGAGTTGCTGTTGAGCAGGGCGATCTTGCCGTTGCCGTAATCGCGCACCTGCCAACGCTGGCTGGCCTTGCCGTTGCCGGCACGCTGCTGCACAGAGGCGCCGTCGATGTACGCGCCGCCGGCAACCTCGACCAGCTTGCCGGACTGCACGTTCATGATCTGGTAGATGCCGTTGCCCACCTGCGTGAAGCGGAACTGCTGGGCCTTGGTGCCGTTCGACGAGTAGATCTGGACCTGCGCGCCATCGGTAGTGGCCGCACCGTAGATGTCGACGACCTTCTTGCTATCGATCGCGGACGCGATGTTGACGTCGCCGTTCGTGATGCTCACGTTCGCGGACGGCAGGATGAACGTCTGCGCGGCGGTGCCGTTCGGCGTCCACAGGCGCACCGGCGTGCTGTTCGCCGACGAGCCGGAGGTGATGTCGAGCACGTAGTTGCCTACCGCGGACTGGATGTAGTAGCCGTTGCCGGCGTCGCGTAGGAACCAACGCTGGGCCTTCGAGCCGCTGGCCGTGTTCTGCTGGACGGCCACTCCGTTGCCGCCGTTGCCGTTCGCGGCCTCAAGCACCTTGCCGGAGTTCACGTTCTTGATCTCGTAGCTGCCGTCGGACTGCTTGGTGAAGGTGAACTGCTGGGCCTTCGAGTTGTTGTACTGGTACAGCTTCGTGGTCGCGCCGTTCGCGGTGCTGCCGCCGGGGATCTCCACGCTGGAGGAGTCCTTGATGGAGGCGTTGATGTAGTACGTGCCGTTCGGGATGGCTGCCATGTCGAGGTTGGTCACGTTGAACGTCCTGCCGGGCACCATGTCGGAGCCGTCGCTGGTGCCGAACGCATTGAGGTCGATCCTGCCGCTCATGCCGGCGACGGAACCGCCGGACGTGTACTGCCAGCCGCGCACCTTGTCGGACCAGTTGCGGAAGCCCATGTAGCCGCCGTACTGGGCCACCCAGTGGGTCTTCGAATGGATGTTGGCGTTGTTGAGCGGACCGTTGAGGTAGCTCGTATACGAGTACACGGACAGGTTGTTGTAGCCCGCGGACTGCAGCTGGCCGAACCACGCGTTGACGATCGCGCTGTACACGTTCGGATCGGTCGGATGCGCGTGACCGGCCCACGTCCACGCCTCAAGGTCGTAGTACACCGGGTAGCTCAGATCGTTCGGGCTGACTCCGGCCTTCTTGAGCAGGTTGACGACGTTCGCACCCTCCCTGGAGGCGGTGTCGGTGTCGTACGCGTACGAGTACAGGTAGATGCCGAACGGGATGTCGAGGCGCTTCAGTTCCTTGATGTTGCGCTGCGCCTGCGCGTCGAAGCCGTTGCCCCAGCCGTAGCCGATGCGCACGATCGCACCTTCGACGCCGGCGTTCTTCGCGGCCTGCCAGTCGATGGTCTTCTGCCATTCGGAGACGTCGACCACGCCCTTCGCGTTCTTGGCGAACACGTTGTTGCCGGCGTCGAAGAACGCCTGAACGCCGTTGTGGGTGCCCCAGTGGGCGCCGTACTCGTTGTTGCCGAGCGCGGCGAGCTGGACGGAGGCGTCAGTGGTGTAGGCGGAGGACTCGGCGGCGTTGGCGTTGCCGTCCGTGGTGTTCTTGCCGTTCTTGGCATCCTTCACCGCGGTCTTCACGTCCTTGACGTCGACCGGGATGAACGACTCGCCATCGGTCTTGGCGAGCGGATCGGGCTGCTCGTCCTTCGTGCCGACCAGCTTCGGATCGGTCACGGTCTTGCCGGTCTCGATGTCCTTGAGCTTGCCGTCCGTGGTGGCCACATGATCCTCGGACACGACTGTCGCGCTGTTCGGAATGCTTCCGGCCACCTTGTCCGGCAGTTCGACGCTCGGATTGCCCGGCATCGCCTCGCCGGACTCGACGTCGGCCGTGGCCGAGGTCTGCGACTGGACCGTCGTCGCGTTGACGGCGGTATCGCGCAACGGCTGCGCGATCGCCGGAGCCGCGAACGACACGGCCATGACGGCCGCCGACACGGACGCGACGAGCTTCAGCGCGCGCGTACGCCACGCGGCGCGGCCAGCATCACTGCCGGGCTTGAGTACGGGAGTGTCTCCCGACTGCGGAACAGACATGATTCCTCTTCCCCTGATGTCTTCTGGCTGCCCTGCGGTTGCTCTATGTATTGCTGGTGTTGTCCATGCAGCGAACAACGTTGACGAACAACGCTCCTGGGCAGCGTTTTCCACACTCCACTGTAGGGGCACGGGGGTATTCAGCGTCAGGGGGTGTTCACGGTTCTGTGCAAAACGTGAACAAACGAACAATGAGCGAACGGCGGTCGCTCACCACGAGTCCTCCATCACCTAACTACCCCTCAGACCCGCTTCGCGGGCCAGCTCCCCTGACAAGGGGAGCCACAAAAGGAAGTCAGAGGGGGCCAAGTTAGCGGATGCGCCACTGCTGGGCTACGGTGTTGTTGCCGGTGTAGAGCTGGACCCGGGTGCCGGGGCGCTGGCTGCCGCCGGGCAGGTCGAAGCTCTTGCCCGAGGCGACCCCGTAGAACGAGACCGGGGCGCTGGCACCTCCCGAGCCGGCGCGGCGCACCATCCAATGCTGCGCACTCGAACCGTTCGCCGCATACTGCTGCAGTTTCACACCGTTCGCCTTGCTGTTGCCGGGCACGTCGATCACCCTGCCGGAGCGGACGTTCCTGATCTCGACCACGTTGTTGCCCACGAGCCTGAAGCGATACTGCTGCGCGCCGCTGCCGTTCCAGCCGTAGATCTGCAGCGCGCCGCCGTTGGCCATCGACCCGCCGTAGATGTCAAGCACCAGATTCGCCCTGAGCGCCGACTCGATGCGCACGTTCCTATTCGTCGGAATCGCGATGTCCGCCGACGCCAGACCGAACTTCTGCGCTGCGGAATCGTTCGCACTGTACAGGGCGGCCGTCGAACCGTCGGCCGTACGGCCGTTGGACAGGTCGAGCACGTAGTCGCCGAGCGCGGACTGCAGGTAGTAGCCGGAACCGGAGTCGCGGATGAACCAGTGCTGCGCGGCGGTATTGTCGGGCGTCCACTGACGCACCTCGGCGTTGTTCCACGCGCGGTCGTCGGCCACGTCGAGCGCCTTGCCGGACGCGACGTTCCTGATCTCGTAGCTGCCGTCGGGCTGACGCGTGAACGTGAACTGCTGGTTGGGCTTGCCGGTGGCGGAGTGCAGCTGGGTGCGCGCGCCGTCGGCGGTGTTGTAGACGGGGGTCGCGGCGTTCGAGCCATTCGCGGTATTCGCGGTATTCGCGGTCATCGGGATCTCGATGCTGGACGAGTCCTTCGCCACGGAGTTGATGTAGTACGTGCCGTTGGGCACGTTCACCGCGGCCATGGCGGACGGGTGGATCATATAGCCGAGCACGCGGGCACGAATCGTCTCCATGCGATCCCACACCTGCTGGCCGGGGCACAGCGTGTGGTTGAGGTCGCCGCCGATGTAGTGGCTCGCATCGCCGTGACCGGTCACACGCTGCTGCGTGCCGTGGAACTGGAACGTGCCGAACGGGCTGGGGATGCGCAGGGCCCTGAACTCCCACGCGATCGCGGCGGCCGTCGACTCGATCTGCGCGTCGGTCGGCGCCACGTCGAGATGATAGCTGCCGAGCATCGCGATGCCGAACGTGTCACGGTTGAATCCGGACGCCTGCGCACCCTCAACCTGGCTGGCCGGCACGATCTGGTTCGCCACGCCTTCGTCGCGGCCCTCCCAGATGCCGCCGAAGCGGTCGACGATGAGCTGGTAGCCGATATCGCCCCAACCGCGCTGCGTGTTGTGGAACAGGTAGATGCCGTTGATCATCGCGGGGACTTCGGCCTGCGTGTAGTCGTTGCGGTCCACGGTGTGGTGCACGATCGCGCCCTTCCAGTGGCCGTCGCGCTTAGGCTTCCACGTCATCGCGGGATTGCCGGCCACCCACCACTCCTCGCGGGTGTGGATGCGGCCGGTCGCCGTGACGGCCGCGGCGGTGCGGACCGTGGGGGTAGTGGTAGAGGCGGAGGCAGAGGCGGACTTGCCGGACGTCAACGTGGCGGAGACGGCACCCGACGCGGCCGGAGTATTCGCGGACCAGCCGGCCGTTGCGGGACGGGGCGAATCAGACTCGGACGCCGCATTATCGGATCGAACCGCACTGGTTTCACCGACAGCGTACGGGTCATCGATGCTCGCCTTATCACCCTTGTTCCCGTTGCGGTAGGCGCTACCCTGCGCGTCGCCGACCGCGGAATAGCCCGAATCGACGGTGATGAGCTTCGCTTCGGTGATGGTCTGGCCGGCCACCGGAATGAGCTGCGCCTCGACCTTGGTGGCGTCGCCCACGTAGTACGAGGGGCTCAGGCCGATCCTGCCGAAGTCATCGTCGATGGAGGGGATGGTGATCCACTGGCTCCACGCGTTGTTGCGGAAATAGCGCAGCTGGTAGGTGGGAGCCTTGTCGGCGTCCTTCATATCCTGCTGCTTCCACGTCACGCCGACGGTGGCGAGGCCGGAGAGGTCGGCGGATACGGTCACCGCGCGGGAGGTCTGGGGTGAGGCCTGTGGCTGCGGGGCGGACGGGGCGGACGGTACCGGTGCAGGGGCCGGAGCCGCCGGAGCATTGGAGGCCGAATCCGAGCCGTCACCCGCATCGCCCGACTGCGGGGCGGCGGAGCGGGAACGCGGTTCGGCAGCCAACGAGTAGGGAGCCGCGGCATCGCCGTTCCCGGCCTCACTGTTCCCGTTGCCGAACGCGTCGTCTCCGAGCTCACCCTCCGAGCCACTTCCCGAGGCGGTCCCGCCGTTCGGCCCGGTCGGCGCGGTCGGGGCACTCGGCTCAGCTGGCATCGCGGTAGCCGGCGCAGCGGTGAACGACTGCTGCTCGACCTGAGGCTTGTGGGTCTTGGCGACGCGCTGGATGCCGTCCGCGGAAGTGTCCGCTACCGGTACGACCGAGGCAATCGGGGCAACATCCGCGGCCTGGGCCGACGCCATCGGAATCATCATCGCGACGACCGCGAGCGCCCCGGTCAACGTTGCGATCACACGGTTCACACAACGGTTCACACGGGTCGGCAGCTCATCAGTCGACCACTTATCCTTCTCACCACGACGCATACCGTCGCCTCTTTCCTTCAACTCTCCGTCTGATCGAGCGAGCCGCCCGTATCTCGCCTCTAGTCAGTTTCGCTGACAGCCTCATCATCAGAAGAGGCCAGAGAGACGGCAACACACGTAGTGCGAGGCAGGCCATCGGCGCGATCAGACCACTAGTTCCGCACAGTAGCACCAACGCTTCCGCCGCGCGGGCTCTCACACCTCACCCATCTCGCTTACGAGGGGTGCTTTTCGTGCTTTGCAGACACCTATCTCGCTTACGAGGGGTGTCTATGCCAGGTATATGGGCATGAAAACGGCTTGAATGCAACGGCGTTAAGCCATTTTGAGTCCTTGATACTTCGGTCAGGCACCCCTCGTAAGCGAGATAGATGACTGCAGACCGCCAAAAGTACTCAACGCAAGCGAGATAGCTTCTCCAGCCGCAGGAGATAGCGCGCCCCCGCCATGGCACGTACGTTTCCAGATCCGAGGACCACCATACGGTCTATGGCCAAAGTGTGGCCAGCAATCGCATACCGACCCTTGCAAATGGCCATGTTCGTGTTTTCTCACCAATAAGGCCACATCGCGGACAATGTAGTTACGTCGCCTCCAACCGCGACTACCGTAGAAATCGTTCGGTGGGATTAACGGATAGTACGAACAGCGATATTGGCACCCAAGATGACGAAGGAGTCGTGGGCTGATCGCTATTCACGTTGCGTTTCAATACTCATTGCAATGTCACACACTCATTGCGACGCTTCATCATCGGAGCTTTCAGTATCGGATGCGCGGCACAACACAACAACACAACAGGCAGTCAGGCAATCGCGTCGGCCTTGCGTCACGACGTCTACGACGACGCAGACGCTTCCCCGCGATCGCCCCGCTGCCGCACACACACGCTCTGATCCGCGTTTTTCACGGCCTTGGACGTCCCTCACGAGGGGATCGCCCGAACTGTGATGCCTCGGCATCGCCTGATCGCGGTCAATAGCTGATCATTCGTGAAACGGGCTGGCGATCACGCTCACCGAACGACGACCGATCGTCAGCCGAATGATCGAATACAGAAATACACAATCGAATATCCGCATATCCGCCCCCATCGGACAACCCACGGAACAATCACCGAACAATCACCGAACAACCGACAACAAGCAATCAACAACGAGCAAGAGAACACAGAAGGAACCATCATGGGAACTGCAAAGAAGAGGCTCAAGCCACGACCACCGAAACTACGCAAGCCGACGAAGGCCGACGTACCCGCGATGTACGCGATGTACTCCGACCCGCGCATCTGGTGGAACCAGTCGGGCGACGAACATCCGAACATGGAATACACCAACGCGGTGCTGGAGCAGTGGCTCAGCGGCTGGCGATACGATGCGCTCGACATCTGGGTCGCGTGCAAACAGAATACGTTCATCGGCACGGGAGGCGTGCGACGATGCGGCAACGCCTGGCACCTGCAATACTGCGTCAAACCCGAATACTGGCATCAGGGCTACGGCACCTACATAGCGACCTCCGGCGTCAAGGCCGCGGCCTATTTCGACAAGACGATGCCGGTGTTCCTCACCATGCTGCGCGACAACTACACGTCCCGACTGATCGCGAACAGACTCGGATTCCGCAACGTGCGCAACGACTTCGATCCGAAGACGGGCATGTACCCGCGTCAGATCTTCGCCAACCGGCCGATCACCGACAAGGAGCTGCGTGACTACCTTGACGCGCTGCATAAGTTGAAGGAGTAGACGCCGGCGCACCCGCCGGGCCCAATCCCACACGGCTCCAAGGAACCCGGAGCTGCGGTCTGGATGCCGGGAAGCAAACGGAAAGCCCCTTGGCGGTGCGTGTGCACCGTGCACATGCACCGCCAAGAGGCTTATCGCGATGACATACCCGTCATACGCCCGTTATCCGTCGGCTACTCCTCAGGACCGTCTGCTTCCGCGGGCCGGCCACCGAGGATGATGTCAGCTATCACCAGCCGAACGGGAAGCCGAAGCTGTCGCTGCCGCCATCGCTGTTGCCGCTGCCGTCGCTGCCGTTACCGTAGCCGTTGCCGCCGTTGTTCTGGCTGTTGCCGCTACCGTTGCTGCCGTTGCTCGACTCGGAGCGGTTGGAGCCGTTGACAGACTGCTCCTGCTGGTCGAGCGTCACGTCGACGTCCATCGTCTTGCCGCCGCGCACGATGGTCAGCGTCGCCTTGTCGCCGAGGGCGGCCGCGCGCACGAAGCCGAGCAGGGAGGCGTTGCTGCCCACCGCGTTGCCGTTGAACGCGACGATCGTATCGCCCTCCTTGAGGCCGGCCTTGTCGGCCGGGGAACCGGAGACGACCGCGGAACCGGTGGCGCCCTTGGTGATCTTCGCGCCGGCGCGGGTCACGCCGTCGGCCTCGACCGTGTCGGACGTGATCGTGATGCCGAGCGCCACGTGCTTGACCGAACCGTTCTTGATGATCTCGTCGGCGACGCGCTTGACGAGGTTCGACGGAATCGCGAAGCCGATGCCGATCGAACCGGCCGAGCTGGACGAGGACGAGCTGGACGTGGAGGCGATCGACGAGTTGATGCCGATCACCTGGCCGGCCGCGTTGAACGTCGGGCCGCCGGAGTTGCCGGGGTTGATGGCCGCATCGATCTGCACGGCGTTGGTGACGATGTCGTTGTTGTTGTCATCCATCACGGTCACCGGGCGGTTGAGCGCGGAGACGATGCCGGTGGTGGCGGTGTCGTCGTAGCCGAGCGGGTTGCCGACAGCCATGATGTTCTCGCCGACCGCGAGCTCGTCGGAATCGGCGAACGTGACGGTCTTGAGGTCGCTCGGCGGATTGTCGAGCTTGATCACGGCCAGATCGGTGGTGGTGTCGGTGCCGACGATCTGTGCGGAGTACATCTGGCCGTTGGACAACGTCACCTGGATCTTCTGCGCGCCGGAGATCACGTGGTTGTTGGTCACGATGTGGCCGTCCTTGTCGAGAATCGCGCCGGAACCCTTGGCGGTGCCGTTCGACAGCTGGGTCTGGATGGCGACCACGGAGCCGGAGACCTGCTTGGCGACGGCCTGCCAGTCGGGCGCCTCGCCGGTCTTGGCAGTGGCCGAGCCGGAGGAGGACTTGCTGGAGTCGACGTTCGTCAGGGAGCTGGTGGTTGCGACGCGGACCGCGCCGGAGGTGATGGCCGCGTAGCCGACGCCGAGGCACAGGGCGGCGGAGACGAGCGCGGCGACCACGCCGGTGACCACGAGACGGCCGACGCCGTTGGAGGACTTGGCGCCGGGCTGGTTGAACTGGTTCGGGTCGATCGGCTGGTTCGGGTCGCCGGGCTGGCCGCCGTTGCCGTTGTTGTTGCCGTTGCCGCCGAACGGGGGGAAGCCGCCGAACGGGTTGCCGGAACCGTTGCCGCCGTTGCCGTTGGCGCCGTTGCCGGCGCCCTGGTTCGGCGAGGCGAACGGGTTGTTGGAGGCGAAGGGGTTGGAGTTACCGAAGATCGAGCCGGAACGCTGGCCGTACTGCGGCTGGCCCTGCGGGTTCTGGCCATTCTGGCCGTTCTGGCCTGCGGCGGCGCCGAACGGGCCGGGCTGGCCGTTGGCCTGACCAGCCTGAGCCTGGCCACCCTGCTGCTGCGCGGCGGTCGGGACCGGGCCGTATGCGCCGTACTCCGGCGCAGGACGGTACTGACCGTACGCGGGCTGCTCGGCCGACGAAGTCGAGGTCGGGGTCGGCTGGGCAGTCGGCGTTTGCCGGGAAGCCGAAGCCGACGAAGCGGCCGAAGCCGCCGAGACCGGCCTGGAGGAGACCACGGTCTGCTCGCCGGCGGCGGAGGCGTAGTCGGGCTTCAGTTCACCGTTGGAGGCACCGGCGGCATTCGCACCGGAGACCGCGGCACCGTTGCCAGCCGCCGCGCCGGTCGTACCAAAGGCCGAGTCGGCCGCACCCTGTTCTCTGGCAACCGGGGAGATCGTCTCGGTGGGCTGCTCGCCCGCGGCCTTGACGGAATCAGCGCCTGCCGGCGTCGGGATGTGCTGCGTTTCCTGCGTGTCGCGCTGCGGCTGCGCGTTCTGGTCGCCCTGCGGGGCCCAGTTGTTCTGCTCATCAGCCATAATCGTGTGCTCCTTCATATGACCAGCGGCTTCGGGGT
Organism: Bifidobacterium callitrichos; assembly: GCF_008698085.1. Classification (NCBI taxonomy): domain Bacteria; kingdom Bacillati; phylum Actinomycetota; class Actinomycetes; order Bifidobacteriales; family Bifidobacteriaceae; genus Bifidobacterium; species Bifidobacterium callitrichos. The sequence continues at coordinate 451,638 of NZ_RZJP01000002.1, forward strand.
TTCTCTTCAGCAATCTCGCCGCCGGTTCGTATTGCTAAATAAGAGTAAAAGCTCCGGCTCTGGAAGTTTCCTGAACGTTTGTTGGAAGTGATGAGTGAATCTTCTCCCGACTTTCCGCATATCTGCGTTACGAGAGGTACTTTGCCGCCTTTGCGGACATCTATCTCGCTTACATGGGGTACTTGCCGCAGGTATACAACCTCACAAACGGCCAACCTTCGTGACGATCAAGCCATTTTGGGGCCCTTATACCTGCATGAGGTACCCCACGTAAGCGAGATAGATGTCCGCAAAGCTTTCAAAGTACCCCTCGTAACGCAGATACCTGCAATTTGCCCGCAACCTGCCTGTTCCTTCGCCATGTTCCATCCCCAGTACGGCCGCTTCGCCCCATCCCCCACGACGCTACGCCCTCCTCGCAGCCCCGGAGCACGACCGCACACGCACCCAAGCAAGAACCAACCACCCGACCAACGACCCAACCGACACTTCATCTCAATCCCCTTGTTCGCCTAAAGTGAAGCTATGACCGACATTCCCACGAATCTCAACGTCACCGCCCTGGCAAACGGCGGCGATAGCAGCACCAGCGACGCCACCGCCGCCACCGACCTCAACCTGCACCCGCTCGGCGCCGCCACCGGCAAACCCGGCGACCGATCCGCGTTCCATTTCGAGACCATCACGCGTCTGTCCGACGCCGCCGATGGCAAGGGCAAGGGCGGCGCGCGCTACGGCCGCACCGGCATCATCCACACCCCGCACGGCGACATCCGCACGCCCGCCTTCGTGCCCGTGGCCACGCAGGCCGCGATGAAGGCCGTCCTGCCCGAGTCGATGAAGGATCTCGGCGCGCAGTGCCTGCTGTCCAACGCGTTCCACCTGTTCGAGCGCCCCGGCGAGGACGTGCTCGATCAGGCCGGCGGCCTCGGGCGATTCATGAACTGGCACGGCCCGACCTTCACCGATTCGGGCGGCTTCCAGGTCATGTCGCTGGGCGTCGGCTTCAAGAAGACGCTCGCGATGGACGTGACCGGCATGAAGTCGGACGACGTGATCGCCAAGGGCAAGGAGCGCATGGCGTGGGTCGACGAGGACGGCGTCACGTTCAAGTCGCCCCTCAACGGTGACCAGCACCGCTTCTCCGCCGAGATCTCGATGGGCATCCAGCACAAGATCGGCGCGGACATCATGTTCGCGTTCGACGAGCTGACCACGCTGATGAACACGCGCTCGTACCAGGAGGAGTCGGTCGAGCGCACGTTCCGCTGGGCGAAGCGATGCGTCGCCGAGCACGAGCGCCTGACCGCCGAGCGCCTCGGCAAGCCATATCAGGCGCTGTACGGCGTGGTGCAGGGCGCGAACTACGAGGATCTGCGCCGTCACGCGGCCGAGCAGATCGCGTCGCTCGACTTCGACGGCGTGGGTATCGGCGGCGCGATCGAGAAGCGCATCATCGGCGAGACGTGCGCGTGGATCTGCGACGCGATGCCGGAGAGCCGCCCGCGCCACGTGCTGGGCATCGCGGAGATGGACGACATCTTCGCGTGCGTCGAGAACGGCGGCGACACGTTCGACTGCGTGGCGCCGGCGCGATGCGGCCGCAACGGCGCGATCTACACGCGTCACGGCCGCTACAACATCAAGCGCGCGCAGCACAAGTTCGATTTCGGCCCGCTCGAGGAGAGCTGCGACTGTTACACGTGCCGTAACTATTCGCGCGCGTACGTCGATCATCTGTTGCGGGCGCGCGAGTTCACCGGGTTCACGCTTGCGACGATCCACAACGAGCGGTTCTTCGTGAAGCTGCTCGACGATATCCGCGATTCGATTGACGGCGGGTACTTCGAGGAGTTCCGCGACGAGTCGCTGGCCCACTTCTACGGCAAGTGATCGGTCGAGACGGTCAAGACGCAGAAGCTGAAGGAGCAGGAGTGACGATGAATCTTCTTGAGGCGATCGATGCGCGGCACGCGATCCGCGCGTACGCCGACGAGCCGGTCGCGCCGGATGTGCTGGCGCAGCTGCAGGCCGAGATCGACGCGTGCAACGCCGAGTCGGGACTGCATATCCAGATGGCTGCGGGATTGGACGATGCGTTTCTCGGGCTGAAGACGCATTACGGACGATTCAAGGGCGTGCACAATGCGATCGCGCTGATCGGCGCGGTGGCGGGTGGCAGTGACGGCGACGGCGAGGTTGCGACAGCAGTCTCAGCGGAGACCGACTCCCGAGTCAACCGTGACGCCGCGTCCGCTGTGCCCGCTGCGCCCGCCACGCCAGCAATAGCGACCACCCTTCAGTCGTTCAAGGACGCGGAGGGGACGCCGGTGTCGGCTCAGGCCGCGGATCTGCAGGAGCGCGTCGGCTACTACGGCGAGCGCCTCGTGCTGCGCGCCGTGCAACTCGGGTTGGAGACGTCGTGGGCCGTGCTGGATGGCGCGGAGAACGTCGATCCGGCCGATGCGTGGTGGACGCTCGGCGATGGCGAGTCGGTGGTGTGGGTGATCGCGTTCGGACACGGTGCGCGCCCGGGCGGCCGTCGCCGTACCAAGCCGATCGAGGAGCTGGCGAGCGTGGTGGTCGATTCCGTGACGGAGAGAACCGATGTCGTGCAGTCGGTCGGCAAGGCTGACCAGCATGCTGATGGCAGCGGCGATGCCGCGCTTGCAAACCATTCGTTTGCCAATGCGCCCGACTGGTTCCTTGCCGGCATGGAGGTGGCCATGAAGGCGCCGACGTCGCTCAGCCAGCAGCCGTTCCACTTCACGCTGCATCTCGGTGACGGGCGCGATGGTGGCTCCGACGATGGCGAGGTGACCGCCGAGGCGCTGGACGGCCTGTTCGCCCACGTCGGCCTCGGCTGCGCCAAGTACCACTTCGAGATCGGCGCAGCCCCGCATAAGGTCGAGTGGCGCTAGGGATGATCTCGGGACTGCGCAATCGTCCATTTCTGGAGCTCTTATCTCTCCCCCAGTCAGCTTCGCTGACAGCCCGTCCCGCAATTGCGGACGCGCTATGCGCGACACTATCTGACTCACCTGTCGGCTCGCACGTTGCCTACAAACAGCTCCGCCGTTTGCCATACGGCAACGTCCCGTCAGAGGGGGTCGAGAACGAGGGGATTGTCGTGCTCGTCGCCCGCCGCGCTGACGGCCCCCTCACTAGAGAGGGCCGAGATAGGGGCCATAATAGCCGCGACACGCCGATGAGGCTTCGGATTTGCGTTTGGCGCCGAAGTAGTGCTAAGTTATCTGCTTGTTCGCGAGTGTGGCGGAATGGTAGACGCGCTGTCTTCAGGTGGCAGTGAGTGTATGCTCGTGGGGGTTCAACTCCCCCCACTCGCACCAGCAAGTAAGGGCTGGAACCGCAAGGTTCCAGCCCTTTTGCTTTCCCGAAATCCGGGTTCAGTCCCGAAAGCCGGGTTCAGTAAGGAGAAGCCCACGGAGACGTTGGAAAACCAACGGCTCCGTGGGCTTCTCCGCATTCCGGAGCACGGGACATGCGCCTGGGATGCGCCGTCATTCCGAGCCGGGTAAGTAAAGAAACGAGTAAGTAAAGAAACGAGTAAGTAAAGAAACGTGGGTCTTATCCGCGTACGCTGTCGGCGTGTCGGCTGTTAGTTCGATCGTCCCGTCCATCCATATATCACATATGCTATATTTAATCCATGAAAAGCATTACCGAACTGCGTACGGAACGCGTGCTGGCTCATATCAGCCAAAGTGATGTGGCCGCGTCTATGGGAACCACGCAGTCGGCGGTGTCCCGCACGGAACGGGAGGGCAATCCAACGCAGGACTTCCTGCAACGATACGAAATCGCCCTCAGGAACCTCACTGCCGCCGACACGGGAATATCCGAATCCCCTGCATCCGCCTCGCCGACGCCTGAGCCGACGCCTGAATCATCATCCAGCCCGATCGAGATCGCACTGATCAGGGCGATCGTCGCCGGCATTGCGAAGCGGTACGGCATCGCCGACATGTACGTGTTCGGATCGACGGCGCGAGGTGACGCCCGTGCCGATTCGGACGTGGACTTGCTCTATCGCCTCGAATCCGGCGCGTCGCATTCCATGATGACGATGCAACGGCTCACCGCCGAATTGGAGTCGGCGATCGGCCGCACAGTATCGCTGACATCCTACGATTCACTGCTGCGCAGCGCACAGCGCAGTCAGGCCAGTCGTCGGTTCCTCGAGCATATCTCCCGTGACATGATCAAGGTGGCGTGATGATGCCGCGACCGCAACACGAATATCACCATAATGAGCGCCGCCATGACGACCAACTCTTCCGCGACCAGACCACACTGATCCGTCTCCTGGAGCACCTCGATCACGCTGTCGAGGATGCAAGCACGACCCATTCTCCCGACGACCTGTTCGCGGATCGCGTGCGGTTCAACTCGGTCGCCATGGAGATGACGCAGGCGCAGGAATGCGCGCGCCGGCTGTCGGAGGATTATCGTCGTATCATGCCGAATCTGCCATGGGCGGAGCTGCGAGCGCTGCGCAACGCGCTGGTTCACGATTACGACGAGATCGACGTCGAATCCTTATATGACACGGTCACGCAGGATGTGCCGGCTTTGGCCACGCGACTTCGGCCGGTTGTGGCGGCCATCCTGCGCGAAACGTGAGACCGCGTATCAGTCCTGCGGAAGTTCAAGCTTGGTTGTCGCTCGCACCAGCAGTCAAGGGCTGGAACCGCAAGGTTCCAGCCCTTTTGCTTTCCCGAAATCCGGGTTCAGTAAGGAGAAGCCCACGGGGACGTTGGAAAACCAACGGTTCCGTGGGTTTCTCCGTATGCCGGGGACCGGGACATGCACCGGGACGTGCGCCATGGAATGTGTCGTTACCCGGGTCAGGCCGCCGGCCGGATCCTGCTCAGCCTTGGCGGGCGATGTTGACGGCGGTGCCGGAGGCGGTGACCATCAGCATCGATCCGTCGGCGCCGAGCACCTCGTAGTCGACGTCGACCCCGACGACGGCCTGCGCGCCAAGCGCCTCCGCACGCTGCTGCATCTCGGCGATCGCCTCGTTGCGCGCGTTCGTCAGCTCCTCCTCATAGCCCTGGCTGCGCCCGCCGAACATGTTGCGGAAGCTCGCGCCGATGTCCTTGAGCATGTTCACGCCGGCGACGACCTCGCCGAACACGATGCCCCGATAGTTGGTGATGACGTATCCGTCGATCGACGGCGTAGTGGTGACGAGAATCATGATTGGCCTCCTTGCCGTTTATTTGCTGCCTGTCACGATTCCAGTCTAGCCCCTAGCCCGCGTCCCTCCTGATCGACGGGAGTCCCGTCAATCAGACACCAGCACCCTCAGCGCCCTCAACACCCTCGGCACCGTCGACGGCGGGGATCCAGTCGGCGTAGCCCTCCTCGGCCATGCGCGAGCGCGGCACGAAGCGCAGGGAGGCGCTGTTCATGCAGTAGCGCAGGCCGCCGCGGTCGGCCGGCCCGTCCTCGAACACGTGCCCCAGGTGGATCTGCGTGTCGGCGGTGCGGATCTCGATGCGCGGGCGTCCGGGCACGCGATCGTCCTCGTGCTCGGTGACGAGGTCGGCGCGCAGGGGGCGCGAGAACGCGGGCCAGCCGCAGCCAGAGTCGAACTTGTCGCGTGAGGAGAACAGCGGCTCGCCGCTGACGATGTCCACGTAGATGCCCGGCTCGAACGTGTGGTCGTATTCGTTGACGAACGGGCGTTCGGTGGCGGCGTTCTGCGTCACCGCGAACTGTTCGAGCGTCAGGTCCCAGATGCGGTCGACGTACTTCTGGCGGCGCTTCACGTTCGCGATCGCGGCGAGCGGGATGTGGCAGTAGCCGCCGGGGTTGTGGATGAGATAGTCCTGGTGGTTCGCCTCGGCCGGGTAGAAGTTGCGCAGCGGCTCGATGAGCACGGCCGGACGCTGCGGCTGGCGGTCGATGAGCTGTTCGATCGCGGCGATGTAGACGTGCCGCTGCGCCTCGGACGTGAAGAACATGCCGGTGCGGTACTGGCGGCCCGTGTCGTTGCCCTGGCGGTCGACGGAGAACGGGTCGATCACCTCGAGGAACAGCAGCGAGAGCGTGCGCAGGGTCACACGCGAGGGGTCGAACGTGACCTGCACGGTTTCGGCCGCGTCGGTCGCGCCGGAGCAGACCTGCTCGTAGGTGGGGTTCTCGACGGTCGACTGCGCGTAGCCGACGGTCGTGTCGATGACGCCGTCGACGTTCTGGAAGTAGCGTTCGAGGCCCCAGAAGCAGCCTCCGGCGAAGTAGGCGATGTTCGTATCAGTCGTCGTATCAGTCATACGCCCCAGACTACCGGCGCAGCGTCCTGAGCATGCCGGCGATCTCGCCGGGCGTGACGGACGGCACGTACGCGTGCGTCACGGCCAGGCCGATCTGTGCGAGTTTCGCCGCGTCCGGGTAGCACACGTACACGGGTTCCTCGCTCGGCTGGAACTTGCGTTTGAAGTTGAACAGCGAGTGGAATCCGTAGGCTGGTTCCATCCAGTCGGCCACGAGCTGGAGCGCATGCTGCAGCACCTTGATGCCCTCGTCCATGCGCGTGTCGTCGCCGGGGAGCGTGTTGTCGCGTTCCGGGTTCATGCCGGCCAGCGGCGCGGCGGACAGGCTCATGAACTCGACGGCCGTCTCCGGTGCCGCCTCCCCTTCGTCGCGCAGCCGTTCGGCCATGCGTGCGATGAGGAACTCCATCACGCCGTTCGGGCTGTCCGGGCGATGACGCATGAAGTCGAGCGTCCAGCCGACGATCCGTCCGTCGCGCCACGTGGGCAGCCAGCTGGTCACGCCGAGCACGATGCCGTCCGGGTCGACGGCGTACAGGAGTCGCACGCGCGGGTCGCGCAGCTCCTCGACGCCGCCCAGCGTGAATTTCATCTCCGGCAGCGCCTTGCCCTGCGCCCACTCCTCGGAGATGTCCTCGATCTGTTCGCGCACGTCGAGCGGCGCCTCGAGGAACGTGGAGCACACGTCGGTCACGCCCTGTCGTTTCGCCTTGTTGATGGCGGTGCGGATGTCCTGCCATTTCTTGCCGGTCGTCTTCCACTGCCGCGGGTCGACGACCATTTCGCCGCCGACTTCGATGGAATGCCATCCCATCGCGAGCAGTCGGTCGCGTTGCGTGCGATGCACCGCGTAGAACGCGGGGGTCAGCGACCGTTCGGCGCAGTAGCGCGAGAAGGCGACCAGATCGTCGTCCCATTCGCGCGGATCGCCGAACGGGCCGGTGCAGGTGAGCGCCACACCGCCCCACACGCGGTAGGCGACGGCCGATCTGCCGGAATCCGACGTCCAGTACTCGTTGCCCTCCCACGTGGTCATGAAGCTCATCGACTCGCCGCCGGCCTCGACGAGCCGTTCCGCGCGGGCGCGGGCGCGCTCGTCGACCGCCGTCACGTCACCCATCCATCGCGCGACGACGGTGAGCACGACGATCCAGAACACGAGTCCCACGCCCTGATACACGACGGACGCGAGCGGCGTGACCGGCACGAACGCGAGTCGCACGTGGCTGAGGAACCCGATCGGCAGGAAGCGGCCGGGCAGTTCGGCGAGGAGCGCCGCGGCCGTCGCGTGCGGCGCGAAATCGGCCGGCCGCGCGAGGCCGTACAGCAGATACACGGCGACGCACGCGAGCAGGGCGATCGCGATCGTGCCGACGCCGCCAGCCAGTCGCCGCCATCCCACGCGCACGGGGAAATGCTTCAGTCCGACGGCCAGCGCGATGGCGAACACGCACGGCGGCAGCACGTTCGCGACGCATGCGGCGAGCGCGCCGTGGTCGACGAGCGAGACGAGACCGTCCGGCGCGACGCCCAGCGGCACGACGACGTAGTAGGCGACGGCGATGGCCGCAGTGACGAGATTGACCGCGATGGACAGCAGCGCGGCGAACCGGCGGCCGCGGTACAGTCCCCACGCGAGCACCAGCGTGACGGCGGTGGGCAGCAGCGAGCGCAGCACCGCGCCGGGCATCGACGTGCGCAGCAGGTCGAATTGGAAGAAGCAGTCGGCGCGTGTACTGCCGGCGATGCATCGGGCGAGCGTGGCGTTGTCGGCCGCGACCGGGCTCATGATGAGTCCCAGCGTGCTGAGCGGGCCGGCATGGCTGTGCGAGGTGATGGCGATGACCGGGCCGAGCGCGAGTACGACGGCGATGGCCGCGTACAGGCGTCGCGCCTCGTATGAGGTGCCGCGCAGCCAGTGCCAGTGCGTTTCGACTGTGTCGCCGTCGGATACGGTTTCGGTGGTTTCGGTGGTTTCGACGGTATCGGCTGTTCTGACGGTCTCGACGGCGTCGAACGCGTGGAGGCGGCGTTCGCGCTGGCGGATGACCACGCCGACCGCGTGTCCGATGATCGCGGCGGCGAGGATGCAGTAGTCGCCGGGATTGCCGCTGTACAGGAGCGTGACGGCGATCGCCACGTAGCCGACGAGTCGGATGCGCTGACGCCACAGATGCGTGCAGTACGCGCTGGCGGCCATCAGCGCGCCGACGGGCAGGGTGAGCGGGCTCAGCGCGAATCGGATGCGTTCGACGATGTGCGTGTCGTGCAGCAGCGCACCGGTCGCACAGCACATCGCCATGCCGACGATCACGCCGCCGATCGCGCACGCGACGGCGATGCGGATGGTGCGCGCGCGGCCGAGCCATCGTTCGGCGATGGACAGCATGATGAGCCACAGCATCGCGTCGATGACGAGCTGGACGACGCCTCGCGTGAGGAACAGCGAGCACAGCAGCTTGCCGTAGTCGAATTCGGCCATGCTGGTGCGCAGTCGCAGCGGGAAATCGAAGCCGGTGATCGCCGCCACGATCCACGCCACGATGTTCACGGCCACGAACGCGAGGGTCGCGCCGACCGCGAAACGATGCGCGGCGTTCCACCGGCGGGCGTCGCCGATAAGCGCGTGCCACGCGAGCGAGGTATGTGATGTCTTCATAGCCTCCGTCATTCCTGCACCTCCACTTGCGGATAGTCCTTGAGTTCCTTCGTCATGTCGCCGAGCCCCGTGCGCGCTCCGAACCAGTCGACGCCCGGCCGCCACACGGCCGTGACCGCATGCCAGTCGTGGCCGGTGCCGGGCACGACGATCTCGGTCACCTCGCTCATGCCCGCCTTGCGCGCGGCGGCGGCGATCGTGCGCATGTTGCGCACCGATTCGACGTCGCGTGCGCCTGCGCCCGCGAACAGGGCGAGTCCGTTCGCCTCGCCCGGGTCGAGCTTGGCGAGCGCGTTGACCGGCACCTGCGCGTCGTAGTCGGCTCGCCGCCCCCGGAAGTAGTTCCTCGTCATGTCGGCGACGGAACCGTTGGTGGGTTTGAGCTCGCCGTCGACGGGCAGCATCGCGCCGTACAGGTCGGGGTGGCGCGGCGCGAGCTGCGTCGTGCACGTGCCGCCCTGCGAGAAGCCGCCGATCGCCCACATGTGCGGAGTCTTCGCGACCGGGAGGCGACGTTTCGCCCAATCGACGACGTCGCGGGTGAGATACGTTTCGGCGTTGCCCTGCGAGGTGTCGGCGCACAGGCTGTTGAGCGAGTCCGCGCCGTTCTGGTCGGGTACCACGACGATGGGCGCGAGGCCGTCGTGCGCGGCGGCGTAGGCGTTCATCATCGAGGCGATTCCGGATGCCGCGACGAGACGCCCCGGCGATCCGGGCTGTCCGGCGAGCAGTTCCATCACCGGCAGTCGCGGCGGCGTCGGGGAGAGCGCCGCCGGCGGCAGGTATACCATCGCGCGGCGGGCGTGGAACCGCGAACGCGTGTTCGGGATGTCGGCCGTGACGATTCTGCCGGCGGTCGCGTCCGGCATGGACGGCAGTCGATGCGCACGCGCGCGGGATCGCCATTGCTCGACGGTCATGGACGCGCGATGCACGGTGATGCTGTCGATCGACGCGTACGGACTGTAGCCGACGAGGCTGCCGACAGTCTGGTATTCGCCGTAGATCGCGTCGACGCGCAGCCCGGTCGAGGCGAGCGCGAGCGGCACGAGGACGGCGGCGAGCGCGCGCATCACACGACGCGTGACAGTGCGGGGCACGCGGCGGCGGTTCGCGACGACGATGGCGGCGATGAGGAAGCCGAGTCCGGCGATGCCGCAGGCAATGGTGATGATGACCGGCCATCCGAGCGAGACGCCGAACACCATGAACACGTCGGAGACGAGCCATGCGGCGATGAGCCCGAGGATGCCGGAGGCGACGGCCGCGAGCAGCGGGACGGCGATCAGTGCGGGGGTGGGCGCGGATGCGGGGGCGGGCACGGGCGCGGCTCGGCGGATTGCGGCGGCGATCAGCATGACAAGCAGCGCGACGCCTGCGAGCGCGGTCAGGGAGAACACCGTCATCGGCAGGGCGCCTCGGACCAGGGATGTCTGCATCAGCTCTGACGGCAGCGATGATGCCGCCGCAGGCAATGCCGTCACAAGTGATGCCACCGCAAACGATGTCACCGCGACGGCACGCATACCGATACCCATGACAAGTCCTCTCCCCCGTACGTTCCTTACGCGCACGGTAGCCTAACGCGCGATTCGAGAAATCAGGGGAAATCCCGTGACCTTCACGGCAAGTTTACATAACTCGAAGTTATGTGAATATCATCCTTACGGTTGATCCTGCACAAGGAGCGAAGAAGAATAACAGGGACGAAGCGCACAATGTGCACAGCGCTTCGCCCCTGAAATAGCGGATTGGCGGGTTCCAGATCGCCAGCCCGGCCCGATGGGGGCACGGATTGGCGACAGGAAACCAATTGGCGTACCTCCGTTTGCCGGACGGCACAAACAAGCCGACCGACCGGCACCCCCGACCATAGTCGCTACGTTGATGAATACGGAAGATGAGACCAATCCATGGTCATCGATCATTCGATGCGCGGACATCGGGGATGCGCGGCTAGCGCACGAGGAAGACCATCACGAGGATCATCACGAAACCGACCAGATCGGTCGGGGTGAAGATCGCGCCGAGGAACAGGGCCGAGGAGACGGTGGCGGCGACCGGTTCGACGGTGCCGAGCATCGTCGCGCGCATGGCGCCGATGCGCATCACGCCCGCCAGATACAGTCCGAACGCGCCGAACGTGCCGAACAGCACCGTGTAGGCCATGAGCAACAGGCCGAACGCGTCGAACGAGGGCATGTGGGCCCATGGACGGACGACGAACAGCAGTATCGTGCCGGAGAGGGTGAACGTCACGCCGTTGACGACCATGTTGCCCCAGCGGGCGATGATACGGACGGGCATGATGCCCATCGCGGCGGTCGCGGCCGCGTTGAGGAGTCCCCAGATCAGGCCCATGGCCGGCAGCTTCAACGTGGACAGGTCACCGCCGGTGGCGATCAGCGTGGTGCCGACGAAGGCGAGCGCCACGCCGATCCCCTCGCGTAAGTCCGGCCATCGGCGGCCGCGGATGCACATGAACGCCAGCACGAACAGCAGGTTCAGCGCCTGGAGCACGGTGGCCGTGCCCGCGTTGGTCCAGTCGATCGTGGACAGGTAGGCGACCTGCACCAGCAGCACGCACACCAGTGTGCAGGCGAGGAATCGGGGCCAGTCGCGACGCTCATGCAGCGCGCCGGTGAGGAGCTGCGGCGTGCGTACGGCGGCCACGGCAAGGTAGAGGATGCCGGCCAGCAGGCCGCGCACGCAGGCGAGCCACATCGGATCGACGTGGTAGCTGCCCATCAGCTCCTTGGAGACCGTGGCGTTGCAGCCCCACATGACGCCGCCGACCAGCACCAGCGCGGCGCCGACCAGCAGGTCCTTCGGCGTGCGTTCGAATGTGGGAGCGCGCCCGCCCCTGCTCTTCTCACTCATGCCAACAGCATAGCCCTCATTGCAGGCCTGAGGGGTAGTTAGTGATGACGAACTATCAGTTTCAGGCGGATATGCTTAATGACATGACGCATAACAGCAAGACCCTGTGGACCGTGGTGGGCACTGCCGCCGCCGTGGTCGTGATCTTCCTCGTATTGGGGTTCGCGGTGAGCTGGGGGCTGGCCGCGATCTTCGCGATCATCATGATTCCGGGCGCCATTTCGGTGGCGATCATCGCGCGCCACCCGGAGAGGACGGGCGGGCGCAGCATGCTCGGCATCTCCGATCCGAACACGCTGCTCGACCCGCTCACCGGCAAGCGAGATCACTCTCAAAAGAACCCCTCATAGAACCCCTCATAACGCGAAAAAGCCGGCGTATGCCGGCTTATCCACGCTTATCCACGACTGTGGCTTATCCACGCTTATCCACGACTGTTAGGCGATTCTCACATCGTCTGGGCGGATTCGATGAGGGCGCTCTTGAGGTCGGATTCGATCTGACGCATCTTGACCTGGGCGGCCTCGCGGTTCGCCTTGCCCTGCTTCTGGATCTGCACGGTCTCCTTGAGCGTGGCGATGAGCTCGGAGTTGATCTTCTCCAGCGTCTCGATCTCGACCACGGAACGCTGGTTGGCCTTCTCGGCGGCCACCGCGCCCTTGTGCATGGCGGCAGCGTTGCGCTGCAGCAGCTTGTTGGTCACGTCGTCGGCCTTGTTCTGCAGGTCGAGCGCCTTCTTCTGGTTGGACAGGCCGAGGGCGATCACCATCTGCGACTTCCACACCGGGATCGTCGTGGAGATCGTCGTGTCGATCTTGTCGACGATGGTCTGGTCGGCGTTCTGGATGATCTTGATCTGCGGTGCGGTCTGCAGCGTGACCACGCTGATGCGGTCGAGGTCGTCGAGGCGCTTCTCGAAGCGGTCGAGCTTCGACTTGAAGTCCTTGAGGATCTGCGCCTGCATCGGGTCGCCGCTCTGCTCGGCCTGCGCCTCGAGGGCGGGCAGCTGCTGCGCGCGGAAGTCGGTGAGCGCCTTCTTGCCGGCGAGCACGGTGATCTTGAGCTCGCGGTACTGCTGCGCGTTCTGCTCGTACATCGTGTTGTACATGGAGATGTCGGAAACGAGCCTCGCCTGCGCGGCCTCGAGCTTGGTGATGATCTCGTCGATCTGCGAATCGACCTTCTGGTAGCGGCGGCGCAGCTTGTCGATGGAGACGGCCACCTGGCCCAGGATCGGGATCTTGCGGAAGCCGCCGAGCTCGGCCTCGTCGATCGTCACGAGCATCGTGTTGAGCAGCTCGCCGGCCTCGCCGGTGTCCTTGGAGCGGGTTTCTGACAGGATCTCGTCGGCGAAGCTGGAGGTGGCGCGCTGCGCGTCCTTGCCGTAGCTGGATTCGATGCCCTCGCGTGTGAAGTCGATCTGGTCGGCCAGCTGGTTGACGGTCTGCTGGTCCGCGGCGGGCAGTTTCGCGATCTGCTGGTCCGGCGTGAGGGTCGCGGCGTCGGAGGCGGCCTGCGCGGCGGTGGGGACCAGATCGCCGGTCTGTGAGCCCATGGCGCCTTCGAGCGTGGGATTGGTGACGGCGTTGGTGCCGCCGGCCAGATCGGCGAGTGAGATTTGCTTGGCCATGGTATGTGTCCTTTCAGTTGGCCTTCAGTTGACAATCGACCTCAGTTGGCCTTCAGTTGGTGGGCTGTACGCCCTGCAGCGTGGTGATCAGCGCCTGCATCGCATCGTTGCCGGGCAGTTCGGAGACGGCGGGCACCTGATCGAGCGTGCCGTTGACCTTGAACCGTTTGATCGAGTCGGTGCCGGAGAAGTTGGCGGCGCGGAAGCCGTGCTGGGTCCACGCGAGCTTCTGGATTTCGGGCGATGTGAGCACCTTCAGCAGCTTCTCCCCCTTGGCGTCGAGCGCCATGAGCGTGTGCGTGCTCCATACGGTCGGCGTCGGGTAGACGATGACGACGTCGTCCTTGATCTGCTTGAACGCGTCCGGCTGGTTGGCGGCGAGGTCGAGGATCTGCGATTCGTAGCCGACCATCATCGGCTTCGATCCGACGCCGAGCGTGAGGAACTGGTTGAACGAATCCTCGGAGGAGGTCTCCATCCAGCCCGATTTCGCGAAGATCGCCTTGATCTTCTCGCCGTCGCGGGCCACCGACTGGGTGGTGGCGGGCTGGCCGCCGTTGAGGACGGTGGCGACGAGGGCCGCGTATTCATTGCCGGAGTTCGACTGGACCGGGTCGGTCGAGTCGATGCGGAACTGGCCGTAGCCGGCCTTGTAGCCGACGTCGGCCCACGTCTTGTTGGCGACCATCGCGTCGACGGCCTTGGCCATGTCCATCGAATAGACGCCGTCGGCGTTCTTCGTCATGAGCCCGCCGGCGACAAGCCCGTCGGCCACGGCCTTGTGCGTGTACAGGACGATCGGCGAGTTGAACACGATGTCGCTCTGCGTGGCCTTGACGCCCTTCGCCTTGCCGTATTCGACGGCGGCGCGCGAGGACGGGAACAGATAGTCCATGCCCTTGGAGTCGGAGTCCATCATCGCAAGGCTTCCGGCCTTGCGGTAGTCGACGTCGAGGCCCTGCGCGGCGGCGGCCTTAAGGAAGTCGGGATCGTCGAACAGACCGATCTTCTCGCCGCCGAGGTAGCCGGTCACGCTTTCGGTCTTGACGGGCTCGGGCGGGGCGGCAGGCTTCGGGCCGATCTGACGCCAGACGAGCGCGCCGCCGAGGATCGCGACGACCGCGAGCAGCGCGATGAGTCCGATGATCTTCGATTTGGACATGGTTAGTGCTTCCTCTGTTCGTCGGGTTCCTCAGGTGACTGGGCCGGATCCCCGGCTTCCACGTCGTAGCCGTCCATCTGGGCGAGGCGCTGGATCGCGTCGGAGTCGGCGGCGATGCCGAGGGTCTTGGAACTGACGGCCCGGCTCAGCTCGCCGGCGGCGGTCCGTTCGAGGACCTGCAGCGCCTCGATGGTCTCGCCGCGCGCCTTGGCCATCTGGTCGCGCGCGCCGGACGATTCGACGTCCACGTACGAGCGCAGCAGCTTCTCGGTCTGCTCGCCGTACACGTTGATGTAGTGCCGCAGCGTCGGATAGGCGGACGTGTCACGAGCCACGTAATCGGTCAGGGAGCGGGTGGCCGCGATGAAGTCGCCCGCCTCCTTCTTGACCATCGGGTCGCGCACCTGCCCGGCGAGCATGCCGATGGCGTTGAGGCGCACGTTGGCGGCGTCGATCGCGTCGGCGGCCTTCTGCCCGTTGGGCAGCGCGGAGACGAGCATGTGCCCGATGCGGCGTTCCGGCTCGGTCAGCGTCGATCCGGCGATGTACCCGAGCGCGGCGAGCGCGACCGAAACGCCGAGTCCGAGCAGGCCTCCTCCGGTCAGCCAGAAGCCGACTCCGGCGAAGACAAGGCCGGCGATGAAGCCGCAGATCACTTGGAGCATCAGTTGAATCCCTTGACGGTACGGAACACGTCGGCGAGGTCGCCGGAGCGACCGTCGAACACCTTCGCGTTGGACAGCTGCGCAATCTGGTTGAGCTGGGTCGGGTCGGCTTGGGCGAACATGATCGAGAAGATCGGAATGTCACGGCCGAGGCCCTTGTACTGGTCGAATGCGGCCTGCTGCCGGGCGGTTTCGGACTGGCCGTCGGTCATGAGCACGATCGCGGTGGTGTAGTTGCCGGCCTGGGAGGCGTCGGGCAGCTGCTGGTATGCGGCCTCGAGGCCCCGGTAGATGTCGGTGCCTCCGGAGGCCGGGGTCGCGTCGGCGATGCGCAGCAGGTCGCCGGTGTTGGCGCCGTCGGCGCGCACCGACGTGTGCGGGGCGCTTTCGAACGGGATGAGGATGTTCACGTCGCCGTCGCCGGGCTGGATGTGTGCCTGCGCGGCCTTGGACGGGTCGAGCGCCGCGTTGAGGCCGTTCACGACGCCGGTCTTGCCTTCGCCGCGCATCGAGCCGGAGTAGTCGACCACCCACACGGTCCAGCTGGGCTTCCTCAGCGCGGTTTGGTAGACGTCAAGCGCCTTGGTGATGGTGGCCGCGGCCGGCAGGGCGATGGTCTTCAAGACGCTCGCGTCGGTGTTGAGGCCCCATTCGGCGCGGAACGCGTCCTTGACCTGCTTGTCGGACGCGTAGGTCAGCGTGCCGCCCAGACCGGTGCGGCGGCCGGCGCGTTCGAATTCGAGCTTCGCGTTCTTCGTCGTCAGCGCCTTGGCGAACTTCTGGTACGCCTGTTTGATGTCGGAGCTCTGCGAGCGGTCGACGTAGCCGAGCGGCGAGTCGGACACGGCGATGCCGTCGGACGGGTAGATCGCGAGCAGCGGATCCTTGCCGTTCTTCGTGAGCGTCTTGTCGGCCTGGATGACGAGCGACTCGTAGTTGACCATCGAGTCGAAGCGATCGGGGTTCGCGACGACCATGTCCTTGAGCCAGTCGGACGAGCCGGACGAGCGGTCGACGCCGCGCAGGAGCTGCGCGACCGAGGCCTTGAGCGCGGAGTTGTTGAGGTCGGCGTCGGTCAGCGGTCCGGATCCGCCACGCAGGGCGGTCATGAACGCGAGGAACGCGGAGGCGCCGGAGTTCGACTGCGTGGCCGAGGTCATCGAGAACTTCAGGTCTCCGGACGTCACCTTGGCGAGGATGTCGGCGGTGGAGACGGTCTTCGTCTTGCCGCTGGAGTCGGCCCAGCCGAGTTTGACGGCCTTCGACTTGGCGATGCCGAACACGATCGGCGTGGTGGACGTGCTCTGCTGGTCCTTGACGAGGTGCTTGGTGTCTCCCATCGAGATCCACATCGAGGAGGCCGGCCACACGGCGTCATACCCTTCGGCGCCGGAGGAGAGGACCTTCATGATGTCGAGCGAGCCCATGTATTTCATGGTCACGGCGACGTTCGACTCGTCGACCGCGCGCTGGACCGCGTCGGCGACCTCCTTGTTCTCGGAGCCGGACGCGATGGTGATGGTCTGATCGGGCTTGCCGGAACCGGGCGTGAACTGCTGCTCGTTACCGTCCTTGCTGGTGGTCGATGTGCCGGTCGGCCCGTTGTAGGAGTTGGAGGAATCGTTCGATCCGTTCGATGTGCCGGCGTTGGTCTTACCGTTGTCACTGGTCTGGGCGCACCCGCCCAGCAGCATCGCGGTGGCGGCGACAAGCGCGGCGCAGGCGGCGATTCGACGGCGAAATACGGCTTCTATACCCATACTTCCATTCTCGAACCGCGGACTTACGCCCTCAAGACCGCCACATGACGTCAATGTGAACTCTGGATGAAAAGCAACACCCGACTACGTAGAATGCGTAGTTTCCGCCGTTTTCCGGCGTTACTCCTCCGAGGCCACGATCATCGGCGCGCTGAAGAACGCCAGCACCTGCTCCAGATACGGTCCGAACACCGCGTTCGGCATCGAGAAGATCTCGTGCTCGGAGTCGGCGATGTGCACGAGCCGTGCCTGACCGCCGCCGTCGATCACGCGGTTGACGAACACGTTCTGCGGCTTGTTGCGCACCCAGATGTCATGCCCCGCCTGGAACAGCAGGATCGGCGTCTCGATCTCGGCGCACGCGCTGGACTTAAGGATCGCGCGGTTCATGCGCATCGCCTGATGCACCCATTCGAACGACGCGCAGTAGGTCTGGTACTCGCGGGTGTTGCAGCGCAGCTGATGGTACCAGCGTTCGCGCGGCTCGCTCGAGAGCTGGTAGGGACCCAGATCGAGCACGCCGTCGAAGTCCTTCTGGCCGAAGACGCGATGACGGCCCATGCCGCACGCGCACAGCACGTCGACGAGCGCGCGCGTGAGCCACATCGGCATGCCGGTCTGCGGCGCGATCATCGGGCAGGAGAGCACGGCGCGGTCGAACAGGCTCGGATACTGTTCGAGCGCGGCCGCGCCGATGCCGCCGCCCATCGAATGGCAGAACAGGTTGATCGGCTCGCCGGCCGCGTACTGCTGGCCGATCGTGCGCGCGAATCCGGCCAGATCGACCACATAGCGATGCCAGTCGTCGATCCACACGAGCGACGGATTGTCGACGTCGCGCGCCGACTTGCCGTGTCCGCGATGATCCATCACGCACACGGAGTAGCCGGATTTGAGGAAGTACCAGACGAGTTCGTCGTACTTCTCGGCGAACTCGGTGAAACCGTGGCTGATGACGATGGCGCCGCGGAACACGGCCGTGGCTCCGTCCTCACGCTCGTAGTCGAACTTGGTGGCATCGTAGCACAGGTAGTGCAGGCCGCCGCCGCGAGGCGTGAGCCCGGCCTCGCGTTCGGCCTGCGCCGGGTTGAACCAGCCTTCGTCGCGGCAGCCGGCGAGCGCCGGACGCACCAGTTTCGTCATCGTCTGCGCGTAGGCGCTCTCGTCGATCAGATTGAGCTGCATACGGCCCATCTTAACCGCTCTTCACCGCCCGAGCCGGCCGCCGAGCCGCTCAGGCCAGCGCGTTCCTGAGGAAGTCGCGCTGGAGGATGAGCAGGTTTTCAGCGACCGTCTCGTCGTTGGTCATGTGGGTGATGCCGGTGAGCGGCAGGAACGTGTGCGCACGTCCGGCGGCCATAAGCGCCTGGGAGAGGCGCAGGCTGTGGGCGATGGTCACGTTGTCGTCGGCGAACCCGTGGATGAGCATGAGCGGGCGGACGAGCTTGGGCGCGTCCTGGACGATGCCGTTGCGCCGGTAGACCTCGGGGTCGAGTCCCAGGTAGCGCTCGGTGTAGTGCGTGTCGTAGAGCGTCCAGTCGGTGGGCGGGGCGCCGGCGCAGGCGGCGCGGAACACGTCGGGCGCGTCGAGGACGGCGAGCGCGGAGAGGAATCCGCCGTAGGACCAGCCGATCATGACGACCCTGTCGAGGTCGGGAGCGGGGATGACGCGGTCGGCGTCCGTCTCGTCCGCGCGCATGTCGTTGATCGTCGCGATGGCTTCGGGCAGGGCGTTGACGGCTTCGATCTGGTCGGCGAGCGTCACGTCCTTCATGTTCTCGAAGATCTCGCGATCCCACTTCGGTCCGCGGCCGGTGGTGCCGCGGCCGTCGGCGGTGACGACGAGGAAGCCCTGGTCGGCCCACCACTGGGCCTCCCAGTAGTAGGACTGCGCGGCGATGACCTGCTGGAATCCGGGGCCGCCGTAGGGCTTCATGAGCACGGGCAGCTGGCCGAAGCCGTAGTAGGGGCTGGAGGGGCTCGGCGTGATGATCGCGGTGTACAGGCCATGTTCGCCGAGGCGCGTAAACGTCACGTTCGGCGTGAAGCCGGGGCGTGCGGCGTGGCTGGCGATGGGCGCGGTGAGGATGGTGAGCGCGGAGTCCGCATCGTCCGTGTCGATGCCGTCGACGACCGTCAGGCAGTGGGACATGCGCACGTCGGGCGAGGTCATGTCGCGTCCGGTGAGCACGTATCCGTCGCCGGCGCGGCTGGCGGTCCACAGGCCGGGCGTCACGGTCAGCGGGGTGATCGATCCGTCGTAGCCGAAGCTCACCACGTCGAAGCTGCGCGCGTCGTGGTCGCCGATGTGCGCGGCGCTGCCCGAAAGGCCGGAAGCCGTCTTGCCGGACACCGAGGCGTCGGACGCAAGTCGCCATTCGACCGGCACGTCGGGCGCGAGTTCGGGCGTGCGCTGGACGACGGCGAGCACGTCGTCGTCGGTCACGTCGAGCACGTGACGCACCTGCCAGCCGGCGGGGGTGAACGCTCGGCCGTCGACGGTCAGGCGATTCGTGTCCGTCTCCATGTCGTTGAGGGCCGAGACGAGACGGCCGTCGGACGTCAGGGCCGGCGTGCCGGAGACGAGGTCGATCCACTGGTCGTTGGCGTGCTCCTCGAGCACGCGGGTCGAGCCGAGCGGATCGTCCTCGCTCACCGCGACCTCAAGCACCTGGTCGCGGGTCTGGCGGCGGTTCTGCACGAGCACGAGCGGATCGTGGCCCTTCGTCCAGCTCACGGCCGCGACGTATTCGTACGTGTCGCGATCCCAGTCGACGTCCGCGTTGCCGGTGATGCCGGCGTAGCGCTCGTCCTCGTCGAAGTCGAGGGCGAGAACGGTCAGATACACGTCGGCGTTGCGGGTCAGCGCACGCGGGTAGCGGCGGGGCGCGGCCGGCTGCTCCGGGTCGGCCGGATCGGCGATGTGCCAGATCGGCTCGTCGGCGGTGTCGAAGGATTCGAAGAGCACGTGGCGTGAATCGGGCGCCCACCAGAAGCCGTCGTAGCGGTCCATCTCCTCGCCGGCGACGAACTCCGCCAGGCCGATCCTCCACGTGTTCTCGGCCGGCTCGCCGTCCTCGTCCTCGACGGACACGCCGTAGATCGCGGTCACGCGGTCGTCGAACGGCTCGCCGTCATCATCGTCCTCGTCGTCCTCGTCGCCCGGCCAGTCGCCGATGTCGACGAGCATCAGGTGTTCGCCGGTGGTGTACAGCACGTGCCAGCCGTCCGGGCTGATGCGCGGGTTGAGGACCGGGGTGTAGAGGTCCGGGTCCTCGTCGAGCCATGCGCCGGCCAGTTCGCGCGTGCGCACCTCGAGATCGCCGTCGCTGTCGCAGTCCTCGGGGTCGCCGATCTCGGTGAGGAACAGTCGGCCGTTGATCGTGAAGACGACGCGATCGCCGTCCGCGTCGACCGAATAGCCGACGATGCCGGTGCCGCCCTCGCGGGCGCGCTCGCGGCGGGCCTTCTCCTCGGCGGGCACGTCCTCATCGTCGGCCTTGTCGCCGAGCAGCTCGCGCGGATCGGCGAGCTTGGTCTCATAGTGGTCGCCGTTGGCGTCGAACCAGCTCAGCCACAGGGAGGTGGCGAGGTCCTCGGGGCCGTCGGAGCGCAGGAACAGGGCCATGGAGCCGTCGCCCAGAGCCTGTGCGGAGCGCGGGGCGCCACTGGTGAATCGCAGCGTGCGCGCCTTCGCGCGGGGGAACTTCTCGATTGCGTCAATCGCAGTGTTTTCGTCCATACGCCCCACGCTACACGCGGGAGTCAACCCGGGGCGATTTCGCGAGATTGTCGCGCTGAGAATCGGTCAGTGCGACAATTTGCCGGAGACCAACCCGGGCGGGGGCGGACGGGGGCGCGCAGTGGCGCTTCATCCCTAAAATGCGACGCGATTGCGGGCAGAGAAGGCCATCTGGGGTGAACGGGTGGCGCTTCGGAGGCGGTTTCGAGGGCACTCGAGGGTGATTTGTGGCTTTTGCAAGTATTGGACTCGAATATATGACGCGTTCCGACCCATGCGTACACTGGTCAGGGATATAGAAAGGGATGACTATGAGCGTTCTCGACCGTTTTGAGAAAAGCGTCGAAGGCGCAGTGAACGGAGTGTTCTCGAAGTTCGGCTCCAAGGATCTGCAGCCAGTCGACCTGTCCAGCGCCCTGGAGCGCGAGATCGACAACGAGGCCATGCCGGTGGGCCGCGACCGCACGGTCGCCCCGAACGAGTACCGCTTCAAGCTGAGCACCCCCGATTTCGACCGCATTGAACAGTGGGGCAGCGAGACGCTCGCCGACGAGTTGGCCGACAACCTCACGAACTACGCGCGCAGCCAGCACTATGCGTTCGTGGGCCCGGTGGTCGTGATCTTCGAGGAGGATCTGGAGCTCACCAAGGGCAGCTTCAAGCTCACCTCCGCCTCGGTGCAGGGCAACGCGGTTCCGGTCACCACCGACGATCAGAATCAGGACAGCCCGCTGCTGGAGATCAACGGCAGCCAGTACCTGCTCACCAAGGAGAAGACGATCATCGGCCGCGGCTCCGGCTGCGACATCGTCATCGACGATCCGGGCATCTCCCGCAAGCATCTCGAGATCGACATCACCCCCAACGGCGTGATCGCCCGCGATCTGGGCTCCACGAACGGCACGTACGTGGAGGGTCATCAGGTGCCCGCCGCCACGCTTCTGGACGGCAACACCATCACCATCGGCCGCACCCGCATCCTGTATTGGGCGTCCTCCCAGGATCAGGAGTAGCGCCGCACGGCGTTACCGTTACGGTAAAGGTCGAATCGCATGACCGAACTGACATTCGCACTGCTCAAGTATGGATTCCTCGTCCTGCTCTGGGTATTCGTATGGCTCGCCGTGCGTTCCTTGCATCAGGACATCTCGTCCTTCAGCCCGCGCCCGTCGCGCTCGCGCCGTCGCAAGGAGCGTCACGCCTCCCGTAGAGCCAACGCTCCTGCCGTGGCCGTCGCCTCCGGCACGCCCGGCGTCGCGCCGTCGTCCGATGCGATGCGCGCCACGCCGGCCCGTTCCGCCTCGTCCGGCATGTCGGGTTCGACGTCTTCCGGCGGCGTGTCATCCCCGTCGCTGCTGGTGATCATCGACGGGCCGCTGGCCGGCTCCTCCGTGCCGCTGACCGGCGATGCGATCACGATCGGCCGCGCCGCGTCGAACACCGTGGTGCTCGACGACGAGTTCGCCTCGTCGCATCACGCCCGCCTGTACCCCGATCCCCGTTCCGGCCAGTGGGCCATCGAGGATCTCAATTCGACGAACGGCACCGTCGTCAACGGCCAGCGTCTGGCCGTGCCCACCGTACTTCCCGCCCGCGTACCCGTACGCATCGGCGCCACGACATTCGAGTTGAGGTGATAGCCGTATGTCCGCCTCCTCCGACCAGTCACACAACGAACGGAACGAACAGACCCAATCGCTGCCCCGGCACATCGCGCAGGACGCGCAGGATGCCACCGAGACCCTTCCGTTGACGCAGCGATCCGCCGCCGCCAGCGACCCGCAGCAGCTGTTCCTGTGCTCCACCACCGTATCCGACGTAGGCACGGTGCGTGCGAACAATCAGGATTCGTCGTTCGCCGGCGCGCATCTCATCGCGATCTGCGACGGCATGGGCGGTCATGCGGGCGGCGACACCGCCTCGACGATCGCGATCCGCTCGCTCGCGCATATCGAGCGCGACGACGTGACCGACGACGTCGCCGAGATCGCCTCGATGATGGAGACCTCCGTGATGGCCGCGCACGACGCGATCGTCGGCAAGGCCCGTCGCGAGCGCAAGCTCTCCGGCATGGGCACGACCGTGACGGCCGTGGCGCTCGTCGCCGGATACTGGGTGCTCGCGCACATCGGCGATTCGCGCGCCTACCTGCTACGCGACGGCGTGCTGAGCCGCGCGACGCAGGACCACAGCTACGTGCAGCATCTCATCAACACCGGGCGCATCACCGAAGCGGAGGCCAAGAACCATCCGCAGCGCAACGTCGTGATGCGTGTGCTGGGCGATTTCGACATCGACCCCCATCCGGACATCGCCATGTTCAAGGCGCATGCGGCCGATCGCTGGCTGCTGTGCTCCGACGGCCTGTGCGGCGTGCTGGAGGATTCCACGATCGCCGAGACGATGACCGAGGTCTCCAATCCGGGCGATTGCGCGCAGCAGCTCGTGAGCATGGCCCTGCGCGCCGGCAGCACCGACAACGTGACCGCCGTGATCGGCGACGCCACGATGACGCTGGACGCGCACGCCTTCGACCTGCCGCATCAGACGCCGCTGGTGGGCGGCGCGGCGAGCGCGAGCCTCGAGCCGATCGCCGACATCGTCAACGAGCCGATCGCCACCGCTCCGGCGCTGCGTGACGACGACTCCCCCGCCCAGCGTGCGGCCGCGCTGGCCGTGGCCGAGAAGCCGCAGCATGACGCCCGGGATGCACACGATCCGCGCAATGACGGGGATTCCGCTTCGACCTCCGGCACCTCCGGTACTTCCGGCAATGAATCAGGTCGGGGAGATCAGGGCGGCCAGAGCAAGGACGAGTCCCGGCGCGTCGTCCAGCCGTCGCTGGTGCGCGAGGAGAACGGCGATCGCCCGAAGAACCCGGACACCGGCGAGATCCCGGTGGTCACGAAGAGCAACGGACGCATCAGCACCGATCCGAACGATCCTGAGGTGGCGCAGGCCATCCGCGCCGAGCAGGTCAAGCTGCACAAGACGAATCGCGCGCGCCGGCGCCGTAGGCGCGTGGCGATCATCGCGACCATCGTGTTCGTGCTGGCCGCGATCGCCGGAGCATTGTTCGGCGTGTACCGCTACAGCCAGTCGAAGTACTACGTCGGCACGGCCGACGGGTATGTCGCGATCTATCAGGGCGTGCCCACCAGCATCGCGAATCTGACGCTCTCGCACGAGGTCAAGCGCACCGCGATCAAGGTAAGCGCGCTGCCGGCGAGCTGGCATAAGGAGCTGGAGCAGGGCATCGTGCGCGACAACTACTCGGAGGCCGAATCGCACGTCGAGCTGATCCGCGACGAACTCGCCTCGATCCAGAAGGCGAAGGCGAAGAAGGACGCGGACGCGGCCAAGGCGGCGGACGGTACGTCTACTGACGGCACGGACGGCACGTCGACGGACGGCGCATCCGCGGACGGCACGACCGATTCCGGCGCGTCGACCGACCAGACGACCACGCCGCAGACGCAGACGCAAACCCAGCCGCAGACGCAGGAAGGCGGGGCTCAGCAATGATCGCCCTACGCCTACGCCAGATCGCACTGCTGCTCGCCTCGTTCCTGCTGTGCGGTATGGCGTTCTATCAGATGTTCTATCGGACCGAGGGGTCCTTCCCCTCCACGTTCGTCACGCTGCTGACGATCTGCGGCGTGCTGTCGCTGATCTTCTGGGCGCTGGTCAACCACTTCCAGCCGTACGCGAGCCAGGTGCTCCAGCCGTGCGTGGTGATGCTCACCGGCATCGGCGCGGTGATGATCGCGCGCATCGACCATGAGAAGGGCACGATCGTCGCGCAGCGCCAGCTGGAGTTCGTGTGCATCGCGATCGTCCTGTGCTCGCTGCTCGTCGTGTTCCTGCGCGACTACCGTCTGCTGCGGCGATTCTCCTACGTGAGCATGGTCGTCGGCCTGGTGCTGCTGCTCTCCCCGATGCTGCCGGTGCTCGGCCAGGAGATCAACGGCGCGCGCATCTGGATCAAGCTGCCCGGCATCGGCCAGATCCAGCCGGGCGAGTTCGCCAAGCTGTTCCTCGCGTTCTTCTTCGCCGCGTACCTGTTCGACCACCGCGACCAGCTGGCCGTCGGCGGCAAGAAGGTGCTCGGCCTGCAGTTGCCACGCATCAAGGATCTCGGCCCGATCATCATCGTGTGGTTCGCCTCGATGGGCGTGCTCGTGCTCCAGCACGATCTCGGCACCTCGCTCATGTTCTTCGCGATGTTCGTCGGCATGCTCTACGTGTCCACCGGGCGGCTCAGCTGGCTGGTGATCGGCTTCATCGGATTCGCGGTCGGCGCGGTCGCGGCGGCCAGCATCTTCGGACACGTCGGCGCGCGCGTCGAGGTGTGGCTGCACCCGTTCGACCCGCAGCTCTACAACCGCGTGGGCGGCTCCTACCAGATCGTCAACGGCCTGTTCGGCCTCGCCGCGGGAGGACTGCTCGGCACCGGCCTCGGTCAGGGCATGCCGAACCTCACGCCGTTCGGCAACTCCGATTTCATCTACGCGTCCATCGGTGAGGAGCTCGGACTCGTCGGCTGCATGGCCGTGCTCGTGCTGTACATGATCATCATCGCCTCCGGATTCGTCACCGCGATGAAGGTCAAGGACGGTTTCGGCAAGCTGCTCGCCTCCGGACTCGTGTTCACGATGGCGTTCCAGATCTTCACCGTGGTCGGCGGCATCACGCTGGTGATCCCGCTGACGGGCCTCACGATGCCGTACATGGCGGCCGGCGGTTCGTCGCTGATCGCGAACTATCTGCTCTCGACGCTGCTCATCATCGTCTCGAACGCGGCCAACAAGCCGGCGCCGGAGGTGTCCACCGACACGTTCCAGTACGAGGCGCTGGCCGTGCTGCGCGACCACGAGCTCAAGGAGCGCGAGGCGGAGGTCGCCAAGCAGGAGAAGGCCGCCGCCGAGGCCGAGGCGGCCGGTGACGGCGCGGTCGAGCCGCTGCCCGCCACCTCCGACGCGATGGAGACCGAGGCGATCCGTCGGGACGCCCCCGGCATCCCAGGCACGCAAGGCACATCCGGCACGCAGGGCACCCCGGGCGGCCGCATTCTGACGGGAGGCGCACGATGAACTTCATGAACAAGATGCTGCGCCAGCTGTTCACCGCGGTCGTCGTCCTGTTCACCGTCCTCGGCCTGTCCACGACGATCATCACCGCGATCCGCTCCACCTCGCTCAACGCGGACACGCGCAACTCGCGATCGCTTTACCACGAGTTCGGCGCGCCGCGCGGCGCGATCCTCGCCGCCGACGGCACGGTGCTCGCGCAGTCGACCGCCACGAACGACGCGTTCAAATACCAGCGCGGATACACGAACGGCGTCCTGTACGCGCCGATCACCGGCTTCTTCTCGATCAGCCAGCGCGCCGACCGCGGCATCGAGGCGTCGCGCAACTCACTGCTCTCCGGGCAGTCGGACACGCTGTTCTGGCAGCGCATCAGGTCGACGCTGACCGGCAGCGACAACAAGGGCGCCAACATCGAGACGTCGATCGACACGAAGCTCCAGCAGGCCGCGTACAACGCGCTGCAGGGCCAGACCGGCGCCGTCATCGCGATGGAGCCGAAGACCGGACGCATCCTCGCGATGGTGTCGACGCCCTCATACGATCCGAACCTGCTCGCCTCGCACGACGGCAAGACGATCACCAACAACTACAAGAACCTGACCTCCGACCCGGCCAACCCGATGCTCAACAACGCGACGAGCCAGCTGTTCCCGCCGGGATCGACGTTCAAGACGATCGTCGCGGCCACCGCGCTCGAAACCGGCAAATACGACGTGAACACGTCGATCCCCGCCGGCGCGAGCTACATCCTGCCCGGCACCGTGACGGCGCTGACCAACTCGAGTGCGGCCGCCAACGGATCGAACGGCGCGATGACCCTTCAGGACGCGCTCACCTACTCGTCGAACACCGCGTTCGCCCAGCTGGGCGTGAGCCTCGGCCAGGACAAGATCGCCGACATGGCCTCGAAGCTCGGCTTCGGCAGCTCGATCCTCATCGACGGCGCCGACGTGACCGGCTCGCCGATGAAGGCCGTCGCCTCGCACTATCCGACCACGACGATGACCGCCGACAAGCTCGCGCTCGCCTCGATTGGCCAGGGCGACGTCACCGAGACGGTCATGCAGAACGCGCTGGTCGCCTCCGCGATCGCGAACGACGGCAAGCTCATGCGCCCCACGATCGTCGACCGCGTGCGCGCCAGCGACCTGTCCGTGTTCAGCGAGACCAAGGCCAGCGAGATGAGCGAGCCGTTCAGCGCCGACACCGCCAACAAGCTCACGCAGATGATGGAGTCGGTCGTCACCAAGGACGCCCCCACGATCGGCGTGAGCGGCGTGAAGGTCGCCGCCAAGACCGGCACCGCGCAGATCGGCGCGACCAACGCCACGAACGACGGCTGGGTGATGGGCTTCGCCCCGGCCGACGACCCGCAGATCGCGGTCGCCGTCGTCGTGCACAACACCACCGGCTATGGTTATCAGTCGGCCGGCCCCATCTTCCGAACCGTCATCCAGGAGGCGCTCAAGCAATGAAACTGATCGAAGGACAGCTCATCCATCGCCGTTACCGCCTCGACTCGCGGATCGCCAAGGGCGGCATGGGCGAGGTCTGGAAGGGCTGGGACATCCAGCTCAACCGCCCCGTCGCCATCAAGGCGCTGCGCTCCGACCTCTCGAACGCGGAGGCCAAACTGCGCCGGCTGCGCGCGGAGGCGCACAATTCCGCCAATCTCGCGCACCCGAACATCGCGGCGCTGTTCGAATACTACGAACACGACGGCATCGGCTTCCTCATCATGGAGTACGTGCCGTCGAAGTCCCTCGCCGACCTGTTCCACGAGCAGGGGGCGATGGACCCGCTCACGCTGCTGCCGATCCTCATCCAGACCGCGCGCGGCCTGTTCGTCGCCCACTCCCACGGGGTGATCCACCGCGACGTCAAACCCGCCAACATCATGGTCTCCGACACCGGCGAGGTGAAGATCACCGACTTCGGCGTCTCCTACTCCACCAACCAGGAGCAGATCACGCAGGACGGCATGGTCGTCGGCACCGCCCAGTACATCTCCCCCGAGCAGGCGCAGGGCCAGCAGGCCACGCCCCAGTCCGACATCTACTCGCTCGGCGTCGTCGCCTACGAGGGCCTGTGCGGGCATCGCCCGTTCACCGGCGCCACCCCGGTCGACATCGCCGCCGCACACGTCAACGACCCCGTGCCGCCGCTGCCCGCGAACATCGACGTGCAGCTGCGCGAATTCATCATGTCGATGCTCGCCAAGGACCCGCTCGACCGCCCCAAGGACGCGCTCGTCGTCTCCCGCACGCTGGCACGCATCGAACGCCGACTCCTCGACCAGCAGACCGAGCTCAACGACTCCACGCGCATCATGGCCCGCAGCGGCGGCCGATTGCCCCGCAGGATCACCAGCATGCCGCACATCCCACTGGCCAACGCGCGCGTGACCGTCACCACGCCGGGCGTCAGCGGCACGGTGCCGGACGCAACGCCGATCACCGGCGAACAGCACACACAGAACGATTCGAGCCGACGCATGTTTGGAAGGAGCAGCAATGAGTAGCATGCCCTCTGCACTCGCCGACGGCCG
The DNA here is from genome assembly GCF_008698085.1 of Bifidobacterium callitrichos. NCBI lineage: Bacteria > Bacillati > Actinomycetota > Actinomycetes > Bifidobacteriales > Bifidobacteriaceae > Bifidobacterium > Bifidobacterium callitrichos. The sequence goes on from NZ_RZJP01000002.1 coordinate 480,079, forward strand.
TTACCAGCTCGGCCAGCTCATCGGCCGCGGTGGTATGGCCGAAGTGCATGTGGCGATGGACACGCGTCTCGGACGCACCGTCGCCATCAAGATCATGCGCTCCGACCTTGCCAACGACGAGATCTTCCTCGCGCGATTCCGCCGCGAGGCGCACTCCGTCGCGCAGATGAACAACCCGAACATCGTCAACATCTACGATTCGGGCGAGGAGATCATCACCGGCGAGAACGGCCAGCCCGAACGCCTGCCGTACCTCGTGATGGAGTACGTCAAGGGCCAGACCCTTCGCGACATCATCCGCGCCAACGGCCCGCTCTCCCAGCGCGACGCCGAACAGGTGATGCTCGGCGTGCTCAACGCGCTCGAATACTCGCATCGGATGGGCATCATCCACCGCGACATCAAACCCGGCAACATCATGATCTCCGACCAGGGCATGGTCAAGGTCATGGACTTCGGCATCGCCCGCGCGCTCGACGACTCGGCCGCGACGATGACCCAGTCGCAGGGCGTCGTCGGCACCGCGCAGTACCTCTCCCCCGAGCAGGCGCGCGGCGAGACCGTCGACATGCGCTCCGACCTGTACTCGGCCGGCTGCGTGCTCTACGAAATGCTCACCGGGCGTCCGCCGTTCACCGGCGACTCCGCCGTGGCGATCGCCTACCAGCACGTCTCCGAAGTCGCGACCCCGCCGTCCGCGGTCGTGCCCGGACTGCCGAAGATGTGGGATTCGATCTGCGCCAAGGCGATGGCCAAGGATCGTCAGAACCGCTACGCGACGGCCGCCGAGTTCAAGAACGACATCCTGACGTTCATGAACGGCGGCGTGCCTGTCGCGGCCGCGTTCAACCCGCTCACCGACCTGGCGAACATGAAGGCCCGCAAGCAGGCCGAGCAGGATGCGGCCACCGTGCCGCTCAACCCGGATGCGAACGGTTCGTCCACGCAGGCGTTCAACCCGGTCACCGGACAGTTCGAGCAGGTGCGTCCGGCGGCGAGCTCCACGATGGCGCAGACCCGCGCGGCCCAGCGCGCGGCGGCCCTCAAGGCCCGCAAGCGCAAGCGCATCGTCATCGGATCGCTCATCGCCCTCGCCGTGGCGATGCTGATCGGCCTCGGCGCATGGTTCCTGATCTCGGGCAACGAGGCGGCCACCGAGCAGATGGCCACCGTGCCGACGATCACCTCGTCGATGACCAAGGACATGGCCAAGGCGAAGGTCGAGGCGGCCGGCTTCACGTTCAAGGCCGTCGACGACAACGATTCGACCGAGCCGGAAGGCACGTTCACCAAGCAGGATCCGCAGGGCGGCGCCAAGGCCGCACGCGGTTCGACCGTACGCGTCTGGTTCTCCACCGGACCGCAGAACACGAAGATCCCCGACGTGACCGACATGACCCAGTCCGAGGCCCGCGCCGAGCTCGAATCGGCCGGTTTCAAGGTCGGTACGAGCGTGCAGACCGAGGACAGTGCCTCAATCGCACGCGACAAGGTCACGCGTACCAATCCGGCGGCCGGCAAGTCCGAGCCGAAGGGCACCGTCGTGATGCTCTACGTCTCCTCCGGCATGGCCAAGGTGCCCGACGGACTGGTCGGCCAGTCCAAGGACGCCGCGGTCGAGGCGCTGAAGAACGCAGGCTTCACCGGCGTGACGATCACCGAGGAGTACAGCGATTCCGTAGCCGAAGGCAATGTGATCGCCGTCAACCCGTCGTCCGGCATGTCCGTGACGCAGGGCACGTCCGTAAGCCTCATCGTGTCCAAGGGCTCGACGCCGGTGACCGTGCCGAACGTCATCGGCGAAACCTACGAAAGCGCCAAGGCGCAGCTTGAGGCGCTCGGCCTGACCGTGAGCCAGACCGGCTCCACCGGCACCACCGATCGCGTGATCACGCAGAGCGCGAGCAGCGGTTCAACCGCGCAGAAGGGCGATACGATCACCCTGACCACGGTCGCCACGCCGAGTGGCGGCAACGGCTCCGGCACCGGCGGATCAGGCAATGGCGGCACGACCGGCGGTGAAAGCGGCAACGGCTCCGGCACCGGCGGATCAGGGTCCGGCGGCGGCACCACGGAAGGTGGCGGAACCGGCGGCTCCGGTACAGGCGGGTCCGGGTCGTCCGGTTCCGGCAGTGGATCCGGCAGCGGCACCACCACCTCCAGCGCCAAGCGCTGACTCTAGCGGGATTTAACCCTGGTATTTACCAAAACCTCCAGCGGGGACGTGGGAGGGGCGGTGGTCCTGTTCTCGACACGCTCAAGGCCGCTCGGCCAAGCCTGCGGTCGAGAACAGGACCACCGCCCCTCCCACTTGCGTTTTCAACCTTTTCGGTGGAACCTTTTCGGTGAGCCGATTCCTGCTCCTACTTGTTCACCTTGGGCTGGAGGCCGGCTGAGTTGGCTACGGCGGTGGTCTGACCGCAGACGGCGAGCCAGTTGGCCAGCAGGCGGTAGCCGTCCTGGGTCATCACGGATTCGGGGTGGAACTGGACGGCGTACATCGGCTTGCCCTTGACGCGGATACCCTGCACGATGTGATCGCCCTGCGTCCACGCGGTCACCTCGAGCGTGTCCGGCACGGAATCGGGCTCGACGGCGAGCGAGTGATAGCGGGTGGCGGTCATCGGATTGGCGACTCCGGCGAAGATCTCGTCGTCGATGTGCTCGACGAGGCTGGTCTTACCGTGCATGATCGTCGGCGCGTGATCGACCGTGCAGCCGTACACTTCGGCGAGCGCCTGCAGGCCGAGGCACACGCCGAACATCGGCTTGTTCTGGCGGGCGCACAGGCGGATCATGTCCTCGCTGGCGCCGGATTCGGCCGGGGCGCCCGGGCCGGGGGAGATCAGCACGCCGTCGTAGCCGTCGGTCACGTGCTCGTCGGACGGGTCGACGGCGTCGTTGCGCACCACGTCGACGGTGGCACCGAGCGTTTTCAGGTATCCGACGATCGTATAGACGAACGAATCGTAGTTGTCGACCACAAGGATGTGCGCGGAATCGGTCACGATGGCTCCTTCATGAATTGCGTCTGCTGACCAGAAGTCTACTGCGAGTGTAATGCGGCTACTGTTGGACCGACACGTAGTTGCTCATCTGCTGCAGCATAGGGATGTTGGCGGCCGCCCAAGGGAACGTCCACTGGAAGAGCGCGCCGACCGCGGCCGCGGCGAGCAGTACGGTGAGGACCACGCGGATCGGCAGGATGCCCGGCTGAAGTCGCCAGAGCAGGCCGTAGATGCTCGCGTCCGGCCTGCGGCGACGGCCTGAACGGATGTCGGCGATCAGCGGCCACTGCCAGGCGACGGCTGCCGCGATCGCGAGCACCGCCCAGATCACCAGCGAGCCGAACACGTACGGCGTGAGCGATCCGAGGCGGGCGGGCAGCGACATGGTGGTGGTGCTCGTGCTCGCGAACCTGACCTGACCGGCCGAGTCGGTGGAGGCGAGTTCCTGTGGGATGCCGTCGGACACCTTCGCCCAGTATTTGAGTTCGCCCCATGCGATCCAGCGATGCGTGGCGGTCGTGTACTTCGGTTCGCATGTGGTCAGGGTGATCATGCGTTTGGTCGGTTTCGCGTTCGGATCCGACGAGTCGGGCGTCGGGTTCGGCGCGACCACCCACACGTCGGTCGGGACGACGATCTGGTATTTCGTGTACGTGTATACATACCAGTAGTCCTGCGTGCGGATGATGATCGGGTCGCCGGTCTGGAGCTTGTCGATGTCGCCGAGCGGCTCCCCGTAGCCGGAGCGATGGCCGGCGATCGCGAAGTTGCCTACCTCGCCGGGCATCTGCGTGCTCTGGTAGTGGCCGAGTCCGTGGCGGGCGAGCTGTTCCGCGTCGGTGCCTTCGACGATGTTACGCTGCCATCCCTCGCCGAATCGCGGGATGTACACTTCGGCGACCAGATCGCCGTAGCTGGCGCTGGTCGGCTGGACGGGGGCATCGCCGGACTGCGCCTTGGCGATGGTGGTCGCGCTGTCCGCGCTGCCAGTTGCACCGTCCGCACCGTCCGTGCTGCCCGCGGTCGACGTGCCGGGGGTCGCCCACGACACCTGTTCGCGCGTCTCGACCTGCGTGCGTTCCGATATGACGCCGGTCCACCACATCTGCCACACGATGTACAGCGCGCAGACCACGGCCATCGTGATGAGGATCTCCGCGATGATGCCGATCATCTGCCATACGGGATTGCGGCGGGAGCCCGTGGCCGCACCTGCGGTCGCACCGGCGGTCATGCGAGTGGTCATGTCGTCCGATGACCGTCTGCCGTCACGTACGTTCCTGTTCGCCGCCCTGTTCGCGCTGTGCTTCATCGATGCCTACTCCCCCTGCGTTCCCGTGTCTGTGCCGTTCGTGCCGTTCGTGCCGGCCGTGCCACTTGTTCCGCCCGTATCATCGCCCGACGTGCCCGACGCATCGCCCAGCACCGAGGCGTAGGTGAGCGGCTGCAGCAGCGACGCCGTCTCGTCGAAATGCAGATTCTTCTTCCGTTCGACCTTCCAACCGAGGCCAAACGCGCTGACGTACTGCTTGTAGATGCCGATCGCGGGCGAATCGTCCAACGCCTTGATCAGGCTGTCCTGATCGCCGATCGCGTAGATCGTGAACGGTGGCGAGTATTTCTTACCATGCAGCGAGACGACGTTGCCCGAGCAGATCACGGCGGAGTTGAACAGCATGCGCTGGTCCATGAACGACATCGACGTGGCGCCGCCCGCCCATAGCGCGTTGATCACCGATTCGATGTCCTGCTGGTGGATCACGTACTTGTCGATGTCCTCGCTGGAACCGGAGGAGTCGACCGCCTGCTCCCACATCGGCGAATCGTCGAGCGTGACGGCGACGCCCGCGCCGTCCACCGCGGGCAGGGTCGCGCCGGAACCGGCATCGTAAGCGGTGGCGCCGCTGCCGTTCTTCGCGACGAGATCGGTCATCGTGCTCACGTCCGCACTGAGCTTCTCGACTTCGGCGTTGAGCCTGTTGACCTCGTCCACACGCTGTTCGATGAGCCCGGCGGTGTCCGAGTTGACGGTGGCGGTGCGATTGAATCGCAGATTGGTCATGAACAGGTATCCGGTGAGCGCGACGACGAGCATCACCGCGATGCCGCCCGCGAAGGAGCGCTTCACACTGTGCCGTCCACCTCTGTGTCTGGCCATGGCCGCCGCCTTTCCTTCACGCCGGAATCCCGTTCCATCCGCGGCCTATCTATGCATACGGCCTCGCGTTGTACAGTATGATCACCATTATTCGGGATTGTTCGCCGCGTTCGAGTGTAACCACTATTATGACTTCTAGCCTATAGAACTTGAATGGAGACTACGCTGATGGCTGACGAAGAGCTGGACAACAACTCGAATGGACAGAAGGACTGGCAGTCCGATACGGAGAAGACGACGGACGCGGATACCGCGGGTCTCGTCGACATGGACAAGGTCGAGGCCGTCCTCAACGCCACCGCCGACAAGTCCTCGATGACCCCCCAGATGCAGCGCATGATGGCGCGCCAGGAGGAGAACACCCGCCGCGTCGAGGAGACGATCAAGGGCACCAAGTCGAACCCGCGCTGGTTCGTGCCGCTGTTCTGCATCCTGATGGTGATCGGCCTGATCTGGGTCGTCACCTACTACCTGACCTCCAACTACCCGATTCCGAACATCGGTGCCTGGAACCTGCTCATCGGCTTCGTGATCATCATGATCGGCTTCATCATGACGATGTGGTGGCGCTGAGCGGCGAATCCGACCCGCGGGCTGCCGCATTGCATAGATACGTTGAGGGCCTTCATCCGCACATGGATGAAGGCCCTCAACGTCTCTATGGCGGCAACCGGCGTCCCGTCCGACGACTTGCTCAGTGGTTTGTTGCTCAGTGGTTTGTTTAGCGTGCTCATAGTGCTTCCTCTCGTTTTGGGGTCCCCTTCGGATCCAACCGAACGATGAGAATACCCAACATGATGTAGGATAAAAATCCCCATAACCCGATATGCTGTTGAGTTGGAGGACGCCACAAAACGACAAGACAACGGGGAGGAACGGTCATGGGACGACCGAAGGCAGGCGAACGCTCCGCGCCGCAGAAGATGCAGGCCGCATTCTGGAAACTGCTGGAAGCCAAGCCGTACGCACAGATCAGCATCAGCGACATCACGCGCGTCAGCGGACTGAACCGCAGCGCCTTCTACTATCACTACACGTCGATTCCCGAGCTGGCCGACGACGCGATCGCCGCACTGTACAAGGAATCGAATGTGGCATCGTTCATCATCCACCTCATTCGAGAGCCGGACGACGCCGAGGCGATCACCGACTATGGCAAACGGATAAATGATCCCACATACCGCGACTGCATCCACAAGATCACGCTGATCGCCGGACCACACGGCTCGGCCGGACTGGTGCGCCAGCTCAAGGATTTCGTCATCGACGTCTGGCTGTCCTCGCTCGGGATCACGGCGGACTCGCTCACCCCCGTGCAGCGCATCACCGCCGAGTTCGCCGCCAGCGGCATCCTCGGCATGCTCGGGACCGCCCGGATCTATCTCGATTCCTCAGGATTCAACACCGAATGGCTCAGCCAATCCCCTGTGCCACGCGCCGTCTCCCAGCTCGTCCACTCGCTGCGTGAGCAGTAGTTGATGTGGATAACCCCCCTCTCCGGGAAGCCTCCAAGAGGATATCCACACACACCTGCATATATGCACACCAAGTAATCCACAGGTTATCCACAGCGATAATCGTTGAAATTCCAGCGATTGTGGATCATTATCCACAAGTTATCCACCACTTATCCACTGATTGTGCACCGCTTTTCCACTAATACGTAGTGGTTATCCCCAAACTATCCACTGGATATTGGGGAGTTATCCACAATCGAGGTGCGTTATGCACACGATTTGTGGCATATACAGCCTCCGGACAGCCTTTCGACGGCCCGAGTTATCCACCTGTACACCCTCAAACACCCCCTACATACCCCCTAAGCACCCCGAATGTGCAATTGTGGATAACCTATTGTGCACATATCCACAATTCACAATCGTTGAAATTCCGCCGATTTGATCAGTAAAGTAGGGTTATGCACACCTGTTTTCCACCATATGCCCGCCATTATCCCCAAGTTATCCACACTCTTTTCCACAGATTGTGGAAAACCACACGGTTGTAATTCACACTACATGTAGTGGCGAGCCTCGTCGCCCGCCACTACACACAGGTGACACCCCCTAGTATCCCCCGTCGGAAGTTCGTTGCCGAATTGGCTGCCCCCCTCGGGCCCGCTTCAGAGACTTTCCACAGGGCCCACACAGCCACACAGCCACACAGCCACACAGCCACAGGGCCCACACGCCCACTTTCTATTGAACACACATTTCGTCCGATCCTATAGGGTTCGGCGTTAAGTGGGTGGTGGGAAGTGGTGACAACGTTTGATTCCGTAGGATCCGATACGTCGATCGGGGTGAATCGAGGATGGATGCGTGACGAGTCTGCCACTCAGTGCATGTCAATCGGTTGATGTTCGTTGAGTGGCAGAAAACCGTGCCATTCAACGCGATTTCGGTGCTTTTTCACGTTGAGCGGCAGACACATCGGCGGCGGGGGCGGTCCTTGCGATACCGGCCATTGCGGAATCGTTGAAAAATAGCCATTTTGACAACATGTCAAAAAGGTGATGGGGCGACAATGACGCATCTTCGTGCCGCTCAACGCCAAAAACACTGAAAAAAGCGTTGAGCGGCACAGCTGCGGCACAGCTGGGCTGGGAGGTATGACTGAGGCGGTGCGGCCGGGCGATGCAATTGAGTCGGTCTGCGATGGCGCGGCCGAGTATCTAGTACCTCCACCGGAAATTCGTTGGTCTCATCCCGGCTCCCCTTGTCGGGACGTTGCCGTTGGTCAGGGCGTCACCATGAAGCAAACAGCTCCGCCGTTTGCAGGCAACGTGCGGGGACCGACAGACGAGTCGGCATGGCGCGCGCGCAGCGCGTCCGTAATCGCAGGACGAGCCGGACCGCGAAGCAGACCTGAAGCAGACCTGAGGGGTGGTCAATTCAACAATGACTTTACGGCGCAGGATACTAACGGCGTGATCACGCGATCGACATCAGGCACACCATCGCGATCGCGACGAGCGCGACGACCACCGCTCCCCCATAGAGCCACATGCGCTGGTTGAACGAGCGGCGGCGCAGCGCAGGAATCCCCGCAACCAGCAGCCATGTGAGCACGCCACCGGTCACGAATCCGCCGACATGCGACTGCCAGGCGATGCCGCCAACCACGAACGGCAGCAGGAAGTTGACCGCCATCCACACCAGCATCGAGTTGATATCGGCCCCGATACGGCGGTAGACGACCAGAATCGCGGCGAACAGGCCGAACAACGCACCGGACGCACCATACGCGGCCATCATCCAGTTGCCAGTCACGCGGGCCCAAACGACGAGGCCAACCGCGCCGCCGAATCCGGAGATCAGGTAGAGCACAAGGTACTTCCAGTGGCCCATCATGCGCTCCAGTTCAGGGCCGACCGAATACAGCGCGATCATGTTGAACAGAATGTGCATGATGTTCGGCGCATGCAGGAACATCGACGTGAACCACGTCCACGGGCGGGAGAACAGCGTGAACGGCATCACCATGCCGGAGCCGATGAACTCGTTAAATAAGGCGGGCGAGAGCAGTCTCAGCAGGATCTCGACAAGCCACACCGCCACACACACGGCGACCAGCGCCTTGGTGACCACCGGGCCGTTGTTCCTCCACTCATAGGCGATCTGCTGTCTCGTAGGGAATTTCGGTAGATTCATGCGCATGGGATCAGTGTATCGGGAGGAGATACCTTGGGCGCGTTCACACCCGATCCTCACAAAAACGTGCCTATGATGGGGAAGCAAGGTCGTCACTGAACGAACAGGGCGACGAGAATGGGAAAGGAGCCGTCATGGAGAACAAGTCCTCGAACGGTTGGAAGTTCTTTGCGTTGCTGTTTGGTGCGCTGCTCGCCGGCGTGGTGGGCCTGTACATCTACAAGCAGCAGAACCCGGATTATGATCCGTGGGAGGAGCCGTGGGAGAACAGCTCCTCGCCGGTCGATCTGGGTCTTGACAAGGCCGAGAAGGCCGACAAGGCCAAGGATGAGGCTACCCCGGCCGACGACGCTCCCGAAGCCGCCCCGGCCGAAGCCTGATCAGCACCGCCACAGCGCATACAGCGCATACATACGGATTATACGAAAAGGTCCCGCAATCTCGAATGGATTGCGGGACCTTTGCGTTATCACTCAGTCGCTATCCGCTAGCTCTCGCCACGCGCGTGCGGAGCGTGCGGAGCGAGTCGACTGACGTGTGCGGAGACCGTCGTCCGAAACCGAAGGCATACAAAGGTACGTCGAGGTTGAGGAAAGACGGTATACGCTCCGTCAGTCGGCGAGCGGGCCGGTGTGCCAGATGTCCTTGAGGTAATCCTCGATCGAACGGTCGGAGCTGAAGAAGCCGGAGTTCGCAACGTTGAGCAGGGCCTTGCGGTTCCACTCGAGCTGGTCCTGGTAGAGCTTCTCGATCTCGGACTGGATGTCGACGTAGGAGGTGAAGTCGGCAAGGGTCATGAACCAGTCCTTGGTCAGCCAGTCGGCGACGAGCGGCGCGTAGGCGTTGCGGTCACCGTTGGAGAAGGTGCCGTTGGCGACGAGGTCAATGGCGTGCTTCAGGCGAGGATCGGCCTCGTAGTACTTGGCCGGATCGTAGTCGTTGGCGTACTGCTCCTCGACCTCGTCGACGGTCATGCCGAAGAGGAAGAAGTTCTCGGCGCCGACACGCTCACGGATCTCGACGTTCGCGCCGTCGAGGGTGCCGACGGTCAGAGCGCCGTTGAGGGCGAACTTCATGTTACCGGTGCCGGAGGCCTCCTTACCGGCCTGGGAGATCTGCTCGTCGAGCTCGGTGGCCGGGATGAGGTTCTGGGCCATCTCGATGTTGTAGTTCGGGAGCATGTAGACGGCGAGCTTGCCCTTGAGGTCCGGGTCGTTGTTGATGACGCGGGAGACGTTGTTGATCAGCTCGATGGTCATCTTGGCCAGGTAGTAGCCCGGGGCGGCCTTCGCGCCGAAGAACACGGTGCGCGGCTGCAGGTCCTCGACGGAGGCGGAGCCGTTCTTGATGGCGGCGTACTGGGAGATGGTGGCCAGGATCTTCAGGCTCTGGCGCTTGTACTCGTGCAGACGCTTGACCATCGTGTTGAACAGGGTGTTCTCGTCGACGTCGATGCCGTAGTGCTGCTTGGCGAAGCCGACGAAGGCGTGCTTGTTGGCCTGCTTGACGGCGGCGAACTTCTTGACGAACTCGTCGTCCTTGGCCAGCGGGACGAGGCCCTGCAGCAGCTCAAGGTCGGACAGCCACTTGTCGGTGCCGAGGCCCTCGGTGATGAGGTCGGACAGACGCGGGTTGGCGAGCTTGATGAAGCGACGCGGGGTGACGCCGTTGGTGACGTTGGTGAACTTGTCCGGGTAGACGTCGGAGAAGTCCTTGAGGGTGACGTCCTTGAGGAGCTGGGAGTGCAGGGCGGCCACGCCGTTGACGTGGGAGCCGCCGTAGGTGGCGAGGTAGGCCATGCGGACGGAGTCGCCGGTGTAGATGCGCATGCGCTCGATGGTCTCGTCGTCGACGCCCTTGCCCTTGAGCTCGTCCTCGAACTGCTCGTTGATCTTCTCGATGATCTCGAGGTGACGCGGCAGCAGCTCGCCGATGAGGTCGGCGGACCAGACCTCGAGGGCCTCCGGCAGCAGGGTGTGGCAGGTGTAGTTGAAGGTCTTCACCGTGATGTTCCACGCGGTGTCCCAGTCGTAGTCGTACTCATCGATGAGGATGCGCATGAGCTCCGGGATGCCGATGACCGGGTGGGTGTCGTTGAGCTGGAACGTGATCTTGTTCGGGAAGGTGGTCAGATCCGGCTTGTCCTGGCCCGGGTAGAAGACGCGGATGGCGTCGTGCAGGGAGGCGGCGACGAAGAAGTACTGCTGCTCGAGGCGCAGCTCCTTGCCGACCTTGGTGGAATCCTCCGGGTACAGAACCTTGGAGATGTCCTCGGCCTTGACCTGCGGCTTGACGGCGTCGAGGTACTCGCTCTTGTTGAAGGTGAGCAGGTCGAACTCGTCGTAGGACTTGGCGGTCCACAGGCGCAGGGTGTTCACACGCTGGGACTCGTAGCCCGGAACGAGGTAGTCGACCGGGACGGCGCGCACGGACCAGGCCGGCTTCCAGACCTTCTTGCCGTTCTCCTCGACGACCTCGCCGCCGAAGGAGACCTTCTGGTCACGGTTGTAGTCGATGTGGCCCCACGGCTCCTCATTGTTCAGCCAGTAGTCCGGGGTCTCAACCTGCTTGCCGTTCTCGTCGAACGTCTGCTTGAAGATGCCGTAGCGGTACTGGATGCCGTAGCCGAAGGCCGGCACGCCAAGGGAGGCGAGGGAGTCGACGTAGCAGGCGGCGAGACGGCCGAGGCCGCCGTTGCCGAGGCCCGGCTCGTACTCGGCGTCGACGATGTCCTTCGGCTGGAAGCCGAGGGCCTCGACGGCGGAGTCGAACTGATCGGTCAGGCCGGCGTTGAGCAGGGCGTTCTCAAGCTGCTTGCCCATGAGGAACTCGGCGGAGAAGTAGCCGACGGCCTTGGTGTTGCCGTTGACCATATCAGCCTGAGTCTTGAACCAAGAGTCCGCGAGGTGGTTGCGGACGGCCTTGGAGGCGGCGACGTAGACGTCGGCGGCGGTCGCCTGCTCGGGGGTGACGCCCTGGGTGTACTTCAGCTGTTCACGAATCTCGTCGGCGAACTGCTCAGCCGTGACGGGAGACTTCGGTGCAGTGATCTCGGTCATGTTTCTTTTTGTCCTTCCGGGATGGAACTTCCCTGACCATGATAAGGCGCGATATTGGCCGCGCTTCAACCCATACATGAACAGTGCGTTACATTCCGCACCACTTCGTGCATACGTTGTCATAGCTCTTATCCATCACCATACTACGTAGTATGGCCATCGGATCGGGAGACGATGTTCACGAGCCGGTCGAGGACTCGTCGGCAGACTCGTGGAGCGGTCAGAACGTGGCGATGTGCCAGGCCGTAACGTGATCGCCCCAGTGGTCGGGCGTCGGGAGCGTGAGCAGGGCACGCATCGACAGCGCATACACGGCGGCCGCGGCGATGACGCCGGCGAGCGCCAGACACGTGCCGCGATATCCCAGCCATTGCATGCCCATGCCGGACATCGCCAGCGCAAGCCCGTAGGCACCGTACTGCAGCAGCGTGCCGCCGGCCTCTATGCGGCCGAGCTTGTCCTTGCCGACCAGAAGGTTGCTCAGTCCTCCAAGCACGGCGTTGCCCGCCGGCATCGCCAGCACGGCGCACACCACGAACGCGACCTTGACGGGCATCGACGGGGCGAGGGCGGCACCGAGGAATCCGACCGCGAGCATCGCGAACATCGCGGCGACCAATGCACCGCTGCGGATCGAGTCGATGAGACGCGAGGCGACCAGCGCCCCGACGAGCGTTCCCACGGAGGTCGCCGCGTCCACGAATCCTGCGGAGATCACGCGCGTGCCGCCCTGCGACGCCTCGATGGTCGTCAGCAGCAGGATCGCGTTGCCGGCGCCGGCGGCCGCGGCGGCGGCGATGGACAGGTGGCGCTGGAACGGGTCCTTGAGCAGCCAGATCAGGCCACCGAACGCGTCGCGGAAACGGGGGAGAGCATCTCCCGTCTCGTCATCGCCCGCCTTGCTTAGGACGGACGAATCAGACGAATCGGACTGTGTCGCCGCCGGATCGCGATGCCAGTAGTGGGCGATGCGCCACGCAGACAGCGCGCCAACCGCGCCGAGCAGCGCGCCCGCCACGAACGGCACGGCACGGCCGAGCGCCATGAGCATGCCGCCGAACGGGCCACCGACGAGCGTCACCGTCGAATCGCGAGCGTCATTCACGGCCATCGCGTGCGGCAGGTCCGCGTCCGGGACCACGCCGCGCAGCATCGCGTTCGATGTGTTCTCGAGCAGACCGTCACGTACGGAGAACAGGAGGACGAGGAGTATCATCGCGCCGACGGCCCACGGGGCGGACGCGAGCGGACGTGCGGCGTCGGAAGCGGACCCGGAGCCGATCGCGACGACGATCAACGCGGCAGACACCCCGTACAGAACGAAACCGGACAGGCCCCAGACCATCATCAGCGCCTTGCGATCGTAGCGGTCCTGCACCACGCCGCCAATCAGACCGACCAGCGTCTGCACGACCACGCAGCCGGCCTCGACGATCAGGGCAACCAATGACGACCCCGTCATCGCCAGCACGATCATCGGCATCGCGAACGCGATCACACTGCCACTCAGCGCACCGGACGTATCCGCCGCGAACCACCAACGATAGTCGGCGAGACGCCACAGACCGCCGCGCTCACGCACGGGACGCACGGGACGATCCTCGTCGCCATCACCATCACCGGAGCGAGCTTCATTGGCACGCACGCCTATCATCTCCAAACGAATCACGGATGCATGAGCCCCAGGCCACATGTGTCCGTACCAATGGTAACCTCACCACTTATTAATCTTGATATGGATATCGATAACACCCGTATCAATGCGCGGATCCGATACTGTCACCATTGCGATCATCATATGCCTCCTCAAGCTGAGATCATGTCCTTGAACGGACATTTCCCGACAGTAAGGAATGCAGGCGCACCTACGTATCCACGATCATCACTTGTGAGGACACACGGGAAGACGCGTCCTCATTTATGAGGACGAATCAAGGCGAATCCACGCCCGAACCTATTCTTGACCCCGTGGAGAGCATGACGAGTACAGGGCGGAGGGCATCCGTCGCACACAGGTCGGCGGTATTATCCCCGCAATCGGACGTGCAACCATCCGCGCAATCCATGAAACCGACGATGCTCATCATGGACAACGACCGCATGGCGCTCCTCGCGATGCGCACCATCCTCGCCGGCATCCTGACCGACATCGCGATCCTTCCGCCGGTCACCGAGGGAGCGCAGGCGATCAGGCAGTGCACCGACGCGGTCGACCCGCCGTCGATCCTGCTCGCGGACGTTGCGATGAACGATATCAACGGCCCGGCCGTCGTGCGCACGATCCGCCGGGAGAACGCCACGACCGCCGTACTCGCCATCACGGCGTCGGTCGTCGAACGGCATGCCGGGGAGATGGCCGATGCAGGCGCGCAGGGCATCATCAGCAAAAACGACGACGCGCGACTGCAGGCCCTCGCGATCAGACAGGTGCTCGCAGGGCACACGTGGCAGCCGGAGAACGGCGATGTACGGTTCCAAACGGTCGCGGACGCGCACCGGCGCATACTCGCCCAAGGCGACACCTCACTGACCGCGCGCGAGATGGAGATCACCGACCTGTGGTCGCGGGGTCGGACGGTTCCGGAGATCGCACAGGAGCTCAACATCGGCGCCACCACGGTACGCACGCATCTGAATCGGGCCGCGGGCAAGCTCGGTGCCGGCAATCTCAAGGAGCTGATCGGCGCTTGGATCCGCATGACCATGCACTGATCGCACACGAACATGACATCACGCATCTCCTACTCCAAACGCGGCAATGGCAGCGATCGGCTCTCTCACCAGCTCGATATCGACGTGGACATCAACCACCCATGGCTGGTGGCGGGGATCGTACTGACCCTCGTCGCCATGGGAACGGCGTTCGCACTCACTGGATCGGCACTCGTCAGCGCGATCGCGGCCGGGGTGACGGCGTCACTCACGGCGGCGACCGCGGCGGCCGCTACGTGGCGTCGGAGGCTGCACGCACAGGAGGACGAGAACACACGAATCGAGGAGCGTCTCGACGACATAAGGCGCAGCAGTCAGCTGGCCATCGAGATGCATGACACGCTGTCGAACGAACTGACATTCATCTCGACCACCGCGCGCCGGCGACTGCAGGAGTTGGACGCGGGCCCGGGGGAGCAGGGCGAAGCCCAAGGCGAAACTCAGAGCGAAACCAGCGAAGCGGAGACGTGGAGAAACATTCTGGACAGCAGTCAGCGGGCGTTCCAGGAAGTGCATGGCATCATCGATTTCCTTGCGGAGCACAATCTCAACGACGATCTCAACGACGATCGTATCGGGAACGGGAATCGCGCCGACGATGGGCGCAACAAGGAGGTCTTGGCGCAGAACAACTCACCCCAGACAGCAACGACGGACAGAGCAACGGCAGGCACGACACCGTCGTTCATGTCCCAGCTCGACGGTGAGCTGGCGGCCATGCACCGATTCCTTGAACCGCTCGGATACGACGGGACGATCGCCGTGAACGGCATGGCGGTGGTCGTGGACGCGGCATCACGGCGCGAGGCGCTCTCCCTGCTGCACGAGATCAGTACCAACATCGCGCGTCATGTCGCGCCGGGGCCGGACGCGTACGTGCTGTACGTCATGCTCAGTCCGGAGTACATCGAGATTCGCGAGGTCAACGACATCCCCGACGCCGCGCACACCCCGCAGCTTGGCGCCGCGGAACGGTCCGGGCGGGGATTGGGGATGCATCGCGAGGTGATCGCGTCGCTGGGAGGCGAGTGCCGCACCCGCGGCGACGACGGGGCATGGATGCTCTACGCGCGCATCCCATGCCGTCCGCAGCCGTGACGCAACCGTCCAGTTATTAGCCGTCAAACCGTCCACTGACGTGGCACAATGACGGTATGGCTGTGATTCTGGAGAAGGATTTGGAACGCGGACGCGCGGCGTTCGAGCAGTGGCGCGAGGCGGCGTACGACAAGGCCGCGCGCATTGGTACGCCAACCGCAGCGATCCCCGCGAGTACCGCAATCGCCGCAATCGCCAACGAAGGTGCCGGGAACGACGGTAACGGCGCAAACGATATGGCCGACGGCGATAACAGCACAGATAACAGCGCAACCGGCATCACGACAATGTCTGCTCCGCCCGCTCCTGCGCGCCTCGCCATCGCGCCGAAACTGCCGCGCCCGGTCATGGCGATGGCCGTACGCTACTCGCTGTTCCTGCTTGAACGCAAGGCACCCGGCCCCGGTGTGGAGGTACGCGTGGCACCGTGGGGCGCGATCAAGATCCTCGACGGACCGGCCTCGGATCCGCATAATCTCACGCCGCCGGACGTCATCGAACTGGATCCGCAGGTATGGCTACGCCTTGCGGCCGGGATCACCTCATGGAACGAGGAGAAGGAGGCCGGGCATATCAGCGCGGTCGGCGAACGCGACGATCTGGGGTGGCTGTTGCCGCTGTGAGGACTACCCCCTCAGCTCCCCTTGTCAGGGGAGCTGGCCCGGTAACAGGCCTGAGGGGTAGTCAATGCGATGGCATGCTCTCTGCCAGAGACGGTTCTCAGGCCTTATGAGGCTTGAGCGCGCTCGGCATCGGCATCGGGATGGGCTTGTGCGGCACCGGCTTCGCGCTGGTCTTGCTTGCCTTGGGGAATTCACCGCTGGTAGCCTTCGCAGCCGCCTCGGCGGCCCACTTGGCGTACTCGTCCAGATCGTCGTCGCCCTGCGCGCTGGCACCGCTAACGCGATCAGCGTCATCGGCATCAGCGGAAACACTCGAATCCGCCGCAACGGCGGCGTCCGAAGTTTCGTCCGCATAGTGAGAAGAATACTGATCCTCGACGTCGGCAAACGGGTCAACCGAGCCGGTTCCCGGCTCCTGACCGCTCAGTTCCTTGGCAAGCTCATCGTAATCGGTGTCGGTAGTCAGATATTTGAGCTTACGAGCTATCTTCTGCTGCTTGGCTTTCTGACGTCCGCGGCCCATGTGACCCCCTGAGATAATGCTTGCTATCAATTCATCAACATAGAAGAGTACCACTTGTCTGATTCATTGGGCTTGTCGGCTCGCGCTTTTACGATAAAAGCGATATTTTGCACGGTTTTGACACAACCTGATCACCACACTGACCAGTCACCTGATCAGCCGGATCACCGAAACCACCGAAAAGGACGATACGCATGACGGAAGAAACGCAGGAGCCGCAGATCACGGCCGCCGGCAACGAAATGAGCGCCAGCTTCCTGGCCGCAAAGAAGCGCTCGGACGCGACGCTGGCCAAGCTCGAAGCCGAGCCGGGCAAGTTCACGATGCTCACCGGCGACCGCCCGACCGGCCGTCTGCACCTCGGCCACTACTTCGGCTCCATCAAGGAGCGCGTGGCCATGCAGAACAAGGGCGTGCACTCCAACATCATCATCGCCGACTATCAGGTCATCACCGACCGCGACACCACCGAGCACATCCAGGACAACGTCCTCAACCTCGTGCTCGACTACATGGCCGCCGGCATCGACCCGAAGAAGACCATGATCTACGCGCACTCCGCCGTGCCGGCCGAGAACCAGCTGCTGCTGCCGTTCCTCTCCCTCGTCACCGAGGCCGAGCTGCACCGCAACCCGACCGTCAAGTCCGAGATGGAGGCCTCCGGCCACGCCCTGACCGGTCTGCTGCTCACCTACCCGGTGCATCAGGCGTGCGACATCCTGTTCTGCAAGGCGAACGTCGTGCCGATCGGCAAGGACAACCTGCCGCACATCGAAATCACGCGCACCATCGCCCGCCGCTTCAACGAGCGCTACGCGAAGAAGCACCCGGTGTTCCCGGAGCCGGCCGCGATCCTGTCTGACGCGCCGGAGATCCCGGGCCTCGACGGCCGCAAGATGAGCAAGTCGTACGGCAACTCGATCATGCTGGGCGCCACCGCCGAGGAGACCGCCAAGCTCATCAAGAAGAGCCCGACCGACTCCGAGCGCACCATCACGTTCGATCCGATCAACCGTCCGCAGGTCTCCGCGCTGCTCACCACCGCGGGTCTTGTCACCGGGCGCGATCCGAAGGAGATCGCCGATGAGATCGGCGCCGCGGGTGCAGGCGCGCTCAAGGCGTACGTCATCGAATCGGTGAACAACTTCCTCGCCCCGCACCGCGAGCGTCGCGCCGAGCTGGCCAAGGACATGGACTACGTGCGCGACGTCCTGCACGACGGCAACAAGCGCGCCAACGAGATCGCCGAGGCCACCCTCGACGAGGTGCGCGAGGCCATGGGCATGAAGTACTGATATTCAGCAGTACCGAAGCAGTACCGAAGCAGTACCGTAGTAGTACCGAAAGCAGTACCGAAGCAGTACCGAAAGCAGCCTGATAAGGACATTCGTTCCCTCTATCTGCGTTACATGAGGTACTTTCAGCCTTGTGCGGACATCTATCTCGCTTACATGGGGTACCAGACCGAAGTATAAGGGCCGAAAAATGGCTTAGCCCCAGCGGCATCAAGCCGTTTTCCGGCGCTTATACCCGAGGCGAGTACCCCTCGCAAGCGAGATAGATGTCCGCACGATGCCGAAAGTACCCCTCATAACGCAGATAGCAGACGCAGATAGGCAGTGTCCCAGTCTGGAGAACCACCATCCTCACGGGTCACAGTCACCGATGACATCGACCAGCGCCTCACCATCACCGACACCAGAATTCAACAATGGGGTGAATCCAAGTCGCAGGTGCATCGGCTTGCGATACCGACTTCTGCCATCGCAGATCTGACGAATGGTCTTTCTCTCGGTCAGTGGTGCGATCGAACCCGTTACCTCGTATATTCTCTCCGCAACCCTGCCGGCCAAGGCCGCTTCAGAGGAGTCATCACCAATATCCATTGTCGTCACTTGGACATACTTCCATCCTGCATCCTCGAGTTTCTGCCGCCTTTTGACATCGGTTAGCCATTGACCGGCATGATGAGAGCCGTCATATTCGACACAGATCTTGAACTCGGGATACGCAAGGTCCAAATACAGGGTCTTCTCTCCATGTCCGATGAACACGGGGTAGTTCACTCGAGGACAATCCAATCCGTATTTCATCAACGCCAATCGAGTGCGCGTCTCCATCGAGGAATCCGTGCCCTCGCGAATCATCGGCAGCGCACGACGACAATCGGCATATCCTCTGAACATCCGACATTGGCGCCCCGCCTCACGCTCCTGCCGCGCGTACTCCTCAGCACCATCGAGGTACAGGCCCAGTTCCTCCACTGTCGACCGACGCAGACGCCCATCACGCCGGGTCATGGAATCCCCCAGCACGATAAGCTCCTCCAAACCCACATATGGGGCGAACATCGCCCACGTGCAAGGCGGGGACGTGCATGCGAACTGCCGTTCGACCGTGACGGTGTCCATCGGGAACCGCCACACCACCGCATTGACTCCCTTGACCCGGTATCGGCGATTGAGATGAGGAACCGCCACCGCCACGTCTTCACTGGTTCGACTACGCTTCCGGTACCGCATTCGCCGACGCGACGGCAACGCAGGCATGCGAGGCAACTCGATCGCCATCAGTTCCAAAGCGGTCGACAAAGCATATGGCGGACGCCAATCCGTGCGCCGTTGAATCGCAGCGCACACCTCCATACGACGATATTTCAGTTCCGTAAGCTCAGTCAATGCCATCGAATCGCCCATCAGATCCTCCTCGATCCTCTGCTTTCCTTGCCCGGCACAACCGTGCAATCCCTTTCTTCGAGGACTGCGAGATGCAGGCATCCGGCTTAACCCAGATTATGCGGCATTGGGGAATCGCACCTTGATCGAAGAATAAGCCGTGCATAGATGCGGGCGTTTGTGGATAACCGGGCCATCGCGCTGTCGGACACCGCCGGGCGGGGACGGCACAGGAGACGGCACAGGAGACTCAACCATTCGACACAATCATTCGGCTCAACGGTCGAAAGGACGCTTCTCTCCCTCATCCGACAGTGGCACCATAGCGGTATGGACAACGGCAATAGCACGAGCGGCGATCCGAACGACCGCGATCTCAATATCATCAATGCGCGCATTCCCGGCAGCGATGTAGGCACGGATACACGCGTGGACCTCAGCATCCGCGCAGGACGCATCGTCTCCGTGACGCCATCTTTGTCAACGACGTCAGTCTCGGCTTCCGACACGGCCGACACCGACACGGCCGACACCATCGACGCCGACGGTCTGTGGGTCATCCCCGGACTGTGGGACTGCCATACGCATTTCACGCAGTGGTCGAAAACCCTCGGTCGCCTTGATCTGATCAGCGCTCGGTCGGCCGACGAGGCGATGGCGATGCTTCGTGCGCATCTTGACGAACGCCGCGCCGCAGGCACACTCGACCCGAATGCGTTCGTGGTGGGCATGCGGTTCCGTCACTCGCTGTGGTCCGACGATCAACAGCCCACGTTGGCTGCGATCGATGCGGTGACCGGCGAGCAGCCGGTCGCGCTTTCCAGCGCCGACATGCACTGCGGATGGGTGAATTCGGCGGCGGCCCGACGACTTGGCGTCCATGTGGATGAGAAGACCGGGCTCGTCGGCGAGCTCGAATGGTTCGACGCCTACACTCAGTTCGACAAGGCGCCGGGGGCTGCCGAGGAGACCGACCGTCTGCTTCGTGAGGCCGAGCGGGATGCGGCCGGCAAGGGCGTGGTCGGCATTCGCGACTACGAAATGGCCGAGAACATCGACACGTGGATCCGTCGTTTCGCTTCCGGCATCGATCGTCTGCGCGTCGCTGCCGGCGTCTATCCGGAACGCCTGCAGCAGGCCATCGACGACGGCTGGCGTACCGGAAAGGAGCTGCCCGGATCGCGGGGGCTCGGCACGGTCGGCGCGATGAAACTCATCTCGGATGGTTCGCTCAACACCCGTTCCGCCTACTGCTCGACCCCGTATTCAGGGATCGAACCGCCGACCTACGGCACGCTGAGCTATACGCCGCAGCAGATCGAGGAGTACATGCGGCTCGCCACCGAGCATGGCTTCGATATCGCCTGCCATGCGATCGGCGACGAGGCGAATACCATCGTGTTGAATGCGGCCGAGCGCACGCGCGCCCATGGGTCGATCGAGCATGCTCAGATGCTCAAGCGCTCCGATATCCCGCGTCTCGCGCAGCTTGGGCTCGACGCGAGCATCCAGCCGCAGCATGCGATGGACGACCGCGATGTGATCACCCGCTTCTGGGCGTATCCGGCCGGCATCCCGTATGCGTTCCGGTCGCTGTACGACGCCGGCACGCGGCTGCGCATGGGGTCGGATGCCCCGGTTGCGCCGCTTGATCCGTGGATGGCCATCTCCGCGGCAGTGTTCGGCACGGAGAACTCCGATCGAGAGCCGTTCCAGCCTGAGCAGTGCCTGCCTGTGGACGTGGCATTGGCCGCATCCACGGCGGCCGGGCGCGACCATCTCGAAGCCGGCGACCCCGCCGATCTTGTGCTCTTGGACACCGACCCGTACGAGGCCCGAACCCCGGAGGAGATGCGCGCCATGCCGCAGCACGTGTCGATGACGTTCGTCGGCGGGAGGCGCATCCTCTGAACGGCACGGTGATGAACAGTGCGGTGAGGTACTAGACAAGCTATCTGCGTTACAAGGGGTACATTGCGGCGTTTGCGGACATCTATCTCACTTACGAGGGGTACTTGTCCGAAGTATCAAGGCCTGAAAACGGCTTGACCTCGTTGCAATCAAGCCGTTCTCGGTCCCGTATACCTGACACAAGTACCCCACGTAAGCGAGATAGATGTCCGCAACAGGCCGAAAGTACCCCTTGTAACGCAGAAACCCAGCAGAAAACCAGTATCCTGCGCCGTCGATTCATTAATGAATCGACCACCTCATGCCCACCTTGTGCCAGACCGGCTCATCCTGCAATCAGGGACGTGCTGCGCGCGCATTCTGCAACCCACGTCCCCGCATCACGCATCGTGGGAGGTATCACCGCGCCGCGGATTGACCTCGGATTCCATGGCCTGCATCGGCTCGTCGACCAGGAGCGTGCCGGAGGGCAGGGTACCGGGCAGCGGATCATCCATGTAGTGATCGAATTCGTAGAGCATGCGATCGCTCGGACGGGCCGTGAGCAGCGAGACCACGATGATGCACGCCAGCGAGATGAGGAACGCGGGCAGGAGTTCGTAGATCGCGAACACGCCTCCCAATGGCTTGATGAGGTTATGCCACACGAGCACCGCAGCGGTGCCGGAGATCATGCCGGCCACCGCACCCGCCTTGTTGGCGCGGCGCCAGTACAGCGCGCACAGCATCAGCGGGCCGAACGAGGCGCCCAGACCGGCCCACGCGTAGGAGACGACCTGGAAGATCGACGAGTTCTGGTCGTAGGCCACGAGGATGCCGAACAGGAACATGACGATCAGAGTCAGACGCGCCACGATCATGACCTGCCTGTCCGTGGCCTTGCGGTGCAGCAGCCCGCGGAAGATGTTCTCGCCCATCGCGGAGGCGCCGATGATCATGTACGACGAGCTCGAGCTCATCGAGGCGGCGAAGATACCGGAGACGACCACACCGCAGATGAAGCTCGGCAGCAGCGTCTGCGCGAGCACGATGAAGATGGTCTCCGCGTCGCCCGAGGTAAGCAGGTGCGTCGGCATCATCGCGCGCCCGACCAGGCCGATGCACACCGCGCTGGCGAGCGATAGCACGCACCAGGAGGTGGCGATGATCCGTGATTTGCGCACCTCCTCGACGCTGCGGATCGACAGGAATCGCACAAGCACCTGCGGCATGCCGAAGTAGCCGAGACCCCAGGCGAGCATCGAGACGATGGTGATGATGCCGTAGTCGGCGGGTGCGCCGAACACCGCCTTGCCCGCCTCGACGAGTTGCTGCCCGGACGTCGGGTCGAGCTGCGGCACCGCCACCTGCGTGCCGGAGATGAAGCCCGGGATGGCGCGCAGGAACGCGACCGTATTGCCGATGCCGCCCGCGGAGGCCACCGTGCCGATGAACACGACGGCGAGCGCGGAGAACATGAGCACTCCCTGAATGAAGTCGGTCATCACGACCGACAGGTATCCGCCGACGATGGTGTATACGAACACGACCAGCGCGCCGATGATCATCATGAGGTGATAGTCGAAGCCGAAGAGCGCGTGGAACAGCTTGCCGACGGTCACGAAGCAGCTGCCCACGTACACGCAGAAGAACACGAGGATGATGAGCGCCGCGATGGTCGAGATCACGCCGCGCTTGTCATGGAAGCGCTTGGCGAAGAAGTCGGGGATGGTGATCGCGTCGCCGGCAACGACCGAGTAGCGGCGCAGTCGCCGGGCGACGAGCTTCCAGTTGAGGTATGTGCCGAGCGCCAGTCCGATGGAGGTCCACATCGGGTCGGCGGCGCCGGTGAAGTAGGCGAGGCCCGGCAGGCCCATGAGCAGCCATCCGGACATGTCGGACGCTTCGGCGGATAGGGCCGTCAGCCATGGCCCGACGCCACGGCCGCCGGCGAAGTACTCCTTCGATGAGGAGTTCGATCGTTTGGAGTAGATGAATCCGATGGACAGCATGGCCGTGAAATAGATGACCATGGCCAGTAGGATCCAGAAATCGTTCGCCACGATAAGGCCGCCTTACTTTCTCTCGTTCCGCTCTTGTCTTGTGTGCTCGTTCCCCGATATCGCTCGACGTTCCCCGACAGTGCGGACAATCCGCCGAAAACGCCACGAAACCGTCTCAGAGTATGGGCGCGTTCGGCCGCGGCGCGAAGGTCGGTTAGCCTGCCGATCAAGCGCCGGTCAGATGTCGTAGCGCCAGGACTTGTCCGTGATGACGCGGGCCATCGCCAGTCCGATCGGCAGGCAGACGATCACCATGAACGCGCGGAACGCCCAGTCGAGTGCGTGGATCGTCTGGAAGCTGCCGAGGTACCACATCGCGCGGTACATATACATGCCGGGGACCATGATCACGATCGACGGCACGGTCAGGCAGATGCGCGGATAGCCAAGGTGCGGGGGCAGCCAGCCCTTGCGTACCGAGGATCGCCATGCGGAGGCGAGCAGGCCGGCGAGCAGGGCGCCGATGAATGCGCCCGCTTCGGCGGGCACGCCGGCGTCGACGATCTCGAGACGCAGGGTGTCGGTGATCATGCCGATGACGGCGGCGGTCAGGCACATGCGCTGCGGCGAGTTGAACATGATCGAGAAGCCCCAGACTCCGAGGAACGCGAACACGGCGCGCAGCAGCGCGTTGACCCACGGGTTCAACCCGAGCGGCTCGAATCCGGTGGGGTTGAGGTGCACGATCGTGGCGATCATCCAGCCTGCGAGCGTGGCCATGAGCACGATGCACAGGAAGTAGGCGAGACGTTGGATGCCCGAGGGGAAGTCGATCTTCGCCATGTCCAGTCCGCTGGTGATGAGCGGGAAGCCGGGGATGACGAAGAGCATCGCGCCGATGTACGCGGTGTCGTGCTGCAATGCGATCGGGTCGAACAGGCCGATCAGTCGCAGCGTGCCGGTGCAGGCGAGCGCGGCGACGGCCACGCACACGAAGGTGACGAAGAACTGGTTCAGGTGGTGGGCGAAGAGCCGGCGGCGCAGCCAGTGGCCGAGTCCGGCGCCGACGAACGCACCGACCATGTCGTACGGGCCGCCGCCCAGAAGGAACACGAAGGACGCGCAGGCGATGGCGGAGGCGAGTCCGGCGAACGCGGGGGAGTAGAGCGGCTTGCGGTGCTCGATCATGTCGAGTCGCTTGTGCGCCTGCCGCACGGTGATGCCGGGGCGGCCGGCCACGGGTGTCTTGCCGACGTGGTCGAAGTGTTCGGCGTATTCGCCCTTCGGCGGCTTGTGATCACGTTTGCGAGAGGAGGATCCCGCGGTGCCGTTGGCGGCCTTGGTGCCGCCGCTGCTGCCGTTGCCGACGCCGTTGCCGACGAAGCCTTCTTCCGGCGCCACGCCATGACGGCCTCGGCCCTCATGCGCGTCACGGACCTCACGGAACTCACGATCGACGAGGCGCTCGCGTGACGGCTTACGATCGGCCGGATCCGAGACTTCGGCCATCCTGTCCCTCATGTCCTCGAAGTCGGGGCCCATCACTTCGGAGTCGGCGTGGCCGGATCCGTTGACGCCGCGGCGACGATGCCGCTCCTGCCGTTCGCGCTCCTCTTGCTTGGCGAGTTCGGCGCGTTCGGCGAGCGATTCGGTCATCGCCGACTTGGACCAGTCGCTCTCATGCACGTCCAGCGGTTCGGCGAGCGGCTGTCCGGGATCGGTGTGCTGGCTTGCGGCTTCGAGGGCGTCGAGGACGGCGTCCTGTCCATCCTGTTCGACCTGACCGGACTTGCCGTCATGGTCCGACTGGTCCAACTGACCCGACTGACCCGACTGACCCGACTTGACGTCATGGCCGCGGCCGGCGAGGCGATTCACCCATGTCGCGACCGTACCGGCTCCCGTCGCACCTCGCGCCTCCTGCGCCTCGGCCTGACGTTCCCGTTCCTCCTTCTCCTCCTCGCGCAGCTCCTTGGCGAGTTTGGCGGACATCTGCGAGGCGTCCTTCTCGTCGAGGTGCTGCATGAGGCCCTTGGACACCTCGGGGCGCGTGTGGTACATGCTCTCCTCGCCGAGGTTCACGCTGAACCAGTCGGCGAAGTGCTCGAGCAGCCAGATGCGTTCGGTGTTGACGCCGGTGGTGGGCAGGTCGATGACCTCGGTGATGCGGTCCTTGCCGTCGGTGCACGCGGCCTCGATGTCGGTCAGATTCACGTCGGCGCGCACGTGCACGCCGAGCGGGTAGGCGATGCGATGCATCATCTCACGCACACGGAACGATCCGGTTCCGGCGGACAGGTCAAGCAGTCCGACGCGCACGATAACGCTCGCCTTGGCGGCGATGCCCGCCTCGGTGATCGGTTTGTCCCAGTCGCGTTCGATGTCCTCCATGTCCAGCGGAATGGAGTGCGTGTGGTAGTGCGATACGGCGATCGCACCGTGCTCCTTGGGCGGTTCCTTGGTGTCGGTGCGGCGCCCGTTCTGTGTGTCGGTATGGTCCGTCTGCTGTTGCATGTGTATTCGATTCTGATGAAGGAAATCCGACGAATTGCGATGGAATCCCCGCAAATTACCCGAGATCGTACGCTACCCCGCGCCCTTCCCCGAACATCGCCGCGTTCACTTTCGTGTCCACTTTTCGGACGATCGGGGGTCGCCATATGGTCGTCCCACGCTCGTTCCGCGACCATCACACGGTCATCGCACGACCATCGCACGGAAAACCGATCACCCCCGATTATCCGAAAATCGCCCGATAATCGAACTTCGTAACATAGATGGCGATTTCGCGACGATAGAATGCTGACCACAACCAAACGCCGTATACGGGCTGTGGGCTCGCAACGGACGGCCTCAACAACCGCGGAGGAGCCGCGGGCGACCGTCAGACCGGGCAACCTGAGGTACGGCAGAAGGAGGTCTGATGACAGATAACGATCAGCAGATCACGCCAGCCGACGCGACGATAGTCTCGACCGGTACGGGAACCAAGGGTCCCGAAGAGCGTGCTCTGCCCGAATCACTCGCCAGCGACATGGATCTGTGTCTGCACATCCTGCGTGATGTACTCGGCGAATTCGATCCCAAATTGCTCGCCACGTTCGACGAAGTACGCCAGTACGCCGTCGAGGCCAGCGCCGAGCATTTCGAAGGCGTGATGGTCGATCCCGATCCGGATCACGATGGTCTCAAGAAGGCCGTGGAAGTCATCGACGCCATGAAGCTTCACGACGCCCAGCTTCTGGCCCGTGCGTTCGCCACCTACTTCCACCTCGCCAACCTGTGCGAGGAGGACTACCGCGTCTCCGTGCTGCACGCACGTGAGGCCAAGGTGAGCGACGACAGCGCCGTGGACCCGATCAACGAGCTCACCGTCGCCTACCATCAGCTCATCAACGAGATGGGCCCGGCGAAGGCCAAGGAGCTGCTCGACCGACTCGAGTTCCACCCGGTGTTCACCGCGCACCCCACCGAGGCCCGCCGTAAGGCGGTCGAAGGCAAGATCCGCCGCATCTCCGAGCTACTGACGGCCAACAAGCTGCTGGGCGGCTCCGACAAGAAGGAGAACCTGCGTCGCCTCTACAACGAGATCGACGCGCTGTTCCGCACCTCGCCGATCGCGCTCAAGAAGCCGACCCCGGTCGAAGAGGCGGACACGATTCTCGACATCTTCGACAACACGCTCTTCCACACGATCCCCAAGGTCTACCGCCGCTTCGACGACTGGATTCTGGGCGACAAGGCCGGACTCGTCGAGCCCGTCTGCCCCGCGTTCTTCCACCCGGGCAGCTGGATCGGCTCCGACCGCGACGGCAACCCGAACGTCACCGCGAAGGTCAGCCGTCAGGTCGCGCGCAAGTTCTCCGACCACGTGCTGGGCGCCCTCGAGGAGGCCACCCGCACCGTCGGCAAGAACCTGACGATGGAGGCCGAGACCACGCCGCCGAGCGCTGCGCTCAGGGTGCTGTGGAGCCACCAGAAGGAGATGAGCGAGAGGCTCACCGACAAGGCCGCGCTGATCTCCACCAAGGAGCTGCACCGCGCCGTCATGCTGGTGATCGCCGATCGCCTGCACTACACGATCCTGCGCGACGCCGACCTGATGTACCACACCTGCGACGACTTCATCGCCGACCTCAAGGTCGTGCAGCAGTCGCTGGCCGACGCGGGCGCCAAGCGCTCCGCCTACGGCCCGCTGCAGGACCTGATCTGGCAGGCCGAGACCTTCGGCTTCCACATGGTCGAGATGGAGTTCCGTCAGCACTCGGTCGTGCACTCCCGCGCCCTCGCGGACATCCGCGAGCACGGCCTGCACGGTGAGCGCGGCGAGCTGCAGCCGATGACCCAGGAGGTGCTCGACACCTTCCGCGCCCTCGGTTCGATCCAGAAGCGCAACGGACTCAAGGCCGCACGCCGCTACATCATCTCGTTCACGAAGAGCGCGCAGAACATCAAGGATGTCTACGAGCTCAACCGTCTCGCCTTCGCACATCCGGAGGACGTGCCGACCATCGACGTGATCCCGCTGTTCGAGCAGCTCGAGGATCTGCAGAACTCGGTGGACGTGCTCGAGGAAATGATCAAGATCCCCGAGGTGCAGGCTCGTCTGAAGGCCACCGGCAACAAGCTCGAGGTCATGCTCGGCTACTCCGATTCCTCGAAGGACGCCGGCCCGACCTCCGCCACGCTGGCCCTGCACTCCGCTCAGGAGCGCATCGCCAAGTGGGCCGAATCGCACGACATCGACCTGACCCTGTTCCATGGCCGCGGCGGTGCCGTCGGTCGTGGCGGCGGCCCCGCCAACCGCGCGGTGCTTGCCCAGCCGGTCGGATCGGTCAAGTGCCGCTTCAAGCTCACCGAACAGGGCGAGGTCATCTTCGCCCGCTACGGCAACCCGGTGCTGGCCATCCGCCACGTCGAGTCCGTTGCGGCGGCGACCCTGCTCCAGTCCGCGCCGAGCGTCGAGAAGCGCAACACGGACATGACCGCCAAGTACGCCGAGATGGCGCACGAGCTCGACGAGGCCGCGCACAACCGCTTCCTCGACCTGCTGCACACGCCCGATTTCGCGCAGTGGTTCTCCACCGTGACGCCGCTGACGGAGATCGGCCTGCTGCCGATCGGCTCCCGTCCGGCCAAGCGTGGCCTGGGTGCGAAGTCGCTCGACGATCTGCGTACGATCCCGTGGATCTTCTCCTGGGCTCAGGCGCGCATCAACCTGGCCGCATGGTACGGCCTCGGCACCGCGTGCGAGCAGTTCGGCGATCTGGAGACGATGCGTCAGGCCTACGAGGAATGGCCGCTGTTCTCCACGTTCATCGACAACATCGAGATGTCGCTGGCCAAGACCGACGAGCGCATCGCCAAGATGTATCTGGCGCTCGACGATCGCACGGATCTGCCGGAGAAGGTCATGCACGAGATGGAGCTCACCCGCAAGTGGGTGCTCGACATCGTCGGCGACAAGTGGCCGCTGCAGCACCGTCATGTGCTCGGCCAGGCCATCCGAATCCGCTCCCCGTACGTGGACGCGCTGTCCGTCACCCAGGTGCTGGCGCTGCGTTCGCTGCGTAAGAAGGTGGACAAGGAAGAGCTCTCCAAGAGCCAGCAGGCCGGGTTCATCTATCTCATCCTCTGCACGGTCTCCGGCGTCGCCGCAGGCCTGCAGAACACGGGCTGATTCCGGTCCGTGCCGTCGAATCATCGGGGGGCCCCGCAACCTCTGTCAGGTTGCGGGGCCCCCCGTTTTTCGCATCACCCCGACGTGAGCATCTCATCCATCGCGCGGTGATTCTCCCCATGAAGCGGTGACTTCCCCATGAAGTAGTGACTTCCCCATCGAGCGGTGACGCAAAACGGCTATATTCCGCCAATCCGCAAAATCCCCTCACCGCTCCATGTGACTTTCACCGCGTGATGGGCCTTCAGACCACACGATGAGTTGGTGGGGGATACGCAGGATGGTAGGTAAACGATAGATGGGTGGTGGGTGATAGGTGATGGGTGATAAGCGCACGATGTGCCGGTTCCCGGGATTCACCCATACGATCCCAGGAACCGGCACCCTGTGCGTTCGCACATGACAAGCCCGGAATCAGGCCGAAACCCCATTCCGGGCATGTGCGATTAAGGGCGATGCCGGTTCCCGGGATTCACCCCTGAAATCCCGGGAACCACAAGGGCCGGGGAGCGTCACGCCCCGAGCAATGCGAGCATCTGGGGGATGCTCTTCTTGCCGAATTCGACCTTCTGCTCGCCGCCATCGGCACCATCGCCACGATTGATGACGATGCAGGGCACGCTCATCGCACCGTACTGGTCTTTGAGCTCCGGGAAGTGCGAGATGTCGTAGGCCTCGGCGCGCACGTTCGGGTTGAGCGAGGCGATGCGCTGGGAGGCGAGTACCGTCTCCGGGCACATCGTGCAGGTGAGCGACACGAGAATCATCACGTCGGTCGGCTGGTCGATCGCCTCCGCACGCGACTTGAGATCGTCGTCGAGCGGCTGGCCGGGGCCCGCCGCGTTGTACAGTCCGAGCACGAACGAGTTGAACTCGTGACCGGAGGGCACGCCGTGGAACGCGAGACCGGTGAAGGTCAGTTGACCGTCGCTCACCGGATCCGCGACGCACAGGCGCACGGCCGGGCGAGCACCAGGCAGCAGGCCGGCCGGGTCAAACTCGGCGCGACCGGTGTCGTCCAGCGTGCCGTACGTCGGCAGGACGGCGGCGTCACCGGCGTCGCCACCGCCCGCAGGCAGCACGATTTCAGCCGGCTCGCCGACGACCAGTCCGGCAGACGCGGCGGGCGCGCCGTCGACCGCGGTGACGAGTCCCGCGGCGTCGATCGCCACGGAGGCGAGCTTGCCTCCGGACAGCGCGACCATCTCACCGACGAATCCCTGCAATTCCGCCGAAAGCGGGGTGTCGTCCAGCTCGAGCGCGAGCGTGACCGGACGGGTCATGCGTCCGAAGACGACGCCGAGCTGCTGCTTGATCGCATCGGAGAACAGCTCGCCGGGCCTACGCTGCGCGGAGGCGACAGCGGCCGCATCGGCGCTGCGCTTGACCGGCGCGGGAGCGGGCGTCGTGCCCTCGGCCCCGGACGCGGCCTTCGCGGCCTCGGCCTCGGCCTTCTCGTACGCGGACGCGGTCGGACGCGGCGGCACGAGTCCCGTCTTCTCGCTCATCGACTTCGCGTAGCGTTCCAGCTCAACGGCCGCGATCGCGCCGTCGGCCGTCGCGGTGACGACCTGACGCAGGTTCTTGACGCGCAGATCGCCCGCCGCGTACACGCCCGGCACGGACGTCTCGAGGTAGTCGTGCGTGATGACGTAGCCCTGCGGATCGAGGTCGACGACGCCGCGCACGAGCGAGGTCGCGGGCACGTATCCGGCGAACACGAACACGCCGAATGTGCCGCCGTCAGACGGCTTCCACGTCTCGGTCTGGCCGGACGCGCGATCGAGAATCGTCGCCTCGCGCAGCCCGCCCTGACCGGCGGTGACGCCCTTCAACTCGACGCCGTATCGCACCTCGATCTTCGGGTTGTTCTTGGCTTCCGCGGCGACGGATGCGTCGCAGGTGAAGTCGTCCTCGCGCACGAGCACGGTGACCTTGCTCGCGTACTTGGTCAGGAACACGCTCTCCTCGGCCGCGGCGAATCCGCCGCCGATGACGAGTACCTCCTTGCCGGTGAAGAACTCGCCGTCGCAGGTGGCGCAGTAGGCGACGCCGCGGCCGGCGTACTCCGCCTCGCCCTCGAAGCCGAGCTTGCGCGGGGAGGCGCCGGTGGCGATGAGGATACCGAACGTCTTCAGGTCGCCGCGCGAGGTGTGCACGATCTTGACGTCGCCGTCGACGTCGAGACCGGTGGCTTCGGCGGAGAGGAATTCGGCGCCGAAGTCACGCGCCTGCTCGCGCATGGTCTGCGTGAGCGCGCGACCGGTGGTGCGGCCGACACCGGGGTAGTTGACGACTTCGTTGGTGATGGTGATCTGTCCGCCGAAATCGTCCTTCTCGAGCACGAGCACGCGATAGCGGGCGCGAGCGAGATACAGGCCGGCGGTGAGCCCCGCGGGGCCGCCGCCGATGACGACGACGTCGTACAGATCGCTGTTGTTCTCAGTCATGCAAACTCCTTCAAAGCAGTAAAAGCAGTAAATAGGCCTCTAACAAGTAGGCCCCCTCTGACGAGGGGGCTGTCCGCGCGGTGGACTGGGGGAGAGATGACCGGAAGGATTCTCGCCTCCCTGTCTCTCCCCCACCCGGCTCCGCCGGGAGCCCCCTCGTCAGAGGGGGCCGGATTACGGTTACATGCGACGCACTGTGACAAACAGCCAGCTGTTTGTCACAGCAGGCCGACGAGGTCGAGGCTCGGCTCGATGGTGTCCTCGCCCGGCTGCCACTTGGCGGGGCAGACCTGATCGCCGTGCTCGTAGACGAACTGGGAGGCCTGGACGCGGCGCAGCAGCTCGTCGGCGTTGCGGCCGACGTTGGAGGAGATGACCTCGTAGGCCACGACCTTGCCCTCCGGGTTCACGATGAAGTCGCCGCGCTCGGCCATGCCGTCGACCTCGTTGTAGGTGTCGAGGTCGCGGGCGAGCAGGGCGGTCGGATCGGCCAGCATCGGGTACTGGATCTTCGCGATCTTCTCGTTGGCGTCGTGCCACGCCTTGTGCACGAAGTGGGTGTCGGTGGACACGGAGTAGATCTCGCAGCCGATCTTCTTGAAGTCCTCGTACTTAGCGGCGAGGTCCTCGAGCTCGGTCGGGCAGACGAAGGTGAAGTCGGCCGGGTAGAAGAAGAACACGGACCAGTGACCGAGCACGTCGGCCTTGGTCACCTCGTGGAAGTCGTTGTTCTGGAAGGCCTGAACCTTGAAGTCGGTGAGTTCGTGCTGCAGAAGAGTCATCATTGTTCCTTTCCGTGAGAGTCTTCGTGGGAATCAGCCGTGCCCGTCCGTCCGGACGGACGAGTCCGGACGGCCGCCGGACAGACCTCCGCCGGTTGCGGCCCCGGTCGCTTCCCATGCCCTCCCATCCTATCCCGAGCGCACTGCCTGCGGAACGGACGGCGCGCGCAAGACCATATGAGGAACATCACAGGCGGGAATCGGGCGAAAATGGACACGGGAATCAGGCGAAAATCCAATCGCCGAAACGGGTGAGCAGACGGGGGCACGATCCCCGTATGCGGCCATCCGCACGTTGGACGGCCGACGGACAGACCTCCGCCAGCCGTGAGACTCCCGGACGATCCCGCCCGTTACCCGAACATCGCTCGGAATGATCCGGGGAAGGACGGGCGATACAACGTTGATGATCTACTATGAGCCGTAAGGCAATCGCCCGATGATCACCCGGCAATCACCCGGCGGATAGGGTGCCGAACAGGGCGTCGCACGCCGGGAACGCAGGAACGACGACGATACGTTCGAAAAATCCGACAAGGAGACGATGATGACGACTGACGAGCAGTTCGAGCAGGGGCAGGGTCCCACCGATCCCGAGCAGTCCACGGCGAATGCGACGTGGAGCCGCATGCTGGCGGGTAATCGGCGGTTCGCCGAGGGCAAGCCGGAGCATCCGTGGCAGGATGCGCAGACGCGCGAATCGTTGATCGACCGCCAGAATCCGGACGCGGCCGTGCTCTCCTGCTCGGATTCGCGCGTGCCTCCGGAGATCGTCTTCGATCAGGGATTGGGCGATCTGTTCACCGTGCGCACCGCCGGTCAGGTGGTCGACGACGGCGTGCTCGCCTCGCTCGAATACGCGGTGAGCGAACTGGGCGTGAGCCTGCTGGTGGTGCTCGGCCATCAGGGCTGCGGCGCGGTGCACATGGCGATGGACGGATTGGACGCGATGCTGCACGAGGCCACGGCCGACGCCGACGATTCGATCGCGGCCGCCGAGCTCATGGACTCGCTCGACGAGCGCATCGCCGAATCCAAGTCGATCATCATGCGTTCGGTCGGCATGTCCGTCTGGCAGGCGCGCGAGGCCGAACTCGAGGCGCAGGACGACATCGAGCGCGTGCATGTGGCGAGCACGATCGAGAATCTGGTCTCCAGAAGCGAGGTCATCCAGACCGCGCTGGCCGAGGACCGCCTGATGCTGGTCGGCGCCCGCTACCAGCTCGACACCGGCCTCGTCGAGGTGCTGAGCTTCTGATCGGCCGCCTCAGACACCATCGTGCCCCGGCCTCTGTCGCCCCATCGTCCCCACCCCCAGGAACCCCAAGGAACGTAC
This sequence comes from Bifidobacterium callitrichos, assembly GCF_008698085.1. Lineage (NCBI taxonomy): Bacteria > Bacillati > Actinomycetota > Actinomycetes > Bifidobacteriales > Bifidobacteriaceae > Bifidobacterium > Bifidobacterium callitrichos. The sequence continues at coordinate 513,729 of NZ_RZJP01000002.1, forward strand.
GCTGACGGGCGATCAGCGTACGGCGGCAGGGGTCAACGCCGGACCATCCCCCGGATTCGTACGCTTACCCGACGTCAGCGTACGAATCCGGGGGATGACCTCGGGTAAGCCACAGGGAACGTACGGTGAGCGACAGTCAGAGTACGTCCCCGAGGGGTTCCATGATTACGGCCCCACGGAACGTACGCCCGGATACGCCCCGGATACGCCCGGCCGACGATGCCGCCGACGTCAGCGTACGAATCCGGGGGATGACTTCCCGCAAGCCGCCGACGACGTACACCGGGCATCACACCGACGCCCTCCGACCGACCCCGACCAGCCAACCAGCCTCCACGAACCCGACTTGACTCCCCGCTCCCCTAGAGTGGAGACATGTCACTTGGCTTAAACATCCTGCTGATCTTCGTATTCCTGCTGCTCGGCTCCGTCTTCGCCGGCACCGAACTTGCACTGGTGAGCCTGAGAGGCTCGCAGATCGACCAGATGGAGCAGGAGGACGCCCGCGGCGCCCGCGTGGCCAAAATCGCCCGCGATCCGAACACCTTCCTGTCGACCGTGCAGATCGGCGTGACCCTGTGCGGCTTCCTGTCCGCATCGTTCGGTGAATCGTCGATCTCGCCGTTCATCGTGCCGTGGGTCGTGGCACTCGGCGTCCCGCAGCACATCGCCGCGCCGCTGACGACGATCGTGTTGACGCTCATCATCTCCTACTGCTCGATCGTGATCTCCGAGATGGTGCCGAAGCGCATCGCGATGCAGAAGACCGAGCAGATCGCGCGCGCAGTCGTCCCGGCGATCGACGTGTTCGCGAAGATCTGCCGTCCGATCATCTGGCTGATCGGCAAGAACACGAACGGCATCGTCCGACTGCTCGGCTTCGACCCGAACGAGACCGAATCCGAGGTGTCCGACGACGAGCTGCGCGTGCTCGTCAACACGAACACGAACCTGAGCAAGGACGAGCGCACGATCCTCGACGACGTGTTCGACGCCTCCGAGACGATCGTCGCGGAGGTGATGCGCCCGCGCGCCGACGTCGTGTTCCTCGACGGATCGATGACGATCCCCGACGCGGCCAAGTACGTGCGCGAGATGCCGTACTCCCGCTACCCCGTCACCGGCAAGGACTTCGACGACGTGCTCGGCTTCGTACACGTACGCGACCTGCTCGACGTGCGCGATCCGGACGCGAAGACCGTCGCCGACATCACCCGCGAGGGCATCTCGTTGCCGGGCACGTCGAAGCTGCTGCCGAGCCTTGAACTATTGCGCAAGCGCGGTATCCATCTGGCCGTCGTCATCGACGAATACGGCGGCACCGACGGCATCGTCACGCTGGAGGACATGACCGAGGAACTGGTTGGCGACATCCACGACGAATACGATCTGCCCGAGGAGAAGGGCGGGGCGCGCAACCGTCGTAGCGTGTTCGTCAACGGCATCGCCACGATCGAGGGCGGTACCACATTGGAGGACTTCGAGGATCTGACCGGCATCGAACTGGAGGACGGCCCGTACGAGACGGTCGCCGGATACTTCCTTGCGCACACCGGCAAGATGGGCGAGGTCGGCGACGTGCTGCACTCCGACGACGGCTACGACATGATCGTCAAGCAGGTCGACGGCCGCCGTATTGAGACCATCGAGGTGAAGAAGGCCGGCGCGCCGGACCACTACGAGCCGACTAGTGGGGCCACCGGGGCCACGAACTGACACCAAACCAACTGACACCAACTAACACCAACGTACGCCAGCACCAACGACGACTCCCTATGACGTCGGCGTACGTTCCACCGGGTTATTCCGGTGGACATCCGGAGGAACGTACGTTAATGGTTACCAAACGTACGTTCCTCCGGGGTTTTTCGGCGAATGTCCGGGCAAACGTACGTTAACGGTTGTCAAGAGTACGGTTGCCCGGATGTCTAGGAGAAAGACCCGGAGGAACGTACGCCGGCACGTACGCCGGCACCTCGGCCCTGATTGAAGCCGAAACCTCTAGACTGGGTAATACAAGGTTCCTTATGGGAGACTCCCACAAGGAAGGAAAGGAACAATCATGGCACTCGCATTCATCGTCCCCGGCCTCGACGAGGCCGTCTCCGAGAAGGCCATCGCGATTCTGCAGAACCGCCTGAGCCAGGAGCAGGAGGCCGCTCTGGTCCTCAAGCACGCGCACTGGAACGTGACCGGCCCGAACTTCATCGCCGTGCATGAGATGCTTGACCCGCAGGTCGAGGTCGTCCTCGCTCAGGCCGATGAGACCGCCGAGCGCATCGCCACATTGGGCGGCACGCCGGACGGCCGCGCCGACGCGATCACCCGCAACCGCACGTGGAAGGCGTTCGATGTCGAAGGCCGCGCAGGCACCGAGGAGTACCTCAAGGCGCTCATCGAGTACTACGACGCGTTCATCGCCGACGACCGCAAGGCCATCGCCGAGCTCGACGACCTCGACGTGATCAGCTCCAACATCATCCAGGACCATGTCCAGGAGCTCGAGAAGTTCCAGTGGTTCATGCGCTCTCACCTCGCGTGAGTAGGCGTTTTCTCTATTGACTGACACTGACTTATGAGAAATGCGGTTCTCCTTGTCTCAAGGGAACCGCATTTCTCATTGTCACGCGAAACACGCGTTATAACGCGTTATAAATGGTCAGATGGAGACGTGGTATCCGGCGTTATGTGTGGCTGGGAGACGTCCGATCCCATAGGATCCGATACGTCGATCGGGGCGGATCGGGGATGGATGCGTGATGAGTCTGCCACTCAGCGCATGTCAATCGGTTGATGTTCGTTGAGCGGCAGAAAACCGTGCCGCTCAACGCGATTTCGGCGCTTTTTCACGTTGAGCGGCAGACACATCGGCAGCAAGGACAGCCCTCGAGATACCGGCTATTGCAGAATCGTTGAAAAATAGCCATTTTGACAACATGTCAAATAAGGTGGCGAGTCGGTAACGACGCATCGTCGTGCCGCTCAACGCCAAAAACACTGAAAAAAGCGTTGAGCGGCACAGCTGGGAGACGCGCAGACGGCATAGCTAAGCGAGGACCGGTCCCGGCCGCCATCCGGGCCCACACCCGCAACACGACGCCGGATCACGGTGCTACAACACAATGCGGCGGTTGAGTTCGCGGCGCAGATCGCGCCAACGCGGCAGATAGGCGTCCATGCGCGCGCGGAACCGCTCGCCGTGACCGCGCTCCCACAGGTGGGTGAGCTCGTGGACGAGCACGTATTCGAGGAACTCGGGCTCCATGAGCCCCAGTTGCAGGTTCAGTCTGATACGCCCGGTCTTCGGCGTGCACGACCCCCATCGTGAGGTCATCAATCGCAGGGTGATGTGCGTGGGCGATTTGCCGACGATCGGTGTCCACTTGTCGAGGAGACCGGGCAAAGCCGCGTTGATCGCCTCCTCAGCGCGCTTGCGGCGATCGTCGGTCCACACATGGGTGCGATCGAAATCGGCATCGTCGCCGTCGTTCGAGGCGGGGGAGTCCGACGAAGGAGACGTCGAGGGGACAGGGTCAACGGAACGCGTATCGCCATCGAACGGATCCAGTCCGCTGACGGAGAACAGGTCGTCGCCGGCTTCCTCGACACCGCCGACACCACCAACACCACCGTTACTCGACGGATCAAACTCGCCCTCGCCGAATCCCGCCATCGCCTCGTGACGCGCCTTGGCCATGCGTTCGCGCTGCCGATCGATCCACTCACGTCGGCCGCGCACGAAATCGACGATCATACGTTCGGACATCCGCGCCGGCGCCGACACCACGATTTCCCCGGACGGAGGCTTGATGCGCAGATACATGTTTCTGATGCGTTTGCGCGTCACCTCGACCGGCATTCCGTCGACGTCGATCACACGCATGGAGATGACGGCAGGGAAGGGACTGACGCGGGAGGGGCGGCGACGATATGGCATATCCGCCATTGTGTCTACCGAGAGGACATCGCGATTTCTTCATCCTGTGACTACCCGGCGTACACCATGAAATCGCCACTCACTCCTACTCCCATAAGGCGACACGCCGTAACGCACGCATTCTTTGACAAACCTCGAATGACCTGTATTATAACTGCTTGTGCTTTGAAGTGCACGGACGGGCCCGTAGCTCAGGTGGTTAGAGCGCATCCCTGATAAGGATGAGGTCGGAGGTTCAAGTCCTCCCGGGCCCACAGGAAAAAACAGCGGCCGTTTGAGCCGCTATTTTTTTCTATCTGCAACTGAAGAGGCGCCTTTCGAACTAGGGACACTGGGGCATTGGCGCAGCTGGTAGCGCATCTGCTTTGCAAGCAGAGGGTCGCCGGTTCGAACCCGGCATGCTCCACTAGTGGCGACACTTCAGGGACAGGATGAGGGCCGTGGGATCAACCGATTCCACGGCCCTTATCTCGTTTGCAGGCCCTAACAGCGTTCCCAGATTCCCAGGTTCCCCGGTTCCCATCACGCCCTCTCGCGCCCCATTACGCAACAACATCCCCATGAAGTGGTGTTTCACCCATCACGCGGTGATGCAAAACGGCGGTATTCCGCCAAATCGAAAAATCGTCTCACCGCGCGATGGGAATATCACAACGCGATGGGATCCGACACCGCTCGATGGAGCCGATCAATCATCCACTGACAGAGCGTGGACAGACCCTTGCCGGATCGAACGGCACGTGCATACAATCGGAAACGTCTATTGATAGCCCAAACCCAAGGGGGAGTCCATATGCTCACGGACGAGTACGTCAAGCGCGTCTACGCGCAGGTCGAGAAGCGCGACGGCGATCAGCCGGAGTTCCTGCAGGCCGTGCAGGAGGTCTTCGAGAGCCTGCAGCCGGTCGTCGAGAAGCACCCGGAATACGAGAAGGCGGGCGTGCTCGAGCGCCTCGTCGAGCCCGAGCGCGTGATCAAGTTCCGCGTTGCGTGGACCGACGATGAAGGCAAGGTTCAGGTCAACCGCGGCTACCGCATCCAGTTCAACTCCGCGATCGGCCCGTACAAGGGCGGCCTGCGCTTCCACCCGACCGTCACCGAGAGCGTCATCAAGTTCCTCGGCTTCGAGCAGATCCTCAAGAACAGCCTGACCACGCTGCCGATGGGCGGCGCCAAGGGCGGCTCCGACTTCAACCCGAAGGGCAAGTCGGACGCCGAGGTCATGCGCTTCTGTCAGGCCTTCATGACCGAGCTGTCCCGTCACATCGGCCAGTTCACCGACGTTCCGGCCGGTGACATCAACGTCGGCGGCCGCGAGATCGGCTACCTGTTCGGCCAGTACAAGCGCATCCGCGACGAGTACTCCGGCGTTCTGACCGGCAAGGGTCTTGAGTTCGGCGGATCGCTGGCCCGCACCGAGGCCACCGGCTACGGCCTGTGCTACTACACCGCCGAAGCGCTGCGCGTCCTGCGCAACGACTCCTTCGAAGGCAAGACCGTGATCATCTCCGGTTCCGGCAACGTGGCCACCTACGCCGCGCAGAAGGCCGAGCAGCTGGGTGCGAAGGTCGTCACCGTGTCCGATTCCAACGGCTACATCTACGATCCGAACGGCATCAACGTCGACGTGGTCAAGCAGATCAAGGAAGTCGAGCGCGGCCGCATCAAGGAGTACGCCGAGCGTGTGCCGGGCGCCGAGTACCACGAGGGCAGCAAGGGCGTGTGGAGCGTCAAGGGCGATATCGCCCTGCCGTGCGCGACCCAGAACGAGATCGACGGCGAGTCCGCGCAGCAGCTCGTCGACAACGGCGTGACCGTTGTGTGCGAGGGTGCGAACATGCCGTCCACTCCGGAGGCGATCGCCGTCTACCAGAAGAACGGCGTGCTCTACGGCCCGGCCAAGGCCGCGAACGCGGGTGGCGTGGCCGTCTCCGGTCTGGAGATGAGCCAGAACTCCTACCGTCTCTCCTGGACCTTCGAGGAGACCGACGCCAAGCTCAAGTCGATCATGGAGACCATCGTCGCCAACTCGCTGGCCGCTGCCAAGGAGTACGGCCACGAGGGTGATCTGATGCTCGGCGCGAACGCCGCCGGCTTCGTCAAGGTCGCCAATGCGATGGTCGCCCAGGGCGTGCTGTGAGCATATAGAACCTGTGGGTGAACACCCGGCATCGGGAATTCACCCACATTGACCGTCCCCTCATCGTCAGGGGAGTCATGATTCAGTCGTCCGGCGCGTGGAACGAATCCTCTCTGTTCCATGCGCCGGATTTTTTGTCAGGTCTATCGATTCGACGGATTATTCGACGGATTCGCCGGATTCCCCGCAATGAGATCCCACGGCGCGCGGCGGGTGAGCAGTTCGAAGACGAACACGATCAGGAAGCCGAGAATCGCATACTCGAGCAGGGAGCGGAATGCGTCGGAATCGGCGCCGATGAACCCGATAATCGCCATTTCGGTGAACAGGCCCAGCACCAGCGTGCGCACGGCGTAGAACGCCACTCGGCTCCATCCGCGTCGCGAGACCGTTTCGATCGTCATGTGCGTGAACATGCCGCCCAGGGTCTGCCCGCGATGCGTCGCCGGAATCGCCAGCTCGAACACGAGGAACGCGAGCGCCGCGGCCGATGGCGCGACGCCGTTCAACCAGCCGTTGCCAAGCGTGATCAGCCCTCCGAACAGCGTGTAGTCGCCGTTCGGCAGCGGAGTCGACATCCAGTGGAACGCAAAGACCATCGCCAGCGTCACGGGGAAGTAGACGAGCACGACGAAGATCATGTCGATCACGTAGGCGACCACACGATGTATGGCACCCGGACGCATGTTCACGTCATCTCGCCCGGGCAGGGCCGATTGCGGCACCCAGCGGGTGAACAGTTTCGCGATGACGAATCCGACGAGTGCGCCAAGCGTGTTCGTCATCAGATCGTTGACGTCGAACTGGCGGTAGGCGCACGGGTAGAGTCCCCAGAATCCGGTGAGCTGCGACGTCTCGATGAACAGCGATGCAACAAGGCCGGAGGACAGCACCGCCCACCATGACCAACGCAGCCAGCGGGTGAATACGAAGCCGAGCGGGATGAAGAACACGACGTTCATCAGCAGCTGCAACAGCCCGTACAGACCTCCCGTCTGGATGTCCTCGAGGAATCGCAGGGGATTGAGCTGTGGAGTGTAGTCGCCGGCGTGCACCGTGCAGAACCGGTCCGGGTCGTCGGGCATCGGGTAAAGCGTCAGGGCGATGAGTCCGGTGAAGTACAGCGTGCTCAGGTAGGAGGCGAGTACGGACATCGCACGTAGCCGGTGATGCCGGTGATACAGTCCCGCGAGGATCGGCAGGGTGAGCACAATCGAGACGACCGGCCACAGGATCATCGCGATGATGAACGATGTGGAGAAGTAACTCAGGTATCCCAACATTGGCACCACTATACGACCCATGCCTCATACGTCCCCACATGATTACATACGACCCCGTGCAGTTCTTCCGTACGTTTCCTGGGGCTATCACAGGGCGACTCCCGATCACCGTACGCTGAGTCGATCGCAGCATACGGTGTTCGGGGCTTGAACGACGAAATCCCCCGATTTCGTACGCCTGCCAGTCCGCAGCGTACGAATGCGGGGGATTGCAAGATGATACCCCCATGGACCGTACGCTGACGATTGCTCAGCGTACGGTCCGTGGGGTCGAGCGACGGTTACCCCCGTTGGGAGGACGGAGGATGTCCGAAATGGCCGGGGTCGGGCATCCGAGGCAACCGGGATGTGGCCAACCGGGGACATCCGGGGACATCCAAGGACATCCGAGGCAACCGGGGCGGCCGGAATGTCCAGGAATATCGGATGACTCAGATGAGCTGGAGGGTCACGTCGAGGGTCAGCGGCTTGTCGGCGGGCAGCTGGAACTCGTCGTGGACCGGTGCGCCCCACGTGTCGTCGCCGCCGACGCCCATCTGGGCGGCGAGCAGGCGCAGGAACGTGTGACGAACCGGCGGCAGTTCGTTCTGGTGGGTGGCCTCCTCGAGCATCAGCGAGCTGTACGGCAGCAGGCTCACAGCGAACGGCGAAGCGCCCGGAGCCGCAGCGACGCGCATGCCGTGGCCGTCCACGTCGGTGATCTCGGCCCAGCGCACGCCCTCATGGTTGCCGGTCTCCTGGGGCATCAGGTACGGTGCGCAGTCCTCGGCGGCGGTACGCGAGTAGACGCCCAGCTTCGCGCCGTGCAGGCGGTCGGCGTACGTCTCCTCGGGGCCGAGTCCGTAGAACTTCAGGTGATCGTACTGCGCCGGCAGCGTCCATTCGAGGCCGAACGCCGGCAGGGTCGGCGCGTCCTCCTCACCCGCGTACTTGACGGTCAGGTGCACGTGCAGGGCCGCGTCGACCTCGTATCGCACGATGACCGGCGTGCGCTTGGCGTCGGCGAGCTCGTAGTCGTAGCGTGCGACGAGGCCGGTGCCGTCGGCGGTCTTCTCGATCGACGTGCCGGTGACGCGGGCGTAGCGTCCGGCGGCGAACCACTGGGCGCGATCGAAGCCGGATCCGTTGCCGCGATCGTTGTCGACGAGCGCGCGGAACGTCGTCAGGTTCGGGCGACGGATGACCATCTCGCGGTCGCCGTAACGGAACGACACCATGCCGCCGGCCGTCTTGGACAGGAGGACTTCGGCGACATCGCTGTGGATGCCGGAGTTGAAGCCGTCCTCGGCGATGACCGCCTTGGATGCGGAGACATCGGCAGCGGAATCGCCATCGCCATCGAACGACACGATCGCCGTGTGCTGACCGAACGCCAGTTCGTAGCCGGCGGGCGCCCAGTCGGTCGCCTCGGCGAGACGCTGGTCGACTTCGTACGTGACCTCGGCGCGGCCGGACAGCGGCACCAGATCGGTGACGTGTGGGAACGCGATCGGCTCGCGGACCTTCGCGCCGGCGGACACGTCGAAGCGATAGTCGGCGTGCCAGCGCTCGATGCCGTCGACGAGGACGCGCGCGGTGAACACGTAGTCGGCCGTCGACACGAACAGGTTGTCGTTCGTGATCGTGACGCCGGACTCATCCGGAACCAGCTTCACGTTGGCGTACAGCTGCTTGACCTCCTGCGCCTTGGGGGAGACGGTGCGGTCGGCGAAGACGATGCCGTCGCCGGCGAACTCGTAGTCGTTCGGGCGATCGTCAAAGTCACCGCCGTAGGCGAGGCGCTCGGTGCCGTCGCCGAGGCGCTGGAACAGGGCCTGATCGACGTAATCCCAGATGAAGCCGCCCTGGTACTTCGGGTACTTCTCGAGCTCGGTGTACAGGTGCAGGCCGCCGGAGGAGTTGCCCATCGAGTGGCAGTATTCGCAGGAGATGTACGGCTTGTCGGCGTCGTCGCCGAGGTACTTCTCGACGATCTCGGCCGGCTTGGCGTACATGCGGCTCTCGATGTCGGTGGCGGCGGCGAACTCGGGATCGTTGAACACGCCCTCGTAGTGCACCGGGCGGAACGGGTCGTTGGCGTGGAAGAAGTCGCGCATTGTGTAGAACACGTCACCACCGAACGACTCGTTGCCGAGCGACCAGATCACGACGCTCGCATGGTTGTAGTCGCGGCGCAGCATGCTCTCCGCGCGGTCGACGCACGCGGCGCGCCACTCGTCCTTGCTGCCGGGGATCGCGCGGGCGGGCTGGAACACGTCGCCCGAATCGGTCCAGCTGCCGTGGGTCTCGAGGTTGGTCTCGTCGAGCACGTAGATGCCGTACTCGTCGCACAGCTCGTACCAGCGAATCTGGTTCGGGTAGTGGCAGGTGCGCACGGCGTTGATGTTGAGTCGCTTGAACTCGCGGATGTCCTGGACCATGACTTCCTCGGACACCGCGCGGCCCTCGCGCGCATCGAACTCATGGCGATTGACTCCCTTGAAGATCACGCGCTTGCCGTTGATCTTCATGATGCCGTCTTCGATGGCGAAGTGACGGAAGCCGATGCGCTGCGTCGCGACCTCGATCACGTGGCCGTCGGCGTCAAGCGCGGTGACGGCAAGCGTGTACAGGGTCGGCTCCTCGGCACTCCACGGGGCGACCTTGGCGAGCTTCGTGCGCCAGGTCAGGGTTTCGGCGGACGCGGCACCCTTGGAATCATTGGCATCATTGACGTCCTTGGTGTCCTGCCAGACGACCGATTCGTCGGCGTCGAGCAGTGCGACCTCGATCGATGCGGCCTTGCCCACGACCGTCGCCGCGACGTCGAGCGTGCCCGCGCCGGTCGTGTGGTCATAGTCGGCATCGATCTTGAGGTTCTCGACGTAGACGGCCGGATGCGCGGCGAGCTCGACCGAGCGGAAGATGCCGTGCATGCGCCAGAAGTCCTGGTCCTCGAGCCAGCTGGCGGAGGAGTATTCGAAGACGGCGACGTCGAGCGTGTTCTCACCCTCGTGCAGGGCGGAGGTCACGTCGAACTCGCTGGGGGTGAAGGAGTCCTCGCTGTAGCCGATGAACGCGCCGTTGAGCCATACGGCGATCGCGGTCGACGCGCCGTGGAAGGTCAGGGTGACGGTGTGGCCGGCACTGAGCGCGGCGGCGACCTTCGGGGAGGCGGCGAACCCGCGGCGGTAGAACGCGACGTGGTTGTGTTCGGGGATGGCGGGGGTCGCCGGAGCCTCGTGACCGGACCACGGGTACTGCTGGTTGACGTACTTGTGGCTCAGGAAGCCGCGGGTCTCGAGCGTGGAGGGCACATCGATCGGCTGGAAGTCAGCGGCGGCGAATGCGGCGAGCGGATCGGCACCAAATGCGTCCTTGCCGTAGTCGGCGAGATCGACGACCTTGACGCTCCACGCGCCGTCGAGGCTCTGCTTCAAGTCCGAAGTTTCGCCCGCGCCGGGGACGTGGTCGTAGTAGCGATGGCTGGAATGCGCGTCGAGGCGATTGACCTCGAACGTGCGCGGATCGTCAAGCCATGCCGGATCGAAGCGATCGGCGTGCATCGTGTGATTGTCCGGCTGAGTACTGGTCATAGTCTTTGCCCTTTCTGTCCGTTATTGCGTACTGCTCCGTCGGCGCAACTCTGGAGTAAATCTTTTACTAAAAATAGTCTTCACGCACCCACAGTGCAAGTTCATCGAAACGGCGCTCGATGTCACCGACCCCTCTGACGAGGGGCTGTCAGCAAAGCTGGCTCCAACAGCCCCAGCACCGTCGCGATGGTCGCCTTCTCCTCCCTCACCTCCGGCAGCCAGCCCAGAACCAGTCCGGCTGACACACAGCGAATCGACGCCGCGAGCGTGCCATGCGCTAGGATGGACGTTAGTAAACGCATTACCAATCAGCTTGAGGGCGGTATCAAACGCACGATCCGCCCCGCGAAGGAGCAGCGAACAACAACATGGTCACGATCAAGGAAATCGCGAAACAGGCGGGATTCTCACCGGCGACCGTCTCGCGCCTGCTCAACGGCGACCCGACCTTCTCGGTCAAGGAGGAGACGCGCCGCAAGATCCTCGAAGTCAGCGAGCGCCTCGGCTACGAACCGCAGGACCGCCAGTTCGTCGCGATGCGCGATGTGGCGGTGCTTGACGGCATCACCGATGACGAGGAACTCAACAACGCGTACTACCGCGAACTACGCTCGACCCTGCTCGACACCGCGCAGCAGCTGCATGTGACGTTGTCGTTCCACTCCGAAATCGCCCATCTGATCGACAACGCGAACCAGTTCGACGGGTTCATCGCGATCGGCTCACAGCTATACTCGTACCCCGAGCTGAAACGGCTGCACGACGCTCTGCCGCACGGCGTCTTCATCGACGTCAATCCCGCGCCGGACCTGTTCGACTCGGTCCAGCCGGACCTGCCGCAGACGATTCTCGATGCGCTCGATCTTGCGATGGCGCGCGGCATGCGCCGCATCGGACTGATCGGCGGCACCGGGCGCATGATGGGCGGGCACGAATACCCGGAGGACATCCGCACGATGGCCTACCGCAACTGGTGCGAACGGCTCGGACTGCCGACCGAAGGGCTTCTGTTCGTAGGCGGCCCGGTGAGCGTCGACAACGGACGCGAGCTGGGGGAGCGGGTCGTCGAGACGTTCGCCGGCGACACGTCCGGCGACCTGCCGGACTGCTTCATCGTGACCACCGACTCGCTGGCCGTGGGCGTGCTGCAGTCGTTCACCAAGGCGGGGATCGTCGTACCGCGCGATGTGGAGCTGATCAGCATCAACAACCAGTCGATCGCGCAGTACACCTCGCCGACCCTCACCACGTTCGACATCGATCAGCAGGCGCTGGCCCGCACCGCGCTGCACACGCTGTCCGACTCGCTGAGCTACGACACCGACATCAAACAGCACACGCTCCTATCCACGAAGCTGGTGGTGCGCGACAGCTTCACGCCGGCCGAGCCAGCGAAATAGAGGGAGACGACCCGCGTCAGTTGCCTCCCAGCATCAGCGTGGCCGCATGCTCCTGCAACCATTGACGTAGATATGGGATGGTGAAGTCCACGTACCCATATGCCGACGGATAGATGATTCCCGCCTGAATGAGACGTTCACGGTATCGCCCCGCATACTGGGGATCTTTGCCCAATCGCTGAGCGATGTCTCCCGTGCGCGATGGCCCCTGATCCTGCGCCATGGCCAGCAGGTATGTGCGATCGACACTGGACAGATCCTCGATCGCCGGTTCATGCACGGTACCGCCAAGACGAATACGCGCCGCCTCGACACCGGCACGCGCCGCCCCCGCGTCGATGACCGATCCGGACGCCTTTCGCCAGATGTTGTATCCGACAAGCTGAATCATGAAAGGATACCCATGCGTCGCCTCCGTGGCGATCTGCAACGCTTCGGGAGTGATGGCGCCGCCATTGGCCGTGATGACCTCTTCAAAGGCGTCGCTGACCAAGCCAAGGGAGATGTCCTCCAATTCGACCGGCATCGCACGCCTGAGAAAAGTGATGACGTTGTCATGCAGCAACGAGGACGTCATGCCGGGAAGTCCCGCAAAGGCCACCGCGATGTTCCGTTCCTCTCGAATCAGATGTTGGACCGCCGTTGCCAGTGCGCGAAGGTCGCTGACATTGGCACCTTGTGTTTCATCGACGGTGATCAGTAGTCCATGATCGGAATGCCGTTTCCCGATGCGATCCAACGCATCGGTGAGTGTCGCACGCAATGTCATGGGCAAGGTCGTCTCGTTGAATTCGACTTTGCCTAGATCGGCACTTCCCACCCCTTCGATGCCCACGCTGGGAAGATCGATGGATTTGATGCTCCGGGAACCGTATTCTGAACGCAGTGTCAGTATGAGATTGCCGATAAATCCCGGAGTGGCGGTCTCATCAAAAACCGTCCAGTGTCGAGCGCGGGCACGTTTCCCGAGGGAATTCAACAATACGGTTTTCCCGGACCCACGGCTTCCGGTGATACGCATTAGTCGATAAGGCGAACCGGGGCCCGATTCCAGTGAGTCATCGAATTCATCCAATACCGAGTCTCTGCCGATGAGATACGGCGGGTTCGCCCCTGCGGATGGTCTGAACGGATTCGGCATACGTCACCTCGATCGTGATACGACGATTGCTCTCCTTTTCTATGCTTTCATATCCTTTTTTATCTTTTTCTAAGTTTGTTTATTCTTTTCTAACTTTTCATATCCTGTCAGCGGGAACTCACGAGCATAGGAAAAGCCGAGGCCCCGCGTGAAGCGGAGCCCCGGCCGGATGAGAGGAGATTCGTGCGAAGTATGAGTGATCTATGAGGGATCTCGGGGAAGGTGATCGGCCTTCCCGCGATCATCCACGCCCCCTCCCGGCCCCCTCTGACGAGGGGGCTGTCAGCACAGCTGACTGGGGGAGAGCAGAGGCTCAGGATCAGCCTTCCTTGACGGTGAAGCCCTGATCGTTGCCGTACTTGACCAGCGCGTCCTGGAAGGCGGACAGGCCCTTCATGAGCGTGGTGGACTTGTCGGTGTAGGCCTTGCCGACGTAATCGCCGTAGATAGTGTTGGCCTGGCCGGCGTAGGGCAGGAACTGGAAGGAGGAGGTGACCTGGTTGGCGGCCTCGGCGAGGACCTGGTTGTAGTCCTGATCACCGAAGTAGGCGCGCACCTCGTCGGAGCCCTTGAGGAAGTCGGCGTCCTTCAGGGTGTCCTTGTCGGCCGGGAACGCACCGCCGTCGGTACGGATCTTGATGCCTTCCTTGCTGTGGTTCGCGAACTCGATGAACTTGTAGGCGGCGTCCTGGTTCTTGGAGGCGGCGGTCACGGCCAGCGCGGAACCACCGTTCTCACCGTTGGACGGCTTGCTGGCGTCCCAGTTCGGCTGCAGAGCGACGCGCATGTTGCCCTTCGCGGCCGCGGAGTTGGAGACCAGATTGGCCGGCATCCAGGCGCCCTCGAAGATGGAGGCGATGGTGCCGTCGCCGATGCCGCGGTTCCACTCGTCGGCCCAGGTGGCGACCTTGGTGTTGATGAGGTCCTCATCGATCAGCTTCTGCCAGTACTCGGCGACGGTCTTGACCTCGGGGTCGGACTTGAAGTTGATGGTGACGTTCTCGCCCTTGGACTCGTACGGCTTGGCGCCGGCCTGCCACAGGAACGCGGTCATCACCTTGATGTCGCCAGTGTCGGCGGTGATGTAGTAGTTCGGGCCGAGGGCGTGGATCTTCTTGGCGGCCTCGTAGTACTCGTCCCAGGTCTTCGGAATCTCGGTGACGCCGGCCTTGTCGAAGGTGGCCTTGTTGTAGAACATGGCCTGCGGGCCGGAATCCATCGGCAGCGCATACACGCCGTCGTTGATGCTCACGGAGTTCCAGGTGCCCGGGGTGTAGAAGCTGTCGAAGCCGGAGGTCTTGTCCTTGATGTTGGCCAGCTGGCTCTGCTCGCCGATGACGAACTGCGGGATGGTCATGTACTCGAGCTGGACGACGTCCGGGATGCCGCTGCCGGCCTGGATCGCGTTGTTCAGTGAGGTGACGGTGGTGTCGGCCTTACCGGTGTTGTTGAAGTCGATCTTGATGTTCGGGTACTTCTTCTGGAACGCTTCGATGACCGGCTTGAGGGTGGGCTCCCATGCCCACAGGTTCAGCGTGACGTCGCCGCTAGCGTCGCCGGCGCTGCCCTGACTGGAGGACGACGATGATTCGCCGCACGCAGCAACGGAAACCAGCATGGCTGCAGCGCCAATCAGTGCCACCGACTTCTTCATCGAGAAGCTCATGTTACTTGCCTTTCTCTTCCTTGAGGCTTTGTTCTCCCGGCCCCGCAACACTCCGTGTGACCGGTTACAGCAATGAGTATACACTGGTGTGTAACCGGTCACAATCCGCGTGTCGCTTCGACGAAGAACAAGGAGCGTGATGACGCCTGCTTGCAGTGGCACACGGCAACAAAGCACGGCGTCGGACAGAGGGCAGAGAGGTGAATACGATGACGTATATGAAGACGACGAGGAAGAAGGTTACGATACGTGACGTGGCGCAGCAGGCGGGTGTCTCCTACGGCACCGTCTCCCGCTATCTCAACGGCAACAACCACGTCTCCAAGGATGCTTCGAGACGCATCGCCGCGGCCATCAGGGAGCTCGAGTACACGCCGAACAGGGCGGCGCAGTCGCTGGCGCAGCAGCGCACGCTCACCGTCGCGCTGATCATTCAGGTCGAATCGAACGAGACGATCGTGCAGGCCAGCGTCAGTGAGGCGATGACCGGCGCGAACCAGACGCTCGGTGACGCCGGCTACCAGATGGTCACGCTCATCGCCAATTCGGACGAGTCGACCGAGCGCATCGCCAAGCTGGTGCGCAGCGACTTCGCCGACGGCTACCTGCTGTTCTCGCTGAGCAACGACAACTTACTCGCCAACACGTTCCTCAACATCAGTCGTCCAGTGGTGCGTTCGGAGGCCGGGGACCGAGGCGACCTGCCGTATCCGGCGGTCGACTTCACGAACCGGGACGGCCAACGCGACATCACTCGCTATCTCCTCGACAAGGACCGCGCGGATCTCGTGTACGTGTGCGGACCGGGCTACTCGCCGTCCGCGGTGAACCGCCTCGAGGGGTTCAAGCAGGCGATGGGAGAGCGGTTCAACGAGCGTCAGGTCTACTACGCCGACGACTGGGAGATCACCAGCGGCGAGATGGCCGCGGTCGAGTTCCAGCCGATGCTCAATCACATCAACGGGTTCGTGTGCGCGAATGACAACATCGCGGTCGGCGTGATTAACCAACTCACGCGCTTCGGGTATCGTGTACCAGACGATATCGCGGTGACCGGTTTCGACGATTCCTCGATGGCGATCCTCGCCAATCCGAAACTCACCACGGTCCGACAGGACTCGATCCTGCACGGCCAGACGATGGCCGAACTGTTGCTGAAGATGATGCGCGGCGAGCAGGTGGAGGATCACTACATCAAGCTCCTGCCTACCTCGATCGTCGAACGCCAGTCGGCGTGAAACAACGCCCGCGTGGAACGCGGTGGGTGTTCCACGTGAAACACCCATCACCGCTAAACCAGCCCGCCCAAACCGATGTGCATACGTCCATGTTGCATCTCTCTTCCCTGATTTATAGAATCGTGATTTAGTAAATTACGATTCTATAAATCGGAGAAGAGGCCGGGACTATGTTCATAGGCAGACATCGCGAACTCGCCACCTTGCAACGTCGATGGAACACCAACGCCTTTGAATGCGTCGTCGTGTACGGCAGAAGACGCGTCGGCAAAACCACGCTGATCAACGAATTCCTCAACGACAGACCGACCATTTTCTTCTCTGCCATCGAATCCAGCGAGTCGCGGAATCTTGAAGCACTCAGCCGCAGTATCGCCCTGTTCGAGAAGGGTGATGCCGCGATGGAATCGGCACCCATATTCCGTAATTTCGAGGAGGCTTTGCATGCCGTCTTCGAACTTGCACGCACGCAACGTATCGCATTCGTCATCGACGAGTATCCATATCTCGCCAAAGCCGATCGGTCGGCCAATTCGGTGCTGCAGCACGCAATCGACCGCCATAAAGACGACAGCCGACTCATGCTTATCCTGTGCGGTTCATCCATGTCGTTCATGGAACGTCAGGTGCTCGGCTATGAAAGCCCGCTGTACGGTCGTCGTACTGCACAGATCAAAGTGGAACCATTCGGATACACAGACGTCCGACGGTTCCTGCCACGGTTCAGCGCGGAGGATGCGGCGATTGCCTATGGGCTGACGGACGGCATCCCGCAGTACCTGAATCAGATCGATGACTCCATGACCATTCGCGATAACATACGTTGGAACATCATCGATCCCGATTGCTATCTATTTGAGGAACCGGACAATCTGCTCAAACAGGAGCTTCGCAACCCGGCTGAATACAACGCCATCATCCAAGCGATCGCCTCGGGCGCCTCACGCTCGAACACCATAGCAACGGCCTGCCATATGGAAACGTCCAACTGTTCCACATACTTGCGCAATCTGATCGATTTGGGCATCGTGCGCAAGGAGACACCGTTCCAGCAGGATTCGCCGCGCAAAACTATCTACAGGATCGAAGACTCATTCTTCCGGTTCTGGTATCGCTTCGTACCGATAAATATGTCACTGATTCAATCAGGTCGATCCGATCTTGCGACCGACCGTATCATGCGTTCGATCACCGATTTCATGGGCCAGGTGTTCGAGGACATCTGTACGCAATGGCTGTGGATGAGGAACGGGACCGACGACCTCCCGTTCCTGCTGTTGCAAACCGGTCGATGGTGGGGAGCCGATCCCCGCACCCGTCGTCAGGAGGAGATCGATATCGTAGGTTCAGGAGAAGATCCGAAACAGATGCTGTTCTGCGAATGCAAGTGGCGCAGCATCCCCAGCGGTATGAGAGAGCTTGAGACGTTGCAGCACCGCGCCGACTTGTTGCACGCAAACGACAACCGTTACATGCTTTTCGCCAAATCCGGCTTCGACGAGCCGGTACGCAATGCAGCCAGCAACGACGCCGCCATAACGCTCGTCTCCTTCGACGACATGTGATGACCAGCCCCGCATTGCACGGCCCCCGTACCGACGCATCGCCTTGTCCCATCTAGCCAACCTGCACACGCAACCATGCATACGCAACGGAACAGCGAAACGAGGGGCGTGGGCGGATGCGTCGTGTCCGACCGTAAAGACTTGGCCAGAGCGGCCCGGAGCGTGTCGAACATGACGCATCCGCCCAAGCCCCGGCCACCGGAACACCGGAACAATGAAAACGTCGGCCGGGCATGAGGACAATCCCCATGCCCGGCCGACGTGATACCTAATGAAGCCGAGGCGAACTGATCATTCCTTGACGGCGCCGGCGGCGAGGCCGGACTGCCAGTACTTCTGCAGGGCGAGGAACGCGATCACCAACGGGATGATCGTGATCAGCGAGCCCGTGATCACCAGATTCTGGATCGCCTGACCACCCGCCGTGGACGCCTGGTCCTTCCACTGGTTCAGACCGATCGTCAACGGATACCAGTCCGCGTCCTTCAACATGATCAACGGCAGGAAGTAGTTGTTCCACGTCGCCACAATCGTGAACAGCGCCGTCGTCACAATACCCGGCGCCAACAGGGGCAGACTGATCTGCCAGAACGTACGAAACTCCGACGCGCCATCCACGCGCGCAGCCTCCAGCAACTCCGTCGGCACCGCCTGATCCGAGAAGATCCACATCAGGTAGAGTCCGAACGGCGAGATGAGCGACGGGATGATCATGGCCCACGGCGTGTTCGTCAGCCCGAGCTTGGCGAACAGGAGGAACTGCGGGACCGCCAGCGCGATACCCGGCACCGAAATACTGCCGATGATGACCGCGAACACGGCCTTACGACCCGGGAAACGGAACTTGGCGAGGGCGTAGCCGCCCATGATCGCCAGCAGGGTCGCGCCGCCGGCGCCGACCACGACGTACAGGAGGGTGTTGATCAGCCAGCGGCCGAAGATCCCGTCCTGATACGTGAACACCGTCACGATGTTGTCCCACAGGGCGAAGCTCTTGCCGAACCCGAGACCGAACGTCGACGTGAAGTCCGCCTGGGTCTTCGTCGCGTTGATCAGCAGGTACACGAACGGGAACAGGCAGTAGATCGCGAAGATCGCACACACCACCGTCATCCACACGCTACGGCGCGGATTGTTCACATTCGCGAAACCGGCCTTCGCGCTGCGTTTCCTCTCGGCGGCCTCGTCACGGGCGATGCGCTTCTGACGCTCGCGCTCCGCCTGCCTGGCGGCCTTCTCCTGGGCCTTGAGATCAGCCGCGCTCATACGACCGAGGGTAGCCGACACCGCACTCATCACGCACGCTCCTTCACCATCACAACGGACATCATCATCGAAACCGTCATCACTTCATCTGCTCCTTCATGCTGTTCAACTGCACCGCGTACGCGATCGCCATCGTGATCACCGCCATCGTGATCGCCAACGCCGCCGCATAATTGCTCTGGTTACCTGAGAAGCTCAGGTTGTACGCGTACATGTTCGGCGTGTAATACGTCGTGATCGCATTACCCGGCACCATGTTCTGCAAAATCGAAGGCTCATTAAAGAGCTGGAACGAACCAATGATCGAGAAGATCACCGTGATCGCCAACGAACCACGAAGCTCCGGCAACTTGATGCTCTTGACGATCTGCCACTCGCTCGCGCCGTCAATGCTCGCCGCCTCATACAGGCTGTGCGGGATCGTCGACAGCGAGCTGTAGAAGATCAGCATGTTGTAGCCCGTGAACTCCCACGTCACGATGTTGCCGATCGACGCCAGCAACACACTCGGCGCGAACATATCCAGATTCGTGCCCAGCGCACCGTTCAGGGAACCAACCAGACCGTACTTCGCGCCATACACGAAACCCCAGATCAACGTGGACACCACGGCCGGCACCGCATACGGCAGGAACGTCGAGATACGGAAGAACTTCGTACCATGCAGCTTCATCGAATCCAACGCCAACGCCATCAACGCCGACAGGAACAACATGATCGGCACCTGCACACACGTGAACAACGCCACACGACCCACACTGCTCCAGAACTGCGCGTCACCGAACAGACGCAGATAGTTCTCCACACCGACGAACTTCGTGCCGCCGATCATCTGCTTCTTGAAGAAACTGATATAGATCGCGTACACGATCGGAATGATGAACACGAACACGAACACCACCGCAAACGGCGCCATGAACTTCCAACCACGCCAATCCGGCTTATGCCTATTCTCCCGCGCCACGGACGACCCAGTGGGCACCGCAGCGGACGAAGCCTGTGCTGAAGCCATTATCGACTCCTCTCCTTTGAAAGAGCTGTTCCTCGACATCGAACAGCCGGCACTGTAACCGGTCACACGATTAACTATAGCACTCTTGTGACCGGTTACATACCGCATTCATATCATTTTGGTAACGAATTTACTTTATCGATTTACTGGTTGGGGATGGTGTTTTACCAATCATCGTCCCCAGAAGTGTGGATGCACAGCTTGCGATACGAATCGCAGGTGCGCGACGCCCTGTTCTGCGTGACCGACACCACCCGACGGGGAGTTCAAGCCCGATCCCATTGGAAGTACACTGACGACGGATCAACGTACGTCCAACGGGAGCTTTTCTTCCCCTACCCGCAAAAACGTACGTCTACCACGACTCAGCGTACGTCCGGCGGGGTTTTCTCGGAGTCCATCCGGTAGAACGTACCCTTACCGAGCATGAGCGTACGTTCTGCCGGATGGCACGAATAATGACCCGGACAAACGTACGCTGACGATGGGGGAACGTACGTTCTCGGTGACACCGACGGTCATACCCACGGGGAACGTACGACCACCTCGTGGACGAGGCGCTACGCATCCTCACCAACCGCCATCCACGGGGAACGTACACGCCCCCCACCACCGGCACACCCATAGGCAACGTACGCCGGCCACCATGGGTACCCATGACTTCCCACGAGCAATGTATACCGGCTACCACGGGTACTCCAGAGGGATCTACATCAGGGGACCATGGTGTATTCCACAGGGAACCTGCACGAACACCTCTATCACCGGCACCACCACACGGACCACCGGTCAGGTGGATATCACAGACATTTGTATGAATTCACGTACAACATGTACATGAATTCATACAAAATCGTGTACATCAAGTACAACAACAGAGATAAAATCACGTACACAGGTGGACGGACGGCACATCAAAGGAACACGACATGACCTACATGCAACGCAGATTGACCGATGACATCAGGACATGGGCCTTATCGGACGATACACGTCCCCTGCTTATCCGCGGAGCCCGGCGCACCGGCAAAACATATCTTGTGGAGCATATGGCTCAAGAACTGTTCAACGGGGACATGGTCAAACTCGACCTGCAAACGGACCTCGACACCATCGAGAGGATCTTCGATGTACCGACCAACGACATCGACTCCATCGTTGCGAGAATCCGCGAATACACCGGCAAACGATGTGAGATGGGGAGCACGCTGTTGTTCTTCGACGAGATCCAGCTCAGCGAGAAAGCTCTCAATTCCCTACGTTTCTTCTCCGGAACCAAGTGGAAGGTCATCGCCACCGGCAGTCTGTTCAGCGTCACGGTGAAGAAACGTCGGCTGCCGTTCCCGTCAGGAGTCAGACAGTTGGATTTGCAGCCATTGGACTTCGAGGAGTTTCTCTGGGCCCTCGACGAACGTCCTCTGGCCGATTCGATCCGCGAACATGCCGACAGTCGAACATCATTCATTCTGCATGATAAGGCTCTGGATCTGTATCATCGATACCTCACCATAGGCGGCATGCCGAAGCCGGTGGACGTATATCGCACCACTCACTCGTTCGACGCCGTGACACAGGAACAACGAGAGATCAACGAAACCTATGTCAACGACATGACCGACCCGGACAATGGCATCAGCGGCATTGCGGCGAAACGGATCTGGGATAGCCTGCCCAAGCAGCTGCTACGTTCGAGTACGAAGAAGTTCAAATACTCGGACGTCATCCGCGGAGGTCGGCGAGAACGACTGCTGGAGCCCTTGGAATGGCTGGAGACCGCGGGAATCGTCAATAGAAACGAGATGACGAACGACATGGAGGCGCCACTCGCCCCGTACTCCGATGAGGAGGGGAGCTTCTTCAAAGTCTACGTAGCGGATACCGGCATCATGTTCTTCAAGTTCGGCATCGACGCTCATCTGCTACTACGACCCGAGACCGCCCAGCTACTGTCCTCTGAGTTCCGCGGAGCATTGGCCGAAAACTATGTCATGCAGTCACTTAAGGCGAATGGACTTGATACGTTCTATTGGATGTCCGGTGGAAAGGAACGAGGCGAACTGGATTTCGTGTTCCAGAACCGTATCGGTCAGGTCATTCCCGTTGAAGTCAAATCAGGACGAAACGTCACGGCGAAAAGTCTGAAACGGTTCGTGCAGACCGGCCGGTCACCCAAAGCCTACCGATTGTCCGAGCGAGATTTCGGCTCCGATGTCGTCGCCGGAACCGAAATACCGCTCATCAGTCTTCCTCTGTATGCCGCATTCACCATCAATGGCGAATCGGAGGACGGAGGCCTGCACCCCCGTTGACCGTACACTGACAGCTGATCAGCGTACGCTCAGCGGGGTTTTCTCGGCGCCCATCCGGCAAAACGTACCCTCATTCTCGGTAAGAGTACGTTCTGCCGGATGGTACAAATAATGACCCGGACAAACGTACGCTGACGATGGGGAAGCGTACGTTCCCGGTGGCATCGAGGGTTATGCCCACGGGGAACGTACACGGCACCCCACCACCGGCACCGTAGGCACCCACAGGGAACGTACGGCACCGGCCGCCATAGGTACTCCCAGAGGAAACCTACATCAGGGGACCAGGGTGTATCCCACGGGGAAACTACACAGACAACCACACCACCGGCCCGCCAGCACCACATCACCGGTCACCACCATGGGTATTCCGGGGAATAATACGTACACCGGCACCGGTCACCACGAGTCATCCACAAGCCACCCCGGATACGAAAAAAGGCTCCCGTGGGGGAGCCTTTCGAAGGATGATGGGGATGGGCCCGGACCGGAAACCAGCCACCTGGACCACCGCCAGTACTACCGGACGGTCAGCAAACGGAAACCAACCGGAAAACCGTCCGCCCGAACCACTGCCAGTACCACCGACCGGCCAGCAGCCCGGGCCACCGTCCGGGTACCGGTCAGTATCAACTGGCCAGTACCATCAACTGGCCCGTACTGGCCCGGGATCAGTCGTCGCCGAGGGTGACGTGGATGCCGCCGACCAAGGAGCTGACCACGTTATAGATCGCGGCGAGGATCGTGCACAGCAGGGTCCACAGGACGATGCCGACGATCGCGAGGATCGTCACCACCGACAGCACGGTGGGCAGCGAGAACACGCTGGTCAGGTCGAGACCGCCGGTGTCGAGACCGGTGGAGGCCACGATGTTGGTGATCTGTCCGAACACGCCGACCGCGCTCAGCAACAGCCACACGAGCGTGGCGGCCACGATCTGGATGATCGCTCCGGCGACGCCCATCATGAACGACACCTTGGCCACGCTCCACACGTTGAGGCGCGTGAGCGACAGGTTCATGCGGCGGGCACGCGGGGTGCCGCGGCGAACGCCAGGACGTACCGGCGCGCCGGAGGCCGACTCGGCACCGCGACCGGCCTCGCCGATCACCGGCTTGTTGGACGCGGAACGCGCCACGCGCGGCGAATGCTCCTCGACGGGCACGGACGCGGGCTGCTCAGCCGACGTCTCGGCGAACGACGCGGGCTGCTCGGCCGGCTGCTCGCCGGTCGGGATCGCGGTCGTCGCTCCGGACTCGGGACGCTCCGGCAGCGCCACTTCGGGCACGGCGCCCTCCCGCTGCTCTTCTCGGTTGTCGCTCATATTGCTCCTTCACGATTCCGCTGGTCTGTAGGCGTGAGATGAAATCTGTAGCCGAGACTAGCAACGTTTACAGACGATTACTCGCCATCCGTGGGGTTGTTCACATTCTCCGTCGTCTGGACATCAGACTGAGTCTCAGCCGACTGGGCCACATTCTCGTCATCGCCCGAGGCGGCATCCTCATCCTTCTCCGCGTTCAGCGCGATCGAGATGATCTCGTCGCCCTTGTCGGGCTTGGCGAGCGTGACGCCCTGGGTGTTGCGACCGGTGCGCTTGACCTCGGCCACGTCGGAGCGGATCACCTTGCCGGACTTCATGATGGCCATCACCTGATCGTCCTCGGACACGACGAGCGCGCCGACGAGCGATCCACGGCCCTCGGCCAGCTGCACGGCCTTGATGCCCAGGCCGTTGCGGCCCTGAAGACGGTACTCGCTGATCGCGGAGCGCTTGGCGAAGCCCTCGTTCGTGACGACGAGGAGATCCTTGTCGGTGTCGCCCCACACGACGTCCATCGCGAGCAGCTCGTCGCCCTCGCGGAACTTCATGCCCTGCACGCCGGCGGTCTGGCGGCCCATCGGACGCAGCTGATCGTCGTTCGCCTCGAACTTCAGGCTCATGCCCTGCCTGGAGACGAGGATGATGTCGTCCTCGGCGTTGCACAGCGCGGCTCCGATGACCTCGTCGGCGTTCTCGCCGTTCTCGTCGGCCATCAGTCGGATGGCGATGAGTCCACCCTGACGCGGCGAATCGTACTCGGAGAGCGCGGTCTTCTTGACCTTGCCGGAGCGGGTGGCGAGCACCAGGTACTTGGTCACCTCGTAGTTCGGGATGGACAGCACGGCCTGGATGGTCTCGTCCGGGCCGAACTGCAGCAGGTTCGCCACGTGCTGGCCCTTGGAGTCGCGCGATCCCTCGGGCAGCTCGTACGCCTTGATGCGGTACACGCGGCCCTTGTTGGTGAAGAACAGCAGCCAGTTGTGCGTCGAGGTGAGGAAGAAGTGGTCGACCACGTCGTCCTCGCGCAGCTTGGCGCCCTTGATGCCCTTGCCGCCGCGGTGCTGCGCGCGGTATTCGTCGGCCTTGGTGCGCTTGATGAAGCCGGAGTGCGTGACCGTGACGACCACGTTCTCCTCGGGGATCAGGTCCTCGTCGGTCATCTCGCCGGAGAACGGCAGGATGCGCGTGCGACGGTCGTCGCCGTACTTGGCGACGATCTCGTCGAGCTCCTCGCCGACGATCGTGCGCTGGCGTTCCGGCTTGGCGAGGATGTCGGCGTAGTCGGCGATACGACGCTGCAGCTCGTTGTGCTCGTCGATGATCTTCTGCGCCTCCATGTTGGCCAGTCGCACCAGCTGCATGGACAGGATCGCGTCGGCCTGCACCTGATCGATGTCGAGGAACTCCATGAGCTTGGGGCGGGCGTCCTCGCGTCCCTGGCTGGAACGGATGAGGCGGATGACCTCCTCGATGGCGTCGAGCGCCTTGAGCAGGCCCTGCAGGATGTGATCGCGCTCCTCGGCCTCGCGCTTCAAGTACGCGGTGCGGCGGGCGATCACGTCGAGCTGGTGGGACACCCAGTGACGCACGAACGCGTCGAGCGAGAGGGTGCGCGGCACGCCGTCGACAAGGGCGAGCATGTTCGCGCCGAACGTCTGCTGGAGCTGCGAGTGCTTGTACAGGTTGTTGAGCACGACCTTCGGCACGGCGTCGCGCTTGAGGACGAGCACGAGGCGCTGGCCGGTGCGGCCGGAGGTCTCGTCGCGCATATCGGCGATGCCCTGGATCTTGCCGTCGCGCACGGCCTCGCGGATCGAGACGACGAGACGGTCCGGGTTGACCTGATACGGCAGCTCGGTAACCACGAGGCACATGCGCCCCTTGATCTCCTCGGTGTTGACCACGGCGCGCATCGTGATCAGTCCGCGGCCGGTGCGGTATGCCTGCTCGATGCCCTTGTGGCCGAGGATCGTGGCTCCGGTGGGGAAGTCCGGGCCCTTGATGCGGGCGATCAGTGCCTCGAGCAGCTCCTCGCGACTCGCCTCGGGGTGCTCGAGCGCCCAGTGGACGCCGTCGGCGACCTCGCGCAGGTTGTGCGGCGGGATGTTGGTGGCCATGCCGACGGCGATGCCGGACGAGCCGTTGACCAGCAGGTTCGGGAAGCGCGAGGGGAGCACGGTCGGTTCCTCGGTCTTGCCGTCGTAGTTGGGCACGAAGTCGACGGTGTCCTTGTCGATGTCGCGCACCATCTCCATCGACAGCGGCGCCATGCGGCACTCGGTGTAACGCATGGCGGCGGCCGGATCGTCGCCGGGGGAGCCGAAGTTGCCCTGTCCGTCAACGAGCATGTAGCGCATCGACCACGACTGGGCCATGCGCACGAGGGTGTCGTAGATCGCGGAGTCGCCGTGCGGGTGGTACTTGCCCATCACGTCGCCGACGACGCGGGAGCACTTGTTGTAGCCGCGGTCGGGACGGTAGCCGCCGTCGTACATCGCGTAGATCACGCGGCGATGCACGGGCTTCAGGCCATCGCGCACGTCCGGCAGGGCGCGGTCGACGATGACGCTCATCGCGTAGGCGAGGTACGACTCGCGCATCTCGGCGCGCAGATCCTTGCGCTGGATGCGTTCGCCGGTCATCAGGCCGTAGTCGGTGTTGTCGGCCTCCTGCGGGCTCAGCGGCTCCATCGAGCCCTCGCCCGGATTCAGCTCCGGGTTCTCCGGATGCTGATCCGGGTTCCCGGCGTTGTCGTCCGGGTTGATCGTGTTATTGGTTTCGTCTGCCACTTCTTAACATTCCTTTGTGACTGTGACTTCGAGCTTCGACTTCGCTGGATTCCGTCAGGCGTCGATCCAGGCGGCGTTGCGCGCGTTGCGCTGGATGAACAGACGACGCGGCTCGACCTCGTCGCCCATGAGCATCGAGAACGTCTCGTCGGCCGCGGCCGCGTCCTCGATCTGCACCTGCTTCAACACGCGATGCTCCGGATCCATGGTCGTCTCCCACAGCTCCTGATAGCTCATCTCGCCCAGACCCTTGTAGCGCTGGATGCCTTCGCCCTTGGGCAGCTGGCGGCCCTTCTGCCTGCCTTCGGCGAGCACGCGGTCGCGCTCGGAGTCGGTGTACACGAAGTCGTGCGCGCCCTTGGTCCACTTGATGCGGTACAGCGGCGGCATGGCCACGTACACGTATCCGGCGGTGATCATCGGGCGCATGTAGCGGAAGAACAGCGTCAGGTTCAGCGTGGCGATGTGAGCGCCGTCGACATCGGCATCGGCCATGATGATGACCTTGTGGTAGCGCACCTTCGACAGGTCGAAGTCCTCGCCGTAGCCGCCGCCGACCGCGGTGATCAGCGATTCGATGGTGTCGGACTTCATCATGCGGTCGAGGCTTGCGCGCTCGGTGTTGAGGATCTTGCCTCGAAGCGGCAGGATCGCCTGCGTGATCGGGTTGCGGCCCTGGATGGCGGAGCCACCTGCCGAATCGCCCTCGACGATGAACAGCTCGCACTCCTCCGGATTGCTGGACTGGCAGTCCTTGAGCTTGTCCGGCATGCCGGCCGACTCGAAGATCGACTTGCGGCGCGTGTTCTCGCGCGCCTTCTTCGCGGCGATGCGCGCGCGGGACGCCTCGATCGCCTTCTGGATGATGTTCTTCGCCTCGCTCGGGTGGGCGTCGAGCCAGTCGCCGAGCTTGTCGGTCATCACGCGCTGGACGAAGGTCTTCGCCTCGGAGTTGCCGAGCTTGGTCTTCGTCTGACCTTCGAACTGCGGGTTGGTGAGCTTGACGGACACCACGGCCGTCAGGCCCTCGCGCACGTCGTCGCCGGAGAGGTTCTCGTCCTTGTCCTTGAGGATGCCCTTCTCACGCGCGTAGCGGTTGACGAGACCCGTCAGCGCCGCGCGGAAGCCCTCCTCGTGGGTGCCGCCCTCGGTGGTGGAGATCGTGTTGGCGAACGTGTGCACCGACTCGGAGTAGGCGGTGGTCCACTGCATCGCGATCTCGGCGGAGATGCCGAGCTTCAGATCCTCGGCGTCGAAGTTGATGACCTCGTCCTCGACCGGCGTCGACTTGCGCGACCTGACGAGGTAGGCGACGTAGTCCTGGATGCCGTTCGCGTACTGGTAGGTGACGGTCTCATGGCGCACGCCGTCGGACTCGCCGTCACCGTCCTCGCCGGTGATCTCGTCGCCGGCCTGATCGGGCTGACGCAGATCCGTCAGGGTGATCCTGAGGCCCTTGTTGAGGAACGCCATCTGCTGGAAGCGGGCGCGCAGGGTCTCGAAGTCGTAGACCGTGGTCTCGAAGATCGCCGGATCCGCCCAGAACGTGACGGACGTGCCGGTCGACTCGTCCTCGCCCATCGGCTCGCCCTTGGCCAGGCGCGCGGTCGGATGCTGGTCGATGTAGGTCTGCGTCCAGTGGAATCCCTGACGACGCACCTCGATGTCGACGCGCGTGGACAGGGCGTTGACCACGGAGATGCCGACGCCGTGCAGACCGCCGGAGACCGCGTATCCGCCGCCGCCGAACTTGCCGCCGGCATGCAGCTTGGTCATGACCGTCTCGACGCCGGAGATGCCTTCGCCGGGCACCTCGTCGACCGGGATGCCTCGACCGTCGTCGACGACGCGGATGCCGTTGTCCGGCAGGATCGACACCTCGATGTGGCTGGCGTAGCCGGCGAGCGCCTCGTCGACGGAGTTGTCGACGATCTCGTAGACGAGGTGGTGCAGGCCGCGCGGACCCGTAGAACCGATGTACATGCCCGGGCGGATGCGTACCGCCTCGAGGCCTTCGAGCACCTTGAGATCGGAGGCGTCGTAGTGCTCGGGTGTCATCGACTCGTCGAGCTCGCCTTCCTGCAATTCGGTGTTGTTGATGTGTTCGTCCGCGGCCTTGAGCTGTTCTTCCTTGCTCTCGGCTTTGTCCAACGAATCCGCCACAGGGCTTCCTCCTGCAATTTCACTTCACGCGAAGGGTTGTTTCGCGGGTCCTTGCCCCAAAATCGCATTCTAAGGGGTCTTGGAGCGTTTTGACCATACTGCATGTGATTCTACTCGTCTTTACCGACGAACGCCATATATGAGGCATATGGACTTCTCACGCAGCGATGGCGGCCACCGCTACTTCCGGTTGCGCACCCAGCGCCGGTTGTATCCGGCGGTGGGCCCGACCACGCGAATGTCGCGGATGTCGAGTCCCTCGAGACTGCCGCGGATCTTCTCGTTGAGCTGCGGGATGAGGTAGGTCAGCTGCGTGGCCCATACGGGCGATTCGGTGCCGATGGTGAGCACGCCGTCCCTGAACGCGACGACGTGCGAATGCTGCGCGACGAGCGGGCCGACGACCTGGTCCCAGTGGTTGTTGAGCTGGGAGATCTTGAGATGGGGGATCCACTTGCCGTCCCTGGCGATCAGGTTCGCGACGCCGCCGAGCCTCGCCGGGTCGCGTCCTGGCTTGCCGAAGCTCTCCCAGGCCTTTTCGGCCTCCTCGGCCCAGTGCCGGCGCGCGTCCTCGCGTGACGCGTAGCCTTCGAAGACCTTCGCGGGCAGTTCGCGCGGGTCGAGTTTGAGGGTCAGGGCGATCGGCGGCTTCATCGCGCGTCCTCCCGTGGCAGCAGGGCGGCGACGTCGATGATGTTCGCCTTCGCGTCGTCGCCGTCGATGCCGCCGGGGATGTCGCCCGCCGCGGCCGCGGTGATGAGCACCTGGTCCTGCTGGGACGCGAAGTCGAGGATCTGCCCCCTGCGCGACTCGTCCAGCTGCGCGAACACATCGTCGAGGATGACGATCGGCCTGACGCCGCGATCGGCGGTGACGGCCTCGAACAGCGCCATTCTCAGGGCCAGCGCCATCGTCCACATCTCGCCGTTGGAGGCGAAGTCGCGCGCGGGCATGCCGTCGAGCGTGATGGCGAGGTCGTCGCGCTGCGGTCCGATCAGGTTGATGCCGCGGGCGATCTCCCCGGCGTACAGGCGCTGGAAATGCGCCGAGATCGCGGGCCTCGGATCGCCCTGACCTGCGTCGGCCACCTCCGTGAACGACGGCGCGTAGGCGAGTCCCGCCGCGCCTCTGCCGGACGCCAGTCGCGCGTAGATCGCGGCGAACGGCGCGGCGAGACGCTCCAGGATCCGCATGCGCACGCGGGTCAGGGCGACTCCGGCCTCGATGAACTGGCCGGTCCACACCTCCAGCCCGCTCAGGGCCGCGTCGGGCGAGCCCTCGTGGGTGCCGAGCTGCTTCAGCAGGGCGGCGCGCTGGCGGGCGATGCGCGTGAACTGCTGGATCATGTCGGCGTAGCGGGGCACGAGCAGCGCGCCGGCCTGATCGAGGAACGTGCGGCGTGCGGCGGGCTCGCCCGAGACGAGCCGCTGGTCGTCCGGGGTGAACGAGACCGAGGGGACGAGTCCGACGATGTCGCGCAGGTAGCGGGAGGCGCCGGAGTTGATGCGGGCGCGGTTCGCGCCGCGGGTCGCGATCGTCGCCTCATACGTGGTGACGCGCGGTTCGGGGTGATCGTCGCCCGTGGCGCCCGCGCCAACGTCACCGGCGTTCTCGACGACGTTGGCGCGGATCGTGGCCTTGGATTCGCCGCGTTCGACGAGCGGCAGGGAGGAGGAGGTGCGGTGACTGGAGCCGGTGGAGAGCACCTCGATGGCCTCGACGATGTTGGTCTTGCCGAGGCCGTTCTCGCCGTGCAGCACGTTCACGCCGGGTTCGAGATCGACTACGAGCGACTCCCAGGAGCGGTAGTGGTCGAGTGCGAGGCGGGAGATGTACACGGGAGAATCCTTGGTTCCTTGGTTAAAAAGTTTTCCCTGACTTTCGCACTTTGCAAAAATCTGCGAAATAAGTGCGAAAAGTCAGGCGAAGGGGTGCATCAGCTGTTGAAGCGCATCGGCACGAGCAGGTAGCGGTAGTCCATCGATTCGTCGGAGTCCGACTCCTGCTGGCCGTTGAACTCGACCGGCTTGACCGGGGTCGTCATCTTCATGCGCACGAACGGTTCGGTGATCGCGGACAGACCCTCGATCAGGTAGCTCGGGTTGAAGGCGACGGTGATCTCATCGCCGTCCATATCGATGTCAAGCGTTTCGATGGCCTGCGCCTCGTCGACCGCACCGGCGGACAGCGTCAGCTCCTGGCCGGAGAAGGCCATGCGGATCGGCGCGTTGCGCTCGGCGACCAGCGCGACTCGCTTGATCGCATCGATCAGCAGCGTCCTGTTGATGATCGCCTGGATCGGATACTCGTCGGCGAACAGACGATCGACCGCCGGGAACTCGCCGTCGATCAGCTGCGAGGTCGAAGTGCGGCCGGCGTTCTCAAAACCAAGCAATGACGGGCTTTCCGTGTCGAAATCGAGGACCACGTTCTGGTGTTCGTCGAGGGAGCGGGCCACATCGCGCAACAGGGAGCCGCGCACCAGAGTCGTGGTGTTCACGTTCTCGTCCTGCGGCGTCCAGGTGAAGCTGGCACGCGACAGGCGGAAGCGGTCGGTCGAGGTCATGATCACCTTGTCGCCGTCGAACTGCATGCGCACGCCGGTGAGGACCGGGCGATTCTCCTCGCGGGAGACCGCGACGCACGCCTGAGCGACCGCCTGCACGAAGGTCGGCGCGTCGACCTGGCCCAGTTTCGGCGGAATTCCGGGCAGATCGGGGTATTCGGCGGCCGGCATCAGCTGCAGGGTGAACGTCGACTTGCCCGACGTGATCGTCATCGTCGACTCGTTCGTCGCGAGGTAGGTCTTCTCCGCGGGCAGTGACTTGGTGATGTCGGCGAGCAGCTTGCCCAGAACGAGCACCGCGCCGGACTCGTCGACGCCGGCCTCGATGTGGTGTCGGGCCGAGATCTCGTAGTTGAACGCCGAAAGCTGCAGCGTTCCGTCGATCGCTTCGAGCTTGATGCCGGCCAGAATCGGGTTGGAGGGACGCGTGTCGATGACGCGAGTGGTCCAGGCCACTGCGTCCGCAAGCGCGGCGGAGTTGATTTCTACCTTCATGGGTGCCTCTTTCGTCTGATGCTGGGTTGCTGTACGCATGCGTACCGTCGCGTGCGCAGCGGTTTGTCGACTGCGATTCATTCTAGTCGCGGGTTTCGTGCCCCACTTTCGGGAGCTCGCTCCGCTCGCGCAAAAGTGGGGCAGAGGATTACGATCAAAAGGAGAGAACGTAAGTAATCGTCGTAATAAGGGCTGTGGATAGTGTGGAAAAGTGGGGCGACGCGTTCCGGCGCTTGGTGTCCCACTATGGCGACGATTGTGGATAACTGGTGCCAGGTGCTGTGGATAACTTATCGACTTATCCACAGCCTCCGACTCGAGAGTGGGTCATCCACATTCGGGGCCTTGTTTCCCACAGGTTATCCACATCGGAATGGGGACTAATCCACGGGTTCTCCACCGATGTTACCCACATTTGTGAATAACTATGTGGATAACTTTTCTTCGATTCTACGCGATCATCGGAGTGTTGCGACGCATTTTCGACTGGGAGAATCGTTTCTGGCGATCATTTTTTCACGTTTTCGCAGACTTCGCCGTTGAAGTGTGAAAAACGTTCGCCACAAACGCTTCAGATGGACGGAGAGCGGAACCGGCCGGACCGTCCCGAAGCGCGATTTCGGCGTACGATCCCCCGATTTGTGGGACTCCGGCGACTGGGGGAGAGACCACCCGCGAAGGCGGGCTATCCACCTTACTGCCGAAGGTCGGAATTGCCCTGCTTGAGGCGCACGGTCAGCTGCATCACGTAGTTGTAGACCTCCTGACGCTCCTGCATCTCGTTGCTGATGCGGTCGCAGGCGTGCATCACCGTGGTATGGTCCTTGCCGCCGAACACCTTGCCGATGTCGACGAGGCTCAGACTGGTCATCTCGCGCGTCAGATACATCGCGACCTGGCGTGCGATCGCGATGTTCTTCATGCGCGACTTGCCGGTGATGTCCTCGAACGTCAGATGGAAGTAGCGCGCCACCTGACTGATGATGTCGGTGGGCTTGACCTCCACGTCGGTGGTGAAGAAGTCCTGCAGCGTCTGCTCGGCCATCGCGCGTGTGACCGGCTGGTTGCTCAGCGCGGCGACCGCGGTGACTCGGGTCAGCGCGCCCTCCAGCTCGCGGATGTTCTCGGTGAATCGCTCGGCGATCAGATCGAGCACATCGTTGGGGATGTTGCTGTGGTTCGTCGAGGCCATCATGCGCAGGATCGCGATGCGGGTCTCCAAGTCCGGCGGCTTGACGTCGACGGTGAGACCGGAGTCGAAGCGCGAGATCAGACGCGCCTCGAAGCCCTTCAGGTTCTTCGGCGCGACATCGGAGGCGATGACGATGCGCTTGTTCGCCTGATGCAGCGCGTTGAACGTGTGGAAGAACTGCTCCAGGGTGGCCTCCTTGCCGCCAAGGAACTGGATGTCGTCGATGAGCAGGACGTCGACCTCGCGGTAGCGCCGGTTGAACTCGGCGATCTGACCCTGCGACTGGTTCGGATTCTGCAGCGCCTCGATGAACTCGTTGGTGAACTCCTCCGAGTTGACGTAGCGGACCTTCAGGGTCGGGTCCTTGACGAGCGCGTAGTTGCCGATCGCGTTGAGCAGGTGGGTCTTGCCCAGACCGGATCCGCCGTAGATACACAGCGGGTTGAAGTCTCGGCCGGATCCCTCGGCCACGGCGAGGGCCACCGTGCGGGCGAAACGGTTGGAATCGCCGGGCACGAACGTGTCGAACGTCGCGTTCTTGTTGAGATGCGTCTGCGGATCCTGCGCCACGCGGTTGCTGCTGATCGGATACTCGGGACGGGTCGGGGCCGCGTTCTGAGTGGCGATCGGTCCGGGCATATTCGTCGGCATGTCGGCGGGCACGTGGGGGACCGGACCTCCCGCGCCGAACGGTTCGTGCGACAGTTCCGACACGGTCTGCGGCCGCTGCGAGATCGTCGCGGTGGCGGAACGGCCGGATCGCGCGGTCTTCGCGATCTTGACGGTCGAACCGTGCGATTTCGCGGACTTGCGCTTGACGATCTTGAACGCCGGCGTCATCTCCTCGCCGGTGACCATGTGCAGCGCGTCGAGCAGCGGCTGGTTGAGCTCGTTCTCCAACGCCTGACGCGTGCCGGTGTTCTCCACGCACAGCACGATCGTCGTGCCGAAGATCGCCTCCGGATACACGCCCTCGAACCAGCCTCGGTCGCGGGCGGACAGCGTCTTGTTGTGCTTGAGCAGCGACAGCGTGTCGGACCAGATGCGATTGGCGTGTGCGACGGGGTCGTTCGACTGCGCGGCCATACCTGTTCCTCCTGTCCCGCTCGAAACGAATAAAGTGCGGACCCTATTGTTACTCATATGCCGGGAGTTATCCACAGGCTTGCGTGTTGCAATCACTGGATTGTGAATAACATCCGTGTAATTTGTGGATAACTTTTCTCCGTCGATCGGCGTCATTGCAACGTTTCGCCATGAATGAACGGCGGACGGCCGCCGGACGAATTGTGAATGAAATGCCTCCGTGTTGACGTTGGGGGAGGGGTGAGGGTAGTTTGGTATAGCTTGACTCACGTGAGAGCCGCGCGTCAGCGCGGCCGAAAGACCTAGGAGCAATTATGAAGAGGACCTTCCAGCCTAACAACCGTCGTCGTCACATGAAGCACGGCTTCCGTACGCGCATGCGCACCCGTTCCGGCCGCGCGCTGATCAACCGTCGCCGCGCCAAGGGCCGCAAGACCCTGTCCGCCTGATTTCCGATTCGACGGCAGTAACGCAAGTGGAACGGCTGAAAAGCCACAGCGAATTCGTCGCGGTGCTCAAACGCCGCCACAAGGTATCCCGTAACGACATCGTCGTGCACTATCTGGTGCGCGACGATTCGTATACGAAGGGGGTTGTGGCACTGGAGGACCGCAGGCTGGGGCTTGCCGTATCCAAATCGGTCGGACACGCCGTCACCCGTAATACGGTCAAACGTCGTTTCCGAGTGTTGGCCGCGAAATACGAGGATCGTCTCCCCGTTGGGGTCGATGTCGTGGTTCGCGCGAAACCATCGGCCGCGCAGGCATCGTTCCAGTCGTTGGACGGACAGATGGCGGCATGTTTCGCGTCGATCGCGAATCGAATCGACGGGGCCGGTGGGGCTGACCGCGCCGGACAGGGGCGATGAGCCGGTGATGTGCCGGTGATGGCCGTCGGTGAGTTGATGGTGCGCGCGGTGCGCTGGTACCAGCGTCATTTCTCCGCGCATCGTGCCGTGCCATGTTGTCGGTACTATCCGAGCTGCTCGAACTATGCCATTGAGGCGATCGAACGATTCGGTGCATGCCGTGGGGGACTCCTCGCCGTGCTGCGCCTGTTGCGCTGCCGGCCGTGGAGCAGGGGTGGCATCGACGACGTACCGCAACGGTTTTCCGTGTTCTATCGGTTCTCGTGGTCGAAGGCCCACGAGGAGCCGCGGTTGACGCCGCTGCCGGATGACGAAGTTAAGGATTCCGTACGATGATTAATCAAGATCAATTCCTTCTGGACTCGGGCTTCTGGGGTTGGATGTACAAGATTCTGACTCCGGTCGAGTGGCTCATGACGCAGATCATGAACATCTTCCACGAGTTCCTGTCGCTGTTCATGCCGCGTGTCGGCGTGTCGTGGGTGCTGTCGATCATCTTCCTGGTGCTCGTCGTGCATGCGTGCATCTTCCCCATCTACTACAAGCAGATGAAGTCGATGCGCAAGATGCAGGCGATCCAGCCGAAGATGATGCGCATCCAGAACAAGTACAAGGGCAAGACGGATCAGGCCAGCAAGGAGGCCATGAGCCGTGAGATGATGAAGCTCTACCAGGACAACGACGCGAATCCCGCCGGTTCGTGCCTGCCGTTGCTGGTACAGGGCCCCGTGTTCATGTGCATGTTCTACACGCTGTCCGCCATTCCGTTCATCGCCCGCGGCAAGCGCGCTGCGCTGGGCGCATTCGACGTGGCCACCGCCAAGGAGTTCGCGCAGTCCAAGGTGTTCGGTCTGGTGAGTGTGACCGACGTCTTCGGCACAGCCGATATCACCGGCAAGGTGTTCATCGGCATCTTCGTTGTGTTGATGATCGCCTGCATGGTCTTCATGCAGTGGATCAACATGAAGAAGAACATGAACCCGGCTACGATGACCGGTCAGGCCGCCACCATGCAGAAGACGATGCTGTGGATCTTCCCGCTTATGTACGTCTTCTCCGGTGCGACCATGCCGTTCGCCGTGCTGGTCTACTGGCTGACGAACAACGTCTGCAACCTGCTGCGTACGTTCTGGCAGATGTATGCGTTCCCGACTCCGGGCTCGCCCGCCGCGGACGCCAAGGAGATCCGTGACCACAAGCGTGAGAACGAGCGTCGCGCCAAGGCCGGGCAGATGTCCCTCGAGGAGGAGGAGCTGCAGAAGGCCAAGGAGGATGCCGAGCGCAAGGTGAACGAGGGATACCAGCGTCAACAGCCGCAGCGCAAGCGCAAGAAGAAGTAGCGGTACGCCGAAGCGGTGTGCTTGCATAACTGAAGAACTGAGTAAGTGAGGCCCGGTGGTTCGCGTGGAACACTGGCATGATGCATGCATGCGTCGTGTTTCACGTGAAACGCCATATGGTGTTCGGATCGGTTTCACGTGAAACCATCGGGCCGCACGAGTGCCGTTTCACAACGTAGGAAATGGTGCCGTGGGATTAGACTTGAAACCAATACCCCTGTAAGAAGGAGAACACAATGGCCTTGGATGACGATAAGACGGTGGACCAGCTCAACGATGAGGCCGACATCGCCGCCGATTACCTTGAAGGTCTGCTGGACATCGCCGACTATGAAGGCGATATCGAGATGGGCGTGCGCAACGGTCGGCCGATGGTGCAGATCGTCGCTGACGATGACACCGACATCAAGCACCTCATCGGGCGCAATGGTGAGGTGGTCGATGCGCTGCAGCAGCTCACTCGTCTCGCCGTGCAGCAGAAGACCGGCGAGCGTTCGCGTCTGATCGTGGACGTCGACGGATTCCTCAAGCGCAAGCGTCAGCGTCTGCACGACATCGCCCTCGACGCGATCGACGAGGTGAAGGAGACCGGCGAGCCGGTCGATCTGAAGCCGATGAACTCCTTCGAACGCAAGGTCATCCACGATGTGGTTCGGGAGGAGGGCCTGCGTTCCCGTTCGCATGGCGAGGAGCCGCGCCGTTACGTCACCGTCTATCTGCGTGCCAACGCCGGTGCGGATGACGTCGATGATGACGATGTCGAGGAGACGGGCGAGGAGTGACGCGGCGAGAGCCTGACTATGAGTAGAGGAGCATGATGGCTGATCAACTTGACGGTTCGCCGATCCTTGAGGAGGTGCTCGGCGACGCCTTGGAACCTCTCAAGGCGTTTCACGTGAAACTTGCCGAGGAGGGGGAGCCGCGCGGTCTGATCGGTCCGCGCGATGTCGACATCATCTGGGAACGACACATCCTCAACTCCGCGGCCATCGTGCCGTATGTGCGTGAAGCGACGGAGGGCATGCGATTCAAGAGCGTGGCCGACGTCGGCAGTGGCGGGGGATTCCCCGGTCTGGTCGCCGCCGCATGTCTTCCCGATCACGAGTTCACGCTGATCGAGCCGATGGAACGTCGCGTGGCCTGGCTTGCCGAATGCGTCGACGAGATGAAGCTTGAGAACGTGCGGATCGAGCGCGCGCGTTCCGAGGAGGTCATCGCCGCAATGCGCAAGCGCCGCGACATGCATCCGTTCGCCGTGGTCACCTGCCGTGCCGTCGCCCCGATGACCAAACTATCCGGATGGACGCTGCCGCTGCTCAAGCCGCAGGGGCGGTTGGTGGCGTTGAAGGGCCGCTCCGCTCAGGCCGAAATCGACAAGGCGGCGAAGGAGATCGCGAAGCGTCATGGTGTGAATCCGCGGGTGGTCGAGGCTCAGGTCGGCCCCGGTCTGGAACCTACGCACGTGGTGCTGGTGGATAAGCGCTGAAGGACACTTATCCACAATTCGAGAGAGTCGGAAAAGTTATCCACAAATTCGTGTTTGAAGACGGACAAGCGGAAAGCATTGTGATTATTGGGATCGCAAGGATGAATCCGTCGTCGGTCGTCGAGTAACGGTCAAGTTATCCACACTTATCCACATTTTTGTGGATAAGTGTGGAAAGCCGGTTTCCATGTCCATGCGGATAGGGAGACTGGAGCGAGTTTTATGTTGTCAAGGAGGAGTCATGGCTGAGGAACGGAATCCGATGGAGTCCGCCGAACAGACATTGCAGCGCATCTTCGGAGAGGGGAGTTCCCCGGTCGGAGCGGAAATCGCTCAACTGTCCAGTCGCTATGCGCGCCTGCAGAAGATCACATACCCCAAGCCGGCAAAGACGCGACTGATCGCCGTGGCCAATCAGAAGGGCGGTGTCGGCAAGACCACGTCCACGGTGAACGTCGCCGCCGCTCTGGCGAAAAGCGGTGCTCAGGTGCTGGTCATCGACATGGATCCTCAGGGCAACGCCTCCACCGCGTTGGGTGTGCGTCACACTTCCGGTGAACCCTCAGTCTACGACGTGATCGAAGGACGTCTGAAGCTCGCCGAAGTCAAGCAGCCGTGCCCCGACTTCGAGACGCTTGACGTCGTGCCTGCCTCCATCGACCTGTCCGGTGCGGAGCTTGAGGTCGCGGATCTGCCGAACCGCAACACCCTGCTCAAGGATGCCGTGGACGAGTACCTCGCCGCTTCCGAGGTGCATTACGATTACGTGTTCGTCGACTGCCCGCCGAGCCTGGGCCTGCTGGTCATCAACGCGATGTGCGCCGTGCATGAGATGCTCATTCCGATTCAGGCCGAGTACTACGCGCTCGAAGGTCTCGGCCAGCTCATCAACACCATCGGCCTCGTGCAGAACCACTTCAACCCCAGCCTCACCGTATCGACGATGCTGGTGACGATGTTCGATCGTCGTACGCTGCTCAGCCGTGAGGTCTTCAACGAGGTCAAGAGCCACTACCCGTCCATCGTGCTTGACACGACGATCCCGCGTACGGTGAAGATCTCCGAGGCGCCGAGCTTCGGCAAGAGCGTCATCGCCTATGACCCGCATGGCATGGGCGCGATCTCCTATTCGGAGGCCGCGCTGGAGATCGCCCGACGTTCCTCGAACGTGCTGGACGCCATCGAAGCCCGAATGAAGGAGGCCTGATATGGCATCGAAATCGCGTCTTGGTAAGGGGCTTGGCGCGCTGTTCCCCGATCTGCCGGGCGAGGATCCGTCGATTGTTTCACGTGAAACTAAGCGTGTGATCAATGAGGTCGTGCAGAAGCAGGAGGCGGGAAAGTCGCTCGAGCCGAAGCCGAAGGCTGAAGTGGCGCCTTCGCATCCCCGGGTCTCAGTGCCGTCGATCGTGACTCCGGCGACTTCGTCGCAGCAGGAGTCTCCGCTGGAGGCAGCGCATTCGGCGAAGAAGTCCGGCGGCAAGGCGAAGCGTGCCGCGATGCCTGCTCTGGGCGACATCGCCCATCCGAGCGATATGTTCTTCAACGACACCGCCAGTGCGGATGCTTCCGCCGTCGAGACAACCCCTGCCGATCGACAGGGGAGTGATGCTGCAAAGCAGAACGCTGCCGATGTTTCACGTGAAACAGAGAACAAGGACAAGAAGGATGCCGAATCCGAAGAGCCGCAGCTCAAGCCGGTCGAAGGCGGATATCTTGCTGAGCTGAAGCTCTCCGACATCGGTCCGAACGCGCATCAGCCGCGCACGGTGTTCGATGAGGACGATCTCAACGAGCTGTCCGCCTCCATCAAGGAGGTCGGCATTCTCCAGCCGATCGTCGTACGGAAACGTCCGGCCGCGCAGATCGAGGAGGCCCGCAGGAAGCAGGCGGATCACAAGCCGCTCAACCAGTTCGATGGTCGACTCGACAGCACGTACGAGCTCATCATGGGAGAGCGCCGTTGGCGTGCCGCCCAGCTGGCAGGTCTGGAGACCATCCCCGCGATCGTCAAGACGACCGCCGACGATGACATGCTCCGCGATGCACTGCTCGAAAACCTGCATCGCGTCGCCCTCAATCCACTCGAAGAGG
The DNA here is from genome assembly GCF_008698085.1 of Bifidobacterium callitrichos. NCBI lineage: Bacteria > Bacillati > Actinomycetota > Actinomycetes > Bifidobacteriales > Bifidobacteriaceae > Bifidobacterium > Bifidobacterium callitrichos. The sequence goes on from NZ_RZJP01000002.1 coordinate 553,665, forward strand.
CCGCTGCCTACCAGCAGATGATCGATGAATTCGGTCTGACGCAGGCGCAGCTGTCCAAGTCGGTCTCGAAGTCGCGTCCGCAGATCGCCAACACGTTGCGACTGCTGAACCTGCCGAGCACCGTGCAGAAGAAGGTCGCCGCCGGCATCCTCACCGCCGGTCACGCCCGTGCGCTGCTTGGTCTTGGTGACGCCGAGGCAATGGACAAACTCGCGAATCGCATCGTCGCCGAAGGACTGTCGGTGCGTTCCACCGAGGAGATCGTCGCGATGGCGAACCTCGAGAACAAGGACGCGAAGAAGCCGAAGACCAACAAGAACAATCCCTGGGCCGGATCGCCGATCCAGACGAATCTTGAGAACCACTTCGACACCAAGGTCTCCATCAAGGGCACCCCGAAGCACGGTCGCATCGAGATCGTCTTCTCGTCCCCCGAAGACATGGACCGCATCCTCTCCCTCCTCATGCCCTCCGCCGAATCCGACACCGCAACCCCCGACGGAGCCTCCGCTACAGACGGCAAGTGGGTCTGAGTGATCGCCCCGGCCTCCTCTGACGGGACGTGGCCGTAAAAGCAAGCAGTAATCTGGCCCCCTCTGACGAGGGGGCTGGCAGCCGAAGGCTGACTGGGGGAGAGAGGAAAATACGGCCCGAACGGGCCGCAAAAAACACAGCATCGGCCGAAGGCCAATTCCAAAATCAAAGCGAGTTCGTTTTGGCAAGTTGGTGTCTGTTGCGTCTACTGTTCGCCTTGTCCGCTTGACTCGGGGGATTCAGTGTGAAAAACGCGGGGAATCGCGCTGAGTCCCACGAATCCAGGGGATTCAACGCGGTTGTGAGCGATTTTGTCGTTGAGTCCCACGGCTTGAACGCCCGCCCTGCGGCCGTCTGGCGGCCATGTCATGGAAATCGTTGGAATTCCGCCGTTTTATAGCGGTGTTGATGGGGCGTTCCCCGTCCGGTGACGGTGCGGGCGGGTGTTGTTGCGGGACTCAGCGCGAGAATCGCAGGAAATCGCCTTGAGTCCCACGGATTCGTGGGACTCAAGGCCGGAATCGGCCTTGGCTGCGTTGAGTCCCTCGCGAGGCTTGTGTGTTCAATAGAAAGTGTGCCGTGTGGGCGTGTGGAAAACGCTCTTCTCTTACTCTCTCAATGGCTCAGAACAAATAGCCACCCACGAAAACAGCATATCGCTGAAAAGTGTGTTGCGCTGTGGGTGAGCGGGGGCGGTGGTTTGCTAGGGTGGGGTGCATGACTTTGCATAATGTGGTGATTGTTGGTTCGGGGCCTGCCGGATACACGGCGGCGATCTATCTGTCTCGTGCAGGCTTGAAGCCGCTGATGGTGACCGGTGCGCTGACGCCGGGTGGTCAGCTCGTCAATACGACCGAGGTGGAGAACTTCCCCGGTTTCCCGGATGGTGTGATGGGTCCGGATCTGATGGATGCGATGAAGGCGCAGGCTGAGAAGTTCGGCACCGAATTCGATCATGCCGATGTCGAATCGATCGTCGAAGTGCCGGCCGAAGGCGACGACGTCAAGCCGACCTATCACCTGACGCTCGATACGGGGGATGAGCTCGACGCCCGCGCGGTGATCGTCACCACGGGTTCGACGTACCGCAAGCTCGGCGTGCCCGGCGAGGTCGAATACTCCGGTCACGGCGTCTCGTACTGCGCGACCTGCGACGGCTTCTTCTTCCGCAACAAGCCGATCGTCGTGGTCGGCGGTGGTGATTCCGCATTCGAGGAGGCGCTGTATCTGACGCGCTTCGGCTCGTCGGTCACGCTGATCCACCGTCGCAATGAGTTCCGCGCCTCGGCGATCATGGTCGAACGTGCGCGTGCCAACGAGAAACTCACGCTGCTCACCGATACGGTCGTCACCGCGATTCACGGCGAGGCTCCCGCCGCCGCGCCAGCAGCCGCTGCGATCAAGCCGGCAGGGCAGGGGATCCAGCTCAATCTCGGCAAGCCGACGAACGGCATCTCGCTGGGTAATGCGGGCGGATTGTCTCTTGCGGCTCCCGCGGTCGGCAATGTGTCGAGCATCGATATCCGCAACACCGTGACCGGCGAGACCGGCACGCTGGATACCAAGGCCGTGTTCGTGGCGATCGGACACACGCCCGCCACCGGCTTCCTTGGCGATCTCGTCGACAAGGATGAGGACGGGTACGTGCTGGTTGACGGAGCCAGCACGCGTACGTCGCGTCAGGGCGTGTTCGCCGCGGGTGACTGCGTCGATCGCGTGTACCGTCAGGCGATCAGCGCGGCGGGCATGGGATGCCGTGCCGCGCTTGATGCGCAGGCGTATTTGGCGTGATCAGCGGAAGTAGGCGCTGGTGACGTTGATGGTGATGATGTCGGAGGCGTCGGCTCCGTTGGCGGCGGTGCCGGACTGACCGGACTGGCTGCTCTGATCGTTATTGCTGTCTCCGAAGGGGACGTCGTTGAGGTTGTCCTCGGACGGCCACTCGTTCTGCTGCACCTTCGGATCCTGCGGGTTCGAGCTGCTGCGATTGAACAGGTACACGGCACCAACCAGCAGTGCGATCAACACGAGTGCGGCCACGACCAGCAGCACAGTGGCGGTGGTCATGTTGCCGAGCAGACGATGATCGGACAGATCCTCGTGCGCATCATCGGCCGGATCGCGATCAAGCATCGACTTCGGCTTGAAGCTCGGCGGATGATTCATATCGAAACCGCTCGCAACCGGACGCGGAGGCAGCGCCGGGCTGACCGGGATGGCCGGCGGCATCGAACCACCGGCGACACCAGCGGCATCCGAAGCACCGTGACCATGATGCGAGGCGTCATGCGCGGTGTGCGGACCTGCATGCGGGGCAGCCGCACCGCCATGGGCACCGTCCGCCGCACCCTGAGCACCTTGAGTGCCCTGAGCATGATCAGTGAGATCATGCGCGGCACCCGCCTGCGCAGCGCCATGACCAGCTGCGGTACCGGCATGCTGTGAGACGGAAGCATTGCCGCTAGTGCCGCCATTGCCGGAATGTCCGTTCGGCGCGGCAGTCGCGGCACCGTTACGTCCGCCGTGTCCGCGGCGATCACCGTCCGACGCATGGTCGATGCGCGCGCCATCCGCCTCATGCGGGTTGACGAAATCCTCGAAGCCTTCGATGGACATGTTCTCCGGATCGCGCATATCGATGGCGACGGTCGGCATGTTCGATTCGTTGATGATCGGAATACGCGACGTCTCTTCCCCGGTGTTCAGATCATCCGGCAGCGAGACGGGGGCGGGGTAGACCTGGAACGAGAAATCGTTGACCAGATCCTCGGTGCGATGCTGCACGTCATGACCGGCGGCATTCGCCTGACCGATACGATTCCCGGCAGTCCCCGCAGTCCCGGCGGCATTCGTCCCGGTGACCCCGGCACCTCCGTCGGAAGCCGGCGTGACATACGAACGTGCGGCGATGCGGGCTCGCTCCTCCGGCGGCACGTTGCGACCCATCGCGAAGAAATCATGCGGGGAGTACTCCTTGAACGATTCCTCCATGTCGGCGAAGCTCTCCGCGTTCTGCGCGGCGACGATCGCATCGGCGTGACGAGCGGCCTCCTGCTCGCTTGGCGCGCGATGGATCTTCAGCTCCGGCAGACGCTCGTTGCTGACGTCCTCGGCGGGCAGCTCGGCCAGTTTCGCCTTGGACAGGTCGCGTACGGCCACCGTCGAGATCGAGCCTTCACCGGCATCGGACGGCAGGGCGATATCGCGGTCGGAGAGTTGCGCCAACGGCGTCCATTCGCCGAGTAGCGCGGTCAGCTCGCCGAGCGTGAGCATCGGCTCGCCGCGCTTGCCGGTGTTCGCGTTGGGCAGTTCCAGACCACGGGACAGGATCACGTGGAATTCGGTGGGCATGTCCGAATCCAGCGAGGACAGATCGTATTCGGTGTCGAGTGTGACCGGCTTGCGCTTGAGCATGCCGTACATCACGGCGGCGAGCTGACGGATCGCCAACTGCTCGGTGGGCATGCCATCGGGGGCGCCGGTCGGTTCGGACAGCAGCGCCGTCAGCGGGACGTCGGCGATCTCCAGACCGTCGACGGACACGCGGATCGTATCGGTCGACAGACGCGGCACCTCAAGGCCGGAGACGATGGTCGCGGCGTCGCCGATCACGGATCGGATCGCCTCATAGCTGAGCGTGCCGCGGGCCTTGCCGCGCAGATACTCGGTCAGTGACAGGCCCTTCTCCAGCTTGGTGACGAGCACGGCCACATCGCCCGCCCTGCGGAACTGGAGCACCGGGGTCAGGCCGTCCTTGAGGCCGGCCGTCGAGGCGAGGGAGGAGATATCGTCGAGCGTCTCCGGAGCGGTGAGAATGAACAGTTGGCAGTCCTGCGCCAGCACGCGGTCGTTCGCCCTCCAGGCCTGAACGCCGGGCTCGTCGCGCAGCAGGGCGACCAGCATGTATCGGTTGAAAAGCGTGTCACCCAACTGAGGCTTCATTGTTCGTTTGACTCCATACTGCCCGATTGTGGAAAGGTGTTGCGGCCGACCCTGAGGGCCTGCCGCGCTGTTGTCATTCTAACCATGGGGCTAGGCATACGGAATCGTTCCTCGGGGTGATTGTGGAGTGATTTCGTGCCGGTTTTCGGGCGGAGGAAGCAGCGACTGTCAGGGGCGCATGTGACGGGGCGGACGCGGGGTGCGCAGGAATCCTGGGAGGTGATCGCCGAGACGGCCGCCCAGACGACGGTTCAGAGCGCCGAGCAGACCGGTGAATTCGTCGCAGCGCAGCACGACGAGCATCACCGCGTAGATGACGGCGGTGATCACCGTGCCGATCACGCAGAAGACGACCGCCTGCAGCCAGCTCAGCCGCCCGCGTGACAGGTCGGCTCCCAGCAAGCTCATCAGCGGATCGGTGAGCAGCCACACGGCGGCGCCCGCCAGCACGGCCGCGACCAGCGCCTTGAGGAACGTCGCGGTGATGCGGCGGCCGTCCAGATAGCCGTCGAACCGCCGACGCAGCATGAGCACCAGCAGCGGGAAGCTCAGCACGTAGCTCAGCGTGATCGCCAATCCGATGCCAGCCGTCCAGTAGCGTGCCGGCGCGAACATCGCGATGCCCACCTCGATGACGATCTGGATCACGCTGGCCAGCAACTGGAACAGGAACGGATGCTTACCGTCCTCGAACGAGTAGAACGTGCGCTGGATGAGCAGGTACGCGCTGGTGAGCGGCAGGCCGAACGACAGGGCGATCATCGGTCCGGCGATCAGCTGCGCCTCGGGCACGCTGACGCTCGGCAGCAGGGCGATCGTGATCGGCACCGGCATCACGATGATCGCCATCGCGAAGTACATCATCATCACGCCGACGTTGCGCAGCGCGCCGCTTAGATCGGCTCGCGCCTCGTCGATGTTGTGATCGGCCACCGCGCGCGAGATCTTCGGGAAGATCGCGGTCGCCACCGACACGGCGATCAGCGAATACGGCAGGATGTACAGCGTGAACGCGTTCTGGTACGAGCCGTTGCCCGCGATGCCGTACAGGTCGTTGCCGGCGAACGGCGCACCGTTGGAGATGCGCGCGTTGATGATGTTCGTCAGCTCCTGCAGGCCCATCACGCCCATGCTCCATGCGGCCACCGGTCCCATCGCCTTCAGTCCGATGCCGGAGACGCCCCATTGCGGGCGATAGCGGATGCCGGTGCGCATCAGCGGCACGAACAGGATCAGCGCCTGGAACGCGACGCCCAGCGTCCACGTGCCGGCGGTCAGGAAGATTTTGTCCTCGCTCCAGAACTCCAGCGGCTGGCGGCTGGCCGGCCCGAACAGCACGAGGAACGCGGTGAAGCCGGCGCAGCTGATGACGTTCGCGCCCACCGAGCTCCACGCGTAGGTGGCGAACTTGTCCTTCGCGGCCAGGATCTGGCCGATCACCGTGTACAGGCCATAGAAGAAGATCTGCGGCATGCACCACAGCGTGAACGCGTTGACGAGCGCGCGCTGCGCCTCGTTCCAGCTGGAGTTGAGGTACAGCATCGTCAGCAGCGGGGTGGCGGCCATCATCAGCAGCGTCATCGCCGTGAGGATCGCGATGGCGAGCGTGATGAGCTTGTTGAGGCGATCCTGTGCGTCATGCTCCTTGAACGTGCGCACGATCTGCGGCACGAGCACCGCGTTGAAGATGCCGCCGGAGATCACGGTGAACAGCACCTGCGGGATCATCGCGCCGGTCTGGTAGGCGTTCGCGGCGATGCCGGTGGTGCCGAGGCACGCGGCGAGCAGAATCGTGCGGATCTGTCCGGTAAGACGGGAGGCCATGGTCCCCGATGCCATGATCAGGGAGTTGCGGCCGACGTTGGAACTCATTCGTCGGGGTCCTTCTTGCGGTTGAATTGACGCCACAGGCCGAGCACGCCGAGCAGCACGGCGAGGCCGATGATGACGAAACCGGTTTTGTCGCTGATCTTGAGCACGCAGTTGATCGGGGTGTCCTGCGAGAGACCGAACGCCTGATCGGTGCGATCAAGCAGCGTCACATGCGCGATCGTCGAGCCGGATGTGGCCGCGCGCAGCGTGAACGTGACCTGCGATTCGGACTTCGGCGCGATCGTCACCGTCGTCGTGCGCGAGGTGACGATCTCCGGCGAATCGGTGATCGACGACAGGCGGATCGTCACCGGATAGGCGGTGGTGTTGCTGATCGTGACCGGCATCGACGCGGTTTCCGACACCATCGTGACGGCTTCGGACGGCGTCAGATGCACGCCGCCAAGCAGATCGTCGGCGAGCCTTCGTGCGCCCGCGGACACGGTTCGGGAGGCGTCGGCCACCTCGGAGCTGCCGCCGTCCGTCGACAGGGCGTGCAGCGCGAGCTCGTTGTGCGCGGCGAGCAGCGTGCTGATCCACTGCGAGGGACCTCCGTCGGGCTGGGTCTGGGAGGCGTTGCGCGGGCTGGCGTTGGCATCGCTGTCGAGGATCGCGTCGCGGAAGCGAAGGATGTCACCGTGGCTGTCGGCCAGCGCGGTGAGCGTGTTGTTGAGATCGGTGATGGCCGAGTCGGAGAGCTTCGCCTCCTTGGGCGTCTCCTCCTTCGCGCTCTCGCCGCTCGCATGCGGCGTCGCCTTGGCGAGCGTGTCCAGATCGGTCAGCTGCAGCCAGGTCGACTGTTCGATCGCGGTCATGAACGCGTCCACGGTGGCGGGGGTCTCGCCTTCGTCGAAGCAGACCAGCAGATTGCGGTCGTTGTACGGCTGTTCCATCTGATAGAACGCGCTCTGTGCGACGAATCGGGCGATGCGTCCGGCCTCGCTGGTCTCGGCCGTCGCCCTGCGACTGGTGGCCGTGCCCTTGATGAGGTTACTCAGCTCGCGCTGTTCGACGAGTACGGTCACATCGCCGGCCTCCGTCGGCACGATGGTGGTGCCGGTGTGCACGGTGCTGGCATCCGCCGATTCGAAGTCATGCGTGGCGATGACCGTGCCATACCCCTGCTGTCTGGCCGCGGTCAGGGCCTGCAGCGTCCACTTGGCCCTGCCCTGCCAGGCGATGGTGCCGGTCGACGCCTGCGGGTCGTTGACGGCGGCGCGGTAATGCGCGATCGCCGCGCTGGCGTTCCACGCCTTCGTGCTCACGCCCGCCGCGGCATAGGCCTGATCGTCGGCGCGTGCGGCGTAGGTGGTGATGTCGAAGTCGGCCGGCTGCATGACCGCGCTCACCTGCGGCGGCGTGGCCAGCGCGTCGAGATACGTGGGGTCGGCGACGGTTTCGAGCCCGCTGTGCTTGGTCAGCACTTGGGCGAGCATGCGGTCGAATCGGGTGTGATCCTGCTCGAGCGTGACGGCGTCGGAGGAGGTACCGTTCGCGTTGCTGGTGGCGGAGGCATCGTTGGCGCCGTTGCTGTTGGCGCCGACGATGGTATCGCCCGTGACCAGTCCGTTCAGCTTCTCGTCGTTGGTCGTCCAATGCGAGCTGGTCAGCGGCATGGCGACGGTGAGCTTCATCGCGGGAGTCGCGGTGCCCAGGCCACTCGACGAACGCGTGAGGAACGTGCGCAGCTGCGCGCCGTCCGCCGTCGATCCGTCGCCGGGCGTGTAATCGACGAGCAGCGGCTTCGGACCCCAGTTGGTGATGCGCTTCAACGCGTCGGCGTCGGCCGGCACGTCGACCGTCATCGTGACGGACTTTCCGGCATCGATCGCCGGCACGTCGACCGAGCCGAGCAGGGACGGCGTGGGGATGCGGTTCTCCGCCTGCGCCCACTCCTGCATGTCAGTGCGCGAAACAAACGTGTACATCGGATTGACGGACAATGTCAGCGATCCGGCCGCCCACGTGCCGTCGCCGGTGTTCGTGATCGTGGCGGTCAGATGGTAGCCGGACGTCGCCGTGACGACCGCGGTGGCGGATACCAGTGCGATCGTGTGCCGCTGCTGTGCCGCGGATGTCGTGGATCCGGAGGTTCCGTCCGTGTCTGCCGTGTCGTCCGCCGTGGTGCCCGCGGCCTGTGCGACGGTCGTCGGTCCGGCCACGCCGGCCACACCGATCATGCCGGCCAGAACCGCGACGACGAGCAGCAGTCCGCCCAGAACACGCCCCCAACGCGCGTGGAGGGTGCGAAGGGCGTAGAGGGTATCGTGATTCACTCGTCTGCCTGCCTGTTCAGTTTCCTCGCATACAACCATGCGATCTTGCGCTCATTAGGATAACTGAGCACGTCGTCCAGATCCTTGAAATCAACCCAGATGGCGTCCTCGGCCTCATGGTCCGGGTCCCCCTCGACCGTCAACGTGCCGCCGATCTGCCGCAATGCGAAATGATGCACCAGCTTGTGCACGCGCTGCGTCGTTCCGGTGAACCAGTAGTCGATCGTCGCGATCGAATCGACCACCTCGCCCAGAATGCCGGTCTCCTCGTGCACCTCGCGCACGGCCGTCTGCTGGGGCGATTCGCCCTTTTCGATATGCCCCTTCGGCAGACACCATTCGAGATGTCCGCTGCGCGAATGGCGGGCGATGATCGCCACGCGCCCGCGCTCGTCGAACACCAGACCGCCGGCCGAATACTCGCGCACGACCGGCAGCTCCTGCGCGTCGAGCGAGGCGAACTTCGTCGGGCCGTCGGAGTTGCGGCGACGCGGCATCATCGCCGGGGTCGGGCCGGATGGCTTCGCCGGCTTCATCGGTTTGCGATGATGCGCGAGCGTCGCCGGCGAGACCGCCTCCGAGACGCGCAGACGCGCGAACACCGTCGCCGGCGTCGGCATCGACGACGGGGCCGTGGCCTCGACCTCGTTGCGGGAGACGGTCTGCGTGGCGGTGATGGTCAGCGTCACGTCGGTCACGTCGGTCATGCCGGTCTCGGCCATGACGGCGGCGTCATCGGCCATGCTTGCTACGTCGTCGACGACACGGGGCATCGCAGCCGCCGCAGCGGCGTCCGCAGCGTCGTCGGGATCGTCCACGTCCTTGATGGAACCCTTGGAATCATTGGATTCCCGCCGCTTCGGAGAGGATTCAGACGTGTACATCAGCACGTCCTGCTCATACCCGTTTTGGGCATGGTTGACCGCGGCAGGGGCGGCATGACGAAGCATGCGCGCAAGGTCCGCGGGCGTAATCATGCCTTCCACCTTACTCAAGTCCGTGTGCAATTGGAGTAACGGTATGCTGGTAGGCGACAAGAAAGCCAGAAAACGTGCGAAAGGGATGTCGTGAATTTCGAAGTATGGCCGGAGGCCATTGAACTTGGCCGCATGTTCGCCGCAGAGGGATACGAACTGGCGTTGGTCGGCGGGCCGGTGCGTGATCTGCTGCTGCACCGGCACAGTCACGATCTCGATTTCTGCACGTCCGCGAGGCCCGAGCAGTTCGAGCCGATCCTGCGCCGCTTCGGACATGATGGCTTCTGGGATATGGGCCGCAAGTTCGGCACGCTCGGTGCGATGCGCCGCCGTCCGGACGGCACCGAGGTGCAGGTGGAGGTCACCACCTACCGTTCCGACACGTATGACCCCGATTCGCGCAAGCCGGAGGTCGCCTACGGCGACAGTCTCGAAGGCGACCTGTCACGTCGTGACTTCACCGTCAACGCGATGGCTCTGCGCGTACCCGATCTGGAGTTCGTCGACCCGTTCGGCGGTGCGAACGACCTTGCCAAGGGCGTGCTGCGTACGCCGGTCGACCCGCGTCAGTCGTTCGACGACGATCCGCTGCGCATGATGCGCGCGGTGCGATTCGTCGCCCAGCTCGGCTTCTCGATCGAGCCGGAGACCGCCGAGGCGATCAGCGCGATGACCGATCGCATCTCCATCGTCTCCGCCGAACGCGTGCGCGACGAACTGACCAAGCTGATCCTCTCCGACCGGCCGCGCGCCGGCATCGAGGCGCTGGTCGACTCCGGTCTGGCTGCGATCGTGTTCCCGGAGATCCCCGCGCTGGAACTGCAGATCGATGAACATCACCGCCACAAGGACGTGTTCGAGCACACGATGATCGTGCTCGAGCGTGCCGTCGCCCTGGAGACGGACGACGACGGTCCGGTGCCGCGGCCGGATCTGACGCTGCGACTGGCGGCGCTCATGCACGACATCGGCAAGCCGAAGACCCGCAAGTTCGAATCCGGCGGCAAGGTGAGCTTCCACCATCACGACGCGGTCGGCGCGAAGCTGACGCGCAAGCGCCTCAAGGCACTGCGCTTCGACCATCACATCGTCGAGGACGTGAGCGAGCTGGTGAATCTGCACCTGCGCTTCCACGGGTACGTGGACGAGCCGTGGACCGACTCCGCGGTGCGCCGCTACGTCAAGGACGCCGGACATCTCTACGAGCGGCTCAACCGTCTGACGCGCGCCGACGCGACGACGCAGAACCGCCGCAAGGCGCATATCTTCGCCACGGCGATGGATGAGATGGAGGCGCGCGTCCGCGAGCTCAAGAAGAAGGAGGACTTCGACGCGATCCGCCCGGATCTCGACGGCAACGAGATCATGTCGATCCTGGGTCTCGAACCCGGTCCGATGGTCGGACGCGCCTACAAGCACATGCTCGACTATCGCCTCGATAACGGCCCGGTCGAGCACGATGTGGCCGTGGCCGAGCTCAAACGCTGGGCCGCGGAAAACAACTGAGCCTGAGCGTTTGGGCTCAGGCTCAGGCGTTCAGACGGACGTGATCAGACGTGATCGGTTGAACGATCAGTTGATCTCCTTATGCGTGAAGGTCTTGGGCAGGCCGGCCTTCTGCATCTCCTCGGTGGTCTTGCAGCCTTCGAAGTCGACGATCGTGCTGCCCTGCTTCTTGACCTCCGACTCGCTGCGCAGGTTGTTGAAGGAGCCGCCGACGACCACGTCGACGGTACGGTCCTGGCGATCGTCCATCTTCATGACGGCGTCGGTGAAGTACTGGTTGAGCGTGTAGGCGGGGTTGATGGCGTTCACGCCGAAGTAGATCGTCGTGCGCTCCACCTTCTTGGACTTGTAGTTGTCGACGTTCACCACATTGAACTGCCGGTTCTTGAGCGCCTCGCTCACCGCACCGGCGAGACCCCTGAACTCGGTGCCGTTGAGCACCTCGACGGGAACGGTGGAGTTGTCGGACCACTTCATCGCCGAACCATCCTCGTTCTTCGCCGCGCACGGCACGGCCACGCCGTAATTCGGCTTGACGGAGTTCTGGGACTCCTTGTCGATCCTGATCACGCCGAAATAGAGCAGGAACGAGGCGATCAGCGCCACCACGAGGACAGCGCCGACGATGGAGAACACCGTCCTCTGGCGCCGGCGTACATATGCCTTGCGTGCCTCGCGCTCATCATACTGTTCGGCCATTGCTTCCCTTTCGTTCGCTGTGCTGAGAAGTTACCTTAGCGTGCAACCGTGACGCTGATATGGGGGTGGATATGGGGCCTGGCGGGGGCTTCCGCCGCGATGATCCGGTCCACCGCGCCCGAACGCTCCCAGGCCGCGAGCACCTGCCGACGCACCGCGGGAGTAGGCGTGAACGCCACCACGGACGGCCCCGAACCGGAGACGAAGGCGTGCCTCGCGCCGGCCTCGAGAGCCGCGTCGACCGCCTGCCCGCTGCGCGGATGCAGTCTGATCGCGGCCTTCTGCAGATGGTTGCGATCGCCCGATCCGGCGCCGATCGCATCGAACAGGCGATACACGTCGGGCGTGCTCAGCTGCGTGCGGTATGCGCCGACGAGCAGTGCGCCTGCATAGCCGTCGGCACGCAGCGCGCGTTCGGTCTCGGAGCCTTCGTCGATCGACTCGATGACCTCGCCGTACCCGGTGCCGCGCGCGTAGCCGCCGGCCACGCAGAACGGCATATCCGCGCCGAGCGTCGCCGCGACCTCGCGCAGGCGTTCGATCGGCCAGTTGAGCCCCCACAGCTTGTCGAGCGCGAGGATCGTGGCCGCGGCGTCGGCCGAACCGCCGGCGAGTCCCGCACCCACCGGAATGCGCTTGTCGATCGTCAGGGCGATGTCCGGTTCGCGTCCGGCCGCCTCGGCCATCGCGAACAGGGCCATCACCGCGTGATTGCGGCGCATATCCGCGGACGACGATGCCAGATCGCCCAGATGCTTGCCGGCCAGATCGAGCGAGAAGCCGGTGCCGGCCGGTTTGACGGCCGCGCTGACGGTGTCGGTCAGGCTGATCGCGCAGTAGATCGTGTCGAGTTCGTGGCGTCCGCCCCATTCGGCGCGGGAGGCGCCGACCTCGAGCGTGAGATTCGTCTTGGCCGGGCAGTCGACGCTCACCATCGCCGGCGTATCGGGGCGATGTTCGGGTGCGGTTGCCGTCACGGGTGAGCCCGCGGACAGGGCGGTTGCGGCGCTCATGCCTGCGCCTCGGTCTCGGTCTGGGTCCCGGCGTCGGCCGAGGATTCCAGGGCGATCACCGCGCTCGCGAGGGCGACGAACTCGTCGATCGTCAGCGTCTCGCCGCGACGGGTCGGGTCGATGCCGGCGGCCTCGAACGCGCCGGCCGGAACGGTCTTCTTCAACGCCGCGTGCAGCGTCTTGCGACGCTGGCCGAACGCCGCGTCGATGAGACGGAACGTGGCCTCACGCAACTGCTCCGAGCCGCGTTCGGGGCCACGGTGGAACGAGACGAGCGCCGAGTCGACGTTCGGCGCGGGCCAGAACACGTTGCGCCCGATGACGCCGGCTCGTCCGGCCTCGCCGTACCAGGCGAGCTTGACGCTCGGAGTGCCGTAGATCTTGTTGCCCGGCTCCGCGGACAGACGATCGGCGACCTCCTTCTGCACCATCACGAGGAAGGAGTCGAGGTTGTCGAAGCGCTCCAGCAGCGTGAGGATGATCGGCGTAGCCACGTTGTACGGCAGGTTCGCGACCAGCGTGAACGGCTTGGACGTGTCCGCGAACTGCGGCAGAACCCCGGGGCCGACGGTCAGGGCGTCGCGATTGACGACGGTGAGTCTGCCGGACGCCTCGGGCATGAATTCGGCGATCGTATCGGGCAGACGCTCGGCCAGCGGCGGGTCGATCTCGACGGCGGTCATCGTCGCCCCCGTTTCGAGGATCGCGAGCGTGAGCGAACCCAGACCCGGGCCGACCTCCAGCACGTGCGTATCGGCGTCGACGTGCGCCTCGCGCACGATGCGGCGCACGGTGCCCGGGTCGATGACGAAGTTCTGGCCGAACTTCTTGGTCGGGCTCACGCCGGCGTCGGCGGCGATGCGGCGGATGTCGGCCGCGCCGAGCAGATGGCCGGTTCCGGCTGCCGCCTCGGGCGTTGCGACCGGTTCTATCGAAACCGTCTTCGGCTCGCCCGTGTTCTCCTGTGCTGTGTCGTTCATGTCACCGTCCGTGTTGCGTTGCGTGCGTATTGAGTGCATTAGTACCAGTTGTTCTTCAGCCAGAATTCCTTGGCCTTGGTGGGGGAGCCGTAGCGGCCCGAGATGTAGCTCAGACCCCAGTCGATCTGCACCGCACCGTCGTCCTGCCAGCCGGTGCCCATCTTCGATCCGGGCAGGGCCTGCGGGATGCCGTAGGCGTCGGAGGACGGGTTGTCGGCGTTCCACCGCCAGCCCGATTCATGCTCCCAGATCCACACGAGGGCGTCCCACTCGGCGCCGGTCCAGCCGCGCTGTGCGGCCGCGGCCGCGGCGTAGGTCTTGGCCTGCGAGATGCTCGGATGCCACAGGCGTCCGCTCGTCGAGCTGCCGCCGGAGTTGTTCGAGCTGCCGCCGGAGTTGCCGGAGTTGTTCGATCCGCCGGTGTTCGTGTTCGGCTTGCTGGTCGAGCCGGAATTGTTCGAGTTGCCCGAGTTGCTGGACGAGTCGTCCGCGCCGGGCTTGTTCGTCGAACCGGAGTCGTTCGGCTTGCTCGTGTCGGTGTTCGGTTTCGACGTGTTGTTGTTCTGGTTGTTCTGGTTGTTCTGGTTCGTGTCCGGTTTGCTCGTGGACCCCGAGTTGTTGGAGTTGTTCGAGCTGCCGCCGTTCGACGAACCATTCGACGAACTATTCGACGACCCTGTCGATCCCGATCCGGAATCGCCCTTCCCGGACGTCGTTCCGGAATCCGACGAATCGCCCGAATTTGTCGAGTTGTCGGTGGTGTCCTGTTTCGCCGGACCCACCGCGATGATCTGGTCGAGCGCCACCTGCGTCGTCGTCTCGCTGTTGAGCGTCTCGCTCTCCTTGACGCCGTCGACGTACGTGACGTCATAGATCTGCGTGATCGAACCGTTGACTCCCTGCTGACGGACCACGGTCTGACCGGGCTGCAGCGAGTCGTCGACGACCGTGCGAGTCGTGAACGGCACCGTCTTGACGCGCGTCTCCTGACCGTGCGTGACGCGCTGGACGCGCAGGATCGTCGTGCCGCCGTCCTTCGTAACGGTCACGCGATCCTCCTTGCCGACGTTGATGCCCTTCGAATCGAGGATCGACGCGGCAGGCAGCTTGCCGTTCGGCGCGACGGACGTCTTGCCGTCGGCGATGACCGTGACCGGACCCTCGCTGTTGATGACGAGCCCGCCGGTCAGCTGGTTGTATACGTTGCCGATGTTGACGGTGATCTTCGAGGCCTGCTTCTCGTTCGCCCTGAAGAAGCCGATGAGCTGGTCGGCGCTGTCGGCGACCGTCCAGAACGGGATCTCCTCGCCGTCGACGTTGACGGTCGTCTGGAAGGCGCTGCGCACGGTGACGACCGCATGATCGGCGAGTCGTTCGCCCGACGAGGATTCGACCAGATCATGGCTCTTCACGTCGATGCCCTGCTCCTGCAGGAGGCGATCCACGCTCATCGCGTACGTCTGCACGGTGGTCGTCTTGCCATTGACGTTCAATGCGACGGCCTTGCGCGTGGATAGGCCGAACGTGACCGCCATTGACGCCACGACGGCCGTTACGCACACGGCCACACGGATACGGCGCAACATCACAAACCGTTGCGGGGTCCATCGCCGTGCCATAATTGCAAACCTCATTTCCCGCCCGATGCTCGTCCGCAACACCACTTCGCGACGACGGGCGCACTCGGAGCCCATCGTAGCGCACCATGTGCGAAGAAAAAGAAAAAGGGGGCGGGAGAGAAGGGGAAGTTCCCGCCCCCTGAAACCGGACTGAAGCAGGTTGGGGGACGCTCCAGTCCTACCTAGGAACCGTAATCGGGGGGAAGGCTCCCAGGCGACTTACCCGTGTTAAGTATTGAATGTGCACCCCCTGTGCGCACATACAGTGTACACCTTTTCGGAGCGCGACGAGCCTCTTGTCGGGATCGAACCGACGACCTGCCGCTTACAAGGCGGCCGCTCTGGCCATCTGAGCTAAAGAGGCGTGGCATGCGTGTCATGCGTGCACCGTGGTGATGGTGCCGCACCCCGCGCATGCGCGAGCTACCAGCATAGCAGACCGGATGGAATCACTTGCCGGTGGTTCAGGGCGATCAGTGAGCAGGTCAGTGATCAGACGAGGGAGACGGGCTTGCCGTCCGCGCCGATCGACGGCAGCTGTCCGGCCTGGCCGACCTGGCTGTCCTCGAGGCCCAGCGCCTGGACCAGACCCGCGTCGACCGTCAGGTCGGCGGTGGTCAGCTGGTTCATATCCCAGAAGTTGCCGTTGATCGTGACTGTCGGCGTGGTCATCTGGCCCTTGAGCTGGCCGGACACGTTCAGCAGATCGGTGCGCTTGGGCAGATAGGTGTTGATCGCGTCGAGCCAGTCGGTGTACTTGCCCGTGACGGACGCGTCGGCCACCTTCTGCGAGACGCCGGCCTTGACCGCCTGCTCCTTCATCTGGTCGTCGGAGGTCTTCTTGCCGGAGTTCTCGGCCGGCTGGAAGTCCTCGGCGTACATGTTCTGGAGGAAGCCGAGGATGTGGCTGGCATCCTTGTCCTGCTCGGTGAGCGCCAGCAGCATGTTCGCGGCGCGCGTCGAATACTCGTCGCTGCTCCACTGGTCGCCGAACGACATCGGATGCAGCTCGAGGTTGATCTGGCCGGCCTCGACCAGCTTGGTGAGGGTCTCGCCCGCGGTGCGTTCGAAGTTGCCGCAGCCGGAGCACATGAAGTCCATGTAGACGGCGACGGTCGGCGCGTCGGCGATCTTCTCGCCCACGCCGTCCTTGGAGACGAGCACGCCGCCCTTCTCGTCCGCGGTGCTCGGCTTGTCCTTGACGTCCTGCAGCTTCGCGTACGCCTCGTCGACCGTCATGTTGGCCTGGGCGGTGCTGGCGGCGTGCGAACGGTAGAGCGCGATTCCCGCGATGGCGATCAGCGCGATGACGACCACGACGACGATCGCGCCGATGATGGTCTGCTGCTTGCGCTCCTTCGCCGCCTGCTCGGCGCGGGCCCTGGCGGCCGCCTCCTCGGCCGCGCGGCGTGCGGCGCGGGTCTTGCGCTTGTCTGTCTTATCGGCGTTCGCCATGGGTATGTGATCCTTTCCCCGAATGACCCGGTTCTCCCGGTGCGATCTGCGGTGTGATCCGCAGCGTGATATGTCGATACGAGACATATCAGACGATCTTGTCGCAAGTGTAGCCCGTATGCCGCCTTGATCGCATGCCGGCGATTGAATTTCGCGTGAATTACACGTTCGGCTGATTCGGCTGGTACTGCTGATCCGGCTGATTGGTCGGTTGATTGGCGACGGATCGCCCGCGCATCGCGCCCGCGGCGAGACGAATCGCCTCAGAGAACGGCCACAGCGACGTGAGGATCCACGCAGTCGCCGCCACGCCCGCCGCAACCAGATTCGTCACGGAGAACGGCGCCACATCGGTCAGCCACGGCACCTGATACGGCCAGTAGCCGTTCGGCATCGGCACCTGCTGCCACGGCAGATCGAGCGCGATCGTGGCGAACACCATGCACAGCACGTCAAGCAGCGCGAACTGCAGTGTGCGCGCGATCGTCGCGGCCAGCCCCTTGACCAGATGCCACGGCAGCTGCACGATGCGCAGGGCCGAATCCGACCCCTTGCGCTCGCCGCCGCGCTTCGACTCGCGGTCGAGCTGCGCGGTCTCGCTGTAGCCGACCGTGAACAGCAGCCAGAACAGCAGCGCCGCGGCGATGAGTCCCGCAACCGGCCAGACCGCCGCCGCGATCATCGGGATGACCATCATCACCACGAGCGGCAGCACGCCGTGACTGACGTACTGGCCGCGAAGCCGATCGGCAGCATTCGCGTGATTCGGCAGTCCGGATCGGCCGAACTGGCTGTACTGGTTTGGACGCTGATCCATCGGCAGAGGCATCACCGGAGGCATGTTCTGCGGCGCGCCCTGCGCGGGCGTGCGCAGGAACTCGGGAACTGTGCCTTCAATGGCGGCGGTGCGCTCCGGATCGGCGGGGTTGACGGGAGGCTGAGGCTGCTGTATCGGCTGAGGGAACAGCGGTTCCGGACGCGGAACCTGCCGGCCGCCCGGATGCAGCGGAATCGTCGAGACGCCAGGTTCGGAGGATACACGGGAAGGAATGCTCTGGCCGGGCCGTACCGGTGGCGTCGTCTGACCCACCGGCATCACCGTGGTGCGTTGCGGACGGCCGGAATCCGGGCCGTCCTTCGGCGGCTTCGGAGGCATTATCTGGGTTTTCGATGTCGCATCATCGTCCATCGGAGTGGACATGGCGGCACGAGATGACTGCGTGGCCTTCGCGCTCACCGGCGGCACATACGCCGGCGGAAGATCGGCGGGTTTCGGCGTCTGCCGCGACGGCGACACCTGTGCGAACTGTCCGGACTGCGCGAATCGCATCGGACGCGCGTCGGCGGAAGGTTGGTTCGCATTGGTCGCGATGCGTCGCAACGCGGGGCGGGCGGCGGGATTGTCGGTCATACCGTCGCGGGGATTGAACGGTTCGGGCGAACCGACGGCCGGCATCACCCTGGTCGAACCGGGTGCATCGGGCGCGACCGGCGGCGGGGGAGGGGTCAGCAGACCGGGCACGTCGTTCGGGCCGAGCCGATCGCTCGGCAGGGCTACCGTGCACTGCTCCGGGCTCAGCGCGCGCGTGGCGGCGAGAGCGTTGGAACCGGTGTCGTTGAGAATCGCCGTGGCGTTCGTATCCGCCGACGCGCCCGGCCACAGCGTGCGCGTGCTGACGACATCGCCGGTACTGGCGACCATGCCAGCGGTATCCCCGCGTCCGGCATCCTCACGACCAAAAGGGTGCATCACCCCGTTCGTGGGGTCCGTGCCGTTCGCGCCATCCCATCCCATGGGATTGAGCGCATCCAACGCGATCGCATGCAGCAGCTGATCCGGCGTGCAGCGCTTCGTCGGATCAGGGTTCAGCGCGCTGCGGAACGCGGTCATCGTGTGCGCGGGCAGACCCGCGAGATTCGCGTTGCCCGACGCCTCGCGCTCCAGCACCGCCATCATCGGCTTCGTGCCGAACACCGGCTCGCCCATCGCGGCGAACGCCAATACGGACGCCACCGACCACCAGTCGGTCGCCTCGTCCGATTCGGCGCCCTCGATGATCTCCGGGGCGATGAACCCCGGCGTACCCATCACCAGACCCGTACGGGTGACGTGGCTTTCGCCCTCGCCCATCGCGATGCCGAAATCGACCAGAATCGGACCGGTGGCCGACACCATCACGTTCGTCGGCTTGATGTCGCGATGCACGATGCCGGCCGCGTGCACGGCCTTCACCGCCTCGATCAACTTGCGGGCCAGACGCTCCAGATCATCGCCCACATACCGGCCGTTCGCGGCGACGTCGTCGCGCAGATTCCGGCCTTCGATCAGTTCGGTGACGATGAACGCAAGCGCGTCGTCGAGTTCCATGTCGACGATACCGCACACGCCGGGGTGATTGACCTTCTTCAGGGCCATCGCCTCGCGGCGCAGGCGCTCGCGGGCGGTGACGTGCTCCTTGAGATTCGGATCCTGCGGTGCCGACTGACGGTTGCCGGGGGTGCCGCCGTTGCCGGAATCGGCGTCGGCGAAGTCGTCGGACAGCGAATCGCGCAGGATCTTCATCGCATACACCTGACCGCCGCCGTCACTGACGCGCCACACCGATCCCATCGCGCCCGAACCGAGACGGGAGATGAGGGTGTAGCCGCCCACCACCTCGCCCGGCTCTAGGGTCAACGCGTTCACATCACTCATACCCCCATCCTATCCATGTCCCACGGAACCCGTTCCGTGGAACCGCCCACCGTACGTTCTTCGTGGTGTTTTCGGCCGTAATCCCGGAGGACGTACGCTGAGGGCAGGTCACCGTACGTTCCTCCGGGCTATCTCGGTCGTATCACCCGTATTCGTATGCTTACCGGCGGGCAGAGTACGAATACGGGTGGTAGAAGCCTCATAGCCACGGGGAACGTACGCTGAGCCCGAGTCACCGTACGTTGGCGGTGGCATCGCCGTCAATGGCCTCGGGGAACGTACCGGCCGGATCATACGGTCCGGTCCGACATGGCGTCTGACGGGCTGTCGCTTGAGGGTCGGAAGCAGAATATGCGGTCGAAATGACAGGATGGGCTGGACGGGCGATGAGGTCTGCGCCGCTCAGGCACAATCAAATCAACGACATCGACGACAAGGACGACAAGGAAGTGTCGAAATGCCGGCATGTCGGAATCGAAGAGAACCGTAGCTGGATCAAGGAGGAGAATCACCATGCTACAGATCAACATGGCCGACGTGATGGGAGTCATCAATTCGGTGATCCCCTATCTGGTGGCCGTAGGAATTCTGCTGGCACTGGCCATCATCATCACCATTGCCGTCAATAAGAAGACGGTGAAGACCGTGGCCAGCCGCAAACTCGTTCATTCCGAATCCTGGCTGGTGGCATTGGTCGGCATCGTCGTGGCCGTCTCGATGATGCTTTCCGGCCCGTTGGCCACTCTGCTCAACAATGCTACAAGTACGAAGTACATGCTGTCCGATGACACGGTTGCCGCGGCGAACAAGCTTGCCAAAGATGTGCAGGCCGAAGCCGTCACCATGCTCAAGAACGATGACGACAACCTGCCGCTCGCCTCGAAGAAGGTGAACGTGTTCGGTTGGGGTTCCACTAATCCGGTCTATGGAGGCACAGGTTCCGGTTCCATGTCCGAGCAGTACCCGACGGTATCCCTGCTGGACGGTCTCAAGCAGGCCGGCATCGAGACCAACGCCGACCTGACCAAGCTGTACACCGACTACCGCAAGGACCGCCCCGAAGTCGGCATGTGGGCGCAGGACTGGACCCTGCCGGAAGTACCCGCCGACCAGTACTCCGATTCCCTGATCTCCGAAGCGAAGTCCTTCTCCGATGAGGCCGTGGTCGTCATCACGCGCGTCGGCGGCGAGGGCGCCGACCTGCCGATGAACATGAAGGCCGAAGGCATCACCTATACGAACAACTCCAAGGATTATGAGGACTTCAAGGCTGGTGAGGGTTTCCTGCAGCTGAGCCAGACCGAACGCAACATGCTCGACTTGGTCACCAAGAACTACAGCAAGGTCACGCTCGTCTACAACGGCGCCAACACCTTCCAGCTTGACTTCCTGAACGATTATCCGCAGATCAAGTCCGTGCTGTGGTGCCCGCCGGCCGGCCAGACCGGCTTCTCCGCGCTCGGCGAGGTGCTCGCCGGCGCCGTCAACCCCTCCGGCAAGACCTCCGACACCTTCCTCAAGGACCTCTCCAAGAACCCGTCCACCAACAACTTCGGCGACTTCGACTACGACAACGTGGACGATCTGGCCGTTGAGGTGATCGACGACCGCACCGGCAGCAAGCTGCATGTTTCCCCGACATTCGTGAACTACTCCGAAGGCATCTACGTGGGCTACAAGTTCTATGAGACCGCCGCCGACGAAGGTCTCATCGATTACGACGACACGGTGCAGTATCCGTTCGGCTACGGCCTGTCGTACACCACCTTCGAACAGAAGATGGGCGAGGTTTCCTACAAGGACGGCAAGGTGTCGTTCGACGTGACCGTCACCAACACCGGCGACAAGGCCGGCAAGGACGTCGTCGAGGTCTACTACAACCCGCCGTACACCAACGGCGGCATCGAGAAGGCGTCCGTGAACCTGGTGGCCTTCGAGAAGACCAAGGAGCTCGCCCCGGGCGAGTCCGAGACCGTCGGCATCGAGTTCGATGACGACGACATGGCCTCCTATGACGAGCATGACGCCAAATCCTGGGTGCTGGAACAGGGTGACTACGTGATTTCGCTGCAGTCGGACTCCCACAAGGTGATTGATTCCGCCACCGTGAGCGTGGACAAGACCATCGCCTATGACAGCGATGACAACACCCACAACGGTGACAAGATCGTGGCGACGAACCAGTTCCAGAACGCGGAAGGCGACGTGACGTATCTTTCCCGCGCCGATCATTTCGCCAACTATGCCGAAGCCACCGCCGCGCCGAGCGATTTCAGCATGTCCGACAAGATCAAGTCCGAATACACCAACAACGGCAACTACGATCCGGCCGAGCATAACGACGATTCCGACGAGATGCCGACCACCGGTGCCAAGAACGGCGTCAAGTTGTCCGATCTGTATGGCAAGGACTATGACGATCCGCAGTGGGATCAGCTGCTCGACCAGCTCACCTTCGACGATATGGATTCCCTGATCGCCAATGGCGGATACGGCACCCCGGCGGTGACCTCCGTGGGCAAGATCCAGGTGACCGACGCCGACGGCCCGGCCTCGCTGAACAACAACTTCACCGGCATCGGCTCCATCGGCTTCCCGGCCTCCACCGCATTCGCCTGCACATGGAACCGTGACCTCGCCAAGCAGTTCGGCGAGATGATCGGTGACATGGCCCACGATATGCATGTGGCCGGCTGGTATGCCCCCGCCATGAACCTGCATCGCAACGCCTATGCGGGTCGTACCTTCGAGTATTTCTCCGAAGACACCTTGCTCTCCGGCGTGATGGCATCCCAGCAGATTGCCGGTGCCCGTGAGAAGGGCGTGTACTCCTTCATGAAGCATTTCGCCCTGAACGAGCAGGAGACCAACCGTACGATGACCTTGACCACGTGGGTCAGCGAACAGGCCATGCGTGAGACCTACCTGCGCCCCTTCGAGATGAGCGTCAAGGAAGGCGGAGCCCAGGCGGTCATGAGCGCGTTCAATTACGTGGGGCCGACCTACGCCGCAGCCTCATCCAACTTGCTCAACACCGTTCTTCGTGACGAATGGGGCTTCCAGGGCTTCGTACTCACCGACTACTTCCGTGGTCGCGGATACCAGGACGCCGATCAGGAGATTCGCAACGGCAACGATTCCATGCTCGCCACCACCGTGACCACCAACCACGTGACCGACAAGTCCGCCACCTCCGTCAAGGCGATGCGTCAGGCCAGCCACAACATCCTCTACACCGTGGCCAACAGCTGGATGTACGAGAACGGCGAGCCCAAGGTCGCCACCCCGATGTGGAAGACCGCGATGTACGCCGTCTGGGGCGTGACCGCCATCCTCGTGATCGGTCTCGAGTTCCTCGCCATCCGCCGCTTCCTCGCCCGCCGCAAGGCCGCGACCGTCGCGCCGGTGACCGAGGCCGAGTAGCCCCGACCGGAACCGCCCGCTAACGGGCAATCGGGGATGTCTCGTCTGAGTCTTCCGACTTGCCGTCACCGAGCCATCCCCGTCACCTCATGACAGCAACCTCTCGCAGACGCCCCCGTTAGCGAGAGGTTGCCGTCATTGAGCCTTGCATGCGTCACGCGTGCGTCATTGCATCAGTGCCCATTTCCACGCTGGCATGATGTGTATGATGCCGGATTCAGTGTCGATGGTCTCCTCGTCGTGCATAGTCAGGATCGCGCCCGAGTCGAGACCGGTGCGTTGCATGACCGTGGTCAGCGATCCGATTTCCCTCTTACGGGTCTTCTCCGTCGTCATCTGGGCTGTCACCTGATAGAGCGCATACGGCTCTGCCGCCAACGCGTCACCGACGAGGAAATCGACCTTCTCCTGTCTGGAACCGGGCATGGTGTACGACGTAACCGCTTCCGTGCGCCGTCCGGCCGTCCTCCGTCGCAGCTCGCAGAACACGGCCGTTTCCAGCCGTTTGCCGAGATCCTGTTGATTCGCGCGGGACACGGCATAGACCATGCCCTGATCGATTGCGTATACTTTCGGCACGCCGGTGCTGTTCGGTTTGAGTGAGGTGGTGTATTCGGGCAGTTCGTGGATCAGATATGCCTGCCTGAACAGTTCCAGCAGTGTGTTGACCTTGTCCCAGTACACTTTCCAGCCGTTGTCTTTCAACGCCGCGACCAGCGAGTTCACGGACAGTTCGCACGCGGTGTTGCGCAGCAGGTAGAGTGCGGTCTGCGTCGCCATCGCGATGTTCTCACGCCCGAACCGTTCCGCGACGTCGCGCGCGACCACGTCACGCATGTAGCTTTGCAGCATCTCGATGCGGTCGGGGGTGTCAAGCCGCTGTACTCCGGGGAACCCGCCGGTGACCAGATACCGTTCGTAAGCGCCTTCGAAATCGGTGGTTTCCTGTGGCGAGAACACGGGGGCGGCGGACATGACGGCCGGATCCGGTACGGCGAGACCGTGAAACTCACAGTATTCACGGAACGACAATGGCGACATCTCGTGCGGATGCGAACGGCCGCGGAAGTTCGTGGCGATTTCGTCGCTGGATAGTTTCGACGATGATCCGGTAATGACGAGCGTCACACGCTCATGCTCCGCGATGCGTTGGCAGAATCCCTGCCAGTTCGCACATTCCTGCACTTCGTCAAGAAACAGGTATGCGCCGTCGCGTCGGGCTTCGGGGACTTGACGCCAATATTCGTTGACGATGTCGTCCAGAACCGTGTCCAGCATCGGCTGGAGGCGATCGTCGGCGAAGTTGAAGTAGAGGATGCGGTCGCGCGGCACGCCGGCGTCGAGCAGATCGCGGATCTTCTGGAACAGGTAGAACGTCTTGCCGCAACGGCGGATGCCGGTGATGATGTGCACGATGTTGAATGCGGCGGGCTCGTCCAGCTTGCGGATGACATCATCCCGTCGCAACGGCAGGGGGAAGCCGAAGCGCATGGCCTCCCTCACCAGCATGGCATACGATTCGCGTGGATTATCGGGAACCATCGGGTTCCTCCCGTCATCGATAGTCAGCAGGTTTCTACAACACCCAATACTACAACTTCTCAAGAATTTTGAGAAGTTTAGGTGATAGCTTCTCAAAATTATTGAGAAGTTACATTTTGGGTCTTTTACGGCGGTTCTGGTCGTTGCCATTTGTACGCAGCGTCTGCAATCGCATGGTGGACTGTTGAACCGTTCTGTAGTGTGTCCATAATTGCAGTACGAGGTGGCCGCTGAAGGTGGTCGACGGGAGAGACCGTGGCCGCTGGCCGATTCCGACTCTTGTGGTTTCTGCAGGGACAGAAGGATTTCAGCCGATTATCCGATGGGTGTCTCTTCGCGCAGAAGAAAGTCCTTGAGACCGCTGACGGTGATGTCGTGGTCGTGGTAGACGCCTTCAGTGCGCATGACGACCGTTCTGTGGTCGTTGGGAACGTTCAGCAGCGAGCCGATGGAGCGTAGGTGCTTCGCGAAACGGTCGTGATACATGCGCCCCGATTTGATTTCGATGAGTTCCGGCTTGGTCTGCGAATGCGTGCAGTCGATGAGGTCGACCTCGATTTTGCTGTCGTCCCGGTAGAAATACAGCTCCGGGACCTTGAGCGCGTTGTAATAGCGTTTGACCGTTTCGCTGATGACCAGATTCTCCACGATTTCGCCGAACAGCGGGTGTTCCTGCAGGTCCTGGATCGTTTCGATGCGCAGGAGATGACAGAGCAGTCCGGTGTCATGGAAATACAGCTTGGGCGTTTTGGTCAGTCGTTTGTTGAGGTTACTGAAGTATGGGGGCAGCCGGAACGTGATGTAGCTCGATTCCAGAATGGAAAGCCATGATTTGACGGTGCGGTATGCCACACCGGCTTCATTGGCCATCGACGTCTCCCGGATGAGCCCGCCCACATGTTGTGCGCATAGGCGCAGGAATGTGCGGAAGGCCGTGAGGTTGCGCACGTCAAGGTAATCAGCGACATCGCGTTCTATATAGCTGCCGAGGTAGCTTTCGAAGAAGATGCTTCGCGGGATATGGGCATCATGGAGGTGTGGGTATCCGCCGGTGATGATGAATTCCTCGACCGTCATGGCTGGATTCGCCCGTACCGCCTCCGCGTAGGAGAGCGGCAACAGTCTCAGCACTCCGACTCGCCCGGCCAGAGACTGTTTGATCTGCTTCAACAGCAGGAAGTTCTGCGATCCCGAGAGAATGAACTGTCCCGGTTTGCCTATGTCATCCGCGGTCACCTGAATCATGGAGAACAGGTCGGGTGCGTATTGGGCTTCATCGATGATCAGCGGCGGCTGGCGGTCTTTGATGAAGCTGATCGGGTCGGCGTTGGCCTTGTTGCGCAGTTCGGGATTCTCAAGGTTCAAGTAGTCGTATTCAGGGAAAACGCTGCGTACCAACGTGGATTTTCCGCTTTGCCGTGGGCCGGTGACGGATACGACGGGGAGCCATGTTGCCGATCGTTTCACTTGTTCGGACATCAATCGGGGAATCATGATGATGGGGAACCTCCCGTCGCAATCATATGGATCGTCATAACGTTGACATAGGAATTACCACAGCCTTGATATAGAGATTACCATAACATTGACATAGAAAAAACCACAGCATTGACATAGGAAAGCCCGTAGAAGGCGGTTTCATCAGGTCGGGTGCGGGAAATCCCCTTCCCTCAACCTGAAAAATGCCCTTTGCGCAGTTGAGGGAGGAGTGATTCCCTCTCAACCATGCCTCAGGACATACCATCACTCATCCGCTCGAACTAGACGCAGCATGTCTGTCGCGCAGAGACGCGCAGACTCGTACAGAGCCATTCATGCGGGGGAAACGACAGGTTGTGTGCGGGGGCGAACTCATCGGCCGCAAACCTGCTTGAATCGAAGACAACAAGCGAACCGTGCAACGGCGTACAGGAGAAAAACGATATGGAACTCGAAGAGCTTTCGGTGACCGAGAAGGCGGCGATGCTTTCCGGCGGATCCGAATGGGACTCGCGCGGCAACGACCGCGCCGGCATCCCCAGCTTCGTCATGAGCGACGGACCCCACGGCGTGCGCCGCCAGCTCGGCGAAGGAGACCACCTCGGCCTCGGCGCCTCCAAGCCCGCCACCTGCTTCCCGACCGCCGGCACGGTCGCGAATTCGTGGGATCCTGCCCTCGCCGAGGAGATGGGCGAGGCCCTCGGCCGCGAAGCGCACGATCTCGACGTCAACGTGCTGCTCGGCCCCGGACTCAACATCAAGCGCAATCCGCTGTGCGGCCGCAACTTCGAGTACTACTCGGAGGATCCGATCGTCGCCGGGCGCATGGCCGCCGGCCTGATCCGCGGCATCCAGTCGAACGGCGTGGCCGCCTGCCCGAAGCATTTCGCGGTCAACAGCCAGGAGCTGCGCCGCCAGGCCTCCAACTCCGTCATCGACGAACGCACGATGCGCGAGATCTACCTGACCGGTTTCGAGATCGCCGTGCGCGAGGCCAAGCCTATGACCATCATGACCTCCTACAACGAGATCAACGGCGTCTACGCGCACGAGAACAAGCACCTCCTGCAGGACATCCTGCGAGACGAGTGGGGCTTCGACGGCATGGTCGTCTCTGACTGGGGCGGCTCCAACTCGGCCGTCGCCGCCGTCAAGGCGGGTGGTTCGCTGGAAATGCCCAGCCCCGGCCTCACCTCCGTGCGAGAGCTCGAAGGCGCGGTCGCCGCCGGCACGCTCTCCGAGGCGGACCTCGACGCCCGCGCCCGCGAGGTCGCGAAGATCGCGCGACTGATCCGCACCACCGGCGTCGGCCGCGACGACCTGCTTAAGGACGACATCGCCGCCGCGCACCACGAGGTCGCGCGCCGCGTCGCCGAAGGCTCGATGGTTCTGCTCAAGAACGCGCCCATCACTGCGGCTGGAACAGCCGAAACAGCTGGAACAGCCGGCGCCCCCGTCCTTCCGCTCAAGCCGGGCACGCGCGTCGCCGTCATCGGCGACATGGCCCAAACGCCACGCTTCCAAGGCTCCGGCTCGTCGAAGGTGAACGCCACGTGCGAGGAGAACATCCTGGACGCGCTCAAGACGCAGGAATCCGCCGCAGACACCGACTCGCCGTCCGTCGCTGTCGCCGGCTACGCGGCAGGCTACGACCGTCAGGGCGCCGCGAACCAGACCCTGATCGACGAGGCCGTCGCGCTCGCCTCCCGCGAGGACGTCGACGTCGCGCTCGCCGTCGTCGGCCTCGACGAACGCAGTGAATCCGAAGGCCTCGACCGTTCCACGATGGCGATCCCGCAGGCGCAGAACGATCTGGTCGCCGTGCTCGCGGCCACCGGCAAGCCGGTCGTCGTCGTGCTCGTCGCCGGATCCCCGGTCGAACTGCCCTGGCATGACAGCGTCGCCGCGATCCTGTACGTCGGCCTGTCCGGCCAGGCCGGTGCATCCGCCACCGTGCGCGCGCTCGCCGGCGAGGTCAACCCGTCCGGCCATCTCGCCGAAACGTGGGCCCTGCGCTACGACGACTGCCCGTCCGCCGGCTGGTATCCGGCCGTCGGCCGCGACGCGATCTACCGCGAGGGCCCGTTCGTCGGCTACCGCTACTACGAGACCGCCGGCGTTCCGGTGCGTTTCCCGTTCGGCTACGGCCTGTCCTACTCCACGTTCACGTACGACGCGATCGCGCTCGCCTCCGACGGCTCCGGCATCGACGTCACCGTGACCAACGACTCCGACGTGCCCGGCTCGACCGTCGTCCAGCTGTATGTGAGCGGCCCGTCGCGATCGGCGGTGTCTGGACAGACAGCTGCGTCCGGCGTGCTGCGTCCCGTGCGCGAGCTCAAGGGATTCACGAAGGTCGCGCTCGCGCCGCACGAGACGAGGACCGTGCGCATCGCCTTCGACCGCTACACGTTCCGCCATTTCGCCGCCGCTGCCGGTCCGTCCGGCACGTCCGGCGCGGGGGAGTGGCGCGTCGAAGCGGGCGATTGGACGATCGCCGTCGGCCCGGACGCCAAAACCCTGCCGCTGAGCGTGACCTGCACGATCGCCCTTCCCGAGAACGGCGACGCCGAAGCGCACTCCGACGGCATGCTGTTCGGCATGCCGATCATCGCCCCCGAGGCGGCCGCGTTCCAATCCGTCGCCGATCCCGCGCTCGGCCACTACCTCAACGGCGACGTCAAGCACGTCACCGACGCCGAAATGACCGCGCTGTTCGGACATGAGGTGATCGCCCCCGGCAAGCCTGCCGTACTCGGCGTCAACGATCCGATCTCCTCGTGGGGCGATTCGCGCGGATTCGTCGCGCGCACCATCGCCAACATGCTCGCGAAGCGCGAGCGCACGGTGCGTGAGAAGACGGGCGCGCCCGACCTCAACACGCTGTTCATCCTCAACATGCCGCCGCGCGCGATGAGCAAGATGACCCAAGGCATGGTCGATTCCGCGATGGTCGACGCGATCGTGAAGATCGGCAACGGGCGTACGTTCCGTGGCTTGGGATCGCTGATCTCCGCCTACTTCCGCAACCAATCCGCCAACAAGCGCACCGCAAAGGAGCTGAACCATGAGTGATACGACGAACCCCACGTCCACGCAGGCCCCCACACCCGCCGAGCTCGCCGCGATGGGCCCGGTCCGCCGCTGGATCGCCACCCACCCGACCATCTGGGAGTTCATCCTGTTCAACGTGCTGTCGAACATCTCCACGATCGCCCGATTCGTGGTCACGTGGATCGGCACCGCGGTGTTCGTCGGCGCGCTGGGACTCACCGCGCCGTTCCACTTCCTGATCTTCAACTATCCGGAAAGCGGCAACGGTCTGGGCGGATTCCTCACGTTCCTCACCGCCGAGGTGTTGGCGCAGGTCGTCAACTTCTTCGTGCAGATGAAGTGGGTGTTCAAGTCCGATTCCAGCTTCCGCAACGCCGCATGGAAGTATGCGATCCTCGCCGTGGTGATCGTCGTCGTCAATCTCGTGCTGCCCGGCTACGTGACCGCGCTGTGCCAGGGCTGGGGCATGAACGCCGGCATCGCAGGCACGATCGCCTCGATCGTCAACACGCTGCTCGCCGTGGTCGTCAGCTACCCGATCCTCAAGTTCTGGATCATGCCCAAGGGCAAGTAGGGTCAGTCGGGTGACCCGTTTTCTGGCTCACGGGGGATCTCTCCCCCAGTCAGCTTGGCGCTGACAGCCCCCTCGTCAGAGGGGGCCGACTACTGTTCACGGAATGAGGACGGTCAAGGTGAACCAGTGGTCCTCGGCGTGAATCGACACCTCGCCGCCGTACTGCGCGGCGATGTGTCGGATCGACTTCACGCCGAACCCGTGCCGCGACTTGTCCTGTTTCGTGGTGCGTAGGTTGCCGGCCGCGTCACGGCTCAGCGGCGTCGAATCGTCGAAGTAGTTCTCGACGCGGATCACCGTGAACGCGCCCTGCCGGTACAGGGCGAGGCGGATCAGCCGCTGCTGAGGGTCCGTGAGCCGCGACGTCGCCTCGATCGCGTTGTCCAGCGCGTTGCCGAACAGCGTGGCGATGTCCATCGACGACATGTTCGATTTCGCGAGCAGCGACCCGTCAGCCACGGCGGTGAACGTGATGCCGCGTTCGTCGCACGCGCGCGTCTTCGTCGTCAGAATCACGTCGAGCACCGGATTGCCGGTGTGCTGCTGCGCGCTGTACTCCGCCACGGATCGCTCCAGCTGCTCGAATCCGGCCGCCGCATGCTGCGGATCGACCTCCGCACGCAACGCGGCGATCTGATGCTTGAGATCATGCGCAAGCCGTCCGATCGACTCGAGATTCTCCTTCGACGCCAGATACTCCTGATGCTGGCTCTCCAATTGCGCGTTGATCGAGGCGAGCTCCATGTTCGCCGCGAGCCGACGCGCCTGCTCCTGCTGCGCGTACAGAATCGCGAAACCGCAGAAATCGACCAGCGTGCGGATGTAGAACACCTCCTGACCGATGCGCCCGGAGAACGGCGTGTTCGTCGAGACGAAACTCAGATTGCTCATCGCAAACGTGACCAGCGTGATCGCCACCGTGCCCACCGCCAGCTGCGGGGTCACGGTAGTCGGCTCGTCACGGCTGAAATTGCCGCGTTCCACGAGCCACGCGACGCAGAAGCACACCGCGTACACGGCGATCAGCGTCACGAGGGAGACCGAGATCGACACCCATTGCGGCGGATCGTCGACTCCGGCGGCCGCGCGCAGGAACGTCGCCAACTGCCAGTGCAAGGACGCCACCAGTTCCGCGAGCACGAACGCGCGGGCCCCGATGTACAGGCCTTCGCGCTTGCCGGTGCCGGCCCCCAGAAGCACGATCGCGAACATGCCGCCGAACGCGAGCAGCATGCCGATGATCCAGAACCAGATCGGCATCATGCCGTCAAAATACTGGATCGCGATCATCGCCGGCAGACCGATCGACGCGACCGCGACCGTGCGGCGCATCGGCACGCGGCGGTGGATCACCGCGAGGTACATGACGCACGCCAGCCATTCGCACGCCGCCGTATACAGGCGCGGGATGTCCGGCAGGGCGTTCGTGATCGTGTTCATCGTGTTCATCGTGTTCATCGTGTCCATCATGTGCATCAGGCTGTCCGTCACATGCCGCCGGTCCTGCCGGTTGCGCCGGTGCCGCCCATGTACTCGGCCAGCGCGGTCATGAACGCCTTCTTGCGCGGGCGACTCACGCGCAGGCGCTCGCCGTTCGACATCACGCAGTCCTGATCCTCCATGCCGCGCACATGTCGCAGGTTCACCAGATAGCACGAGTTCGAGCGGAAGAAGTCACGCGCCTCGAGCCGCTCCTCGAACGACTTGAGCGTGCCCGTCACCGACAGCTTCCCGTTCAGCGTGTGGATGATGATCGTGTGCCGGATCGACTCCACGTAGAGCACGTCCGCCAGCTCCAGACGCTGCTGACGACCACCCGCGTCGATGAGCATCGCCTCATCCGCGCGCCGGCGCACCATGTCGATCGACCGCTTCATCTCCTGCTTGAACGCGAACCACGGCACCGGTTTCAACAGATACGACAGCGCGCCCACCTGATAGCCGTTGATCGCGTACTGCGGCGCCGCGGTGATGAACACGATCACGACCGAATCGTCGCGCTCGCGAATTCGACGCGCCGCCTCCATGCCGTCCATGCGCTTCATCTCGATGTCGAGCAACAGGATGTCGTACACCGGCCGGTACTGTTCGACGATTCTCTCGCCGTCGTCGAACACGGACACGGTGAATCGCACGCCGTCGCCGGGTTGCCCGCCGTCCCGGCTTTCCGCCTGATAGCGGTTGAGATAGTCCAGCACCTGCTGGCATGCGGTGGCGTCGTCCTCGACCACCCCGACACGGATCTCGCGCATGCGAACCTCCCTCGCGCATCCCTCGCATCCCTACGCTTCGATTGTATCGGTGGGATCACGAAATCTGCCTAATTTCACCGTTCGTTCGCTTCGGGGCGTTACTCTGGTGCGCATGGAACTTGAGCCGTTGGTCAGCATCATCATCCCGATCTACAAGGTCGCGCGGTTCCTCGACACATGCGTCGAGAGCGTGACGGCGCAGACCTACCGCAATCTGGAGATCCTGCTCGTCGACGACGGATCGCCCGACGAATGCCCAGCGATGTGCGACGCATGGGCCGAACGCGACTCGCGCGTACGCGTCATCCACAAGCCCAACGGCGGCCTGTCCGACGCGCGCAACGCCGGCATCGCGCATGCCACCGGCGACTACATCTACTTCGTCGACTCCGACGACGCCATCGCGCCGAACCTCGTGGAGGACTGTCTCAGGGCGATGCGCAAGTATGACGCCGACCTCGTGATGTTCAAGTTCGACACGATCTCCGAGTCCGGCAGGACGCTGCTGTCCGACTACCGTCACAACGATTTCGATCAGGTGCAGGTGCTCACGCCGGTCGAGACGATCAAGATGCAGGTCAAGGCGGAGATCGACGGCTATTTCTGGGCGTTCCTCGCGCCCGCGTCGACCTATCAGGGCACGGGGTTCTCGTTCCCAGTGGGCCGCAAGATCGAGGATCTCTCGCGCATCTGCAACGTGATCGGCGCCGCCACGCGCGTCGTGCGCATCCCCGAGGTGCTCTACCACTACCGCATGCGCGGCGGGTCGATCACCGCCACCGCCGACCCCAAGCTCATGCGCGACTGGATGAAGGCCGCCGACGATCGCGAGGAGTACATCGACGAGCGCTTCCCCGAGCTCAAGGGGTTCATGAAGCTCCAGCAGCTCAACTTCTTCGCGAACCTCGACTACGAGACGATGCGTCAGTCGCTGATCGCCGGTCTCAAGATCGACCCGGAGGACGCGGACGCCCTGCGCCGGCGTATCGACGGACTGCGCAACGACGTCGAGAAGGACGACAGCGAGACGATCCCGGACGCACTGCTCGAACTGCTCGGCATCCTGAAGCTGGCCGTCTCCAACGGGGTGAACGGGCTGGTCGAGGGAGCGGCGGTGCCGGTGGGCGCCGTGCCGGCTCGGCCGGGCGCTTCCGGTGCCTCCGTCGCATCCGGTGCGGGGTCAGTCGATTCGACGGGGAAGGACGAGTCGGACGAGCAGGGCGAGAAGCCGTCGCTGTCCGATCTGTTCCGCGACATGCGCGAGGACTGGCGTCAGATGCGCATCCAGTGGGTCGATGCGATGCAGAATGCAGTCGAGGAGCGTCAGCGGGATTGAACGGCTCAGGGCATCCGGGTCGGTTCGACTGGTTCGGTCGGGTCGGATTGATGTTAACCGGTGTTTGGCGTGATGTGTGATTCGCATCACGCGGTGTAGTCGATTCCTTGTGTGCGACACGCCGTGATCCTTGCATAAAACGCTTGCGAAAGCGCTTTCCTTGATTTGGTCGTCAGACCGTGTATAGTGAAGCGCAGGCTCGACGGAGGAGTCCGGAGGGTCCGCAATAAGTAAACGCCGAGGTTTGCGGTTTACCGGATGTTGCAGTGATGCGGCGGAAGGTGACGAACGGATCAAAGCACAGTAAGTAAAGCAACCAGTAATCCCTTTACAACGGATCGTGAGGCACGTACCTGCCTCTGAAAGGATGAACAATGGCAGAAGTTATCTTCGACCACGTCACTCGTATCTACCCGGGCAACGACAAGCCCTCCGTGGATGATCTCAACCTCGACATCAAGGACGGCGAGTTCCTCGTTCTGGTCGGCCCCTCCGGCTGTGGTAAGTCCACCACCCTGCGCATGCTGGCCGGCCTCGAGGAGGTCAACAAGGGCCGCATCCTGATCGGTGATAAGGATGTCACCACCATGCAGCCGAAGGACCGCGACATCGCCATGGTGTTCCAGAACTACGCGCTGTACCCGCACATGACCGTTGCCGACAACATGGGCTTCGCCCTGAAGATCGCCGGCACTCCGAAGGAGGAGATCCGCAAGCGTGTCGAAGAGGCCGCCAAGATCCTCGACCTGACCGAGTACCTCGACCGCAAGCCGAAGGCTCTGTCCGGTGGTCAGCGTCAGCGTGTCGCCATGGGCCGCGCCATCGTGCGTAAGCCGAAGGTCTTCCTCATGGATGAGCCGCTCTCCAACCTCGATGCGAAGCTCCGTGTCCAGACTCGTACCCAGATCGCCGCTCTGCAGCGTCAGCTGGGCGTCACCACCCTGTACGTCACCCACGACCAGACCGAGGCCCTGACGATGGGCGACCGCATCGCCGTCATCAAGCTCGGCATCCTGCAGCAGGTCGGCGCCCCGACCGAGCTGTACGATCGCCCGGCCAACGTCTTCGTCGCCGGCTTCATCGGCTCCCCGTCGATGAACATCAACGTGCACCCGGTTGTCAAC
The DNA here is from genome assembly GCF_008698085.1 of Bifidobacterium callitrichos. Lineage (NCBI taxonomy): Bacteria > Bacillati > Actinomycetota > Actinomycetes > Bifidobacteriales > Bifidobacteriaceae > Bifidobacterium > Bifidobacterium callitrichos. The sequence goes on from NZ_RZJP01000002.1 coordinate 588,017, forward strand.
GGCAAGGCCCAGATCGGTGAGGACACCGTGGACCTGCCGGCCGACGCCGTCAACAAGCTCACCCCGGAGGACGGCGGCAAGATCGTCGTCGGCTTCCGCCCGGAGGACGCTTCCCTGGCTCCGGCCGACGACCCGAACGCCTTCTCCCTGAAGGTCGTGAACGTCGAGGACCTCGGCTCCGACGGCTACATCTACGGCAACATCATCACCGACGGCTCCGCCGCCGAGGAGGCCCAGGTCATGTCCGACCAGAACAAGCTCACCACGGTTCGTGTGAACCCGCGTGCGCTGCCGAAGGTTGGCGAGACCGTCAAGATCAAGATCGATCCGGCCAAGATGCACCTGTTCGCCCCGTCCACCGAGCTGCGCCTCAACTGAGACCGGCTCCACGCCAATCGCTTCCGGTAGTTGACTGCCGTCGGTTCGGTCCGCGCGACCGGCCGGCGGTGTCCGCCGGGTTCGCGATTGCCGATTACAGACTTGGCCGAACAGCTGTTGGTTCGGTCAACCATTAAACGAGACGTCTCTCTTCCTCTCTATTCCGTCTCGTTGAAGAAGCCCCGCTATGTTGCGGGGCTTCTTTTTGCGCGCGATGTTGGTGTTATGTCGCGCTGCGCTGCGTTGCGGTGTGGCGCCCATGTTTCCTGTGGGGTGTCCCTGTTTCCGTGGGGTGTCCCTGTCTCCCAAGGGGTGCCCCTGACGCGGTTTCCCATGGTGTGGTTCCCGGTGCCATCGCGCGGTGTCTTTCCCATGAAGTGGTGAAATCCCCATGATGCGGTGACGCAAAACGGCGGAATCATGCGGTTTATGGAAAACGGCTCACCGCGTCATGGGAAAGTCACCGCGCCATGCGCGTGCAGACCGCGCGATGGAGGAGCAATCGGAACCTCGTAAAGGGTGCGTATGCCACCGCGGGGGAAGGCGGTATCGCGTGGGAGGGGGCGGTATCGCCGTGTGCGGTGTCACTGTGAGTTGTTACCATAACTTCCGAAAACTGAATAACGAATCTTTACGCCGTGTATCGCGCGCATCGCATGCACTTGGCCTCCGCTGAGCGGGAGCCGCCGTGCACATGCGTCGATGGGTTAACAAGGCGTGACCGCACCGCCGTGCGGCACGTTTGCGAACCATCCGATCCGATACCGGGGGATTGCCAGCAACGAAGCCGTGCGGCCCTGACCAGCCTAAGGAAAAACGATGAGCCGACTTAACGGCAATAGCAGCGGCAACGCAACAAACGCACCGCATGGCAACATAACCGGCGCCAACGCAACAGGCCCCAAGTCAACCGTCAATACCTCCCATCGGAATCGCCCTGATCGCCCCGATAAGCCAGGTCACCCCGGTTCCGACGATTCCTTCACCTCCGCACCCATTTCCGGCCGCATCGGCGACCTGTTCGCTGCCGTCATACGCCTGTGCCGACGTGTGCCGATGCTGCCGGTCGTGATCCTCTCCGCGATCCCGATCGCATTGTTGTGGGACGCGAAGCCGTGGGGTTCGGCGCCCTGGGTGAGCGCCCTCGCAACCCGCATGAGTATGAGCAGCGGCGACGGCGCGGCCTCCTCCAGTGCGATGCCATTCCCGCCCGACCCGTCGATCGGCCAGTGGATCGTCGTCGCGCTCGTCGCCTACACGGTCGTCGACACTGTGCGCGGCATGATCGACGACATCCGCCACGGACAGGTCGGCGTCGATCTGCTCGCCGTGATGGCGCTGCTTTCCACCCTCGCGGTCGGCGAATACTGGGCCAGCTGGGCCGTCGTCCTGATGATCACCTCCGGCGAGGCGATCGAGGAATACGCGCAATCGAAGGCCGAAGGCAACCTGAACGCACTGCTTCAGGCCGCACCGCGCACCGCGCACGTCTCGAACATGCCCGGCGTCGGCGAGGGAACCGGCGACTCGTGGTTCAACACCGTGCCGGTCGACCAGGTGAAACCCGGCGACGTGATCATCGTGCTGCCGGGGGAGACCGTGCCAGTCGATGGCGAGCTGCTCTCCGGTTCCGCAACGCTCGACCTGAGCGCGATCAACGGCGAACCGGTGCCGCGCGAGGTGTACGCCGGCGCGCGCGTCATGTCCGGCGCGGTGAACGGCGCGACCACGCTCGCGATGCGCGCCACCGAACTCGCCGCCGACTCGCAGTACCAGCGGATCATGGCGCTCGTCTCCGAGGCTCAGGAATCACGCCCCGCGGTCGTACGCGCCGCCGACCGACTTGCCGTGCCGTTCACCGTGCTCTCGCTCGCCATCGCGGGCGTGGCATGGGCGGTATCCGGCAGCCCGACGCGATTCGCGCAGGTGCTCGTGCTCGCCACCCCCTGCCCGCTGCTCATCGCCGCGCCGGTCGCGTACATCGCGGGAACAGGGCGACTCGCCGCCGCCGGCATCCTCATCAAAACGCAGGATGTCCTCGAATCGCTGGGGCGCGTCACGCAGATCTTCTTCGACAAGACCGGCACGCTGACCGTCAAGCAGCCGCAGGTCGTGCGCGTCGAACTGCTGAAGGGCGACGGCGATGGCACGAAGGTCGCCACCGGGACACCGGCGACGCCTGCCGCCGTGCACGCTTCGGTCACCGGCAACGACGATGAACCCGCAGCAAGGCATCGCCCGCGACTGGACGAGGACCACGTCCTGATGTTCGCCGGCGTGGTCGAAAGCTACTCGGTGCACGTGCTCGCCAAGGGCATCGCCGCAGCCGGACGCGACGCGATCGAACGCCTCCACGCCCGCTACGCCGCCGGACAGCGCAACTGCCCGGAACCGGAGGCGAGCTGGGCGGGGCATGGCCGTGATTATCCGGTCGTCAAGCACGTTGAGGAGATCGCGGGCAAGGGCATCGCCGCCGAGGTCAACGGCCATGCGGTGCGCGTCGGACGACTCTCCTTCGCGGCCGCCGGCGACGATGGCTTCCTGTCCACCGGGTCTGGGGCCGGTCTTGGTTCGGGTCTTGGTTTGGGGGTGCAGCAGCCGTCAGCACTCGCCGCGGCTGGCCCGTCCGACGCCTCGGCCGATGCCCAAGCCGGCCTGCGCCGTACTCGCTTCGGCACGCTCGCGGCGGACGAGATGGCCTCGTACGTGTCTGTCGACGGGTATCTCATCGGACGCATCGTGCTGCGAGACGTGCCGCGCGCCAACGCGCGTGAGACGCTCTCCGGTCTGCACGCGCTGGGGGTCGAGAAGCTGACGATGCTCACCGGCGACAAGCGCGCCTCCGCCGAGATCATCGCCCGCGAGGTCGGCATCGACGAGGTCCACGCCGAACTGTTCCCCGAGGACAAGGTCGCCGCGGTGCATGACGCCCACTCGCCTGTCACGATGATGGTCGGCGACGGCGTGAACGACGCGCCGGTGCTCGCCGTCGCCGACCTCGGCGTCGCGATGACCGACGGCACGTCCACCGCCGCGTCCGAATCGGCTCAGGTCATCATCATGAACGACGACATCGCCGCCGTGCCGCGTGCGATCGCCATCGCACGGCGCACCAGGCGCGTGATGCTTCAGGCCGTGATCCTCGGTCTCGCGCTCGCCGTCGTCGGCATGGTCGCGGCCGCGTTCGACCTGATCCCGGTCGTCGTCGGCGCCTTCCTGCAGGAGGGCATCGACGTGGTGAGCATTCTCTGGGCCCTGACCGCCGTCATCGATCGCGACTGATGAATCGGCACCCATCCGGCATTCGGTTTCGCCGCCCAACATCAGCCATAGGATACGTGCGTCATGCGTCAGGCGCTTGCCGCGATGGACGGCATCCAGATGCGATGGCTGCATGACCTCGAGCACATCGATCTGGTCGAGGAATGGCGGCTGCTCATCGACCGCATCCTCGCGTGATCGCCTTTGGGCCGTGTCCGCACCTTCGCGGCTCATTTCTTAGGCATATTTTGCATTTCTTAGGCAGGTGGCCGTTGTGCTGGCGGTCAAGTGTCGGCTTAAAGTGGCCATTTTCCAAGGTGGCATCCGATTGATTCGTTGAATGACCTGCCTAAGAAATGCAGAAAGTGCCTAAGAAATGTGAGGAAGACGGCTCTTCCGCGATTCGCCGGCCTGCGATACCCTGTAAGGCGTGACTGAATCTTCGAATACTGCTGAAAACACCGCGAACACTGCGAACGAACTGCGCATCGCCGTGATCGGCGCCGGCCCCGCCGGCGTCTACTCCTCCGACATCTTCCTTCGCCAGCTCAAGAAGCTCGGCACGGAACTCGGTCTCGGTACCGAGGCCCGCATCGACCTGTTCGAGAAGCTGCCGGTGCCGTTCGGCCTGGTCCGCTACGGCGTGGCCCCCGACCATCCGTCCATCAAGTTCATCGCGTCCGCACTTGAGAAGACCCTCGACAACCCGGACATCCACCTGTACTGCGACGTCGAATTCGGCAAGGACGTGACGCTCGACGACCTGCTCGCGCGCTACGACGCCGTGCTCTTCGCTACCGGCGCGGTCAAGGACAAGCCGCTCACGATCCCTGGCGCCGACCTCGACGGCGTGTACGGCGCGGCCAAGTTCGTCGAATGGTATGACGGCTACCCCACGGGTGCGCGCGAATGGCCGCTGACGGCCGAGAACGTCGCCGTGATCGGCGGCGGCAACGTCGCGATGGACGTCGCGCGTGAGCTCATGCGCAATGCCGACGACCTGAAGGCCAAGACCGACATTCCGGACAACGTCTACGAAGGCATTCAGAACAACAAGGCCAAGGTGCTGCACCTGTTCATCCGCCGTGGCGTGGCCCAGGCCAAGTTCAGCGTGCAGGAGCTGCGCGAGATGGAGAAGCTGCCCGGCGTGCAGCTCATCATCAACGAGGACGACTTCGAACTGGACGACGAGACCATCGAGGTCGCCGGTCAGGACAAGCTCACCCGCCAGATGGTCGAGGAGCTGTTCGCCATCCGCGAGATGGCCGAGGACATGGAGGACGACGGCGACGTCGACTTCGAAGGCAACCCGGCCGACCGCAAGTACTACGTCCACTTCAACTCCGCCCCCACCGAGATCCTTGGGTCTGACGGCAAGGTCAAGGCGATCCGTGTCGAGCGCACCGAAACCGGCGCCGACGGCAAGATGCACCGCACCGGAGAGTTCACCGACTACCCGGTCGAGGCCGTGTACCACGCGATCGGCTACAAGCCGGCCGAGGCGCCCGGCATCGCCTACGACGAGCACGGCGCGCACCTCGCCAACGCGAATGGCGACGGCCGCATCACCACCGAGGCCGATGGGGGAGAGGTGCGCGAGCGCCTGTACGCCACCGGTTGGGCCAAGCGCGGACCGGTTGGCCTGATCGGCTCGACCAAGTCCGACGCGCTCGCGATCGTCACGAACATGCTCGAGGACCTCGCCAAGGCCGCGGAGGGTGGTCGCGTGGCCGCCGATCGCGACCCCGAGTCGATCGATCGACTGCTCGCCGAGCGCGGCATCAAGCCGATCGACTTCGCCGGCTGGAAGAAGGTCGACGCCTTCGAACGCGCCGAGGGCGCCAAGGAGGGTCGCGAGCACAAGAAGGTCGTCGAACCCGACCAGATGCGCGAGCTCGCCCTCGCCTGATCTGTTCGCTCTGATCCTATAGGATCCGCCGATGGTGTGCCCCTGTGGCTGCTTGGTGCGGTGGATCCTGTAGGATCGGACGTTTTGTTCCCCGTCAGTGTGGCGTAGTTTGGTCGTTTCACGTCCGGCGTACGTCCAGCTAAAACTCAGCTCGTGAATTTAGTGTGTGCCTTATGGACGGCAAATTGCGAGTGCACGGCCATTTCAATGGCCTGAAGACGACCCTCCTGTTCGGGTTGATGTGGGGCGTCATCATGCTCATCTGGTGGGCCACCGGCGGCTCACGAGGCACCCTCGGCATCTACATCGTCATCGGACTGGTCACCACATTCGGCTCCTATTGGTTCTCCGACAAACTCGCCATCGCCTCGATGGGCGCACGCGAGGTCAGCGAGGCGGAGGCCCCCACCCTGTACAAGATCGTTCGGGAGCTGTCGGCCAGGGCTGGAAAGCCGATGCCGCGCATCTACATCGCGCCGACGATGAGCCCGAACGCATTCGCCACCGGGCGCAACGAGCGCCACGCGGCGGTCTGCTGCACGCAGGGCATCCTCAGAATCCTCAACGAGCGTGAGATCCGTGGCGTACTCGGCCACGAGCTCATGCACGTGTACAACCACGACATCCTCACCTCCGCGATCGCCTCGGCGATGGCCACCGTCATCACGTATCTCGGCTACTCCCTCATGTACTTCGGCGGCGGCACCTCGCGCGACGATCGCGAGAACTCCTCCGGCGGACTCGGGCTGATCGGCGTTCTGCTGAGCATGATCCTCGCGCCGGTCGCGGCATCGCTCATCCAGATGGCGATCTCCCGCACACGTGAATACGATGCTGACGAGGACGGCAGCGTGCTGACCGGCGATCCCGAGGCGCTCGCCTCCGCGCTCAACAAGATCTCCTACGGCGCGCAGACCACGCCGATGCGCAAGACCGCCGGCACGCAGTCGGTGTCCGCGATGATGATCGCGAACCCGTTCTCCGCTGCCGGTTTCTCCAAGCTGTTCTCCACGCACCCGCCCACCGAGGATCGCATCAATCGCCTCATGCAGATGGCGCAGGAGATGCGCGCCGCGCAGGCCGGACAGGTCTACGGCGGCATGGGAGGCGGCATGGGAGCCGCGCCTCAGGTGCGCTACTAGGTGACTAATTACAGCGTCAACTGTCAACTGCGTTGTCCACTGTGTGTCCACGGAAGCCATTAAAACGCCTCAACAATGACGAAGACCGTTGGAATTCCAACGGTCTCGAATGGAGCGAATGACGGGAGTCGAACCCGCCTCTACAGCTTGGGAAGCTGTCGTTCTACCGATGAACTACATTCGCGAAGGGTGCGTCTTTTGGACGCGAGCCACTAGTGTACCACGGCGGTGAGCCGCGGTACCGGCCGTCTCATTAAGCGGGACGCCCTCAGTTCTTCAGTTTCAGGTCAGTTCTTCAGCTCGAGCTTAGGGCTCATCTCGATGAGCTGCTTGACCGTCACGAACTCATAGCCCTGTGCACGCAGATCATCAATGATGCGCGGCAGCGCCTCGATGTCCTGCGTGCGGTCGCCGCCGCCGTCGTGCATGAGCACGATCGCGCCGTTGTGCGCATGCTGCATGATGTTGTCGTGGATCGCGTTCGCGCCCGGCCGCTTCCAGTCGAGCGTGTCGATATCCCACAGCACGTTCATGTCGATCAGATCGCCCGCATCCTTCCACTGCTGCACGCCGAACGCGCCGTAGGGGGAGCGCAGCACCTTCGTGTCGACGCCCGAGGCCTCCTTGGTCGCCTCGAATCCCTTCGTGATGTTGTCACGCAGTGCATCGCGATTCAGTTTCGGCATGTTCGGATGGTCGTAGCTGTGGCTCGCCACCTCATGTCCGTCGGCGATCATGCGCTTCTCGGCCGAGGCGAACTCCTTCGACTGCTGACCAAGATCGAAGAACGTGGCCTTGACGCCCTTCGACTTGAGGATGTCGAGCATCGGCGCGCTGTACTGGCTCGGTCCGTCGTCGAACGTCAGCGCGATCACCTTCTTGCCTTCCGGACGCGGACTGTACGAGCGCACGATCATGTCTTCGGGCTTCGTCGTCACGCCCTTGTCGACCTTCTTGCCGGATTTCTTGCCGACCCATGTTTCGGCGACGCCGTCCTTGCCGTGACGCAGCCGCACCTGGATCGTGCCGCCCCTGAGATCGACGTCGGCACCGTACGGTTCGGCGCGTTTGATGACGGTGTGCGCCTCGGTCACGTCCGCGCCCGAGTCAACGGTCACGTCCGCGTGATCCGGCACGACCATCTTCGACCAGTCCGATTCGGGGATGGCCTGGCCTCCGATGGCCGGCACGACCGCCTTGCCGCCGTGCTCGTCAAGCACCGAGCCGTCGATGGCGAGCAGGCGGCCGCGTTTGGCGCCGAAATCATCGTTCTTCTTGAGCAGCTTGTCGAGCGTCGTGTCGACGCGCGTGCGGACGACCTGATTGTTGACGGTCACGTTGATCGGACGCCAGTGGTCGTCCCACATCCAGGAGAATCCGGCGGCGAGCCCCGCGATCAGTCCGAGTGCGAGAATGACGAACATGGTGCGCATCCACAACGGCATGCGACGGCGAATGCGGACCGCGGTGCCGAATGACAACTCCTCCGGGGCGCCGGGGGTTCCGGGAGTGCCGGCGTCTCCGACGGAGGGGACGCCTTCGGGGATCTGCGCGCCACGGGAATCCCGCGTGTTGCGGGTCGGCCCATCCCATGCGTTGGGATCGTGCGAATCGTGCATGACACTCTCCTTAACCATGCTTATTACCGTCGCTCATTCTATGGTTGATTGGCGTGCGCAGGTAATCCGAAAGTAATGCTTTTGCGTAGATTCGTAAGGCTGTGTGATCGCGCAAAACGGCGGTATGAAGCCGAAATCGAGGGATGACAGTGGTGTGAGCGTTCACTAGGATTTCACTAGTAATACGGCGGATGGCTGTCGATGCATGGCGATCGTCATCTAATGAACGCGTCGGTGATCACTATGTGATCGGCGGACGGCGTGGCCGACGCCACACCATGCATTGGCCCCCTCTGACGGGACGTTGCCGTGAAGCAAACAACGAAGTTGTTTGTAGGCAACGTGCGAGCCGACAGGCGAGCCAGCAGACTGCGCGCGCAGCGTGTCAGCAATTGCAGGATGGGCTGGCAGCGAAGCTGACTGGGGGAGAGATAAAGATGATCGATCATTACGCGCACTATGGGGCAATCCCCGCTTCGCAAAGTGTCTGTGAGGCAACGCACATATGATTTGTGAGCGACGCGTGAAGCCGCGTCACCGCGACGCGGGATAATGTAATCATGACTATCGCAACGCCAGAACGCTATGCAGAGATGCTGGATGCCGCCCGTCGCGGCGGCTATGCCTACCCCGCGATCAACGTGACGAGCACGCAGACCCTGAACGCCGCTCTTCAGGGCTTCGCCGAGGCCGAATCGGACGGCATCATCCAGGTGTCGGTCGGCGGTTCCGCATACTTCTCCGGACAGGCGGTCAAGAACCGCGTCACCGGATCCCTTGCGTTCGCGGCGTTCGCGCACGAGGTGGCCAAGCAGTACCCGAACATCACCGTCGCGCTGCACACCGACCACTGCGCCGAGCAGTACCTCGACGAATGGGTCCGCCCGCTGCTTGCGTACGAGGCCGACGAGGTCGCGCACGGCAAGGAGCCGACCTTCCAGTCGCACATGTGGGATGGCTCGACGGTGCCGCTGGAGCGCAACCTCGACATCGCCGAGGAGCTGCTCGACAAGTCGCAGGCCGCGCACACCGTGCTGGAGATCGAGATCGGCGCGGTCGGTGGCGAGGAGGACGGTCAGTCCGCCGCGATCGATGACAAGCTGTACTCGACGCCGGAGGACGGCGTGAAGGTCGCACAGCGTCTGGGATTGGGCGAGCGTGGTCGCTACATGGCCGCGTTCACGTTCGGCAACGTGCACGGCTCGTACAAGCCGGGCATGGTCAAGCTGCGTCCGGCGCTGCTCGGCGAGATCCAGAACGAGGTCGCGCAGGCGGTGCTCGACGGTCGCGTGGCGTCCGCCGCGGGTGCCGTCGACTTCCCGGCCGGCAAGCCGTTCGAGCTCGTCTTCCACGGCGGCTCCGGCTCGACGCCCGAGGAGATCGCCGCCGCGGTCTCGTACGGCGTCGTGAAGATGAACGTCGACACGGACACCCAGTACGCGTTCACGCGCGCGATCGCCGGTCACATGTTCGAACACTACGATGCGGTCCTGAAGGTCGATGGCGAGGTCGGCAAGAAGAAGTTCTACGACCCGCGCTCGTGGGGCAAGAAGGCCGAGTCATCGATGGCGCAGCGCGTCGTCGAGGCATGCCAGGAGCTCGGCTCCGCCGGCCGCGCCCTCAAGTAGCGTCTCAAGTGAGACTGCGTCGGGGGCGGGTAGAGGGCGTACGGTAGGCTGTTTCGCGGCGGAATCGAGCGTATGCGGAGGTGCGTTATGCCTGGAATTGTGTTGATCGGTGCCCAGTGGGGAGACGAAGGTAAGGGTAAGGCAACCGATCTGATCGGCACGAAGGTCGACTATGTCGCGCGTTTCAACGGCGGCAACAACGCCGGCCACAGCGTGGTTGTGGGCGATGAGTCCTACGCGCTGCATCTGCTGCCCTCCGGCATCATCAACCCGAACCTCACCCCGGTGATCGGCAACGGCGTCGTCGTCGATCCTGAGGTCCTGTTCCAGGAGATCGACGGCCTCGAGGCCCGCGGCATCGACTGCTCCCACCTCAAGGTGAGCGAGGCCGCGCACATCATCGCGCCGTATCATCGCACGCTCGACAAGGTCACCGAGCGCTTCCTCGGCAAGCACAAGATCGGCACCACCGGTCGCGGCATCGGCCCGGCCTACGCGGACAAGATCAACCGCGTCGGCATCCGCGTGCACGACCTGTTCAACGCCGAGCACCTGCACGACAAGGTCGAGGCGAGCCTGCACCAGAAGAACCAGATCCTCGTCAAGCTGTACAACCGCCGCGCGATCGACGTCGACCAGACCACCGACGAGCTCCTGAAGCTCGGCGAGCGTCTCAAGCCGTACGTCGCCAACACCGGCCTGATCCTCAACAAGGCGCTCGACGAGGGCAAGACCGTACTGTTCGAAGGCGCGCAGGCCACGATGCTGGACGTCGATCACGGCACCTACCCGTTCGTCACCTCCTCCAACCCGACCGCCGGCGGCGCATGCACCGGTACCGGCGTCGGCCCGACCAAGATCAATCGCGTGGTCGGCGTCTCCAAGGCGTACGTCACCCGCGTGGGCGAGGGCCCGTTCCCGACCGAGCTGTTCGACGAGTCCGGCGAGTGGCTGCGTCAGCAGGGCCACGAGTTCGGCGTGACCACCGGCCGTCCGCGTCGCTGCGGCTGGTTCGATGCGGTCGTCAACCGCTACGCCAGCCAGGTCAACGGCCTGACCGATCTGGTCCTGACCAAGCTGGACGTGCTCACCGGTCTGAAGGAGATCCCGATCTGCGTCGCATACGACGTCAACGGCGAGCGTCACGACGACATGCCGACTGATCAGGCCGCGTTCGCCGCCGCCAAGCCGATCTACGAGACGATGCCGGGCTGGACCGAGGACATCTCCAACTGCCACAGCTTCGACGAGCTGCCGGCCACCTGCCAGGCGTACGTCAAGCGCCTCGAGGAGCTGTCCAACTGCCGTATCTCCGCGATCGGCACCGGTCCGCAGCGCGATCACATCATCTCCATCCACTCGCTGATCGACTGATTCGACTGCGCAGGCCGCGGCCGATCGCCGACTGGACGTGAGTCACATGCCCGAATATTTCGCCGAACCGGATCCCTCCACGCAGGAGATGACCGCCGCGCACGCGCGCTCGTACGCGGTGGCCGCACCGCATCCCAAAGGGGCGGCCGCGGCCGAGCGACCTCCGCAGATTCCGCTCGCGCCGGTCAAACGCGTGCAGGCGCAGTTCAATCCACTCGCCGACGGCATGATCTATCTGGTCGTGTTCCTGGGCGGCGCGATCGGCACGGCGATGCGGTACGGCCTGTCGCTGGCATTGCCGGCTCCGGCGGCGGAAACCGGGTTCTTCAGCGCGTTCCATACGGCCACGTTCATCGCCAATATGGCGGCCTGCTTCATGTTCGCCGCGCTGACGGCGTACATGTCGCAGGCGTCGTGGATCCGCAAGCGTGTGCGCCAGCTCACCTCGCGCGGCATCGGCATGGGCATGTGCGGCGGATTCTCCACCCTGTCCGCGATGGTCATCGAGGAGCTGACGTCGATCCACGGCAGTCAGATCGGCGGATTCCTGTTCTACATGTTCGTCAGCTTCGCGGTCGGCATGCTCGTCGCCGCGGCCGGCGCATGGCTCGCCACAAGCGTCGCCTCGCGTCGGTCGGCGCGCATCGCGGCCGGTGCGATCAATGCGCGCGCCGGTCACAAGGCGCCGAAGTCGAAGCGCTTCTTCGGGCTGGGAGATCGCATCGCCGACGATCCGGTCGTGCACGTCGTGGATGACACGTCGTCCGTGTTCATCGACGTGCGCTCCTCCACTCCGCCTGCGGGTGACTACGGCCAGCCCGTCCCCGCCGCACGCACCGTGCAGACGGGCGCGGGCGCGGCCGGCGGGGTTCCGGAGTCGATGCCGGATGCCACGGCGATCCCGTCATACGAGCCCGCTCCGATCACCGACGAGATCCCGATGGTGGGTGATCCCGCCACCGGAGGCACACGCGAATCGCACCCCGAGAGCGGTGTCCACGGTGCTGCCGCCGGCAACGAGCGCACGTTCCTGTACCGAGACGCGGAGGAGTGGCGCTGATGACGTTTCTTCTGGTATGCCTATGCGGCGGACTCGGCGCGATGACCCGTTTCGTGGTCAACACGTCGATACAGCGTTGGTGGAACAGGTCGTTCCCGTTGTCCACGTTCGTGATCAACGTGATCGCCACGTTCTGCGCCGGCATCGCCGCTGGCGCCTATGCGAAGGGCGGTGTCGTCGACCACAGCACCTACCTGCTGTTCGTCACCGGTTTCCTCGGCGGATTCTCGACCTTCTCCACCGCCATCAACGAAATGGTCTTCCTGCTGCGCACCCGCAAGTGGGCGATCGGCGCCGCCTACATCGCCGCCACGATCATCATCCCCCTACTCTGCGTAGCCGCCGGCTGGTGGATAGTCTCCCTCTAGCCACCAGCCCTTGCCCCTTGTCCCCTAACAAATTCGCACTGACGTCTCGCACCTGAAACCGGACGATTTTGGCTGGAACCGGGGTTGGGCCGGCGTATGCGATACACGACTGTAGGCTTGGCCAAACGGCCTTGAGTGTGTCGTGTATCGCATACGCCGGCCCAACCCCACACACAGGCAGACCAGGAAAGCCGATCGTCAGTGCGACCACACCGCCGCATCCGGGTCGAAGTCCGGGTTGTACCCGTCGTCATCCCCGTCAGCACCGGAGTTGTTCTCGTAGTACGTCGACTCGTCGTCGATGACGCCGGCATCGGCCTCCTCGAGCAGCGTGTCGATGTCCTTCTTGTTGAGCACCTGCTTCGGCAGCACGTTCTCGATGTAGCTGGTCACGGCCTCGCTCATCGGTACGTCGTGACCGGCCTTCTCCGCGAGGAACCAACGGTGGTCGAGCACCTCGTGGAAGAACTGCGCCGGTTCGATCTGCGAACGGTACTTGGCCGGGATCGAGCGCACGGTCGGCTCGAACACCTCGCGCATCCAGTCGGTCGCGACGATCTCGAGATCCTCACCGTCGCGCCACGTGGAGGCGCGGTAGGCGTCGAGGTCGTTGAGCAGTCGACGGGCCTGGTTCTCCTGCACGTCGAGACCGGTCAGGCGCAGCAGCTTGCGGTTCGCGTAGCCGGCGTCGACGACGCGCGGACGCACGAGCACGCGCTTGCCGCCCTCCTCGGTCTTCATCTCGAGCTCGTCGACGTCGAAGCCGAGCTCGTTGAGCTTGTTGACGCGCTTCTCGATCTTCCACATCTCGTCCGGACCGAACTTGTCGGTGTCGGTCAGGGCGCTCCACAGCGAGTGGTAGCGGTCGACCAGACGGTTGCCGACCTCGATCTCGTCGACGTCGTCAGGCAGCAGCTTGCCGGAGCTCAGATCCATCAGTTCGCCGATGATGTTCGTGCGCGCCAGATCGATGTCGTATTCGCGCTGGCCGTTGGTCAGGTTGACCTGCAGGTCACCGGTCTCGGCGTCGACGAGAAACGCGGAGAACGCGTCGGCATCGCGCAGGAACAGGATGTTCGACAGGGAGACGTCGCCCCAGTAGAAGCCGGCCAGGTGCAGACGCACGAGCAGCACGGCGAGCGCGTCGATCAGACGTTCGGCGGTGTCGTGCTGCAGGTTGCGGGCGAAGAGCGCGCGGTACGGCAGGGAGAACTTGAGATGCTTGGTCACGAGGATCGCCTCGAGCGGTTCTCCTTCGCGGTTGTGACGTCCGGTGACGACCGCGATCGGGCGGACGGCCGGCAGTTCGAGCTTCTGCAGGCGGCGCAGGATCTCGTACTCGCGCTCGGCCATCTGACGCGTGATCTCCTTCATCGCGTACACTTCGTCGCCCACGTGGACGAAGCGCACGACGTGGCGGGAGATGCCTCGCGGCAGGTTGGCGAGCAGTTCGGCGGGCCAGGTGGCCAGCGGCTGCTCCCACGGCAGCGTGAACATCTTCGGGTTCGAGCTGGCCGCGGTGATCTTCAGCGCCTGCGGCTCCGGCGTATCGGCGGTGTCGTCCTCCGCCTTGACGCTGGTGGCCTTCGCCGCGCGCGGATCCAGCTGCGAGAGTCCCGACAGGTTCATGGATGATTGCATCTTTGCCTCGTTCCTACGTGTATTCGGCCTTATTTATTCGGCTTATTCGGCCGCTTCGGCCGCCTTGCGTCGCGCGTTGGCCACGGCGTACAGGCTGATGCCCGCCGCCACGGACGCGTTGAGTGATTCGACCTGGCTGGAGATCGGGATGCCGGCCACGGCGTCGCACGCCTCGCGCACGAGACGGCTCACGCCCTTGCCTTCCGACCCGAGCACGACGACCAGCGGATCGGTCTCAAAACCGGTTTCACCCACGGTCTTGTCGCCGCCGCCATCCAGAGCCACGACGTAGTAGCCGCGCTCCTTGAGGCTTTCGATCGCCTTGGTCAGGTTGACCACGCGGCACACCGGCAGGTGTGCGGCCGCGCCGGCCGACACCTTCCACGCGGCGGCGTTCACCGACGCGGAGCGACGCTCGGGCAGGATCACGCCGTTCGCGCCGAACGCGGCGGCCGAACGGATGACCGCGCCGAGGTTCTGCGGGTCGGTCACGCCGTCGAGCGCGATGAACAGCGGACGCGCGGACAGCTTCGCGGCCGTGGAGTTCGCCGCCTCCATCGCACGCGACTTCTTGTCCGCGCGATCGGCGAGCTCGGCGAGCGACGAGTACTGGTACGGATCGACCTTGAGGATCACGCCCTGATGGTTGCCGGAGCGGGCGATGCGGTCCATCTCCAGTCGATCGGCCTCCAGCATGTGCAGGCCCTGCGTGCCGGCCAGCTTGACGATCTCACGCGTGCGGTCGTCGTGCTCGATGCGCGACATGATGTACAGCGTGGAGCTCGGCACGCCCACGCGCAGCGCCTCCAGCACCGAGTTGCGGCCGAACACCAGATCCGTGGTGTCCGACGACGCGAACTTGTCGACGCGGCGGCGTGCGGCCAGTCGGGGATCGGCCAACTTGCGGCGATCGGCGACCTTCTTCGCCTTGTATGCCTTGTGATAGACGCGATCCTCGGCCTTGGGCGTCGGTCCCTTGCCGCGAAGCGCGTTGCGATGCTTGCC
This sequence comes from Bifidobacterium callitrichos, assembly GCF_008698085.1. Lineage (NCBI taxonomy): Bacteria > Bacillati > Actinomycetota > Actinomycetes > Bifidobacteriales > Bifidobacteriaceae > Bifidobacterium > Bifidobacterium callitrichos. The sequence continues at coordinate 603,402 of NZ_RZJP01000002.1, forward strand.
ACCCGACCCCTTGGTCGGTCCTTTCTTCATAACCATAACGGTCATTGTCTCACAAGCCCCAACCGAACGGTCTGCATGTGCGGTCGGGAAGCTGCCGGACGCCGACGGCAAGCCGCCCCGCCGCCCCCGAGTAGGGTATTGAGGGTGAAACAACGGCGCACATTGTTCGGTTTGCCCCTGCTGTACTGGGGCCTGTGGCTGGCGATCCTGATCCTATGGATGGGACGGTTCGTCACCTCGTTCCTGTCGATCTACCTGGTCTCCGCGCTGCACATCGACGAAGGCGTCGTCGGCGCGGTCGTCGCGATGTACGGCTTCGGGTCGATCATCGGATGCCTGTTCGGCGGCACGCTCTCCGACAGGTTCGGCCGACAGTCGATGATCATCATCGGCGAGATCGGCGCGGCCATCGCCCTGCTGGTCGTCTCCGCGCTCGCCGATCCGATCGCGCTCGGCGCGACCCTGTTCGTCTACGGCGCGTTCGCCTCGCTGCCGAGTCCCGCGATCGCCGCGTACATCGCGGACGTGGTTCCGGTCGAACGCCAGCAGCGCGCGTACGTCCTGCAATCGTGGGCGATCAACTTCGGCTACGCGATCGGCCCTATCATCGCCAACCAGCTGGTCAAGGTGTCGTATTCGCTGATGTTCTACGTCGAGGCCGCCGTGATGCTCGCCGTGACGATCCTGCTCGTCGGATTCTTCCGCGAGGTGCGGCATCTGGGCATCGCCGTGCCCAAGCCGGGGGACGCCGCCGTCAGGGCCGACTCCGACGTCGCCCCCACCTCCCTGCGCGACAACTGGCACAGGGTCCTCACCGACTGGCCGTTCCTCGCGTTCTCCGTGCTCATGTTCGGCTACTACCTCGTCTACTTCCAGTCGACCTCCGGACTGCCGATCGCGATGACGAACCTCGGCATGGGACTCGGCGAATACTCCGTGCTCCTGACCATCAACGGGTTCATGCTGTGCGCGCTGCAGATCCCCGCGATGAAGCTGTTCGCGCGCATGGGCAACTCGCGCGTGCTCGTCGCCGGACTCGCCGTCACCATCATCGGCTACGCCGTGCAGATCGTGGCCGGATCGTGGGGCGGGTTCGCGCTCGCCGTCGTGCTGTGGACGCTCGGCGAGCTGGGCACGTTCCCGATCGCCACGACGATCGTCGCCGCGATGGCTCCCGCCTCCGCGCGAGGCACGTATCAGGGCGTGTACAACGTGCTGTGGTCGCTGTCGATCGCGCTCGCGCCGCTGATCGGCGGCGGCGTGATCAGCCGGTTCGGCGGACGGACGCTGTGGATCGCCTGCACGATCGCCCTCATCGCCGTGACCGCCGGCATGAGCGCGACCAAGGGGTCGCGGGACCGCGCGATGAGTAGGAATCTCGCGAAAGCCCTCTAATAGGCAACACCCCTTACGCCGTGCGATGACTGCTCCACACCCATATGGAATAATGGCAATCGTATGCATCGGCGTCGGTTTGCGCCGGTGCCCATAACCGCGCAGTCCGATGCGCGTCGGGGGAGACAACCCGGCCGCCGCACGGACTGACTACTCCGCGGCTATACCAAGGAGAAACACATGGTTGATCAGAAAGGTCAATCCACCGCGCCCGCGGTATCAGAGGAAGTGCGCGCCCAGCAAGCGCTGATGGGCGACGTCGATCCGAGCCTGACCGATGCGGCCGAGGTCGCCAAAGCATTGAACGTTGACCCGAACGTCGGCCTGAGCGAGGCCGAAGCCAAGCGTCGACTCGAGAAGTTCGGCCCGAACGAGCTGGCCAGCGCGCCGCCCGTGCCGAAATGGAAGAAGTTCCTGGCCCAGTTCCAGGACCCGCTCGTCTACCTGCTGATCGCCGCCACCGTCATCTCGGTGATCGCATGGTTCATCGAGCGCGGACACGCCGCCCCCGGCGCGGAAGGCGGCGAGGCGCTGCCGTTCGATGCGATCGTCATCGTCCTCATCCTGATCGTCAACGCCGTCCTCGGCTACATCCAGGAGGCGAAGGCCGAGGCCGCGGTCGAGGCGCTCGCCCAGATGACCGCGCCGCAGACTTCCGTGCTGCGCGACGGCAAGGTCGTGCGCATCAACACCGCTGAAGTCGTCCCCGGCGACGTGATCGTTCTCGCGGAGGGCGACTCCGTCTCCGCCGACGGCCGACTCTTCACGGCCGCCAGCCTGCGCATCGCCGAAGCGTCGCTCACCGGCGAATCCGTGCCGGTCGGCAAGAAGCCGGACACGCTGCCCGAAGCCAAGGCACTGGGCGACCGCGCCAACATGATCTTCAACGGCACCTCCGTCACGCAGGGCACCGGCCGCGCGATCGTCACCGGCACCGGCATGAACACGCAGGTGGGCAAGATCGCCGATCTCCTGTCCGCCACCGAGGACGAGCAGACGCCGCTGCAGAAGGAGATGGACTACGTCTCCAAGATCCTTGGGCTAGCGGTGTGCATCATCGCGGCCATCGTGCTCGCCGCGCTCGCGATCCTCGAAGGCTTCCACACCACGCAGGACATCATCGACTCCCTGCTGCTCGCCGTCTCGCTCGCCGTGGCCGCCGTGCCCGAGGGCCTGGCCGCGATCCTCACCGTCGTGCTCGCGCTCGGCGTGCAGCGCATGGCGATGCACAATGCGATCGTCAAGAAGCTGCATTCGGTCGAGACGCTCGGCTCCGCGTCCGTCATCTGCTCGGACAAGACCGGTACGTTGACGCGCAACGAGATGACCGTCGAACGCGTCGTCACCCCGTCCGGCGAGGTGCAGATCACCGGCACCGGCTACGCGCCGGAAGGCAAGATGGTCGCCTCCGACGGCTCGTCGCTCGCCGATGCGCCGGCTCTGCGCGCCGAGGTCATTGCGACCCTCGCCGCCGGCACGCTCGCGAACGATGGCGACCTGCGCAAGGAGAACGGCAAGTGGGAGATCGTCGGCGATCCGACCGAGGTCTCCCTGATCGTCGCCGCGCGCAAGACCGGCGCGATGAAGGGCTACGAGCAGTTCACCCGCGTGGCCGAGGTGCCGTTTACCTCCGAACGCAAGCGCATGTCGATCATCGCGAAGGACGAGACCGAGGGCGGCAAGCTCACCGTCTTCGCCAAGGGCGCGCCGGACGTGCTGCTCGGCTTCTGCTCGCGCATCGCCGTCGGCGGACAGGTCCGTCCGCTCACCGAAGGCGATCGCCAGACGATCCTCGCGACCGTCGAACGCCTCTCCTCCGAGGCGTACCGCACGCTCGGCCAGGCGTATCGTCCGCTCGGCACCGCGAACCTGTCCGAAGTGCCCGGCGTGCGCGCCAACGCCGCCGGACAGGTCACCGACATCGCCGACCAGTCCGAGGCGATCGAAACCGACCTCATCTGGAACGGCATGGTCGGCATCATCGACCCGCCGCGCACCGAGGTGCGCGACTCCGTGGCCGAAGCGCACCGCGCCGGCATCCGCGCCGTCATGATCACCGGCGACCACCCGCTGACCGCGGCCCGCATCGCCTCCGACCTCGGCATCATCGACAAGGGCGGCAAGGCCCTCACCGGCGACCAGCTCGACGCGCTCACCGATCAGGCCGCGTTCGACAAGGCCACCTCCGAGGTGTCCGTGTACGCGCGAGTCGCCCCGGAGCACAAGCTCAAGATCGTCGAATCGCTGCAGCGTCAGGGCAACATCGTCGCGATGACCGGCGACGGCGTCAACGACGCCCCGGCCGTCAAGACCGCCGACATCGGCGTGGCGATGGGCATCACCGGCACCGAGGTCACCAAGCAGAGCGCGAAGATGATCCTCGCCGACGACAACTTCTCCACCATCGTGGCCGCCGTGCGCGAGGGCCGCGTGATCTTCGACAACATCCGCAAGTTCCTGCGCTACCTGCTGAGCTCGAACGTGGGCGAGGTGTTCACCGTGTTCTTCGGCGTCGTGTTCGCCGGATTCCTCGGCATCACCCAGCCCGGCACGCAGGGCGTGACCGTGCCGCTGCTCGCCACCCAGCTGCTGTGGATCAACCTCCTGACCGACGCCGCGCCGGCGCTCGCGATGGGTGTCGACCCGCAGACCGAGGACGTGATGAACCGTCGTCCGCGCAAGGTCACCGATCGTGTGATCGACGCCTCGATGTGGGGCGACATCATCTACATCGGCGTGATCATGGCCATCGTGACGCTGATCGGCATGGACATGCACCTGGCCGGCGGCCTGTTCACCGACCGTTCCGTCGACGCGCTCGGCCATGACGCGCAGATGACCGAGGCCCGCACGATGGGCTTCACGATCCTCGTGTTCGCGCAGCTGTTCAACGCGATCGCCTCGCGCTCCCACGCGCAGTCCGCGTTCGTCGGCCTGTTCTCGAACAAGTGGCTGTGGGGTGCGATCGGCCTGTCCATCGTGCTGCAGCTCGTCGTGATCTACGTGCCGTTCCTCAACTCCGCGTTCGGCACGACCCCGCTGTCGGCGCTGGCATGGGTCGAGTGCATCGGTCTGGCCGCGTTCGTGCTCGTCGCCTCCGAACTGCGCAAGTGCGTCCTGCGCGCCATGGAGAAGCGCTGACCTCTCTCATGCGCTCGGCTCCCCTTGTCAGGGGAGCTGGCCCGCGAAGCGGGACTGAGGGGTAGTCACCCGGTACGAATCTGCTCGGCTCTGATTCGCTAAGCGCTAATCAATAGGCGGGCATCCTTGCAGGAATCGGACGATATACGTCCGTCCTCCGCAAGGATGCCCGCCCTTCTCATAATCAATTGGAGCCTGAGTAGGTGCCGCCGGCATCGTTGGAGCTGCCGGATCCGGTCGAACCGGAACCCATCCCGGCACCAGAGCCGGTCGAGCCGGAGCCGGTGCCGGCGCCCGATCCCGAACCGCCCTGCGACTGCTCGGGCTCCTCGGCCTGTTGATCCTCCATATCCTGACGCTGCTGCTCCTGCTGTTGCTGGAGCTTCTGCTGCTCCTCCTGAGCCTTCTGCTGCGCCTCGGCCTGCGCCTTCTGATCGGCCTGCGTCTTGGCGCCCATCGACGCATTGACGCTCTCCATCGCCTTCTGCAACGCCGAATTCGCGCTGTCGACCTCGCTTTGCGAAGGATTCGACTTCGACGCCACGCTGTTCGCGTTGGTGATCGCATCCTGCAGCGCGGTGCGCGTGCTTTCGTCGGCCACCTTGCCGGTCGAACTGCTGAGCAACGACTGTGCGGACGAGATCGACGTGTTCAGCGACGACTTCAGCGAATCGGAGGTCTTCGACTTCTTGGCCGCGTTCACCGCATCGATCGCGTCGTCGATCTTCTCCTTGAGCGAGTCGGCGTTCTGCGCCGCGATGGTGAACTGCTGCGCGTTCGACTTGAAGTCGTCCTTCGACATGTCCGTCTTGCAGGTCGCGTTCGTGGAGCTGTTGCCCGCGTCGGCGATCGCCTGATTGAGCGTGTCCAGCGCGGTTGCGTCGGACAGCTGATCGGCGGTCGTCGACGAGACGGTCTGCTGCCCCTTCGCGATCGAGGCCTTCAGACCGGCCGCCGACCCCTTGTACTGGAGCTCCGCGGCCGTGCACGCCGCGTACGTGACCTTGCCGCTGCCCGCGGCGAAGAGCCACACGCCGCCGCCGATCAGCGCGATCGCCACGATCGCGCCCACGACGATGCCGGCGATCGCGCCGCCGGACAGGCCCTTCCTGCGATTGCTGCGGCGCGAGTTACGGCCGTTGTCGCCGTTGCCGTTGGAGGAGCTGCGATCATTATTGTTATCCTCGTTGTCCTCGCCGTCGTTCGGGGCGATCGACGGTGGCATGACCGGCGGCTGCCCGGCTGCGGCCGTATTCGGCTGATTTTGTCCAAGCGGCTGCGCCGGCGGGAACGATTGGGCTGCAGGGAACGGCTGTGCAGGCGGGAACTGGGCGTTCTGTCCGAATACCTGCGTCGGCTGCCCGCTGTCGGCGATATTGCCGGCGGCCATGCCGGTACCTTGCGTGAACGGCTGCGCCGCCGCCTGATTCAGCGCATTCGGGTCGAACACCTGCGTGCGTTCCTCGCGCAGATCAGCGGATTGCGTCGATCGCGGTGCCGCCTGAGGCTGAAACGCCTGCGGCTGGGCTGGGGCGTACGGCTGTGCAAACGCCTGCGTCGGCTGGGAGGCAGGAACGGAAGGCACGACAGGCGTGACCGGTCCGGTAACGGGTTGCGTAAATGCCTGCGTCGGCTGTGCGGATTGCGGCTGAGCGGCGGGCTGCTGCGCCGGCTGCGCGAGCTGGGCGTAGGTCTGCGAGGGCAGCGGAGGGAGATCCTCGTCCGCGAGCGGATCAAACGCCTGTGTGGTCTCCAGCTCGGTTGGAGGTTCCGGAGCGGGAGCCGCCTGTGGCACCGCGACGGTCGGCTGCTCATATCCGGTAACGGGCTGTGTAAACGCCTGCGTCGCGGCCGGTTGGTCCGCCTGCGGCTGTTGCGCTCCCTGCTTGGCTTTGTTCTGGAAATCGAAGTGGAATTCGCCACTTGGATCGGTCATGTTTGTCCCCCTGTCTGTCCCTGTCCAATTAACGATGAAGCCAGACTGCCGTTGCCGGCCGCCTGGCTTTTACGACTCAGTCGTCGATGTGCGCGCGATAGAAGTTCTCGTACGAGCGACTCGGCGTCGGCCCGCGCTGCCCCTGATAATGCGATCCGACGCCCTTCGAACCGTACGGATGCTCGGCCGGCGAGCTCAGCTGGAAGAAGCACATCTGGCCGATCTTCATGCCTGGCCACAGCTTGACCGGCAGGGTCGAGACGTTCGACAGCTCCAGCGTGATATGCCCCTCGAAGCCCGGGTCGATGAATCCCGCGGTCGAATGCGTGAGAATGCCGAGACGACCCAGCGAGCTCTTGCCTTCGAGTCGTGCCGCGATCGTCGAATCGAGTTTGACGTACTCCCACGTCGATCCGAGCGCGAACTCGCCCGGATGCAGGATCCACGGCTCATCCGGGCCGACGGCGAACTGCTCGGTGAGCGCGCCCTGATTCTCGGCCGGATCCACGTACGTGTACGCGTGATTGTTGAACAGTCGGAAGAACCGGTCGAGCCTGACGTCGATCGATGCGGGCTGGACCATCTCCGGGGTCCACGGGTCGAGCGAGATATGTCCCTCCGCCTGCGCGGCCAGGATGTCGCGGTCGGACAACAGCATGGGAAGCTCCTCACGGGTGAATCGTCAAAATACTGCGTCCAAGTCTAGTGTCAGCCCGCGATGCGCGCCATGAGACGGCCGTCGGCATCGAGTTCTGCGTCAACCGTCCTAGGACGGGTATACGGGGCTGGATCATGTCCCGTGCGAGGATGGCCGTTGCAGGAAACCGCTTTTTCGTCAATCAAATGCGACGATGTGTCGTATTATTGTGGATAACTTCGCCGTTGTGGCTATTCCGAGGCGCTCAGACTGTGGATAATTCACCAAAAATCGACATTTTTCAGGAAACTCACAGCGAAACACCGCGTGTGGCTCAGAAAAAAGTGGTTATCTATAAACCGTCAGCAAGAGCCGACCCGGAGCGTGAGCCCCCGACAATTGAACCTTTCTTCTTCTCTCCTTTCTCTGGCCCCGGTGGAACCCCCACCGGGGTTTTCTTTTCCCTGTCGTTCTGCAGGGGACACGTGACCCTGATTCATCCCTGAGACCGACGAATGCGCGAGCTCGCGGCGGTAGACTGAAGGCAGCATAGAGCACAGCACGGGGTCGGTGATGTTGGCGACTCCGACGAAGGGGAGGCGAAGGGAAAGCGCCATGGCCGACAACGAATACGACTTCTTCGCGAACGGCAACGGTCCGGATAGCGCAGGCGGATACGACGAATACGACGGCGACGACGGCTCGCGTCGCAGACACCGCCCGCGTGCCGGCCGCACCACCACCTATCGCGCCGGATTCGGCTCCGAGCCGGCCCGCCGCAGCAGGACCGCCGCGATCATCGCACTGATCGCCGGCCTCATCGCCGTCGTATTCGGCGCGCTCTCTGCCGCTCACGAATCCGCGCCGGCCCTCGTCGACCCGGACGGCAAGGTGCCGGGACGCTATATCGCCCTCACCTGTGCGATCTGCATCGCGATCGCCTTCATCGCCGTGATCGTCGCGAAGGCGAATCTGCCGCGCAACAGCCGTCGGCATCGGGTCGCGGCGGGCGGCATCGTCACGCTGCTGGTCGCCGGACTCCTGCTTGCGTTCGGCGTCGTGTGCGGCGTGCTGTTCCCCGACGGACTGTTCAAACCGGCCATCCGCGACGAGGCGCCGGTGGACAGCGGCGAGTCGATGCGATTCGGCATCGAACGCGCGACCGGCGAATGCAAGGCCGGGTGGACCGACCTCGACGTGGCGGCGTATCCCGGTGTCAAGAACGCGTCGCTGTGCGCCGAGACGCGCGTCGCCTACGTTCTGTTCGACTCGAACACCACGAAACGACTGTACGACAACCCGCTGCAGGGCAAGATCTCGGAGATGCTCACGCAGAACGCCGACGATCCGGCCACGAAGGGCGATTGGCGGCTGCTCTCCGGCAACGAGTGGATCGCCTTCGGCCCGGCCGACAGCATGACCACGCTCGAACACGAGTGGGGCGGCGAACTCACCACGATCACCCCCGCGGGAGACGCCGGAGATGCCGACGGCAAATCATGACGACCGTGAAGGCCTCCATGGGATATTGGCGTGGAGGATCCAGAGCTGATCGTCGAGATTGGTATCCAGCACTCCGCCAAGCCGTTCGATCTGCCGGCGATGCATGTCGAGTCCACGTCCGGAGCGTTCGGCCTCGTCCAATGTCGTCTGTCCGGCATCGTTGGTTTCGAAGATCTCAACGCCATCGGGTGTGACGTCGATGCTGAGAATATAGGCCTCACGGCCCTTCACGGCATGCCGCTGGATGTTGGTGCCGATTTCCTTGAGTAGGGCGAGTGTTTCCTCTTCGGCATCGTGCGTGGTGACAAGCGATTCGCCGTGTATCGTCGCTTCGCCATGATATCCGAGGAAATCCAGATAATGCTTGGTCTCGGACAGCTGATCATGAAGCCGTTCCATGAATGGCGACGTATGCTGTGCGCTGACGTTACGTCCCGACAGATAGTCGATGACGGCATGAGCCTGAACGAACGCGGATTGACTGCGTTGCAGCACGACATTCCATTCGGGATCATCGGGATGCTGATGTGCAATGGCCGAGATGCAACTCAGATCATTGGTCAACGTATCGTGCATGCGCACGGCAACTTTGGCATTGGCGTGCAGTCTGGCGTTCTCCTGTTCCGCGGCGAGATGCTCCTGTGCGATCTTCTGTATCCGAAGATTGTTCTGATGAAGATTGAACGCATAACCGATGATCCAAGCGGTAACCGATGGCAGCGCCAGTTTGACGATGGTGGTGATCACGGAGATACCCAGTTGATCGTCGACAATGCCATTGCTGATTGCGTTTCCGATCGCTGAGATTGCGACGGCGGCAATGCCATCCCGATACGGATGAAGGTAGGTGAGTATTCCGATGGCGATGAGTATGGAGAAATCCTGAATGACCGTGTATCCCCAGGAATGTCCAAACGGCAGCGAGGACACGCAGAAGCATGCGACCGCTATCCACTGCATCATGCGCGGTGCCGCGGGAGTGGCGATGATGCATGCCGCCAAAAGCGCGGAGACGGTGGTCATGATCATTCCGGACGGGGGTGCGGATAGCCATTCCAGAACGAGGATGAGGGCGTCTATCGCGGCGGTGATGGAGATCCCAGGATGGCTCCGTAGATGGTCGAGGGGAATCTGAAGTGCTGATTGTAAGCGTTGCATCATCATGGTGACATGTACGTCCTCTTCATCGGCTGCGAAGACGCAGCCATGCGCTGATGAGTTCCTTGCGGCTGGAGCATCCGAGTTTCTCTGATGCGCGCGCGAGATAGGTGCGTACGGTGTTTTCGGACACATCCATGCTTTTGGCGATGCGTGCGGCGGTCATGCCGCGGCACCATGCGTTCACGGCTTCGATTTCACGCGCGGACAGATCGTTTTTCCTTTCGGCCTTGACTCGTTCGTATGCCATAGCGGTATCGTCGAACGCGACTTTGGACCCGCCATCCCACTGCCGATCGTCGGCGACGGTCTGCAAGGCGTCGGCCATGTGCTGAACGTCGTTCTTGCTGATGATGCCCTGTGCGCCCGCCTCGGCGGCTTCGCGTGCGTAATCCTCAAGCGTGAACGAGGTCATCGCCAGAATGCGTATGTCCCTGTTCTCGCGTCGGATGGCTCTGATGGCCATGGGGCCATTGATGCCGCTCATTGACATGTCGATAAGTAGTACCCGCGGAGGGTCGAACGCGTTTGTGCATCGTTGGATGGCCTTGTCGCCGCTATCCGCGGGAGGCAGCAGGTCAAAGTCGGGTAAAGCCTTGCCGAGAAACGAATGCAACGCCATCAGCGTGATGTGGTCATTGTCCACGATCAGCAGCGTATTCCGCTTGTGCTCCATGGTTGAGCAGTATATCCGGCCTGCGTCGCCGTCATCGAAGCCGACTTCGGAGTTGTCATCCAAACCGATGACGGCCAGCGCTTCACGTCATCGTTTCCGATTACACGCCTTTTGCTGCAAGAACCGCCACGGATATCGTGAAGTCGCAATCGCGTAATCAAAACGATGAAGGAGCATGATGCATCGGTTGTTGAGGATCGCCGTGCTGTTGGATGTGGTGGTGGCCGTGCTGGCCGGTGCGCTGTTCGCGGGCATGGTGGGATCGTGGTTCCCTCTGGGTGGCGCGGGTGCGGTGCAGGTGACAAGCGCACAGAACGCGAACGTATCCGTGATCGGAGCGGTGGCTGAGGATCATCATGTCGTGGCGGCCAAGCTGATCTCTGATTCGGCGGACGCCAATGGCGCCGATGTGCTGCTGATCGCAGGCATGCATGAGCATGATGCCCGCTCCGTTTCGTCGGCGCCCAAGCCCGGTGAGACGGCACGCAGCTACGTGTTTGGCGATCGGATTGTGGTGCGTGAGGCGGATGCGCTCACCGCGCCGACCGGCCGATGGATCATGTATGGGGATGCGGGCGACGTGCGCGCGTTCGCCGCCGCCCTGCGCGTGAAGGGGTTGAAGACTGACCTGCCGGAGATCGCATCGGCCCGTTACCTGTTGGGACAGTTCATGCAGACGCCGTTGGTGGTGTTACCGTTGTTCGTATTCTGTTTGACCTTGGCGGCCGGACTGGTGGCGTCTTCGGCGATGATGAAACGTCGTGCGATCCAGTCGTTCCATGGCATGTCCCGTGCGATGGCGGTCACCCGTGAACTTGGCGACGATTGGTTCGTCGAAGGTGCCGGCATGGCCATGGGTGCGATCCTGTGGATTATCGGATCGGGCGTGGTCTGGGGGTTCGCGCCGAACCGACTGCCGTTCCTGATCGTTGTCGTCACGAGCGTCGGATTCCTTGCCGTGATGCTGCTGGCATCCCTGTTGGCGGTGCTGTCGGTCGCCGTGCTGGTACCGCGCGTGCTGGATCAGGTCAAGGGCAGACGTCCATTGCGTGCGATCATGGCGGTGTCCGTTGTGGCGTTGCTGGCATGCGCGGTTGGCGCATCATCCACGTCGGCAATCGCCATGGATGCGATCAGTCAGGCATCGGCGGCGCACCACGCGGCCGCACTCGCGGCTGAAGCGCCGAACGCCTACGCGCTGTCGTTTTGGAATATGACCGACGAGGAGACCGGCCAGTATATGACTCGTTGGCGGTCGTTCACTGATGGCCTCGACCGTCAAGGTCATTTGGAGCTCGTCGACTATGAGCCACACTGCATGCTCGATCAGCTGAACGGGCGCACGTTCGAGGCGAGTCAACCTTGTCTGACCGTCAATCCGACCGCCGCCCGACAGCTTGGCATTCCCTACGATCATGCCGCTGAGGACAAAGCACAACTAATCCTGCCAGCTAGCATGCAAGGAGAACGGAACCGACTGATGGATGCGTTGAGACGGCTCGTCAATGTGGAGCGTGACCTCGCCGACAGGGTCGACGGCATTCACCTGCCCGATACCCCCATCGCGTCCGGCATCCCCGGTAGTCACCTGAGCGATGATCTGACGGTACGCCTGTACACGCCATCCGCAATCCAGAACAATGCCACGCAACTGCGCGGGACGATGATCATCGTCATGCCGGCAACCGCGATATCCCCGTCGAACAGGCTTTCCTACGCCAGTCAGGGAAGCGTTCTGTTCGCCGCTCAAACGGCAAAGCAGCTTGCCGACTGGCTGCAGACCTACAATCTGACCGGGCTGGTTGCCTCGGCACAGAACACGGTCGAACAGGCACGCTCTCAAGCCGCGCAGGCGAGACAGGCGGTTCTGGAATACGGGCTCATGGCCTTGGCCACCGTCATGGGTCTGGCCATCGTGGCCGCGACTCTAGGCGACGGATACTGTCAGCGTCAGCGTCAGCGCCTGTTCGTCCAATACATCCATGGGGCGGATTTCGTGCGACGATACGGATCGCATATCCTCACAACTCTTGTCTGCCTGATCGCCGGCATTCTCGCCGCGCAGCCGTGGCAGAGCAGCGGTCAATGGCCATTGCCCGCCGCTCTGATCATGCTGGCGGGTATGACGGCGACCGTCATCACCCTGATCATATGGGATCGGCGAATGCGCGCCGACACCATCAAGCAATCCTGAGCATCAACAGACACGCGATATCACGCATCCAAGGAGCAATCATGGCTGACGTCTTCAACCCAACACAAACAGCAACCGATGCAACCGGAATGATGCATCCTCTTGCAGCGCTCGACGCGCAAGGACTGACGAAAAGCATCGACGGACGCATCCTATGGCATGATCTCGGATTCCATATCGAACCCGGCACCATCACCGCCATCACCGGACCATCCGGCGCGGGCAAGACCACCCTGCTCAACGCGATCGGTCTGCTCGAACCAATCGATCGGGGCGCCATCACCTATGGTCACCAACGTCTCGATCAGCTGAATCGCGGGAGTGTCCGCCGCCTTTACCGCGAGACGTACGGCTTCTTGTTCCAAAATTATGCGCTTGTCGACCAGTGGACCGTCGGCCGAAACCTCGAGCTTGCCATGTCCAGCGCGGGCGTTCCGCGATCCCGCCGTGCACGTCTCGCCTCACGCAGCCTCGCTCAGGTCGGGCTGACAGACAAGCGCGACGCCAAGGTGTACACGCTCTCGGGCGGCGAACAGCAGCGGGTCGCCATCGCCCGACTGCTCACCCGCAGCCCGCGCATCGTCCTTGCCGATGAACCGACCGCCGCCCTCGACCCGAACAACGTCACGCGCGTCATGAATCTGCTGCGCGGCCTCGCCGATCAGGGGGCCATGGTCATCATGACCACGCACAACCCGAATATCGTCTCCCTGACCGATCGGCACATCACGCTGATGCCCGATGGTCGAGCGTGAATAGGAGCTGTGTCGCGACTCACAGGGGTGAACTGCACGTCGATTGGCGATGAAGCGCTGCGGATGAGGCACAATAGAGGCGGAACCGTTTGTGCCGGCGAACATCATGAAGCACCATCGAGCACCGTTGAGCGAAGAGGCGAGACATATGACCATTGACCTGATCGAAGCGCAGTACTCGCGCGGCGGGGGAGCGACGCATCCCACGCATCCGATGTTCCTCTGCCTGCACGGCTGGGGGTCGAACGAGATGGAGATGGCCGATCTCATGCGCCAGATCGCGCCGTACAACGACTACGCGTCCCTGCGCGGCCCCGTCCGGCTGGCCGGCGGCGACGCGTTCTCGCCCGGCGCGTACGCCTGGTTCGGCGAGCGCCTGCCGGTGGGGGAGGACCTCGATCGCGCCGCCTACGATCTCGCGATCTCGATCGACCGGTGGGTGACGAACAACCTGCCCAACGAACGCGAAGTCGTGCCGCTCGGCTTCTCGCAGGGCGGCCTGCTGGCCGTGCACCTGCTGCGCGTCAACCCGAAACGGTATCGCGCGGTCGTCTCGCTGTCCGGATACATCGCGCCCGGCATCGTGCCCGGAACCGCGCCGGCCGACGGGATCCTCGAGAACTACAACGTGCCGGTCTTCTACACGTACGGCAAGAACGACGACGTGATGCCCAAGTACGAGCTCTTCGCCGCGCAGGCATGGCTGGGCGAGCATACGTGGCTGACGACGAAGAGCTACCACGGGCTCGACCACAACGTCAGTCTCGAGGAGCTCACCGACCTGCGCCAGTGGCTGCTCGACCACGACATCACGTCGGGGATCCTGTAGGCGGGCATAAAGGAGGGGCTCCCCTTGCCAGGGGAGCTGGCCCGCGAAGCGGGTCTGAGGGGTAGTCACTGTGATGCCGAACTCATGTTCCGAGATATAGACTGGGCCGCGTGAATGCAGCGATCGATGAGAATCATCTGGACGAATCCCCGCGCGGTCTGACCATCATGGCCGTCGTGGGCGTGTTCGTCGGCATCCTGTCCGGCATGTTCGGCATCGGCGGTGGCACCATCATCGTCCCCGCCCTCGTCTGGCTGGGCCTGACCCAACGCCATGCGGCCGCCACCTCGATGATGGCGATCGTGCCCACCGCCATCTCCGGCGTCATCTCCTACGCCGTCGAGGGCAACGTCGACTGGATCGCCGCAGCCCTCGTGTTCGCCGGCATGTTCGTCGGCGGGCAGATCGGCTCGTGGCTGCTGTCGAAACTGCCCGAAATCGCACTGCGATGGGCGTTCGTCGCGTTCCTCGTCTTCGTCATCATCAATCAGGCGATATCGAATCCGTCGCGCGACTCGCACATCGACATGCACCCGATCATGGCGCTCGGACTCATCGCGTTCGGCGTGATCGCGGGCGTGCTCGCCGGACTGCTCGGCATCGGCGGCGGCGCGATCTGCGTGCCGGCGCTGTCGATCATCTTCGGGGCGAGCGACCTGATCGCGCGCGGCACGTCGCTGCTGGCGATGTTCCCCAACTCGATCACCACGTCCGTCGCGAACGTCAGACGACATATGGTGCATGTGAAGGCGGCGGTCATCATCGGCGTGGTCGCGGCCATCACCGCGCCGCTCGGCACGTGGATCGCCGGTGCGGTGACGCCGCGCACCGGCGCGATCATGTTCACCGTGTATCTGTCCGCACTGCTCGTGCGCTCGCTGTTCGTGGCGTTCAAGGCGATGCGGCGCCGGGATCACTGACGGCGGGTGGCGAAGAAATCGCCCAGGATCCGCGCGCATTCGGCTTCGCGCACGCCGCCGAACACTTCGGGCGTGTGCCCTACGTGCGGATCGCGCGGGATGTCCCAGATCGACCCGCATGCGCCCAGCTTGGCGTCCCACGCGCCGAACACGATCCGGCCGATGCGCGTCTGCAGGCACGCGCCCGCGCACATCGGGCACGGCTCCAACGTGACGACCAGCGTGCAGTCGGCGAGATTCCAATCGCCTCCGCGTGTAGCCGCCGCCTCGCGCATCGCGACGACCTCCGCGTGGGCGAGCGGATCGCCGTCGACCTCGCGGGTGTTGTATCCGCGGCCGAGAATCGCCCCGGACTCGTCATCGACGACGAGCGCGCCGACCGGCACATCGCCGGCGGCCGCGGCACGCCTGGCCAGCGCGAGCGCCTCATCCATCAGCCCGTCGAGCGTCGTGTGATCGAACATCATGAATCCCCAGTCTACGGACAGGCTGCGGATCACCCATATCGCCACGTGCTTAACGATTTCCTAACGGTGTTTCTATAATCTGAGCAGCGCCTGAGGAGAAGAGGGACGAGGGCCGGAAGCGGGAAGTCGAGAGAGAACCATGAATGTTGTCGAGCTGATATTGTGCATTATCGCGGCCGTCGTGCTGTCGTCGTTCCTCAGCCGATTCATCCCGAAGGTCTCGACGCCGCTGGTGCAGATCGCGCTCGGCGCGGCCGCCACGCAGCTGCCGTTCTTCCCCGACGTCACCCTCAACCCGGAACTGTTCATGGTGCTGTTCATCGCGCCGCTGCTGTATCTGGAAGCCCACGAGATCGACAAGTCGGCACTGCTCAAATCGTTGAAACTGAGCCTCTCGCTCGCCATAGGACTGGCGATCGCGACGATGGTGGCGGTCGGATTCGCCCTGAACGCGATCTGGCCGGTCATCCCGCTGGCTGCGGCGCTCGCGCTCGGCGCGGCCCTCGGCCCCACCGACGCGGTCGCGGTCTCCTCGCTCGGCAAGGAGGCGTCGCTCACGCTGCGCCAACGCGGCGTGCTCAAGGGCGAATCGCTGTTCAACGACGCGTCCGGCATCGTCGGCTTCCAGTTCGCGATCGCGGCGGCCGTCACCGGCGAATTCGCCGTCGGTCAGGCCGCGACCGAATTCATCGTCTCGTTCATCGGCGGCGCGCTGTTCGGCACGGCGGTGGGACTTGCCGCGAACTGGCTGTTCGAAACCGTCCGATCGCTCGGCTGGGAGACCACCACCACGCGCATCCTCATGGAGCTGTTCCTGCCGTTTCTGCTGTACCTGGGCGCCGAGGAGTTCCACGTCTCCGGCATCCTGTCGGTCGTCGCGGCCGGACTTCTGGTGCGATTCGACCGCACCGGCGTCGGCCCGAACGTGTCACGCACGAACATCGTCGCCTCCAGCGTGTGGGGCGTGCTGTCGTTCACGTTGAACGGCGCCGTGTTCATCCTTCTCGGCATGCTGCTGCCCGGCGCGATGCACGCCAGCTGGGTCGACCCGTGGGTCAGCAACAACATGCTGTTCGGCGTGATCGCACTGGTCACGGGCGTATCGGTCGCGCTGCGATTCATCTGGGTGGCCGGCATGCTGCGCATCGCCCGCGACGCGAACACCGGCAAGCGTCGTCCGATGACCGCCGACCGTTGGCGATCGGCCGCGGTCATGACCTTCGGCGGCGCCAAGGGCACCATCACCCTGTCCCTGATGTTCACGATCCCCTACTACATCGACGCGGGCACGCCGTTCCCGATGCGCGACGAACTGATCTTCATCGCCTCCGGCGTGATCATCAGCACGCTGCTGCTGGCGAACTTCCTGCTGCCGCTGCTCGCGCCGTATCACGCGAAGGACGACGGCGGCGAATTGGAGGAGATCACGATCGAGGTGCTGCGGCGCACGGTCGAAGAGTTGACCGGGCGCATCACGCCGGAGAACCGACGCGCCGTGCTCATGGTCATCGACTCGTACACGAAGCGCATCAGCCGGCTCAAGCATCGCATCGGCGCGCTCGACCCGGCGGGCTACGGGGAGCTGCAGATCCGGGCGCTCAACTGGGAGAAGGAGTTCGTGCGCGACCGTCTCGCCGACGCGAAATCGCATCCGGACGCGGACAAGGCCGCGCAGGAGCTCAACGTCGAGGCGTGCGAGCGCATGCTCGACCAGATCATGAACTCGCTGCGTCACGCCACCGCAGGGCCGGAGGCCGGCGGACTCGCCTGGCAGATCAGCGGGCGCATGCGCGGGTGGAGGCATCGCACGATGAACCTCATCAAACGCACGATCAACCGCATCCGGCGCACCACGCCGCTCGTAAGCGAGGACCAGATCTTCGCGCACATGCGCACTTTGCAGGTCGAGGCCATCGAGCATGTGATCGCGATGCTCGAGGAGGAGATGACCTACGACCGGTACAACACGGAGTTCTGCTCGGCCCTGATCCTCGACTACCGTCGAGCGGAGGGCTCGCTCAAGGCCCGCCCGAACGTGCAGGGCAGTGCGGCGGCCGTCGGCAGGGCCGAGGAGGTCAAGAAGGAGAGCTACGGCATCGAGCTCGGCGTCGTGCAGGACATGCTCGAGGCCGGCGACATCTCCCGCAGCCAGGCCAGAGCCCTGCGCCGCAACATCTATGTCATGCAGGTCGATGCCGATTCCGGCATCTGACCTGCATCACTGAGCCGTTAAGCAGACAGTCCGGTGGAGTGTCTGTAGGCGAGGCCACATGTCGGTCTCGCCGGCTACGGCGAGTCCGTTTCGTCGATGCCGATTCCGGCATCTGACCTGGCATTTAGTTTCCTGGCGCGGCAAACACACGGGGTGATGGCAAGGAAAGTCGGTTGTCCTACGATCGGTAACGGAAAAACGTGGTGAACGGAACAGCCCCCAGACCCAACCAGATCCCAAGGAGATATGCAATGTCGCGCATCGAGCAATTCCACGGCGTCGCCGCCGACGGCACGCGCCTCAACGTCGTCTACGCCGAGCAGCAGGACGCGAACGTCGCGTTCGCGCTGGTGCTCCCGAACGACGACCTGCCCCGCTTCGTTCACTGGGGGCGTCCGATCGCGCACCCCGAGACCCTGATCGCCCAGTACGACGCCCTGAAGCCGCAGCGCGTCTCCGGTGCCCTTGATGAGACCGCATGGCCGTCGATCCTGCCCACGCAGGCCGAATCGTGGATCGGCGCGCCCCGATTCTCCGTGCGCCGCGACGGCGTCGAACTGTTCTGCCGCTTCACCGTCGAATCGGTGACGGCCGATGCACCGACCGTTACGGTCGAGGCCCACGACCTCGAACAGGGCGTCGGCATCATCTGGACGTGCGAACTCGACGAATCCGGCCTGATCCGCCAGAAGCTCGACGTGTCCAACGAAGGAGGCGAGGCCGCCGGCGACCTCGAGATCGGCACGGTCGAACTCGGCTTCCCGCTTCCCGCGCTCGCCGGCGAAATCCTCACCACCACCGGCCACCACCTGCGCGAGCGCAGCCCGCAGCGCCAGCCGCTCACCGTCGGCCGTTTCGAAAAGGTCTCGATGGCCGGACGCCCCGACTTCGACGCGAGCCTCCTGCTCACCGCCGGCACCCCCGGATTCGGATTCGAACACGGCGAGGCATACGCGGTCCACGTCGGATGGAGCGGCAACAGCGTACTGTCCGCCGAACGCCAGCCATACACGACCGGTCTGATCGGCGGCGGCGAAGTGCTCATGGGCGGCGAGATCACCCTGCCGCGCTTCGACAAGACAAATGCCGCCACCGACACCGCCACCTACACCACCCCGTGGGTCCACGGCTCCTACGGCGACGGCCTCAACGAGATCGCCGCGCGATTCCACGCCTACCTGCGCCATGTGCACCACGACGCCCGCCGAGCGCTCGGCATCACCGACAAGCCGCGCCCGGTGATCCTCAACACGTGGGAGGCCGTCTACTTCCAGCACGACTTCGACACCCTGAAGGCGCTCGCCGACAAGGCCGCCGCGACCGGCGTCGAACGCTTCGTCGTCGACGACGGCTGGTTCGGATCCCGCCGCGATGACACCTCCGGACTCGGCGACTGGAGCATCGCCAAGGAGGTGTGGCCCGACGGCGACAAGAGCCTCAAGGCGCTCGCCGACTACGTGCATGACAAAGGCATGGAGTTCGGCCTGTGGTTCGAGCCGGAGATGGTCAACCCCGATTCCGACATGTTCCGCGCCCACCCCGACTGGGTGCTGAAGCCCACCGCGAATCGTCTGCCGATGCAGGGCCGCTCCCAGCAGGTCGTCGACCTGACCAATCCGGACGCGTACGCCTATCTGTACGACGCGATGGACGCGCTGGTGGAGTCGCTTGGCATCGACTACATCAAGTGGGATCACAACAAGCTCGTCACCGAAGCCATCTCCCCGCGTACTGGCCGCCCGGCCGTGCACGAGCAGACGCTCGCCGTCTACCGCATCTTCCGTGATTTGAAGGCCGCACATCCCGGTCTCGAGATCGAAAGCTGCTCCTCCGGCGGCGGCCGCGTGGATCTCGGCATCCTCGAGCTCGCCGATCGCATCTGGGTGTCCGACTGCGTCGACCCGGTCGAGCGCGCCGACATCCAGCGCTACACGTCGCTGCTCGTGCCGCCGTTCATGATGGGCGAGCACGTGGGCGCCTCCCCGGCGCATTCCACGCATCGCGCGACCAGCCAGGAGATGCGCATGGCGATGGCGTTCTTCGGGCACATGGGCATCGAATGGAACCTGCTCAAGGAGCCGGAGGCGGACGTCGCGAAACTCGCCGAATGGGTCGCCGAGTTCAAGAAGCATCGCGAATGGTTCGCCGTCGACACGTGCGTGCACGCCGACGCGGTCGATCCGGCCGTGCGACTCGACGGCATGATCAAGCCCGACCGTTCCGCCGCGTTCTACCGCTTCACCCAGCTGACCACCGGCCAGACCTACCCGGCCGCGCCGATCCGCGTACCCGGCCTCGATCCGGACGGCGTCTACCGCATCCAGCCGCTGTGGCTTGACCTCGATCTCGAGGGCCTCGGCCTCGGCAACGGCCAGTCTCCGCTCGGCTGGTGGACGAAGGACGGCGTGCTCATGACCGGCCGCGCCCTCGAGACCTACGGTCTGCGCCCGCCGAGCCTGCATCCTGCTCAGAGTGTGTTGTTTACTGTCATTCGACAGTGAACAACACACTCTGAGCAGGATGCCTTCGCGATTGCCTGTGGTGCAATCGCTCACTTCGCCTATGGGGAGTCCACTGGACTCCCCATTTAACGGCTCAGCCTGCTCAGGCTGTGCTGTTCACCGCCATTCGACAGTGACCTCACTGCTGGTCAGGAGTTCGTCATCACATTGACTACCCCTCAGACCCGCTTCGCGGGCCAGCTCCCCTGACAAGGGGAGCCGAGGGAAGGGGAGTGACTTACTCCAGATACCGCGCGATCACCTGAGATGCGGCGGCTTTGGCCCACAGCTGCCAGTCGTGGTCCACGACGGTGAACTCCACCGGCGAGGCCTGACTGTGCCGGTAGCGGTTGATGCCGTCGCGGATCGGGTCGATCGCCATCTTCGCGAGGAACGCCGATTCGCCGGCGATCATCACCTTCGACGGCATCGCGATGTTCGCGACCGTCGCAATCAGCGATCCCAGTCGGAAGCATGTCCTGTCGAGCAGTCGCGAGGCCTGCGGCAGACCGGCCTGCGCGTCGCGTGCGAAATCGTCGAACGTGCACGCGCGGCCCATCATCTGCGAGTACTGGTCGGCGAGCGAATCGTCGGTCAGGCACTGCGCGCAGCCGATGTGACCGGCCGTGCAGCGCGGTCCCTCCGGGTCGACGAGCACGTGTCCGAGCAG
This sequence comes from Bifidobacterium callitrichos, assembly GCF_008698085.1. NCBI lineage: Bacteria > Bacillati > Actinomycetota > Actinomycetes > Bifidobacteriales > Bifidobacteriaceae > Bifidobacterium > Bifidobacterium callitrichos. Next base: position 624,396 of record NZ_RZJP01000002.1, read on the forward strand.
GCCGTAGCTCTTGTCCGGATTGGAGACGGGCCGGCCGCGCATCGCCAGCGAATAGCCGACGCCGATGCCGATCGTCAGCACCGCGAACGCCTCGAGCCCCACGCCCGGGCCGAACCAGCTCGCGTCCACCAGCAGCGAGTCGATGTCGTTGTACACGCCGCACGGCAGGTTCGTCGCGCGCGTCACCATTGCGGCCAGCGGCACGTCGTGATCCCAGCGTAGGAACGGTGCGAACGTGACGGTCCGATCGTCGTCCGCCACGTGTCCGCCGATCGCCACGCCGACCGCGATCGGGGCGGGCAGCGCCGAACCCGTCACGTCGACCACGCACTCGTTCACGAGTCGCGCGATCGTCGCCGTGACCGATTCGGGCGACCGGTCCGGGAACGCTGCCTCATGCCGTCCGGATACGACCTCGCCGTGCGCGTTGACCGCCGCCGCGACCGCGGACGTACCGTTCGCCTTCACGCCGACGAACGTGCGCGCGTTCGCGCACAGCACCAGCGCGGTCTGCGGGCGACCGCGCCGGTCCGAGCTCTCCTTCGGCGTGAACCCCTGCGGCAGCGGGCCGCGCGCGACCGAATCGCCCGGCAGCTCTTCGATGACGCCCGCGTAGATCAGGTCGCTGGTGATGCGCGACAGCGCGCCCTGCGACAGGCCCAGCAGCTGCGCCAGCGTCGTGCGCGCGATCGGCCCGTACTTCGCGATCGCGCACGCCACGCGATGCATGTACTCCGATCCCTCGAACCAGTGCGGGAGGGCAGGCAGTTCGTCGGGCGATCCATCGTCCGTCAGGATTTCGGATCTCTCGTTGCCGTTCACGCGTTCCGTTGAACTTCTCATCGTGCCTCCCATGGCCGCATCGTCCCGCATTGTCTCGCACCTGTCGCACCCGCATTCGCCGGCGAATACATACGAATTCCATTCCTAGAATACATAATTCGCGCCTCTTAAGTTTCCACCGTTGCGAGGCTCGCTCACGCTTGGAATGAAAACGGCTGCCCCGTATCGTGGAAACATGTTCCGCGGCACCGATGCTGCGGAAAGGAGAAAGCTAAGGAGTCTACGAATGCAGTGCGATTCCCCCAAGTCATGGATGAAACGGGTCGCGGCAGCCGTCTGCGCGATCGCGGTCGGCGTCGGACTGGCCGGCTGCGGCGCGAACACCGCCGGCACCGTCACGCTTGATTTCTTCCAGTTCAAGGCCGAGGCCGCCGATTGGTTCAAGCAGGCCGCAGCCGAGTTCGAGAAGGAAAACCCGACCATCAGGATCAACATCAACAACTCCGCCAACGCGCAGACCGACCTGCGCACCCGATTCGTCAAGAACCGCGTGCCGGACGTCATCACGTTCAACGGCGACATCAGCTTCGGCAACTTCGCCGCATCCGGCGTCTTCTACGACTTCACCGACGAGCCGATCGTCGATGAGCTCAACCCCGGCATGGTCGAGATCGCGAAGAACCTCGTGCAGACCACCGACCAGTCGAAGAAGCGTCTGTACGGTCTGCCGTTCGCCGGCAACGCGTCCGGATACATCTACAACAAGGAGATCTGGCGCAAGGCCGGCGTCGACCCGGAGAACCCGCCGAAGACGTGGAGCGAGTTCACCGCGATGCTCAAGAAGTTCCGCGATCAGGGCATCAACCCGGTCGAGGCGACGGTCGCCGACGCGTGGACCACGCAGGCGCCGCTCGCATCCCTCGCCGGCACGCTCGTGCCCGAGACCGAGTACACGAAGCTCAAGACCGGCGAGACCAACTTCCATGACATGTGGAAGGACACCGTGAGCAAGGAGGTGGAGCTCTTCACGTACGCCGACGGCGACAAGGGCATCACCTACCAGCAGGGCACGCAGAACTTCGCCAAGGGCTCCGCCGCGATCATCCCGCTCGGCACGTACGCCATCCCGCAGATCCTCATGATCAACAAGGACGCGGACTTGGGCTTCGCGCAGATGCCCGCCTCCGATGACGCGGACGAGCAGATCCTCACCGCCGGCGACGACGTGATGCTCACGATGGGCGCCAACACCAAGCACAAGGCCGAGGCGATGAAGTTCATCGAGTTCCTCATGAGCGAGAAGACCCTCAACGACTACGCCGACGCGAACTCCGCGATCACCCCGCTGAAGGACACGCACTTCGGCAACAAGGCGCTCGAGACCGTGCGCCCGTTCTTCGAGAAGAACAAGGTGGCCGACTTCTGCGATCACTACATCCCGTCCTCGATCAACATCGGCGGCTACCTGCAGACGATGGTGACCAGCGGCAACACCGATCGCTTCCTCGACCAGATGCAGACCGAATGGGACAAGGTCCAGTCGAGGACCTTCACGAACTAAACAGACGGAAAGGAAGGAGCATCATGACGACATCATCATCCGCGGCCTCCGCCAAGGCGACGAAGCCCGCCGCGCGCGCCGCGAGGAAGCGCGTCTCCGCATTCTCCGACCGCAAGGTCGACCGTGCCTTCTACTGGATGGCAGTACCGGCCGCGATCATCTTCGCGATCTTCCTGTACGTGCCGTTCCTGCAGGGCGTGATGTACTCGTTCACCAACTCGCAGGGCTACGGCGACTACGACTTCATCGGCATCAAGAACTACATCGCCCTGTTCCAGGACGACCGTGTGGGCCACGCCTACCTGTTCACGTTCCTGATCGCCATCGCGATCACCGTGCTCATCAACGTGATCGCGATGTTCATCGCCGTCGCGCTGAACGGCAAGATCGCGTTCAAGAACGGATTCCGCGCGATCTTCTTCGTGCCTTACACCCTGTCCGTGCTGGTCATCGGCTACGTGTTCAAGTACATCTTCATGAACCCGCTGCCCGAACTCGGCAAGGCGCTCGGCATCGACTGGCTGTCCCAGTCGCTCATCACCAGCGAGCAGTACTCGTGGGTGCCGATCGTGTTCCTCGCCGTGTGGCAGGGCGTCGCCTACTCGGTGCTGCTCTACCTCGCGGGCCTGCAGACCATCGACGACGAGATCTACGAGGCCGCCGCGCTCGACGGCGTCAACGCGTGGCAGAAGTTCTGGAAGATCACGTTCCCGCTCATCGGACCGTTCTTCACGATCAACCTCGTGCTCTCCATGAAGAACGCGCTCGGCACGTTCGACCAGGTCGTCGCCCTGACCGACGGCGGTCCGAACTCCGCCACGGAAACCGTGACCTACCTCATCTGGAAGGGCGGCCTGACCGGCGGCGAGTACGCGTACCAGACCGCCAATGCCGTGCTCTTCTTCATCGTCCTCGCGATCATCGCGTTCATCCAGCTCAAGTTCTTCGGCAGCAAGGAAAAGGTGTGAGTGCCATGAGTGCCGCAATGTCAGTGCAAACCAAGAATCCGCAGTCCCGGCCCGGCGATCCGGCCGGCAAGTCCACGAGCAAGTCCACGGGCAAGCCCGAGAAGTTCCGCAGGGACCACAACATCAACTGGTGGCTCACCGCCGCCGTCGCGGTCCTGTCCCTGACGATCCTGATCCCCCTGTACTTCACGATCGTCACCGCGTTGAAGACGCCCGCCGAAGCCGGCACGTTCGCCCTGCCGACCACGTGGGAGTGGCACAACTTCGCCGACGCATCCGCCAAGGTCAACTATCCGAAGGCCGCGCTCAACTCGGCGATCATCACCGTCGCCGCCGTGGTGCTGACCCTGCTGACCAACACGTTCGTCGCGTACGCGGTGGCCCGCAACATGGACAAGCGGTTCTTCCGCTTCCTGTACTACTTCTTCATCGCCGCGATGTTCGTGCCGTTCCCGGTCGTCATGCTGCCGATCGCCAAGCAGATGGGATCGTGGCATCTCGACAACCAGGTCGGTCTGATCCTGCTGTACATGGTGCTGGGCCTCGGCACGAACCTGTTCATCGCCACCGGATTCATCCGTTCGATCCCGGTCTCGCTCGAGGAGGCCGCGCGCATCGACGGCGCGTCGACCTGGCGCATCTTCTGGCAGATCATCTTCCCGCTGATGAGCCCGATCAACGCGACCATCGCGATCCTGACCGCGCTGTGGGCGTGGAACGACTTCCTCCTGCCGCTCATTGTCCTGACCGACCAGTCGAACCAGACGATCCCGCTCGCCCAGTACGTCTTCAGCTCCCAGTTCGCCACCAACTACCCGATGGCCTTCTCCAGCTACCTGATGGCCATGGCCCCGATCCTCATCGTCTACGTCTTCGCCCAGAAGTGGGTCATCGGCGGCGTAATGAGAGGAGCGGTCAAGTAAAGGAAAGCCCGGTGGGCTTTCCGTTGACCGCTCCGAGCGGGCGGCAGTCCGCGAGGCAGGTTGAGCCTCGCCGCAAGGCGAGTCCTTAATTGCAGGACGCCGTGAAGTAAAGCCACTGAATCGGTTCGTCCGCCGCCCTAGGCGAGAGGTCTCCGTCACCGTATGACGCCAGCCTCTCGCTGATACGGCCCTCTGCAAGCCATCCCCATCCCTCCCTGACAGAAACCTCTCGCTGATGCGGCCTTCTGCGGGCTATCTCCGTCCCCTCCTACCGGGAACCTCTCGCTGGCATAGCCCTCTGTGAGCCGCTCCCACCCATTCCTGACAGAAACCTCTCGCTGGCATAGCCCCCTGCGAGCCATCTCCGTCCCCTCCTATCAGAAACCTCTCGCTGGCCACGGCTCAGCGAGAGGTTTCTGCTATTCATGCCCCGGTTTCTCTCGCGCAACCCCCTCTCCGCGAGAGATGCGCGACACGAATAGGCGATTCCCTCTCGCTAAGGCTCCGCAAGTGAGAGGTTTCTGCTAAGTGTGGCCCGTTTTCTCACGCCGAGACATCCGTCACCCGTCTACTCGTCGTCGGAGTCGTCGTCGGAGCGTGGAGTGGCCATATCGCTGGACCCGAAGCGTGGGCTGTCGGTGGATTCGCGTCGTACCAATTGCGGTGGGAACGCGACGCGTGCAGGCATCCAGTGCTGTCCATCGTTCTCCTCGCCGAGCAGACGCATGGTCTCCTTGGCAAGGAGTCTGTACGGAGGGCGTAGCGAGGTCAGCGTTGGAGAGATGGCATTGGCGATGGGGGAATCGCCCGAACCTATGACAATGACGTCATGGGGGACGCTGATGCCCAGCTGGAACAATGCCATCAGCACTCCGACGGCGATCTCGTCGGACGCGCATACAACGGCATCGGGCTTGCTGCCCTTGCCCTCGAACAGCTCCATGGCTTCCCGATATCCGCGTTCGGCGGTGCATTCCCCGAACGTCGTCCAGTCAGGATCGCTCATGAGGTTCATCGCCGAGAGCGTTATCTGGAACGTAGTGAACAGGTCCGCCGATTCGGATGAATCGATGTTGCCGCTCAGATATGCGATCGACGTCGCGTTGTGGTCGGCGAGATGATGCATGGTCAGGTTCATCGATGCGTTCTCATCCACTCCGACCCAGTTGACTCGGAACGATGAGGAACGACCTGAAACCTGAACGATGGGGATGCTCCCCGCATGTGCGTCGAGGAAAGCCGGATCGACGTCCCTAGGCGGAATGAGAATAAGTCCGTCGATTCGCCGCATCAGCATTGCCGACACTCGTTCCTCTTGGGTGTTCAGGTCATCTCCGATGCCGATGAGCAGTTGCTTATTGTCTCCGTTTGCTATCGGGTCCAGTTCGGCGAGCATGCGTGAGGCCATCGGAGAGGATGGATCCGGCATGACGAGGCCGATGGTGTTGGTGGTGTCGCTGCGCAGCGCGCTGGCTGCGGAATTGGCGGAGTAGTTCAGTTTCTCCGCGGCGTCTCTCACCCTTCGCGCGATGTCGTCGTCCTTGGTGCGCTGTCCGGAAAGGACGCGGGATACCGTCGCCTTGGATACGCGGGCCAGAGCGGCGACGTTGGTGATGGAACTCGTCGAGCTCATATGCGCCACCTCAGCAATCGAAAGGAACATTCAAGAGGCGTGATGCTGCGAACCCCTTGGAAGACATGCGGCTCAATGATACACGAGACGGGTCTTCGCCGAGTGCGTCGAATGTGCGGAACGGGTCGGGGTGACTCTGCGGCATGTGTTCCCGTGCGTTCGTCGATTCGGGCTGGTTCCGATTTGTGCGCGACGCGACACGCCGTTGCGCCGAATTCGTGTGATTGCCGTGTTTCGGCTTCAGTGCTTGCATTGTGGCACTATATCACGTAGATACTGTTTCTAGAAATCGGTTTCCGTTGAAATTCCGGTATTTCATGATGTATAGTTTCTTCTGTCAGAAACAAGGTTCCGGCGATGATGTAGGGAACCTGAGATCCCACCAAGCGGGTGGGGGAGCCACCAAGGAGGGCATATGGCAAACGACATCAACGGATTCCTTCCTGATTCCGCGTTTCTGCTGGATGTTCCGGCGGACGATTGGAAGGCCGCGATCCGGCTGGCCGGTGATGGTCTGGTCGCCGCCGGTTTCACCACTGATGCATACACGGACCAGATGATCGAGACCGTCGAGAAGATGGGACCCTATATCGTGATCGCACCGGGACTGGCTTTGGCCCATTCCCGTCCATCGGATGCGGTGCTCAAGACAGGTCTGAGCTGGGTGCGACTCAGTACGCCTGTCGAATTCGGCAGCAAGTCCAACGATCCCGTGTCATTGGTGATCGGTCTGGCGGGGCACGACGAGAACGAGCATATCGGAGTCATGTCGGCCATCGCGGGAGCCCTGATCGATCCGAAGAAGACCGTCGATCTGACGCATGCGGACACGCCGGGTGAGATCCGCGCGATCCTTCAGCGATGAAGGACCTCCTCCAACTATCACAACCAATCGTTATCGACATTCACTAATCCATAACCAACATCAATCCATAACCAACATCAATCAACGAAAGAGGAATCATCATGAACATTCTGTGCGTATGCGGCAACGGCATCGGCACCTCCGTGCTGCTGAAGGTCAACGTCGAGTCGGTCGCTGCCGATCTGGGCATTGATGTGAACGTCACCACCTCCGATGCGGGCAGTGCCAAGGGAACCGCCAACATGAACGATCTGGTGCTCACCTCCGCCGAGCTGGCTCCGGAGCTGGAGGGCACCACGACGCCGGTCGAGATCATCACCAACTTCATGGACACTGGCGAGATCCGCGGCGCGCTGGAGCGCTACGCCTGACCGAATTCTACGCGTCCCCAGAGCAAGAGAACAACAGAGGATAGAAGGACAACATGAACGTTATCGTTCAGGTGCTGAATTTCATCAGCCAGGAGATCCTGAATGTGCCGGCGTATCTGATCGGTATCATCGCCGCCATCGGCCTGATCGCGCTGAAGCGCAGCATCGGCCAGATCATCTCCGGTGCGCTCAAGGCGGCAATGGGTTATCTCATTCTGGGTGCCGGCGCCAACGTGGTGACCGCCGCCCTGTCTCCCTTCGGCGATCTGGTACTGAAATCCACCGGTGCGCACGGAGTGGTGCCGACCAATGAGGTCATCACCGCGCAGGCGTCCAGCCAGTTCGGCACCGCCTCCGCATACATCATCGTGCTGAGCTTCATCGTCATGCTGCTGCTTGCCCGGTTCACCCCGCTCAAGTACATCTTCCTGACAGGCCACCACATGGTGTTCATGTCCACGATGCTGGCCGTGGTTCTCTCCGTCGGTTTCGGCGCCGAGAACCAGCTGCTCGTCATCGTGATCGGCTCCATTCTGATGGCCGTGGTCATGGTGGTGATGCCGGCGTTCACGCAGCCGTTCATGAACCGTGTGACTAACAGCGACAAGTTGTCCATCGGACACTTCAACTCGCTTGGATACATCATTTCCGGCTCGGTTGGTGCGGCCGTCGGCAAGAAGTCGAAGTCCACCGAGGACATCAACTTCCCGAAGGGGCTGAGCTTCCTGCGCGATTCCATGGTGTCCACGACCGTGCTCATGGTCATCCTGTATCTGGTCTTCTCCGTGTGGGCCGCCATCGTCCTGCCTGCCGAGACGGCATTCAAGATCTTCTCCTCCAATCCCGATAACTACGGCTCCTTCTTCATGGCCGCGTTCGCCCAGGCGCTGCAGTTCGGCATAGGCGTGAGCATTATCCTGTATGGCGTGCGCATCATCCTCGGCGAGCTGGTCCCCGCCTTCCAGGGCATCGCCAATAAGGTCGTGCCCGGTGCACGTCCGGCGCTGGACATCCCGATCGTGTTCCCGTACGGTGCCAACGCATCCCTCATCGGCTTCCTCGGTTCCTTCGTTGGCGGACTGGTTGCCCTCGCGATCATCGCCGTGTGGCTTGGGCCGGTTTGGGGCGTCGCGCTGATCCTGCCCGGCATGGTGCCCCACTTCTTCGACGGCGGTGGCGCCGGCGTGTTCGGCAACGCCACAGGTGGCCGTGCGGGCGCGATCGTCGGATCGTTCATCAACGGCATGCTCATCACCTTCCTCCCTGCCGCTCTGATGACCGTGATGGGCAGCTTCGGTCTAGCCAACTCCACCTTCGGTGACGGTGATTTCTGCTGGTATGGCACCATCGTCGGCAACCTCGCGCACTTCGGTCCGGTGGGCGGAGCGATCAGCTTGCTGATCTTCGCCGTCATACTGTTCGCCGCAGCTTGGATCTGGCAGGTGAAGGTCGTCAACTCCGGTTGGACTCCGGGCGCCAAGCACGCCGAGTTCATCCAGCAGGTGAAGGCGGAGGAGAAGGCTGCGAAGGCCGCCGCCCGCGTCTCGGACAAGGCCGCAGCCAAGGCCAAGGCCTGATGGCGTCGGTGTAGTTGGCATAGGAGACTTCCGTGAGGCCTCTCGGCCTTGATGGAGCGCTAGCTCGACGGGATGGCATGCGATTGCGTGCCATCCCGTTTTTTCTTTCCGGCTCGCCCATACGCGCGTCGTAATGGGAATGAAAAGGCATATGGCCGTATCCTGTCCGCAGAGGGAAACCCCGCAACCCGCGAAATCGCAGAACGTATCAAACCAGCTGCAAAGGAGCCAACGATGACCACCTTCAACCGCGAACCACTGCCCGACGCCATCCGCACGAACGGCGCGACCCCGAACCCGTGGTGGACGAACGCCGTCGTCTATCAGGTCTATCCGCGATCCTTCCAGGACACGAACGGCGACGGATTCGGCGATATCAAGGGCATCACCTCCCGCCTCGACTACCTCGCCGACCTCGGCGTCGACGTCATCTGGCTCAGCCCCGTCTACAAGTCCCCGCAGGATGACAACGGCTACGACATCTCCGACTATCAGGACATCGACCCGCTGTTCGGCACGCTCGACGACATGGACGAGCTCCTCGCCGAAGCGCACAAGCGCGGCCTCAAGATCGTGATGGATCTGGTCGTCAACCACACGTCCGACGAGCACGCATGGTTCGAGGCGTCGAAGCACAAGGACGATCCGCACGCCGACTGGTACTGGTGGCGTCCCGCACGCCCCGGTCACGAGCCCGGCACGCCCGGCGCCGAACCGAACCGCTGGGGCTCCTACTTCGGCGGCTCCGCATGGCAGTACGACGAAACCCGCGGCGAATACTTCCTGCACCAGTTCTCGAAGAAGCAGCCCGACCTCAACTGGGAGAACCCGGCCGTGCGCCGCGCCGTGTACGACATGATGAACTGGTGGCTCGATCGCGGCGTCGACGGATTCCGCATGGACGTCATCACCCTGATCTCCAAGCGCACCGATCCGAACGGCAAGCTTCCCGGCGAGGCCGGATCCGAACTCGACGACCTGCCCGTCGGCGAGGAGGGCTACTCCAACCCGAACCCGTTCTGCGCCGACGGCCCGCGTCAGGACGAGTTCCTCGCCGAAATGCGTCGCGAGGTGTTCGACGGTCGCGACGGTTTCATGACCGTGGGCGAGGCCCCCGGCATCACGCCCGCGCGCAATGAGCACATCACCGACCCCGCCAACGGCGAGCTCGACATGCTCTTCCTGTTCGAACACGTCGACTTCGACTGCGAAGGCGCCAAGTGGAAGCCGCTGCCCCTCGACCTGCCGAAGCTCAAGTCCATCATGTCCGGCTATCAGACCGCCGTCGCGAAGGCCGGCTGGGCGAGCCTGTTCACCGGCAACCACGACCAGCCGCGCGTCGTCTCCCGCTGGGGCGACGACTCCACCGAGGAGGCGCGCATCCGCTCCGCCAAGGCGTGGGGACTCGTGCTGCACATGCACCGCGGCACCCCGTACGTCTACCAGGGCGAGGAGCTCGGCATGACCAACGCGCACTTCACCTCCCTCGACCAGTACCGCGATCTCGAATCGCTCAACGCCTACCGCCAGCGCGTCGAGGAGGCCAAGGTGCAGAGCGCCGAATCGATGATGGCCGGCATCGCCGCGCGCGGACGCGACAACTCCCGCACTCCGATGCAGTGGGACGCCTCCCGCTACGCCGGATTCACCGCACCCGACGCGGCCGTCGAACCGTGGATCTCGGTCAACCCGAACCACACGGACATCAACGTGGCCAACGAGTTCGACGACCCCGACTCCGTGTACGCGTTCTACAAGCGACTCATCGCCCTGCGCCACACGGATCCCGTGGTCTCGGCCGGTGACTGGCGGCTCATCGACGCGTCCGATCCGCACGTCTACGCCTTCACCCGCACCCTCGCCAAGTCCGTTCCGGCCTCGACGTACCCGGTGTTCGACGACGTAGAATCGTTCCACACCAACACGCAGCCGGATCCCACCGCGCAGCCCGGCGAAGGCACGCTGCTCATCGTCGCGAACCTCTCCGGACGCACCGTCGACCTGCCGTCCGACTCCGCCGCGCTGCTCGCCGGCGGCATCACCGAACGGGACATCGTGATCAGCACGTACGGCGCGTCCCACGCTGTCGTCTCCCTCGCCAACGAGGAGCTCGACCCTTGGGAGGCCGTCGTCGTGCGCCTGTGACGCACGTCTCAGCCCGATTCCGCCCGCCCGCCTTGCACTGCGAGACGGGCGGGGCGTCTGCGGCACCCCGCCGCATAAAATAGCCGATTATGGAACAGAAAGACGTCCTCAAAGCATTGCAGCGTGACCATGCGGCCGAACTCAAGAAAGCCGCCGAGCGGCTGAAGGGGACCGCACGTCATACGGAGATCATCCCCTCGCCGACCCTGTCCGAAATGACCGGACACGAGATCCTCCTCAAGCCCGAAAACCTTCAGGTCACCGGATCCTTCAAGATCCGCGGCGCCTACAACAAGATCGCCTCCCTGTCCGAAGAGGAGCTCGCCCGCGGCATCGTCACCGCCTCCGCCGGCAACCACGCGCAGGGCGTCGCCTACGCCGCCCGCGAACGCGGCGCCAAGGCCACGATCTGCATGCCGACCATCACCCCGCCGCTCAAGGTCGACGCCACCAAGGCGTACGGCGCCGACGTCGTCCTCTACGGCGACGTCTTCGACGAATCCGCCGCCCACGCCGCCGAACTGAGCGAGAAGGAAGGCATGATCTACGTGCCGCCGTTCGACGACTACGAAGTCATCTGCGGACAGGGCACCATCGCCCTCGAAATCCTCGAAGACGTGCCCAACGTCACCGACGTGGTCGTGCCCCTCGGCGGCGGCGGACTCGGCGCCGGCGTCGCGCTCGCCATCAAGACGTTCAAGCCGGAGGTGCGCGTGATCGGCGCGATCCCGGAGGGTTCGCCCGCGTGGAAGAACTCGCTTGCGGCCGGACGCGTCGTGCCCGCCGATCAGGTCGTCACCTCCGCCGAGGGCGTCGCCGTCAAGCACCCGGGCGATCTCACCTTCGCGCTGCTCAACGAGTTCCTCGACGATCTCGTCACCGTCACCGAGCGTGACATCAACGAGATGATCCTGCTCATGCTCGAAAAGCACAAGCTGGTTGTCGAGGCCGCCGGCGCCGTCTCGCTCGCCGCGCTCGAGCACCTGAACTTGCGCTCGCGCAAGTTCGCGTCCGCGCCCGGCCCGCACGTGGTCGTACCGATCATGTCCGGCGGCAACATCGACACCGTGACGATGGGCGCGGTCATCCAGAAGGGCATGATCGCCCGCGGTCGCATCATGAACTTCGAGGTGGAGCTGCCCGATACGCCGGGTCAGCTCGTCAAGGTCGCGTCGCTGCTCGCCCGCGAACGCGCCAACGTGATCGCCCTCGACCACGATCAGTTCAAGGCATCCGGTCACTACACGAACGCGGTGTCGCTCGGCGTCACGGTTGAGACCAACGGCCCCGACCACATCGACCGCATCCTCGCCGCCCTCAAGGCCGAAGGCTTCCAGCCCAAGCGCATCTACTGAGCTGCCTGAGACAGGTTTACAGCGGTGACCGCAGAGGGGCACCATATGACGTTCTCGACACACTCAAGGCCGTTTGGCCAAGCCTACAGTCGAGAACGTCATATGGCACCCCTCAGCTCTGTTCCGACGGATGTGCGTCCACTGGTGGGCGTGCGCTTTGTATCAGCCAAGCAGCGAATAGTGGTTGCATGTGATGAGTGCTGCCGCTCGACTCGGGGCGTGAAGCTTGCCTAGGGCGCGATGGAGATGCGTATTGAGGGTGTTGCGGTTCATTCCGAGCCTGACGAGTACCTGTGCGGTGGTCATGTTGCGTGCGTAGAGGCGCAGGATCTCCTTTTCGCTGGCGTTAAGCGGTTGGATGGACGACGAATCGCTTGATTCGAGAATGGCATGCGAAGTCGCTGAATCGGCGTAGGTGTCCGGTTCGATGGGCTGCCCTGCGGCCGCCTTGCGTACGGCATCCGGTAAGAGCGTGAGAATCTGGTTTTTCGCGATAACGCCTTGCGCTCCGCATTCCGCGACTTCGGCGCGGTACTGATTTGGATCGTAAGCGGTGATGCATAGCAATCCGATCTGCGATGTCTCCTTGCGAATGCGTGCGCAGATGCTCGTGCCGGATACACCGTCGAGCATGATGTCGACGATCAGCACATCCGGTTGGCGTTCCGGTAGAGAACACTGCAGCAGCGCCTGTGAGGGATGTGAAGTGAATGCGGTGCGAAAATCGGCGAATCGTCCCAGCCAATTTGCTATGTATTGCCCTGCCAGCACGTCATTGTCCAATACCAGTACGGATATCCGATCATCGTTCGCGATCATTGCTCTGCCTCCTGTACTCATACATCGATGTGTTGATGCCGTTTATGCCTTCGATACGTGCGGTCATGGTGAGGGGAATGCGTGCGCTAATCGTCCATATGTCGTCGGTTGCACTGATGGTCAGTGTTCCGCCATCACGTTCAAGCGTTTTGCGAAAACGAGTGAGCCCTGTTCCCATTGACGAATGATGGTCGTTCAGATTGGGTGTGTTACTGGCGTCGATGCTGATGGCGTCGGCCTGGATGCCGATTGTAATGCAATAAGGGAATGCGGGGTCGGCATGCTTTTGAATATTGCCGTATAGCTCCATGAGCAGTTCGGTCGTGATGGCGGTGGTTGCAGGTGTCAATTTCAATGGCAAATGAGTTGAGGCGTCTGTCGGGAGAATCGTCATACCCTGGAATCCAAGATGATGGAGTTTATCTTCCTCTGATCTAACGATGGATTGATACTGCTCCATCGCGTCATGTACGTTTGACGTTGCGGCAATGGAGTCGCCGGCGCTGTCGGAAGCGTTGAAAAAAGTGCAAGCGCGGTCTTCCAAAGAGATATCGGCACTGTTGGAATTGTGATCTTGTTGTTCGAGAACCGCGATTACATGATGTGCCTGTCGTAATGTTGTCTCCAGAACACCGCGGAATTCAGCGTAATCCCGTTCGTGATCGGTGTCTTGGGAAACTGTGCCATCGATCATCTTCTGGTCCACTCGTAATTGCAGATACGACAGTGCATTGCAGATGTCGTTGTGTATGGTCATCGCCGTCTGTTCGCGTTCCATACGTTGGAGCAATACAGATCTGTTGATAATCTGCTGTGTTGCCCAGCGCATGATTCGTCCGGCGACGGCGAATGGCACCAGTTGAAAACAGTTGATTGTAATATTGAGTGCTAATTCGCGGATGGAAACATTGGATGCCGTTGATGGAATGAGTGGCAGGGCGGGGCTTATGTTCGCTCCAAGAACTACGGCAAGTGTTACTCCATGATTGCCTAACGCAGTCAACAGTGCGGCGAATATGCCCATCGGAAGGGAATAATATCCGATGATGGGTAGTATGAACGACGGGATGGCGGTCATGGTGGGTATCGCGGGGAAAGGCATCCATTGTTCCGTCAGATACAGCAGCAGCATGAGCCAACTTCCAGATCGAGGCCATAGTGCGAGAACAACGCAGAGGACAAGCTCGATCATTGTCATTACAACGTGTCCGTGGTATGCCATCTGCGGTTGTGTGATTGCCAGAAGCTCATTGGCCAGAACGGTCGTGGCGAACAGACCGGCTATGATAGCCACGGCCTGCCTTGCGATGGATGGAAAGGTTCGTGCAAAGGCCGTGCGAGCGAATGTCTGTATGCCGTTCAGTAGCGGCTGTATATAACGTCTGTACATTGCTTATCCTTCCCCTACGAGCATATTATACGCTGACAAATAACGATTTCATCATATGGAAAACACTGAATTGCAGCCATAAGATGCCTGAACGGAGTCGATGCGTTACACCTGCTTGATGCATGAATCATAGGCCGGTAAAATTGCAATCGCTATTCAATGAATGAATGGATGATGAAAGAGGGGATTATGAGTCGGACAATGTCGTTCATACGAAGAATCGCTGTGTGCACAATGTGCTTGTGTCTGTTATCCGTTTTCGGTGGTTGTGGTGGACAACAGGATGCGAAGCGCTCCTCGTCTGCGAAGGACTCTTGGTCGTCAACATTGCGGCAGAAAGCCGAGGAATCGGGGGTTGATCCCTATGTGGCATCAGTCTTCAAAGACGGGAAGATCTCGGATGCTGAATTGAACGATGTGTCAGAACGAATGAGCCAATGTCTTGCCAAGCAAAATATTACATTCAAGCGGAACGTCGATGGTAGTGCGAAAATGTTGAATGATTCCAGTATGGATAATGCTGTCGTTCAGCAGCATATAAGTGAGTGTGGGGATTCTACCGGGTATGACATGATTGACATGTATTATCAGGAAATTCGCTCTAATCCGCAACATCTTTCCGATGCTGAATTTCGCAAAGCAATATTTGCATGTTTGAAACGTGCTGATATCATAAACAAGAAAATGGCATATGAGGAATTCGATGACCTCTTTACCGATAATATCGGCAAGAAATCGCAGGGTGATAATTCCGAAACAGCATGGGATAAACAGTTCAAGCAGTATGAGGATGCGTCGGATCCTCGTTATACCGACTCCAATGGAGCAAAGTGGCAGGCTTGCATGACCGATCCGACCCATAATTGAACTATTCACTTATGTAAACCAGATCATAAAGGAAGTGACGATGATGCTTGACAACGGTAGGACGAAACGAATTACGTCAGTATCGATTTCCGTCATTGTCCTTATCGGATTGATTGTGGCATCGTGCGGTGTTGCTGTCGGTTTTCTGCTTACGAAAAGCATGATTCCACCTACTCTCGTATCGACAACAAGAGGTGGCAGTATTGCGCCAGCATCCAGTCGATATGATGATCCACGTGATATCTCCGTCACGATTCCATCCGGCGTGAGTCAGTCGGTTTCCTCTGTAGTGGCTGGCACCGTTACCGGCACTACCTGTGTGTCTGGCATGACCGCGCAATCCGGCACCAGTCTGTTCTCCATCAACGAGGTCGGACAACTTATGCTGCATACGGATGTTCCCATGTATCGCGCTTTCAGGTCGGGTATGCGAGGGCGCGATATCGCCGCGTTGAACACCGAACTGATTCGACTCGGGTATGCTGCTCCCAATGGTGACACGATGACGTGGGCGACGGTCGTTGCCTTCAATGGTCTTGCTCATTCGGTTGGAGCAAAGCAGCTGACTCGTGATAATGGCTGGCAGATCACGCCGTCGAGTTTCGTATGGCTCAGCCAAACCGCGGCTCCGATAGCCTCATGCGCGGCTGAGACAGGACAGAATGTGACCGAAGGCATGGAACTGATGAGTACTGGGGCATTGCCTACCAGTATGACGGTCAGTTTGCCGAAAACGCAGATTATTGCCGGTGACCGCATGATGGTTATTGGGAATAAACGATTCGACATGGCCGCAGGTACAGCAGAAATTACGAATGCGGATGAGATTAATGCAATCATGTCAAGTAATGAGTACAAGTCGGCAAAATCGCAGACTGCTTCCGGTACGGGTGTGTTGACCGGTGGCACAGGTGCCGGATCCGTATCCGGTGGAAGTTTGGATAGCGCAACCGGTGGTGTGAATGAAGCGTTGATAGTTACGTTCAAATGGGTGTTGAAGACACCGATAAACGTATGGGAGGTGCCGCCATCCGCGGTATATGATGTAGCCGGTAATCAGGGCTGCATTGCGGCGGATGGTAAACCGGTCGTGATTACCATCGTTGCATCCGAACTCGGGAAAACGATGATCGCCGGTGCATCAGATACGCTCGGACGTGTCAATATTGCGCCCAGCGGTACGCAGAAGTGCCGGTGATGACTATGGTGAGCGTCGAACTTGACAATGTCGGGCATGCATTTAATGAGCGTACACAGCTGTTCCACGGTATTTCATTGACGTTATTGCCGGAACGAGTATATGCGCTTGTCGGACCATCTGGTTCAGGCAAAAGCACGTTGCTGTCGATCATCGCTGGTTGGCAGCAACCAAGTACTGGCAAAGTGGTGCGTCACGGGATATGCAAGACCAGTTGGGTGTTCCAAAATCCGATTGGCGTGGCACGTCGAACTGCGCTTGATCATGTCGCTCTCCCGTATTTGGGCCAGGGCTATGCCGCCGCGGATGCCGAACGTTTGGCGCGTGAGCAGTTGGAACGTTTCGGGTTGGGGGATGCGGCCGACAAACGATTCGGTGAGCTTTCCGGCGGAGAGGCGCAACGACTGATGCTCGCGCGTGGCGTCGCATCAAACGCGGATCTACTGCTCGTTGATGAGCCGACTGCACAGCTTGACATGCGTACCGCTGATGCGGTCGACCAGTATCTGGGGGCGCTGTCTCGATCGGGAACGATCGTCGTCGTCGCCACGCATGATCATCGCACGCGTGACGCCGCCACCGATGTCATCGATCTAGAACGTTATCAGTAGGGCAAGTAGGGCGTGAATGACAATGAGGCATCAACATCGTGAGTGCCGTGGATATGGTGATGCTGGTCGACCATTGCGGCAAATATCGCGAGTAAAGATACGCGTTGCAGCGCGAGAAGCGCACCGTAGCATCGTCTCCGGGACCAGTCATACCTTCGCTGTTACTGTCGCTTTGGCTGTATGCATCGCGATGCTGTTTGGCATGGATCTTATGCAGATCAACCGATTGATCGATGATTCGCGACAATACGCGCAATCTGGTGCCGCCACGTACACGATCTCCCTGCAAGACGGCATTGACGGTGTGGCGTGTGAAGGGCTGTCCGGTGTCGATGGTGTGCAGGCGGTTGGGGCGATACGCCAGTCGGATCGAAAGATCGCCTTTGCAACGCTGCCATCCACCGGCATCCCCACGTACGAGGTGACGCCGGGAGCGGTCCGCGTGTTTTCTCCGACATTATCAGACGATGGAACGGACGCTGACGGTATGGGCATCATACTGTCATCCACGGTGGCGGACACGCTTGGAGCGCAGATCGGCCGGACAATCGCGATGAACCATTCCGGAGACGCTCGTGTGCGAGGAATCTACCAATACCCGGATGATGGACGCGACAGCCAGTACTCATATGCGGTACTTGAACCGGTCAACTCAGATCGGCCGTTCGATGCGTGTCTAGTACGTACATGGCCGGTTCCGAACGACATCGAAATGCTCATGTACCTGTCGGCACGTGTCACCGGCAAGGACCAGCATCCACAGATCAGCCAACTCAATTCGCGACTCGGCAGTACGCCGCCGTCGCAAACGCTGTTCAGCGAACGTCTTACCGCGTTCGCTCCATGGGTGGCGCTAGTAGTCGCTTTCATTCTTGGTCTTGTGATGATCCGCATGCGCCGACTGGAATTTGCGTCCGCGCTGCATGCGGGAGTCCCCAAGGGAATACTTATCCTGCAGGTGTTGATCGAATTGTCTGCAGCGGCAGTCGGAGCGATGCTGCTGTGCACGCCATTGATCGTATGGGTGACGTTGGCCGTCGATGCGTCGAATATGACTGCGCTATATGATTCACTGCTGCGCGTACCGGCAGCCGGTTATGCCGGTCTGCTTGTCGGGGGTCTTGTCGCTGTGCTTCTGACTCACGAACGGCAGTTGTTCACATACTTCAAAAACCGATAGTGCGCGCCGACTGATGATATGTAGCAAATGAGCCAACAGCGAGCAATAGGTAGGGGGTTCCGCCGGGCTTGGTCTTCGGCGGAACCCCCTGGAATGTGTCTGACTGGGCGTCAGCTGTTCTCGGCGATGGTTTCGTCGACGAGCTTCGGCAGGGCGACGGCGATGTCGTCGTGGATGAGGCGGGTGGCGAGGCGATCGTACTGGGTGCGGCCCATGTTCATGATCGTGATCGGAACGCCGGCCTGAGCGGCGACCGGCACGATGCTGGCGGCCGGGAACACTTCGAGCGTCGATCCGATGACCCACAGTTCGTCGGCCTTGGTCGCGAGGCTGTACGACTTCTCCATCGCGCCGTCCGGCAGCGCTTCGCCGAAGTACACGACGTCGGTCTTGATCATGCCGTTGCAGGGCATGTCGCCCTTGTACTTGAGCAGGCGATGGCAGCGCGGATCCGGCTCCTCGTCCAGCTTCGCCATGATGTCAGCGGTGTTGTATTCGGCGTGGCACTTCATGCAGTGCGATGTGCCGATCGTGCCGTGCAGGTTGACGATGATGTCCGGGTTGTTGCCGGCCTTCTCATGCAGCGCGTCGAAGTTCTGCGTGGCGAGCAGCGTGAGCATGCCCGCCTTCTCGAGCTTGACCAGTGCCTTGTGCGCGACGCCGGGTTGCGCGTTCCACACGGGCGATTCCTTCTGCCAGCGCCACGAGTATTCGCGCGCCTCCTTGTCGTTGAGGAACGCGTCGATGTCGTACACGCTCATCTGATCGGGGTGCTTGGTCCACACGCCGTCGGGGCCGCGGAAGTCGGGGATTCCGGCGGAGGTGGAGATGCCGGCGCCGGTCAGTACTGCGATTTTCTTTGTCATAGCTACAGGTATACGCGCTCTGCGTGTCGCTGCGGTGTACGCCGGAAGAAGTCGCGGCAATTCCGTTTGTTCGACTGTTCGTCACTTTCGGTTCCCTGCATGTGATGCTGGCGAGCGTATCCTTGGGTACAGGAAGTGACGCGCGGACAGATCGTCGTCAGGGCAATGCGAGGCGATGTGGTGCCGTTGCGACACGCCGATGGAACGCTGTATTTCCAAGGGTTTACGGCGCATTTTTGCATGCCGGTTTGCATGATCGCGGCGAGGCGTGTAAGTTACTCATCTGTTGCCACTCAGCACGGCGGTCTGATTCAAATCAAGAATTGTGATTCAGCTTGTTGATGTGTGTGGTGGTTTGAGAACTCAAGAGTGTGTTTGTACTACTTCTTTATAGTCAATGATTGCCAGTCCGCTGCAGGCCTGCC
>NZ_RZJP01000003.1:0-453613 GCF_008698085.1 Bifidobacterium callitrichos
GTTGTGGGTGGGTTGTGGGCGGGCATGAATGGGTGGTGGTACAGGACGACAGCGTACTAGGATGGGAGCGGTAACACGAGACCCTTCTATGAGGAGTATTCACAAGGGAGGAATATCCATGGGTGATGTCGTCACCGACAAGGACAAGCAGTACGAGGCCGAGGAGCGCCGGAGCGCGCCGGGCCCGGATCAGGCGATGAGCGACCGAGTGAACAACCGTTCGCTGCGTCCGCGCTCCGAGGCGTTCAAGGAGTTCATGCGCTCCGGATGGGCGGATGACGAGCCGGACATCGAGCCGCTGGAATCCTCGAAGTTCACGCCGGCAAGGCTCAAGGCCCTCGGCGCCGCCTTCCCGGGCGAGCGTCTGGTGATCCCCGCCGGAAGCCCCAAGGTGCGCAACAACGACTGCGATTACATGTTCCGTCCGGACACCGCCTTCGCGTACTACACCGGTCTCGGCGTCGACTACGAGGCGGGCGCCGTGCTGGTCCTCAACCCGGTGGACCCGGATTCCCCCGAGGCCAAGGCCGGCCAGACCCATGTGCCGGAGCTGTTCGTCGCCCCCCGCGCCGACAACTCCACCACCGACTTCTTCATGAACCCGCACTACGGCGAGTACTGGGTCGGCCCGCGCGCCGGTCTCAAGGAGATGACCGCGATGACGGGCATCGAGACGCATGACATCGCGCAGCTGGCCGACGCCCTGTCCAAGGACGTGGGTGCGGAGGCCGGCGCCGTGCGCGTGCGCGTGATGCGCGAGACCGACCCGAAGATCACCGCGCTCGTCGAGTCGGTGCGCGAGGCGAACGGCGCGGCCGATCCGGATAGGAACGCCGCCGCCGACGACAAGCTGCACGAGTTCACGTCCGAGGCCCGCATGGTCAAGGACGCCTATGAGATCGGCGAGATGCGCAAGGCCGTCGACGCCACCAAACACGGCTTCGACCGTCTGCTCTCCTCCCTGCCGTCCGCGCTCGACAAGCCGCGTTCCGAACGCATCCTCGAGGGCGCGTTCAACGCGGTCTCCCGCGAGCTCGGTAACGCGGTCGGCTACGATTCGATCGTCGCCTCCGGACCGCACGCCCCGATCCTGCACTGGATGCGCAACACCGGCGTGGTGAGGACCGGCGACATGCTGCTCGTCGACGCGGGCGTCGAGGTCGACTCCCTGTACACGGCGGACATCACCCGCACCTTCCCGACCAACGGCAGGTTCACCGATCTGCAGAAGCGTCTGTACCAGGCTGTGCTCGACTCCCAGCAGGCCGGCTTCGAGGCCGCCAAGCCGGGTGCCACGTATTCGGACATCCACCACGCGTGCATGCGCGTGATCGCCGAGCGTCTGCACGACTGGGGCCTGCTGCCGGTGGACGTGGAGACGTCCCTCTCCCCCGAGGGCCAGCAGCATCGCCGTTGGCTCGCCTGCGGCGTGGCACATCACCTTGGTCTCGACGTGCACGACTGCGCGCAGGCCCGTTTCGAGTCGTATCAGGGCGCACCGATCCGTCCGGGCATGATCTTCACGATCGAGCCGGGCCTGTACTTCCGTGAGGACGATCTGCTGATCCCGCCGGAGTACCGTGGCATCGGCATCCGCATCGAGGACGACGTGCTCATGACCGAGAACGGCCCCGAATGGATCTCCGCCGGCATCCCGAAGCAGATCGAGGACGTCGGGGAGTGGATGCGCGAACGCGCCGCGGCCGGTCAGGAGCGCTGAACCATGCCGACCCCCGAATTCGTGCTCGAACTGCGTAAGAAGATCGGCCATGATCTCCTGTGGCTCAACGGCGTGACCGGCTGCGTGCTCAACGAGCATGGGCAGCTGCTGCTCGGCCGCCGTTCGGACACCGGCGAATGGGCGATGGTCTACGGCATCAACGAGCCGGGTGAGCAGCCCGCCGACACCGTGGTGCGCGAGATCAAGGAGGAGACCGGCGTCGACGCGATCGTCACCGATCTGGTGGCCGTCACCTCCTCCGACAAGGTCATCACCTATGCGAACGGCGACAACACGATGTACATGGACCATTCGTTCCTGTGCGCGCTGAAGCCCGGCGGCAACGCCGACCCGTTCGTCGGTGACGAGGAGAGCCTTTCCGTCGGCTGGTTCGATATGGACGATCTCCCCCAGCCGCTCGCGGCCAGCACGGTGGAGCGTCTGGCCCTGTTCCGCACGTACATCGAGAACAAGGCCAGAGGCGACGCCCACGCGCTGTTCGTCTTCGACGGAGAGCAGCACTAGCGGATCGTAACGCCGACAACCGGCAACAGAGAAAAGCCGTTGCTGAGGATCACTCAGCAACGGCTTTTCTCGTACCTTCAGAGGAAATCGAGCCCCGTCACGCCTCGGAGGCGAGCAGCTCGTGGAGCTGATCGCGGTGGATGCGCTGCTCGCGCGGGTCGGGCACCGGCAGCGAGGCCAGCAGCTTCTTCGTGTACGGGTTCTGCGGACGTTGCATGATGTCGTCCGCGTCGCCGTGCTCGACGATGCGGCCCTTGTGCATCACCATGATGCGGTCGGCGAGCATGTCGACGACGGCCAGATCGTGGGTGATGAACAGGCAGGCGAAGCCGATCTCGACCTGCAGCTTCTTGAACAGCTGCAGCACCTTCGCCTGCACGGACACGTCCAGTGCGGAGGTCGGCTCGTCGGCGATGAGCAGCGACGGCTTCAACGCGAGGCCGCGCGCGAGCGACGCCCTCTGCCGCTGTCCGCCGGAGAGCTCGTGCGGGAATCGGTTCATGTACGCGCGCGGCAGCTGCACCATTTCGAGCAGGTCGCCCACGTAGTCCCTCGCCTCGGCGACGGAACCGTACTTGCCGTGCACGATGAGCGGTTCGGCCACGTTCTCGGCGATGGTCATCAGCGGGTTGAACGAGCTTCCCGGATCCTGGAACACGAAGCCGATGTCGGCGCGCTTGGGCTTGAAGTCGCGTTCCTTGACGCCGTTCATCTCGATGCCGAGCACGTTGAGCGAGCCGCCGGAGACCTTCTGCAGGCCGGCGATCGCACGACCCGTGGTGGATTTGCCGGAGCCGGACTCGCCCACGAGGCCAAGCACCTCGGAGCGGTGGATGGTGAAGTCGATGCCGTCGACCGCCTTGAAGTCGGGCTGCATGAGGTGGCCCGGGTAGGTGATCGTCAGCCCCTTCGCCTCGACGGCCACCGGCTGGCTGCGCCAGTCGGATTCACGCTCCAACACCCTGCCGTCGCGGTCGTACACGGTGAGCTTCTGTCCGATGCGCGGAACGGCGCCGAGCAGACGCTTGGTGTAGTCGGCCTTGGGATGGTAGAAGATCTGTTCGACCGTACCCTGTTCGACAACGTGGCCGCGGTACATGACGACGACCTGATCGGCGATGTCGGCGATGACGCCCATGTTGTGCGTGATGATGAGCACGGAGGCGTCGAACTCGTCGCGGGCGAGGCGCAGCAGGTCGAGGATCTCGGCCTGCACGGTGACGTCGAGCGCGGTGGTGGGCTCGTCGGCGAGGATGAGCCCGGGGTTCAGCACCAGCGCCATCGCGATGACGATGCGCTGCTTCTGGCCGCCGGAGAACTGGTGCGGATAGTAGTCCACACGGGTCTCGGCGTCCGGGATGCCGACCTTCTTCAGGATGTCGATGGCCTTGGCGCGCAGCTCCTTCTTGTCCTTCATGCCGTGCGCGCGCAGGCCCTCCTCGATCTGCCAGCCGATGGTGTACACCGGGTTCAGCACCGAATTGGGCTCCTGGAAGACCATCGCGGCCTCGGAGCCGCGCACCTCGCGCAGCTGTTCGCCGCTCAGGGAGAGCACGTCGAGCGAATCGGAGCCGTCGCGCTTGGACAGGTAGACGGCACCGGAGGTGGTGGCGGTCTCGGGCAGGAGCTTGATGATCGATCGTGCGGTCACAGACTTGCCGGAGCCTGATTCGCCGACCACGCCGACGACGGTCTTGCGCGGGATGGTGAAGTTGATCCTATCGATCGCCTTGATGGATCCTGCGTCGGTCATGAAGGAGACGGACAGGTCCTTGATCTCGGCGAGATTGGCGTTCTGGGACTCGGTCATGGCTCACTCCTTTCCTTCATCCGAGGCGGGGGCCTTGCCCTCGCCGGTCCATTCGCTGCCCGGGATCGCCGGATCATGGTCGATGACGGTGACGGGCGTCTCGTTCGGGGCGAGCGGGTTTCTGGCCGCGTCGAGCTCGGCGACGACCTCGTTGCGCGCGCCGGGCTTCTCGCTCGGGTCGACGGAGGTGTCCTCGATCGAGCCGACGACCTCGCCGGCGGACTTGCGGGCGCGCAGTCGCGGATCGGCCAGATCGTTGAGCGATTCGCCGACGAGCGTGATGCCGAGCACAATGAGCACGATCGCGAGGCCCGGGAAGATGGCCGTCCACCAGATGCCGGCGGTCACGTCGGCGACGGAGCGGTTCAGGTCGTAGCCCCACTCGGAGGCGGCGGTCGGTTCGATGCCGAAGCCGAGGAAGCCCAGACCGGCGAGGGTCAGGATCGCCTCGGAGGAGTTGAGCGTGAGGATCACCGGCAGGGTGCGGGTGGAGTTCTTGAGCAGGTGCTTGGTCATGATGCGCCAGGTGGAGGCGCCGACGACCTTCGCGGATTCGACGTACGCGGACGACTTGATGCGCACCACTTCGGCGCGGATCGTGCGGAAGTACTGCGGGATGTACACCACGGTGATCGAGATGCCGGAGGCAAAAATGCCGCTCCACAGGCCGGACTGGCCGCCGGAGATCATGATGGCCATGAGGATGGCGAGCAGCAGGGACGGGAACGAGTAGATCGCGTCGGCGATCACGACGAGCACGCGATCGACCCATCCGCCGAAGTAGCCGGAGACGAGGCCGAGCAGCACGCCGGCGAAGATGGAAAGCAGCACGGCGATGACGATGGCGATGATGGCGGTGCGCGCGCCCCAGATGGTGCGGCTGAACACGTCATAGCCGCCCACGGTCGTGCCCCAGATGTGTTCGGAGCTGGGCGCGGCCTGCGTCGGGAACGCCTGGCCGGACGAGTCCTTCATCTGCGAATAGCCGTACGGTGCGATGAGCGGCGCGAAGATGGCCAGGAGGATGAAGAAAAGCGTGATCACCAGTCCGGTGACGAGCATGCCCTTCTGCCAGCCGACGGCGATGCGCAGATCCTTGATGATCGGAGCCTTGGTCCACCACGGGCCGGACTTGTTGACCTTGAGGTCGTTCAGGCGGCTGTCGCCGGGCACGCCGACCTTGTTGACGGTGCTTTCGGTCATGTCAGTACCTCACTCTCGGGTCGATGAGCGCGGCGACCACGTCGACGATGAAGTTGACGACGGCCACGATGATGGCGATGAGGATCACGATGCCCTGCACGGCCACGAAGTCGCGGGCCTTCAGGTAGGTGGAGAGCATGAAGCCCAGTCCCTTCCATTCGAAGGTCGTCTCCGTCAGAACCGCGCCGGCGAGCATCATCGCGATCTGCATGCCCATGACGGTGATGATCGGGATCAGGGCCGGACGCCACGCATGCTTCCTGAGCAGGCGCGATTCGGACACGCCGCGGGAACGTGCCGCCTCGACGTAGCCGGAGTTGTAGGTGGCGATCACGTTGGTGCGCACCAGACGGATGAACACGCCGGCGGTCAGCAGGCCCAGCGCGAGGGCCGGCAGGACGGCGTGGCGCAGCACGTCGGCGAGGACGGTCATGTCGCCCAGCTGGAGCGAGTCGATGATGTAGAAGCCGGTCGGCGATACGAGACGCTGGAACTGCATCTCGCTGGTCAGGTCGGAACGGCCCGAGGAGGGCAGCACGTTGAGCCACACGGCGAAGATGAGCTTGAGGACCAGACCGAGGAAGAACACGGGGGTCGCGTAGCACAGGATGGCGAACACGCGGATGCCGGCGTCGGCCGCGTGGTCGCGGTGGCGGGCGGCGATGCGGCCGAGCCCGATGCCGACGATGAGCGCGACGATGAGCGAGAGGAACGCCAGCTCGAACGTGGCGGCGCCGTAACGGGTGAGGATGGTGATGACCGGCTGGTTGTCGGTGAGCGTCGTGCCGAGGTCGCCGTGAAGCAGACCGCCGAGGTAGTCGAGGTACTGCACGATGAGCGGACGGTCGTAGCCGGCGGCGTGGATTCGCTTCTGCAGCTCCTCGGGGGTGAGTCGGCCGCCGAGCGCGGCGGAGATCGGGTCGCCGGTGGCGCGCATCACGAAGAAGACGATGGTGACGAGGATGAAGACCGTGGGGATGATCAGCAGGAATCTGGTCAGGATGAATCGGAAGAACCCGCCGGACAGACGGTTCCGCTTTGGCTTGGCCGCCTTCGTTCCGGTGGAGTCCGTTGCGGTGCTGTCTGACACGCGAAGCTCCTTTTTGATGGATGGGTGATGATGTGATAAGGCTCCCGCCGGCTATGCCGACGGGAGCGGGTGGGTTCGGCCGGCGGATTATCGATCCGCCGGCCGGTCCGCGCTATCGCGTCACTTGGTGACGGAGGCGTAGCGGAAACGGAACGACGCGTCGAGGGTGACGCCCTTGACGTTCGCACCGGTCACGGCCACCTGCGCGCCCTGCAGCAACGGGATGGTGGACAGGTCCTCGGTCTCGAGCTTCTGGATCTGCTTGAGGATCTCCTCACGGGCGGAGGCGTCCTTCTCGCCGGCCTGCTTGACGATGAGGTCGTTGACCTCCTTGTTGGAGTAGCCGTTGTTGACGAAGTTGCCGTCACGGAAGAACGGAGACAGGTAGTTGTCCGGGTCGGAGTAGTCCGGGAACCAGCCGAGCTGGTAGACCGGGTAGGCGCCGTCGGAGCTGTCGGTGACGTTGCGCTCCTTGTTGTACTGGGTCCATTCGGTGGACTGCAGGTCGACCTTGAACAGGCCGTCGGCCTCGAGCTGGTTCTTGATGGCAGCGTACTCGTCGGCGGAGGAGGAGCCGTAGTGGTCGTTGTTGTACTGCAGCTTCAGATCGACCGGGGTCTTGACGCCGGCGGCCTCGAGGACCTGCTTGGCCTTCTCGGCGCTCGGCTTGCCGTTGCCGTCGCCGTAGGCGGCCTTCAGGGTGTCGTCATGGCCGGCGAGGCCGTCGGGGATGAAGGAGTACAACGGAGTGTAGGTGTCCTTGTAGACCTTGGTGGACAGCTCGTCGCGGTCGATGAGGTTCGCGACGGCCTGGCGCACGGCCTTGGCCTTGTTGGCGTCCGGCTCGCTGGACTTCTCGCCGTACGGCTGGATCTTGAAGTTGAAGGCGAGGAAGCGCTCCTCACCGCCCGGTCCCTTGACGACCTTGACCTTGGAGTCCTTGGAGAGATCCTCGATGTCGGTCGGGCTCAGGGAGCGGTAGGCGACGTCGACCTGGCCCTGCTGGACGGCGAGCTTCAGGTTGGAGGCGTCGGCGAAGTACTTGACCTGCACGGCGGAGTTCTTGGCCGGGGTCAGGCCCTGGTAGGAGTCGTTCTTGGCGTAGGCTGCGGACTCGTTGTTCTTGAACGAGGTGAGCGTGTACGGGCCGGCGAACGCCTTCTTGGAGACGATCGTGTCGGCCGGGGTGAGCTTGTCGGCGTCGAAGGAGTCCTCGTCGACGATCGGGCCGGCCGGGCTGGAGAGCACCTGCTTGAGGGTCACGTCGTAGGGCACGGTGTCCTTGAACACGACGGTGGTGTCGTCCTTGGCGGTGACGGAGTCGATGTTGGCCAAGAGCGAACTCGGGCCGTTCGGGTCGTCGATCTTCTTGATGCGGTCGAAGGAGAACTTGACGTCGGAGGCGGTCAGGTCGTTGCCGTTGGCGAACTTGAGGCCGTCCTTGAGCTTGACGGTGAACTCGGTGCCGTCGGAGTTCCACGTGCCGTCGTCGGCGGCGATGTCCGGGCTCAGCTCGGAGGTGTTGTAGTTCTGCGCGTACAGGAACGGGAAGATCTGGATCTGCACGGCGTAGGAGCCGTTGTCGTAGGAGCCGGCCGGGTCGACGCTGGTGATCTTGTCGGTGGTGCCGATGGTGATAGTCGAACCCGCGTTCGCGGTGGCGCCCGCGCCGTTGTCCTTCACGCCGCCGCATGCGGCGAGCGAGGCGATGGCCGCGACGGATGCGATCAGCGCCATGACTTTCCTGGATTTCATGGGAATCCTCTCTCTAAGGTTCCTAGGGTGTGTTC
The DNA here is from genome assembly GCF_008698085.1 of Bifidobacterium callitrichos. Lineage (NCBI taxonomy): Bacteria > Bacillati > Actinomycetota > Actinomycetes > Bifidobacteriales > Bifidobacteriaceae > Bifidobacterium > Bifidobacterium callitrichos. The sequence goes on from NZ_RZJP01000003.1 coordinate 8,139, forward strand.
CTAGGCCACATCGCGTATGCGCCGGTGTGGATTAGGGCCGACTATAGGAACTCTTTGTGTTAACTGGACGTTTCCTTATGTGACGCGCATGCATTGCGATGTGCCGTTTTCCTTGAAATTCCAACGTTTCATTATTGCGTCCACATGTCGGATCCGACAATGAGGCGATGTCCGAATCGTGAAACCCTCCGATGAGATCACGAAGCGCATGTTCACTGAAAACAGGGAAGTTAAGAACACTTACAAATCCGCCGATCCCCGACGCCAAGCCGCTCCCGGGAGGTTGCGGGAGCCGGCAGCGAGACTATAATGAAAAGACACATTGCTTAAATAGTAGGCGCGGGCAGTGTCGCGGTGCATACTATCATTCCCTGACGCCCGTGGGCGGTACGAGACATGACGGACGATTACGACGGATTACGACGACGATTACGACAGTGATATGGCGGTATTCAAGGAAGGCGGCATCATGGCCGATCAGGCGTACACAGGTTCGCTCCCACTGAGGGCCCCCGGCCGGACGACCAAGGCCAGCCCCTCCGACGTGCGAAGGCTCAACCGCTCGCTCATCTTCAATCTGCTGTTCCCGGCGAGCCGCTATTCACGCGCCCAGCTGGGGCGGATGACCGGGCTGTCGCGCGTGGCCGTCTCGGACGTCGTGGCGGGCATGCTCGATGAGGGACTGATCCGCGAGAACGGCCATGTCTCCCCCGTCACCGGCAAGGGCAAGAGGGCCATGCTGCTGAGCGTGGACACGACGCGTCTGCGCATCATCAGCATCGATCTGGCCCAGCCGCATCTCGTGCAGGGCGCGCTGACCGATCTGCTCGGAAACCCCCTGCAGCATATGGAGAGTGCGCTGGGGCCGGACGTCCGCGTCGATGCGGACACCATCGTCCAGCTCGTCGACCAGCTCACCGCCGATCTCGACATGGGCTCGCTCGTCGGCATCGGGGTCGCCGTGCCCGGCGTGGTCCGCGGCGGCGTGGTGAGCGAGTCCACGGCGCTCGGGTGGCGCGACGTGGATCTCAAGACCGTGCTGGAGACCCGGTTCACCGTTCCCGTCACGATCGCGAACAACGTGATGTGCACGATGCTCACCGAGCGCTTCTTCGGGCAGGCCGGCCCGAATCTCGTGTTCGTCAAGATCGGCCACGGCATCGGCTCGGCGACGCTCATCAACGACGTGCCGGTCATCGGCGAACAGCACGCCGGTGGCGAGATCGGCCACATCTCCCCCGACCCCGAGCACGGACCGCTCTGCCCCTGCGGCAAGCGCGGATGCATGGAGCGCGTGATCTCGGCCGGCGTGCTGAGAGAGCGCATGATCGGCGCCGACGAGACGAAACGCACGGCCATCATCCGTGAGGCCGGCGAGTACTTCGCCTCGGCCATGGCCATGCCGGTCGGTCTGCTCGACATCAGCGACGTGTGCGTGTACGGGCCCGCGGACGTGGTCAACGACACCTTCCTCGAGGCGGCGCAGCGGCGTCTCGACGCGATGACGCTGTCGAAGTTCCATGATCGGGCGGTCATCCGCCGCTGCCAGTGCGGGGCGGAGGCCACCCTGCGAGGCGCGGCGGTGGTCGTCGTGCTACATCATCTCGAGGAGGAGTAGCGTCATAGCACCAGTCGGCGCAGGTCACCGACGGTCACAGCCGGTCGGCACCGTTCAGCGGTGCGCCGCCTCCACCGCCGCGCGCACCGTCTCCCGGTCGGTGACCTCGATCGGCGCGCCGCCACCGCCTCCCGGACCGCCCTCGGAGTGCACGAGCCGCTTGGCGGACATATGCAGCGCATCCACGCCGGCGGCTCGGGTCGCGGCTATCGACTCGAGGGTGAGACCTCCTCCGGCCTCGATCTGGATGCGTCCGGAGGCCCGGACCGCCAGATCGTGCAGGGCGCCCACGCCCTCGGGCACGCGCGGCGCGCCGCCCGAGGTGAGCACGCGCGTGTACCCCAGGGCGATGAGCGTCTCCAGTGCGGCGTCGCGATCGGGAACCATGTCGAAGGCGCGGTGGAAGACGAGCTGGACGTCCCGTCCCGTCTCCCGCCCGGCACGGCGTGCGGCGTCGGCCAACGCCGCCGCGAACGGCTCGTCGATCACGCCGTCACGCGTCAGACCTCCGACCACGACCCCGCTGGCGCCGGCATGCACGGCCATGCGCACGTCGGCGAGCTGCACGGCCTTCTCGTCGTCATCGAACACGAACGATCCGGCGCGCGGGCGGATCAGGGCCTGCACTCCCCCGTCGTCGCCGCCCACGCCGATCGCGGCGCACGCGGCGATGAGGCCCGCGCTTGGCGTGAGTCCTCCGGTGGCACCCAGCGCCACGCATAGTTCGATGCGGTCGGCACCCTCCTCCTTCGCGATCCTCGCGCCGGCGACATCCTGCACGGCTATTTCGATCATCGTCATACGCAGCTCCTTCGTGACCTGTGATCGTTTCCACGAAAACTCCGCAAGGGCCTCTTCGCCCGCAGTCTTCCGTGGCTTGGCGTCCATCCTAGCCGCCGTAAACGGAGACGCCCCGTCGGCGACACGCCGGGCATTCCTTAATTGCGTTCATGTATTAACTGCGTTAATATCTTAATCAAGTTCAGATTCAAGGACGATCGCAGACCACCCAACGGTGGACCACACAACGGTGCGGACGGCACGGATGACGCAAGGAGGTGTCAGGCATGAGCAACGGCAGCAACGCCACCGGCACATCCCGGGCATCCATCGCCGAGTCCAACCGCTCCCGCATCCTCCAGCATCTCTATCACAACGGCGTCAGCTCCCGCGCACAGATCGCCAAGGCGCTCGACCTCACCCCCGCCGCCATCACCAAGATCACCGCGCAGCTCATCGACGTCGGCGCCATCCAGGAGACCGGCGACATGGAGGGCGCGAAGAACCGCCGCTCCATCGGCCTGAAGCTTGACACCACGCACTTCCACGTGATCGGCGTCAAATTCGCCCGATCCCTCGTGCGCATCGGCGTCTTCGATCTGGCCGGCAACACCCTAGGCACCGAGGACATGCCGCCCATCACCAACGAGACCATCGGCGAAACGGTGACCCTGCTGCACCGGCGCATCGAGGAGCTGCTGGACGAGGACGATCTGATCGTCGCCATCGGCATGGCGATCCCCGGCCCCTACATGCGCGACAAGGGCTACACCGCCGTCGTCTCGTCGATGACCGGCTGGCGCAACGTGAACTTCATCGACGAGTTCACGCATGCGTTCCGGGTCCCCGTGTTCATCGAGCAGGACGCCCGGGCCGGCGCGCTCGCCCATTACCTGTTCGACCCCGAATCGCACGGCGAGAACGATCTCGCCTACTATCTGGTCGGCGAGGGCGTGGGCCTCGGGGTCATCGACAACGGCCACATCGTCAACGGCGCGCTCGGCGCCGCCACCGAGATCGGCCATGTCTCCGTCGACGTGCACGGCAAGCCCTGCGACTGCGGCAACGTCGGATGCCTCGAACGCTATTGCTCCACCCCCGCGATCCGCCAGGAGATCGTCGCCAACGGCGAGATCGTGCCCGGCGCGCAGTCCATGTCCAACGCGGAGGCGACGCGGGCGCTGTTCGCCTTGGCGCGCAAGGGCGACGCCAAGGCGCGCGAGCTCGTCCTGCGTACCGCCCGATACGTCGGCTACGGCTGCATGATCATCTTCAACGCCTTCAACCCGGCCCACATCATCATCGGGGACATCGTCGCCGAAGGCGGCGATCTGTTCCTCGACGAGGTGCTCGCCACGGTGCGAGGCCGTTCCATCCCCGAGCTCTACGACTCCACCAGAATCACCCTGTCGACCATGCCGACGGACGCCGCCGTGTGCGGCGCGGCGGCCGTGGCCGTCACCCAGTTCCTCGAGCGGCCATCGACCTTCTTCGATCTGGGCTAGGCCCGGACGCCAAGGAGCGAACCACAAGATTTCCCAAACGGAAAAACCCAACACAACAAACAAGGAAAGGAAACCACCATGTCCGAAACCACCAAGTCCAAGCCGATCGTCCTCTCCCTCGGCGAGCTGCTGTGGGATATGCTCCCCACCGGCAAGCGCGCCGGCGGCGCCCCCGTCAACTTCGCCTACCACGCGATGATGAACGGCGCGGACGGCTACTCCATCTCCGCCGTCGGCGAGGATGAGCTCGGCGACGAGCTGCTGGCCGAGACCGCCAAGGCCGGCATCCACGCCGTGATCCAGCGCAACGCCTGGCCGACCTCCACCGTCGAGGTCGAGCTCAGGAACGGCATCCCGGAGTACACCATCGTCAAGGGCGTGGCCTGGGACCACATCCTGTACACCCGTCAGCTCATCGACGTCGTCAAGCAGGCCGACGCCGTCTGCTATGGCACCCTGGCTCTGCGCTCCCCCGAGTCCCACGCCACCATCACCGAGCTGCTCAAGCACACCAAGCCGGGCGCGATGAAGTTCTTCGACATCAACCTGCGCGGCGACCACTACTCCAAGGAGCTCATCGAGGAGCTGCTGGGCCAGGCCACCGTCTTCAAGATCAACGACGAGGAGCTGCTGCTCCTGCGTGACATGTTCGACATCCGCGGCACCTCCGGCGACGACGCCTCCCGCTGGTTCCTCGAGCAGTACGATCTCGACTACGTGATCCTGACCGCCGGCTCCGCCTACTCCACCATCATCTCCAAGAACGGCGAGATCTCCACCGTGGACACCCCGCGCGTCGAGGTCGTCGACACCGTCGGCGCCGGCGACTCCTTCTCCGGCACGTTCACCGCCCGCACCCTGCTGGGCGACTCCCTGGCAGAAGCCCACCGCAAGGCCGTCAACACCGCCGCCTTCGTGTGCACCCAGAACGGCGCCTGGCCGCAGTACCCGGCCCAGATGCCGGACTACCTGGCCGAGGCCGGCAAGTGATCCTCTCGATCATCGTCGGATGATCGTCTGATCCGAACGCGCAGGGCCGGCGGCCGTCCGCCAAGGATGACCGCCGGCCTTTCGCGTGTCGCCAACTAAACCGGTTTAGAATACCGGATGAAAGCCATTGTCCATCCACCAACGAAGAAGTTGAACCAATGACATCACCGACACCGAAGGTCGCACACGACGCCGCGATCCCGCGATCCGTAGCCGATTTCATGCACCGCATCACCGATCTGTGCGGCGCGGAGCACGCCGACTGGGCCGAGAACTTCAACGCCTGCTTCGCGAACACCCTTGCGACCACCGTGCGCCGTCATGACGACGGCACGACGTTCCTGGTCACGGGAGACATCCCGGCGATGTGGCTGCGCGACTCCACCGCGCAGATGCGCCCCTATCTGGCCATCGCCCCGCAGGACGAGGAACTGTCCGATCTCATCGCCGGCCTCGTGCGCCAGCAGTTCCGGTTCATCGGCATCGACCCGTACGCGAACGCGTTCAACGAGACCCCCAGCGGCGCCAGTTGGGACAAGGACGACCGATCCGACTTCTCCAGCCCGTGGCTATGGGAACGCAAGTATGAGGTGGACTCGCTGTGCTATCCGATCCAGCTCGCGTGGATGCTCTACGCGAACACCGGACGCAGGGACCACTTCGACGACGTGTTCGTCGCAGGCGTCAAGCGCATCCTCGACGTGTTCGAGACCGAACAGCATCACGAGGATTCGCCGTACTTCTTCATGCGCGACACCGATCTTGCGACCGAGACGCTCGACAACGACGGCCGGGGCACGCCCGTCGCATACACCGGCATGACCTGGTCGGGCTTCCGCCCCAGCGACGACGCCTGCACGTATCACTATCTGGTGCCGTCGAACATGTTCGCCTCGGTCGTCATGGGCTACGTCGAACGCATCTTCTCCCCCGATCTGCTCGACGACCCGTCGATCGCCTCACGCGCCGCACGTCTGCGCGAGGGGATCATCGCCGGCATCGAGACCCATGCGAAGACCACGAACCGCGACGGCGAGACCATCTACGCCTTCGAGACCGACGGCCTCGGCCACCACCTCATCATGGACGACAGCAACGTGCCGAGCCTCATGGCCGCCCCCTACCTCGGATACTGCGCGGCGGACGATCCGGTCTACCTCGCCACGCGCCGCACGCTGCTGAGCGACGAGAATCCGTACTACTACGAGGGCAGGTGCCTCAAGGGCATCGGCTCCCCGCACACGCCGCCGCGCTACGTCTGGCCGATCGCCCTGTCCATCGAGGCGATGACCAGCGACGACCGGCAGACCAAGGCCCGCATCCTCGACGCGCTCGTCGCCACCGACGCGGGCACGCACCTCATGCACGAGGGCATCGACGTCGACGATCCCACGCACTACACGCGCGAATGGTTCAGCTGGTCCAACATGATGTTCTGCGAACTCGTCATGGACTACTTCGACATCCGCGTCAGGCGCTGACTTACCCATCAACAACAACCATTTCCAACGAAAGGAAACACCCCATGTCCACCAATCCGCGTTATGCGCTCGGCACCGAGGCCAACCGCATCTTCATGGCCTCCGAGACCTACGAACTGCTCGATTTCGGCAAGGGATTCCCGGCGCCGAACGGAGGCTCCGGCTGGCTCAACGACGACGGCACGCTCGACCCCTCCCACGGCGTGGAGACCTGGATCACCTCGCGTATGGCGCACGTCTACTCGATCGGCGAGATGCTCGGCTACCCGGGTGCCGGCGAGCTTGCGGACAAGGCCCTCAAGGGCCTGACCGGCATCCTGCACGACGACGAGCACGGCGGCTGGTACCCGCAGGTCTTCGCCGACGGCACCCACGCTCCGGGCAAGGTGTGCTACGCCCACGCCTTCGTGATCCTCGCCGCGTCCTCGGCGCTGCTCGCCGGACGCCCGGGTGCCGGAGAGCTGCTCGACGAGGCCCTGAGGACCTATGACGAGCACTTCTGGGACGAGGAGATCGGACTGGCGGTGGATACGTGGAACACCGAGTTCACCGAGCTCGACCCGTACCGCGGCCTCAACGCCAACATGCACACCACCGAGGCGTTCCTCGCCGTCGCCGACGCCACCGGCGACAACTCCTACCGCGTGCGCGCCGGGCGCATCATCGACCATGTGATCGGCTGGGCCAAGGACAACGAATGGCGCATCCCCGAGCACTTCAACGCCGACTGGTCCCTCGATCTCGAATGCAACGCGGACAAGAAGGACGACCAGTTCAAGCCGTACGGCGCCACCCCGGGCCATGGCATCGAATGGTCTCGTCTGATCACCCAGTGGGCGCTGAGCTCCTTCGCGAACCTCGAGGGTGCAGCCCCGTACATCGAGGCCGCCGAGCAGCTGTTCGCCCGCGCCGTGGCCGACGCATGGAACGCCGACGACACGGTGGGACTCGCCTACACGACCGACTGGAACGGCAAGCCTGTAGTGACCGACCGCATGCACTGGACGCTCGCCGAGGCGATGAACACCTCCGCCACGCTCCACGCCGCCACCGGCAGGGACGAGTACCTCGACTGGTACGCCACGTTCGCCCAGTACGTCGACGAGCATGTCATCGACCATGAGGGCGGCTCCTGGTTCCACCAGCTCGACAAGGACAACCACGTGCTCGACACGGTCTGGCCGGGCAAGTCCGACCTGTACCACGCGTTCCAGTCGACGCTGATCCCGTTCCTCGAGCCGTCGGTGTCCATCGCCACCGCCGTGAAGAACGCGGACTGACCTCTCCCCTCGTCACCTCGTCTTAAGGGGGCCAGGGCATAGGTGAGGCCCCGCAATCCGTTTGGGATTGCGGGGCCTCACCTATGCCGCGTCGATGCTCACACGTCACACACGTCACACACATCACTGTTCACACGTCGATGGAGCGCGAGGTGCTTTCGCGGATGACCAGTTCGGGCTTGAGGATCCGGCGGTTGCCGCTGACCGGATCGCCGGCCAGCACCTTGAGCAGCAGCTTGGCCACCTTCGCGCCGTATTCGCTGGCGTCGCGATGCACCGAGGTGATCGACGGATACGCCGCCTCGCAGATGAAGCTGTCCTCGAAGCTCACGATCGCGGGAACCCCTTCAAGGCCTCTCCCCTGCGCGATCAGATGGGCGGCGATGGATCGCAGGCTCGCCGCCGCCAGCGTCTCGCTCTCGTAGATGAAGGCGGTGGGAGGCACCGGCAGGGCCATGAGCCTGAGCGTCAGCTCGGACGCCCGCTCCGTCTTGAAATCGGTGAACTCCACGTGGATGGATTCGAGTCGCCTGCGCTTGGCGAACGCACGGAACGCGGCCTCGCGGTCCTTGCTGTAGTCGAGGGTCGGGTCTCCCGAGATATAGGCGATGCGACGATGCCCCCGCTCCAGCAGGTGTCTGAGCACCGTCTCCATCGTGCCGCCATCGTCGATCGACAGGGACGGCATCAGCGAGGATGGATCCGGTCCGCCGGCAAGCACCGCGGGAACCCCGAGTCTGTTGAGCAGTGTGGGTCGAGGGTCGTCCGCACGCAGGTCGACGAGTACGACGCCGTCGACCCGTTTGCGCGCCGACCAGTCCCTGTAGACCGTGAGCTCCTCGCGCAGCGACGCGCAGGGACGGTAGAGCAGACCGTAGCCCTTGCGGCTCAATGAGGCGTGCAGGCCGGTCATGAAGTGCAGCATGAAGCTTTCGTCCTGCAGTTCGTCGGCGGAGCGTGAGGGGGCGAACCCGACGGTCATGGTCTTCGACGATCCCAGCGCCTGTGCGGCATAGACGGGAGTCCAACCGAGTTTCGCCGCGGCCATCTTGACCTTGCGCTTGGTCTCCTCGGAGACTCCGGGCCTGTCGTTGATGGCGAAGGACACCGCCGTCTGCGAGATGCCCAGTTCGTCGGCGATGTCCTTGAGCCCGACGCGCCTGCCGCGCGCGGGCGTACGGGCCGCACCGTTCTGGACAGCACCGTCTGGGACACTGTCCCGGGGACCGTCGGATCGAGTCACCATTGCTTCACTTCCATTCGTTGTCTCGTAGTGTGAATTATACGGCCGAAAGCCCGATGAGAGCGCTCACATGCTTCTCTCATCGGGCATCGGGAGGTCATCGGTCGGTCATCCGATCACAGGATCGAACCGTCGGCTCCGAGCACCTGCATCTCGTAGATACGGGCCGCGGTGTCGCTGCCCTGCGTCGGCTTGTCGACGACGAGCTTGACGTAGCGGGCGTCGACCGGGGCGAAGGCGTCGGACGTGGTGCCGGCGGTGTTCTTCTTCACCGTCGCCACGGTCGTGAACTCCTTGCCGTCCTTGCTGACCGCGATCGAGTAGGATTGCGTGTTCATGCTCGCGTCCTCGCCGCCGGCCTGCGCGTGGGCGATGTCGACCTGGCTGACGGTCTTCACGTCGCCCAGATCCACCGTGATCTCGTGCGGGGCGGGACCGGTGACGCACCACTTGGTGTTCGTCTCGCCGTCGACGGCGAACTCGGGCTTCTCGTTGCCGTTGGTGAAGCCGTCGGCCGTGACCGCCTTACCCTGCGACAGCAGCGTCAGCTTGCCGCCGGAGGCGATCTTCGAGGAGACGACGATCTGACCGGCCATCTTCTGCGTGGCCTCGCCCTTGTCGTTCTTCGCGGTGACGGTGACGTCGTAGACGCCCTCCTTGTCGTAGGTGACCGTGACCTTGTTGCCCTCGGCCTTCTCCTTGCTGGCGCCGGGCAGCGACCAGGACACGCTCTTGGTGTTCTTGGAGCTGGCTGAGGTGAACGTCACCTCGTCGCCGACGCCGATGAGCGTGCGGGATGCGGTGGCCGCGGCCTTGGGCTTGCTGTTGTCGGGCCACTCCATGTCGGTCTTGGCCGACTCGCCCTGGGTGCCGTAGCGGTCGACCGGCACGACCTCGAACGTGGTGTTGTTCGTCTGGCCGGTTCGGGTGAGCGAGGCCGCGTAGAAGTTCTCGACGTTGGTCACGCCCAGCAGGGAGCGGGAGCCGTCCTCGTTGATGCGGTACACCTCGTAGCCGGCGGCGTCGCCGTCGGCCTTCCAGGACAGGCGCACGCCGGCGTAGAGGGCGTCGTCGTCGAACTGCTTGTCGTCGACCTTGACCTGGGTCACCTTGCCGGCGGACGCCTTGGAGGCGTCGGAGCCGTCCTTGATGGTGATGTTGCCGAGCAGCAGCTGGTATCCGGTCCTGTCCTCGCTGGCGGAGTAGGTGAAGCCGATGCCGGTGAGGGTCTTGCCGGAGAGCTTGGAGAGGTCGTAGTCGAGCGTGGTCCAGTCCTCGCCGACCTTGGTCTTCGACTTGGCCGAGATGGTCTGGCTGCTGCCGTCGGCGAAGGTCAGGACGGCGTCGAGCTTGGTGGATGCGTTCGCCTTGGCCTTCACGGAGAAGTCGACCCCGTCGGTGAGCTTCACGTCGGCGGAGTACAGCTTGACCGAGGTGGAGCCGCCCTGCTTGACGGTGCCGGAGAACTTCAGCGAGGAGCCGCCGTACCAGGCTTCGGCGTCGCTGTAGTCGGCCTTGGTGGCGTTGCCGCCCTTGTCGGCGACGATCCAGCGGTAGGTGGGCTGGATGTCGGAGATGGAGCGGTTGTTCCAGTCCATCTTGGAGATCTGCCTGCCTTCGCGCGAGAAGCTGTATCCGGATCCGTTGTTGAAGTTGGTGACGAACGGCAGGGAGGTGATGGCGGAGCGTTCGACCACGTAGTTGGAGACGCCCTGCCAGGATTCGTCGCCCTCGTAGGTCTCGGAGACGCTCGGATCGCCTTCGGCGTTGACCCACAGCCGGTTCTCGTTGGCGCGGAAGGTGGTCGGGTTGCCGGCGGACCAGTAGGTCCAGCTCGGGCAGTAGATGCCGAGGGAGGTGTGGGTCGTGCCGTCCTTGTCGGCGAAAAGATCCCATTTGATCGGGGTGTCGGTGCCGTCGGCCTGCACGTCGACGCCGGCGTACAGCGAGTACGGGTCGATGCCGAGGGATTCGGCCTTCTTCGCAGAGGCGGCGAGCAGGTCGTCGCCGGCCAGCTCGTCCTCGGTCCACCAGAAATTGAGGAACATGTCGTCGGCGACGGACTTGCCGTCCTTGCTCATGAACATGCTGTTCTCGTCGGTCAGCGCGTTCTGCCAGTCGATCGCACCGTCCTTGGTCATCGAATCGTAGTAGACGACGCGCAGGTCGGACGCCTGCTGCTTCATGTACGCGATGAACGCCTGCATCTTCTCGGCGTATTCGGGGCCGAGCGCGGTCTCGTTGTCGCCTTCGGTCTCCTGGTTGATGAACCAGCCGTCGAAGCCGTAGGCCTTGGCGACCTCGATGAGCTTGTCGGCCACGGGGAACGAGCCGTCGGCGTTCTGCTGGAGCGTCTGGTCGAGCCATTCGACCTTGCCGCCGGACACGTTCTGCGGGAAGAACACGGTGCCGAGCACGGGCACGCCGTTGGTGTGCGCCATGTCGGTCACGTCGGGACTCGGCGGCACGATGATGCCCTCGCCGGATGAGCCTCCCCAGTAGACGAGCTGGTCGACGTACTGCCAGTAGGAGAAGGTGTTCGCGTTGGCGTTGTTGAGTCCTCGGGGCGCGTTGCCGCTGGTCGAGGAGTTCATGATGGAGATGGCCATCACCTTGGTGTCGGCGTTCTGCGTGTCGTTGACGGTTTTGAGGTTCTTCTGGTCGACGCGCTTGGCGAGCGGCACGGTGCTCACGTTGTAGGCGAGGTCCGGGTCCTTGTCGGCGCTCCACGAAAGCAGATCCTCGGGGAACCAGTAGGAGGATTCCGGCTGGTTCTTGAGGATCAGCTCCTCGTTCTCGTTCTCCGGCGTCACGGTGTATGCGGTTGCGCTGGCGCCTCCGGCGGAGCATGCCGCCATCGCCATCATCATCGCGGCAGCCAATGTCGTCGCCACAATGCGCCGCGGCATGGTTGTCTTCCTGTTCATTGTTTCCTTTCCTTAACCTTTGAGGTGGTGGCACGTCGATTCCGCTTCGAATCGTCGCGCCCATTGCCGTCCGGTCGCCCGTTTTTGGTGGGTGATGGGCGACGCAGTGCCGTTCCCGCGTTCATCCGCGCAGCAGCACCTCGGACAGCGCCTCGATCACGCCTTGCGGCATGTGCGAGGAAAACCATTGGGGCTCCCCGTAATCGCCCGGGGGCATTTCGAGCGTATGGAGCGATGCGAGCGCCTTCACGCCCTCGCGTCTGACGAGCTCCCACGCCCGTTCCTTGGTGAAGTAGAGCATCTGCGCGTCGTCGAGCACGGCGAACGCGTCCCGTTCGATCGGCTGCGGGGCGATGGCAAGGCCGTCGATCTCGATGCGCAGCCGATCGTGGATCGATGTCGGCGGCAGGTCGATGACGAGACTGAGCGTGGGTTCCTCGTAGCGCACCATGTAGTCGGCATCGCTCAGCGGGTCGCCGCCCCGGAGCACGGTGACGGGGTAGGCCGGCGTCGCGGCCGTCGACGGACCGTCGGTCAGGCCTGTCGCAGGATCGGCGACGCCGCGCAGGATGATCCGCCATGCGCGCCGTGCGGGGACGGCGGCGCACTCCCCCGCGGCCGCGTCGACGGTGAACGCGCCGTGCGTCCAGTCGAGCGTGAGATCGGTGCGGGTCCACCGGTTGGCCGCGCCGACCGCACCGTCGTCCTCCCAGAGGGTGAACGAGCCGTCCTGCCCCGGGAACACGAGGACGTCGAACGCGCTCGGGTTGGAGACGTCATTGACCGGCACGGTCTCCGTTACGGCGTCCGCACCTATGGAAGCGCCATCGTCGAGCCGCTGCATCGGGATGATGCCTCCGGCCTTGGCGAACACCGGCATACGCTCGATGCCGCGCCAGACCTCCATCGTGCGTCCCTGATCGGGTTCGGCCGCGTAACGGCGGCCGTCGAAGAGGTCGTACCACTCGCCATGGGGGAACCATACGTTCGCCTTGGCGCGTCGGACGGCCGGGTCGGCGGGTTCGAGGATCGGCGAGACGATGAGTTCGGTGCCGAACTGGAATTCGGTGGGCACGTTGCCGCCCGAATGGTTCCAGTACATGGGTTCGACCAGCGGCAGTCCGTCGAATGCGGCTCGCCGGTTCATCGTGTACAGGTACGGGATGAGCCGGTGACGCAGTCGCAGCGCGTCGACCATGGCCGTGCGGGCCGGCTCGTGGAAGTTCCATGGCTCCTTGCCGTTGAACGGCGAGTCGGTGGAGTGCAGGCGGTTGATCGGGCTGAACGTGCCGAGCTGGTACCAGCGGGCCTCGAGCTCCTCGTCACGGTAGCCGAACATATGGCCGCCGATGTCATGGCTCCACCACCCGTAGCCGATGTTCGATGCGGTGGCGGTGAAGTACGGCTGGAACCTGAGCGATTCCCAGGTCACGATCGTGTCCCCGGAGAAGCCGACCGGGTACCGGTGCGAACCGTATCCCGAGTAGCGGGAGAACGTGATCGGGCGTCGACCCTCACGCGCCGAGTCGAGGTAATGCAGGTGGTTGAGCATCCACAGCGGGTCGAGGCCCTTCTGGCGGGTGATGCCGCCCTGCTGCCAGTCGATCCACCAGAAGTCGACGCCCTGACGCTCCATCGGATGCAGGATCTGGTCGAAGTAGGCGGCCATGAACGTGGGGTCGGCGGCGTCGAACTCGATGGCGCTGCCCGTCGCCGGGTCGACGCCGACCGCCGTGGCGACGCGCTCGTAGCAGTCCTCGAAGGCGCGTACGCCATCGCGCGGATGCAGGTTGAGCGTGGTCCGCATGCCCTTGGCGTGCAGCCATTCGAGGAATGCTTGAGGATCGGGGAACAGCTCGCGGTTCCAGGTGAATCCGGTCCAGCCGGACCCGTATGCCGGGTCGACGTCGGTCGTGTGCCAGTCCATGTCGATGACGGCCACGGTGAACGGCAGCCCCTCGCGTTCGAAGCGTTCGACGAGCATGCGGTATTCGTCGGCCGTGTAACGGTGATAGCGGCTCCACCAGTTGCCGAACGCCCAACGCGGCAGCAGCGGCACCGGTCCGGTGAGCCTGTGGTAGTCGCGCAGCGCGTCGTGGATGCGCCCCGAATGGCCGAACAGGTACAGGTCCGTGGAGACGTGAGGTTTGGGGAACACCCATTCGCCGAACGGGTTGATGCGTCCACGCACCGTGGATGCGGGGCGTATGACGTTGTCGTGCGAGTCGTCGAGGATCATCCACCCGTCGCCGCAGAGCAGTCCGGGGTCGAGCGGTGCGGCGCCGTCGATCTGGTCGAGCGTGCGCGTGGTGCCACCGCGGTTCGCCGATTGCGCGGCGCCATAGTGCCAGGTGTTGTGCTGCGAGGGGCAGTCCTTGACGGTGACGTTCAGCCCTTCGGCGCTGAAGGGGCCGCCGTCGTAGCGGATGCGAAGATGAGTGGTTTCGATGTCGAGCCATCCGTCGGCGTCACGGCGGACGGTGAAGTCCGGGATGCCGCCGAAGTCGCGGTTGACGACGATCTGCGTACGGTCGTCGACGAAGTCGCCGTCGTCCGACCATTCGAGGCGGATCAGGGAGTCGGTGAGGATGCCGATGCGCCAATGGTCGCCCCGGACGACGGTCTTGGGGTTCATCAGGGGGTTGCCATGGGCCGATTCGGCGGTGAATCGCGTCGTGTCGATCATGCGCTGCTCCTTTTCACGGATAAGCCGGTGGCCCGTCTCCTGAGACCAAGGAGAAGGGGACGGACCACCGGATGCGAGCCGGGCGTCGGATCCGATCGGATCAGTTGCCGCCCTTGCCGGCGAACGCCGGGTCGGAGACGGCGCTGTAGGCGTCGCCCGCCACGGCTTCGACGCGCGTGACGTGCGTGATGCCGCGCGCCGCGAGCGCTTCGGCGTCATCGGCCGTCGCGGAGGTGATGATGCAGGGGCGCTCGCCCTGCTCCTCCAGGGACATCCACGCGTCGAACACGGAACCGCCCGGCGCGAACGCGGCGCGCACCAGCGGGTCGCCGGCGCCGTCCACGGGCACTGCGATGGCGTTCGTGCGCGGCGAGGCCGCCATCCTGCCACGGCTGTCGGCGATCGCATCGCGGAATGCGACGCCGACGTCGGTCAGGGATCCGTCCACGTCGAACAGGCCGAGCTCGTGCTCGAAGAACGGGAAGTCCTGGAAGGTCTTCGGGATGCGGTGCGAGCACCACCAGGTGATGCCGAACACGTCGGGGCATTCCTCGATGGCCGTGATCGACTCGCGTGCGAACGCGGGTGCGTCCTCGGAGGCGACCACGTTGCCGGGTGCGCCGATCTCCTGCACCCATACGGGCCTGTGCGCATCCGTCGCGAACGCCTTCGACAGCTCGGTCAGGTAGGCGGCGTGGTGGGTGCTGGCGAACGACATCGGGCCGTAGTGCTGTGCGGTGCCGTTGAACACCCACGAGTGCACGGTGGTCATGTCGCCCTTGCACGAGGCGTAGGAGGGGCGGAAGGCGTGGCCGTCGGCGTACCAGACGGCGTCGTTCTCGCTGTGCAGGATCACGCGTCCATCGCGGTGGGCGCGCTCCCCCACCGAGCCGATGAGACGGTCGAGCCAGGCTCCGGTCTCGTCGGCGGTGGCGTGCATGCGGCGCGGGTGCGTCGCATCGGTGAACTGATTGCACTCGTT
The DNA here is from genome assembly GCF_008698085.1 of Bifidobacterium callitrichos. NCBI lineage: Bacteria > Bacillati > Actinomycetota > Actinomycetes > Bifidobacteriales > Bifidobacteriaceae > Bifidobacterium > Bifidobacterium callitrichos. Next base: position 23,631 of record NZ_RZJP01000003.1, read on the forward strand.
GCCGAGGGTCAGTCCGGCGAACGCCTTGACGTCGGACAGCCTCTCGTAGATGGCCTCGACCAGTCGGCACTGCGCCTCGATCGCCTTGTCGTCGGCGAACATGCTGGTCTCGTGCCAGGAGACCAGCCAGGAGGGCACGAAGTCGAAGCTCGACAGGTGCCCCTGCACCACGTCCACGTAGACGTCCAGTCCGGCGTCGCCGCCGATCTCGACCATGCGATGCAGGTCGTCGAGCGCCTTGGGGTTGATCCATGTGCGGTTCGGCTGCAGCAGGGTCCACAGCGGGAAGATGCGCACGTGGTCGGCGCCGAGATCGGCGATCTGGCGCATATCGCGTTCGACGGCGTCCCACTTGGGGTTGAGCCAGGCGTAGAACCATTCGCCCGAGGGGGTGTAGTTGACTCCGAATCTCATATGACTACTCCTTGACCGATCCGGACTCCAGGCCGTTGAAGATGTAGCGCTGGAAGACCAGGAAGAAGATCATGATCGGGATGAGGGCGACGATGGTGCCTGCGGCGACGATGCGCGGGTCGGACACGAAGGTGCCCTGCAGACGGCTCATGCCGAGCGTGAGCGTGTAGTGCGAGTCGTCGGTGAGCACGATCAGCGGCCACAGGAAGTCGTTCCACGAACCCATGAAGGAGAAGATGCCGACCAGGGCCATGGTGCCCTTGACCTGCGGCACGCAGATGCGCCAGAACCGCTGCCAGATGTTGGCGCCGTCCACCTCGGCCGCCTCGATCATCTCCTTGGGGATGGCGTTGAACGCGTTCATGAACAGCAGGATGTTCATCGAGCTCACGAGGCCTGGCAGGGCGACGCCGATCAGGTTGTTCTGCAGGTCGAGCCCGCGGATGATGAGGAACTGCGAGATGAGGATCGTCTCGCCGGGCACCAGCATCGACAGGAACAGCAGGCCGACGACCAGTCCCTTGCCCTTGAATCGCAGCAGGGCGAGCGAGTAGCCGGCGAAGCAGCCGGAGATGATGTTGCCGCCGATGTTGAGCGCCGCCACGATCAGCGTGTTGCCCACGTAGAACAGGATCGGCAGTCGCTTGAAGACCTGCACGAAGTTGTCCATCGTCGGGTCGACGGGGATCAGGTACGGTGCCGCGTACATGTCGTCCTTCGGGCCCTTGAAGGCCAGCGAGATCTGCCACAGCAGCGGGGCCGCCAGGAAGAGCAGAAGGGCGATGAGCACGACCACGCGGATGATCTTGCCCGGGGTCAGGTGGTTGTACTTGTTCTCCATTACCGTTGCGCGTGCCATCAGTCCTCACTCCTGCGCTGGATGAACCATTCGATGCCGATGATGCAGCCGAGCACCACGAACATGACCATGCCGAGGGCGCCGGAGTAGCCGGTGCGGGCGTTGATGCCGGTGCCTTCCTGCTTGATGAGCATGGTCATCGTCAGGTCGGCGCCGCCCACGCCGCCGGAGCCGCCGGAGAGCATGTAGATCTCGCCGAAGACTCGGAAGGCGGACATGGAGCTCAGGAGCATGACGAGGATCATCGTCACGCGGCAGCCGGGCAGCGTCACGTGGAAGAACTGGCGGATGCCGCCGCAGCCGTCGATCGAGGCCGCCTCGTACAGCGTGCCGTCGATGTTGGCGATGTTGGCCAAGTAGATGAGCATGTAGTAGCCGAGGCCGCTCCAGATGGTCACGGCCATGGCGCTGAAGAGCAGCAGCCAGCGGTCGGTGAGGAACGGGATCGGCGTGCTGATCCACTTGAGCGCCTTGAACGTGCCGTTGAGCAGGCCGTCCTTGTCGAGGATGTTGGTCCACAGCAGGCCGACGACGACGCTGGACATGATGACCGGGGTGTAGAAGGCGGTGCGGAAGAAGTTCATGATGCGCGTCTTCTCGGCCACGAGGGCTGCGAGCATGAGCGGCAGGATCACCATGAACGGGACGATGCACACCACGTACAGGGACGAGTTGAAGAACGCCGTCTGGAAGCGGCGGTCCGAGAACATGTCGATGTAGTTCTCGATGCCGACGAACTTGCCGGGTCTCAGGAGCGTGGAGTCGGTGAAGGACAGTCGGATCGTGTTGAAGAACGGCACCAGGGAGAAGGTGCAGATCCACAGGATCGGGGGAAGGACGAACAGCCAGGGGACGATGCGGCCGCTGGAGCGGGGGTCACGCCCCTGGGCGGCCGCCGCGCCCTTCCTGCGTTTGGTTGATGTGGCCATGATGGTTGAACCGCCTATCGATTGTCGATCGTCCGCTTAGAGACGCTCGTTGCAGTACTTGACGGTGGCGTCGAGCGCCTCCTTGGCCGTGATCTTGCCCTGCAGCGCCTGGGCGATCTCCTCGCGCAGCATCGTGGTGCAGGCGGAGGTGAACTGCGGCGGGCCCCAGATCTCGCCCTTGCGGATCTGGTCGGCGGACATGCGCATGGCCTCGGCGTCCATCGTGTCCTCGGACGGGTTGAAGAAGTCGTCGTCGATGGTGCCCACGGAGGACGGGAACACGTTCGCCTTCTTGTCGAAGGCCAGCTGGTTCTTCGAGTTGGTCACGAAGCGGGCGAACTTGATCGCGAGCTCCTGGTTCTTGCTGGTGGCGTTCACGGTGAGCATCTCCATGAACATGTTCGGCTTGGTGTTGGCGATGAAGTTCGTGATGGCGAGGTTCTCGAACACCTTCGGAGCGTTCTTGCGGATGTCGTCGACGCTGTAGGCGTTGCCGTTCATGAACGCCTGGGAGCCGCCGTTGAAGCTCTTGGACTCGCCGGAGGTGGAGCTGTTGAGCATGTCGTCGGTGAAGGCGCCCGCGTTGTACATGTCGATGTAGTGCTGGACGAACTCGACGCCCTTCTCGTTGTTGAACGTGAACTCGGTGCGGTCCTCGTTCATCAGCTGGACGCCGTACATGCCAAAGTCCTGGATGGACGGGATGCCGGAGGTCAGCGCGTACTTGCCGCCGCAGTTCTTGCCGAAGGTGTCGGCCATGTCGAAGATGTCGTCCTGCTTGGTGGGCGGGTCGGCCGGGTCGACCTCGACGCCGCACTCGGAGAGCACCGCCTTGTTGTAGAAGGTCGGGCCGGAGTTCAGGTACCACGGGAAGCCGTAGGTGCCCTCGGGCAGGTCGTTGCCCTTGAACGTGGCGGCGTCCCATGCTGCCGGAAGATAGTCCTTCTCGGCGTCCGGGGCGGCCTGGGAGACGTCGAGCAGGATGCCCGCCTTGGCCAGCGTGTACGCCGGCTCGGGGCCCATGTCCACGACGTCGGGCAGCTCGCCGGCCGCCGCGTCGGTGGACAGCTTGTCCTCGTAGTTGTCGGCGGGCTGGTCGACCCACTTGATGGTGACGCCCGGGTTCTCCTTCTCGAACTGGGCGATGAGATCCTCGAAGTAGGAGGTGAACTTGTCGTTCTTCAGGTTCCAGGTCTGGAACTTCAGTTCGGTCGAACCGCTGGAGGTGCTCGACCCGCAGGCGCCGAGTCCGGCGAGCATGGCGACGGACGCGACGAGTGCCACGGCCTTCTTGGTGAAGGTGCCCTTCATGGTTTTTCTCCTTTGTTTTTTGTGATGTTTCTTCGTCGAAACGTGTGGTGATGGGGCGCGGCCTACCGCAGACGGCCACGCCCGCTGTTGTGGAGTTCCCGCCGCACGGGCCCCGTATGCGGGGCCGGGATGGACGTGGGACGGGGAGAATGAAAATCGGGAGATGTCAGACGCGCGACAGGCGCAGCGTGGTCAGCTGGAACGGCTTCAAGGCGAGTGCGGCGCCTTCGGCCGCCTGCCTGCCGCCGACGAGTCCGGCGGGTTCGTCCGCGTAGGATTCGTCCTGTTCGAGCGTGTTGGTCTCGCGCACCTGCCATCCGTCGAGCGGGCCGTGCACGTGCAGCGTGGCGCGGGCTCTGGCGCCGGCGGCCTCGTAGAGGCGGACGATCACGTCTCCCGAACCGTCGTCGGCGAGCTTGATCCAGTCGATGACCGGGGTGCCCTCGCCGGTCTCGAGCGAGACCGGAGGCTCAAGGGCGGGCATGTCCTCGAGCGTCATCGCGTTGATCTCGCCCGCGGCGGCGACCAGCGGCGCGACCTCGGCGCACGGCAGCACGGTCCAGTCGAACTCGTGGCGGCCGATGTCGGTGCGCGGATCGGGCGCGGTCGGCGCGGCCACCAGGGACAGGCGGACCATGGTGCCGGCGATGGCTCCATCGTCGTCACGCAGCGAGCTCACGTCGGAGCCGTAGGTCGAGCCGTTGGCCACGCCGATGCCGTAAGAGGAGTCGTGGATGCGCACGAAACGGTGCGAGCAGCTTTCGAACATCGCCTCCTCGCCCTCGGTGTTCTTGACCACCGGACGCTCGATGAGACCGTACTGGCATTCGTACTGGGCGCGGGTGGCGCTCAGGGCCATCGGCACGTCGACCTTGAGCAGCTTCTCGGGGACCTTCCAGTCGACGTCCGCGTGGAAGTCGATCTGGCGCCTGCCGGGACGCAGCGTGATGACGGTGTCGATCACGTCGTCGCGGTAGCGGTTGGTCGTGCGGATGAGCGCCGATCCGTCGGCGGCGGTCTCGACCGAGGCGATCACGCCGTCTTCCAGAGGCGTGGCGCACAGGAAGGCGTCGCGCTCGACATCCCACGCGTCGAAGACGCCGGGCTCGTCCTTGAGGATCTCGTAGCGGCCGAGTGCCGCGTCCTTGGCGACCATCTCGCGGCCGGCGACGAGGTCGGTCATCGAGTCGATGGTGCCGTTGGCAGCGATGTGGGCGCGGATCAGACCGTTGGAGACGGTGACCGAGCCGTCGTCGCCCCGTTCGATCGAGACGGGCTCGCCCGTGGACTCAAGGGAGACGGGCGTCCACGAGGCGACGTCGGAGAGCTGGCTGATGCGGGCCCTGGCGATGCGCTCGGCGTCCGGGTTGGCCTCGCGCAGGGCGGCGACTGCCTCCTGCGCGATCTCGTGCAGACGCTTCATGTCGCGTTCGTAGTCCTCGCGGGCCACGCGATGCGCCCATTCGATGGCGGATCCGGGCAGGATGTCGTGGAACTGGTTGAGCAGCAGCGTCTTCCAGATGCGGTCGATCTCGGCCTGCGGGAAGACGTAGTCCGCCGATTCGAGCGAGGCGAGCGTGCCCAGGTATTCGACGGCGCGCAGCGCGGATTCGGTCTTGCGGCAGCCGCGCTTCATCTCCTGCTGGGAGGTGAGGGTCTTGCGGTGCAGCTCGAAGTAGAACTCGCCCTTCCAACGCGGCATCTCGGCGCCGGCCTCGGCCCTCATCTCGGATTCGGCCTTGGCGAAGAAGTCGTCCGGAGTGCCGTATTCGACCTTCGGCATGCCCTCGAAGCTTTCGAAGCGGTGCTCGCGCATCGTCATCTCGCGGATCGGGCCGCCGCCGCCATCGCCGAAACCGAACAGCAGGATGCCGCGGTCGGAGAGGTCCTTGTCCTTGTAGTTGCGCTGCACGTACGCCATGTCGTGCGCGGACATGTCGGAGTCGTACTTGTCGGCGGGCGGGAAGTGGGTGAAGATCTGCGAGCCGTCGACGCCCTCCCACATGAAGGAGTGGTGCGGCAGACGGGTGGTGTCGTTCCAGCACAGCTTCTGGGTGAGGAACCACGAGTAGCCGGAGCGCTTGGCGATCTGCGGCCATGCGCCGGTGTAGCCGAAGCTGTCGGGCAGCCAGATGCCGTTCGGCACGACGCCGAGCTTCTCCTTGAAGTAGCGCTTGCCATAGCTGATCTGGCGGATGAGGGACTCGCCGCACGGCATGGTGCCGTCGGATTCGACCCACATGCCGCCGACCGGGATGAAGCGGCCTTCGGCGATGCGCTCCTTGACGCGCTCGAACAGATCGGGGTGACGCTCCTCGAGCCACGCGAAGTGCTGGGCGGCGCTCATCACGTACGTGAAGTTCGGGTCCATATCCATGAGGGCGAGCACGTTGGAGACGGTGCGGCCGACCTTGCGCTGGGTCTCCCTGACCGGCCACAGCCACGCGGAGTCGATGTGCGAGTGGCCCATCGCGGTCAGGGTCATCGCGGAGGCGTTGGCCGGGCTGGCCATGACCTTGTCGAGGGCCTTGCGGGCCGGGGCGAGCGTGGCGTAGTCCCTCTCGTCCCACAGGTTGATGGAGCGCTGCATGGCCTTGGCGAGCTTCCAGTATCGAGGATCGGCGTCGTTCATGTTCTCGAGCGATCCGGTGATTACGTCGAGATCGGCCCAGTAGTCGAACATGTCCTGATCGAGGGCGGCGATGTCGATGGAGCCGAACTCGTAGCGCTCATCGGCCTTGCCGGTGGGCCTGGTGCCGAGTTCGGTGACGGTGAACGACGGGACGTTCGGGTTGTAGGCGCCTTCGACGTAGATGACGAAGGAGCCGTCGGGGTTGACGACGCGGTCGCGCGTGCCGTCGGCCTTGATCAGCGGCATCCAGTGGTTGCGCGGGTGCAGGGCCTTGATGACGGTGCCGTCGGCACGGTAGGCCAGCGCCTCGATGTGACCGCCGACCGGCCATTCGAGCCAGCCCAGGTTGAAGACCAGTTCGATGACGCGGCCTTCGGGCAGATCGGCGGGCAGCTGGCCCTCGACGCGCATCCAGGTCGTGCCCCAGGAGGTGCCCCACGGCTCGCCGGAGGCGAGCGGCTGGAACTCGACCTGTCCGGACACGGCGCGGGCGATGAACGAGGCCGAGGCCTCCGGCTCGCCCGGGTTCTTCACCGCACCTACGGCGCAGGTGCCGAGCGTCTGGTGGATGTGCGGCCAGACACGCTCGCGCATCACACGCTTGCAGCGGTCGATCTCGCGATTGACTTTCAGCAGCATGATTCTCCTCTTGATGGTGTGTAGTGCTCTTCGCTGAGACTAAAGCGATTTAGTTGACCGTCATGGTCAGTCGCCGGTTACTAAAGCGATTTAGTTAGAGGATAGCATCTCCCACAGCGAAACGCAACACGGCGCGGCACGCATACTCCTCTCGGCGTGTCGCATGACCATGGCCGGGACGCTGGGGCGAAAGAAAACCCACGAGAAAACAAAGGGGCTCCTCCTGCCCGAACAATCGGGGAGAAGGAGCCCTCATATCCTCTGGGAGGCTAGCCCACAGACGCGTCCATCACCTGTGGATGCGCAGCGTGGCGAGCTGGAACGGCGCGAGCGTGACGGCCACGCCCTCCGCCGCGGTCGACTCGTCGCCCGAGGCCAGTGCGCGCGGCAGTTCGGCGGGCAGACCGCCCTCCTCCATGAGGTTCACCTCGCGCACGGTGGCACCGGCGAACGCGTCATCGAGATGCAGCGTGGCCCGTGCCCTGCCACCCGCGGCCTCATAGAGGCGCACGATGAGATCGTCCGAACCGTCATCGGCCAGCTTGACCCAGTCGAGCACGGGCGCGCCCTCGACGTTTGCGAGCGCGGCGAGCGGCCTGACGGCGGGCAGCTCCCCCACCGTCGGACTGTTGAGCCTGGACGCCTCGGCGAGCACCGTGGGCATGTCCGCATCGGCCACGACGGACCAGGAGAAGGTGTGCCGCCCCTGGTCGGTGCGCGGATCCGGGTAGAGCGGCGCGGAGAGCAGCGACAGGCGCACCATCGTGCCGCGACCGAGACCGCCGGCCTCGGATCCGTGGATGGGGCTCACGTCGGAGCCGTAGGTGGAGGCGTTCACGACCGCCGCAGCATAGCCGCTGTCGGCGATGCGCACGAAGCGGTGCGTGCAGCTTTCGAACTTGGCGTCGTCCGAGCGGGTGTTCTTGTTGATCGGACGCTCGACGATGCCGTACTGGCATTCGTACTGGGCGTTGACGGCCTGCACGGCGACCGGGATGTCGACCTTGAGGAACTTCTCGGCCGCCCGCCAGTCCACATCGGCCTCGAAGTCGAGGGTTCCGGCGCCCGGGCGCAGGATGATCCGCGTGACGATGTCGACGCCTTCGGCCGTGGTGACGACCTCGACGATCGCGCTGCCGTCGGCCTCGACGTGCATGTCGCGGACGGTGGAGTCGTCCAGCGAGGTGGCGGCGAGGAAGGCGTCGCGCTGGATGTCCCAGGCGTCCCAGTGGAACGGTTCGTCCTTGAGCAGCTCGTAGCGGCCGAGTCTGGTGCCGGCGGGCACGAGTTCGCGGCCGGTCGCCTTGTCGAGCATCGAGGAGACGGTGCCGTCAGCCTCAATGGTCACGACGAGTCTGCCGTTGTCGAGCGTGATCGCCTCTCCGTTTTCGTCGCGCGTGACGCGTACGGCGTCGTCGCGGTTCTCGGGGCTGACGGCGGCGACATCGCGCGCACAGCGGACCGTCCACGCCTCACAGGCCTTGCGGGAGTACGGGGTGATGACCGCGTCGGACACGTTGGCGTCGTCCGGTTCGACGGCCCTGATGGCGGCGGCGGCTTCGACGACGATGTCGCGCAGTAGCGCGATGTCGCGCGCGTACTCCTCGCGGGCCTGACGATGCACCCACGCGATCGCCGAACCGGGCAGGATGTCGTGGAACTGGTTGAGCAGCAGCGTCTTCCAGATGCGGTCCATTTGCTCGCGCGGGTAGACGTAGTCGGGGTTCTTGACGCGTGCCGCGGCGCACAGGTATTCGGCCACGCGCAGCATGGCCTCCTCCTTGCGGCAGCCTCGCTTCATGTCCTGCTGGGCGGTCAGCGTGCCGCGGTGCAGCTCCAGATACAGCTCGCCCCTGAAGACCGGGGTCTCGCCGCGCACATCGTCGACGATGTCCCGACGCACGCGGTCGAACAGCTCGTCGGGCGTGCCGAAGTCGATCTTCGGGGCGCCGGCGAGGTCGCGATCGCGGCGGATGCGCGCGGTCATCTCGCGGGTGGGACCGCCGCCGCCATCGCCGAAGCCGTACAGCAGGATCGCGTTGCGCGACAGGTCCTTGTCGAGGAAGTTCCGCTGCGAGTACGCGAGCTCGTGCATGCTCATGGACGAGCAGTACGTGTCGGACGGCGGGAAGTGCGTGAGGATACGCGTGCCGTCGACGCCCTCCCACATGAACGAGTGGTGCGGGAACTTCGTGGTGTCGTTCCACGAGATCTTCTGCGTGAGGAACCAGTCGAATCCGGCGCGGCGGGCGATCTGCGGCCATGAACCGGTGTAGCCGAAGCTGTCCGGAAGCCATACGCCGCGGGGTTCGACGCCGAGATGCTCCTTGAAGTAGCGGCGGCCGAACGTGATCTGGCGGATCAGCGACTCGCCGGCGGGGATCATGTTGTCGGATTCGACCCACATGCCGCCCACGGGAATGAACCGCCCCTCCTCGATGCGCCGCTTCATGCGCGCGAACAGATCGGGGTGCTCGGCCTCGAGCCACTCGTACTGCTGGGCGGAGCTCATCGCGTACGTGAAGTCCGGATCCTCGTCCATCAGCGCGAGCACGTTGGAGACGGTGCGCGCCACCTTGCGGCGGGTCTCGCGCACCGGCCACAGCCACGCGGAGTCGATGTGCGCGTGGCCGATGGCGATGTGATTGATGGCGCTGGAGGCCGCGGGTTCGGCGAGCACGCCGGCCAGTTCGCCGCGCGCCGTGGCGAGCGTCGCGTCGATGTCACGCTCATCGTAGGCGTTGAGGGAGCGCTGCAGTGCCTTGGCGAGCTGCCAGTAGCGCGGATCGTCCTCATTGAGTTCGCGCATCAGCGACGAGACGGTCTCCAGATCCATCGAATAGGCGAACACGTCCTCGTTGAACACGGTGACGTCCATGCGCGTAAGGGTGTAGGGGAAGTCGCGCCTGCCGGTCGTCCCCTCCCCCAGCTCGGTGGGCGAGAACGGCGTGGGGCCCTCGACGAACGGGTTGGCGGCAGCTTCGATGTACACGGTGAAGTTCCCCTCGTCGTCGAGGTCGACGTTGGGGGTGCCGTCGGCGGCGACGAGTGGGATCCAGTGGTTGCGCGGGTTCGCCGACTTGATGGCGGTGCCGTCGGCGCGGTAGACGAGGCCCTCGGACTGGAATCCGGGGCCGCGGTGGCCGAGCCAGCCCAGATCCACCTCGAGTTCGACCTTTCGTCCCCGCGTCGCCTCGCGGTCGATGCGGCCCGTCACCTCGAACCAGGTGGTGCCCCAGGTCTCGCCCCACTGACCGGGTACGGCGAACGGCGCGAACCCGATCTCGCCGGCGCGCACCTTGGCGAGGAACTCGTCGGAGGGCACGGGCTCACCGGGGTTGTCGAACGAGCGGATGGCGCATGACGACAGCGTCGTGTGGATATGCGGCTCGACGCGCTGCCATAGCACGCGGTCGCAGCGGTCCAGCTGCTGCTTGGGCAAGAGGAACATGATGTGTTTCGACTCCTTTGTGGTGTGGTTGGTGATGTTGATGGGGGGTGTTGATGATGTCGGTCGCGGCTCAGACGGGGCTCAGACGCAGGGTGGCCAGCTGGAACGGACCGAAGGCGAGCCGCGCCCCCTCGGCCGCCTGACGATCCTCGCCTTGCAGCGCTCGCGGCAGGTCGTCGGCGAGCGCGTCGTCCTCCAACACGTCCGTCTCGCGCACCGTGGCGCCCGCGAGCGCCTCGGCGACGTGCAGTCGCACGGACGCGCGGCCGCCGGCCGCCTCGTAGACGCGTGCGATGATGTCGCCGGATCCGTCGTCGGCGGGTTTGATCCAGTCCATCACCACGGTACCGGATTCGGTTTCCAGGGTGATGCAGGGGTCGATGTCGGGCACGTCGGCGAGCACGGGCGCGTTGAGCGCGCAGGCGGCCTCGTTGACGCGTTCGACGGTCGCGTCGGCGAGCACGGACCAGTCGAACGAGTGGCGTCCGATGTCGGTGCGCGGGTCGGGGAACGTCGGCGCGGAGAGCAGCGACAGACGGAACATCGTGCCCGCGCCGCGCCCGCGGACGGCGTTGCCGGCGATCGGCGCGGCGTCCGACCCGTAGAGGGAGCCGTTGATGACGGCGGCCGCGTATCCGGGTTCGGCGAGGATCGCGAATCTGCCGGTGGAGCTTTCGAACTTCGCCTCGTCGGATGCGCTGTTCTTGACGATCGGGCGTTCGACCAGACCGTACTGGCAGTCGTAGGTGGCGCGGTCGGCGATGATGCCGAGCGGCAGATCGACCTTGAGGAAGCGTTCATGCTCATGCCAGTCGACGTCGGCGTGGAAGTCGAGCGCCGTAGCCTCGGGCGCGAGCGTGATCGTCGTGTCGATCGTCGTGTCGTCGTGTTCGACGCGCGTACGGACGACGGCCCTGCCGTTCTCGACGCCGGCGTCGACGATCCGGCCGGCAAGGCCGCGGCTCATGAGCAGGGATTCGCGTTCGATCTCCCACGCATCCCATACGGCCGGCTCATCCTTCATCAGCTCGTAGCGGCCGAGGCGGGAGCCTTCGGGGATGAGTTCGCGTCCGGCGGCGACGTCGATGAGCGATGATACGGCGCCATCGTGGTCGATGGTCGCGTCGATGAGTCCGTTGCCGATGCGCACGGCACCGCTGTCGGTCCGTTCGATCGTGACCGGCGTCGTCGTCCCGTCGTACGTGGCGACGGTCGCACGGGCGCGCCATGACGCGCCGTCGGCACGGTACTGGGCGATGCGGGCCTCGGGCAGCAGATCAGCGTCCGGGTTCGCCCGGCGAAGTACCGCGCACATGTCCGCGGCGATCTCCTTCAGACGCGTGAGGTCGCGCGCATAGTCCTCGCGCGCCTCGCGGTGCACCCAGGAGATCGACGAGCCGGGCAGGATGTCGTGGAACTGGTTGAGCAGCAGCGTCCTCCAGATGCGGTCCATCTCCTCGCCCGGGTAGACGTAGTCCGGGTCGGCGAGCGCCGCTGCGGCGCCGAGGTATTCGACCGTACGCAGGAGCGATTCCTCCCTGCGGCATCCTCGTTTCATATCCTGCTGGGAGGTGAGGGTGCCGCGGTGCAGCTCCAGATACAGCTCGCCCTTGTACGTCGGCATCTCGTCGCCGGCGTTCTCCTCGATCTGCGTGCGCGCCTTGTCGAAGAAGTCGTCCGGCCCCTCGATCGTGACGCGGGAGACGCCTTCGAGGTTCTCGAAGCGGTGCAGATGATCCATCATGTCGCGCGTGGGGCCGCCGCCGCCATCGCCGAAGCCGAAGAGCAGCAGGGAGCGGTCGGCGAGGTCCTTGTCCTGGAAGTTCTTCTCGGCGTAGTCGAGCTCCTGCGCCTTGCACCATGCGGCGTACGTGTCCGACGGCGGGAAGTGGGTGAAGATGCGCGAGCCGTCGATACCCTCCCACATGAACGAGTGGTGGGGGAACTTCGTGGTGTCGTTCCACGAGATCTTCTGCGTGAGGAACCACTCGTAGCCTGCCCTGCGGGCGATCTGCGGCCATGAACCGGTGTAGCCGAAGCTGTCGGGCAGCCAGATGCCCTTCGGTTCGACGCCGAGATGCTCCCTGAAGTAGCGGCGGCCGTAGGAGATCTGGCGGATCAGGGATTCGCCGGCGGGCAGCATGCCGTCCGCCTCGACCCACATGCCGCCCACGGGGATGAACCGCCCTTCCTCAATGCGCCGTTTCATGCGTGCGAACAGATCGGGATGGTCCTCCTCGAGCCATGCGTACTGCTGGGCGGAGCTCATCGCGTATCTGAAGTCAGGGTCGGCGTCCATCAGCGCCAAGGCGTTGGAGACGGTGCGGGCCACCTTGCGGCGGGTCTCGCGCACGGGCCACAGCCACGCGGAGTCGATGTGCGCGTGGCCGACGGCGCTGACGTTCATCGCCGAGGCGTTCGCGGGCCTGGCGAGGACGTCGGCAAGGGCTTCGCGTGCGGCGGATACGGAGTCATGGTCGCGCTCGTCGAAGAGGTTGAGGGAGCGCTGCAGGGCCTTGGCGAGCTGCCAGTAGCGGGGCGAGCGCTTGTCCGCGAGCTCCATCAGGGAGCTGACGACGTCGAGGTCGACGCGGTAGGCGTCACAGTCGCGGTCGAATTCGGTCAGGTCGGCGGATTTGAAGACGTACGGTTCGTCCGGTCTGCCGGTGGCCCGCTCCCCCAGTTCGGTTTCGATGAACGGCGGCACGCCGAGCAGCAGCGGGTTGCTGGCGGCCTCGAGATAAAGCGTGAATCGTCCGTCAGCGTCGATCGGCACCTGCGTCTCGCCGTCGGCGGACATGAACGGCACCCAGTGGTTGAGCGGGTGCACGGCCTTGATGGCGGTGCCGTCAGGACGGTAGACCAGTCCCTCGATGTGGCCGCCGCAGGAGTGGGGATACCAGCCCAGGTCGATGACGAGCTCCAGCGGGCGTCCGCCCTTCGGATATCCCATGGGAACCTGACCGGTCAGGCGGAACCAGACCGTACCCCATGTGGTGCCCCATTCGCGTCCGAGCGTGAACGGCGTGAACTCGATGTCCCCTGCGGCGACCTTGGCGAAGAACTCGGCCGAGGGCATCGGCTCGCCGGGGATGTCGAAGGATTCGACGTCCAGATGCGCCACGACCGGGTGGACGTGCGGGTCGACGCGCTGTCGGAGGATGCGTTTGCAGCGTTCCAGCTGCGCTTCGGGTTTGAGGAACATCGGTGCTCTGCCACTTCCTTGTCGTGTCTTGTCGTGTTGTCGGCCGTCGTCCGTCAATGTCGCCGTCGGCATCGCGGTCACGTCATCGTGTGTCCTTGACGCCCCGCGCTCACGGACCATGCCCTGTCTGTTCGCGCCGTTCGATCCCGACGAACACGGGAACTAAAGCGCTTTAGTATGTATTCTCGTCAACAACGACCACCCTGTCAAGTCCGACGGCGTTGCACGTCGCCGTAATCCGACGCATATACGCACCATCCGGGGCAACCGGCCCGTAACGTTCTAAGCCACCCTCCGGGAGTACCGCCACAGCCCCATCGCCGGTATTGCCTCCCAAGGTATCCCCATATCGAGATAGCGGTCCGAGACGTTCCTGTCACAACTCGTACGACGTGCCGATTCCACGTTGTTGTGGCCCTCTGCTTGTCCACAACTCGACCGAAACCTCATTTTTGCGATCTTATGGCAATGATCTCTGCCACATCGCACGCAACTGCGTTCTTTCAAACACTTGTGGCAGCAGGTCCCGCCACAACACTGCGGAATCGACGCAACGCAAGAGTTGTGGCAATCCCTGAAATGGCCGAATCCTTGGAATTCTGCCATTTTACGCGAATCGCATCCACAACGCCTCGGACGAGCTTTGCCACAACATCCTCAGAATCCTTTTTCCGAACACTTGTGGCAGTGGATTCTGCTGCAGAATCCGTCAGACCACATGCCGCACCACACATACCGCTCCCAGAAACCCTCTACAACGCCCCGAAACGGCATGTCGGCGAGCGCTGCGGGAGCGGAGGAAATGGCTCGAAATCGTTGGTATTCCAACGAAAAAGCGCCACCCCGTTTGGAGTGGCGCTTTCTGCCAGTGGAGATGCGGGGAATTGAACCCCGGTCCGGTGACCGTACCCTCAGTCTTCTACGTGCGTAGTCTGCTGGCCGTGCGGCGGTTTTTCTGCCCCCAACGATGTCGCAGACGACTGTTGGCGAGCATATCCGCAGTACAAGTCCCGATGCAGCCCTGTGGCTCGGCTACATCAGCAAGTCTCCTAAACGACGCTCAGCTTCCCTCCGAAGACGAGAAGGAGTGAACGGAGCGGCTGCTCACTGGTTAATCCTGGCGCGAAGCTCAGGCAGCGAGAGCGAACTCAGTGCGGTTAGATTTAGCACTTATTCTTTTGCCGGGGGCATCCACGAGCGGACCCGGCGTTCTCGGCACGCTTCCCTGCGACGAACAGGTCACCGTCGAAACCGATCATCCCCAATCTTGAATTATCAAGCCCCGCCCATTCAGGCGGACACCTCAGCATACAACCGATATGCGCTTTCGCGCAAGTTGGCGTATGCCGCGGCGGCATGGATCATGCCATCGGCGAACAAACCCGCTAGCGCAGCACCGGCCGCAGCGGGGCGGAGACGTCCACCTCGGTCTTGTCGCCGATCACCTTGGGATCGGACAGGATCTTGTCGACGACCGCCTTCTTGAGCTTCATCTGCGAGGAGTCACCCCACACGATCCGGTACTTGCCCTTGTCCTTGCCCATGTCGAGCTCGACGGTGACGGAGTCCTGCGTGCTCGCGGTAACCTTGGTGATCGCGTTGCGCATCGACTCGGGCAGCGAGTCGAGCACCTTGAGCGCCTCCTTGACTGCCCGGTTGTTGAGGCCGGAGGACACGCTCTTCACCTCGATCACGGGGATGCCGTCGGCCGACGCGCCGGCGACGGAGTTGAGCACCCGGGCCTTCGAATCGACGGCGGTCATCGAGTCGCCGCCCGCCGCCTTGAGCATCGCGGCCGGACGCTGCGATTCGACGTTCACGGCGAGACCGTGCGGCCATCGCTTCGACGCCGTCGCACTGGTGACGCCCGGGATCGCCGACATGCGTTCGGTCATGCCGCCGGTGTTGACCAGTACGAGGGAGCGCCCGGCCTGTTCGTTGACGATATTGCGGATGTCGCTTTCGCTCACCCATTCGTTGGCGCCGGAGACCGTGACCTGTGCCGGGTCGAGCCGCAGCACCGGGGAGAGGAACAGCAGCCATCCCAGTGCGGCGACGAGCACGACGGACAGCACCGCGACGCCGATGCGCAGGACGGTGACCCTCACGCCGGCGCGCTTGCGCTCCTTGGCGCGTGCCGTGAAGTCGACGACCTTGGGTCTGATGGCGAGCCCCAGAGTGCCGGAGTTCTCCTCAAGCGTCTTGGCGACGAGATCCTCGCTGCTCAGACGCCGGGCGTCGACGAAGTCCCCCGGCTTGGAACGGGAGGGGTCGGGCGTGGATCCGGAGATAGCCTTGCGCGGTTTGCGGCGTCGATCCCCGCCGGGATCCGCGCCGGAGCTGACGACGCGTCCCGCCATCAGTCGCAGCTTTCGCGATGCGCCTCGAGCGCGTGGAGGATCACCTCGCTCATATCGGTGATGTCACCGGCGCCGACGGTGAAGATGACGTCGCCGTGATGGGCGCGCATCGCCATCATCCGGGCGGCGAGTTCCATGTCGTCGACGGCCCGGAACTCCACGCCGGACATGCCCTGAGCCTCGCGCACGATGGTCACCGGCCCGACGCCGGGGAAATCGGCCTGCTTCTCGCGGGCCGGGAAGATGCCGGTGACGATCACGTCGTCGGCCTTGGCAAGAGCCTCGGCGAACTCGCGGGCGAAGAACTTCGTACGGCTGAACAGGTGCGGCTGGAACAGCACGCGGATCACGCTGTGCGGGTAGCGGCGGCGTGCGGCGTCGAGCAGCGCGGCGATCTCGGTGGGATGGTGCGCGTAGTCGTCGACGACCGTGACCTGCTTGACCACGCCCTTGACCTGGAAGCGACGCACGGCCCCGCGGAACGACGCGATGGCGGCGGCGGCATCCGCCGGGGCGACGCCCAGCAGCACGGCGGCGCTGATCGCGGCCGCCGCGTTGCGCGCGTTGTGCAGTCCCGGCACTTCGAGCGAGACGGGCTGTTCGACGTCGTCGCCGCCGGTGACGGACGCGGGAAGGTGCAGGGTGAAGCGTTCGGCGCCGGAGCCGGCGGATTCGCTCTCCGATTCGATATGCACGTACGCCGCGCCGTTCAGCCCCTTGAGTTCGGCCGCATCGGGTGCCGTCGTGCCGTAGGCGATGGCGTGGGAGGCGACGAACGGGTCGAGCGCGAGCAGCACGGCGAGCGCGTTCGGATCATCGGCGCAGATGATCACATGTCCGGTGGCATGGCCGGCGTGTTCGACGAACGCGGCGCGGTAGTGCGCCTCGTCGCCGTAGTGGTCGAGATGATCGGCCTCGCAGTTGGTGATGACGGCGATCTCGGGACGGTACTTCTCGAAGCTGCCGTCGGATTCGTCGGCCTCGGCGATGAGCGCCGCTCCTCCACCGACGTGTCCGCCGTCGATGACCGACCCGTCCTCGCCCTGGATGGATCCGCCGATCGCGTAGCTGGGGTCGGCGCCGCAGTGTTCGAGCATATGGGCGATCATCGAGCTGGTGGTGGTCTTGCCGTGCGCTCCGGCCACGGTGACCGCGCGGCGCCCGTGCATGAGCAGCGCGAGGATGTCGCTGCGGTGCACGATGCGCTTGCCGGCCTCGTGCGCGGCGACGATCTCCGGATTGTCGGGCTTGATGGCGCTCGAATAGACGATGGTATCCGCACCCTCCACGTTCTGCGCGCGCTGTCCGAAGGCGACGCTGATGCCCAGCTCCTCGAGACGGTCCGTCTTGGCGCTGCGCTCCCGGTCGGAGCCGGTCACGACGACGCCACGTTCGTGCAGCATCTCGGCGAGCACCGACATGCCGGCACCTCCGATGCCGATGAAATGGGTGGATCCAAGCGCATCGGTGGTTTCGTCGGCGGCGAATGCGGCGTGCTCTGGATCGAGGATGATGGACGAAGTGGTGTCTGCGGTCACGGAAACGTACTCCTTGTGGTACAAGTCAGATCTTCAATCATTATGTCGTATGCGATGACAGACGACGAATGCGCCGACGGGCGACGCCAGCCGGCTCAGGCGAGGTCGAGGATGCGCCTAGCCATCGTCTCGGCCGCGTCGCGGATGCCGTACTGCCAGGCGTGCGCGCCCATGTCATGCAACTGCTCCGGATCGTCGAGCAGTGTGGTGACCTCCTCACGCACCCATGTGGGCGTCAGATCCTTGTCGGCGACCATGATGCCGCCGTGCGCCTCGACGACCGGCTGGGCGTTGAACCGCTGTTCGCCGTTGCCGATGGGCAGCGGCACGTAGACCGCGGGCAGGCCGAGCGCTGTCAGTTCGGCCACGGTTCCGGCGCCGGAGCGGCATACGACCAGATCGGCGCAGGCGAAGGCCAGATCGATGCGTTCGAGATATTCGGCGACGTGGTAGTCGCCTCTGCCGGCATCGTCCGGGCCAAGACCCGTCAGATGTTCGGCGCCGGCATTGACGTCGACGAGGCTGCGGACCTCGTCCGACTTGCCCCTGCCGGTCAGGTGCACGACCTGCGCGACCTTGAGCAGATCGGCGGAGGCCGCGGCCACGGCCCGGTTGAGGCTGACCGCGCCCAGCGATCCGCCGGTGACGAGCACGAGCGGACGGTTCGGGTCGACACCGAGTTCGGCGGCGGCCTCGGCGCGCGCGGCGGCGCGGTCGGTTTCGAGCTTCGTCACCAGATCGGCGATGGCGGGGCGCAGCGGCAGTCCGACGCGTTCGATCGAACCGTCCGAGGCGGGCTTCAGACCGGTGCCGTCGTAGACGGTGCCGATGAACTCGGCCCAGCGGCTGCCCAGCTTGTTGGCCATGCCGGCCCGCGCGTTCTGCTCGTGGATGACGATCGGCAGACCCATCCTGTGGGCCGTGGCGTACACGGGCGCGGAGGCGTAGCCGCCGAATCCGGCGACGACGTCGGCCTCGCGCTCCTCGAGGATGGTACGGACCTTGCGGGTCTCGGCGGCCCACTTGCCCGGGAACTTGAGCATGTACAGGTTGGGGCGCCTCGGGAAGGGCACCTTCTCGATGGTGTCGAGCTCGAATCCCGCGGCAGGGACCAGATCCTTCTCGAGTCCGACCGCGGTGCCGATGACGCTGACCTTGGCGTCCGGTTCGAGTCGGCCGATCGCGGCGGCGACGGACAGCAACGGGTTGACGTGGCCGGCGGTACCGCCGCCGGCGAGGACGATGTGCTTCATGCTCTACGAGCATAGTCGCCCCGCCACGTCCTCGCGGCCATGACTCACAGCTTGGAGATGTCCGCCTTGATCTGCGGCTGCTGGCGCATGAAGCGCATGGCGACGCCGGAGATGGCCAGACACATGATCATCGACGAGCCGCCGGCGGAGATGAACGGCATCGGCACGCCGAATACCGGGAAGATGCCGACGACGACGCCGATGTTGACCATCGCCTGGCCGACGAGCCACACGAGGATGCACATGAGCACCATCGAACTGTAGCGGTCCTTGAGCTGGAGGGCGCTGAACAGCAGGCACCAGCCGAGGATCACGAAGATGAGGATCACCATCGCGCAGCCGAGGAATCCGGTCTCCTCGCCGATGATCGCGAAGATGAAGTCGTTGTGCGCGGCCGGCAGGTAGTTCCATTTCTCACGCGAGTTGCCCAGGCCCAGTCCCAGGAATCCTCCGGAGGCGATCGCGTAGCGGGCGTGCATCGACTGATAGCAGATCTCCTGCGCGTCGGCCGCGGAGCACTCCGTGTAGGCGGCGAGGATACGCTGACGGCGATTGGGACTGGAGGCGATCAACGCCACCACCAGCACCGACATGGCGACGACGAGCATCGCCATCCATTTGCCGGGGAATCCGGAGATGAGGAAGGCGACGATGCCGATGAACAGCAGGATCATCGCGGTGCCGAGATCCTTGCCGCCGAGCACGAGCAGCAGGGACAGGCCGTACACGCCACCGACCACGCTGTACGCCTTGACCTGCTCCTTGACGGTCCTCGCCCGGTCGTAGCGCCGCTTGGCGACGATCAGGGCCGAGGGCAGCCATATGCACAGGGCGAACTTGATGAACTCGGCCGGCTGGATGGTGAAGCTGCCACCGACGCGGATCCATCCGGTGTTGCCGTACTGGCTGACGCCGAGACCGGTGAAGGTCAGCAGCTGCAGAGCCATGGCGCCGCCCAGGGCGACGATGCCGAACCTGCGGTAGAACCTGATCGGCACGAACGAGAGAATGAACCCGACGATCAGGCCGACGATGCAGAACGCCGCCTGACTCAGCGAGCCGAGGAAGGGGGATTTACCGGACGAGGCGGCCGATACGGCGGAGCTGGAGAACACCATGATCACGCCGAAGACGCTCAATCCCAGCACCGACATGCGGAACCCGTGGTAACACCACAGCGGATTGAACAGGCTCTGCGGCTGCGATCCCGGTGGTCGGCGACCGGACCGGCCGGGACGTTCAGCGTCCGTCATACGTCTTCACCCATCGCTTGGCGGCTTCGGTGAACTTGACGCCGCGATCGGCGTAGGAGACGAACTGGTCCATCGACGCGCAGGCGGGGGCCATGAGCACCACGTCGCCGGGTTCGGCGTAACGTCCCGCGGCCTCGACCGCACGGGCCATCACGTCGTCGTTCGGATCGGGGTTGATGACCGTCACCGGCGTGTCCGGCGCAGAGGCGGCGAACGCGTCGATCATCGGCTGCTGATCGCGGCCGATGATCACGGCGGCCTTGATGGTGTGCCTGCGATCGGCGACGAGACGCTCGAACCGGCTGCCCTTGGCGAGGCCTCCGGCGATCCACACCACCGAGCCGTCGGCGAAGCTGGACAGGGAGGCGTTGGCGGCGTGGGCGTTGGTGGCCTTGGAGTCGTCGACGAAGCGGATGGAGCGTCCGGAGGCGTCCGGCGTGCTCGTGGCGACGGTGACGATGCGGTGACCGCCCGGGTGGAAGGTCTTCAGGGCGTCGAGCGCCTGCTGCCTGTCCGCGCCGAAGCCGAGCACCAGTGCGAGCGCGGTCAGCGCGTCGGCGAGCAGGTGCGGGTAGATCGTGCCGTCCGGCTCCATCAGATGCGTGAATTCGGCGACCTGCGCGAGGCGTACGCTTTCGCCGACCTCTGCCCCGGCCACGCCGCTCCTGTCGACGATCCATCCGTCGGCGACGCCGATCTGGCCGGCCTCGGGCTCGTGGAGCGTGAAGCCGACCCTACGGCAGCCTTCAGCCGGCTCGGCCTCATGGGCCTTTTCGGTGACGAGCGGGTCGTCCGCGTTGTAGACGAGGGCCCGCGTGACGCCGTGGAACACCTTGGCCTTGTCCGCCGCGTAGTTCTCGCGGCCGCCGTGCCAGTCGAGGTGGTCGTCGGCGATGTTGGTGATGGCGGCGCAGGCGAGCTCCAACGAATCGGTGAAGTGCAGCTGGAAGGAGCTCAGTTCGACGCACAGTACGTCGTGCCTGGGGTTCGTGGCGCAGCGCGACAGCGACATCGCCATGTTGCCGGAGGCGATGTTGCCCGCGGTGGGGGCATCGTAGCCGCATGCGGTGAGCATGACCGAGGTCATCTCCGTGGTGGAGGTCTTGCCGTTGGTGCCGGTGATACCGATCCACGGCGCCGGACGGCCGGTGCGAGCCGAATCGACGCGCAGACGCCACGCGAACTCGACCTCGCTCATCACGGGGATGCCGCGCCGCTGCGCCTCGAGGATGAACGGGGTGCGCGGGTTGAACACCGGGGACGACATGACGTAGTCGACTTCGTCCCAGTTCACCTTGTCGAAGGAGTCGAGGTCGGCGGTGGGCTTGCGCTCGTCGACGCCGATGACCCGTGCGCCCTGCTCCTTGAGCACTTCGGCCAGCGACGTGCCGGACACGCCCAGTCCCGCGATGACTACCGTCTTGCCTTTGATATCCATGATGGTCTTGCCCCCTGCATGTGCTTGCATTGATCGTTGTCGATCGTCACGGCATTATCCCAGCCGTGTGTTTCGTTTGTTGCGAGTCGTTCCGTCAGCCGAACCGAACCGGGTTCATCCTGATTCAGCAGGACTCAGCCGAACTCAGCCGAACAGCAGTCCGGAACGGGTCACCCAGTCGCCGTAGAAGATCACCAGGGCGATGAGCACGAACATGAGCTCGATCATCCAGAAGCGGACCACGACCTTGGACTCCTGCCATCCGCACAGCTCAAAGTGATGGTGGATGGGAGCCATCTTGAAGACACGCTTGTGCGTGGCCTTGAAGTAGCCGACCTGGATGACGTCGCTCATCGCCTCGATCACGTACAGTCCGCCGAGAATGACGGCGAGGAACTCGGTGTGCGTGGCGATCGAAAGCGCCGCGAACAGGCCGCCGAGTGCGAGAGAGCCGGTGTCCCCCATGAAGATCGTGGCCGGATTGGTGTTGTACCACAGGAACCCGATGCAGGCCACGGCCGCGCACACGGCGATGATGGTCAGGTCGAGCGGGTCGGAGACGGCGTACGCGTAGCCGGAGTGGCCGGCGCCCTTGAGGTGATAGCTCTCCCAGAAGGCGATGACGCCGTATCCGGTGAACGCGATCATCGAGGATCCGGCCGCGAGACCGTCCAGACCGTCGGTCAGGTTCACGGCGTTCGTCCACGCGGTCATCAGGAAGTTGACCCAGACGACGAACAGGATGATGGCGACGACCCGGCCCGCGAACTCGAAGCTGAAGAACGGGCGTTCGATGAAGCTCATGCCCGCCTGCGCGCTCGGGAAGCCGCTCTTGGTGGGGATGATGAGGGCGAGCACCGCGTAGATGGTCGCGAAGATGAACTGGCCGATGAACTTGCCGCGGACCGTCAGACCCTCGCTCTGCTTCTTGCGCACCTTGGCGAAGTCGTCGATGAAGCCGAGCAGGCCCATCGAGACCATCGCGAAGAGCACGAGCACCGCCGACCACGAGGGCACGTCTCCCATGTGCAGGTAGCGGTAGAGGGCCGAGGACGCCCACCCCAGAAGGATGGCGAGGTTGATGACCACGCCGCCGAGGGTCGGCGTGCCTCGCTTGACCTGATGCGACTTCGGTCCGTCCTGACGGATGTACTGGCCGTAATGGAGACGATGCACCAGACGGATGAGCATCGGGGTTCCGGCGAGCGTGACGACCAGCGTCACCAGCATTCCTATGATCAGCGCAATCACTTGGGGTCTTCCTCTTCCCTATTCCCTATAGTTCCCGGGCCACGCCCGAAGGTCTTCGTTCGTTTCTCGGCGATACCCGACGGCCGATTATCCGATACCAGCCTAGTGGCGAGCCGGGTCAGCCGGCGCCCATCGTTCGGCCAGCGCGCTCAGACCCGAGGCGTGGGATCCCTTGAGCAGTGCCACGGTTCCCGGATGCTCGGACGCGACGGACGTGACGAGTCGGTCGGCCTCATCGGCGTCGTGGACCCAGTCCACCGCGGCGTTCCCTCCCCTGGCGGCGATCGCCGCGCGGGCCCCCTCCGCCAGCGCTCCGGCGAGTGCGTCGAACTCGGCGTCCGTGGCGGAGCCGACGGCAACGATCCGGTCGAGGCCGAGTTCGGCCGCGTAGGCGCCGATCGAACGATGCAGGCCCTGCTCGTCGCCGCCGAGTTCCAGCATCGCGCCGAGCACCGCCACGCGGTAGGGCTGCGTCTTTCGGCCCGCACCCCAGCGGGCGAGTCCGTCGAGGCCGGCGCGCATCGAATCGGGGTTCGCGTTGAACGAGTCGTCGATGAGCGTGAAGACCGCGCCGTCACGCTCGACGGTGGAGACGGCCATGCGGTGCGGGCTGATGCGGCGCTGCTCGCCGAGCACGCGGGCGATGTCGTCCAGCGGCATGCCGAGCATGTGCGCCACGGTGGAGGCGGCGAGCGCGTTCATCGCATTGTGCGCGCCGGGGATGGCCAGACGCACGGCCGCGGTGCCGCCGTTGGCGGCGACGAGGGTGAACGACGGGTGATCCATGTCGTCGGTCGTCAGGTCACGGACGGTGAGTGCGTCCTCGTCGGCGTGCGCCGGGTCGATGCCGAACCAGACAACGTCGGCGGGGGCGATGGCCCGCATCGCGGCGACGTGCGCGTCGTCGGCGTTGAGTACCGCGGTGCCGGACGGCAGCAGGCCCCGCACGATTTCGGACTTGGCCTGCGCGATGCGTTCGACGGAGCCGAACTCACCCAGATGGGCCACGCCGACCTTGAGCACGATGGCGATGTCCGGCGGGGCGATGGTGGTCAGGCGTGCGATCTCGCCGACGTGGTTCGCGCCCATTTCGGCGACGAAGTAGCGGGTGTCGCCGTTCACGGTCAGAGCCGTCAGGGGCAGGCCGATCTCGTTGTTGAACGAGCCGACGGGGGCGACGGTCTCATCGAGCGTCGACAGCAGCGACTTGAGGAGGTCCTTGGTGGTGGTCTTGCCGACCGAGCCGGTCAGCGCCACGAGCGTGAAGGGCTTGCCGGCGTCCGCGCGACGACGTTCGATGTTGTGTCGGGCGAGTGCGCCGAGCGCCTCGACGGTGTCGTCGACGACGATCTGGGTGACGTCCGCATCGGACATGGCGTGGTCGACGATCGCGGCGGCGGCGCCCTTGGCACCCAGTCCCGCCACGTAGTCGTGGCCGTCCACGCGTTCGCCCTTGATGGCGACGAACACACCGCCTTCGCCCACCAGACGGGAATCGCTGGTCGCCGAACGGGCGACCTCGCCTTCGGGCACCACGCCCGCGTGCTCGCCCACGAACGGGGCCGTGACCGTTCCTCCGACGGCTTCGGCGATCTCCGTGATGGTCATCGGCATCATCGTGCTGGACAAATTCCTCTCCTCGGTTGTGTGTTGTTGTTCCGTCTGTTGCTGCGTCGTGCTACTGCAGATCGCCGGCCACGCGCAGCGCGTTCCTGATGTTGTTGCGACGCACGCCCGCGGCGAGCACCATCGCTATGGCGAGTGACAGACGCGAGCGTTCGGCCGCGTCATCGCCTTCGCTGGCGTATTGGGCGAGCGTGTTCGACTCCTCGGTGGGACTGGTCACGCGCATCTGCTCGTCGGCGCGGAAGCCGTACTCCCCCTGCATGCGTTCGATCATCGCCCGGTCCGCGTTCGCTGGCGCCGGAAGCGACGAGCCGAGCACGTCGACGTTCACCGCTTCGAGCGCGTGGGCGCGGACGGTCAGATCGTTCAGCGCGATGACCACGGCGGCGGCGCCGTCCTCCGCGCAGATGGCGAGGGCTCGCTGCAGGTCGATGATGCCGAGTGGATAGTCCAGTTCGAGAGGACGTTCGAGGGAGTACGATCCCCCGACGCTGATCGTGCCCACCGGATTGCCCAGCATGTGCAGGAACCGGGCGAGTTTGTCGACGGTGGCCACCCCTTCCTGTGGCGTGGCGGCGCTGACGGCGAAGATCGCGAGCGTGTTCGACGGATTGCCGGCCATCTGGGAGGCGAGCGTGCCCACCTCCTCGGGCGTCGGGTCGGCGAACAGCAGCGGCATGTCCGGATCGGACAGGGTGTCGCGTTCGGATGTCGGCACGATCGCGGCGTAGGCGCCTGCCCTGCGCGCCCGGCGCAGCGCGTCCATGCTCATGTCGTGGCCGGGGTGGAAGAGCGCGCCCGGCTCGATCGAGTCGAGATCGTCGGCGAGCGAGGTGACGGTGACGTGTCCGGCGAACGGCGGCACCAGTTCCCACCCGTAATGCTCGACGAGGTGCCCGAGGGTCATGCGCTGCATGATCGACTCATTGACTGCACTCATAGTGTCCCTTTCATCATTGCGCCGCTTTTCACCAATCCACTGCAATAGCATCCGTGCGCGGAGACGAGGTGGGCACTTCGTACTTCTGCATAAGGAATTCACCAATTTTGGCGAACAATGCGCCGGAGGTGAGACCGCCGTACGTGCCGTCGGGATCCTGCATGACGACGGTGACGACATAGCGCGGATTGTCGGCGGGCAGGATGCCGACGAAGTCGGCGATGATCGAGGTGAGCCGTCCGTCGGCTCCCGCGACCTCGGCGGTGCCGGTCTTCGCGGCGACGCGGTAGCCATTGACGCCGGCGGTGGCCTTGTACTCCTCGCCGACCGACTCCATAGCGTTCCTCAGCTGTTTGGCGTACTGCTCGTCGATGACGCGCGTGGCCTCGTTGTGCACCTTGTCGGTGACGTGCCCGTCCGCGTCGGTGATCGACTTGATGATCGACTGCTTGCGGATGACGCCGTCGTTGGCGATGACGGAGATGGCTCGCGTCAGCTGCAGGGGGTTGACGGTGTATCCCTGGCCGAACAGGACGGTGTCCTTGGTGCGCCCGTCCCAGGCGGAGGGGGATGCGAGGATGCCGTTCGTCTCGCCGGGCAGATCGAGCCCGGTGGGCTGTCCGATGCCGAATTTGGTGAGCATCTCATGGCGCTGCTGGGGCGTCACGTTCTTGGCGGCCATGACCATGCCGACGTTCGACGAGTTCCTCAGGATGCCGGCGAGCGTCCAATGCTCGCTGCCGTGCTCGTGGGAGTCGTGGAACTTCTGTCCATTCCAGTCGATCTCGTAGGGGACGGTGAACTTGTCGTCGATCTTGTGCGCACCGTTCTGCAGGATCGCGGCCATCGCGGGCACCTTGCCCACCGATCCGGGCTCGAAGGTCTGCGTGACCGCGCGGGAGGCGTTGAGCTTGGCCTGGTCGGAGCCGGCCTGGATCTGGTCGCTGTCCTCCAGGGCGATGATCTCGCCGGTGCGGCAGTCCTCGACCACGGCGACGCCCCACTTGGCGTGGAAGCTCGCGACCCCCTCGGTCAGGACCTTCTTGACGTACCAGTCGACATCGGCGTCGATGGTCAGACTCACGTCCTTGCCGTCGACCGCGTCCTTCGATTCGGTGACGGTGCCGGGGATGACCTCGCCGCCGAGGCCGCGCTGGTACACGGTGTAACCGTCGGTGCCCTTGAGCGTCTCGTTGAGGGTGCTTTCCAGTCCGGCCGCGCCCTCACCCTCGTCGTTGACGCCTCCGAGCAGGGATCCGAGCAGCGTGTTCTCGGCGTAGACGCGTTCGCTGCTCAGCTCGCCGTAGACGATGCCGGCAAGTCCCAGCTTGTCGATCTTGCGCTTGACGGCGGGGGTGACGTCCTTCTTGATGATGAGGTACTTGCCGTCGCCGTTGAGCTTGGCCCCCAGTTCGAGCGCGTCGACCTTGAGGATCGGGGCGAGCAGACGCGCCACGGCGGCCGCGCCCGTGGCGCCGACCGGCTTGCCGTTGACCTGATGGCAGTATCCGAGCGTCTTGGCCTGCTTGGATCCGCACGCCACCGGCGTGAACGCGGTGGCGGCGTCGGGGATGCCGATGATGTTGTAGCGCTCGACGCTCTGGGCGAGCACCGTGCCGTTGGTGTCGGTGATCCTGCCGCGGTTGGAGCGGATCGTGATCCTGCTGGTGCGCATATCGGTGGCCGCCTGCGCGGTGGCGCGCCCCTGCAGCAGCTGCACGCGGGCGAGCTGGAGCAGGCACGAGCCCGCCACCACGGCGAGCACCATGCCGATGACGAGGCAGCGGAACATGAAGGAGTCCAGTCCATGCCTGCGCATGAACCCCTTGTAGAAGGGCTCCCTTCGTGCCATTTACTTACCCTCCGTGGACTTGTAGCCGTTGAGATCGATGGATACGGAACTGGACTGCGGGACCATGCCCATGTCGCTGGCCTTCTGCGGCAGGGATGCCTGCAGCTGGTCGAGCTTGGCCTGATCGTCCTGGACGTCCTGGGTCAGACGGCTGATCGACGTCTCGATCGCCGACACCTCGAACGCGTTCTGCACCATCTGCGTGCGCAGCATCAGCGCGCCGATGAGGGTGGAGGCGAGGAAGACCACGGCCACGATGATGTGCACGGTCGGGGCGGAGCGGGTGCGCACCCACTCCATGAACCGGCTGAAGCCTGCGGCGAGATCGTCCTTGTCAGTGCGTCCTCCGTTGACGACGCGCAGTTCGGGTCGCGATGCGGGCTTCGCCGCGGGCTCGGGCCGACGCGAGGCCGGCACCGCGTTGGAACGCAGGGAACGTGCTGTGGCTGCCATGATCTAGTTCCTCTCCCCATACTGGCGGTCGGATGTGCTTGCTGTCTCGTACCGTTCGATGAAACGGCGTGGTATCGGTCTGACGAGCTCCACCGCGCGCAGGCGTACGGACGCCGATCGCGGGTTCGAGGCGATCTCCTCCTCATCGGCCTTGATCGCCCCGCGCGTGAGCTCCCTGAAGAACGGCCGCGCCTCGGGAGGCACCACCGGCATGTTCGGCGGCACGTCGGCGACGAGCCCGTCGTTCATGAACGTCTTGACGGTCTTGTCCTCCAGCGAGTGGTAGGACTCGACGACGATGCGCCCGTGGCCGCGCAGTCGCAGTGCGATCTGCGGCAGGGTGCGGGCGAGCTTGTCCAGTTCGCCGTTGACCTCGATGCGCAGCGCCTGGAACACGCGCTTGGCGGGGTTGCCCGCCGGCCGGTGCGCCTTGGGGACGACCTCGTCCACAAGCGCGTTGAGCTCGGCGGAGGTGGTCAGGGGGCTCTCGGCGCGGCGCACGACGATCTCGTGCGCGATCTGGCGGGAGAACTTCTCCTCGCCGTAGGTCCTGAAGATGCGCGTCAGGCTGCGTTCGTCGTATTCGGCGAGCACCCGTTCGGCGGTCAGCGGCTGGCTGACGTCCATGCGCATGTCGAGCGGCGCATCGTGCGAATAGGAGAAGCCGCGATCGGTCTCGTCGATCTGCAGGCTCGACAGACCCAGATCCATGAACGCGGCGTCCACGCGACCGATGCCGTGCTCGTCGAGCGCCTCGGTGAATTCGTCGAAGGCGGCGTGCACGGGGATGAACCGGTCGGCCAGTCCCTCTCGCCGCATGCGCTCGGTGGCCAGTCCCAACGCCTCGGCGTCGCGGTCGATGCCGACCAGTCGGGCCTCGGGCGCTGCCTTGAGGAATGCCGTGGCGTGTCCGGCGAGTCCCAGCGTGCAGTCCACGATCGTGGGATGCACATCGCGCCCGTCACGCCCAGCGGCCTTCAGGCCGCCGGTGACGAGTCGCACGCAGTCCTCCAGCAGCACGGGACGGTGGATCGCCGCCAGGTCTCGCTCCTGCGTCTCGGTCATATCGTCGTCTTTCCGTTCGTTCGTCTTCGTTGGTCCGTGCGGTTCGTGCGGTTCGCGCGGTTCCGCGTTCGTGTCGTTCGCGTCCATGCCGGTCATCAGAACTCCACCTCCGGCAGCACGTCGTCCGCGATGTTCGCGTAGTCCTGCTCCTTCTCGGCCAGGTAGGACTCCCACGTGGCGCGGTTCCAGATCTCGGCGCGGGTGCCTACGCCGATCACCACGATGTCGTCCCCCAGATGCGCGTAGTCGCGCAGCATCTGCGGAACCAGCACGCGCCCCTGCTTGTCCGGCGTCTGGTCCACCGCTCCGGAGAGGAACACGCGCAGGTATTCGCGCGCCGCCTTGTTGCCCACCGAGACGCGTTGGATCTGCATCGCGATGCGCCGGAACTCGGCCACCGGCAGCAGGTAGACGCAGCGCTCCTGACCGCGGGCCATGACCAGCCCCTGTCCGAGCTGGCCACGCATCTTGGCGGGCAGGGCCATGCGCCCCTTGGAGTCGATCTTCGGCGTGTAGGTGCCAAGCATCAGAGCGGGCATGCCCAGATCGGCCATCACTCCGGCGACCCCACCCATCGGCATGCCGCCCATCGACTGCGTGGACTGTGCTGACTGGCCCAAACCGCCTTGGGCGGGGTCGAATGCCATGCCGTTCGCGTTTTCGCCGGTCAATCGCCCCACCTCCTTGCCGTTTCACTTCGGACACACCACGCCACACTGATTCCCCACTTTACCCCACGACTCCCCATTTTTCCCCACCCGATCACACTTTCCGCGCTTTTTCACGGGGCCCCGACCCGAACGGCGAATTCAACCGAAGTTCATCTTCCACGTCGGATCATGCAGTCCGATCGTTCGGGGGAAGGAGTAGATTGGGATACCTTGAATTTTTCGTTCAGACAAAAGGGAAACGGTACAAGCATGTCGAGTTACGCCTCGCAACTTGAGGAGGAACAGCGCGCGGTGACACGCGCATACGACCGTCTTGACGCATTGCGCGCCGAAGCCAGGGAACGCCTCGACGCCGTGCGCGCCGCCGGCGCCCACGGCTCCCCCACGCAGCGCACCGAGCGCGACTCCTTCGCCACGATGTACGAGGACCGCCTCACCCAGCTGCGCTCGGTGGAGGATCGTCTGGTGTTCGGCAGGCTCGACGATTCGGCCGGAGGCCGCCGCTACATCGGACGCATAGGACTGACCGACAAGTCCCACACGCCCATCCTCACCGATTGGAGGGCGGACGCCGCCCGCCCCTTCTACGAGGCCACCCCCTCGCATCACGGCGACATCGTGATGCGCCGCCACATCACCCTGAGCTTCCGAGAGGTGGTCGCCGTCGAGGACGAGGTGCTCGACGTGCACTCCGATCAGGTCGGCGAGGCGTCCAAATCCGGCACGCTCACCGGCGAGGGCGCGCTGCTGGCCTCGCTCAGCTCCAGGCGCACCGGCAAGATGACCGACATCGTCGCCACCATCCAGGCCGAGCAGGACCACATCATCCGCTCGCAGATGGGCCGCGCCGTGGTGGTGCAGGGAGGCCCCGGCACCGGCAAGACCGCCGTGGCGCTGCATCGCGCCGCATATCTGCTCTACACGCACCGGCGCACGCTGGAACGCTCCGGCGTGCTCGTGGTCGGCCCGAGCTCGGCGTTCCTGCACTACATCGACCAGGTGCTCCCCTCGCTGGGCGAGACCGGCGTGGTCTCCCGCACCATCGCGGACCTCATCCCCGGCGTGCACGCCACGACGTTCGACACCCCGCGCGCCGCACAGCTCAAGGGCGATCACCGCATGGCCAACGCCATCCGCAACGCCGTCTCCTCCCGCGAGCGCGTGCCCGCCGACCTGCCCGTCGTGCAGATCAGCGGCATTCCGGTGCCGATGCTGGCCGCCGACATCGAACAGGCGCAGGCCGAGGCCCGCCGCACCCGCCAGCCGCACAACAAGGCGCGCGAGACCTTCGTCAAATCGATGATCTCCGCGATGCGCGTGCGCTACGAGGAGCAGCTCGACTACACGCCCGATCAGGACGAGATCAACCGCGCCGTCTCCCTGCTGCGTATGAACGACAAGGTGCGTGTGGCACTGAACCTCGCATGGCTGCCGATGACCGGCCCGTGGCTGATCGACGACATGTTCTCCAAGCCGGACAAGCTGCGCCACTTCGCCCCGTGGCTGTCCGACGAGGACGTGGCCGAACTGGTGCGTCCGAAGGGCTCGCCGCTGACCCGCTCCGACGTGCCGCTGCTTGACGAGGCGCTTGAACTGCTCGGCGACGACCCGAAGGTGGCCGCGCGTCGCAAGCGCGACGAGGCTCGTGCGAAGGAGGCCCTGCAGTTCGCGCAGGACACGCTCGCCCAGAACGGCATCGGCAACGGGCTGGTCACCTCGCAGATGCTCGTCGACCAGATCAACGGCGACGACGTGGAGCTGACCGCGCAGCGCGCCGGACGCGACCGCGAATGGGTGTACGGACACATCGTCGTCGACGAGGCGCAGGAGCTCACCGCGATGGACTGGCGCATGCTGATGCGGCGCTGCCCCTCGCGCTCGTTCACCATCGTGGGCGATGTGGCGCAGACCAGCGCCCTCGGCGGCACGCGCTCCTGGCCCAAGACGATGAACCGTCTGTTCGGCCGCGGCAACTGGGATCTCAACGAGCTGACCATCGACTACCGCAACCCGCAGGAGGTCTCCGATCTGGCCGGACGGTTCGCCGAGGCGCAGGGCCTGTACATCTCCACCGTGCATGCGGTGCGCCGTATCGCCGACGCGGTCACGCGCACCGTGGTGCAGGATCGCGGCGAACTGGTGGCGGCGGCCGCGCGGGAGGCCGCGGATCTCGCAAGGCGGTTCGTCGCCAAGGACGGATCCGGACGTGTGGCGATGATCGCCCCGGAGTCGCTGGTGGATACGCTGCGTCCGGCCGTCGCTGCCGCGCTTGCGGATGCGCTTGGCGCCGACGAGGCCGCACGCATCGCCGATCAGGAGCCGTGGGACCGCCAGGTGACGGTGAGCGGCACCGAGGAGGTCAAGGGCCTCGAATACGACGCGGTGGTGCTCGTCGAGCCAAGCCTGATCGATCAGGAGTCGCCGAGCCGACTGGTCGCCGCGGCCGATCTGTATGTGGCGATGACCCGACCGACACAGCGTCTGGCCATCGTTCGGACCTCAATGGACGAAAAGGACCTGGAACTCTAAGGTGGGAAACATGCCTAAAGCACTGTTACTGGAAAACATTCATCCCGACGCGGCCCAGTCGCTGCGCGACCACGGTTTCGAGGTCGTCACGGCGAAGGGCGCGCTGAGCGAGGACGAGCTCATCGACGCACTTGACGGCGTCGACATCGTCGGCGTCCGTTCGAAGACAAGCGTCACCAAGCGCGTGCTCGAAGCGCGTCCGACGCTGTCCGCGGTCGGCTGCTTCTGCATCGGCACGAACCAGGTGGATCTCGACTTCGCCGGCCGTCAGGGCATCGCCGTGTTCAACGCCCCGTACTCCAACACCCGTTCGGTGGTGGAGCTGGTGATCTGCGACATCATCTGCCTGATGCGCCGCATCCCGGCGCACACGCATCATCTCAAGCACGGTCTGTGGGACAAGTCCGCCTCCGGTTCGCATGAGGTTCGCGGCAAGACCCTCGGCATCATCGGCTACGGCAACATCGGCTCCCAGCTGAGCGTGCTGGCCGAGGCCCTAGGCATGCGCGTACTGTTCTACGACCTCGAGGAGAAGCTGGCGATGGGCAACGCCCGCCGCTGCGCCACGCTCAACGAGCTGCTGGAGCAGTCCGATGCGGTCACGCTGCACGTGGACGGCCGCAAGTCGAACACCGGCTTCTTCGGCGAGGATCAGTTCGCGCATATGAAGCAGGACGCGATCTTCATCAACGCCTCGCGTGGCTTCGTCGCGGACCTCGACGCCCTCAAGCAGCACCTCGACTCCGGTCACCTCTCCGGCGCGGCCGTGGACGTGTTCCCCGTCGAGCCGAAGAAGAACGGCGATCCGTTCATCACCTCTCTGGCGGACGAGGACAACATGATCCTCACCCCGCACATCGGCGGTTCGACGCTGGAGGCGCAGAAGTCGATCGGCCACTTCGTCTCCCAGCGTCTGGAGGACTATTGGGAGAAGGGCTCGACCTCGCTGTCGGTGAACCTGCCGCAGATCAATCTCGGCCCCAACCGCGGCGTGACGCGCATCGCGCACCTGCACGCGAACCTGCCGGGCGTGCTCGCACGCGTGAATCACGTGCTCGGCGAGGAGAACATCAACATCGCCGCCCAGTCCCTCGGCACCGAGGGTGAACTCGGCTATGTGGTGACCGATGTCTCCCAGAAGCCGTCCCAGAAGACGTTGGAGGCTCTGCGCGCCATCGAGGGCACGATCCGCATGCGCGTGATCTCCTGACGGCGGTGTATGGCTCTGACGCATCTGCACGCCAGGGCGTGAAAGGGGCTGTGACTCCCCCGCTGGGAGTCACGGCCCCTTTCGTATGGCTTTTCTACGTCTTATGCGTGCTTCAGCTCGTCAATCGCCGACTGGAAGTCGTCGAGGTTCTCGAAATTCTGGTAGACGCTGGCGAACCGCAGATAGGCGACCTCGTCGAGGTCGCGCAGCGGCTTGAGAATCGCCTTGCCGACCTCATCGGAGGTGACCTGAGCCTGACCGGTGGAGCGCAGATCCTCCTCGACGCGCTGGCCGAGCATCTTCAGATCGTTCTCCTTGACCGGCCTTCCCTGACATGCCTTGCGCACACCGGAGATGACCTTGTCGCGGTTGAACGGCTCCAGACTCCCGGAGCGCTTCTCCACCAGCAACGTAGTGGTTTCCAACGTGGTGAACCGCTTGTTGCAGTACAGGCACATGCGGCGACGACGGATGGAGTAGCCGTCCTCGCTGACACGAGTTTCCACAACCTTGGTTTCGGCATGATGACAGTAAGGGCAATGCATGAACTCCACCATACCGTGCCAATCACGGAAATTGCCATTCCCACGGGGTTTCGCATGACCAATCATCCGAAAATCCACTGGCGGACGCCGCAGGGACTCCCCTCGTCTAATCATCCGGTTCCTCCACAGGCACGAGGATCCGCTGCCCCACCTCGAGCGACGTGTCTTCCAGATGGTTGAGCTCCACCAGCTCCTCCACCGATTGGTTGACATCACCTCCCTCGGGCGTGACCATCTCGGCATAGGTCCACAGGGATTGCCCGGGTTGCACGGTATAGCTCTCCACCTCCATGGGCCCCGCCGCCGAATCGGCCATCGACGGACTGAACGCACTCAATGCGGCCACTGCCACGAGCACAACCAGCAGCAGCGCCATGATCCTTGACAGGATTCGTTCCATGGTCACCACACTCTCTCGAACACTTGTTCTAACGAACGGATGTACTAATTGTGGCATGAATGTTCGAACAGCGCAACCCGCCGTGTCGAACAAATGTTTGATGAAACGAACAATTCACGTTATGCTGGTCACATATTCGAAAGGAGAGCCCATGAGCACCATCCCGTTCAACCCGGGCATCGCCGACGGCCAGACCGAGACGGCAAAACCGCTTACCGACCGTCAGCGCCGTATCCTCGAGGCGATCACTACGTACCAGAACGAGTGCGGCTTCGCTCCCTCCTTCCGAGACATCGGCGAGGCCTCCGGCCTCAAGAGCCCCTCCTCGGTCAAGCATCAGTTGCAGGTGCTGGCGCAGAAGGGCTATATCCGCCTCAATGCAAACAAGGGGCGCGCCATCGAGATCCTGCGCGCTCCCGATGCCGAGACGGCATCATCCACCGATCAGCATATCTCCGTCCAACCGTCCCGTACGGCCGCCGACATCGAGGCGAAGGACAGCGTGGAACGTCGTTCCAGCGCCATCGTCTATCGATTCCCCACCACGCTTGGGCAGGAGACGGACGGCGAGTCGTCGGACTCCCGTGACGTCCCGCTTGTGGGCCGCATCGCCGCGGGCGTGCCGATCACCGCCGAACAGCACGTGGAGGATGTGATGCGTCTGCCCGAACGTCTGACCGGTTCAGGCGGAAGGCTGTTCATGCTGGAGGTGCATGGCGATTCGATGATCGACGCCGCCATCTGCGACGGCGATTTCGTCGTGGTGCGCGAGCAGAACGACGCCGTCAACGGCGATATCGTCGCCGCACTGCTGGACGGCGAGGCGACGGTGAAGACCTATCGCAAGGAGCATGGCCATCTGTGGCTGATGCCGCACAATCCCGCCTACGCCCCCATCGATGGCACACAGGCCACGATCATGGGCAGGGTCGTGACGGTTCTGCGCAAGCTGTGATACACTGAACGCCCAGCAACAGGAAACCCCGGCAACGGCCGGAGTTTTCGCGTTTCTCAAGCAAAACGGAAATGGTATTGAGAAGCGGTCTCATTCCGCGAATACCGAGAAGGCACGAAGGAAACGAGGATCACGACCATGGCACATACGCTCGCGGAGAGCGGATCGAACGGATCCAAGGAGCACCAGCATCGGCTGACGGCGACGCTCGCCGTCACCGCCTCGGTGTTCGTCATCGAAGTGGTCAGCTCGCTGCTGACCGGATCGCTGGCGCTGCTGGTGGACGCCGGTCACATGCTCACCGACATGTCGGTGCTCATCGCCTCTACGGTGACGGCGATTCTGATGCGTCGCAAACCCAATAATCACCGTACGTGGGGCTGGGCGCGCCTCGAGGTGCTGACGGCCGCCGCCGGCGCGATCGTGCTGCTGATCGTCGGCATCTACGCGCTGGTGGAGGCCGGCATGCGTCTGTTCGGAGGCTCCAAGGCCGGCATCGAGGACATCGATCTGCTGCTGTTCGTCGGCATTCTCGGTCTGGCGGCGAACGTGGCGTCGATCTTCATCCTCGCCTCGCAGCGCGGCGACAACATGAACATGCGTGCCGCATTCCTGGAGGTGATGAACGACGCCCTCGGCTCGGTGGCGGTGGTGTTGTCCGCACTGGTGACGATGTCGACGGGATGGAGCGGATTCGACGCGGTGGCAGGCGGCGTAATCGCCCTGATGATGATCCCGCGCGCGATCATGCTGCTGCGCAATGCGGTGCGCGTACTGCTCGAGGAGACCCCGGAGGGGTTGGATCTGGACGCAGTGCGCGAGCATCTGGAGCATGTGCCGCATGTGGTGGCCGTACACGACCTGCATGCAAGCACGGTATCGACCGGCATGCCGATCCTCATGGCGCATATCGTCGTCGAGAAGGGCTTGACGATGGAGCAGGCCGCGGACATTCTCGAACAGCTGCAGGACTGCCTGCGCGAGCACTTCCCCGTATCGGTGCCCCATACCACGTTCCAGTTGGAGCCGGAGGGCTACCGCTCCCCCTCCGACGACCAGATGCACTCATCGGAGAAATGACAGACACGCAAGCAAACAAGTACATGCGAAAGGATCGAGAGAGGGTGCAGACAACAATGGCCACTTCAGCCCGATGCCTAGGTGTCTGCCTGGTCGATACCGTGGTGTTTCTGCCACGATTCGCATGACGAGCCGATTCCACGCTGTTGTGCCCCTCTGCTCTTCCACAACACAACCGGAACCGCACTTTCGCGATCCTGTGGCAGCGATTCCTGCCACATCACAGGCGATTTTGTTCTTTCGAACACTTGTGGCAACGGGCACTGCCACAACACGGCAAAATCCACGCAATACAGACGTTGTGACGAGCCTCTTAATTGCAGAATCCTTGGAATTCCGCCATTCCTTGCAAATCGCATCACAGACACCTCGGAACGCACATTGCCACAACGTGCCCGGAATTCCATTTTCAAACACTTGTGACAGCGGATTCCGCCATATCACGCCGATTCGGTCGAAATGATCGCGTTGTGACAACAGGTACGAGACGCAGGCGCCGATCGATACGCCAATCAAGTTTTCTAGTTCGAGCGTCCGGCTGGGATGATTATCCCGGTCGGCAAGTTCATCGCAAAGCCCCTTTCCGCCTATTCACGGCTGGGCGACCAAGACCAGTTACGCACTACCGACACAGACCCCCACACCGACACCCGATTATAAGGAAGAGGAAGAGGAAGAGGAAGAGGAAGAGGAAGAGGAAGAGGAAGAGGAAAAGGAAAAGAAAAAGAAAAAGAAAAAGCGGTGGCCTCCAACCAATGCATAGTAAGGTTGGAAGCCACCGTAAATCACAGCCCATCACCAACTCACGCGCGAATAGTCACGCGTACAGGTGATATCGGTTCGAACAGAAGCCGATCAGAAGCCGAACTGGGCGGCGGTTTCCTTCAGCGTCTCGGCGGAGCGCTTGAGGGCGGCGAGCTCGTTGTCGGAGACCGGGGTGTTGATGGCGGTGTTGACGCCGTTGCGGTTGAGCAGGGTCGGGACGGACATGCACACATCGGAGATGCCGTGGAAGTCCTTGAGCATGGAGGACACCGGCAGGATGCGGTTGGAGTCCTTGAGGACGGCCTCGATGATGTCGACGCCGGACATGCCGATGGCGTAGTTGGTGGCGCCCTTGCCGTTGATGATCTTGTAGGCGGCGTTCTTGACGTCCTGGTGGATCTGCTCGCGGACGGTGGCGTCGAGCGGCTCGTGGCCCGGCAGCGGCGTCCAGTCGAGCATCGGAACACCACCGATGGTGGCGGAGGTCCACAGCGGAACCTCGGAGTCGCCGTGCTCGCCGGCGATGTAGGCGTGGACGTTCTTGACGTTGACGCCGGTCTGCTGCGCGATCAGGAAGCGCAGACGGGCGGAGTCGAGGTTGGTGCCGGAACCGAAGACCTGGTTCTCCGGCAGGCCGGAGAGCTTCTGGGCGACGTG
Organism: Bifidobacterium callitrichos; assembly: GCF_008698085.1. Lineage (NCBI taxonomy): Bacteria > Bacillati > Actinomycetota > Actinomycetes > Bifidobacteriales > Bifidobacteriaceae > Bifidobacterium > Bifidobacterium callitrichos. The sequence continues at coordinate 60,912 of NZ_RZJP01000003.1, forward strand.
GGTGGCGATGTCGACCGGGTTGGTGATCAGCATGTAGATGGCGTTCGGGGCGACCTTGACCAGGTTCGGGATGATGGCCTGCAGGATCTTGACGGTGGCGCCGACAAGCTCCAGACGGGACTGGCCCGGCTTCTGACGCGGGCCGGCGGTGATGACGACCATGTCGGCGTCGCGGCAGATCTCAGGATCGTCCGAACCGTCGATGGAGACGGTCGGATAGAAGCTGGAACCGTGCTGCATATCGAGTACCTCGGCCTCGACGCGCTCCTTGGCGATGTCCTCGAGGACGATCTCACGGGCGACGCCGCGCTGGGCGGCTGCGAAGGCGAGGGTGGAGCCGACTGCGCCGGCGCCGATGACGGCAAGCTTCGTGGGCTTGGTAACCAGGGTTTCTGCCATGTTCATGAACCTCTCTTAGAGTGGACGTCCGCTTGCGGGCGAACATCATTCAACCAACGGCTCTCAATGTACTCCCATTACCTGACTTCGCATACACCGACACACGTCATGAATCGTTGGAAATACTGGATTGTTACCGCTCACAACATCATGCAGGGAACAATGTGGTAAAGGTCACATTGACAGTGCATGAACATTCGTCAACACCCGGTCGGACACGCCGGCCGAACCGATCCACACACCCGAGAGTCACCCGATGGAATGCTCCACCAGACGCGCGGCCAGACGGCTGTCGACGTCCGCGACCACCTTCACACCCTCGGCGAGCCATTCGATGCTGTCGACATGCCCGTACTCGCGCACCTGCGAGAGCAGCGAGCCGGCCGAATACGGCAGCAGCGCCTCGACATGCACGCCCGGGGTGGGCAGCAGCGCCTCGACCGCGTCGCGCAGCTCGTCGAGCCCGCGACCGGAATACGCGGAGACGATGTGGGCGTCCGGCTCCAGCGCGGCGAGTCGCTCCAGCGTCGCCTCGTCGCATCGGTCAGCCTTGTTGAACACAAGCAGCCGCGGGATCGATTCGGCGCCCTCGATGTCGGCGAGCACCTCGTTGACCGCGTCAATCTGCGAGAACGGATCGGGGTGGGAGCCGTCGACGACGTGCAGGATCACGTCGGCCTCGCCGACCTCCTCCAGCGTCGACTTGAACGCCTCGACCAGCTGCGTGGGCAGTCTGCGGACGAATCCGACGGTGTCTACGTAGGCGTACAGTCGCCCGTCCCGCGCCTTGGCACGGCGCACGGCGGTGTCGAGCGTCGCGAACAGCGCGTTCTCGACGAGCTCGCTCGAACCGGTCAGACGATTGGTGAGCGACGACTTGCCGGCGTTGGTGTAGCCGACCACGGCGATGGTGGGCAGACCATAGCGACGACGGGATCCACGCTTGACCTCGCGGGCCGGCGCCATCTCGCGGATCTGCCTGCGAAGCCTGGCGATGCGGGTGCGGATGACGCGACGATCCATCTCGATCTTCGTCTCGCCCGGGCCTCGCGAGCCGATGCCCGCGTCGGCGCCCGCCGCTCGACCGCCGGCCTGACGGGACAGCGAACCGCCCCAGCCGCGCAGTCGCGGCAGCATGTACTCGAGCTGCGCGAGCTCCACCTGCGCCTTGCCCTCACGGCTGGTGGCATGCTGGGCGAAGATGTCGAGGATCACCGCGGTGCGGTCGACGACCTTCACCTTGGCCGCATCCTCCAGTCCTCGACGCTGGCTCGGCGGCAGATCGTCGTCCACGACGATGGTATCCGCCTCCTCGCGCGCGACGATGTCGGCGATCTCCTTCGCCTTGCCGGAGCCTACGTAGGTGGCGGCGTCGGGCTTGATGCGATGCTGCAGGAGGCCGTCGCACACGACCGCGCCCGCGGTCTCGGCGAGCGCGGCGAGTTCTCGCAGCGACTCCTCGGCCTTGGCCTGCGTGGTGAGCGCGGACGACCACACGCCGACGAGCACGACGCGCTCCAGACGCACCTTGCGGTATTCGACCTCGGTGACGTCCTGCAGCTCGCCGAGACCGGTGACGTGCTTGAGCTGGTTGCGGGATTCGCGCTCCTCCCACGCCTCATCGTGGCTTTCGGCCCATGGTGCGGATCCGCCGCCCTCGTCGATCAGGACCTCGGACGCCTCGGCGAGCACATCGCCATGCTCGTCCCCCTCGGTCCGGTCTTCGTACTTCCCCATGGATTCGGCGTCGCGGGTCAATGCCACCTCTTTTTCACGCGTTGCGTGGTATCACGATTGAACTATGGTTCCTTATTATACGGACCGACCAACGGACAATCGAACAATCATTCAAACGAACAAGTAAACGAACGAACACGGAAGTGGAACGATCATGACGCAACAGACGGAACAGTATTTCTCGGCCGAGCCATCCTCGAAGGACGTGCGGCGCACGCTCCACGTGACATTGCGCGGGCGTGAGGCGACGGTCCAGGTCTCCAACGGCGTGTTCTCCTCCTCGCGCGTGGATCTTGGCACGTCGGTGCTGCTCAGGCACGCCCCCGAGGCGCCCGAGACCGGTCGTCTGCTCGATCTGGGCTGCGGATGGGGTCCGATCACCCTCGCGATGGCGTTCGAGTCTCCCGAGGCGCAGGTCATGGCGGTGGACGTCAACGAGCGCGCGCTGGATCTCACGCACGCCAACGCCGTGTCCAACGGCTGTGCGAACGTGCGCGTCACGCAGGTCGACGAGTCCGGCACTCCCCTGCCGACCGATCGCCAGCCCGCGTTCTGCGAGCCGATCGACGCGGACGAGACCTTCGACGCGATCTGGTCGAATCCCCCGATCCGCATCGGCAAGGAGGCGCTGCACACGCTGCTGATGGCCTGGCTGCCGAGGTTGAAACCGAACGGCGCCGCCTATCTGGTGGTGCAGAGGAATCTCGGCTCCGATTCGCTGATCCCATGGCTGGACGATGCGCTCGGAGAGGATTTCTCCGTGTCCAAGTACGCAAGCTCCAAGGGCTTCCGTATCATTGAGGTTTTGCGAAATAACTAATAACTAGTGACATAGTGACGCTAGTGATGCGGAAAGTCAGCGGGAAGTCATAAGGGAATGCGTTTCGAATATCCGTCCGAACTGCCGGTTTCGGCCGCGCGCGATGAGATCGCGAAGGCCGTTCGTTCATCCCAGGTGGTCATCGTCTCCGGCCAGACCGGTTCGGGAAAGACCACGCAGCTGCCGAAGATCCTCCTCGAGCTCGGCAGGGGTTCGCACGGCAGGCAGATCGTGCACACGCAGCCGAGGCGTATCGCGGCCCGTACCGTGGCCGAGCGCATCGCCTCGGAGATGGGAGTGCGCCTCGGCGACGAGATCGGCTATCAGGTGCGCTTCACCGACGAGAGCTCGCCGAGCACGCGTCTGAGGGTCGTCACCGACGGCATCCTGCTCGCGCAGATTCAGAGGGATCCGCAGCTGAGCCGCTACGACACGATCATCATCGATGAGGCGCATGAGCGCAGTCTCAACATCGACTTCCTGCTGGGGTATCTCACGGCCCTGCTGCCGAAGAGGCGAGATTTGAAGCTCGTCATCACCTCCGCGACCATCGATTCGGAGAAGTTCCAGCGCCACTTCGAGGAGGCGCTGCACGAGAAGGTGCCGGTCATCGAGGTGTCGGGCCGCACCTACCCGGTGCAGGTGGTCTACGAGCCGCTCGGCACCGCGCCCGCGCTGATGCGCGAGGTGCCGGGGTTCGCCACCGGCGCCCGCCCCGGCGACGCCGACTACGAGGAGCTGGCCAACGCGATCGCCGACGACGGCTCCGACTCCCCCCGCGCCGGCAGGTCGGGCGGCAACTCCAATTCCCGCTTCGCCGACGACGCGATCACGGACATGCCCACGGCCGTGGCGCGCGCCTGCGCCGAGCTGGTCATCCACTCCTCGCATGAGCGCGGGCCACGCGACATCCTCGTGTTCGCCTCGGGCGAGCGCGACATCCACGAGTTCGAGGCGGCGCTGCGGCATCACTACGGCCCGCGCGCCGACGACATGCGCCGTCCGGATGCGATCGAGATCATGCCCCTGTTCGCCAGGCTCTCGGCCGCGGACCAGCACAGGGTGTTCGAATCGCATACGCACCAGCGCATCGTCATCGCCACGAACGTGGCCGAGACGTCGCTGACGGTGCCGGGCATCCGCTACGTGGTGGATCCGGGCAACGCGCGCATCTCCCGCTATTCGAAGACCGCGAAGGTGCAGAGGCTCCCGATCGAGCCGATCAGCCAGGCGAGCGCCGACCAAAGGAGCGGCCGATGCGGCCGTGTGGCGGACGGCATTGCGATCCGCCTGTATTCGCGCGAGGACTACGAGACGCGCCCGAGGTTCACCGAGCCGGAGATCCTGAGGACCTCCCTGGGCGCGGTGGTGCTGCACATGCTGTCGGTGGGCGTGGCCCGCACCGCCGAGGACGTGACGCGGTTCGGCTTCATCGATCCGCCGGACATGAAGGCCGTGTCGGACGGCTTCAACGAGCTGACCGAGCTCAAGGCCGTGGCTCGCCATCGCGGCGAGGTGACGCTCACGCATATCGGACGCCAGCTGGCGCGCATCCCGATCGACGTGCGATTGGGCCGCATGATCATCGAGGCGGCGAGGACCGCATCTCCGAACACGCTGGCCGCCGTGCTGGTGGTCGTCGCGTTCCTGAGTCTGCAGGATCCGCGCGAGCGTCCGGATGACAAGCGCGAGGAGGCGGATCGCATCCACAACCGGTATGCGGACGCCACGAGCGACTATCTGACGGCGCTGAACATCTGGGACCGCGTGTTCCAGGCGGATGGAGAGCCGAGCAACAACGCGCTGCGCCGCATCTGCAAGACCGAGTACTTCAGCTGGCTGCGAATGCGCCAGTGGAAGGATCTGGTCTCTCAGCTCAGGCAGATGTGCCGTGAGATGAAGTTCAAGGTGGGCGATCCCCTGCCCTCCACGCGCGCCGGACTGGAGATCCGCCAGCTGCCGATCAACCAGCAGGCGGCGCATTCGCTGTGCTGCGCGTGGGATGCGGACGGCATCCACAAGTCGATGCTCGCTGGTCTGCTGTCGATGATGGGCATGCAGGTGATCCGCGAGCCGAAGGCGTCCGACTACGCGAATCTCAAGGGTGCGGCGCGAGCCCGTGCCTTGAAGCGCGCGCAGAAGATGTCGAAAAACGACTATCTGGGCGCGCGCGGCACGCATTTCGCGCTCTTCCCCGCCTCGGCGGTCTCCAAGGCCACGCCGAGCTGGGTGATGTCGACCGAACTGGTGGAGACCTCGCGTCTGTGGGCCCGTTATTCCGCCGCGATCGACCCCGCGTGGGCCGAACCGCTGGCCGGCAGTCTCACGCGCACCACGTACGCCGAGCCGCACTGGTCCGGATCGCGCGGCTCGGCGGTGGCGAACGCGAAGGTGCTGCTGTACGGTCTGCCGATCGTGCAGGATCGCACCGTGCAGTGGGGACGCATCAACCCGCCGGAGGCTCGTGACTTCCTGATCCGTCAGGGGCTCGTGGAGGGCGACATCCAGCAGCGGTTCAGCTACGACGAGTTCGTGGCGAAGAACCTCAAGCTCCTCGAGGAGGCCGCGGACGACGCGAACCGTACGCGTCAGGTCGCCGAGACCGTGTCCGATGAGGATCTGTTCGACTTCTACAACGCCGTCATCCCCAATGACGTGACCTCCGTGGCCGCGCTGGCGAAATGGTGGAAGGGCGTCCATGACGAGAAGCCGACGCTGCTCGACTTCGACCCGGAGAAGGTCGAACGCCTCCAGACGGCCGACACGGTCAGCCTGAACGACTACCCGGATCACTGGCACACACACGGCACGGACGGCCAGCCGATCGACCTGCGCTTGAGCTACGTGTACGATCCGAGCGACGAGAACGACGGCGTGACCGTGCACGTGCCGTTGAAGGCCCTCTCACGCCTCCTGCCCGACCAGTTCACTTGGAACGTGCCCGGCCTTCTGGACGAGCTGATCCTCGCGATGATCAAGGCGCTGCCCAAGCAGCTGCGCGTGCAGTTCGTGCCCGCGCCGGACGCCGCGAGGAAGATCCGCGCGTGGATCGACGACCACTACCCGTGCCTGCCCGGATCGGGCGACATGCGCAAGCCGAACACGCCCCCGGACGACGAGACCGTCTGGCCGGATCTGGCGCACGTGTTCACCCGCGCGGCGATCGCCGTGATGGGCGCGCAGATCCACCCGGAGGTGCTGGGACCGGATCTGATCGCGCGCCTCCAGCCGTACCTGAAGATGACGTTCGTCGTCGAGGAGCGGGTCGGCGGGCGTCCCGGACGCGGCCGCACGCAGGTCAAAACGCTCGGCAGGTCCAAGGACCTGAAGGCGCTGCAGGTGAAATTCGCCGCCGAAGCCAAGGAGTCGGCGCGCAACATGGTGCGCAAGCAGGCCGACAAGGCCGGCGACGCAGGTCGTCTCGTCGAACGCGCCGACCTGCTGCACAAGGCGGGAGCGACCACCGAATCGCGCGCCTCGATGCTCTGGCACGGCGCGTTGGACGCATTGAGACTCCCCTCCGACCGCATCTCCTCGCGCTGGCTGGGTGCGGAGGCGCTGATGCTCGCCTCGGCCCCGTACAAGTCGACGAAGGAACTGGTCGAGGATCTCCAGCTCGCCGCCGTCAAACGACTCCTGCCGGATGTGGATCGCCTGCCGGACGACGAGGCGCTGGCGAACGCGGTGCTCGACGTGCGCGAGGTGTACGAGGACACGGTCTACGCGGTCGCTCATGACGTGATCGCGATCCTCAAGCGCTACGCGGAGGTCGACAAGGCCGTATCGGGCAAGGCGGATCTGCCGATGCTCTCGGTGCTGCAGTCGATCCGCGAGCATATCGCCACGCTCGTGTTCCCCGGTTTCATCGGCGCCGCTCCCCCGACGGCCCTGAAGTCGATCGAACGCTATCTCAACGCCGATCTCATGCGCCTGAACAAGGCGAAGCAGGACAAGAACCGCGACGTGCGCTGGGCGTGGGAGGCCGACGAGGCGCGCCAGCTGGTCGACAAGGCCATGGCCGCCGCGAAGCGCGAGCCGGCGGGGCCCTCGCACGAGAGGATGATGAAGCGCGCGACCGAGGCCCGGTGGATGCTCGAGGAGTTCTACGTGAGCCTGTGGGCGCAGGAGCTCGGCACGCCGAAGCCCGCCAGCCTCAACCGCATCAAAAAGGCGCTGGCCGCCTGAGCCGATACAATACGACGGAACGAAAACGTGACAAAACGTGACAAGGAAACGTGAGTTAAGGAGAACACTGTCATGGCACTGACCAAGAAGCAGATCAAGCAGCTGCGCGGCATGGCGAACAGCCTCAAGCCGCTCATCAACATCGGCAAGAACGACATCAGCGACTCGCTGGTCAAGCAGACCAGCGAAACCCTCGCCAAGCGCGAGCTGGTGAAGATCAGCGTGCAGGACGGTTCCGGCCTCGACGCCAAGGAGGCGGCCGACAAGCTTGCCGGACAGCTCGGCGCCGAGGTGGTGCAGACCATCGGCAACCGTTTCGTGCTGTTCCGTCGCTCGAAGCGCGACGACATCGAGCACATCGCCCTCGTGCGCGAGTGACGCGGGGCGGCATGGCTTCGCAGACTGATTCCCGTGTTCCCGACGAGCGCATCCCCGGCAGGCTGATCGGCGCGATCGTCGCGACCGGATCGCTGGCCTTCATCGGCATCCTCACCGAAACGGTGATGACGGTGCTCTTCCCGCAGCTCATGCGCGAGTTCCATGTGGACACCGCCACCGTGCAGTGGATCACGACGATCTACCTGCTGACGGTGGCCGCCACGATGCCGGTCTCCTCGTTCCTCAAGCGCCGGTTCCGTCTGAGGACGATCTTCATCGCCGCGGTGGTGCTGGCCCTGACCGGTTCGGTCATCATGATCTTCGCGAGCGCGTTCCCGATGCTCATCATCGCCCGCATCATCCAGGGCGTGGGCTCGGGCGTCGCCACCCCGCTGATGATGAACATCATCCTCGAGCAGTCGCCGCGTTCCAAGATCGGCCGGCTCATGGGCGTCGGATCCCTCGTCATCACGGTCGCCCCGGCCATCGGACCGACCGTGGGCGGCGCGGTGACCACCGTGCTGCCGTGGCGTGCGATCTTCGTCATCGCGATCCCGCTGATGCTCGTCGCCGCGGTCGTGGGCCTCATGTGCATCGAGCAGAAGTCGCCCACCGAGGCGGCGTATCTCGATCCGCTGCAGCTCATCGCGATCGTCGTCGCGCTGGTCGGCATGGTGCTGGGGCTCAATCAGGCCGGCGTGGCGGTGAGTGCCGCCGTGTCCGGGCAGACGGTCGGTACCTCGGGCGTGATCGCCGTGGCGAGCTTCGTGATCGGCCTCGCCTCGCTGATCGCGTTCGGTTGGCTGTCCCGTCGCGCGTTCTCACCGCTGCTGCGTCTCGGGATCCTCAGGGACCGTGTGGTGCTGCTGCACTTGGTGGCGTACCTGATCATGCCGATCGTCTCGATCGGCTTCGGCTATGTGATCACCAACGTGGCCCAGCTCTCGCTCGGCACGAACGCTTTCCTCGCGGGCGCTCTGGTGCTGCCCGGCGCTCTGATCGGCGCCGTGTGCGCGCCGCTCGGCGGATGGCTCTACGACCGGTTCGGCGCGGTTCGTCCGGTGCTGGTGCCGTTCGGCATCGCGATCCTCGGTCCGGCGTTGCTGTTCGTCTTCTCGATGAACCTCACGCCGGCGCTGCTCGCCGGCTTCTACTTCATCTTCGGGTTCTTCTTCGCGCTCGGCAATTCGAACGTGATGACCAGCGCGCTGAGTTCGATCCCCCACGAGTTCGCACCCGACGGCAATGCGATCTTCAACACGGCGCTCCAGTTCGGCGGCGCTGCGGGAACGGCACTGTTCTCCACGATCCTCGCGGTCGCGCAGGCCGGTCACGGCTCGGAGGGCTCCCCCGAGTTCATGCACGCGACCGCGGTCGGCGGCTCGTGGGTGTTTGCCACGATGACCGTCATCTGCGTGCTCGGATGGCTCTCGCTGGCCGCCGCCTTCCGCATCCGTGCGGCACGGCACCAGTGATATACGGCCGATCGACCAAAACCGATAACCAATCAACCGAAGAAGTCCCCGAGCCGTACTGGCCCGGGGACTTCTTCGTATTCCCGTCGACGGGAATCGTCAATCGTTCAGTTCAAGGCCCTGCGCATCGCGGTGCCAGGGGCTTCCCATACTGCTGCACAGGATGAGGATGCCTTCGACGAATCCCCAGATCGCCGCGGCGATCGGTCCCAATCCGAATGCGATCCAGCCGACCAATGTGAGCAGGAGCTGCGCTACCGCCTTGCTCGTGTTGCCGAGATAGAAGTTGTGCGCACCGAACCCGCCGAGGAAGATGCCGAGCAGTCCTGCCGCAATCTTCGACTTCGTGCTCCTCGCCTCGTATGGACCGTAGTATGGAGCGCCCTGCCCATACTGGTATTGTCCGGCACCGTATCCGTACTGTGAACCATACTGGGTATATCCTTGGGCGTATCCGGGTGCACCATATCCCGCCGGTGCCTGCTGGGTGCCGTACCCCGGTGCCTGCTGCTGGCCGGCGTATCCCGCCTGTTGGCCATACTGCGCCGATCCTGCCGACTGTCCGTCGTACGCCGGATATCCCTGACCGGGGTACCCGTTGCCGGCTTCCTGACTGGTGTTTCCGTTGTACCCCACCTGTCCTGATCCATCCGTCTGATTCGGGGTCTGATTGAACTGATTCGGATCACTCATCGTGACGTCCTCCCTTTCCAGCCGGATCAACCGACCATGCATTGTTGCATACATTTTCTCACATATCCGACGAACAGACTCCCCCTCTTCTCCACGTCTTCCGGTCCTTGTCGAGGCCCCTTGGGTTACGTCGGTTCCTGGCTGCCGTCCCCTTACGGTGACTAACAAGGGTTAACTCCCGACGAACGTACGCTGAGTTGTCGTCAGCGTACGTTGAACGTGGTTATTCCCGGTCTATCACCCGCAGTCGTACGCTGCCCCGTACTCAGCGTACGAATGCGGGTGATGACGGAGGAATGGCCACGAGGAACGTACGCTGATGGGGACTCAGCGTACGCGGAATGGGGTTGGGGTGAAGGTAGGACGGGTGGAACGAGGACAGGGGCGGAGATGGACAGGAAACAAAAACGTGTGGGGTGCGGTCCCTGTATTAGGAAACACACCCCACACGTCGGATGAAGGAGGAAAGGAATAAAGAGAAGGTTGCCTTCCGAGACTGATCGAGATGGCGTACCGTTCGTGTGTCCGCCTGGGTCCTGTTTCTTCCGTTCTTTGCCGGATTGTCCGGAGAGGACGGAAGGAACAGGACCCAGGACAACAGGACCGGAAACGATCAACTCGAGAAGGCTATTCAGTTATTGATATTCACGGTGATCACCCGGGGTGTCCGAGGCCCGTTCCGTGTGATCGGGATCGGGCCTTAAGGACACTTACCGGGCTCGCCTATTTCTTGTCGCCGACCGCGGTCACCACACGCTGCAGGACCACGAAGACGAGGATCATAAGACCAACGACGATGGTCGTCCACTCGGCCGGGACGCCGAAATCGGTGGTCAGCGGGTCGATGATCGAACGGACCAGGGCACCGAGTGCGGAACCGAGGACGTAGCCGAAGCCGCCGGTGATGATCGTGCCGCCGATGACGACGGAGGCAACCGCGTCAAGCTCCCAGCCGACGCCCACCGTGTTCTTGGCGGAGCCGATGTTGGCGATGTACACAATCGAGGCCAGCGCGGCGAGGGTCGCGGAGGTGATGTAGATCGTGAACTGGGCTCGACGGACCGGCAGGCCCATGAGCTCCGCGGAGGAACGGGAGCCACCGATGGCGTAGATCGTACGTCCGGTGCGCGTGTGGTGCAGGAGGATGTAGCCGCCGATCAGGACCACGATGGCGATGATCACGCCGAGGTTGATGGACAGATCGTTGGAGATCTTCGGGTTGTCGATGATCTTGATCTCGTTGGAGATCACATCGAAGTTGTTGTTGTTCGGGAAGGTCAGCGAGTCGGTCGAGATGATCGAGGCGATGCCTCGGGCGAGGAACATCGTGGACAGCGTCGCGATGAACGGCTGCATGTTGAATTCCTCGATCAGCGTCGCGGCCAGCAGGCCGAACAGCGCGCCGATCAGGAGCATGACGATCATGACCAGGAAGGCCGGGACTCCCGCGATGGTCATCTTGATGCCGATGACGGCGGTGATGGCGACGATCGCGCCGACGGACAGATCGATGCCGCCGGTGAGGATCGGCAGGGTCATCGCGACCGCCAGGATGATCAGGTAGGCGTGGTCGATGAACAGGGAGGAGATGAAGCCCAGTCGCAGATAGGTGCCGAAGAGGGCCTGTCCCATGATGATCATCAGGATGAAGATCACCACGGCCGCGATGGTCGGGATCATCTGCGCGTCCATGCGACGCGTCTTCTTAGCGGCCTTCTTGGCCGGGGTTGCCGTAGCTGTTGTCATGCTGCCACCGCCTTTGCTTGGGCCTTGAGCGCGCGCTTGCGCTTGAGTTCCGCGCTCAGGTTACGAACCTTGGGAGCCTGCATCACGCAGATCACGATCACGACGACGGCGAAGAATGCCGGCGTTGCGGCGGAATCGATGCCGAGGGTGATGATGGTCTTGCGGATCATGGCGATGATGACGGCGCCGACGGCGCTGCCAGAGAGGGAGAACTTGCCGCCGAGCAGCGAGGTGCCGCCGATGACGACCGCGAGGATCGCGTACATCTCGAGATCCTGACCGGTCTTGACCACGTCGACGCGCATCACGGATGCGGTGGCGAACAGGCCGGCGATGGCCGCGAGGAAGCCGGAGATCGCGTACACGAGGAAGAGGATCTTCTTGGGCTTGATACCGGTCATGCGGGAGGCCTCGGGGTTGATGCCGACGGACTCGATGAACATGCCCATGGCGGTCTTGCGGCACAGCAGGCTGACGAGGATCACGATGATGACGGCGATCACGAAGTTGGCCGGAATGCCGAGGATGAAGCCGTTGGCCATCCACTTGAGCGGTTCGCTGCCGGCGACCGCGGAGGCGTCGGTGTTCTCGCCGGAGGTGATGACCTTCGCCAGGCCTCGGCCGGCGAGCATCATGATCAGCGTGGTGATGAACGGCTGGAGTCCGAGGAACGCGATGAGCGCACCGTTGATGCATCCGACGAGCACGCCGATGACGAGGGACAGCAGGATGGCGACCCAGACGTTCGTGCCGCCGTTGAGAGCCTGCATGGCCGCGGCGCCGGCGACCGCCATGACGGAACCGACCGAAAGGTCGATGCCTGCGGTGGAGATGACCAGGGTCATGCCGGTGGCGATCATCAGGTAACGGGCGGATTCCTGGAGCATCGTGATCAGCGGGCCGGCGAGACCGCCGGTGTTCTGGTTCCAGCTCAGAGACAGGAACGCGTGATCGAACAGGGTGCACAGCAGGATCAGCAGGACGAGTGCGATGACCTCGACGGTCAGGTTCGAGGACAGCAGCTTCTTGAAGACGTTGTTCTTGTCTTCTTGCTTCTTATCAGCCATCATCCCTCCTTTCAGTTATTCACGTTCGTGTTGGCGATCGTCTCGACGATGGTGGACTGCGAGACGGTATCGTCGTTTTCGATTTCGGCGATCTTGTGACGGTCCTTGAGGACCTCGATGTCGTCGGACAGGCGCACGACCTCCTCCAGCTCGGAGGAGATGAAGACGACGCCCATGCCCTTGGAGGCCAGGTCGAGGACGACCTGCTGGATCTCGGCCTTGGCGCCGATGTCGATGCCTCGGGTCGGCTCGTCGAGGATGAGCAGCTCCGGGTGCGTGGCCAGCCAACGGCCGATGAGGACCTTCTGCTGGTTGCCGCCGGAGAGGTTCTTGATCGGACGATCCGGATCGGCCGGTCGGACGTTCATCTCCTTCATGTACTTGTCGACGATCTCATCCGCCTCCTTCTTCGGGATCGGCTTGAACATGCCTCGCGTGGCCTGCAGGGCGATGAGGATGTTCTGACGGACTGTCAGGTCGCCGATGATGCCCTCGTCGCGGCGGTTCTCGGTGGAGTACGCGATCTTGTTCTTCAGGGCGGTGTACGGATCGTTGATGTTCACCTGCTTGCCATTGAGCTCGTAGGTGCCCGAATCCGGCTTGTCCGCGCCGTAGAGCAGACGGCCGAGCTCGGTGCGGCCGGAGCCCAGCAGGCCGGCGAAGCCGACGACCTCGCCCTTGTAGATGTCGAGGTCGACCGGGTTGATGGTGCCCTTCTTGCCGAGGCCCTTGACGTCGACGATCGGCTTCTCGCCCGGGGTGATCTCGCGGCGCGCCTTCTTGGCGCCGATCTGCGAGAGCTCCTCGGCGGACTTGCCGATCATCATGCCGATGAGCTCGTCACGCGGGGTGTCCTTGGTCATGACCTCCTTGATGAAGCGGCCGTTGCGCAGGATGGTCAGACGGTCGGTGATCTCGTAGATCTGATCGAGGAAGTGGGAGACGAACAGGATGGCGACACCCGAGTCGCGCACCTTGCGCATGATGGCGAACAGGTCCTTGACCTCGTTGGCGTCGAGGGAGGAGGTCGGCTCGTCGAGGATCAGCACCTTGGCGTTGATGACCATGGCGCGTGCGATGGCGACCAGCTGCTGCATGGCGATGGAGATCGAGGACAGCGGGGTGTGCGGGTCGATGTGGTCGAGGCCCATCTGCGCGAGGTACGTCTTGGCTGCCTCGTGGGTCTTCTTCCAGTCGATGCCGAAGGGGCCGCGCTTCTCGTGGCCCAGCATCACGTTCTCGCCGACGGAGAGGTTGGTGCACAGGTTGACTTCCTGGTACACGGTGGCGATGCCGGCGTTCTGGGCGTCCAGCGTGCCGTTGAACTGCTGCGGCTTGCCGTCGACGACGATGGATCCGGAGTCGATCTTGTACACGCCGGTGAGCGCCTTGATCATCGTCGACTTGCCGGCGCCGTTCTCACCCATGAGAGCGTGGACCTCGCCCGGGTAGAGCGTCAGATCGACACCATCCAGGGCCTTGACGCCCGGGAACTCGATCGTGATGCCCTTCATCACGACGATAGGGGTTTTGTCTGTCATATCTTTGCCTTTGGGAGAAGGGAGATTGTTACCGTTTTGTGATATTTCGTTCCCACATGAATGATGGTGCACGAAGCAGTACTTCATGCACCATCATGCGGTTCATGTGCGGTTGCGAGTCATCACGGATCCGACCGGGGCCGGATGTCGATCAATGTCGATCAGTAGGCGCGGGAGCCGGAATCCAGGGCTTCCTTGGCGGAGGCGGCGTCGAAGGTCTTGGACTCGATCTGGATGTCCTTCTCCACCTTCTTGCCGTCCAGGTAGTCCTTGACGGCCTGAGCGGTCTCCTTGCCGAAGATCGGGTTGTACTCGATCACGAAGGAGAGATCGCCGTCGACGAGCGCCTGCAGTGCGTTCTTGGTGCCGTCGATGGTGACGACCTTGACCTTGCCCTTGAGACCGGCCGCCTCGATCGCCTGAGCGGCGCCGAGACCCATCTCGTCGTTCTGGGCGAAGACGAACTGCGGGTTCTCGGACTTGTGGTTGTCCAGCAGGCCGGCGGTCACGGTCTTGGCCTCATCGGTAGACCAGTTGGCGGACTGGGATTCGAGGACCTTGATGTTGGAGGCGACCTTGTTGTTCCAGCCGGTGCCGCGGTCCTTGACCACGGACAGGCCGGCGGGGCCCTCGAGGATGAAGCCGTTGGCTCCATCCGGGAAGCTCTTGTTGATGAACTCGGCGGCCTGCTCGCCGGCCCACTCGTTGGACGGTCCGATGTGGGAGACGATGGCCTTCTTGGCTTCGGCGTCCTTGACGTCCACGTTACGGTCGACGGTGAAGACCGGGATCTCGGCCTCGGCGGCCTTCTTCAGGGACTCATCCCAGCCTTTATCCTCGGTGGAGGACAGGATGATGGCGTCGACCTCGTCGTTGACGAACTTGTTGAAGGCCTGAATCTGCTTCTGCTGGTCGTTGTTCTGGGTCGGCGAGTAACGCAGATCGAAGCCGGCGGCCTTGAACGCGGCCTGAATGTCCTTCTCGTTGGCGGTACGGAAGCCACCCTCCGGGCCGACGGCGACGAAGCCGACGACCTTCTTGCCGGAATCGCCGCTGCCGGAGCCGGACGCGGAACCACAGGCGGCGACGCTGACCAGAGCCGCGGCGGACGCAACAAGCGCGATGGCCTTCTTCCAATTCTTCATGGTGTACTCCTCCTCGAGTGCTCGAGATTTCCAAGGGCTCGTTCCCTTGGCTGTTTTCCCTTGATGACGTTCTGTCATCGACAATCCCAAGTATGAATCAAACATCGATGCCGTTCAATCCGAGGCGATAACGATTCGATAACAGCTTCATAACAAATTGGTAACATCGTTCTGCAAGGTCGAGATATCGGCGCGGTTTCGCCGTTTTCGAGCGATAATAGGGGTGCCGTAACGAGGCGCCGCAGCCCCTACTACATAGTGGCGATGGCGCTACGTCGGGTAGCACGATAACACGTGCGGCAGGCACCGTTACCGGTCGTTACCATGCATCACACAACGCAACATGGAAGGAACCCTTCATGGATACCGTTTTCCTCATCATCAAGCAGATCGACGGCATCAAGCATCTGGCCGGCGTGGCGGCCACCATCGGCGACGCCGCCAATCTGCTGGCCAAGTGGGAGCCGGAGTGCCCGGACAACTTCAACTTCCTGGGCACCGAGGAGGTGTACGGCGTCAAGCGCCACCTCTTCAACATCCCGTTCAACATGCAGTACCTCATCTACGAGGTGCCGATGAACTCCGAGGTGCCGCAGGAGCTCTTCAAGAGCGAGTACGGCGGCATCTGATCCTGCCCGCCCACCTGCGCCCCATGCGCATGCGAATTGCGCCCCGCTCCTCATCCAAGGACGGGGCGCAATTCGTCACGTCACCCGCGCTACTGCGCCCCCAGCGCAGTGACCTGGGAGTCGGCGATCGACCATGATCCGTCAAGCGAACCGGAAACGGAACGCACGATGCCCAGATCGTCAAGCACGGCCAGCCTGCGATAGAGGGCAATCTGCCCGGAGGCCAATGCGACGACCGTCGAATCGGGCAGACGCTGCTGCGTATCGGGGCCTGGCGTGATCTGACGGAACGCCTGCTGCGCGACCTGCGCGGAGCCGCGGTCGCCCTCCTTCCCGACCGCATCGGTCGGCAACGCCGAAGTGGCGTACACCAGATTCAGATCGTTATAGAACGTCATCATCGTCACATCGCCGCGCTCGCTCACCTTCGTCGCCTGCGAGGACAGTTTGGACGGCGTCTGGCTGTCATCGCGACCGATTCCCGTCAGTCTCACCCCGTCGTCCGAGGCCAGTGCCAGACGCGCCCCCTCGGGTGACACCGCAACCGCATGGATCACCTCATCGCCCAGCCAGAGGGGCTTGATCTCACGGCTGACCCCGTCCCTCGACACGTACAGGCTGCGACCGTCACGGGACACGGCCCAGATCTCGCCGTCGAGACCGGAGGAGATCGAGGTCATGGCGCGCCCCGAGAACATGACGCCGCATGACGAGGCGTCCGCCTTGAGGCATTCGACGACGCCATCCGAACGCAATACGGCCCCGCCGGATGAGGAGAACGCGAATCCCCTCGCGTCATCGAATCCCTTGGTCTCGCCCACGCGCAGCGGGCTCGATGAATCGAGCGAGACCACACGGCCGTCGGTGAGCGTGTAGATGCCGACGCTGGGCTGCTGCGCATCCAGATTGACGCCGCCGTCGATGTCCGAATAATCGGCGCCGTCGACCAGCAGCTTGAGCGGCGCACTCACGACCCCATCGCCCAAGGTCAACCGGATCAGATGGGCGAGGAGAGCGCGCTCCCCCGACGACAGTGCGAGGAACCCGTCCGTCAGCTGCACCTGCGGCTTGTTGTTCTCCATCGGCACGGAATCGACGGCGAGCATGACCTTGTCCGCATCAAGGCTCCTGATGGCCTCGCCGAGCCATGCCGGTCCGTCGGCGAGCACGGCTCTGACTGCCTGCGTACGCCAGTTGCGCCAACTGAACCATCTGACGTCGGGGACGAGATGCCTGCCGGCGGCGTCGACTCGGTAGACGGAGACCTGACGGAACACCTGCTCGAAGTCGGCGGACGAGACGACGACGCCGTCGTCGAGCCCCGAGATGCGCCACTGTCCCGACTCCTTGCTCATCGTGAACGACAGGACCGTGGGATCGCCCTGGACGGTGGGGGTGAACAGGCCGTGTCCGTCGAGCCGTCCGATGACGTTCATCTCGACATCGATTTCAAGAGCCCCCGTCTCCACGGAGCTGGCACGCGGGATCGCCTTTCTGATGTAGGTGGGCGTGCCGTCGTAGATGATGGCGGATGCGTCTCCGTTCCACGTGTCAGACGCCGATTCGGAGAGGTATTCACGGGCCACCCGGTAGCCGTCGGCCTGTACGCCTGCCGGCATGGCGCTGAAGAACCCCTCGACGATGCCTTCGGGCTGGTCGTTCTGGGTGGGCCCTTCGGGGCTGGTGTAGACGCGTCTCGTCTGTTTCTCCACCGGTGCCGTGGCGCGGATCGCGCCGGATGTGGGCAGTCCGATGGGGCTTGAGCAGGCGGTCGTCGCCGCGAACGCAAGGACGGTGAACGCCGCCGCGAGCACCCTTAGTATGCGATGCCGTACGCGATGCACGTCATGCACGCCATGCACGTCATGCTTCCTGCGCATGATGCCCCTCCTGTTCCCCCTGCTCTTCGGGCCGCCCTTCGAGATAGTCGACGCTGCGGTTGTCGGCGACGCCGAATCCGCCGGTGACGACCATCCGGTCGGTGTCATGCCTAAAGTCGATCGGCAGTTCCGTGTCGGCGACCGGACCCTTGCCCGGGTCGCGCGGCAGGATGACGAGGAACCACGTGCCCTCGCCAAGTTCGGAGCGCACACGGATCGTGCCCTTATGCAGTCTGGCGTCGGTCATCGCGATCGACAGGCCAAGTCCGGTGCCGCCGGTGGTGCGGGCGCGCGAGGGGTCGCCGCGCCAGAACCGGTCGAAGACGTGCGTGACCTGATCCGGTGACATGCCGACGCCCCGGTCCCTCACGGATATGACGACGGCGCGGCGGTTGGCGGCGAGCTGCACCTCGATCGGATTGTCCTCGGCGAAATCGATGGCATTGGCGAGGAGGTTCCTGACGATGCGGATGATGCGACGCGCGTCGATGCGCGCGAGCACCTGGATGTTGGGCAGGTACACGTGGATGGGCACGCGTTTGGCCGCGGCGAGTTCGCTCACCTGGTCAATGGCCTCGTCGATGGGGTCGCGCACGTCGGTCTCGACGAGGTCGACGGCCGCGTATCCGGCGTCGTAGCGGGAGATCTCCAGCAGGTCAGCGAGCAGGTCCTGGAATCGGTTGATCTGCCCGCCGAGCAGTTCGACGGTGCGCCGGGTCATCGGATCATACTCGTCCTTGCGGCTTTCGAGCAGATCGGAGGCCATGCGCATCGTCGTGACGGGGGTCCTCAGCTCGTGGCTCACGTCGGAGACGAATCGCCGCTGCATCGCGCCGGCCTCCTCCAGCTCGTCGATCTTCTGATTCAGCGCGTCGGCCATCGAGTTGAACGAGCGCTGCAGCGAACCGATCTCGTCGTTGCGGTTCTCCGGAACACGCGCGTCGAGATCGCCGAACGCGAACGTTTCGGCGGCGGCGGCCACCTCGGAGACGGGACGGACGATGCCGCGCAGCGTGAACCACACGAGCAGGCCCATGAGCACGCTTAGCGCGAGACAGATGACAAGCAGGTTGAGCTGGATCTGCAGCAGCGACGTCTGCTGCGTCTCGTAGGAGAACAGGGCGAAGAGGGCGAGCCCGTCGGTCGCACCGAAGTCGAGGGAGGTGCCAAGCACCGCGGCCGGCACTCTGCCGCCGTCGGAGACGGCGATGGAGACGGGCTGGTAGAACACGCGGTCCGAAGTGTCGGAGGAGACGGCGACGCGGATGTCGTCGGAGATGTCGGACTCGTACGTGGGGTCCGTGGAGACCGGCACGATGAGCCGGTTCGACATATCACGGCTCCACAGGTAGACGCCGGTCAGGTTGGCCGCACCCTCGTTCTGCAGCGATGAGGCGATGTCGTTGACCAGCTGCTGGTACTGCACCGAGTCGGACACGTCGGCGGAGTCGAGCGCGGTCTGCGCCTGCGAGACCATGTCGGAGAAGTCGGAGTGCGCCTGATTGGTGACCTGGTCGATCATCGAGGAGCGAACGGAAAGCATCGACATGATCGAGAAGACGACCGCGACCGCCAGTGCGATCAGGACGACAAGAGCCACGGTACGTGCCTGAAGCGATCGTCTGACCTCGGCGCGGCCGCTTCTGATCAGCCTGCGCCAGCTGAACCTTCGCCGGGGATGCGGTCCGCGGCGCAGCCTGCCGGCGAGACGCTCGACGCTGCGCGACTTCTCGCTCATGCGTCGGCGCGAGGCTCGGGCGGCACGAACTTGTAGCCGATGCCGCGCACGGTGACGATGACGCTCGGATGTTCGGGATCGTCCTCGACCTTGGCGCGCAGACGCTGGACGTGCACGTTGACCAGACGCGTGTCTCCGGAGGACTCGTACCCCCAGACGCGCTTCAGGAGGCTGGAGCGGCTGATCGCGTCGCCGGCCGAGGCGGCGAGCACGGCGAGCAGTTCGAACTCCATCGGCGTCAGGGAGAGGTCACGACCGTCCCGGGTGGCGGTGTGGGCGAGACGGTCGATGACGATCGAGCCGCGTTCGATGCGGTTCGGATCGCCGTTGCCGCCCTGCGCCATCCCGGACGGGCCGGCGTCGCCGTTCGGGGCGAGACCGCGGGCTCCGACGGAGGAGCCGGTGGCACCGGCGATCTTGGACTGGATACGGAAGCGGGCGCGGAGCGTGCCAGCAGTTCGACGACCTTGAAGGGCTTCGACACGTAGTCGTCGGCTCCGGCCTCGAGACCCGCGACCACGTCGACGGTGTCGGATTTCGCGGTGAGCATGATGATCGGCACGTTCGAGGAGGTCGCACGGATACGGCGCGCCACCTCGGTGCCGTCGATGCCGGGCAGCATCACGTCGAGCAGGATGAGGTCCGGTTCGACGGTGGGGAACATCTCCACGGCGCGCAGCCCGTCGAGACAGGTGACGGTGCGGAATCCCTCGTTTTCCAGCACGATCGAGAGCATCTCCCCCAGCGCCTGATCGTCGTCGACGATCATGATCGTCCTGCCTTCAAGCTCGTCCTGCGTCATCGCCGGCCTCTTTCTCCCATCTTCCTTGAATTCCTCACTTCGCGATCATTGTAGCCCGCTATTCGCCGCCATGCAGGATCGGCCTGATGCGTTTGAGGTTCGCGGCGACCTCCCGCTCGTACCCGCGGTCGTTCGGATGGTAGTATTCGCGCCCGCGCAGCTCCTCGGGCATGTACTCCTGCGGGGCGACCGCGCCCGGCCAGTCGTGCGCGTATTTGTAGCCCTCGTGGTTGCCCCACTCCTTCATGAGCTTGGTGGGCGCGTTCCTCAGGTACAGCGGCACGGCGCCGATGCGCCCCGCGTCGACGTCGGCGAGCGCCGCGTTGATCGCGTTGTAGCTGGCGTTCGACTTGGGGGCGGTGGCCACGGCGATCGTCGCCTCGGCGAGGATGATGCGCGCCTCGGGCATGCCGACCAACGCCACGGCCTGCGCGGCGGCGACGGTGACCTGCAGGATCTGCGGGGCGGCCATGCCGACCTCCTCGGCGGCGGCGATCATGATGCGTCGGGCGATGAACCGTGGGTCCTCGCCGGCTCGGATCATGCGCGCGAGGTAGTGGATCGCGGCGTCCGGGTCGGACCCTCGCATCGATTTGATGAACGCGGAGATCACGTCGTAGTGGTCGTCGCCGTCCTTGTCGTAGCGCACGGTAGCGGTGTCCATCACGCTCGAGACGATCTCGGGGGTGATGGTCGGTCGGCGTTTGCCCTTCTCTCGGGCCTTGTCGCCGGTGACGGCTCCGGCCGCCGCCTCGAGGATGGTCAGGGACTTGCGCGCGTCGCCGCCGGCCATGCGAACGATCTCGGCGATGGCCTCGTCGCTGGCCTTGACCTCGCCTTTGAG
This sequence comes from Bifidobacterium callitrichos, assembly GCF_008698085.1. Taxonomy (NCBI): domain Bacteria; kingdom Bacillati; phylum Actinomycetota; class Actinomycetes; order Bifidobacteriales; family Bifidobacteriaceae; genus Bifidobacterium; species Bifidobacterium callitrichos. The sequence continues at coordinate 81,991 of NZ_RZJP01000003.1, forward strand.
CCCGTGTTCGTCGGTCAGGGCGCGCCGGACCAGTTCGGTCAGCTGCTCGGGTTCGAGCGATTCGAGTTTGACGACGACGGACCGGCTCAGCAGCGGTTTGATCACGGAGAAGCTGGGGTTCTCGGTGGTAGCGCCGATGAACGTGACGTCCCGGTTCTCGACGGCGGGCAGGAGCGCGTCCTGCTGGGATTTGGAGAAGCGGTGCACCTCGTCGATGAACAGGACGGTCTCCTGTCCTCTCGCGACGAGCCGTTCGTGCGCGCGCTCGAGCACAGCGCGCACGTCCTTGACGCCGCTGGTCACGGCGGACAGCTCTTCGAACACGCGTCCTGACTGGCGGGCGACGATCGTGGCGAGCGTGGTCTTGCCGACGCCGGGAGGGCCGAACAGGATGATCGAGCTCGGCGCGGTCAGGCTCCCACGGCTGGCCGGGTTGGCGAGGCGACGCAGGGGCGAGCCCTCCCCCAGCACGTGGGACTGCCCGATCACCTCGTCCAGGGTGCGCGGGCGCATGCGCACCGCGAGCGGGCGCGTCACGTCGTCGGGCGCGTCGGATGCGGCGAACAGGTCGTTATCGGTCATGCCTCCACACTACCTCACGATTCGAACAGACGTTCGTATGCACCCCGCGATCACTCGCCGTCGATCGTGCCGACACGGTAGTCGACGAAGACCACCTCACCGCTCTCCTGCGTTGAGTCGAGGTCGACGACGCCGGTGATGGCCCAGTCGTGGTCGCCGTCGGAGTCGTCGATGATCTGGCGCACCTTCCACGTGTGTTCGTCCTTCTCGTGGCGTTCGTCGAGGATGAACAGTTCGCCGGAGCGGGCCTTGGCGTCGGTGTTGACGTACTCGTGCTCGTCGTAGTAGTCGTCGAGCGCATCCTCCCATTCGTGCACGCCGTAGCCCCAGTCCTTGTCGAGCGCGCCCAGCATGTCAGGATCGTCCAGATCCATGAGCGTGACGCGGCGGAACAGGGCGTTGCGCACGAGCACGGTCAGGCCTCGACGGTCCTCGACGACGGCGTCCTTCGCGCCGGGTGCGGCGAGCGAGACGGCCGCCTCGGAGGCGTCGGACGAGTCGCCGGCGTTCTCCCACTCATCGACGAGGCTCGAGTCGATCGAACGCACGAGCACGCGCAGCCAGGCGATGATGTCCTTGAGCTGCTCGTCGCGCTTCTCCGGCGGCACGGTGCGGGCGAGCGCACGGTATGCATCGGACAGGTAGCGCAGGAGCGTGCCCTCGGAGCGGGCGATGTTGTAGCGGGCGATGTATCCGGTGAAGTCGGAGGCGGTCTCGACCATGTCACGCACGACCGACTTAGGGCTCAGCCAGTAGTCGTTGGCCCACGGCACGTCGTGGCGGTACTGGTCGAACGCGGCCTGGAGCATGTCCTCCAGGGGCTTGGGGTAGGTGATCTCCTGCAGGCGGTCCATGCGCTCGTCATAGTCGAGGCCGTCGGCCTTCATGTCGGCCATGGCCTTGTCGCGGGCGGCACGCTCCTGAGCGCGCAGCACCTGCTTGGGGTCGTCAAGCGTGGCCTCCACCATCGAGATCACGTCGAGCGCGTACGTGTCGGACTCGGGGTCAAGCAGTTCCAGCGCGGCGAGCAGGAACGGGCTGAGCGGCTGGTCGAGCGCGAAGTCGTCGGGCATGTCGAGGGTCATCACGTAGTCGTCGCCGCCGTCGCGGGTCTTGAGGATCTCGATCACATCGGTGTCGAACAGGGTCTGGAAGATCTCGTCGGCGCGCTGGTGCAGCTGCTCCTTCTGCTCGGGGGTCTGCGCCGAGTCGTCGATGAGATCGTCGATGCGCTCGCGCGCGTCGCCGCCCTGCGCGACCTCGTTGAGCACCATCGAATGGGTGATCTTCAAGTGCGGGATGAGCGTTTCGGGCTCCATGTCGATGAGCTTGTCGAACGTGTTCTGGTTCCATGTGACGAACCCCTCGGGTGCCTTCTTGCGCTTGACTTTCTTGAGCTTCTTCGGGTCTCCCCCGGCCTTGGCGACGGCCTTCTGGTTCTCGATCTCGTATTCGGGGGCCTTCGCGACGACCAGACCCTCGGTGTCGAAGCCCATGCGGCCGGCACGACCTGCGATCTGATGGAACTCGCGGGCCTTGAGACGGCGCATCTTGGTGCCGTCGAACTTGGTCAGGGCCGTCAGGACCACCGAGTGGATCGGCACGTTGATGCCGACGCCGAGCGTGTCGGTGCCGCAGATCACGGGCAGCAGGCCCTGCTGGGCGAGCTGTTCGACGAGTCTGCGGTAGCGCGGCAGCATGCCGGCGTGGTGGATGCCGACGCCGGTGCGTAGCAGACGCTGGAGGATCTTGCCGAACGCGGTGGTGAACTTGACGCCCTTGATGGCCTCGGCGATGGCGGCGCGCTGCTCCTTCGAGGAGACGCCGGTGGAGGCGAGCGCCTGAGCGGTGTCGAGGGCCGCGTCCTGCGAGAAATGGACGACGTAGATCGGGGTCTCGCCGTTCCTGAACGCGAGTTCGACGGTCTTCTCCAACGGGTCGAGCGTGTACTCGTAGCTCAGCGGCACCGGGCGGGGCGCGTCGGCGATCACGTCCACGTCGGGTGTGTCGTTCAGGTCCTCGAGTTTGTCGGCGATGGCGTCGACGTTGCCGAGTGTGGCGCTCATGAGGAGGAACTGGGTCTGCGGCAGGGTGAGCAGCGGCACCTGCCACGCCCAGCCGCGCTCCGGGTCGCCGTAGTAGTGGAACTCGTCCATCGCGACGAGCCCGACGTCGGCGTGCTCGCCCTCACGCAGCGCCTGGTTGGCGAGGATCTCCGCGGTGCAGCAGATGATCGGCGCGTCGGCGTTGATGTGGCTGTCTCCGGTGATCATGCCGACGTTGTCGCGGCCGAACACCTCGACGAGGTCGAAGAACTTCTCGGAGACGAGCGCCTTGATGGGGGCCGTGTAGTAGGAGCGCCGGCCGGTGCACAGGGCGGCGAAGTGCATGCCAAGGGCGACCAGCGACTTGCCGGAGCCCGTGGGCGTGTTGAGGATCACGTGGTCGCCTGCGAGGAGGTCCATGATGGCCTCCTCCTGATGCGGCCACGGCTCGATGCCCTTGACGTCCGACACCCAGCCGAAGAATCGCTCGTAGATGTCGTCGTCGGTCAGGTTGCGTTCCCGTTCGCTGCCATCCCACGCGGGGGCGAGCCGCCCCAGCGACCCGTATGCGTTGTCCTTCTCGTCAGTCATGTCTCACTAGCTTAGTCGACGACCAGTTCCTGTCACCTCGCTATCATGAGACGCAAGTCCGCGCGACATCGGTATCCATCAAGGGGACCGGCCATCTCCTTCATGACTCCTGCTCCCAGAATCTCCCATTCATAAGAGCGAGGGCATCACGGCATGAACATAAGACTGACAATCCAGTGTCCGATAAGACACCGCACTTCCTCCCGGAGAATCGAGACGGAACAACAATCAGGCCACTTCAATCGTGCGTGGACACATCAATCCTCTGACCTGTGGTGACACGGTATCCACTGGCTCGAGTTGTGCGGGGTCTCCCACAGCGTCCCAATAGTGGTGACACGCGGTCAACACCGTCCTTCCCATTCGCAGTGTCCCATCAGACACTGACTTGTCATTGTCTTGGAAAGGCGTCGCCATCCCATCCAACGGCCACGTTTGGGAAGACCAAGAGTCATCATAAAAGAAGTAAGAGAGTGCAATGGCAACGACGACGAGGCACGGGAATATGACGGATATACAACCATCGGAAACAGAAGTTCGTACGTCGGGGACATACATATCGACAGACATATCGAGGACGGATACGAAACCGTCGGGAATCATCCTGCGGTCAATCATGGACGATACCGGCTGGAACGCTACCGAACTGGCACGGCATATGGGGCTCGACAAATCGTCGATCGCCAAAGTGCTCCGCGGTGATCGACATATGGGATTCGATCTGCTCGCCGAAGGTCTGGAAAGGGCCGGATTCACTCTCAGGGTCGAACGGACGGCTTCTTTCGTCCCTGACCCGCCAGACAACGAACTCCATAGTCTGCTCATCGAGCTTCGCCGCCCGGTCGATCAACGGCTAATCGACAACGGCACGATATGGCGTGCGCTGTCAACGCACATCGACGAGCTCGTCCGCGCCGCCAACCGTGACGACCAATGCATCGCCTTCACACAGGCATCCTACGGCATACGCGACCAGCGATGGCTCGCCACCCTCGCGGGTGTCTACCGTTATCTGCGTTGGGGCGACGGCACATCACGCCGACTCATGACGACAACATACAAGCCGACACTTCGACGCTATCGTCTCCTCTCTGCCTGGTCCCCGTTACCAACGGCCATCATTGAGCATGAACGCGAGAGGTCAATGCGCAGGGGCAAGGCTTCCAACGCAACGTTCTCCGAGGATTTCCTCGTCTACAACGTACTGATACCGGTCGCAGATCTTCCCTCTGCAATATAACCGTTCAGTTTCCTTCCCGTCACCATCGAAGCCGGACGGTGCACTTCTATGAGTCTGCACTTCTATGAGAAGTGCAAGTGAGAACTCAAGACGGAAACCCAGACGGATGGTGCCGGCGATGCGGCCGACCGGTCGATTGCATCGACCGGTCGACCGATACGGCGGTCAACGGCGGACGGGCGCCCTGCGTCCCAGGACGGCTTGGGCGGCGGCGAGGCGGGCGCCGGGCACTCGGTAGGGCGAGCAGGAGACGTAGTCGAGTCCCAGTTCCTCGCAGAAGGCGATCGACTCGGGGTCGCCGCCGTGCTCACCACATACGCTGAGACGCAGGTTGGGGCGGGTGCGACGGCCGAGTTCGGCGGCGCGGGAGATGAGGAATCCGACGCCCTTGCGGTCCAGATGCATGAACGGGTCGGCATCGAGGATGTGCTTGTCGTAGTAGTCGTCCAGGAACGAGGCGGCGTCGTCACGACTGAACCCGAAGGTCATCTGGGTCAGATCGTTGGTACCGAACGAGAAGAACTCGGCATCGGCGGCGATCTCGTCGGCGCGGATCGCGGCGCGCGGCGTCTCAATCATCGTGCCAATCTGGCAGACCATCGTCACATCGCTCGCGTGGGCGAGGATCTCGCCGACGGTCTGGTCGATCTGCTGCTTGATGTAGTCGAGCTCGCAGCGGTTGACGACCAATGGCACCATGATCTCGGGCGACACGCTCCACAGCGGATGCCGGCGCTTGACGTTGATTGCGGCTTCGACGACGGCCTGGGCCTGCATACGCGCGATCTGCGGGTAGGTGATCGCAAGTCGGCAGCCTCGATGACCCATCATCGGGTTGACCTCCCTGAGCTCGTCAACCACGTTCTCGATGTAGGCCGTATCGTGACCGGTCTGGGCGGCGAGTTCGGCGACGGCCTCGGGAGTCTTCGGGATGAACTCGTGCAGCGGCGGGTCGATGAGGCGTACGGTGACCGAACGGCCCTCCATCGCCTCGTAGAGCGCCTCGAAGTCCGCGCGCTGCATCGGCAGCAGCTTGTCGAGGGCGCGCCGGCGCTCCTGTTCGTTGGCCGCGACGATCATCTCGCGAATGGCCGTGATGCGGTCCTCCTGGAAGAACATGTGCTCGGTACGCACCAGACCGATGCCCTCGGCGCCGAACTCGCGCGCCTGTTCGGCATCTCTTGGGGTATCGGCGTTGGCGCGCACCTCCAGACGGCGGAACCGGTCGGCCCAGCCCATCACGCGCCCGAACGCACCGGAAATCGAAGCGGGGACCGTGGCGATGCGTCCGGCGTACACCTTGCCGGTATTGCCGTCCAGCGAGATCCAGTCGCCCTCATGCACCACGTTCTCGCCGATCGCGCATCCGACGACATTCCCCTCGGCGTCCTCGGAGAATTCGATACCGGACACACCTGAGACACAGCAGCGACCGATGCCACGTGCCACGACCGCCGCATGGCTGGTCATGCCGCCGCGCGCGGTGAGCACACCCTGCGCGTAGTTCATGCCGACGATGTCCTCGGGCGTGGTGTCGAGTCGCACGAGGATCACCTGCTCGCCGCGCTTGGTCCATTCGACCGCATCCTCGGCGGTGAAGACCACGCGTCCCGACGCCGCCCCCGGTGATGTGGGCAGGCCGGCTCCGAGCAGCGTACCCTGCGCCAACGCGTCGGCGTCGAACTGCGGATGCAGCAGCGCGGTCACGTACTTCGGGTCGATCGAGCACACGGCGTCCTCCTGGGTGAGGATACCCTCGTCCACGAGATCGGAGGCGATGCGGAACGCGGCCTGCGGCGTGCGCTTGCCGTTGCGCGTCTGCAGCATATAGAGCTTGCCCTCCTCGATGGTGAACTCCATGTCCTGCATGTCGCGGTAGTGCAGCTCGAGCTTGTCGACGATATGCGTGAACTGGTCGAAGACCTCGGGATTCTGATCCTTGAGATGGCTGATGGGCTGTGGGGTGCGCACACCGGAGACGACGTCCTCGCCCTGCGCGTTCATCAGGTACTCTCCGAACAGGCCCTTGACGCCGGTGGAGGGGTTGCGTGAGAACGCCACGCCGGTTCCGGAATCGGCCGACATGTTGCCGAATACCATACGCTGCACGGTCACGGCGGTGCCCCAGTCGTCGGGGATCGAGTTCATGCGGCGGAAGTAGATCGCACGCGGGTTGTTCCACGAGCGGAATACGGCCTTGACGGCCTCCATGAGCTGCTCAACCGGATCGGCCGGGAAGGAGCGCCCCACCTGCCGCTTGTATTCATCCAGGAAGAGGTCAGTCAGTCCCTCGAGGTCCTCGGCGGTCAGATCGGTGTCCGATTCGACGCCACGTTCGCGCTTGAGGTCGTCGATGGCGCGCTCGAAACGAGACTTGTCGAGTCCCATGACCACGTCGGAGTACATCTGCACGAAACGGCGGTAGGAATCCCACGCCCAGCGGGGGTTGCCGGTGCGTGCGCCGAGCGCCTCGACGACGTCCCTGTTGAGCCCCAGATTGAGGATCGTGTCCATCATGCCCGGCATGGAGACCCGGGCGCCGGAACGCACCGATACCAGCAGCGGGTTCTCCGGATCACCAAGACGCTTGCCAAGAGACTCCTGTAATTCGGACAGTGCGTCAAAAATCTGGGACTTGATATCCTCATCGATCTTGCCGCCGTCATCGAAGTAGCGCACGCACGCCGACGTCGTGATCGTGAATCCCTCCGGCACGGGCATGCCGAGTTTGGTCATCTCGGCCACTCCGGCGCCCTTGCCGCCAAGAAGGTCGCGCATGGACGCGTCACCTTCCGAGAACTTGTAAACATATTGATTGACTTCGTTGCCGCTGAAGCGCATCTTCGGACCTCTCTTACTGATTACGGCATAGACGACTATGCCGGACCACTTTCGGGACGTATGCCCAATCGCGTTCCCGCATATCGCCAATCTACCGCCATACCAGCGGAGAATCAAACCAAATTACAGACATTTTGTTCATATTGCGAGAATTGGTATGATGTTTGGCAGAATCATCCCACCGACACAATGCCCGACATGCGGATCGGGACACGTCCGCATCCCCGCACGCCCGCCTCCCCACGAAACACCCCCAGACGACGAAACGGCCGGAAGCGTGGCGAGAAGCCACGTTTCCGGCCGTACGTAGATGGTACTAACTTATGTGCGCATCGTTACGGCGCATCCCCATTGGGCAATGCGCGTAAACGCTCGCGATAACGATTGGATAGGTCCGACGCGCGGTTTCATATGCAGCACGCGCCGGACCTACAGGTGGAACGAGTCGGAATCGGACGCTTGCCTACAGACGAGCGAGGATGTCCGTGCCGACCTCATGGGTGGAGCGCTTCCTGGAGGAGTTCTCCTTGGCGTCCGCCTCGACGGCCGACTCGATGCGCCCGGCAGCGGCGTCGTAGCCGAAGTGTCGCAGTAGCATCGCGGCGGAGAGGATCGCGGCGGAGGGGTTGGCGATGCCCTTGCCGGCGATGTCCGGGGCGGAGCCGTGGATCGGCTCGAACATGGAGGGGTGCTCGTTGGTCACGTTGATGTTGGCGGAGGCGGAATATCCGATGCCGCCGACCACCGCGCCGGCCTCGTCGGTGAGGATGTCGCCGAACAGGTTGTCGGTGACGATCACGTCGAAGCGGGAGGGGTTGGTCACCAGGAAGATGGTGCAGGCGTCGGCGTGCAGGTAGTCCCAAGTGACGTCCGGGTACTCGGCGGCGACCTTGTCCATGATGTCGAGCCACAGGCCGCCGGCGTAGACGAGCACGTTGGTCTTGTTGACCATGGTGACGTGCTTCTTGCCGCCGCGCTTGCGGGCCAGGTCGAAGGCGTAGCGCACGGCGCGTTCGACGCCGAAGGCGGTGTTCATCGAGGTTTCGGTGGCGACGGCCTGGTCGGTGCCGCGGCGGATGTAGCCGCCCATGCCCGAGTAGAGGCCCTCGGTGCCTTCACGGACGACCGCAAAGTCGATCTCGCCCGGGTCGGCAAGCGGGGACTTGACGCCGGGGTACAGCTTGGAGGGGCGAAGGTTGATGGCCTGGTCGAACGCGAAACGCAGCTTGATGAGCAGACCACGTTCGAGGATGCCGGACTTGACACGCGGGTCGCCGACGGCGCCGAGGAGGATCGCATCCTTCTCGCCGATGGACGCGAGGTCCTCGTCGGTCAGCAGGGTGCCGTCGCGCAGGTAGCGCTCGGCGCCGAGATCGTAGTCGGTGAACTTGAACTCAACTTCGTCTCCGGCGGCCTTGACAAGTGCGGCCTGCGCCTCGGGCGTGACTTCCTTGCCGATGCCATCTCCGGCGATGACGGCGATGTTGAGGATCTTCTTTGATGTTGTATTTGCCATGACCCCAATACTACGCAACAAATTCTCGCTAAACAACTTCCAATTCCCATTTTTCGCGCTTTGTGTCCGCAATAATCGGTATCAATTTGCTACTATTTGTATTTTTAAAACAGAAAAACCACAAACCGACATTATTGTCGGTTTGTGGCTATTGTACGGCGAAGCGGTACGGACGCTCAGTTGATGAGCACGGCGACCATATCGTGCATGAGTCGCGCGATCATCCTGAGGTCCTGCTCGCTGGCTCGGTCGGAGAAGATCTCCGGGCAGTACCAGCCATCGAAACCGGTGGACTTGATCGCGTCGATCCACTCCTGCAACGGGATCACGCCACCGCCGAGGATCACGTTACGGTAGATGCCCATATCCGCCACGGTGGTGGCCGGGTCGAGCCACAGGCCATCGGAGACGTGAACGATCTTGATGAGTTCGGCGGGCAGCGCGGCGGCGTCTTCAGGGGTGTCGCCGGCGGAGTAGAACTGCCAGGTGTCGACGGCGAGGCCCACGTTGGAACGGTTCGCCTTCTCCAACACCTCGAGGATCTGCGAGCAGCGGTTGAGCGGCGTCCAGGCCAGCGGCTCCACGTAGATCTCCACGCCGTATTCGGCGGCGATGTCGGCGGCGCGGCGCACGTTTGCGGCCGTCACGTCGATCATCTCCTTCTCGTCACGACCGAGGAAGCCCCGGTAGCGTGGATCGTCGGCCTTCAGACGCCCGGCGGCGAAATCGTTGCACACGTCCCAGTGGCCCGGACCGGTGCACAGCTGAATGTATTTCGCGCCGAACAGGGAGGCGAGCTCGCTCATGCGACGCACCTCGTTCATCAGGTCCTCGGCGGCATCGCCCTCGCGCTCGATGTTCTGGATGGAGCCGATGTCGCTCACCTCGATCCCCTCGAAGAAGGGCAGCAGGCTCTCCGGGCTGAACCCCTTGTCGAGGTAGCGGTACAGCTTCGGGTCCTGCAGGTCGATGCCGTCGTAGCCCGCCTCCTTCGCCAGACGCACGTCGGTCTGCACGTTGCCGAAGAAGGTGACGGTCTGGTTCATCGTGATTTTCGCCATGATGGTTCCTTTGGTTCCTTTGTTCTCACGGTTGGTTCGGGGAAATGTCGAAGCCAGGCACGAGGATCAGGACGCGCGTTCGCGCGCCTCCTGCTCGATCTGGGCGAGGGTCTTGCCGCGGGTCTCCGGCACCATGCGCTCGACGAAGATGAACGAGATGATGCCGATCACGCCGAAGAGCACGAACACGCCGGTGCCGCCGAGCACGTCGAGCAGGGGCGGGAACGCCACGGTGAGGATGAGCGCGGAGGCGTTCATCGCGATGATCGAAAACGCCATGCCGGCGCCGCGCACACTGGAGGGGAAGACCTCGGCGATGAGCAGCCAGGTGACCTGGCAGACGCTGCCCTGCACGAACAGCAGGTAGACCATCATCATCGCGATGAGCAGCCATGCCAGCGACTTCGGAGCCTCACCTTCCGGATAGCGGCTGATGAGGTGGTAGCACACTGCGATCACGAACAGGAAGACCACCATGCCGGCGGTGCCGACGAGCAGGTTCGGACGACGGTCGACGCGATCGATGAGGAACAGGCCGCCGAAGATCGCGGCGACCGCGGAGACGAGCATGACCGGCACGGCCAGCAGGATCGAATTGGTGGCATCGAAGCCGAGCGTATCGACGAAGATCTTCGGAGCGAAGAAGTTGATCGCGTTGATGCCGGAGAACTGCTGCATGACGGCGAGGCCGATGCCGACGATGAGCACACGGCGCAGCCACGGGGAGGAGAAGCCCTCCTTCTTCGCGTTCGCGTCGCCTTCGGAGGCGCCGCGCAGGCTGGCGACGGTGTCGGCGTAGGTCCCCTCGGCCTCCTCCCTGTCGCGGGTGGCGAGCAGCACGCGCACGGCCTCGGTGTCCATGCCGTGGCGCATGAAGTAGTTCGGCGTATCGCAGATGACCAACGTGATGGCGATGAGCAGGATCACCGGCACGATGCTCGCCCACAACATGAGCCGCCAGTTGCCGGGAGCGGCGACGGCGATCGCCGCGTTGACCACGGTGGCGAGCAGCTGGGCGATGTTGATCATCACGGAGTTGACGGACACGAGCGTGCCGCGCTTGGCAGCGGGCGCCAGTTCGCCGATGGCCATCGGCACGACGCAGGAGGTGAAGCCGGCGCCGAGGCCGAGTACGACGCGGGAGACGACGAACACCGCGTAGTTGGGCGCGAGGGCGCAGCCGAGGCAGCCGAGCAGTACGATCACGCCGCCGACGAGGATCACCTTCTTGCGGCCGAGATTGTCCGCGAGGGAGCCGCCGAGCAGGGAGCCGACGGCGGCGCCGAGCAGCAGACCGGCGGTGGCGATGCCCTGTTCGAGCGAGCTGAGCGTGTGCGCGCCGTCGAAGGTCATCGAGATGAGCGCGCCGGAGAGCACGACGGTCACGTAGCCGTACATGCCGCCGCCGCAGATGCCGAGGAAGACCATCAGCGTGGAGTAGCGACGACGCTTCGCCGCGAGCCGCTCCACGTCCATCGTCTTCGCAATGTCGTTGAAGGAAGCCATGGTTGCCTGTCCTTATTAATGGTTGGGGATGGTAGAGGTGGTTGTTCAGGCCTTCGCGCCGCCGCGTTCGCGGGCTTCGAGCTCGATCTGCTCGAGGCTCTTGCCGCGGGTCTCGGGGACCATCACCTTGGCGAAGATGAAGCAGGCGATGTTGATGACGGCGAACACGAAGAACGTGCCGGAGCCGCCGACGAGGCCGAGCAGGACGGGGAAGACCAGCGAGAGCAGGAAGTTGGCGACGTTCATCGCGATGTTCGCATAACCTACGCCGCGGCCGCGGGCAAAGGAGGGGAACACCTCGGCCAGCAGCAGCCAGGAGACGGGGGCGACCATGCCCTGCACGAACACGAGGTAGATCATCATCAGCGCGATCATCACCCACGCGGCGGTGCCGGAGCCGGGGTTGGCGTTGACGAAGATGTAGCTCACGCCGATGGCGACGAGGAAGATGACGGTGCCCGCGAGACCGGTCAGGAGGATGACGCGGCGGTCGATGCGGTCGATGAGGCCCAGACCGCCGATGACGGCGGCGACGGCGGAGACGGCGATCACGGGCACGGTGGCGACGATGGCCATCGAGGAGTCGAACCCAAGCGTCGAGGAGAAGATAGTCGGCGCGTAATAGTTGATCATGTTCTGTCCGCCGAGCTGGTTCATCAGCGCCACGCCGATGCCGACGATGAGCACACGGCGCAGCCACGGCTCGGAGAATCCGGGATGCCGGGATTTGGAATCCTCGCCGCTTTTCGGACCGGCGGTCATCGCCTCGTAGGTGGAACGCGCCTCCATCTCGTCACGGGTTTCGACGAGCAGCCGGACCGCTTCGGCATCCAGACCGTGACGGGCCATGTGGTACGGGCTGTCGGAGATGATGACGGCAACGATGAGCAGGGCCGCGGCGGGCACGACGACGGCCCACAGCATGGCTCGCCAGTCGGCGCCCATCACGTTCATCACCGCGTTGACGGACACGGCGAGCAGCTGGAAGACGACGATCATCACGGAGTTGACGGACACGATGCGGCCGCGCTTGGCGGCGGAGGTCATCTCGCCCAGATACAGGGGAATGATCGTCGAGGTGAAGCCGATGGCCAGACCCATGATGAGGCGGCCGACGTACAGCACGATGAGGTTCGGGCACACGGCGCAGATGACGGCGCCGGGCACGGCGAGCAGCGCGCCGATGCGGATCATGCGGCGCGGGCCGAGCCTGTCGAAGAGCGTGCCGCCGAGGAAGGAGCCGACTATGGCACCGAGCAGCAGCAGCGAGGTGATGAGTCCCTGCTCGCCGCTGGTGAGCAGGCCGTTCTCGCCGGTGCCGATATTCATCGTGATCAGCGCGCCGGAGAGTGCGGTGAGGGTGTATCCGTACAGTCCGCCGCCGAACACGCCGAGCGCCACCATCAGGGTGGTGTAGCGGCTGCGTCTGCTCGCAAGGGCTGCCAGATCCATATCATTCGTGAGTTCCTCGAATGACGCCATTGCCATTCCTTTCCGCAAGGCATCGCCCGGACGTCCTCGTCGGATGCGATGCCCTCTTTATCTGAGTGGGGATGCGCGGCCCTCCGCGGGATGAACGGAGGGCCGGACGCGGGGTCTGCCGGCCCGGGTCATGGGCCGCACCGGCGTTGTCTCGGGTCAGACGCTGAGGGTCTCCTTGATGTACTTGCGGGCGCGCAGGGCGTACTCGAACGGATCGGCCTTGGCCGGGTCCTGCTCGGCCTCGACAAGGAACCAACCGTCGTAGTCGGATTCGACGACCGGCTGCAGGATGGTCTTGAAGTCGCCCTGACCGTCGCCGGGGATCGTGAACACGCCGGCGAGCACGGCCTGAAGGAAGCTGAGCTTCTCGTCCTTGACGCGCTGGAGCACGTCCGGACGGATGTCCTTGAGGTGGAAGTGGCCGATGCGATCCTTGTAGCGGGCGACGATGTCAACCGGGTCCTCGCCGGAGAACTGGAGGTGGCCGATATCGACGAGCAGCTTGACCTTGTCCGGATCGGTGTTCTCCATGAGACGGTCGATCTCGGCGGTGGTCTGCACGCCGGTGCCCATGTGGTGGTGGTAGGAGACGATGGTGCCGGTGTCGGCGGCGATCTCGCCCAGACGGTCGAGGCCCTTGGTCACCTTGTCCCATTCCTCGGCGGTGAACTCCGGCTTGCCGTCGAAGACCGGCACGTCCATCATGCCCTGGATGGTGTTGCCCTGCTCGCACAGGTTGATGTGATCCGCGCCGAGGGAGCTCATGTAGTCGCGGAAGGCGATGAAGTCCTTCTCGACCTGCTCGAGCGGCTGCGTGGTGAAGTAGGTGCCGAACCATGCGGAGGCGATGCGGATGCCGCGCAGGTCGAGCTGATGCTTGAGGACCTTCGGGTCCTTGGGATACTTGTTACCGATCTCCGTACCAGCGAAACCGGCGAGTGCCACTTCGCTGAGGATCTGCTGGTACTGGGTCTCGCCGCCGAGCTCGGGAAGATCGTCGTTGGTCCAGCCGATGGGGGCAATGCCCACGCTGATGTTGCTCATGATCATCATGCCTTTCTGTATGCTGCTGCTCGTCGTCACCGACACTCAACTTCTTTATCGAATTACGGTGTTTGTGTTCGACAGTCAGTAACTATAGCCAGCATTTTTGAGAACTCAACAGTGATGAATCTTTGATACTGAGATTGTTTTCCAAAATGAAACGACGCACAATCCCAGTCGTTTCAAGGGGTTTCACCCTTCCAGCACACCGTACGAGAGCGACAACGCCGGCCGCAGCACGAGGCAAATGGCTGGGTATTGGCACGTTTTGCCGACCTCAATGCCGTAGAACCGGAATATCCCGCCACGGACAGTGCAAATCCGACGCGGCGAAGATACACTGCAAGACATGAGAAACGCAATCCTCCTGACGGATCGCATGTGGAGCTTCGACTTCAGCACGGTGCTCCAGGTGTTCGATGGCGACATCTCACCGATCCAGAAGACCGACAACACGCTTGACATCATCGCGGCGACGCCTCGGGTGCGGCTCGATCACCGCATCATCGTGGGCGCATCCCCCCTGCCGGCCCCGAACGGCTATGATCTGGTCGTCGTACCCGGCATCGCCTATCCGAATCCGCTACTCGACGAAACCAGCGACTCGTACCGCAATCTGTGGGACGGGCAGACCTCATGCGAGATGGCGCGCACATGGCTGCGCCGGGCCCACGCCTGCGGAGCCGAGATCGCCTCGCTCGGCACCGGCTCGTTCTTCCTCGGCTGGTGCGGACTGCTTGACGACACCCGCGTCACCACGCACTGGATGTTCGGCGACGCCCTGCAGCACCGGTTCCCGAAGGCCCTGATCGAGACGGACGTACTGTTCTCCCACGACGAGACCAAACGCATCTGGACATGCGGCGGCGGATCGTCGTCGCTCGACCTGTGTCTGACGCTCATGCGCCGACAGTACGGGCAGGCGGTCAACGCCGCCGCATCGCGCACGCTGCTCGTGTCGAGCGCCCGAGGCGAATCCAGCCCGCAGTACATTCCGGAGAAGTCGAAGGCGTCGGAGCACCGCGGAGCTGATCTGAGCGCGATCACGATCCCGGTGCTCTCCCACCCGGAGTTCCCGTGGAGCGTGGAGTCGATGGCGCAGCTGGGCAACATGTCCACCAGGACGATGCAGCGCCGATTCAAGCAGGAGTATGGCAAGTCGGCGATCCAGTGGCTGCTGGAGGAACGGCTGACGCTGGCCTGCGAGCTGTTGGAGACGACGACGCTGACGACAGGCATCATCGCCAAGCGCGTCGGCATGTCCAGCAGCGACCTGCTGCGCAAGAACTTCCAGTCGCATCTGGGCACCAGTCCGGCCGAATACCGCAAGGCGCACATCGCCAGGTCGTGACGGCGTGAGGGCACGCATTGGCGGCCGCATGGCGGCAAAACGTGCCAACAACCTGCCATAACCTGCATCGATCGGACAGGACGCCCGAAACGCGAGCCCGAACGCCCCTATACTGGCAGCCATCGCCGGCGTCAGCCGGCACGCGGAGCCGATGACGACTTTCCGCACGGATATTTATCTGAAAGGAGCGACGATGCAGGTCATCTACGCCACCGTCCACGTCAGGGACGAGCACAAGGCCGAATTCGTGGACATCATGACCGAGCTGGTCACCAAGTCGGCCGCCGAGCCCGGCTGCGGAGGCTACAACCTGCTG
This sequence comes from Bifidobacterium callitrichos, assembly GCF_008698085.1. Taxonomy (NCBI): domain Bacteria; kingdom Bacillati; phylum Actinomycetota; class Actinomycetes; order Bifidobacteriales; family Bifidobacteriaceae; genus Bifidobacterium; species Bifidobacterium callitrichos. The sequence goes on from NZ_RZJP01000003.1 coordinate 97,566, forward strand.
CAGCGCGAGGACGATCCCAACGAGTTCGCCTTCGTGGAGTTCTGGCCCACCGAGCAAGGTCACACCGACCACTGCAACACCGAGCACTTCCGCACGCTGTTCCCCAAGGCATGCGCCCTGATCGAAGGCGAGGTCGAAGGCATCACCAGCAACGTGCTCGTCTGAAGACGCCCACACCGAAGGCACCCCCTTTTTTTGGCGCTGTTGCTGTTTTTGTGGGTGGTGGTTCGTGGTTGAGGTGTTGGGGGAGTAAGAGAAGAGCGCTTTCCGGGTAGGATGTTTTCGACCAAGATAAACAAGCAACCGCAAAGCGCCTGATGAACAGCTTATTCAAACGTCTTCTCAACGTCAAAGGCATGGTCGTCGAGGATGTTCGCATTGTCGATGGTCCCATGCGCCCAGAGCCCGTGCTCGAGGTGCGGGTGCGCCCGCGTGCGGGCATGCTCAGGTGCTCGAGGTGCGGCAGGCGCCGGCGCGGCTATGACCGTGGCGGCGGCGTCAGGCGTTGGCGTCACCAGGATTTCGGCTGCTGGCGGGTCGAGCTGGTCTCCATGATGCCGCGCGTGGACTGCCCCGGATGCGGCGTCGTGGTCGCGTCCGTGCCGTGGGCGGAGCCGGGAAGCCGGTTCACGCGGGACTTCGAGGCGGAGTGCGCGTGGCTGATGACCGTCGCCAACCAGAGGACCGTGAGCGGTTTCCTGCACGTGGCGTGGAGGACCGCGGGCCAGATCGCCCGCAGGGTCGCCGGCCGGTTGAAGGCCGCGATGGGCTCGCCGTTCGACGGGCTGCACGCCATCGGCGTGGACGAGACCAGCTACCGGAAGGGCCACACGTACATCACCGTCGTCGTCGACCACGAGCGGCGCCAGGTGATATGGGCGCACGACGGGTACGGCAAAGACGTGTTCGACCTGTTCTTCCAACAGTTGACCCCGGAGCAGCGCGCCTCCATCCGGGTCGTCACCGGCGACGGGGCGAAGTGGATCGACTCGTGCGTGCACGAATGGTGCCCCGCCGCGGAGCGCGTGCTCGACGGGTTCCACATCGTCAGCTGGATGACCGGCGCGCTCGACGACGTCCGCAAGCGCCTGTGGAACGATGCGAGGCGCGACGGCGACCAGGAGACGACCAAGCGTATGCGCGGCGTCAAATACGCCGTGCTGAAGAACCCGGACCGATTGACCGACCGGCAGGACGAATCCCTCGCGGCCTTGGGGAACGCGGACCCCAGGGGCCAGCTCTACCGCGCATGGCGGCTCAAGGAACTGTTGAGGAACCTGCTCAAGCACCCGCTCGGACAGGCCACCGCGGAACTCAGACACTGGGTGTTCTGGGCGTCCCACAGCCGAATCCCCGAGATCGTCGAGCTCTCCAAAAAGATCCGCAGGAGGCGGCCCGACATCCTCAGGACCATCGAGCTGGGCTACTCCAACGCCAGGCTCGAGGCGTTCAACAACCGCATCAAGGTCACCATCCGCATGGCCTACGGCTTCCACCACGTGGACAACCTCATCGCCCTGGTCATGCTCCGATGCGGCGGCCTCGACATCCGACTACCGAAGCCCAACCCCTAACCCACGAAAACAGCAGAAGCCTCCTTTTTTTCTCCCGGCCAACCGCGAGCGGCCCCCGCATCGGAACTGGACTCCGACACGGGGGCCGCTCGCGTTCGCACCGCCACGGCGCGCCGCGCACCGCACCACACAAGCGCATCGCGCGGGCGGATGTCACACAGCAAATACTGCCACAGAACCTCACTTTTAATTCCATTTGTCCATAATAAAGAAAAACAAACGCCAATTCTTGCCACAAAGCCATAACTATTCTCGTTTTTACCGCGATCAGTCTGCGTAATTTGAAATTACATGCCATACTGGCATCACGTTCACCACGAAGCGATCGCCACAGGGCGAAGCGCCGGGATGAACAGCAAGACCACATCGGTGGCACAGCCGCATTGACGCGGCCGACGGCCACAACCGATCACAGAAAGAAGACCATCATGACCCTCCGTCTTGGCATCATCGGCGTCGGCACCATGGGATCCGACCACGCCCGTCGCATCGCCGAAACCATCAACGGCGCGACCCTCGCCGGCGTCTCCGATCTCATCCCCGAGCGCGCCCAGGCCATCCACGACAAGTTCGGCGCCAAGATCTACGAGGATGGACTCGATCTGGTCCGCGACCCGCAGATCGACGCCGTCGTCGTCGCCACCGCCCCGCACGAGACGCACGAGCAGTTCGTGCTCGAGGCCATCAAGCTCGGCAAGTACGTGCTCTCCGAGAAGCCGCTGACCACCTCCGCCGCCGGATGCCGCAAGATCGTCGACGCCGAGATCGCGGCCGGCAAGCGCCTCGTCCAGGTCGGCTTCATGCGCCGCTACGACAAGGGCTACCAGGAGATCAGGAAGGCGATCGTCAGCGGCGAGCTGGGCGAGCCGCTGCTCATCCACTGCGCCCACCGCAACATGACCACCCCGCCGGTGTACAACTCCGACATGTCGATCGTCGAGACCGCGATTCACGAGGTGGACGTGCTGCACTACCTGCTCGGCGAGAACTACGAGTCCGCCCTCACCTTCCTGCCGAAGAAGCAGACCCGCTACACCCATGAGGGCCTGCACGACCCGCAGATCGTCGAGCTCGACACCGAATCCGGCGTGCACATCGACCTCGAGGTGTTCGTGAACAACCAGATGGGCTACGACATCAACTGCCGCGTCGTGTTCGAGAAGGGCGAGATCGCCCTGCACGCACCACAGAACACCATCGTCAAGGTGGCCGAGTCCGAGCGCGAGCGCATCCCGGCCGAGTACACCGAGCGTTTCCGCCAGGCCTATGACACCGAGTTCCAGGCCTTCGTCGACGGCGTCGCCAACGACGCACTCACCGGCCCGACCGCGTGGGACGGCCTCGTCGCCTGCGTGACCTGCGATGCCCTGTTCGCCTCGCGCGACGAGGGCGGTGTGCGCAAGCAGGTGGAGCTGCCGGAGACCCCGCAGTTCTACATCGACAACCACATGGACTGACGATCCATCTTCCCCCTCCCCCACCTTCGGGATGTCGAGGCGCACACCCGGCATCCCGAAGCCCATTCCCCCCGATCATCGCACCCGTACACCCCACCGGTCCGTGAGGCGCCCGCCATGTCCACCAACACAGGAAAGTCCAGCAACACCGTCAATCCACGGTATTCGAAGCTCTCCATAGGCGTGTGCCCCGACCAGTGGGGTGTTTGGTATCCGCATGACGAGCGGCAGATCGAACCGCGCAAGGCCATGGGGGAAATGGCCCAGGCGGGCTTCGAGATCCTCGAAACCGGACCTTACGGCTACTTCCCCACCGATCCGGCGACGCTCGGCGCATGGACACGGGAGTTCGGCATGCGCATCGTCGCCGGCACCGGCTGGGGAATCCTCCATCGCGAGGACGCATGGGCGCAGACCGAACGCCATTTCCGCGACATCGCCGCCACCCACGCCGCGGTGGGAGCCAGGTACATCGTCTATCTGCCGCCCATGGCACGCGACGAGAAGACATGGGAGTGGATCGACCACCGTCATCTCACCGCCGGCACATGGGGACTGTACATGAGCAACGCGAACCGTCTGGGCCGCATCCTCAAGGAGGACTACGGGCTGCAGCTGCTCATGCACCCGCACGGAGACTCGCATATCGAGACGCCCCGGCAGATCGAGCGCATGCTCGAGGACACCGATCCCGAATACGTCAATCTCTGTCTCGACACCGGCCACGTCGTCTACGGCGGCGGAGACCCGGTGAAGATGGTCGGCCAGTTCGCCGACCGCATACCATACGTGCACATCAAGGCCTTCGATCCGCGCATCGTGCGCGAGGCGCACGACATGGACTGGCCCTTCAACGAGGCCATCGCCCACGGCGCGGCCGTGACGCCGCCCGACGGCAAGCCGGACATGCACCGGCTCGTCAACGCGCTTGCCGACCTCGACAAGCACATCACCGTGATCTGCGAGCAGGACCTCTACCCAACACGGCCGGATGTGCCGCTGCCCAACGCGATCAACGTACGTCGGTTCCTCGCCTGCTGCGGTCTGGGCATGCTCTGACCGGCATGCTCTGGCCGACGTGCGATCACACCCTCCCCAAGCCGCGCCTTGTACACACGACGCGGCTTTTCTCTTGCAAAGGAGCAATCATGGATTACCCATTGGCCATCAGACTCGCCGCCGAATGCGTGGGCACGGCCATCCTCATCCTGTTCGGCAACGGCGCCGTCGCCGGCGTCTCACTCAAGGGCAGCAAGACCTTCCACTCCGAATGGACCGTCATCGCCGCAGCATACGGCTTCGGCGTGATGGTGCCGGGGTTGATGTTCGGCTCCATCTCCGGCGCGCACATCAACCCGGCCATGACCATCGGCCAGGCGGTGATGGGGCTGTTCCCGTGGAGCGAGGTCCTGCCGTACATCCTCGCCCAGTGCGTGGGAGCCGTCATCGGCCAGCTGCTCGTCTACGCCGCATACAAGCCGTACTACGATCGCAGCGAGGACGCGGAGGCGATCTTCGGCACCTTCGCCACGTTCGACGCCGCGGACAGCCGCCTCAACTACTTCGTCAACGAGTTCATCGGCACGATGGCGCTCGGCGTATGCGCGATGACCTGTCTGAACAGCGATTGGGGCACCGCGAACCGCGCCGTCGCCATCATGGTCGTCGGCATGGTGATCTGGGGCCTGATCTACGCGCTGGGCGGCCCGACCGGCCCCTGCCTCAACCCGGCCCGCGACCTCATGCCGCGTATCCTGCACATGCTGCTGCCGATCGAGCACAAGGGTCCTTCCCGCTGGAACGAGGCCTGGATCCCGATCGTCGCACCGATCCTCGGCGGCACTACCGGCATCGCCCTGTTCACCTTCTTCTCCTGAAGGCCACGGGCACAAATACGAGGGCGCCCCGATCCGGATTTCTCGGATCGGGGCGCCCTCGTATTTCCCTGCAGAAGGTCCCGGTATGTTCACACGCTACTCGATGGGCTTCACCTCCACAGCCGCGCCGCCGTTGTTGAGGGACTCGAGCGCGGCCTCGGCGAGGCGCACGGCCTTGATGCCGTCCTCGAAGGTGCATTCGATCTCGCCGCCGTTGGCGACCACGTCGAAGAACTTCTCGGTCTCCAGACGGTACGCCTCCTTGTAGCGCTCCAGGAAGAAGTGCAGCGGCAGGTCGCGGCGCACGCCGTCGGCGGTGGCTACGACGGTTTCGGACTCGTGGTTGTTGCCGCACACGGCGACGCCCTTGGAGCCAAACAGCTCGATGCGCTGGTCATAGCCGTAGGCGGCACGACGGGAGTTGTCGATCACGCCGAGCATGCCGCTGGCGAATTCGAGCGTGACGATGGCGGTGTCGACATCGCCGAGCTCGCCGACGTGCGGATCGACGAGGGCGGCGCCCATGGCGCGCACGGTCCGGACCTCCTCGCCGGAGATGAAACGCACGATGTCGAAATCGTGGATCATCATGTCCTTGAACAGACCGCCGGAACGCTTCACGTAGTCGTAGGACGGCGGTTCGGGGTCGCGGGAGGTGACCTTGAGCACCTCCGGCTTGCCGAGCTGGCCGGCGTCACGCGCCTCGACGATGCGGCGGAAGTTCTTCTCCTGACGGCGGTTGAAGCCGGTCTGGAAGTACACGCCGGCCTTCTTGACGGCATGGTAGGCGGCGAGGATCTGATCGTTGTCGAAGCCGACCGGCTTCTCGCAGAAGATGTGCTTGCCCGCTTCGGCGGCGTCGATGATGACCTGCGGGTGCAGATCGGTCGGCACGCAGATCAGCACGGCGTCGATGGCCGGATCGGCGAGGATCTCGTGATAGTCCGTGACGAACCTGCCGCCCGCCGGGTACTTGTCAGCCCAGCTGTCGTCCGCCAGCAGATCGCACATGTAGTCGATCGAGACGTTCGGCATCTGCGACAGGTTGAGGTAGTGGACGTGGCCGATGCGGCCGACGCCGATGATGCCGACATGAATGGTGCTCATGGATTGCTCCCCTCGTTGGGATCGGATGGTGTTGGATCGGCAGCCGTAGTGTTGTCATGCGGCTTCCTCACCATCCATTATTCCCAACGAGAGGCATTCATGGGCATGAATATGAGAGGCTGATCTGCGATTTTCCGTGTTCTTGTCTGTTTTCTCCACCTGTATACGAACACACTTCCCGACGGACGGGAAGCGTGGCGATCAGGCGTTCATGGCGATCGTCTCGGCCGCAGCGCACCGTTTGGTTCAGCTTGATTCAGCGATGCCATCCGGCCATCAGCCGGTTCGCATACGTGTGCAGCGTCGCCGCGATCTCGTCGCGACGCGGCTTGACGACATCGACGAATCCGCCCACGGACAGGCTGCCGACCGCGTACGGCGAACCGTCGGCCAAGAGCGGCACGCCCACCGAGCACACGCCGATCGTCACGTCCTCGTCCGAGAATGCGTACCCGCGCGAGTGCGTCTCCTCCATGTCCGCCCGCAACGCACGCTCGGTGACGAGCGTGTTGAGGTTGTACCCGCGGAAAGGGGCCTTCGCGAGGTAGCGTTCGACGATCTCGGGAGCGCTGTAGGCCAGCGCGACGCGGCCGGCCGCCCCTGCGTGGAACGGCAGCGTGCCGCCCGGACGCAGAATCAGCGCGTCGACACCGTGCCCGCGCGCGCACTCCACGCAGACGGTCTCCTCGCCGTCGACGACGGACAGGAAGGAGGTGACGCCGGTCTCCCCCGTCAGTTCGCGCAGCAACTGCGGCGCGCCCGCCCATTCGGTCATCGAGCGGCGCGCGGCGTCAGCGAGCGCAAGCCAGTCGAGCGAGAGCGAATACGACATGTCACCGGATGTCTCGACGAGTCCGACGTTCGCGAGCCCGTCGAGGATGCGGTAGGCGGACGAACGTGGGATGTCGCATCGCTCGGTGATCTCCACCGGGCCGATGTCGTTCTCCTCGGCGAGCGCGTTCACCACCTTGCCGGCCTTCGCCAGCGCCCGGGTCGGCTCCTGCGTCGTGCCTCTGTTCATCGTCGTCACTCCTTTCCCGTCTCTCCCCTGCGCTGCATGGCCGCCGCGGAGACCGCCTCATGGTTGTGCTCGGCGAGGTCTCCGACGCCGACATCGCCCTGCGCGTCTTCGGGTGCGTGGCCGAGCCCTTTGGAGATCTCCCTGGAGACGTAGCGCAGTTTGCCGACCTGATCGACGAGTTCGCCGCGTTCGATGGCCCGCGCCAGTTCCCTGGGGTATCCGCTCAGGCATATGGCGGCGCTCAGTTCGCCGCGATGATCGAACACGGGAGCGCACAGTGTGACAACGCCGGGTACGGTGACGCCGAAGTCATAGGCGTATCCGCTCCCCCGCACGCGTTCGCGCGTCATCGCGGCGGCGTGCGGGAACGTGGCCTGCCGTCCGGCGGAATCGGCGGCGTACCGGCAGTGTTCGACGACGTCGTCGAACTGATCGTCGACGAGGAACGAGAGCAGTGCCTGCGACGGCGCCGCGTCCGAGTCGACGGGTAGCGAGTAGCCGGGAAGTGGCGCGCGCAGCGGGTTGTGCACCGCCCGTCGCATCTCGATGCATACGTCGCGCGTGCCTCGGCGCACGAACAGGCTCCATGTGCCCATCGGGTCGCGGTAGCGTCGGAAGGCGTTGTGCGCCACGTCCTGGACCTCGAGGCGTGATTCGATCTGTCCGCCGATGCGCAGGCAGGCCAGTCCCAGTCGGTATTCGCCGCGTTTGACCGCGGGCTCCACCCATCCCAATGCCACGAGGTTGGCGAGCAGCCGGTACATGGAACTGGTCGGCTCGCCCACGTGGGCGCTGATGGTCTTGATGTTCGAGGGGCCGAGCCGCGCGAGAGCGTCGAGCACCGCGCGGGTCTTGACCAGCACCTCGACGCCGCGTTCCTCGTTGGACGCCTTATCTCTCATGCTGTTCTCATTCTGATGGGGCATATATGTCACTATAGCCGCATAATGCGTGCAGCCCGATCCCGTTTGCCATGTTCGGTTCGCGGAATTCGGGCTGCGTTTCCCATTTGGGTATGCGTGCGGCGGGCTTGTCACCGCGTATTCGTCACGGCACGATGAGCGTGTACTTGGTGTTCATGTACTCGTAGATGCCTTCGGCGCCGCCCTCGCGGCCGATGCCGGACTGCTTGACGCCGCCGAACGGCACCGACGCGTCGGAGAGCACGCCCGAGTTGATGGCGAGCACGCCGGCCTGCGCGTGGCGCTGCACCCATTCGCTGCGCGCGATCGAGGTGGTGAAGGCGTAGAACGCGAGACCGTAGATCGTGTCGTTGGCCGCGGCCATGCCCTCCTCGTCGGTGTCGAAACGGGAGATCGGCAGGACAGGACCGAAGATCTCGTCGGTGAACACCTCGGCGTCGCGCGGCACGTTGTCGAGCACGGTCGGCTCGAAGAAGCACGGTCCATGGCCGTCCCGATGGCCTCCGACGACCAGCGTGGCGCCATGGTCGACGGCGTCGGCGACGATGCGCTCCATGCGCTCGACGGCCCGCTCGTTGATCAGGGCGCTCACGTCGGTCCCCTCGTCCATGCCGTCGCCCACGGTGAAGTCCTCCACCGCCGCCTTGAGCTTGGCGACGAACGCCGGGGCGATGCCGTTCTGTACGAGGATTCGGTTGGCTGCCGTGCACGCCTGGCCGTTGTTGCGGAACTTGGCGAGCAGCACGCCCTCGACGGCCTTGTCCACGTCGGCGTCGTCGAACACGACGAATGGCGCGTTGCCTCCGAGCTCCATCGACGTGCGCAGCACCTGGTTCGTGGCCCGGGCCATCAGCGCCTTGCCCACGGAGGTGGAGCCGGTGAAGCTGATCTTGCGCAGGCGCGGATCGTCGAGCAGTGTGTTCGAGATCGCGGTCGAATGCTTCGACGTGACGAGGTTGACCACACCGGCCGGCACGCCGGCCTGACGCAGCACCTCGATGAGGGCGATCGTGGTCAGCGGGGTGGCGGAGGCCGGCTTGACGACCATCGTGTCGCCGGCGGCGAGCGCCGGTCCGATCTTGCGCGTGCCCATGGCCAGCGGGAAGTTCCACGGGGTCACCAGATAGCACGGGCCGACCGGATCGTGCGTGACGAGGCCCTTGCGGCCGTCGGGCAGGTGGAAGGTGCGCCCGTAGGCGCGCATCGCCTCCTCGGCGAACCACTTGAGGAATCCGGCGCCGTAGTTGACCTCGCCGAGCGCCTCCCTGTAGGTCTTGCCCATCTCGCGGGTCATGAGTTCGGCGAAGATCTCCTTGTGGTCCATCACCGCGTCGTAGGCGGTCTCGAGCACACGGCGACGCTCGGTCGGACTGGTGGCGGCCCACGCCTCGGCCGCGCCGTCGGCGGAGGCAAGGGCGCGCGTGGCGTCCTCGGTGGTGCCGTCGGACACCTGGAACAGGGTCGCGCCGTCGGCGGGATTGTCGACGGCGAAGGTGGCGCGCGAGCCGGTGGGCTGCCATGCGCCGTCGATGAACAGCGTTTCGCCCTCAGCGGGCAGCAGTGTGGTGACGTTGTTGGTCCATGTCATGTCGATCGTCTCTTTCGTGGCTGTGATGGCTGCAATGACCGTGATGGCCGCCGCTCAGAACTCGATGATCTGACGCAGGGCGCGGCCCTGGTCGAGCTCGTCCATCGCCTCGTTGATGTCGTCGAGGCGGATGTGGTGCGAGATGAGCTTCTCGACCGGCAGCTTGCCGTCGAGCCACATCTGCGCGTACTTGGGGATGTCCACCGCGGGGATGGCGGAGCCGAGGTAGCTGCCCATGATGGTGCGGGCCTCGCCGGTGATGGTGGCGGTGGTGAACGCCGCCTTGACGGTCGGCTTCGGGAACCCGACCGTGACGGTTTTGCCGCCCACGTCGGTCAGGTTGAACGCATTGTCGAGCGCGCCGGGGGCGCCGGCGGCCTCGATGACGATCGGAGCCTTGATGCCCTTGGCGAGCGCCTCGTCGACGGTGTAGACCTCGTCCGCGCCCATGTCGAGCGCGCGGTCGAACTTGTTCGAGGACCGGTCCACGCCGATGACGCGCCCCCTGCCCAGCGCCCTGGCGGTGAGGATCGCGCTCATGCCCACGCCGCCGAGGCCGACGACCATGACATCCTCGCCCGGCTGCGGATTGCCGGCGTTGAGCACGGCGCCGCCGCCGGTCAGGACCGCGCAGCCGAGCACGGCGGCGATCGGCGCGGGCAGCTCGTCGGGCACCGGCACCACGGAGCGGCGGTCCACCACCGCGTAGGTGGCGAAGCCGGAGACGCCGATGTGGTGGTAGACGATCTCGCCGTCGCGGTGCAGGCGGATGCCGCCGTTCATCAGCGTGCCCTCGTTGTTGGCCTTGGAACCGGGAATGCAGGGCAGCTTGCCGTTCGTCTTGCAGTTCTTGCACTCGCCGCAGCGCGGCAGGAAGGCGAGGGTCACGTGCTGGCCGACGCGAAGACCGGTCACGCCGGGTCCGAGCTTTTCGATGACGCCGGTGCTCTCATGACCAAGCAGCATCGGGGTCTGGCGCGGACGCACGCCGTTGACGACGGACAGGTCGGAGTGGCAGATGCCGGATGCGGTGATGCGCACGAGCAGCTCGTCCTGCTGCGGCTCGTCCAGTTCCAGCTGGCACACGCTGATCGGGCGTGACTTGGCATAAGGGGCGGGCATCTCCATACGTTCGAGTACGGCACCGGTGATTTCCATGATGGTTCCTTTCGTATTGCTACGTTACGTTTTCGTGTTTCGGTTTGGGCTATGTTCCAGATTCGCGATCGCGCGGGTCCTGCCCGCGCGAGGTAACGGTTGGCGCGCCGTCGGTCACATGGGCAGGCGCGGGTCGCGCGGCACGTCCTTGAGCGCCTCGTTGACCCACACCTGATCCTCGCGGATGGTCACGCGCCAGTCACGCTCGCCGGCACCGCCCATCACGTTGAGGTAGTAGAGGTCGTAGCCGGGGACCGCGATGGACGGACCATGCCAGCCGTACGGGATGAGCACGGTGTCGCCGGGGCGCACCTCGGTCATGATGTCGAGCGGCCGGTCGTCGGCGCTGGAGGCACCCTGATATGCCATCGGCTCGGCGGCGGCGGTCGCGCCGTCGATCGCCTTCATGTCGAAGTAGTAGATCTCCTCGAGCGCGGTCTCATGCTCGTTCTCCACGTCGTGCTTGTGCACCGGGTAGGAGGACCAAGAGCCGGACGGGGTGATGACCTCGCATACGAGGAAGCGCTCGGCCTGGATGTTGTTCATCATGCCGAAGTTGCGCGCCTGACGGGAGGTCGGGCCGTTGCCGCGAAGCACGATCTCGTTGTCCTCGGCCTTGACGAGCTGGTCCGGGTACTTGGTGGTGGCGGGGGCGGTGGCCACGGCCACACGGCCGCCTTCGGCCGATGTGATGTCGACCGGGCTGCCGACGCCGACGTACACCACGTCGGTGGGACCGGAGAACACGTCCCTGCGGCCGCGCAGGTGGTATTCGCCGTTCGCGGAGGTCACGTCGAACGCGCCGGACAGCGGGATGACGAGGCGCTCCTCGTCGGCGGCGTCGAGGTGGAGCACCTGCCCGGCCGCGGCGTCGGCGACCTTGAGGCCGGTGTACGCCCAGCCCTCCACGGGCTCGGAATCGACCGTGCCGAGGGATACGTCCCAGTCACCTTGGGCGGCGCTGCCATGTTTGTAAACCCATTGCGTCATCGCAATTTCCTTTCCACGTCGTCGGCGTGCATCACCCACGCCCCGTACGTCGTCTATACACTAAGTAATTCTCATTTTTTAGGACTTGAAGTCCGATATACAACACATAGCATACGCGTCACCCTGCGGAGGAAACCGCGCCAAGAACAGATTTACAGTTTATATGGCAGTTTTTTACCACCACTGATCACAGGGGCGTAAATCCAACCGTTTTACCGGAAAATATTGCCATCAATTAAATCATCAGTCCCAGTAACTGATATATTCTCTGCGTAGAGCTTTGGAAGTCGAACACCATCGACCCAATCAGCCCGGGCGACGACGCCGAACCAAGCCATGGCAACGAAGCGCCGCGGCGACAGACTATTAGAAAGGACCATCACGATGGCAAGCAATGACAAGATCACCCTCACCGTCGGACAGGCGATCGTACGATTCCTCGAGGTGCAGAAGGTCGAACGCGACGGGAAGGTCAACACCTTCTTCGGCGGGGCGCTGGGCATCTTCGGCCACGGCAACGTCGCCGGCATCGGCCAGGCGCTCCTCGAGGAGGTCGACCGCTTCCGCATCATCCAGGGCAAGAACGAGCAGGGCATGGCGCACATCGCCGTCGGCTACGCACGCCAGATGAACCGTCTCGGCGCGATGGCCGTCACCACCTCGATCGGACCGGGAGCCGCGAACATGGTCACCGCGGCCGGTACCGCCACCGTCAACCGCCTGCCGGTGCTGCTGCTGCCCAGCGACTACTTCTCCACCCGCCGCACCGGCTCCGTGCTCCAGCAGATCGAGAACGAGCAGTCCAACGACATCTCGGCCAACGACTCGTTCAAGGCCGTCAGCCGCTACTGGGACCGCATCGACCGCCCTGAACAGCTCACCGCCGCCCTGATGCGCGCCATGGAGACCCTCACCAATCCGGCCACCACGGGCGCCGTGACCCTCTGCCTGCCTCAGGACGTGCAGGCCGAGGCCTACGACTTCGACGAGGACCTGTTCCGCGAGCGCATCTGGCGCGTGCCCCGCACCCGCGCCGACGTCGACGCGCTGCGCGAGGCCGCGGCGGCGATCCGCGCAGCCAAGCGTCCGCTCATCATCGCCGGCGGCGGCGTGGTCTACTCCGAAGCGACCGAGGAGCTGGAGGCCTTCGCCGAGGCGACCGGCATCCCGGTGGGCACCACGCAGGCCGGCAAGGGGTCGATCGCGTACGAGCACCCGCTCAATTCCGGCCCGATGGGCGCGCTGGGCCTGAGCTTCGCCAACAAGCTCGCCCACACCGCCGACCTCATCATCGGCGTGGGCACCCGCTACACCGATTTCACCTCCGCCTCGAACACGATGTTCCAGAACCCGGACGTGAAGTTCGTCAACATCAATGTGCAGTCCTTCGACGCGCACAAGGAGTCCGCCGTGCCGGTCGTCGCCGACGCGCGCGAGACGCTCAGGGAGCTGCGGGCCGAGCTCGACGGCTGGACGGTGTCGGACGAGTATCTGGCCGAGGCCAAGGAGATGGCCGTCGAGCAGCGCGAGGCGGTCGACGAGCTCATCAAGCCGATCCCCGGCGAGCACGAGCTCGGCCAGAAGGAGGTCATCGGCATCGTCAACTCCTTCGCCCGTCCGCAGGACGTGGCGGTCAACGCCGCCGGATCCATGCCCTCCGACCTGCAGAAGCTGTGGAAGGCGGGGTCCCCGCTCGGCTATTCGGTCGAATACGGCTACTCGTGCATGGGCTACGAGATCCCGGCCGCGCTCGGCATGCGCATCGCCGACCCGGACCGTGAGATCTTCACCTTCATCGGCGACGCCTCGTTCATCATGTACCACCAGGACGTGCTCACCGCCGTGCAGGAGCACGAGAAGATCATCCTGCTCGTCGTCGACAACGGCGGCTACGGCTCCATTCACTCGCTGTCCGTGAAGGTCGGTTCGCAGGGCTTCGAGACGAAGTACTACCATCGCGGCGCCGACGGCCGCCAAGACCCGAGCCGCCCGCTCAAGGTCGACTTCAAGAAGATTCTCGAAGGCTACGGCGTGACCACGTACTCGGCCACCACCGCCGACGAGCTGCGCGACGCCATGACCAAGGCGATGGCCGCGGATGAGATCACCGCGATCTACGTGGAGACCGACCCGGTCGTGCGTGACGACACCTCCGGCGCGTTCTGGGAGGTCGCCACGCCTCAGGTGGCCCACATCGAATCCTCGATCAAGGCCCATGAGGAGTACGAGAGGATCCGCGCCGCCCAGCGCGAATACCTGTGACCTCTGGAATATCGGACGGCGTTCGACGATAGCCCGATGACACGGTGAAGGCCCCGCATCATGCGTGCGGGGCCTTCACCGTACTTGCGAAACCTGCACGAGCCGTATCACCCGTACCGGAACGGTCACAAATACGCACAATCATGCCAACGACGTTGATTTCCCGCATCACCGGCCTACAGTGGAAACCGCGATGGGGCGGACAGCGTTGCGATCCGGCCCAGCCGAACCCGACCTTCCGCACCGTGGCGCATTGAACCAACGACCCCAAGCGGAAAGGATACGATCATGTCCCTCAGGAACATGCTGATGCGCGGTCTGGCGATCAGCGGCTATGCCAACATCATGAACAATGTGTCGCAAGGCAAGATCATCAACGACGCCATCAGCTTCGAGCAGCACAAGTGACCCCCCCCCCGACGGACAACGGCGTCCGCCTTCTCACCCTTCATCACCCGAGCAGCAGCGGCGCCGCCCCGAGACGGCTGCGATGCCATCCCAGCACGGCGCACAGACCCAGAAGGGCACACACCGCCAGCCGTATCAGCACGTGATCGTCAAGATCCATCGGCAGCAGAGAGAATCCGAGCCACCGCGGCTGCCATGGCAGCGTGAACAGCACGCATCCGGCCGCGCACATCGCGACCACGCATCCCACGCGCCCGAACAGGGCGACCGCGATCATCGCCATGGTCGTCACGGTCAGCGAGAACACGATGTTGAGCACCACCACCGGAAACGCGATCCAGATGTCGCGTCCGATCAGCCACGCGGTCGGAGCGAGCGCGGCGTAGCACAGCATGACCATCGCGCTCAGGGCGCAGTAGCCTCCCAGATCCCTGCCGGACACCGCATCGACGATCGGTATCCGTGACATCAGACACCGGCACATCAGGATGCCGCACAATGACAGCATCACGGTGTCGACGCCGATCCTCTCCATCGGCCCGAATCCCGCGTAGGGAACGGCCGGCATGTCGAACACGGGTATGACGCCGCATACGACGCCGATCACCCCGACCGCAAAGGCCGTCTTCGGATAGCGTGCGGACAGCCACATGCGCGGATCGCCTTCACCCTCACCGTTCATAGGACTCCATCTCCTCGAGCATGTCGGCCGTCCACTCGCAGGCGCGAATCTGCTTGTCATGACGCCGATACCACGCCACGAAATCCGCATCCACCGAATCCCCGCCTATCTTCCTCCTCATCAGCTCATAGAGCCGATGCCGGGCGGCGGATTTGTCGATGTCGACGCCGGCCGAGCATTGGGGGCCGTCTCCCGACAGGTCGCCCGCCACATCCGCGACGAGCTGCGAGCGAAACTCCCGTTCGGAGAGGGTGGTACCGATGCTTGCATTGTTCAGACGCCAACGGTTCCTGTCGACCGGCTGCGGCATGCCGGGTATGGTTCGCGAATACGCCCCCAGAAGCCCCGGACCGATCAGCATATGACGTTCGCCCGGGTCGAACAGGCGATACGCGTTGTAGTCGACGTCCATCATGACAGGAAGCTGCCGCCGGTAATACCATTCGACGCATATCGTGATGTCGCCGCGGGTCTCGCATACCGCGGACGAACGGGGATCGGGGGCGACGATGTTCGGCTGCATCGCGATCACCAACGCCACCATCGCCGCGGGAGGCACGAGCCAGCAGGCGGCTCCCAATCGTTCCGGCAGCCGGAAGGCGGACAGCACGCCGATCGCGATCATGACCATGCAGATCGTCACCACCGCGAAGAACGCCATCCTGGCCCAGGTGATGACGGGAGCCGTGACATCCCCAACCCGAGGGAAATCCAATCCCCAACGGGCAGAGAGGGCCAGATACGAACGACCCGTCGAGTTCACACTGAGCGCCATGGGAGCGGTGGAGACGACCGTGATGACGACCAGCGCCACGGACAACGACAGATACGACGCCAGCCGGCTCGTCAGCACTCCGACAAGAAACGCGATGACCGGCCACATGCCGACGCCAAGCAGTATGGACGCCAGTGCAAGGACATCGCAACGGGCCAGTCCCTGACTCTTCGCCGTCACGGCGATCAGCGGCACGAATCCCACCGCATATGAAACAACGCAGCCCAGCCATGACAAGGCGCACACGCGGCATACCCGACGCGCAACGCCACGGCCCGCCGAGGGAGGCGAAAGCACCGAATTCACGCCGAACGCCCGGGCCTGCATGGCGGCGTATGCGCCCGCCACGAGCGACCCCGCCAACTGGGATTCACGCATCCTTATCTCCACGTCGTTCCAGACGGCGGGAGGCCATGACAGCCACCATTTGGATTGCAGCAGCGACAGCAGCATGATGAGCAGGCACATGGCCGCATACCCCATGCCGCCCAACGGGAAGGGGAACACGATACGTCCGGCGAGACGACGGAATGACGATGACGATGCTGGCGTTGCCGATGGTGTTGCCGACGCAGATGCCATCATGCGCTCCCGACAGGGTCCGAACCACGCGCACCCGTATGTTCCGAACGGTCGAGAACCGCCGCATAGGCCAGTTCCCAGACCGATCCCAGACCGTCGCGCTCCCCGCCGAACGATCGGAACCGTTCGAGACTCCCATGGAACGCGACGCTCCCCCGATCGAGCACCAGCACATCGGAGGCGAGCGTCTGGATCTCGTCGACGATATGCGTGCTCATGACCACGATCACATCGCCCTGCGCCGCATAATCCTTGAGAAAGCGACGAATGTCCATACGCTGACGGGGGTCGATGCCCACGGTCGGCTCATCGAGGATCAGCACGTGCGGCCGGTGGACCACCGCACAGGCGAGACCGAGCCTCTGGCGCATGCCGCCGGAGAGCTTGCGCACCTGCATGCCGGCCACATGCGACAGCCCGACCATAGACAGCGCGTCGTACGCCGCCTCATTGCAGTCCGGAACCGCGACGCCGTGCGCCCACGCGCTGTACTCCACGTTGCGCAATGCGCTGGACCATTCCATGCATTCGAACCGTTGTGGCAGGAAGCCCATGTCAAGTCGCAGGCGATTGAGATCGGATTGCCGCCGCGGGTCGAGTCCGCCGACGCTGAAGGATCCCCGACTCGGAGCGCACTGCGTGACGAGCAGTCGCAGCAGCGTGCTCTTGCCGGCCCCGTTGGGTCCTAGGACCGCGGTCACACCGGCGCCGATACGCAGCGTCACATCGCGCAGCGCCCACACAGCCCCGTGTCTGACCGACAACGACTCGCAGTCGATCCCAACCGCCTCGTTCATACCGCCCCATGATAATCAGCGATATGGCCAGCCCATCTTCGCCGTCGGACCGCAGCCCGCGGATGACAATGCGAGCCATCGCATATCATCAATCGTCGGCCACCAGTCGACGCCTCACCTCGGCCTTGTCGACGTCCGGCGCAAGCGGAGGTCAGGTCATGTTCATGTTCTTGAGGGTGGTGCACAACAGCTCGGAGACGACGGCGCGCGAATACAAGCGATTATCGTCGTTGCCTAGTATCCTGCGTCGTAAATTCGTTGTTGAATTGACTGACTCTCAGACCCGCTTCACGGGCCGGCTCGTCCTGCAATTACGGACGCGCTACGCGTGCGTCATGCCGGCTCGCCTGTCGGTTTACATGTCGCCTGCAAACAGTTCCGCTGTTTGCTTCGCAGCAACGTCCTGACAAGAGGAGCCGGGAATGGGATCAACGATTTTCCGGCGCGAGATACTGGACATTCGGCCGCGCCACCACAGACCGACTCAATTGCGCCGCCCGGCCGCGCCATTTCAGCCATGTCGTCCGGACGCGTCCTTGGCCATGCCCGCCCCTATCCGTGCCATTCAACGCAATTTTCACCGGTTTTGGCGTTGAGTGGCACGACGATGCGTCATTGCCGCCTCACCGCCTTGTTGGCATGTTGTCAAAAGGGCCATTTTCCAACGATTCCGCAATAGCCAATATCGCAAGGACTGTCCATGCCGCCGATGTGTCTGCCACTCAGCGCGGAAAATCGCCGAAATCGTGTTGAGTGGCACGATTTTCTGCCACCCGACGAACATCAACCGATTGACCTGCGCTGAGTGGCAGACTCCTCACGTATCTGTCCCCGATCCGCCCCGATCGCCGTATCGGATCCTATGGGATCGGACGTTTTCGCCGCTTCCCCCGCCCCCATAACGTCGGATCCTACGGGATCGGACGCGATGAGGCGAGAAATGGGGGCTCTCGTGGTGGATCCTAGGGGATCGGACGCGATGGGGTCGGACTGGACGCTCACTGATTCGATGGACGTCACAGCGACGCCCATCGGACACGACAAGGGGGCGTGATGACCCTACTACGATTCTTTGCACGCACCTAGATCTTGAATTTCGTGCACGAAATAGGTAGACTTATGTGCACGAAAAGGGTGCGGGCCTTGGAACGCGCCGGCTCGTACGACATCATAATCCTGGGCCGAGTCACCGCACGGCACCCCCAGTCCAGCGTCGATGCACTGCGTTCGACATGGGCCCACGCTTGGAAGTACATGACGAGGCTGGGCACCGATCCGATGGAAACCATGGCCATCGACTACGATCCGAAAGTACGTCTGGTCGAGATGATCGCATTCGATGCCGGCAACGGCAGCATGATCATGTACCACGCGAACAACGCGCAGAAGAAGTTCCTTCGGGAACTGGGTCTGAGTGAACGCGACATCCGCAGGCTCATCGGAGGAGATGACATTATGGATCCGATCACCACGGCAGACGGCACGGTCGTCACGGAAAAGATGCTCGACCAGTGGCCCGCTGATGTCGAGCACGGTGTCTATCACGGCTCCCCCGGGAAGGTTGTCACCCGTCGACGTTTCGGCAGGCCGCGCACCTATGCCGAACCTATGGATACCGTGACATTGCGCGTTACCGCCGACACGCTCCATGAGGCCGAGCAGCTGGCAAACCACGACAACGTGAGTCGCGCCACGATGCTGCGCGAACTGCTGGACCTCGGGCTCAAGGAGAAACGTCGTCGCATGACTGCATGACGACAGCCTGATCACCACAGTCGGTTGACGTGCATAATGGCTCCCATTGTCGCCGTCAGACCGCAACATCGCCGACGACAGCGGGAACCATCCATATCATCAATCGTCGGCCGCCAGTCGACGTCGGGCCTCGGCCTTGTCGATGTCCGGCGCGAGCGGAGGCCAGGTCATGTTCATGTTCTTGAGGGTGGTGCGCAACAGCTCGGAGACGACGGCGCGCGAATACCAGCGGTTGTCGGCGGGGACCAGATACCACGGCGCGGCGGATGTGCTCGTCCGCTCGAACACCTCCTGCCATGCAGCCATGTAGTCGTTCCAGCGGTCACGGGCGTCCAGATCGGATGCATCGAACTTCCAGTATTTGGTCGGGTCGTTGAGCCGCCCGAGGAAGTGGCGGCGCTGCTCCTCGCGGCCGACGACGAGGAAGATCTTGATGACCGCGCACCCGTCAGCGACGAGACTGCGCTCGAACTCGTTGACGAGGTCATAGCGGGCACGCCACACGTCCTCGGGGAGAGTGCCGTACACGTGCGGCATGACGATATCCTCGTAGTGGGATCGGTCGAACACGGCGATCCACCCCGGGTCAGGCAGTTCGCGTTCGACCCTCCACAGGAACCCGTGGCTCGTCTCCTCATCGGTCGGCTTGCCGAAGCCATGGTAGTGGATGCCCATCGGATCGCCCTGACGGAAGACGTGGCGTACGATCCCGCCCTTGCCGGAGGCGTCCATACCCTGCAGCACGATGAGCAGCCGCCGGTTGGAGCCTTTGACTCCGTTGGCGTAGAGCAGCCGCTGGTATCGGGCGATCTCCGAGGAACTCAGTGAGATGAACCGTTCGGCGTCGTACTTGTCGCCGTCGAAACCGGGCGTCGCGCCGGATTGCGCGTCGGCCACCTCGGCGAGATCGACTCCGTGGTGAAACATGAGCCGTTGCGCCGGCGGCATCGACCATACGGCGCTCAGCAGTTCGCTTGATTTCGCCGCGTTGGCGAGCCGTTCGGCGACGGTCGCGCTCTCCTCGATCAGTCCGATGCGCTCCTCGGCGAGATCCATCGCCCGGTCGATGCGCCGTTTGGCGGTCCTGTCCACTTTGACTTTGTCATCCTTGCCCATGAGCCGATTCTACGCCCCGGGAACCGTCTTGCGCACGAGCACACACGTCGGGCGACGACCTTCGCATCGTCTCTTCATGGCACCATGCATGACCAATGTGATCATCAGGTACATACACGACCCACAGTGATACGATTGATCGTGAACGAAAATGATCACGCGTGACATTATGCGAGGATGAGATGATCACTGTCGGCATCGTGGATAACGACCCGTATGCGGTGTCCGTGCTCTCGAAACTGCTCAGGGAGTCCGGCATGGACGTCCAATGGGGAACCACCTCCGCCTCGGCGGCCCTTCGCCGTTGCCTGTTCGAATCGGCAACACCGCAGGTGCTTGTTTCCGACGTGCAGATGGACGACATGAACGGCATGGAGCTATGCCGCCAGATCCGTCAGCGCAAAACCACGCCGGGCATCATCATGATCACCGCGTATCCGCCGAAACGTTATCTCGAACAGGCAGTCAGAGCCGGTGCACAGGGGCTCTATCTCAAAACGGATGTGGCCGGCATCCGTACAGGGGTCCGAGCGGCGGCAACGGGAGACACCGCACAATCCGATTCTGGCTTCTTGAACTGCGTCGAGGCACGCAACGCCCTCCTGCGAAACGTCTCATCGAAAAGCGAGCTTTCCGAACGCGAACGTACGGTGATCGCCATGTACGCCGACGGCTTCACCACCGACGACATCATGCGAAAGCTGTCCGTAAGCAAGGGCACCGTAGCCACCTACGAGAGACGCGCCTGCGCCAAACTGGGCGCCGCAACCCGCGCACAGGCCGTCGCAAAATACGTCCGCCTACTGACGACGGGAATGACATGCTGAAAGATCTACTTCAACAATACAAGCAATTCATTCAATTGCTAACAGACCATTGGATGACGATCTGCGCATTGACAGCCGCAGGACTCGGAATAATAGAAATAACATTCTATGCCATAGGCGGATTGGCCGACTTTCCGATGATCATATGGTCTATCGCACAGATTAGCGCGACACTCGTAATGGCAAAATGGCACAAAAACGGCGCTTGGATAGTCGGCATTATTATGGCCGCAGGTACTTTATCCCCGCAACCAGTTTTGAATTCAGGATTGCTCTCAACCCTATGCGCTTTAGTCATACTATCCAACCTACATCTCATTCAAGCTATTGTACTAGCTAGCATCAACACAACCTCCTTGGCTATCTTTATCTATAATAATAGTATTTTGCCTTGGTCGACATTATTTAATTTCCTTACATTATATCTTTCAGCCATACTGCTAGGAAGAATGGTGCTTTGGCATAACAAGACGTTAGCCAATCGACTACAACAGGAAAAAGAAATAGAACAGCGAATGATTGCAGCAACAATCCATAACGAAATTGCTAATGGAATTAGTGTAGCTATACTTCAACTAGAAACTGACAACTATTCAACCAAAGAAATAAGCAAAGAATTAAAAACAGTATTGTCTAAAATTCATAACGTAATCCATGTGTTAGAGCAACCAAGAGACCCAAGCAGCATCATTCAAGACATTTACACTAAAGACGAACGACAGGAAATCAAACAATTATGCATTCAACAAGATACGCTACTTCACTCCTTAGGACTCAGAGGTAGAACAGTTATTCAGCTAGATGAAGATTCTATAAATAGCAACACCAAACATTTATTAACACAAATTCTATATGAAGCGTACACCAACATCGGAAAGTACGCCGATCGCAGCAAAGGTTACATTATCTCAATATCCACCCAAGCAGGTCAAATTTATATCACTGCGACAAATGTCATTCAAGATCACGCTAAAGATCTATCGGGACACTTTGGACTACAACAATTACAATCTCAAATAACCAAATCCGGAGGCTTACTCCAATATGGGCCAGTAGACAGCATCTCAAGAGAATGGCAGCTACTGGCAATCATTCCGCAATAGTGGCACTATAATGATTTGTATATACTCTATTGGGCACTTCTTCTTCCAGTCATTTCATCTGAGTTATCAATCCTGTCATTGAAAACGAGTCTTTTGACGACTATTGCTACAACGATCCACGCGTAATATACTGCGAGCGCAATGTTGAGGTACCACGGAGCAGCCGATTCAGCCGAGTTCGCAATGATTGACGTCAACAAGACACATCCGCAGACCACCGTGATGCCATCGACGACCCGTTTCCCCGTCGTTCTTGTCCTACGAGTCAATTTCCGCCTCATCGGTGAGGAAATGTCATCGATCGCATCACGGATGGGATGCGGACGAATCACACTCGACAATCCGATCACCACTGCCCCGATTAGCATCATGACAGTGGACCGCATTTCGCCGCCGGTCAACCGATTCATCCATTCCGAGGCGAAAACGGTGAACCAGAACATGCCATTGCCAACGAGCGCGAGTATCGTCTTGATCGCCAGTCGCATCTTCACATGACGAATCGGAGCATCAAGCACTGCGTCATCGACAAGATCGACCTTCCGTCTCACCACGGGAATCGACTGGCCATCAGGTTGTTGATCCCCATTGATAATCCTCTGATCAACCATCGGATGTCCTTTCCTTGAAGTTGGAAGCCTCATCACTTCCGATACTTCTGATGGTACAGATCACGTACAGGATCACCGAATGCGCTGTCCTCCTCAGAAAGACAGCGCGATTGATCAGACACGGACCTCCGCGATGATTATCATCGCTCCTCGCGCCGGCCGCGCAGGTTCATCGCATATCCGGCGATGACGGCGGCGACGGTGCCGATCGCGACGGCGATCAGGGCACGGCGACGCACGTCGACGATCGCGAGGCCCGGACCGGAGGGCTTGAGCGCGTTCTCGCCGGCGGCCGCATCGGAGGCGGGGTGCCCTCCCCTGTCGGCGTACTGCGCGTTGACGACGCTTGGCCCATTGATCGGATCCGACGCCTTGTCGGCGGACTCGGCGGTCTCGACCTTGACGACGTCGCCGTTCTCGTCGAGCGTGACGCGGGCGCACAGGGCCTTGGCCCAGTTGATGCGCTGCCAGCCCTCACTCGACCGCCACAGGGGATATCCCGAGTCGAGCGCCGTGGCCTTCAGGATCGCGTTCCTCTGGTCGGCGTGGAGTTGCGGGTATGCGAGCCGCAGCACATCGGCGGCCCCGCGCGGCGCGGTGAACGTCTTGCCGGCCTCGCTCTTGTCCTGCGGGAAGCCGTAGGTCATGCGCGCCGTGTAGACGCGTATGGCGGATGCCTGGTCCCTGACCGGCTCGGTGGCCACGGGGTCGAGGAAGTCGTTCGTGTAGCCGCCGCTCGAAGCGGCCTTGAGATTCGTGATGCATTCGCCCAGCGTGGATCCATGCCCGTCCGCCTTGCAGCGTTCGGTAAGGTACCCGCGCAGCTGGTTCGCAGCGGGCACGACGGCGTCGGAGAAGTCGTTGTGCCAGTACTGGCCGTTCTGCGCGGAGCCCCCGATGCGCCCGCCCATGATGTCGAGCGGGTAGTGGACGCCGAGCACGATGCGGTTGTTGCCCGCCTCGGAGGTGCGCGCCATGATCTGCGGCGCGAGCTCGGGGATCATGCCGGCGAGCGCCACGCCCCACGAGTACGCCATGGTGGTGTGCCCGGACGGGTAGGAGCTGTTCTTCTGCAGGTTCGAGTATCCGGGGATGTGTTCGAGCCAGGAGGGTGATTCCTTGATATCGAGGGTCGCGGGGAGCCCTGCGAGATCGTTGGTGCCGTCGTAGGTGCTCACGGAGCGGTCGAGGTAGGGTCTGGGGTGCATGGCGGCGCGCTTCGACTGGTAGGTGGAGGCGACGTTGAACTTGAACAGGTTGACAACCAGCCCCAGCTTGTGCTGGTTGATGCCTTCGCTCATGTAGCGGCCAAGGACCGGACCGAGGGAATCGGGCATGGTTTCCCGCGGGTAGAGGTCGGAGTCGATGAGGGCGCGTTTGCGCTGCGGGGTGAGCCCGTTCTCGTCGGCGTCCTCGGCGCCGAGATGGTTGATCTCGACGGCGAGGTCCTCGTCGCGTTTCATCGTGGCGACGTTGAGCACCTTGCCGCCGTTCGCCTTGTCCTTCGGGGCCTGCCAGTAGTCCTTCTCGTAGTCCGCGAGGAGCGCGACCCAGTCGGGATTGGGCAGCTGGTCGGCCTGTGCGGCGGGCAGTGGCGCGGCGAGGGCGACGAGCGTGAGTGGCGCAATCGTCAGAATGGCGCACAGCGCGGCGATCACGCGGGAGGATACGGCAACGGCGGATGGGCTGGGGAACTTCACGTTCCCTAACCTATCCGCCGTTTCGCTACGTAGCGCGGAGTCCGACCGAACTCTGGGTGAACTCTTCGTGCCGGGTTAGCGGCGTCCGAGCGCGGGTTCTCCCGGCCCTAGCCACGATCCGCTCAGATCTTCGGCCGGCCACCCAGATCGGGGTGACCCTTGCCGATGTCGTTGTGCGGCTTGAATACGGCGCGGTCGTGCTTCTCGCCGTGGCCGTACTGATCATGCTGCTCGTGACCGTGACCATCGTGATCGGTCTTGGCGTCCCTGGCGGCCTTGGCCTTGCGCGCCTGCTCCTCGCGGAACGGCACGCCGGTCTCCGGGTCCACCTGGCTTTCGGGATGCGTCTCGTCGTAGCCCTGCTCGTAGCGGGTGCGGCGCCAGTTGCGGATCGAGGCGTTGGTGCCGCGGTGATGCACGTGGTACTTGCGCGGCGCGCCGCCGAGCGGCAGCTCCTCGACCTCCTTGGCCACGGCGATCTGGTTGACGTTGGACGGATCCATGATCGCGATCGGGGCGACCGGTTCCGGTTCGGCGGGGGCGGCGGTCCTCTCCTGCATGCGCTCGGGCAGCCATTCGGCGAGGCGCGACAGCAGCCAGCAGGCGATGAAGTAGATCACCGCGGCCATGACCAACGTCTGCAGGATGTTGAAGTACATCGAGCCGAGTCGACGCGACTCCTGCAGCAGGTCGGTGTACATGATGATCGAGCCCAGGGCGGTGTCCTTCAGGACGACGACCAGCTGGGTGACGGCGGCGGGCAGCATCGCGTAGACGGCCTGCGGCACCTCGATCGACAGAAGCGACTGCGTTTCAGTCAGGCCCAGCGCGAGGGACGCCTCACGCTGGCCGTTCGGCAGGTTGCCGACGCCGGAACGCACCAGCTCGGCCACGACCGAACCGTTGTACAGGATCAGCGCGATCACGACGGCCCAGTAGGAGGGGCTCTGCATACCGGCGAACGCGAACCATCGCCAGAAGAAGATCATGAGCAGCAGCACCGGCACGGCACGGCAGAACTCGACGATCACGCCGGAGACGCCGCGCAGCACCACGTTCGGCAGGAGTCGCCCCACACCGAAGACGAGGCCGAAGAGCACGGCGCCGATCACGGCGACGACGGTGGCCTGCAGGGTCATCAGCAGGCCCGGCAGGTAGAAGTCGGTCCACGCCTCCTGGTCGACGGCCGGCTTCCACAGCTCCCAGCTCAGCTGGTTCTCGCCGTCCGGCGGGTTGTGCAGTCGCATGAGGATCAGGACGATGACGATCGCGAAGATGACGCCCGCCACCCAGTTGAGGATGCGAATGCGGCGACGACCCTTGGGACCGGGCGCGTCGAAGAGGACGGAATTCGAAGTATCGGCCATGTCGGTCACCTCCTGACCGCGAGCTTGTTGGACAGGTACGTGGTGAGCATGCCGATCGGGATGATCAGGATCACGTAGCCGAACGCGAAGATCAGGAAGATCTGGATGATGACGTCCGGACGGAACTCGATCATCTGGCTCATCAGCGACGACGTCTCGGTGGAGACGGACGCGGCGGCGGCGACGGTCGAGTTCTTGAGCAACGCGATCAGCGTGTTGCCGAGCGGCGCGACCGAACCGCGGAACGCCTGCGGCAGGATGATCTCGGTGGCCGACTGCATGAAGTCGAGGCCCAGCGCGCGCGCCGCCTCGGCCTGGCCGAGCGGCACCGTGTTGATGCCGCTTCGCAGCGACTCGCACACGAACGCCGCCGTGTACAGGCTCAGACCGGTGACGGCCAGCCAGAAGAAGTTCGTGGCGAACGTGTCGGAGAACGTGAGTTTCAGCTGCGCGTAGGCGCCGAGCACCATGAACACCATGATGATCGTCAGCGGCAGGTTCTTGAACAGCTCCACGTATGCGCCGGCCACGGCGCGCAGGGAGGAGATCGGCGAGATGCGCATCATCACGAGGATGACGCCCAGAATGGTCGAGAACAGGGCCGACCACAGGGTCAGCTCGATGTTGACGAGGAACGCGCCGAGCACGTCATACTGGCTGAACAGTTCGATGAATCCGTTCATCGTCTACTCCTCCTCCCCTTCGTTCGGCGTCGGCGGGTTGTAGCGCACGTCGGGCGTGTACGAGGTGCCCTTGGTGTTGTCGGCGACGGCGCGCTTCCACGAGCCGTCCTGGATCATGTCGACGATCGCGTTGTTGATCTGCGTGGCGAACTTGGTATCGCCCTTCTTGATGCCGACGCCGTAGTACTCCTGCGTGAACGGCTTGCCCACGACCCGCAGCTTGCCGCGCGAGGCGGAGGCGAGACCGGCGAGGATGATGTCGTCGGTGGTCACCGCGTCGACGATGCCGGAGAACAGGGCGGTCGCGCATTCGGCGTATCCGGGCTGCTCCATGAGCTGCACCTCGGAGGCGAACTTCTCCTTGACGGTGGCGGCGGAGGTCGAACCGGTCACCGAGCACAGGCGCTTGCCGTTCAGGTCCTCCGGACCGTTGATCGAATGGTCGTCCTTGCGCACCAGCAGGTCCTGTCCGGCCACGAAGTACGGGCCGGCGAAGGAGACCGCCTTCTTGCGCTCGTCGGTGATCGAGTACGTGGCGAGGATCATGTCGACGTCGCCGTTCTGGAGCATGGCCTCGCGCTGCTTGGACGGTGCCTCCTTCCAGACGATCTCGTCCTCGGAGTAGCCGAGCTTCTTGGCGATGTACTTGGCCACGTCCACGTCGAAGCCGACGTACGTGCCGGACTTCTTGAAGCCCAGGCCCGGCTGGTCGAACTTGATGCCGATGCGGATCTTGCCCTCCTCGCTTTCGCCGCACGCGGCCAGGGACAGCGTGCAGGCGAGCGCGGCGACGGCGGCGATCACGCGGCGCGCCGTCCGTTTCATATGCGTGTTGAATGTGAATGTCATGTCGTGTCTGTCCTCCCCTATCGATCAGTGGGTGAGGATCTTCGACAGGAAGTCCTTGGCGCGTTCGGTCTTCGGATGGTCGAAGAACTCGTC
The DNA here is from genome assembly GCF_008698085.1 of Bifidobacterium callitrichos. Classification (NCBI taxonomy): domain Bacteria; kingdom Bacillati; phylum Actinomycetota; class Actinomycetes; order Bifidobacteriales; family Bifidobacteriaceae; genus Bifidobacterium; species Bifidobacterium callitrichos. The sequence goes on from NZ_RZJP01000003.1 coordinate 124,871, forward strand.
GGGGGTGTTCTCCTCGAGGATCTGGCCGTTGGCCATGAACACGATGCGATCGGCGGCCTTGCGGGCGAAGCCCATCTCGTGGGTCACGCAGATCATCGTCATGCCTTCGTGGGCGAGTTCGACCATGACGTCGAGCACCTCGTTGACCATCTCCGGGTCGAGCGCGGAGGTCGGCTCGTCGAAGAGCATGACCTTCGGTCGCATGGCGAGGGCGCGGGCGATGGCGACGCGCTGCTGCTGACCGCCGGAGAGCTGGGACGGCATCTTGTTCGCCTGGCTGTCGACGCCGACGCGCGCCAGCAGGTCCATGGCGAGCTTCTCGGCCTCCTTCCTGTCCATGTGACGGACCTTGATGGGGGCGAGGGTGACGTTGTCGAGGATCGTCTTGTTGGCGAACAGGTTGAACGACTGGAACACCATGCCGACCTCGGCGCGCAGGTTCGCGAGCTCGCGGCCCTCCTGCGGCAACGCCTTGCCGTCGATGCGGATGTCGCCCGAATCGATGGTCTCGAGGCGGTTGATGGTGCGGCACATGGTGGACTTGCCGGAGCCGGACGGGCCGACGACGACGAGCACCTCGCCCTTGTTGACCGTGAGGTTGATGTCCTTGAGGACGTGCAGGTCGCCGAAGTGCTTTTCGACGTGGGTCAGTTCGACGAGGGGTCGGCCGGTATCGTTGCCCGGCACCAGCGGCGCCACGGGGCGCGTTTCTTCTTCTTGCTTTTCTGCCATAGTCGGGCAGTATAGCCATGCCGTGTTACCTGCGTAACACCCGCCATCCCCCATGCGTTCACTATGTGAGACCATCAACGGACGTCGATCGGGGTGATATGCGGGTGTGATCGCTCACATCCCCTTACTTGCCTGAGACCCTGGCCACGCCGCTCATCTCGTCACGCGGCACGTGGCTTGCCGAGCGTCGGCACGAACGTGACGCCGGGGAGGTCGGCGAAGATCGACCCGTCGACCACGAGCTTCGACGGCCGGATGCCGGAACCCAGATACAGCTTCGGAATCGACAGGATGTGCTGGTCGACGAGCAGCGGCCATCCCTCTGGCAAGCCGATCGGCGACATGCCGCCCGACTCCATGCCGGTGGCCTCCACGGCCGCGTCGATCGGCGCGAAGCTCACCTTCGACACCTCGAGCGTGTGCTTGACCACGCCGTTGAGGTCGGCGCGCGTGTCGGCCGTGACGAACGCGGCGGCGAACTGCGGCGGCGCCTTGCGTGTCTTGTGCGTGTGGACGACCACCACGTTGCCGGTGATGTTGAACGGGATATCGTACTGTGGGCACCACAGGTCGGTATCCGACTCCTCGTCCGAATTGATCGTGACTCCGAGGATCTTGCTCTCGGGCACGCCCGACGCGACCAGCTCGTTCAACTTGTCAAACACCGGCTTGGCGAGCAATGACCCGTCACGCCAATCCAAAATCTCCAACGCCATATTCCCCTCCATACGCTCATGATGTTGCGCCCAAGCATAACGACGAATCACCTTGGCGCGCCGCCCAGCCTATAGGGATTGCCTATAGCCGGTTCCCGAGTCAACTCCCCTCCATCCACAACCCGCCCACCATCCATCCATCACCTATCACCCACTCGTCACTCGCCTATCACCCATCCGCAACTCACCATCACTCACCCGCAACTCACCAATCACCCATCGTCACCCATCCGCCCCGCCCATCCATCACCCATCCACCCCACCCATCGCGCGAACTGGACCCCCATCGCGCGGTGACTTGCCCATGAAGCGGTGAGTCGTTTTTGAGGAACGGCGGAATACAGCCGTTTTCCATCACCGCTCCATGGGCAGGTCACCACTCGATGAGCAAATCACCGCGTCATGGCCCCCGTAGGGGCGCAATGGGAAGCATCGGGCCGCGATCCACATCGGGAGAGGCTTATGCACATCATCGATTCGGTCATTCGACACGTCCGTCTCGGACAACTATCCTCTCCCGCATGAACGGTTACAACGCAGTACCGCAGAACGGCGAGGTACGCGACTACGTGCGCAATGGACTCGACGCGCAGGCGACGGTGAAGCTCTCGCAATGCTGGGAGCTCATGTCCCGTTTCCGTACCGACAGGAAGATCTGGTTCTCATTGCATACCGCGCTCGAGCTGTGCAGGATCGAAAGGCCGCAACGCAGCACGCTGCCGAACAGCAGCTTCTACGTCACCGTGAGAAAAGGCAAACAGCGATCGACCTTCACCGATGTCTCGTTCCACATATGGGATCAGCCGTTCAAGGTGCATACGTTTCCCAATGGAGTGTCCTGCCTGCATCCCATCGACGTGTGGGTACAGTTCGCACAGTATCTGAACGTCGACGAGCTGATCGTCCTGCTCGAGGCGATCAGCAGACGATGCAGATATCCGATCGACGCCTTCACCAATCGATTACCGGCGTTTTGCAGAATCGTGGGACGCAAACGGTGTGAGGCGGCGCTTGGCATCGCCCAATCGTCGGATTCGGTTCAGGAGACGCGCGCACGACTCGCCCTGCTTCGATTCGGCCTGTCCGCGCCGACCATCCTGCACGTCATCGTCGATCCGGTCAACAACGCACGGTATACGGTCGACATGGCGTATCCGCAGGGCAAGGTCGCTATCGAATACGACGGCGACCATCATCGCCGGTTTCGCGCCCAGTACGTGCGGGACCAGCAGAAGCGCCGGCGTCTGCGTCAGATGGGATGGATCGTCATCGAAGTGTTCGCCGATGATCTGCTGACCGAAACAGTTCAGCGTGATTTCGCGCAGCAGGTCGCCGACGCATTGAAAACACCCTTGCCGGGAAGACCGCAACTCGCATATCGGGCACTTACCGACCCGAAACTCGCCATACACGCGCGCAAGGGCGAGTATGCAAGAGCGACCCGGGCGCGGGGAAACGCACGCAGGAGGTGATGGCACGGCGTGTCGTACATCCGTCGCCCGACGATCACATAGCGTGATGGCCCCCGACCGGCGACCAAGACCAGTTACACACTTACCGAGACACTCCCCCATCGCGCGATCTCGTTCCCCATCGCGCGGTGACTTTCCCATGAAGCGGTGAGGCGTTTTTGAGAAACGGCGGAATAAAGCCGTTTTCCATCACCGCTTCATGGACAGGTCACTACTTCATGGGCAAGTCACCGCGTCATGGGCACTCCAAGGACTCGATGGGGATGTGAGTAAAAGGGTTTAGGGATGGGAGTGACAGTGTGACAGGAGGTAATGGAAAGTAACGGGAGATGAAGGGAGATAACAGGAGTAACGGGGTAACGAGGTAACGGAGTAACGGAGTACGGGAGGAGATGGTAACTGTGCAGAGTAACGAGGTAACGGAGTAACGGAGTATGGGAGGAGATGGTGACTGTGCAGAGTAACGGGAAGTAGCAGGAGGTAACGAGGGCAACGAAGGCAACGAGGGTAACAGGAGGTGCGAAGGAGGTATACGAGGAGGTATACGAGGAGGTATACGAGGCGCATATACGAAAAAGGTGAGGCCATGCATAGTGCATGACCTCACCTTTCATCCCCTAACGGTGAAACGGATCAGTCCTGATCCTCGTCCGGGTCGTAGTCGACGCCGGTCTCGGCGCGCTGCTCGGCCGAGATCGGGGCCGGGGCGCCGGTCAGCGGGTCACGGCCGCCACCGGCCTTCGGGAAGGCGATGACGTCGCGGATCGAGTCGGCACCGGCGAGGATCGACACGGTGCGATCCCAGCCGAGGGCGATGCCCGCGTGAGGCGGCGCACCGTACTTGAAGGCGTCGAGCAGGAAGCCGAACTTCTCCTGGGCCTCCTCGGAGCCGATGCCGAGGACGTTGAGGACGCGATCCTGGATGTCGTCGCGGTGGATACGCACGGAGCCGCCGCCCATCTCCTCGCCGTTGCAGACGATGTCGTAGGAGTCGGACATGGCGTGCTCGGGATCCTTGTCGAACTTGTCGATCCAGTCCTTGCTCGGCATGGTGAACGGGTGGTGCATGGAGGTCCACTTGGAGTGGCCGACCGCCACGTCGTCGTCATCCGGATCGTCGGTGGGCTTGAACAGCGGGAAGTCGACGACCCACGTGAAGGCGAACTTCTTCGGATCGAGCAGGCCCTCACGGCGGGCGAGCTCGACTCGCACGGCGCCCAGCAGCAGCTGGGAGGACTCGCGGGAGCCGGCGGCGAAGAACACGGCGTCGCCGTTCTCGGCGCCGACGGCCTCCTTGAGGCCGTTGCGCTCCTCCTCGGACAGGTTCTTGGCGACAGGTCCCTTGAGCTCGCCGTCATCGGCGAAGGACACGTACGCAAGACCCTTGGCGCCGCGCTGCTTGGCCCACTCCTGCCATGCGTCGAACTGGCGACGCGGCGTGGAGGCGCCGCCCTTGAACAGGACCGCGCCCACGTACGAGGCCTGGAACACGCGGAACGGCGTGCCCTTGAAGTAGTCGGTGAGCTCGACGAGCGGGTTGCCGAAGCGCAGATCCGGCTTGTCGGAACCGTACTTGTCCATCGCGTCCTGCCAGGTGATGCGCGGCAGCGGCAGCGTGACCTCGTAGCCGGCGGACTTCCAGATGGCGGCGATGACCTTCTCGGCCATGGCCATGACGTCCTCCTGATCGACGAACGCCATCTCCATGTCGAGCTGGGTGAACTCGGGCTGGCGGTCGGCGCGGAAGTCCTCGTCGCGGTAGCAGCGGGCCAGCTGGTAGTAGCGCTCGACGCCGGAGACCATGAGCAGCTGCTTCAGGAGCTGCGGGGACTGCGGCAGCGCGTACCAGGAGCCGGGCACGAGGCGGGCCGGCACGACGAAGTCGCGCGCACCCTCCGGGGTGGACTTGATGAAGGTCGGGGTCTCGACCTCGGTGAAGTCCATCTCCTCGAGCGCGTGGCGGGCGGCCTTGGTCATGTCGGAGCGCAGCTTGAGGTTGTACTGCATGGACGGGCGGCGCAGGTCGAGGTAGCGGTACTTGAGGCGCACGTCCTCGCCGGGCAGCTTGTTCTCGGACTCGTTCTCGAGGGCGGTGGACACCTGGAACGGCAGCGCGTCGGCCTTGGCGAGGATTTCGATGTTCTCGGCCACGACCTCGATCTTGCCGGTGGCCAGATGGGTGTTCTCGTTGCCGTCCGGGCGCAGGCGGACCTCGCCGGTGACGCGGATGACGAACTCGCTACGCAGCGGGCGGGCCACCTCCTCGTCGTAGATGACGACCTGCACGAGACCGGTGGAATCGCGAAGATCGATGAAGGCGACGCCGCCGTGGTCGCGACGACGGTCGACCCAACCGGCAAGGGTGACCTTCTGACCGACCAGGGCCTCGGTGACCTCGGTCGCATGGTGTGTTCTGTAAGCCGTCTGGCTCATGCTTCCTCTTTCAGTGATTCAGTTTTCAGTGATCACAATGTTGGTTTTTCCGCCGCGCGCAGGGCACGGAGACATGAAAAATCAGCCAATGACAACGGTTTGCCGGGCATTAACAGTATCCGGCTCCCACGACGTGGCGTCGGCCGGGGCCTGATCGCCGGTGACGATGTTCTTGACCTCGTCTCCCGCGCCCTCCTGACCGGGGAACCACACGTAGGGGATGCCGAGCTTGTCGGCGTACTTGATCTGCTTGCCGAGCTTGGCCGCGGTGGGCGCCACGTCGGCGGCGATGCCGCGCGAACGCAGCTCTGCCGCGATCCGGTTGGACGCGGCGCGATCGGCCTCGTCCCACACGGCCACGAGCACGCTGGCCGGGGAGACGCGGCTGGCGTGCGCGCCCGCGGTGTGCAGCATGTAGCTGACGAGTCGGCTCAGGCCGATGGACAGGCCGACGCCCGGGTACTTGCGGCTGCCCTGCGAGGCGAGGTTGTCGTAGCGACCGCCGGAGCAGATCGAGCCGAGGGAGGCGGCGCCGTCGAGGAACGTCTCGTAGACGGAGCCGGTGTAGTAGTCGAGTCCGCGCGCGATCTTCAGATCGGCGATCACGGAGCCGGGGCGGATGGCCGCGGCCTCGTCGACGATCATCGCGAGCGTGGCGAGGCCCTCGCGGGCCAGCGCGTACGCCTCGGAGTCGGTGGCGATGCCGTGCGACGCGCACAGGGCGTCGAACCGGGAGGAGAGCTCGGCGCCGTCGGCGGCGGTCAGCTCGGCCAGTTCGAGGCAGGCACGGGCCTGCGACTCGTCCGCGCCGCAGTTCTCGACGAGCAGACGGGACACCTCGTCGGCGCCGATCTTGTCGAGCTTGTCGATCTCGCGCAGCACGCCCTCGATGTCGGTCAGGCCCAGTCCGCGGTAGAAGCCCTCGGACAGCTTGCGGTTGTTCGCGTGCACGGTGGCCTTGGGCAGGCCGAACGCGCGCAGGCGCTCGAGCGCGGAGACCATGACCAGCGGCAGCTCGACCTCGTAGTGGTCGGGCAGCTCGCCGGCGCCGATCACGTCGATGTCGGCCTGGACGAACTCGCGGAAGCGGCCCTCCTGCGGGCGCTCGCCACGCCAGACCTTCTGGATCTGCCACCGCTTGAACGGGAACGCCAGCTGGCCGGAGTGCTCGACCACGTACCGGCTCAGCGGCACGGTCAGATCGAAGTGCAGGCCGAGCCGCTCCTCGATCGGGGTGTCGGATTCATGCCCGACCTCCTGCAGACGGGACAGCAGGTAGATCTCCTTGCTGGTCTCGCCCTTCTTCAGCAGCGATGCCCCGGTTTCCACGGCACGAGTCTCGATGCCGAGGAAGCCGTTGAGCTCGAAAACTTCACGGAGCGTGTCGATGACACGCTGCTCCACAACGCGTTCAGAGGGGAGCCACTCTGGAAATCCTGATATTGATGCGCCTTTAGCCACGAAATCAATATAATAGGTGAGGGTTGCGTCAACGTTGTGGAATTCCTCCATGACGTAGGGACGTACACCGCACATACTTCCAAGCTGTAAGGAGCTGGCCATGGCCGACGAAAACGCCACCGAACCCGTGAACACCACCGAGACGACCGAGCAGGCAGTGAAGCCCGCTGCGCCCAAGCCGAGCGCCATGCCGAAACCGCATGCGCCCTCCCCGGCCGCCTTTGCGAAGAAGGCTCCGGCCGCGCGTGTCGCCGCACCCTCCCCCGCCGGGTTCTCGGAGGCGGACATCAAGCAGGCCGAGGCCTTCGGCCGCGTGGACGACAACGGCACCGTGTTCGTCAAGGAGGGCGAGTCCGAGCGCGAGGTCGGCCAGTTCCCGGACGTCTCCAAGGAGGAGGCGCTGGCGCTGTACGCCCGTCGCTATCTGGATCTCAAGGCCAAGCTCGACACGCTCGAGGCGCGTCTGAAGTCCAAGAACATCAAGCCGCGCGAGATCGACGACTCGATCAAGATGCTCTCCGAGGAGACCGAGGCCCCGGCCGTCGTGGGCGACATCGCCTCCCTCAAGGCCCAGTTCGAGGCGCTCAAGACCGCCGGCGAGGCCAAGAAGGCCGAGATCTCCGAGGCGCGCAAGGCCGCCATGGCCAAGGCCATCGAGGGACGCACCGCCATCGTCGAGAAGGCCGAGGAGCTGGCCGCCTCGCTGGGCGAGAACACGAACTGGCGTTCCACCGCCGACAAGTTCCGCGCCCTGTTCGACGAGTGGCAGGCTCACCAGCGCAACAACGTGCGCATCGACAAGAAGGACGCCGACGAGCTGTGGAAGCGCTTCTCCGCCGCGCGCACCACGTTCAACCAGGGACGTCGCAAGTGGGCCCAGGCGCGCGACAACGAGCGCAAGGAGGCCCGCACCGTCAAGGAGGAGATCATCAAGGAGGCGAACGAGCTCAAGGACTCGACCGCCTGGGGTGAGACCTCCCACAGGTTCCAGGAGCTGATGGATCGCTGGAAGCAGGCGGGCCGTGCCGGCCGCAACGAGGACGACGAGCTGTGGGCGCAGTTCCGCGAGGCCGCCGACGCGTTCTTCAACGCTCGCCAGGCCGATCGCGATCAGATCTCCGCCGACGAGAAGCAGAACCTCGCCGCCAAGGAGGAGCTGCTCGTCAAGGCCGAGGCGCTGGTCCCCGTCGCCGACGAGAAGGCCGCCAAGCACGCCCGTCAGGAGCTGGCGAAGATCCAGGAGGAGTGGGATCAGATCGGCTACGTGCCGCGCGACGACATGCGTCGCATCGAGGGCCGTCTCGACGCCGTCGACAAGCAGATCAAGGCCGTCGAGGACGCCGCCTGGAAGCAGTCCGATCCGGAGGCCGACGCCCGCAAGTCGAGCTTCGAGGAGCAGCTCAACGCGCAGCTGGCCGAGCTCGACCAGAAGATCGCGGCCGAGTCGGATCCGAAGAAGAAGGCCAAGCTGGAGGCCGAGAAGGCCACCAAGGAGCAGTGGCTCAACGCGGTGAAGTGATGCTCGGCATCACACGATCAATCGTGTGAGCACACGTTCACCAAGACGAATGGCCGGTCGGCGTAGGATGCGCCGACCGGCCATTCGTCGTTTCGGGTGTCGTTTCGGGTGTCGTTTCGAAAGGCTAGCGCTTGCGGGTGCGGGTCGTGTAGTTCTCCAGATGTCGTCCGATCGCCCCGATCACGATGCGTCCGGTGTCCGGATTCCACGCGAAGTAGACGCGCAGCGAGGCGTCGTCCTCCCGGTTGCCGATGCGCAGATGGGGCTCCATGAGCAGGGTCCGGCCGTGGTCCTCGATCTGTCGCAATCGCATGAACTTGGCGTCGCGATGCGTCTGCTGACCTTCGTTTTCGGCCAGTTCGAACCCTCCCACGTCCGGGTACGTCCTGAACCGGTCGCCCGGATTGCCGCTGCCCTGACCGGTAGAGTAGATGTCGTAGACCGCCGTGCAGATCAGCTGCATGGCCTGCCAGACCAGAGACGGTTTGGTGACACACTCGCGCAACGTGCGCCATGCGTTGTCGTGCACGCTGATGCGATCCGGATACAACGTCTCGTAGAAGCGGACGATGTCCTGATCGTACCGGCTGTTGGACACCCGGCTGTTCGAGACGAGTTTCGCGGGCAGCTTCGCCGAAAGCAGTCCGCGTGCGGCCTCGAGTTCCGCCGCCACGCCGGAGCCCGCCACACGCGCCATGATGCGCTGCCTCAGCTGCTCGTTCTTGCGGGTCAGCTCGCCCATCCGTCGTTCGTACTCGCGCGCCTCGTGTTCGAGCCGTCGGTTGTCGTCGTTGAGCAGGGCGATGATCTGCGCGTCCTCGTTCTGGTCCGCCATGGTGCGCATGCCAGTGACGCCCGGTCCGCCCGTCACGCCGTTGCCGTTCGGCGCGACTTCGGCCGTCCTGTGTTGCGCCGTCATGGCCCGCAGCTCGCGTTCCGCCTTGTTCGCGCGACCCTTGAGTGCGATCTTGTCGGCGCGCAGACGCATCATCGACCGTTCGAGCAGATCGCGTTCCTCATCCATCTGGTTCTGACGGCGTGAGAGACGGTCGTTGTCCTTCTCCAGATCGCGGATTCTGTCATCGTATGCGGCCCGTTCGCGTTCCGTCTGACGCTCCAGTCGTTCGATCCTGTTCGCCGACTCCTTGAGCTGGCGTTCGAACCGCACCGATTTCGCCGTCTCCTCATGCCGGTTTCGCACACGCAGGATGGAGTCCACGTCCACCGTCATGTCGGGCATCCGCTCTTCGAGCAGGTCGCGCAGCAGCAGCGTCGCCGCGTCCCTGGTCCGGGTGCCGTCGGTCGGAGGCCAGATGGCGTCGCGCCACGTCGTCCCGTCAGTCCGCGTATCCGTATTATCCGTATCCGCAGCATCCGCGACGGACCGAGTGAGGCTCCGATACGCGTCGATCTGGGCGCGGGTCACGCTCGGATGCCGGCCCAGTTCGCTCGTGATCAGTCGCGCCAGCTTCGGATCCTCGTCCGGATCGTCATCGCATGCGGGGAATGCGGGATGCGCCGCGTAGACGCGCACGGCGTCGGCGCGCGGTGACGAGCCCGGCATCCGTGCGTCGAAGACGCGTCGGATCTCGCCGATGGCGCGCATATCGCGCGGCACGCACACCATCATGTCCGGAAACAGCATGTCGTGCAGCGCGCCGACGTCGATCAGGGGACGCCGCGTACCGGCGTCGATACCGACGACCGCCAACGGTACATCGCGCTTGGGATCGGACACGATGTCCCACAGGTCGTGTGCGCTGATGCGGGAGCGCGTCCCGTCCTGCGCGACGCCGCCCACCCCTTCCGCATCAGGTGCGGCCGACTGTGCCGTCGCAGTCAGATCCATCATCGTCAGCGGCACGCTGGAGCATTCGCAGATGAGGCGCTCGTTGTCGATCAGGAACCGCAGCAGGCGCGGCGGACGGGGATCCGGAACATCCTGCGCGACGCCGAAGCCGGATCGCTCGTCACGATACGAGACCGCGATATCCATGACCAGCGAACGAGCGTGACGGGCCGCACCGTCGTCCGGCTCGGACAACGCGATGTCGGTGCGCCACATCCGCGGGAACCGACGCAGCGACTCGTCGGGGTCCATGACCATGACCCGCTCCTGCACACGGCACGCCCACGTTTCGATCTCGCCGTCCGCTCCCCTGATGCTGCAGGCGGTGCCCTGCACGTCGGACCGGGCGTGACGCAGCGTGCTCACGAAGGTCATCTTCGGCAGGTCGCCGCCCATCTCCCATGAATTCCAGTACCGTTTGGGCCAGAACATGGCGTTGAGATACTCCACGGAATACGGCGAGGCGTCCTTGCCGTACGTGTCCTCCAACCAGTCGCGCACCGACCAGACGATGGCGCGGATGAGTCTGCTGCGATCCTCCCCCGCGGACCGCGGTACACCGAGCCGAACACTGAACCGTGTGCGATACCACGCGGTAAACCCCTGCTCCACATCGTCTCCTTGACGTGCCGATACGTGCCACGAGCACACGGCCGTCATGCATGCCCCATGTAATGACCGACATTCACTCATCGGACCACTTACATGGCCATGGTATCACCGTTCATCCTGCGGTTTCCATGGAATGGACGCGATGGGATGGTTCACACCAGCACGGTACCGGTCACGGGCGCCGAGAATCCGACCTTCGGATGACGTGAGAGATAGTCGACGAGCGCCTGCCCGTATCCCTTGTCGAGCTCCCGGTAGTCGGTGCCGGCACGGAAGGCGGTGTATCGGTCGCCTCCCTGCAGGAGGAACGAGTTGGATGCCGCGATGACCAGATCGTCGTCGTCGATCGGCCTGCCGTCGATCTTCAGGTCGACGATCGAGACGCTGCCGGCGTCCTCGACGCTCTCCCCCGGCACCAACGGCGCCTTGCCGTCGGTGGTGTATCGGTAGGAGACGTTGGACGACACGCCGAGACGGGAGACGACGAGCCGTCCGGCCTTGCCCCTCCACTGCTGGGCGAGCACCGCCTTGAGCTGGCGTCCGGTGAGCACGCGCTTGGACACCTTGAACTGCAGGGCCATCATGCTGTCCACCTCGCGCAGACTGATCTTGCCATCGCCGTTCACATCGAGGTTGTCGGTGCGCAGGCTGCCGTCGTTGGAGAAGCCGATGACGGGGATGCGGTCGCCCGCGTAGAAGGCGCGTCGTACCGCGTCGCGTTCGGCGTCGGCGACCAGCATGCCGAGCGCGCTTTCGGTGCCGTGCGACGCCACCTTGCCGAAGTACGCGCCCTTGGCGATGGTGCCGACCACTCGCGAGCCGACCCGATCGGCCCGATCCGCGGCGTCGGCGTAGATGTCGTCCGTGCGCTTGACGATGGGCGCGGTATCATCGGCGCCCGCCGACTGCCATGCCGCCTGCCCCACATGCGCGCCGTTCCAGCCCTCCACGAGTCCCTTCAGATCGTAGACGCCCTTGGCGTTGGCGGTCTGGGTCATGCCGTTGCCGAGGTCCACGTCACGCACCTCAACCTTCGCGTGGCGTCCGGAACCGGTGATGACCAGATCCTGCACGGCCATCTGCCTGCCGAACGACCCCGCCTCGATGACCGGCGCGCCGGCGGCGGTGCGTCCGCGCTTGATGGCGTGGCTGTGGCCGGTGTAGACCAGATCCACGTTGCCGTCGATCGCCTCGCCGCGCTTCGTGCCTTCGGCGGCGCTGGCGTCGGCGTGCAGGAGCGCGACCACCGCGTCGGCTTCGCCGTTGGATTCGTTGCCGTCGCGCAGCCTGTCCGCCACGCGGTTGATCGCATGGACGGCGTCCTCGGTCAGATCGGCGTCCTTGGTGATCTGAGGAGTGGCCACGGCGCCGAGCGCGTCGGTCAGCGCGCCGACGAATGCGATGCGCTTGCCGTTGACCTTGCGGATCACGTAGTCCTTGACGCGGCTCAGCTTGCCGTTCGGGGATTTGTTGGCGGCGGATATGTTCGCGCACAGCCAGTCGATGCCGTTGGCCGGGTCCGCGATGCGGTCGTTGAAGTCCTTCACGCCGCGGTCCAGCTCGTGGTTGCCCATCGCGGAGATCGTCAGCCCCCATGCGCGGGCCATGTCGAGCGTCGGGCGATCCTGCTCGAACGCGGATTCGTATGGGCTGCCGCCGACCAGATCGCCGGCGGAGACCTTCACCATGGCTCCCGGGTTGTGGGCTTCGGCGAGCGCGAACGCCGAGGCGTTGTCCTCGCCGCGTTCGACGTGTCCGTGGAAATCGGTGATGTCGGCGATGGTCACCGTGCGCGTGTCGGATGCGCCGGCCCCGGGGAAGAGTGTGATTCCCGGGTTTGTCGCGGAGGCGCGGGGAACGATGAAGGCCGTTGCGGCCAATGCGATGACGACTGCGATGACGACCCCCGGTCGCCTGCCGGCCATTGTGCGCCGGCCCAACTTCATCCTGCTCACGTTTGCAACGCTATGCCCGGCGATTGAACGCATGTGGTGCCATACGCGACCCCGAGGTGAATTTCCGCCGACGCATCGGTGCGACGACGTTGGCACCCATTGCGCTCGTGATAGGCAACACGCATACGTAACATTGTCCGTTTAGATTCCTCTTGCATGACAACAGCAGTTGAGGAACAAGTGCAGGAACATCACGGCAGCATCCGGAACAACAATATTGGCAACGGCGTCACGGACACGTCGCACACCGCTTCGAAGTCGAGGACGCATGTGCGCACGGTGGCCGATCTGTTCGTCGAATGCCTCGTCAACGAGGGCGTGAAGACGATGTACGGCATCCCCGGCGAGGAGAACATCCCGCTGATGGAGGCGATCGCCCGAGACGGACGCATCCGATTCATCCTGACGCGTCACGAACAGGGGGCCGGTTTCATGGCGGCCACGCAGGCGCATCTGACCGGCAGGCCGGGTGTGTGTCTGGCGACGCTCGGACCGGGGGCGCTCAATCTGACGCTGCCGGTCGCGCAGGCGAATGCGAGCACAGTGCCGTTGGTGGCGATCTGCGCGCAGGGCAATGTGACGCGCCTGTACAAGGAGTCGCATCAGATCGTCGATCTGGTCTCCGTGTTCCGTCCGCTCACGCAGTGGACGTCGATGGTGGTGGAGCCGGCGTCGGTGCCGGAGATGGTGCGCAAGGCGTTCTCGATCGCGCAGCGCAACCGCCCGGGTGCGACCTGTCTGATCCTGCCGGAGGATGTGGCCGAGATGCCGGCGCCCGAGGACGCGCATCCGCTGCCGCTGCCCGATCCGATGGACTTCGCGCCGACCGAGGACACGATCGCGCGCGCAGTCGACATCATCCGCAGCGCGAAGCATCCGATCATCCTCGCCGGCAACGGCGTGGCGCGAGGTCACGCCGAGAATCGTCTGCTCGAGCTCGCCGAACAGCTCAACGTGCCGGTGGCGACGACGTTCGAGGGCAAGGGCGTGATCTCCGATCGCATCCCGCTGGCGCTCGGCGTGGTCGGGTTCATGCGTCACGACTACGAGAACTTCGCGTTCGACGAGGCGGATCTCATCATCGCGGTCGGCTTCTCGATCCAGCAGTTCGATCCGAAGAAGATCAATCCGAACGACGACAAGACGATCATCCACATCAATACGTTCATCGAGGACACGGACGCGCACTATTCGACGGCTCTGAACATCATGGGCAACATCGACACCACGCTGAAGGCGCTGATCGCCGCGCTGCGCGAGCATCGGATCACGTTCGGCGTATCGCATCCGAAGATCCATGAGCTGCTCACCGACGAATACGATGCGTATCTTCACGATGACTCGTTCCCGATGAAGCCGCAGCGCATCGTCGCCGACACGCGCCGCGCGATGGAGACGGACACCGACATCGCACTGGTCGATACGGGCGCGCTGAAGATGTGGATGGCGCGCCTCTACCCCACCTACTATTCCAACACGTGCGTGATCGACAATTCGCTCTCCACGATGGCGTGGACGCTGCCCGGCGCGGTGTCCGCCTCGCTGGAGCATCCGGGCAGGCCCGTGCTCGCGGTGATGGGCGACGGCTCGTTCATGATGAACGTGCAGGAGATCGAGACGGCGGTGCGCGTCGGCGCGCGCATCGTGATCCTCGTGTGGGTTGACGAGGCGTACGGTCTGATCAAGTGGAAGATGGACATCCATGACGGGGCGCACGAATACGTCGACTTCAACAATCCGGATGTGGTCGCGCTCGGCATGAGCTTCGGCGCGAAGGGCCATCTCATCGAATCGGCGGACGAGCTCTACCCCGTGCTGCGCGCGGCGCTGCGCTCGGGGTCGGGCATCGACATCATCGCCTGCCCGGTCGACTATTCGGAGAACATGAAGCTCATCGAGAAGCTCGGCGAGGTCGATTTCAGCGGCTGAGCGATGGTGAGGTCCGATCGGCCGATCGGCCCCGAAACGACATGAGGTCCCTGATTCCTTGGAATCAGGGACCTCATCGGCTATTTAGGGAGCTGAGAAGATCACTCCTGAGGAGCGTCGGCGCCATCGGCTTGGGCCGGGGCGTCACCGGACGCAGCCGGAGCGGACGCGCCGACCAGCTCGGGCTTGTCGCCCTCGCCCTCGGTGCCGTCGGCCTTCGGCTCCTCGAACGCCTCGCCCTTGAAGGTGAACTCGCCCAGGATGCCCTCGCCCTCGGAGTCGACCACCACGCGCTGGCCGTCCTTGAGATCGCCCATGAGGATCTTCTCCGAGATGGCGTCCTCGATATCGCGCTGGATCACGCGACGCAGCGGACGGGCGCCGAGCAGCGGGTCGAAGCCCTTCTGCGCGAGCAGGTCCTTGGCCGAGTCGGTGAGCTCGAGCGACATGTGACGCTCGAACAGACGATCGTTGAGCTGCTTGATGTCGAGATCGACGATCTGACGCACCTGCGGCTCGGTGAGCTGCTTGAAGACGATGATGTCGTCCAGACGGTTGAGGAACTCGGGGCGGAACTGCTGCTTGAGTTCGGCGCTCACCTGCTCCTTCATGCGCTGGTAGCTCGACTCGGTGTTGGAACCGAGGTTGAAGCCGGTGTTGGCGGCCTTGGCGATATCACGCGTGCCGAGGTTGGTCGTCAGGATGATGATCGTGTTCTTGAAGTCCACCTTGCGGCCCTGGCCGTCGGTCAGATGACCGTCGTCGAGCACCTGCAGCAACGTGTTGAAGATATCCGGATGGGCCTTCTCGATCTCGTCGAACAGGACGACGGAGAACGGCTTGCGGCGCACCTTCTCGGTGAGCTCGCCGCCCTCCTCGTAGCCGACGTACCCCGGCGGCGCACCGAAGAGACGCGAGGCGGCGTACTTCTCGGAGAATTCGGACATGTCGACGCGGATCAGCGCGTCCTCGTCGTCGAACAGGAACTCGGCGAGGGTCTTGGCCAGCTCGGTCTTGCCCACGCCGGTCGGACCGGCGAAGATGAACGAGCCGGACGGACGCTTCGGATCCTTGAGGCCCACGCGCGTGCGGCGGATCGAACGGGACAGTGCGGAGACCGCCTCGTCCTGACCGATGATGCGCTTGTGCAGCTCGGCCTCCATGTTGAGCAGCTTCTTCGACTCGGCCTGAGTGAGCTTGAACACCGGGATGCCGGTGGAGGAGGAGATGACCTCGGCGATCACGTCCTCGTCCACGACCATCTTGGAGTCGGATTCGCCCTCATGCCATGCGGTCTGCCTGGTCTTGAGATCGGCCTGCATCTTCTCGAGGCTGTCGCGCAGCGACGCGGCCTTCTCGAAGTCCTGGTCCTTGACGGCCTGCTCCTTCTCGGCGGAGACCTTGGTGACCTTGTCCTCGAGCTCCTTCAGCTCCGGAGGCGTGGTCAGACGCTTGATGCGCAGACGCGCGCCGGCCTCGTCGATCAGGTCGATGGCCTTGTCCGGCAGGTTGCGGTCCTGGATGTAGCGCGCCGACAGCTCGGCGGCCGCCTGCAGGGCGCCGTCGGTGATGGTCACGTGGTGGTGGTTCTCGTAGCGGCCGCGCAGACCCTTGAGGATCTCGATGGTCTCGGCGACGGTCGGCTCGTGCACCTGAATCGGCTGGAAACGACGTTCGAGGGCCGCGTCCTTCTCAATGTACTTGCGGTACTCGTCGGTCGTGGTCGCGCCGATGGTCTGGAGCTCGCCACGCGCGAGCATCGGCTTGAGCATGTCGGACGCGCCGAGCGCGCCGTCGGCCGAACCGGCGCCGACGATCGTGTGGATCTCGTCGATGAACAGCACGATGTCGCCACGGGTCTTGATCTCCTTGAGGACCTTCTTCAGACGCTCCTCGAAGTCGCCGCGGTAGCGGGAGCCGGCCACCATGGAGCCGAGGTCCAGCGAGTAGACCTGCTTGCCCTTCAAGGTCTCCGGCACGTCTCCGGCCTGGATCTTCTGGGCGAGGCCCTCGACGACGGCGGTCTTGCCGACGCCGGGCTCGCCGATCAACACCGGGTTGTTCTTCGTGCGGCGGCTCAGGACCACCATCACGCGCTCGATCTCCTTGGAGCGGCCGATGACCGGATCGAGCTTGCCCTCGGCGGCCTCCTGCGTCAGGTTGCGGCCGAACTGGTCGAGGATGGCGGAGCCGGTCTTGTTGGACTTGTCGGCCACGCCGCCGGCGTTCGCCAGATCGCCCTTGGCATCGGCGGTGCCCGAGTTGCCGCGGATCATGTCGATGGTGGTCGAGCGCAGCTCGCCCAGATCGACGTCCATCTTGATGAGCACCTGGGTGCCCACGCCCTCGCCCTCGCGGATGAGACCAAGGAGGATGTGCTCGGTGCCGATGTAGCTGTGGCCGAGCTGCAGCGCCTCGCGCAGGCTCAGTTCGAGCACCTGCTTGGCGTGCGTGGTGAAGGGGATGTGACCGTTGGACGTCGCGTTGCCCTTGCCGATCATCTCCTCGACCTGCTTGCGGGTGGCGTCCAGCTCGACGCCCTTCGCGGCGAGCGCCTTGGCCGCCACGCCCTCACCCTCGCGGATCAGGCCGAGCAACAGATGTTCGGTGCCGATGTAGTTGTGCTGAAGGGCTCGCGCCTCTTCCTGCGCCAACACGATCACGCGCCGCGCACGGTCTGTAAACCGTTCGAACATACTTGTCCTTCCTCAATTGACACTGTGGTTCACTCTAGCGATTCGCGATGACGTTTGGCGACTTTCCGCCCATATTCCGCTCAAAACGTATCCGCGGCCATTATGCTGATGGTATAGCCACATTGATAGGAGGCACATGATGACCACACAGCAGTTTGACGCCGACATCGTCGTCGGTGTCGATGGCTCCGACGAGTCGTTCGCGGCGTTGAAGTGGGCGATGCGCGAGGCGGCTCTGACCGGGCAGACGATCAACGCCGTGTTCGGCTGGACGCAATCGTGGGATATGGGTTCCGAGCCGGACAGCAAGGAGGCGTGGGCCCAGATGCGCCACGACATCGCCGCCCAGCTGCGGCAGTGGGTGGATAAGGCGTCCGAGGGCATCGACTTCGATCCCGAACGTTTGAAGCTCACCTCGGTGAAGGCGTCCGGCACGTCCGCGCTGCTGCAGATCGGCAAGGATTCACAGCAGATCGTGGTCGGCCGTCGTTCGCTGGGACGTGTGGCGCGCTGGTTCATGGGATCCCTGTCCGCCTCGCTCGCCGAGGAGGCGGAGGTGCCGGTGACGGTGGTGCGCATCGCGGGCAGCGAGGACGAGACCGTGACCGACGACATCGCCAACGCCCTGACGCCGGTCGAGGAGAAGGTGCATTACGTGCCCAGCGAGGGCGTGGTCGAGGAGTCGCGTCGTCCGATCGTGGTCGGCGTGGACGGCTCCGAAACCTCGAAGCGCGCGCTGGAGTTCGCGATGCACGAGGCGCAGGTCCACGATTCACCGCTGCATGTGCTGTTCTGCTGGCAGCTGCGCGATCTCGGCCACATCGAAGGGTACGAGAACTCGGTGGCCCCGATCGAGGTCGGGCAGCGCCGCGCCGAGGAGCTGCTCAACGGTCTGATGAGCGATACCGCGGTGCCAGAGGGACTGGCCGTCCAGACGCATGCGTTCCACATCCCCGCCTCGAAGGGCCTGATCGCCGCCTCACGCTACGCCAGCCATCTGGTGGTCGGTTCGCGCGGCCTGAGTGGTCTGGACGCGCACTTCCTCGGATCGGTCTCACGTCAGATCGTCAACTTCGCCGAGTCGACCGTGACCGTCGTGCACTGACGGCGTGCGCGTTGATGCGTCGCGTGCGTGCGTATCAACGCATCAACGAGTGATCCCCCACCCTAAACGGATGGGGGATCACTCATATCCATCAGATCACGCGCACCGTTGTCAGTGCAGACGGCTCATTCCTCCGGTCTCACTGACGGCGGTGCGGTTGGCGCTGATCAGTCGCAGGCGCCGACGGTGTGGACGTAGATGGAGTCGGTGCTGCCCGGCTGGTGCAGACCCTGGGCGGAGCTCAGGATGACGACCTTGTCGCCGTTGGAGACCTTGCCGGCCTCGCGCAGGATCTTGTCGGTGAAGACCATGAGATCCTTGCGGGACTTGTCGTGGTAATCCTCGTCGAGCAGGAACGCCTCGGTGCCCCAGGACAGAGCCAGCCAGTGGTAGGTGTGCTCGTTGTTGGTGATGCCGTAGATCGGGGCGGCCGGACGCTCGCGGGAGACGCGGTGCACGGTGTTGCCGGTCTGGGTGTAGGCGACGATGGCCTTGGCGTTGAGCTTGTCGGCCAGGTCGACGGCGGCGGAGGAGACGGCGCCGGTGGAGGACATGTCCAGGTTCTTCAGAGCCGGGATACGGTCGAAGCCGTGCTCGGTGGCGAAGCCGGAGATGCGGGCCATGGTGGAGACGGTGACGGCCGGGTACTCGCCGACGGCGGTCTCGTTGGAGGTCATGGTGGCGTCGGCGCCGTCGAGGACGGCGTTGGCGCAGTCGGAGGCCTCAGCGCGGGACGGAACCGGGGAGTGGACCATGGAGCCGAGGACCTCGGTGGCCACGATGACCGGCTTGGCGTACTGGCGGGAGAGCTCGATGATGCGCTTGGTGGCCAGCGGGACCTCCTCGAGCGGGCACTCGACGGCCATATCGCCACGGGCGGCCATGATGCCGTCGAAGGTCTTGACGATGTCCTCGAGGTTCTCCAGAGCCTGCGGCTTCTCGATCTTGGCGACGATCGGGATGCGACGGCCTTCCTCGTCCATGATCTCGTGGGCGCGGTCGATGTCGGTGGCGAAGCGCACGAAGGACATGGCGATGATGTCGGCGCCGGTGCGGATGGCCCAGCGCAGGTCCTCCTCATCCTTCTCGGTCAGAGCCGGCAGGGAGACTGCGACGCCCGGCAGGTTGATGCCCTTGTGGGAGGAGACCGGTCCGGCGACGACGACCTTGGTGTGGACGTTGTTGCCCTCGACCTTGGTGACCTCGAGGCGGACCTTGCCGTCATCGATCAGGATCGGATCGCCCGGGTGGCAGTCGCCCGGCAGGCCCTTGAAGGTGGTGGAGGTGATGTGCTCGTCGCCCTCGATGTCGTCGGTGGTGATGACGAACTCCTGGCCTTCCTTGAGCTCGACCTTGTCCTCGCCCTCGGCGTTCTTCTTGAACCAGCCGCAGCGGATCTTCGGACCCTGCAGATCGACCAGCACGGCCACGTTGCGGCCGGCGGCCTTGGAGGCCTGACGCACGTTGTTGTAGACCTTGAGGTGGTCCTCAGGCGTGCCGTGGGAACGGTTCAGACGGGCCACGTCCATGCCGGCCTCAACGAGGCTGGTGATGCCTTCAAGGGACTCGCTGGCGGGGCCGATGGTGTCGACGATCTTGGCTTTGCGCATGTTGCCTATTCCTAACTTTGCAACGGACGGAACCGGAATGGCTCCGTTTTCCACTACAGCAGTGTACTAGGTTCCCTCCGGTGAATCCAGTTTTTCGTAAGGCGTGTTGTTAGCGCTCACAACCCAATGGCCGCAACAATGGGAACGCTCACGGAATCAGCCCTTCCAAGGCAATTCCGTGAGCGTTCCCATAGCGTTCACGATGCGGTAAACATCGCATCAGTCCCGTGGCCGGCGGCGGTTCCGCCTCCGGCCACGCCGTCACTTGGACGAGGCAGCGGGCTTCCCCTCCACCTGCTTCATCTTGACGACGGATGCGATCGCGGCGCCGCCGATCGCCACGACGATGACCGCCAGCGACAGCCAGGTCGGCACCTCGGGCACCCAGTGGACGCCCTGACCGCCGTTGATGAACGGCAGGGTGTTGCCGTGCAGGGCCTCCATGATGAGCTTGACGCCGATGAAGCCCAGCACGATCGACAGGCCGGCGGGCAGGTAGACGAGCTTGTCGAGCAGCGCGCCGAGCAGGAAGTACAGCTGCTGCAGACCAAGCAGCGCGAACACGTTCGAGGTGAACACGAGGAACGGGTCCTTGGTCAGGCCGAAGATCGCGGGGATCGAGTCGAACGCGAACATCACGTCGGTGGTGCCGATCGCGAGGAAGACGATGAGCATCGGCGTCCAGTAGCGTACGCCGTTTTTGGTGGTACGCAGCTTCTCGCCGTCGTATTCGTTGGAGATGCGAATCACCTTGCGCAGCGTGCGGATGATGCCGTTCTCCTTGTATTCCTCGTCATCGTCTCCCCCGGCGATGAGCTTGATGGCGGTGTAGATCAGGAACGCGCCGAAGATGAAGAACACCCAGGTGAAGCGGGTGATGAGCGCGGCGCCGATGAGGATGAAGATGCCACGGAAGATCAGCGCGACGGTGATGCCGACCGACAGCACGAACTTCTGCAGCTGCTTCGGCACGGCGAAGTTCGACATGATGATGACGAACACGAACAGGTTGTCGACCGACAGCGAGTATTCGGTGAGCCATCCGGAGTAGAACTCGATGGCGGGCTTCGAACCGGCGAAGTACCAGATGAATCCGCCGAAGATCAGCGCCATCACCACGAAGAAGGCGATATGCTGCACGCATTCCTTCGTGGAGGGCACATGCGGCCGCCGTCCGATGACGAACAGGTCGACGATGAAGAACAGGGCAAGCACCACGAACGTGGCGATTTCAAAAGCAAGAGGGGTTTCGGCCATGATTCACTACCCTAACCCATCATGTTGACGCCTATGTGTCCTGTTCCGCCCCGTCTCATGCCCGTCATCTCGACCTTCATCCCGATCTCCCGGCGAGCTACCTGAGGTCTCCCGGCCGGGTCTTCCGGAACTACTTGCCGGCCTCGGTCATCTGCCGCAGCTCCTTCTTGAGGTCGCGGATCTCGTCGCGCAGACGCGCGGCGAGCTCGAACTGGAGCTGCTCGGCGGCGGTGTGCATCTGCTCGCTCAGCTGGCGGATCAGATCGGCGAGATCCTGCGCCGGCAGCCCCGCCTTGAGGATCTCCTCATGGCGCCTGTCCGCCTCGGTCGGGTCGTACACCGGCACGCCGAGATGCGTGTTGCCCGCTTTGCCGGCGTTGCGATAGCCGCCTTCGAGCAGGGTCTGCGTATCGACGTCCTCCTTGGCGAGCATGTCGTTGACGTCGCTGATCTTCTTGATCAGCGGCTTGGGGTCGATATGGTGCTCCTTGTTGTACGCGATCTGCTTGGCGCGGCGGCGTTCGGTCTCGTCGATCGCCTTGCGCATCGCGTCGGTGGTCTCGTCGGCGTACATGATGACGGTGCCGGACACGTTTCGCGCGGCGCGGCCGATCGTCTGGATGAGTGAGCGATAGGAGCGCAGGAAGCCCTCCTTGTCGGCGTCGAGGATCGCGACGAGCGACACCTCCGGCAGGTCGAGGCCCTCACGAAGCAGGTTGATGCCGACGATCACGTCGATCTTGCCCTCGCGCAGCATACGCAGCAGCTCGACGCGGCGCAGCGTGTCCACGTCGGAATGCAGGTATTCGACCTTGATGCCGCGTTCGATCAGGTAGTCGGTCAGATCCTCCGCCATCTTCTTGGTGAGGGTCGTCACCAGCGCGCGCTCGTTGCGCGAGACGCGGTCCTTGATCTCGGCCAGCAGATCGTCGATCTGCCCCTTGGTCGGCCGCACCTCGACCTTCGGATCGAGCAGGCCGGTCGGACGGATGATCTGCTCGACCACCCCGTCGGACAATCCAAGCTCATAGTCGCCGGGGGTGGCAGACAGGTAGACGGTCTGGCCGACGCGCTCCAGGAACTCCGGCCATTTGAGCGGACGGTTGTCCATCGCGGAGGGCAGGCGGAAGCCGTGTTCGACGAGCGTGCGCTTGCGTGAGGCGTCCCCCTCGTACATCGCGCCGATCTGCGGGACGGTCACGTGGCTTTCGTCGATGACGAGCAGGAAGTCGTCGGGGAAGAAGTCGAGCAGCGTGTGCGGAGGCGTACCGGGGGCACGGCCGTCGAAGTGCCGTGAATAGTTCTCGATGCCGGAGCACACGCCCACCTGCGTGAGCATCTCCAAATCGTAGGTGGTGCGCATCGTCAGCCGCTGCGCCTCCAGATCCTTGCCCTGTTTCCTGAGTTCGGCGACGCGCTCGTCGAGCTCCTCGCGGATGGTCTTCAGCGCCCGTTCCATGCGTTCGGGGCCGGCCACGTAGTGCGAGGCCGGGAAGATGTGGACCTGTTCCTCATGGGCGATGACGTCGCCGGTCAACGGATGGAGCGTTGAGATGCGGTCAATCTCGTCGCCGAAGAACTCGATGCGCACGGCGAGCTCCTCGTAGACGGGGATGATTTCGACGGTGTCGCCGCGCACGCGGAACGTGCCGCGGGTGAAGGCGATGTCGTTGCGCTTGTACTGCATGTCGACGAACCGGCGCAGCAGCTGGTCGCGGTCGATCTGCATGCCCTCGCGAAGCAGCAGCATGCGCCCCGCGTATTCCTCGGGCGTACCGAGGCCGTAGATGCACGAGACGGTGGCGACGACCACGCAGTCGCGTCGGGTGAGCAGGTTCGCGGTGGCGGCGTGGCGCAGTCGCTCCACATCGTCGTTGATGTTGGAGTCCTTTTCGATATAGGTGTCGGTCTGCGGGATGTACGCCTCGGGCTGGTAGTAGTCGTAGTAGCTGACGAAGTAGCTGACGGCGTTGTCGGGCATGAGCTCGCGGAATTCGGCGCACAGCTGCGCGGCGAGCGTCTTGTTCGGTTCGATGATGAGGGTCGGTCGCTGGAGGCGTTCGATGAGCCACGCGGTGGTGGCGGTCTTGCCGGTGCCGGTGGCGCCCATGAGCACGACGTCGTTCTCGCCGTCCTCGATGCGTCTGGAGAGCTCCTCAATGGCCTGAGGCTGATCACCGGACGGCTTGTACGGCGATTTGACGACGAACGGCTTGTCCGTGCGCTCGATGTTGAATCCCATAAGGCCTTATAGTAGCTGTTCCGCGTTCGCCCACCGATCAACCGCGGCCATCATCTCGCCCACGGGCCTCGAGGAGTCGATGACGACGTCGGCGATGGCCTCGCGCTCGGCGCGGGTCGACTGGCTGCGGATGCGTGCCTCGGCCTGCGCGCGCGTCATGCCTCGCGTCGAGACCATGCGTTCGATCCTGGTCTCGACCGGCGCCTCGACGGTGATGATCCAGTCAAACCGGAACGGGATCTCGCCGATCACCTCGGCGAGCAGCGGCACATCATGCACGACGACGCGCGCCTCGGGGTGATCACGTTCGATGTGCGCCGCCTCCCTATAGATCAGCGGGTGCTCGATGGCGTCGAGCCGCTCACGCGCACCGGGTTCGGCGGTGTCGCCGAAGACGTGCTCGGCCACCCACGCGCGGTTCATCGACCCGTCCGGATTGAGCGCGTCGGGACCGAACTCCCGTGCGATCCGCGGCAGCGCCGCTCCCCCGGGCTCGACGACCTTGCGCGACAGAACGTCATAGTCGATGTGCAGCGCGCCGAGCTCGACGAGATGCGCGGCGACGGTGCTCTTGCCCGCCGCAATGCCGCCGGTCAGTCCGATTCGTATCATGACTCGCCATTCTACGAAGGAAATCGTACGAGCATACGAGAAAACCCCGGCTCCCTTTCGGGAAGA
Organism: Bifidobacterium callitrichos; assembly: GCF_008698085.1. Taxonomy (NCBI): domain Bacteria; kingdom Bacillati; phylum Actinomycetota; class Actinomycetes; order Bifidobacteriales; family Bifidobacteriaceae; genus Bifidobacterium; species Bifidobacterium callitrichos. The sequence goes on from NZ_RZJP01000003.1 coordinate 149,137, forward strand.
ACCGGGGTTTTCCTAGGCGTTACGCCACAAGTTCAGCGACGAGACGGAACTCACTTGCCGAGGAGCTGGTCGCGCAGGGCGGCGAGCTGATCGGAGTCGGCGAGGGTGCCGGCGGAAGTGGACTCGGAGGAGTAGTTGGACACCTCTTCGACCTTCTCTTCCTTCGGAGCCTGGCCGTCGGCGGCAGCGGACTCGTCCGCGTGCTCGAGTTCCTTGGCGACGAACTCCTTGTGCTCCTCCCACAGCTGGTGGGCGGCCGCGTACTGGGCCTCCCACTCCTCACGCTGCTTCTCGTAGCCAGCGATCCACTCGTTGGTGTTCGGGTCGAAGCCTTCGGGGTACTTGTAGTTGCCCTGCTCGTCGTACTCGGCCGGCATGCCGTAGAGCGCCGGATCGAAGTCCTCGGAGGCCGGGTCGACGGAGTCGTTGGCCTGCTTGAGGGACAGGGAGATGCGGCGACGATCGAGATCGACGTCGATCACCTTGACGAACACGGTCTCGCCCGGCTTGACCACGGTCTCCGGGTTCTCGACGTGACGGTTGGCGAGCTCGGAGATGTGCACCAGGCCCTCGATGCCGTCCTCGACGGAGATGAACACGCCGAACTGGACGATCTTGGTGACCTTGCCCTTGACGATCTGGCCGGGGACGTGGGTGCGGGCGAAGCGCTGCCACGGATCCTCCTGGGTGGCCTTGAGCGACAGGGAGATGCGCTCGCGGTCCAGATCGACGTCCAGGACCTCGACGGTGACCTTGTCACCGACCTTGACGACCTCGGACGGGTGGTCGATGTGCTTCCAGGACAGCTCGGAGACGTGGATGAGGCCGTCGACACCGCCGAGATCGACGAAGGCGCCGAAGTTGACGATGGAGGACACGACACCCTCGCGGATCTGGCCCTTCTTGAGCTGGGACAGGAAGGTCTCGCGAACCTCGGACTGGGTCTCCTCGAGGTACTGGCGGCGGGACAGGACCACGTTGTTGCGGTTCTTGTCGAGCTCCAGGATCTTGGCCTGGATCTTCTGGCCGATGTACGGGGAGAGGTCGCGGACGCGACGCATCTCGACCAGGGAGGCCGGCAGGAAGCCACGCAGACCGATGTCGACGATAAGGCCGCCCTTGACGGCTTCGATGACGGTACCCTCGACAACGCCGTCGGCTTCCTTGATCTTCTCGATGTCGCCCCAGGCGCGCTCGTACTGGGCACGCTTCTTGGACAGGATCAGACGGCCTTCCTTGTCTTCCTTGGTGACGACAAGGGCCTCGACGGTGTCGCCGACCTTGACGACCTCGTCGGGATCGACGTCCTTCTTGATGGAAAGCTCGCGGGAGGGGATGACGCCCTCGGTCTTGTAGCCGATATCCAGGAGGACCTCGTCGTGATCGATCTTGACGACGGTACCCTCGACCAGATCACCATCATCGAAGTTCTTGATGGTGGAATCGACTGCCTTGATGAAGTCCTCTTCGGTGCCGATGTCGTTGATGGCGACCTTGGTGACCTCAGTGTTGTTCTCTGCCATGTAAATGTATGGTTTCTAATAGTTGGATGGATAATTACTCGTTCTTAAGTTATTCGCGCACCCCTAAAGGCACACAAATGTCTACGATACCGCCAGCCCTGCCCAAAATATGAGCGAAATCCTAGGCGTGTCGCAGTTGCCGCTCGGCCATCTCGACGACGTTGGCCAGGAGCATGGCGCGGGTCATCGGCCCCACTCCCCCGGGGTTCGGCGAGTAGGCGAAGGCCTTGTCGTAGCAGGCCTTGTCGATGTCGCCCTTCACGCGCCAGCGGCCGGCCTCATCGTCGTAGACGCGAGAGACGCCCACGTCGAGCAGCACGGCGCCATCGGCGATCATGTCCGGCTTGACGAATCCGGCGGAGCCCATGGCGGCGACGATCACGTCGGCGCGGCGCATATGGTCGACGACGTCGCGCGTGCCGGTGTGGCACAGCGTGACGGTGGCGTTGACGGCACGACGCGTGAGCATGAGTCCGATGGTGCGGCCGATGGTGATGCCGCGGCCGAGCACGCACACCTCCTTGCCGGCGAGGTCGATGTCATACGCGCCGAGCAGTTCGATGACGCCTCGCGGGGTGCACGGCAGCGGGGTCGTGACGTCCTCGCGCACGTGCAGCACGAGTTCGCCCAGATTGTACGGGTGCATGCCGTCGGCGTCCTTGGCCGGGTCGATCAGGTCGATGATCGCGTTCTCATCGATCCCGCGCGGCAGCGGCAGCTGCACGATGTATCCGGTGCATGCGGGATCCTCGTTCATATCCCTCACGGCTGCGGCGATGTCGTCGAAGCTCGCGTCGGCTGGCAGCTCGTGCTTGATCGATCGGATGCCCACCTCGGCGCAGTCGGCGTGCTTGCCGGCCACGTACTTGACCGAACCGGGGTCCGATCCCACCAGCAGGGTGCCCAGCCCCGGCTCGACGCCGGCGGCCTTCAGCCGCTCCACGCGTGCCCTGAGCCCTTCCTTGATCTGCGCCGACACCGCTTTGCCGTCAAGTCGTATGGCCATATCTCGTTCACCTCTTGTCAGGTTGGTTTTCAGGTCGATTGTCAGGTCGGTTCGGATTCACCGTCAGGCTCACCGTCGGATTCACCGGGAAACCTCCATCGAACGGACCGGGATGCTACTACCATAAAGACCATAAGGTATCGGATCGGTTTCGTCGAAGTGGACTCCAAGTATCGGAAAGGGCGGCAGACATGACCAGGAATCATCGCACTCGGGCCACGAGAGGGGTGCTGGCCGCGCTGATCGCATCGGCGCTGCTGTTCGCAGCCGGAGCGTGCGGCACCTCGAACACCACGCAGGTCGAGCAGCCGGATTCCCAGACGAAGACGCAGGAGAAGACCGGCGCGATCACCGTGGTGGCATCGATCAACCAGTGGGGATCCCTCGCCGAGGAGATCGGCGGCGACGACGTGAAGGTCACGTCGGTGCTCAGTTCGACGGGCGTGGACGCGCACGACTTCGAGCCGAAGACCTCGGATCTCGCCACGCTGAGCAAGGCGGAGATCGTCGTGGCCAACGGCGCCGGGTACGACACATGGGCCACGAAGTCTCGCGCCTCCGACTCCACGCTCGTCTCGGCGGCGCAGATCGTCGGCGCGATGGACGGCGACAATCCGCATCTATGGTTCTCGAAGGACGCGCGCAGCGGCATGGCCAAGGAGCTGGCGGATGCGTTCTCGAAGGCGAGACCGAAGAAGAAGGCCGAATTTGCCAAGCGTCTCAAGGCGTGGCAGGCCGAGGAGGACGATCTCGACGCCGCGATGACGAAGTTCGCCAAGGCGCATCCGAACGCCAGCTACGCAGCCACCGAGGCGGTGGTCTACTACCTGATGAGCGACATGTCCTTCGAGGACGTCACCCCGCGCGGATACGAGCAGGCGGTGGCCAACGGCGGCGAGATCGCGCCGGCGGATCTGCAGACCTTCCAGAAGCTCGTCGAGGACAAGAAGCTCGACGTGCTGATCAACAACACGCAGGAGGCCACGGACGCGACGAACATGCTCACCGGCGCCGCCGGCAGGGCCGATGTGCCGGTGGTGGACGTCAGCGAGCAGATGCCCGACAAGTACGACACGCTCGATGACTGGATCGAGGATCTGACCGAAAGGATCTTCACGGCCGTCGATCCGGAATACGACGACGACTCCAACGACGGGCAGACCGATCCGGACGCGCCGACCGACGGGCAGGAGCAGTCCGGGGACCAGTCCAAGCAGAACCAATCGGACGGATCGGCGACCACCGGCTGCTCGAACGGCGACGGAACCGGCGACTGCACCGGCGGCGACGACGGCTCCAACGCCGGCCAGCAGGACCCCGGCAAGTAGAGCTCAAGCAGGGCTATTGAAAACGGTTGTCAACATCATTTGCGATAATCCCCTTTCGGCAGGACAGTGACCAGCGGCAGGAATTCGCTGGCAGATCTGCGAAGGAGAATCGCATGAACGATCGGCACAGCGACGCCGGCGCCAGCACACCCACCGACGCCATCGTGTTCCGTGACGCCGCGATCAGGCGCGGCGACAGGATGATCTGGCAGCATGGCGACTTCGCCATCCCCGCCGGGTCGGTCACCGCGATCGTCGGCACGAACGGCACGGGAAAGACCACGATGATGAAGGCGGAGCTGGGACTGATCCCGCTCGCCTCGGGCTCGGTCACGGTGCTCGGCAAACCGGCGGGCGAGGCGAACCGGCTCATCGGCTACGTGCCGCAGAGCTACACGTCGGGTATCGACTCGAACCTCACCGCCGAGCAGTCGGTGCTGCTGGGACTAACCGGCACGCGTTTCGGCATCCATCCGATCACCAGAGCCCAGCGTGCGCGGGCGCATCAGGCGATGGCTTTCGTCGGCATCGACGACAAGTCCGGATACCGTCTCTCCGAGCTCTCGGGAGGTCTGCGCCAGCGCGTCGCCATCGCACAGGCCATCGTCTCCGACCCCAAGCTGCTCATGCTCGACGAGCCGCTGGCCAATCTCGATCTGGCGTCCCAGCATTCGGTGGCCCATCTGCTCGCCCGTCTCAACCAGGAGCTCGGCATGACCATCCAGATCGTGGCGCATGACCTCAACATGCTGCTGCCGATCCTGACTGGAGCCGTCTATCTGCTGGATGGGCACCCCCACTACGCAGACATGCGCAAGGTGCTCGACTCACAGCTGCTCACTCACCTGTACGGCACCAACGTGCAGGTCGTGACCACTCCGCAGGGCGACATGTTCGTCACCCCCTCGCTCGACGAGCCGGAAGGACAGCCGATGGACATGCACACCGTCGACGAGGTGGCCGAGCTGCACCATCACGCGCATACGCCGTCGATGCACCATGCGCAGTACGCGGAGCACGACGCGTCGCAGGACGCCACTCGGGACATCAAGGGCATCAAGGGCATCAAGGGCATCTGACATCAGGGCATCTTAAAGGAGTGACGATGAGCCATATCAGTTTCAGCTTCGACCCCAATTGGATGGACACGCTCACCGCGCCGTTCATGACCAACGCGTTCCTCGCCGGCCTGTGCATCGCGTTCGCGGCCGGCGTGATGGGCTACTTCACCATCGCCCGCCATTCGACGTTCGCCGCGCACGCGCTGGCACACATCGGTCTGCCCGGCGCGACCGGCGCGGTCCTGCTCGGATTGCCGGTCTCGGTGGGTCTGGGCGCGTTCGCGCTCGGCGGCGCGCTCGTCATCGGCGCGCTCGGCAAACGCGTCTCGGAACGCGAGATCGCCACCGGCACGGTGCTCGCGTTCGCCACCGGTCTGGGCCTGTTCTTCGCCCGACTGTCGTCGTCCGCATCCCAGCAGATGCAGTCGATCCTGTTCGGTTCGATCCTGACCATCACCAACGGTCAGATCCTCGGATTCGCGATCTTCGACGTCGTGCTGCTCGCGGCGCTGGCGATCATCTACCGTCCGCTGCTGTTCAGCTCGCTCGACGAGCAGGTGGCGCAGGCCAAGGGCGTGCCGATCGGCTGGATGAACGTCGCGTTCATGGCGATCATGGCCGGCGTCATCACCATCGCCGTGCCAGCGGTGGGCACGCTGCTCATCTTCGCGCTGGTGATCACCCCGGCGGCCGCGGCGAACATCCTCGTTGCCTCGCCACTCAAGGCGATGATCGTCTCCGGCGTGATCTGTCTGATCTCGATCTGGGGCGGATTGGTGCTCGCCGCGATGTTCCCTGCTCCCCCGAGCTTCATCATCGTGACGATCTCCACCGTGATCTGGGCCGTGGCCAAGGCGATCGAATCGGCACGGCACAGGTAGGCTATTCTCGTTCCTCAACGAGGGCCGAGGCGATGGCGGCGATGCCTTCGCCTCGGCCGGTGAACCCCATGCGGTCGGTGGTGGTGGCGGTTACGGACACCGGACATCCGACCGCTTCGGACAACGCGCGAACGGCCTCGGCACGGTGACGGCCGATCTTCGGACGGTTGCCGATGATGGCGACGGACGCCGAGGATGGCGTGAAGCCATGCGATTCAAGATAGGCGACGGTCTCGCGCAGCATGGCCACACCATGCATGCCGGCACCGTGAGCGTTCGACCCGACGCCGAACAACGAACCGATATCGCCGAGCCCGGAGGCGGACAGCAGCGCGTCGATCAGCGCGTGCGCGGCGACGTCGCCGTCGGAATCCCCCTCGATGCCGCTGCCCTCGCCGGGCCATTCGATGCCGGCAAGCCACAACGGGCGCACAACGGCCTCCGCGGCGTCAGCGGAGGCGAAACGATGGGCGTCGAACCCCTGACCGATGCGCATCAGCGCTTGCGGGTCTTCTTCTTCTCGGCGTCGATGCGGGCCATCGTCTCCGAGGCCGCCTCCTCGGGGGCCTCGGTGTGGTGCTTCTCGTCACCGGGCTTCGGCTCGCTGTAGCCCAGATTCACGTCAAGCAGACGCTGGGCCTCCTCCTCGTCGATCTTCTCGGACAGGGAGATCTCCGAGGTGAGGATGGAACGGGCCTTGGTCAGCATGCGCTTCTCGCCCGCGGACAGACCGTGCTCGTCGACGTCGCGCTGCGCCAGATCACGCACCACCTCGGCGATCTTGTTGACGTCACCGGTGGCGATCTTCTCGACGTTCAGCTTGTAGCGACGGGACCAGTTCATCTCCTTCTCGACGATGGGGGTGCGCAGGATCTCGAACACCGTGGCGACCTCGTTCGCGTCGACGATGTCTCGGACGCCGACCTTCTTCGCGTTGTCGACCGGCACGTTGATCACCAGGCCGTCGGAGGACAGCACCGACAGCTGCAGGTATTCGCGGGTGACCCCTCTCACGGTTCGTTCGGTGACCGCCTCGACCCTCGCCGCGCCATGACGCGGATAGACGACCATATCGCCGACCTTGTAACCCATGAAACCTCCGCTGGAGCAGACTGCAGAAAAAACCTGAAAAAGTATGCCACACCCCGTGGACCTGCGTTTTGAGCCGGAAACGTCCACGATGCGACGCGCCAATTCCACGATGATAACGTTTGTAGCCGTACACTATGGGCATGGCTACTAACACAAACATCAATGACGATTCCTTTGCAGTGCCCGTTGACCAGGGTGCGCTCACCCAGGTCAGCAACGCGGAGTACTACAACCCCCACGAGGTCCTCGGCGGACATCTGGGAGAGGACAAGTTCGCCGCATACACGACCATTCGAGTCCTGTGCCCGAATGCGAAGTCCGTCTCCGTCCTGACCCAGAACGCCGAATTCCCCGCCGTGCACGAGTACAACGGCGTATTCGTGGCCGTGGTGCCGTCCCTCAAGACGGAGGACGGCTACGGCGTGCCCGTCTACCGCATCAAGTACTCGTACGAGGACGGCGTCGAGCACGTCGAGGACGATCCGTACCGCTACCTGCCCACCGTCGGCGACATGGACATGTACCTGTTCGGCGAGGGCCGCCACGAGCGCCTGTGGGACATGCTCGGCGCGCACGTGCTGCGCTATGACGATCCGATGGGCGGCGCCGACGGCACGCCCGGCGAGCAGGTCGAGGGCGTCTCCTTCGCCGTGTGGGCGCCGAACGCCCACGCGGTGCGCGTGATCGGCAACTTCAACGGCTGGAACGGCCGCCGCCACGCGATGCGCGAACTCGGCTCCTCCGGCGTGTGGGAGATCTTCATCCCGGGAGTCAAGGCCGGCGAGGTGTACAAGTACCAGATCCTCAACGCCAACCACGAATGGGTCGAGAAGGCCGATCCGATGGAGCGCTCCCACGAGGTGCCGCCGGCGACCGGCTCGATCGTCGTCGAATCGCAGCACGAATGGGGCGACGACGCGTGGATGGACCACCGCCGCGCCACCGATCCGATGGACCGCCCGATCGCGATCTACGAGATGAACGCGCATAGCTGGCGCAAGGACGTGAAGAACTACCGCGAGCTGGCCGATAAGCTGGTCCCCTACGTCACCAAGCTCGGCTTCACCCACGTGGAGTTCATGCCGCTGACGCAGTACCCGTTCACCGGCTCCTGGGGCTATCAGGTCACCGGCTACTACGCGGTCGATTCCCGTCTGGGCTCCCCGGACGACTTCAAGTACCTCGTCGACAAGCTGCACGAGGCCGGCATCGGCGTGATCATGGACTGGGTCCCGGCCCACTTCCCGAAGGACTCCTTCGCGCTCGGCCGCTTCGACGGCACCCCGCTGTACGAGGATCCGGACCCGACCCGTGGCGAGCACCCGGACTGGGGCACCTACATCTTCAACTTCGGGCGCAACGAGGTGAGGAACTTCCTCGTGGCTGACGCCTGCTTCTGGCTGGGCGAATACCACGTGGATGCGTTGCGCGTCGACGCCGTCAGCTCGATGCTCTACCTCGACTACAGCCGCCAGCCCGGCCAGTGGCACCCGAACATCTACGGCGGCCGCGAGAACCTCGAGGCCATCGATTTCCTCAAGGAGGCCAACGCCACCGCGTACAAGAACAACCCGGGCATCATGATGATCGCCGAGGAGTCCACCGCGTACGCGGGCATCACCGCCCCGACGAGCGCCGGCGGCGTCGGCTTCGGCCTCAAGTGGAACATGGGCTGGATGCACGACACACTCGAGTACCTGCACGAAACGCCGATCAACCGCAAGTGGCATCACAACGAGATCACCTTCTCGATGGTGTACGCCTACTCCGAGCACTACGTGCTGCCGCTGAGCCACGACGAGGTCGTGTACGGCAAGGGCTCGCTGTACGGCAAGATGCCGGGCAACGGCTGGGACAAGTACGCCGGCGTGCGCTCCCTGTTCGCCTACCAGTGGGCGCATCCGGGCAAGAAGCTCACGTTCATGGGCAACGAGCTCGCGCAGTGGGGCGAATGGGACTACAACAACTCCATCGACTGGGCGTGCCTCGACTGGCAGGACCACGTCGGCGTGCAGCAGATGGTCGCCGACCTCAACGCGTTCTACAAGCAGCACCCGGCCCTGTGGACCCAGGACTTCACCCCCGAGGGCTTCCAGTGGCTCACCAGCGACGACGCCGACCACAACACGCTGAGCTTCCTGCGCATCGGCTCGAAGGGCGAGCAGCTCGCGGTGGTCGTCAACTTCGCCGGCGAGGCGTGGCAGGACTATCAGGTGGCCCTGCCCAAGGGCGGCAAGTGGACCGAGGTGTTCACCACCGACGACAAGAAGTACGGCGGCTCGGGCATCTCCAACGGCACCTTCGAGGCGGATGCCGGCGAATACCATTCGCGTCCGGCCTCGGCGAAAATCACCGTCCCCGCGCTTGGAGCTGTATTCTTGAAGCCAGAAGACTGATTCATACACAGTCGAAAGGCGGAAACAGAAACCATGCTCAATACCACGGCACGTCAACAGACAACGCCGCGCACCGTGCTGGTCGTCGAGGACGAACCCACGCTGGCGACCGCCATCGCGCAACGCCTGGCCACCGAAGGGTGGACCGCACGCGTTGCCGGTGACGGCGCCAGCGCCGTTCAGGCGGCCAGTCAGCTCAAGCCCGATCTGGTGATCATGGACATCATGCTGCCGGTGATGGACGGACTGGAGGCCACCAAGCGCATCGTGGCCGCCCGTCCGGTGCCGGTGCTCATCCTCACCGCCCGCGACGACGAGGCGGACAAGGTCATCGGTCTGGGCGCCGGCGCGGATGACTACATGACCAAACCGTTCTCGATGCGTGAGCTCATCGCCCGATGCAAGGCGTTGCTGCGCCGCGTCGAACGCGCCAAGGTCATCGCCAAGAACGCGGAGAACGAGAAGATCCTCGACTTCGGCTCGCTGGTCATCGATCCTGCGCAGCGTACGGTGAGCGTCAACGGCACCTTCGTGCACCTGACCCCCACCGAGTTCGACCTGCTGGCCACGCTGGCGCGCAAGCCCAAGTCGGTCCTCAAGCGCGAACAGCTGCTCGAGGAGGTCTGGGACTGGGTCGACGCCTCGGGCACCCGCACCGTCGACAGCCATGTCAAGGCGCTGCGTCACAAGCTCGGCCCGGACATGATCCGCACCGTCCATGGCGTCGGATACGCGTTCGAGCCTCCGGCACCGCAGACCGAGACCGCATCCGAACAGCCCGGCAAGTGAGCTCCAAGCCCATGGCCGCATCGCACTACCCCGTATTGACGGGATCGTCGAGAGAGGGCGCACGCGTTCGCCGCGTGCGCCCTCTCGGCATGTTCTCCTCGCTCAAGCTCGAATTGGGCGCACTGATCGTCATCGCCACCGCCATCGCATTCGCGATGTGCTGGTTCCTGCTCAAATTCGGCTGGAGCGGATGGATCGCCATGCCGGTCGCCCTCATCGTGGCGCTCGGCATCACCTACTACTTCTCACGCGGGCTCACCGCGCGCCTGCGCCAGCTGCGCGACGCCGCCGAGGCGATGGCCGGCGGCGACTACACCGTGCGCGTTCCCATGGACGAGTCCAGCCACGACGAGGTGGGCCAGCTGGCCCGATCGTTCAATGAGATGGCCGCCGAACTCCAGCACGCCGATCAGACCCGCCGCGACCTCATCGCCAACGTCAGCCACGAGCTGCGCACGCCGGTCTCCGCCCTGCAGGCTCAGGTCGAGAACATGGCCGACGGCGTGACCGACCCCACGCCCGCGAATCTCGAGAGCATCCTCGACCAGACGCAGCGGCTCACCGATCTCATCGCCTTCCTGCTCGATCTGAGCCGTATGGAGGCGGGCGCCGCGAGCCTCGAGATCGAGCGGTTCAACTTCGCCGACTTCCTCGACGATACGATCGAACCGCTGGAACTGGCGGACGGCGGGCACGCGCACGACATCCACGTGCGGGTGAACGACGACATCGAGATGGAGGGCGATCAGGACCGTCTGAGGCAGCTGTTCACCAACATCATCGGCAATGCGCTCAAGCACTCCCCCGACGGCACGACGGTGCTCGTCGAGGTGCACGAGGACGTCGGACACGGCACCGTGGTCACGAACGTCGTCAATTTCGGCTCGCGTATCGCTCCCGAAATCCGTTCCGACATCTTCCGCCGGTTCGTCAAAGGCAAATCCGGTCCCGGCACCGAGTCAGGCGGCACCGGTCTGGGACTGTCGATCGCACGATGGGCCGCGCAGCTGCACGGTGGCACCGTACGGGTGGTCGATGACGTGCGCGGCGCCGATTTCGAGATCGTCCTGCCGAAGCATCACGACGCGGGAGAGTCGGAGTCGTAGCGCGGGGTCGCGGCCAGCGCCAACCCCGCCAGAACCCGCGCGCCCGCTGTCTCCAATGCGGCGGCGCAGGCGCGCATCGTGGCACCGGTCGTCACGATATCGTCGACGATGACGACAGTTCGTCCAGCCACCCGGCTCAAGGAACGATTGCGCACCGTCAGTCGACCGCCCATTCGTGAGGCGCGCTGATCCGCGCCGGCGGTCTCCACGGCCTTGCCGTCGACGACGCGGGCGGCGATCTGCAATGCCGGCTCCACCCGTGCATCAAGCCCCGACGATCGGTAGTAGGCCGCGATGGCCTTCGCCAGCGGCATCAGATGACGCCGTCCGCGTTCGGCCAAGGAACGGGCCGATGAGGGCGCGGGAACGACGAGCAGCGCGCCGTCCAAGGCCACCCCCTCGATCGGCAGCGAGCGACGTGCAAGCGCGACGATGCACCGCGCGAACTCGCGATCGCATTCCTCGTCGCCGTGATCCTTCCATGCGAGAATCGCACGACGGACGTTTCCGCCGTAGACGGCGCCGGCGTAAGCGTATCCCGTCACGGCCGCGGGGAACGGCAGGGCGATCACCCGGTCGAACAGGTCTCGACATGAGGGGCAGAGTGTTTCGTCGGGCCGATCGCAGCCTGCGCATCCACGCGGCAGCAGCAATCCCAGCATGCCCGCGAACACGCCGGATGTCCTGCCGGATACGCCGCTCCCCCCGTTCATGATCAGCGACTACGCCTGACGTGGCGACTGCTCGGGATGCCACTCAGGCAGACGTTCGAGCAGACCGTCGACGAAGCGGATCGTATCGGCCGGACAGGAGACGGCGACGCCCATCGCACCTGCTTCGGCGGCAGGATAATCGTTGCCGCCGGGCGTCATACGGTCGCCGACGAAGACGATATCCGCCACCTGAATGCCAGTGCATGCGGCGAGCTCGCGGATGGCGAACGCCTTGTCGATGCCGCGGCCAGCCACGTCGACGCTGGTGTAGCCGCCCGCATGCACCTTGAGATCGGGCAGGTCATCGGCCACGGCCCGGGCCAGACGTTCCTTGAGCTCCCCGGTCGGGTCGAACGCCTGCTTGGCCTCGAGCGGGGCCTGCTGGCCGAGCACGGAGAACGTGATCTGCGAGCCGCGGTCCTCGATGCGCTCGCCCCAGACGTGCTCGAACCACAGCCCCTGCTCGCGCGCATGACGCTCCAGACTGGCGGCGGCGCGGGCACGCTGGTCGGCATCGAGATCATGGCTGAAGACGCAGGACCACTCGTGCCCGTTCCAGCGCAGATATCGGGTGCCGCTGGTGGGCATCAGATGAAGATTCGCGAGGATCGCACGATCCTCCAGCACGTCGAGGATCTGGCTGACGACGAGTGAGTAACGTCCGCCGGTGATGACCGCCACCGGAATGCGACGGGTGAGCTCGGCGAACCGGGAGGCCATCTGAGGCTTCATCGGCAGCTTGGAATTGGCAAGCGTGTTGTCCAGATCGAATCCGACAAGTCGGGTATGGGCAGCCAGAGCATCCAGATCCCATTCGTTCCACGGCTTGATCATCGACCGTACCTCCCATCCGGTTCTCGGCGCGATCCGCAACGCCACCACCCGCAACGCCACCACCCGCGGTGCCATCGCGCGATTGCATCGCTGTAACGGTATCCTAGCGCAACCGCACCGGCATCGGGCGTTCCTCGCCGCCTTGACCTACAGTGGAGGGCATGCTTGATGCCCCTTGGAATGAACGAGTCTACCGCAATCGTCATGGACGCGGCACGCGTACCCCCATGTTCGGCACACGTTTGCCACGATACCGTACGCGTTCCGGCATATTCGACGATCTGGTCGCCGCACACATCCGCCGTCTCGCGGAGGCGTGGCCGGACCTGATCAAGCCGGTGCAGTTCGCCGTGGAGGACGTGCCGCCGTCCGATCCGGTGCCGTGGGAGACGGAGCCGAGTCTCAATTCGCGCGCGTTCCCGGCCGATCATGGCGCGCCGGCGCGCATCGTGCTCTACCGGATGCCGCTGCAGTCGCGTACGCGGGGGCGCGATGAGCTGCAGTGGGCGATCCGCGACGAACTGGTCATCCGGCTGGCGGAGCTGTACGGGCGCAGGCCCGAGGAGATCGATCCGGACTTCGAGTGGTAGGGTCTAGCGGACGATGGTGTTGTCCTGGGCGGAGCGGATCGTCGCCTCGCGCACGGTGAGCGAACTCGGCTCGTAGGCGGCAAGACCCGCCACCTTGGCGCCGTCGAGTCCGCCGCCGCCCAGCCGTACGCCCCATGCGACCGCCCTGTCCGCGCCTTCGACGAGCACGGCATCGCCCTCGCCCTTGAGCGTGGAGGCGCCGTTGGCCTTGATGGTCACGTCCTTCGCGTCGCCGGCCTTGCCGGTGTCGTCCATGAAGGTCAGCGTGACGGTGGTCTCCTTGTTGGTGGTGTTGATGAGGGTGATCGTCGCGTCGAGCCCGTCGGGCAGGGCGGCGCCGTCGAAGTCCGATACGGGTACCGCAGCGAGGGAGGCGAAGTCCTCCTGACCCTCGGCCCCGGATCGGATGGCGCGAGCCGAGGCGACGAAATCGTCGTCGCCGGTGGCGAGGATGCCACGGGCCCCCTTGGGGGCCTTGCCGAGATCGAGGATAGTGACGCGCCCGTCCTTGAGGGCCTTTCTGCCGATCGAGGAGAGGCCGTCGTCGGTGACCCACGAGAGATTCACATCCCCGGCCTTGCTGCCGTAGGCATACAGTGTGATCTCGTCATCCTGCGACACCGAGGGAATCGCGTTGAGCGTGGAGGCGGCCGGGGAGGGCATCGTGAAATCGGAGCCCTTCGGCGTCAGCCCATCGGCATTGACGGAGGCCACGTATGCGGCCACGGGCATCACGTCGCTGGTGATGGTCACGTACAGACCGTCCTGATCGGGGGCCGCCGCGGACAGGTCGACGACGGTGGTACCGCCGGCCGCCACGGTGGCGGTGCCGGAGGTGGACAGGCTCATCGTGCCGGAGGACGACGTACCGATCACCTTGAGCGAGACGGTCGTCGCCTTCGAGGACGGGTTGGCGATCGTCATGCGGCGGCTGGCACCGGTACCGGTACCCGGCAGCAGGAACGAGCTGCTCATCGACGGGGTGACGCAGGTGGCGGCGGAGATGCCTCGCAGGTCGCCCTTGGAGGCGTGCGAGGCGATGACTCCGGCGTGGCCGGATCCCTCGGAGGCCTCGAGCAGGTTGGTCTCGAGCAGGCGGGCGGAGTCGACCTTGTCGCGGCCCACCATGGCATCCGTGCTGCGCGGATTGGCGGGGGCCTTGAGCGAGAGGACTGCGTCCGAGGAGGACGCACCGAACGGCAAGGCCGTGGAGGCGTAGACCGATCCGAACGCGGCGAACGACGCCGAGGTGGTCAGGTCGCCGTCGGAGGCGCGGTATTCGCTGTCGCCCCAATCGGTGGCGTCGGGCAGCGTCATGCGGGCGGGGCAATACGACTGCACCGTCCGCTGGACGATGCGGTGCGAGGCGACGACGCCCGATGTGGCGCGATCGACGAACCACTGCGGCATCGACCCGATGGACAGCCAGACGAAGGCGACGATCAGCACGACGCTGGTCAGCGTCGCCAGGATGACACGTGCGACACGCCATAGGCGCGAGGCGATGGGTGATGTGGTCCGGTTCATGCCTCCCCCTCATGCTCCTGACGGAGCGCCTCATCGTGACGGCGCGGCGCCGCCACGAGCACGTACAGCAGTGTGATCACGCCCAGACTCGTCAGCCAGGCGAACCGCCACGGGCTGCGGCGCATCTCGTTGAGGTGCGTCTCGTCGACGCCTATCGCGTTGCCTTCGGCGGCGGTGAGACGGTAGTAGGTGCCGTCCGTGTCGGTGACGACGGCCTGCGTGCCGTCCGAGGCGGTGATGTTGGTGGACAGCTGGGACGAACCGGCGCCGTCGGTGACGACGAAGAGTCCACCGAAGCCCATGGCGGTCAGCTCGTTGATCGCATCGGAATCGCTGTTCGACAGCAGACGCGAGGCGAGCTCGCCGATCTTCAGGTCGTCGCCGTCATGCTGGCCGACCGCCTGACGCGCCCTCCACGCGGGCGAGGAGTCGACCAGATCGCCGCGCGACGTGTGCATGATGGCGTAGCTGACATCGGTGTGCGATTCGGCGTCAAGCGCCAGCACACGCTGGTTCGGCGTCCGTTCGAGCGCGTCCATCGCGACCATCGGCAGTCCCGAGTCGCTCACCGCCACCGCGCCGGAGATATGGCGCGCGGTGGAGAAGCCGATCCACGAGACGGTTCCGATGGCCAGCGCGCAGCACAGCAGCGCACGTCCGGCGACGACGAATCCGTGGCGGATCCGTTCGACGGACTTCCTGCGCGCCTCCACGCGCGTCGACTCGTGCGTGGAGGATTCGCGTAGTTCGACGAAGCGTCGTACGGCGCCTCCGGCCACCAGACACACGCAGGAGAGCGCGCCGAGCACCGCGAACACCAATCCGGGAACCACCGATCCGGCGATTGCACCGCGCTGGTCCACGCCGATCGCGACGCGCGCTGACAGCAGGCTCAGAGCGCCGCCCGACACGATCACGATCCACATCATGCGGGAGGCGCGCAGCGCGAACGGCAGGAACAGCGAGACGACGGCGAGCGTGACGAGCAGTGCGAGCGTGACGAACGTGGCGGAGGCAAAGGGGTCGGCGATGAACGCCGTCCACGTGAATCCGGCATGTTCGTCGAAGCCGAAGGCGCGCACGATGACGTCGGTGAGGTTCAGTGCGGCCGGGTGTCCGTTCACGTCGGACAACGGCAGCGTCATGTCGCCGAACAGCTGGCGCCATTCGCCCGCTTCGGCGTGGCGGATGGCGTTGACGAGCGTGGGCGCGGCGAGCAGGGCCGCCGGCAGCGGCATGAGCAGCAGCATCGGGCGGTGGCGCGGCACGAACAGCAGGAAGACGAGGAAGACGGCCAG
Organism: Bifidobacterium callitrichos; assembly: GCF_008698085.1. NCBI lineage: Bacteria > Bacillati > Actinomycetota > Actinomycetes > Bifidobacteriales > Bifidobacteriaceae > Bifidobacterium > Bifidobacterium callitrichos. The sequence goes on from NZ_RZJP01000003.1 coordinate 165,281, forward strand.
CAGCGGAATGAGCAGCTGGGGTTCGGCGGCGACCGTCGGCATGTAGCACAGTGCGGCGGCCGCGGCGGCCTGCACGGAACGGTGCGGGTGGATTCGGTCCTCGGTGTGGTAGAGGCCCACGGCGCGGAAGGTGAAGGCGAATGCGGCCGGCAGGAACACCATCACGGTGAGCATTGGCAGGTTGGCGGTCGTGTACAGGCCGAGCGCCAGGGCGAACGATACCCACATGAGTCCGGTGATGACGCGTACCGCATCGGAACGGGTGAAGATGCCCGCCAGCGCCCAGAACGCGAACGCGGCCATGGGAGCCGACAGGAAGAAGAGCAGCGTGGTGGCCGCGGCAACGTGCCCGCCGGTGAGGACGGAGGCGGCGAGCAGCACCCACAGCCATGGTGCGGGCGGGGCGGCGATGCCGGAACCGATGCCCCATACCCATTGGGTTGTCGCGGCTTCGGCCAGTGTGCCGAAGGGGACGTTCGTCGGCAGCCATTGCGCCGAGTGCAGCGATCCGCCGCCCATCGCGGAGCGGAACAGGGACCAGTCGAGCGCGAGCACGACGAGGAACGCCACGGCGGCCATCGCGCAGGCGAGTCCCCAGCGTCGGATCAGACGCATGCGCAGATGGGATCGGACCAGCGGGCTGAGCAGCACGGTGCCGCGCTGCTCCTCCAGCGCGCGTGCGCGTTCGCGCCAACGCGCCAGCTGGTCGCGGGTGACGGTCAGCACGGCGAGCTGACGGCGTGTCACCGAGGTCTGCAACGCCACGGCACGGCGTGCGTTGACGCCGCCGATCACGCCGGCCAGAGCACGCCAGGGCAGACACAGTTCGCACAGTCCCTCGTACGGCTGCTTCGCGGCGAAGCGTCTGAGCGCCCGGCCGATGGCGGTCACGAGCGAAATCACCCATACCAGCGGCCACAAGGGCATGGGGATGTCGGTGTAGCGGTAGCGCTGCCATGCGCCGAGCACCCTCATCGAGGGGTTGAGCGCGCCGTCCTGGGCGGGCTCGCCGTTGCGGGTGCGCAATCCCTCGAAGCGTGCGCGGCGGTGGGCGATGCGTGCGCGTGGGGCGACGACGACGCGGCCTCCCGAACGGCAGATTCTGCGGCACAGGTCCGCGCCCTGCGCGTATGTGGTGAACCAGTTGGACAGGCCCCTCGAGGATCGGGCGATGTCCAGCGGGACGAGCGCGCCGGCCATCGAGACGCGGAACACGTCGGTTCGGGTGTCGTACTGCTCCTGATCGGGTTCGCCGTCCACGACGAGCGTGTGCGTGCCGTGACCGGCCGCGTAGGCGCCGACGTTGTGCAGGTGGGTGCCCTCCCAGTCGAGCTGCTTGGCGCCGATCAGCGTGGCGCCCGGCGTGTTGCGCCACGTCTCGACCAGTTGCTCCAGACAACGGTCGTCGGCGGGACGCGAGTCGTCGTGCAGCAGCCACAGCATCTGCGTGGAGTAGTCGATCCTCGCCTGCTCGATCGCGTGTGAGACGGCCTCGCCGAAGGAGCGCGCCCCCTGCGCGCGCACCAGCTGCACGCTGATGGACGAGGCCTCGGGAAAGCTGTCAAGCGGCTCGGAACCCGCCGAGACGACCTCGAACGACAGTTCGATCGGATGCGACGTCTCCCCCGTGCAGTCGGCGATGATGATGGCGCCGGGAAGCATGCTCTGACGCAGTACGGCCGCCAGTGTGGCCGGCAGGAAGCGCAGGTCCCTTTCGACGGTGATCAGCGCGGCGACGGATCGTTCGACGCTCTGCGTATGCGTGTAGGGGCGTGAGGACAGGGCGTCGTTGACGATGCGACGCACGCTTGCGGCCGCGATGCCGGATTCGGCCACGCCGTTGACTCCGTTCGTTTCGTTCGATCCGTCCGCACCGCTGATACCGGTGATGCCGGTGATGCCGGACGGTTCGGTGCCGAGATCATCTCGATCCGCGCTCACGCCTGCTCCTTGTGGGTCTTCTTGTACCGGCGGCGTTCCCGTTCGCTCATGCCGCCCCAGATGCCGAAGCGCTCGTCATGGTCGATGGCCCATTGGAGGCACTGCTCACGTACCTCGCACTGCGCGCACACCCGCTTGGCGTCGCGCGTGGAGCCGCCCTTCTCGGGGAAGAACGCCTCCGGATCGGTCTGCGAGCACAGCGCCTTGTGCTGCCAGGAGATGTCACCGTCCGGTGAGAACAACCCCCACAATAGCTCGTTCAAAGGCTCGTCGGCGGAATCATCGGCAATCCCCCACATGCGCATCATCCTCCTTAGCCTCGCCGGGCCTGTTCACGCCACTAAATTACACACATGCGATTTCCCGTTTGTCAAGTGGACCCGTGTTGGTACGACCATTCGGCATGATGTGTGGTATAAGCCCGGGCGTCACCGCTTGAGTGCGGCCTGTCCACTGTAATACGGTCCGGCGCGGTACGCATACGCCTGTCCGGGACGGCGTTCTTGGATGTGTGTCGGATAAGGCGACGGGATTGCGCGCTTCGAGGAAATTCGGTGAAGGTCGATTCCCGCATCCGCGAGGCAACGCCCGTTCAGACGTCGTTTTCGCTCGTCTGCCGTACAATCGAGAGGATTTGACCCCGATAGGAAGGTTTTCGTCCCGTGAGTTCGAAGCGATCCGCCCCAGGTGTCCCCAATATCAACAGTTGGAACGGAGCCCCGCGTCATAGCGGCACGGCGTTCCGCGTGCAGCACCGTCTGCGCAACACACTGGTATGCGTCGTCGTCGCCCTGCTCGTGTTCGTCAGCACCGCCGCGGCGGCGACGTACGTCAACATCGACGGCATCATCCACGGGCAGAAGGTCGATCTCATCGGACAAAACGGCGAGGCGGTGGCCACGTCGATCGTGGATCCGAACGCCGGCCAGCCGCTCGACATCCTGATTCTCGGACAGGACACGCGATCCGGCGACGAGAACCTCGCGATCGGCGGCAGCGACACGACCCTCGAATCGAACCACAATTCGGACACCGCGATGGTGATGCACGTCTCCGCGGACCGCAGGTTCATCGAACTGGTGTCGATCCCGCGCGACTCGATCGTGGACGTGCCCAGCTGCACGACCACCAAGGGCGAGATCAAGGCGCAGCGCAACGTCATGTTCAACACGATCTTCGCCAACGCCTACGAGACCGGCGGCGATCTCGCCTCGGCGGCCAGCTGCACGGTGAACGCCGTCAACTCGCTCACCGGCCTCGACATCCAGAACTTCGTCGTCGTCGACTTCGCCGGACTGACCTCGATGATCGATGCGATCGGCGGCGTGGACGTCTGTCTGCCGACGCACGTCTACGACGGCTACACCGGCATCAACATCGACGCCGGATGGAGGCACCTCGACGGCCTGACCGCCACGCAGTACGCGCGTCGCCGCCACGGCGCCGACACCGACGGCACCGACATGGAACGCACCGCCCGCCAGCAGTATCTGGTCAAGCAGCTGCTCGCGCAGGCGCTCTCCAAGAACCTGTTCACCCAATCGGGCGACCTCTACCAGCTCGCCAAGGCGGCGCTCAAGTCGCTCAACATCTCCACCGGTCTGGCCAACACCACCACGCTCGCCGGTCTGGCGATGAGCATGAAGGACTTCAAGACCTCGAACCTGTACACGCGCACGGTGCCCGTCACCGACTGGGTGCGGGACGCGAACCGCGTCGTGTGGACCTCCGAGGCGGATACGCTGTGGGCGAAGATGCGCAACGACAAGCCGTTCGTCGACTCCTCGGATTCCGCGTCGAAGGGCGATTCCACGCAGACGGACCAGTCCTCCGGCGATCAGCAGAGCACCGATCAGCAGAACGCCGACTCCACGCAGGCCGACCAGTCGGGCCAGTCAGGCCAGTCGGGTGCCGACCAGTCTCAGTCCACACAGACGCAGACCCCCACCCCGGTCAACACCAAGGTGGCCGACGGCGTGGAGAAGAATGCGCAGGGCCAGCTCATCGACACCGCCACCGGCGGCATCATCGACGCGAAGACCGGCATCATCCACAACGCCACCACGAATGTGGTCATGGGCATTTCCGACTCGTACCTCAACAACGTGGTGTGCAAGGTCAAGTAGACCGATTCCCGGACAGGCCGTTCGCAGACCAATCACACACCGATCACGTGGCGCATACTTGTGCCGGAAATGAGAAAATACCCATCGCGTCGCCCTCCCGCGCGGCGTGATGTGCAACAGTGACAGAAGTCCAGATTCGTTACGGGGAGGCATAGCGTGCAGCAAGGCGATAGGTCCAACCCTCAGGAGATTCCTCCGAGTTTCATCCCCTCGGGTTCCCGCCGCCGCTCCCAGCCCACCGGTCCGATCATCGACTCGGGCTCCCTCAACGCCTCCAGGGGTCGACACGCCGGCACCCCCGAGGACGAGCCGGCCCCGATCACCTCGAATCCGCCGAGCTTCAACCCCGACGCGCGCGGATCACGCCGATCCGGCCAGTCACGGCGAGCCTCCCAGAGCGCTCATGCGACGCACACCACGCATGATGCCGCGCAAGGTGCCCATGCAGCGGACTCCCCCGCCGAACATGGCGCCTCCGCATCCGCGATGCCGGCCTCGTTCACCCCGCGCCGCAGATCGGAGGCGCGCCGCGCCTCCGCCTCTCCTCGCGTGGCCGGACGCACGTCGGCGTCATCGTCCTCGGCTTCGTCCATGCCGGGATCGGTAGCCCCCGCGCGCACGCCCCGCCGCTCATCCGGCTCGACCAGCGCAACGCCCTCGGCAAGGCCGTCCCTTTCCCGTCCCGCCGCTGGATCATCGGCCGTAGGCGTATCCACATTCGGACAGGGCATCCAAGGCGCCCGTCCGATGCGTACAGTGCCTGTCGGCAGGATCATCCGCATGGTGATTCTGGTGCTCGTCGCGGCGCTACTGCTCACCATGTTCGGCACATGGCACTGGGTGGATTCACGACTCAACAAGGAAGACGGCTGGCTGACCGGCTCCTCGAACACGACCGGCGAATCCTGGCTCATCCTCGGCTCGGACGAGCGCGACGGCACGGCCGGCGGCTCCGCCGACGACACGCCGGGCTTCCGCACCGACACGATCCTTGTGCTCACCAAGCCCTCGCACGGACCGAGCTCCCTGATCTCGATCCCCCGCGACTCCCTGACGCAGGTGGACGGTCTCTACATGAAGATCAACGCCGTCGCGCAGATCAAGGGGTACAAGTCTCTGGTCGGCGAGGTCGAGCAGATCACCGGACAGCACATCGACCACATCGCCAAGATCCAGTTCGGCGGACTGAAAAACGTGGTGGACGCGATCGGCGGCGTGAATCTGTGCTATGACCACACGGTCAACGACCCTGATTCGGGCCTGAACTGGACGTCCGGATGCCATATGGCCGATGGCGGCACTGCACTGGCCTTCTCCCGCATGCGCTATTCCGATGCGAACGGCGATTTCGGTCGTGCGCAGCGCCAGCGTCAGGTGATCGCCGCGATCGTGAAAAAGGCCGCTTCCTCGGAGGTGATCGCCAACCCCGCCAGACTCACGAAGGTCGCCGATGCGGGACTCACGGCGCTCACCGTGGACGACACGACGTCCCCGTTCACGCTCGTGCAGATGGCGATCGCGTTCAAGGGGGCCACCGGTTCGGGAGGCGTGACCGGCAGCGTGTACTGGAGCAACCCCGACTATCGCGTCTCCGGCGTCGGATCCTCGGTGCTGCTGGACGATTCGCGCAACCTCGAACTGTTCTCGCAGCTCTCCTCCGGCAAGCACAAGGCGGGCACAGTGGGTACACTCGCCGAGAGCCAGACCGCCTCCGGATCGGCAGCGTGAATGACGGCGCTCCTCGGGCGCGCCGGACGAATCGCGAACCGCCCGGCGCGCCCGGGGAGGCGCATGAAATATCTCTTTTCAGGGAAAGTCTTGAAAAACGACCCTGAACGTGCTTAGGTAGTACGTACTGGATGCGAATTTCAGGGCTCGGACAGGAAAGGAAACGACGATGAGCAGTGCTTTCGATTGGCGTGCCAAGGCTGCGTGCCGTGACAAGGATCCGGAATTGTTCTTCCCGGTGGGGAACACCGGTGCGGCCTATCAGCAGATCGAGGAGGCCAAGGCCGTGTGCCGCACCTGCAAGGTGATCGACGCATGCCTCAAGTGCGCACTGGACACGAATCAGGATTACGGTGTGTGGGGAGGCCTGAGCGAGGACGAGCGTCGTCAGCTCAAGCGCAAGGCGATGCGCCTGCGTCGCTCTCAGGCCATGCAGATGCAGATCTGACATCCGCTCCATGCAGCTCATGCAGCTGCTGATGGACGTCGAGGGGCTCCCGGTTCCGATGAACCGGGAGCCCCTTGGTTTTTACTTACTTACTCCGCCTGAGCGGCCCTGAGGATCATGTTGAGGACCACTCGGGTGCCGCCGCCGCGGCGGGGCTCCCAGTTGACGGTGCCGCCGAAGTCGTTGGTCACGAAGGTGTTGATGATCTGCGTGCCGAGGCCGGAACCGGAGGACTTGGCCATGCCGCCCTGCGATTCAGAGCCGAGACCGGTGCCGTCATCCTCCACGACCACGTTGAGATTCGAGCCGGAACGGCCCACGGAGATTGTGATATGGCCCTGCGTGCGTCCCTCGAACCCGTGTTCGACGGAGTTGGTGATGAGCTCGGTGAGGACCAGCGACAGAGGCGTCGCGTCCTGGGCGGGCATCATGCCGAACTTGCCGACGAAGTCGATGGAGATGTGCTGGTCGCGCATCGTGGCCACGTCCACGGCCATCTTGAGCAGCCCGGCGATCACCTTGTCGAAGTCCACGACCTCGTCGACGGTCTGGCTCAGCCCCTCGTGCACCATCGCGATGGTCTGTACGCGGCGCTGCGCCTCCTTGAGCTCCTTGCGCACCTCCTCGGACTTGGTCTTGCGCGCCTGCAGTCGCAGCAGCGCGGAGACGGCCTGCAGGTTGTTCTTCACGCGGTGGTGGATCTCGGAGATCGCCGCGTCCTTGGTCTGCAGCTCCTGTTCGCGCCGGCGCAGCTCGGTGACGTCCCGACACAGCACGATGCTGCCGACACGTCCGTTCATGTCATACAGCGGCAGCGAGCGCACGGAGACGGCGGAGCGCTTCGTCGTGATCTCGGAGTCGACGGCGGCCTTGCCGCTGAGCACGAGCGGCAGCTGCTCGTCGACCTGCTCCTTCTGCTCCTCGAGCAGATCGGTGCCCAGTTCGCTCAGGTAGTGGCCCTGCATGGTGATGAGCAGACCCAGACGGCGGAAGCAGCTGATGGCGTTGGGCGAGGCGTAGCGTACGACGCCGTCCATCGTCAGGACGATGAAGCCGTCGGCGACGCGCGCGACATGGCGTTGGCTCATCACCGAATCGGAGTACGGGAACTGTCCGCGGGGGATCATCTCGTAGAGCTGCTTGCCCGCGTTGATGCTTTCGGATTCGTAGCGGCCGTTGGATTCGCGGGTGGCCATGTTGGTCTCACGCACGACGAGGCCCAGGGTCTTGCCGTTGTGGCGCACGGGAGCGTAGACGTTGCACACGGTGGACTTGCCGACGGTCCTGAGCACCGTGGAGCGGAAGACGACCGCCGATTCCATGGCGGCGTCGAGCTCGCCGGTCATCGATTCGGGCATGATGTCGCCGACGACGTCGTCGGTGCGCAGGGTCATCACCGTGGAGGGACGGCACTGTTCCGCCACCACGTACCTGCCGTCGCCGTTCTGCATGATGAGCAGCAGGTCGGCGAAGCTCAGGTCGGCGATCACCTGCCAGTCGGCCACCAGCTGGTGCAGCCATTCGCGATCCCTGTCATCGAGGTCAGGGCGCGTTGCGAGTATCTGTGAGAAATCTGCCATGCGTCCATCATACGCATGCCGTTCCTCGTCGTCGTCGCACGGTTCGATAGGGTTACGTTCAACAGGCTGCGTTCGATACGCGAGGCCTGCATGTTCGCAGATCATTGCTTGACTTTGACGTAACCTACGGTATCGTAGGTTACGGTAACGTAAGTTACGAAAACGTCAACATCACGACAAGTCCGGAGGCGACGACACGATGATGACCGACGAGGAGATCCAGGCACGGCGACAAGCGGTGACCGAAGCGAGGGAACAGGCGCTCAAGGCCCGGGCCGATGCGGCTCGGCTGAAGGCGAAGCTCAAGGCCGAACGCATCCGTTCGAAGGCGGAGGCCAAGGCCAAGCACGTCATCGCCAAGGGCGAGGAGCGCGCGGCACGGCTCGAGGGCATCGCGCCGGCCGAGGTCGAGCGCAAGATCCGTCTCGACGTGCACGGCCGTCCGAAGCCCGCGATGCGCGGCTGGATCCATGCGGTCGCCGCTCCCCTGTCGCTGGCGGCCGGCATCGTGCTCATCTGCCTCGCACAAGGAGCGGGGCTCAAGTGGGCGTGCGCGGTGTTCATGGTCGCCTCGCTGGTGCTGTTCACCAATTCGGCCTGCTACCATCTGGGCGACTGGAGCCCGCGCGTCACCGACGTGCTGCGACGCATCGATCACGTGAACATCTTTCTGCTCATCGCCGGCACGTACACGCCGGTCTCGTTCGCGCTGCAGCCGTTCTGGCGCAACTTCATCATCATCTCGATGTGGGCGTGCACGGCGGTGGCGATCATCATCCACGTGATCTGGATCAACGCGCCGCGATGGCTGTACACGCTGGTGTACATCGTGTTCGGCATCTACGGTCTGGCGTTCATGGCGCTGTTCTGGACCTCGCCGTATGCCGGCCCGGCCGTCGTGGTCCTGCTGTGCTCGGGCGGCGCGTGCTATATCCTCGGCGCGATCGTCTATGCGCTGCGTCGGCCGGACCCGTGGCCGAAGGTGTTCGGCTTCCACGAGATCTTCCACTGCGGCACCGTCGCCGGATACGCATGCCACATGGTCGCGATCTACATGGTGATCGTGGCGCTGTGGGTGTGAGCCGCCAAGGGCGCCGGAAATGGAAACCCCCGCCACCTGAAGGTGCGGGGGTTCTGCGATAGGCCGAAATAAGCCGATCAGACCAGCGGCTTGGAGGCCTTGATGGTCACGGAGATCTCACGGCCGTTGGGGGCCTTGTAGCTCACGGTGTCGCCGGCGTTGGCGCCGTTGATGGCCGCGCCGATCGGCGACTCCGGGCTGATGATGTCGTGGTCGGTCGCGATCGCGAGGTCGCGCGTGCCGAGCACGAAGACCTTCTCGCGGCCCATCACGTCGAGGGTGACCAGCGAGCCGTCGCCGACCTTGCCCTCCGGCGGAGCGGTCAGGATCTTCGCGTTGCGCAGCTTGACGGTGAGCTCGTCGATGCGGCCCTGGTTGACGCGCTGGGCCTCACGGGCGGCCTGATAGCCGCCGTTCTCGCTCAGATCGCCCTCGGCGCGCGCCGCGGACACCTTGGCGAGGATCTCGTCGCGGTATTCGCCCTCGCGCCAGGCGAGCTCCTCCTTCATCTTGTCGTAGGCCTCCTGCGTGAGCAGGATCGTCTTTTCCTCGGTCATAGTCGTGATTGTCCTCTCTTGAAAGTGGATATGCGTACCAATACGAGAAAGCGCCGGATGTCATTCCCGGCGCCTTCCCTGAAAACTTCTAGCGAATCCGATATGCGGCTATATGGGCCCGAATTCAGCGCGTGGAGATGATGTCGATGACGAACACCAGGGTGTCGCCGCCGCCGATGCCGGCCTGCGGGACGCCACGGGAGCCGTAGCCGTACTCCGGCGGGATGGAGACGATCAGACGGGAACCGACGTTGTGGCCCGGCACGGTCTGATCCCATCCCTTGATGACCTGTCCGACGCCAATGCCGAAGCTGGCCGGCTGGTGACGATCGAAGCTGGAGTCGAACGGCTTGTCCTTGCCCCACACGACGCCGTGGTAGTTCACGGTGACGGTGTCGCCGCGACGGACGATCGGACCGTCGCCCTCGACGACCTCGACGACCTTGAGACCGGCCGGCGCTTCGGTGGCCGGGAACTCGATGACGGGCGTGGAGCCGAACTCGGCCTGCACGGAAGGCATATCAGCCATGGGTTTCCTCCTTAGGATGCCTTTGGATGGCGTCCTCGACTGGACATAATGTCGCTCATAATAGCACCGAACGGCACGGTCCGCACCGTTTCGGCCCATGGATTATCCGCATCGACGAACGTTCAGCATTCGACTACGTTGACCGCGAGGCCGCCCTTGGACGTCTCCTTGTACTTGGCCATCATGTCCTCGCCGGTCTCGCGCATCGTCTCGATGGCCTGATCGAGCGTGACGATGTGCGATCCGTCGCCGAGCATGGCCATGCGCACCGCGTTGATCGCCGTGTTCGCCGCCATCGCGTTGCGTTCGATGCAGGGGATCTGCACGAGTCCGCCGACCGGATCGCAGGTCAGGCCCAGATTGTGTTCGATGCCGATCTCGGCCGCGTTCTCCACCTGCTCGGGGGTCCCGCCCAGCACGGCGGCAAGTCCGGCCGCGGCCATCGAACAGGCCGATCCGACCTCGCCCTGGCAGCCGACCTCGGCGCCGGAGATCGAGGCGTTGCGCTTGAACAGGTACCCGATCGCGCCTGCCGTGAGCAGGAACGTGACGACGCCCTCCTCGTTGGCGTCGTCCATGAAGTGCCAGTAGTAGTGGAGCACCGCGGGGATGATGCCCGCCGAGCCGTTGGTGGGTGCGGTCACGATGCGCCCTCCCCCGGCGTTCTCCTCGGAGACGGCAAGCGCGAACAGGTTCACCCATGCGGCGTCGGAGGATTCGAGCACGGCGTCGCGCCGGGAGCGTCCGCGCTTGAGCACGTCGGAGTTGGAGGCGAGCCGCTCGTACATGCGCGGCGCGCGGCGCGGCACGTCGAGTCCGCCGGGCAGTGACTGTTCGGTGGATGTGCACCCGTGGTCGACGCATTCGCGCATGACCCTCCACACCGTGTCGATGTCGGCGCGGACCTGCACGGCGGAGCGGGTGGCGGTCTCGTTGGCCCAGACGAGCTCGGCGATGCTCAGGTGGTGTTCGCGGCACAGGGCGACGAGTTCGGAGCCCGAGGAGAACGGGTAGGGGGCGTCGAGGCCGAAGTCGGTGGATGAGCCCTCGTCCCGGTCGGCGAACGACGTGCCCTCGGGAGGCTTGTCGTGGATGCCGATCATGAGATCGTCGGGTGCGCCACGGCGGATGAATCCGCCGCCGATCGAGTACCAGACCTGTTCGTCGACGAGGTTGCCGTCGTCGTCGAACGCCTGGAATCGCATGCCGTTGGGGTGGGCGGCCATGCGGCGCCAGCGGTCGAAGACCATATCCCGGTCGTAGTCGAAGCCGATACGTCTGACGCCGGCGAGGTTCAGCGTGTCGTCTAGCGCACAGGTCTCGCGGATGCGCAGCATGTGCTGCGTATCGACCGTGGCGGGGACGTTGCCTTCGAGTCCGGCCATGACGGCGCGGTCGGTGCCGTGGCCCAGACCGGTCAGGGACAGGGATCCGTAGAGCGTGACCTTGATCCGGGCGGTGCGGCCGATGAGACCGGAGTCCCGCATCGAGGAGACGAAGGCGTGGGCCGCGACCATCGGCCCCACGGTGTGCGAGGAGCTCGGCCCCACGCCGATCTTGAACATGTCGAGCACGCTGAACATGGTGATCCTCCTTTTCGATCCGACGGATGGGACTAACGGGATGAACGGGATTGGACGGTCTCTTCTCGGGGGCTAGCTGGCCAGCGCGGAGAACATCATCGCGCCGACGACGATGCCGAGCGCCGCCAGCACGATCTGCACGACGAGCAGCCCCACGGCGAGTCCCCTGCGCGAGGCGAAACTCCTGCCGTACGCCTGCGCAAGCATGTAGGCGATGAAGCCGAACACCGCGTAGTTGACGGTCAGGGCGGCGATGTCGCCGTTGGAGAGCACGACCCCGTTGAGCGGCTGGTCGAGCGAGTTCATGAGGCTGCTCATCACGAGCATGCCCCACACGCCGTAGCCGAGCGCGCCGACCACACCATAGGCGATCGGCCTGAACTTCTCGCGCATGCGCAGCGTGAACGATTCGACGCACCACAGCAGGGCGAATCCGACGATGTAGGTGAAGGCGACGGCGACGAGCACGACCATGAGCGCCCACGGCACCAGCGAGGCCACGTTGCCGATCATCGACAGGTAGAAGCCGGAGCAGGCGATCGCCCCCACGCTCAGCACGGTGCCGGCGATGATGTTCTGCGCGAGCATGATCGGCAGTCCGGTGACGGTGTCCTTGTCGACGGTGGTCCAGCTGGACGGCATGGCGGGTCTCTCCTTTTTCTCTCGTAACGAAGCTGCCAGCAGGTTATCCGTCCATTGTTTCGGCGACGTATGTTGACGGTGATGTTCGCCGCCGTCCGGTTCTTGGGTGCCTCCAGCGGGACTCGAACCCGCAAGCCGAAGCGATCGATTTTAAGTCGACTGCGTATACCGATTTCGCCATGGAGGCGCTGGCCGCAAGGGCCAACCGTTCTATTGTACGCTACCGTACGCTCGTGCTCGCGTCGCGCTCCGACTGCGGTCTACGCGGCGAGCAGACGGCGACCGTAGTCGAGGACGATGCCGTCGAGCAGGCCGTGCTCGCTGGCGATGTACGAGTCGATCGTCTCGCCATGCGTACGCTTCGCAGCCTCGCTGACCTTGGCGAGCACGCGGTTCCACACGAGCGCGCCGCCGCCCACCACGTCGATGCGCCCGGGGTGGATCGTCTTGTATTCGCGACGTTCGGCGCGGGTCATCCTGAGGAACCGGTCGTCGATGGCGTAGGCGTCCGCAATCGACATGCGATGCCCGTCGACGGCGGTGTGATCGTATTCCTTAAGTCCCATGGCAAGCGCCGTCATCGTGGTGACGGTGCCCGACACGCCGATGATGGTGCGGGTGCGGCCGGCCGGAACGGTGCGGAACGCCTCGTCGATGTGCTCGTCGATGTCGGCGACGGCCTCGTCGATCTCCTCCTGCGTGGGCGGATCGGTCCTGAGGTGACGTTCGGTCATGCGCACCGATCCGATGTTCATCGAGAACGCGGCCTCGACGCGCGTGGCGGGTTCGTTCACGCCATCCCCGCCGAGGACCAGTTCGGTCGAGCCGCCGCCGAGATCGACGACGAGGTAGGGGGCGGGCAGATCGCCGCGGTTGACGACGGACGTGGCGCCGAGGAAGCTCAGATCGGCCTCCTCGGTGCCCGGAATGACCTCGGGGCGCACGCCGAGGATCCGTTCGATCCCGTCCTCGAACTCCTCGCGGTTCTCCGCATCGCGCGTGGCCGAGGTGGCGACGAAGCGGATGCCGTCGACCGGATGGTCGGCGAGGATCCCGGCGAACTCGCGGGCGGCGGTGTAGGCGCGTTCGAGCGCCTCGTCGGCGAATCGATGGGTCTTGTCGACGTCCTGTCCGAGACGGATGACGCGCAGTACGCGCGGCACGATCTCGGTCATGCCGTGTTCGTCGACGCGCACGACCTTGAGCCGGATGGAGTTGGTGCCGCAGTCGACGCCTGCGACGGTTACCGCCTTGCCCATGATGAGCCCTTCCTGTAGTGGGTTATGCTATGTGCTTTGCCGTTGCTTTGTCTGCCGACGCCCCGCGTCACTCCACGCTGCAGCGGCATACGGACGGATCGAACTCGTCCCTGACGCGCTCGAGGACCATGTCGCCGATCGGGTTGGCGCCGGGGCCCATGACGAGGGACTGGGCGATGAGCGCGTGCAGGCACTTGACGCGCACGGGCATGCCGCCGGCGGAGGTGCCTTCGATGTGCTCCTCGCTGTCGCCGAGCTTCACCGCGATCTCGTGACGGAACGCGAGATAGTACCGGTGGGCATGCTCGTAGGCGGCCTTCACGTCCTCGTCATGCTCGACCAGTTCGGTGTAGTCGCGCATCGCGCCGTCGGCCTCGACATGCGAGGCGGCCTTGACGGCCTCGGGGCTGGTCAGATAGCAGGTGGTCGGGAACGGTACGCCACCGGGCAGCAGGGGTCTCGTGACGACCGCGAGCGGCCTGCCGCACGCGCATCGGGCGCCCACGGCGACCATGCCGCGCGGATAGCGTCCGAGTTGCCGTTCGACGATGGCGTAGTCCTCGTCGGTGGCGGGGTGCTCGAGGATGGCGTCCGCCAGAGCGGACGGATCGATGTGGCTCACTGCTTACTGTCCCTTCGTGTCCTGGTTGTTCGAGGTCTTCGACTGCTGGCTGCTGTCCAACTGGCCATCGGCCTGATCGCCGTTCCGATCGCTTTGATCATCCGGCTCGTCGGCCTTCTTGAACGCGTACGCCAGTTCACTGTACCAAGGCAGCTGCTTCGACGTGTCCGTGCCGGTCGATGCCGATTCCCCGCTTGTGCCGTCCTCGGCCGCGTCGTCTCCCGTCACGGCCTCGGGATGCTGCACGAGTACGGACTGCTCGCCGGGGAAGACGAATCCCAGGCGTTCCCGGGCCTGAGCCGCCACATAGTTCTTGTCGTTCCAGCGGGAGATGTTGTTCTCGAGCTCCTGCTTCTGGGCGATGAGCGCGGCCTCCTCGCGCTTGAGACTGTTGAGATGCGCCAGATCGGTGGCGTAGGTGTTGAACGTGGAGACGAGCTGGATCGCTCCGACCGCCACGATGAACAGCGAGACGAAGAAGGCGATCGGTCCGAAGTTGCCCGAGCGCTGGCGCTTCTTCACGTTCGAGGCCTTGCCGTCCTTCGGTGTGCTTCGGTTCCGTGTGCTCATGGCATATAAAAATACCCGTCGCATTCGACGGGCGAATGCGACGGGTACCTGATGACTTATTCAGTCGGCCGGAGTACGGCTCGGCGAGTCACAGACTCACTTGGCGATGTACTTCTTGCAGGCCTTGAAGGCGCTGTAGCCGGCGTACTGAGCGGTGGAGCCGAGCTCCTCCTCGATCTCGAGCAGGCGGTTGTACTTGGCAACGCGCTCGCCACGGGCCGGGGCACCGGTCTTGATCTGGCGGGTGTTCTTGGCAACCGCGAGGTCGGAGATGGTGGTGTCCGGGGTCTCGCCGGAACGGTGGGAGACCATGGAGGTGAAGCCGTTGGCGGTGGCCAGCTCGATGGCGTCGAGGGTCTCGGTGACGGAGCCGATCTGGTTGAGCTTGACCAGCAGGGAGTTGGCCGCGCCCAGATCGATGCCCTTCTGCAGACGCTTCGGGTTGGTGACCAGCAGGTCGTCGCCGACGAACTGGAGGCGGTCGCCGAGCTTGGCGGTGATCTTCGCCCAGTCGTCCCAGCCCTCTTCCTGATACGGGTCCTCGATGGAGACGATCGGGTACTCGTCGATGAGCTGCTCGTAGAAGTCGAGCATGTACTCGGCGTCGCGCTCGTCGCCCTCGAAGTGGTACAGGCCGGTCTCCTTGTTGTAGAACTCGGAGGAGGCCACGTCGAGGCAGATGCCGATCTGCTTGCCCGGCTCGTAGCCGGCGGCGGAGATGGCGTCGACGATGTAGTTCAGGGAGTCCTTGTTGGACTTCAGCTTCGGGGCGAAGCCGCCCTCGTCGCCGAGGCCGGTGTTCAGGCCTTCCTTCTTCAGAACGTTCTTGAGGGTGTGGTAGACCTCGACGCCGGCGCGCAGGGCCTCGTGGAAGGAGTCGAAGCCGTACGGGGAGATCATGTACTCCTGGATGTCGGTGGCGAAGTCAGCGTGGGCGCCACCGTTCATGATGTTCATGTTCGGGACCGGCAGGATGTGGCCGTTGGTGCCGCCGATGTAGCGGTACAGCGGCAGGTCCGCGGACTCGGCGGAGGCGTACAGGGCGGCCAGGGAGACGCCGAGGATGGCGTTGGCGCCGAGACGGCCCTTGTTCGGGGTGCCGTCGAGCTCGATCATGAGATCATCGAGCGCGCGCTGGTCGGAAGCGTCCAGACCGATGACCTTCGGAGCGATCTCCTCGTTGACGGCCTTGACCGCGTTGAGAACACCCTTGCCGCCGTAGACGGACTTGTCGCCGTCACGACGCTCCCAAGCCTCGGCCTCACCGGTGGAGGCGCCGGACGGAACTAGGCCAAGACCACGGGCGCCATCCTCGGTGTCGAGAACGACCTCGACGGTCGGGTTGCCGCGGGAATCGAGAATCTGACGCGCGTACACGCTTTCAATTGCTGCCACAACTGCTCCTTTAACGTTATGTTGTGATGACATCGTCAAGAATAGTGCGATTTGTGGACTACGCGCAAGAGGGGCGCAAAGCGTGTTGTGAGCGCTCACAGTCATTGGAAATACACCAAAACTACGCCTAATGTTACCTCGCCGTTCGTCTGGATGAGGTAAGGACATGATGGCAAAGCCAAGCATCCGACGATCAGATTCAAGCACCTCTTATCAGCGGAGCCGGCCCGTGAAACGGGTCTGAGGGGGTGGCCGATGGATGCGTGCCCCGGTGCGAAATGCCGTCTCACCGATATACGATCGGTACACTGGACCATATGGACGAATCGCATATCCGCCGCGCGCAGGAGCGCGACATCCCCGAACTGCACAGGCTACTGCGTCAGGTCGCCGACGTGCACCACAACGGACGGCCCGACCTGTTCAGGCCGAACACAACGAAGTACACGGACGAGGAGCTGGCTCATATCGTCTCGGATGACGAGACGCCCGTGTTCGGCGTCTTCTCGGACGATGACGACGCGACGCTGCTCGGCTACGCCTTCTGCGTGTTCCAGCGCCCGCAGCACAATCATGTCCTGACCGACCTCACGACGCTCTACATCGACGACATCTGCGTCGACGAGGCGGCGCGCGGGCGAGGCGTCGGCACTGCGGTCTACCGGCACGTGCTCGACTTCGCCAAGGCGAACGGCTGCTACAACGTGACCCTCAACGTGTGGTCGTGCAACCCCGGCGCGCAGGCGTTCTACGAGGCCATGGGCCTGAAGCCCTACAAAATCGGCATGGAGACGATCCTGTAATTCCGTCGGTGTCTCCCGCGGGCGTTCCATCCCACGGTAACGCGCCACATCACGCGGTGAAATCCCCATGGAGCGGTGTTTGGTCCATGACGCGGTGACGCAAAACGGCTTAATTCCGCCAATTCACAAAATGCGGTCACCGCTTGATGGGTATTTCACCGCTTCATGTACTCTCACACCGCGTGATGGCTGCATGCATACGAGGCGGGGAAACGTGCATGCCGCGGGATAATGGAAAGAGAACGGCATCAACGCAGATGCCACCCATCCGCGCGCTGAAGGGAGACGGCGATGAGGCACGCAACCGGTCGGACAGGCCCGAAAACGACAACCGGCACCATTACAAGAGCGATCGGCGCGACGATGGCGGCCGTCCTGTGCCTCGCCGCCCTGACGGGATGCGCCGAGGAGCACAGCGGCGTCTTGGTCGACAACGAGTACTGCACCGGCCAGAAGTCGGACGCGCAATACGACTGGCCGTGGTACGACTCGCTGGACGAACTGGAGCAGGCGTCGGACGTCATCGCATATGTGATGATCACCGGATGCACCGCGCCGGACGGGGCGGGCGGCGACACCGACGCCGCCGGCTACGACACGGTGATCAACGCCGTGGTGCTCGGCGGCGCTTCGGCAGGAGATCTCCCGGCAGACGATGAGGAACAGACCGATCGGATCGACCCGCCTCCTGCGGGCGAGACCATCGTCATCCGGGGATACACGGCCGAGAGGTCCGGCGCGGGCAAACTCACGGTCGGCGAACGATACGTGTTCTTCCTCGACGCGGGAGCCGGGGAAGCAGACGGATATTACGAGATGACGCCGGCGTTGAGCGTGTTCCCGGTGACGGGACGGACGGCGAAGGAGCCGTCCGTCTCAAGGAACACCGACGGCTCGTTCGCCCTCACCGACTCGCTGGTCGCCCGGCTCGGCATCGCGGACAAGGCAGAATGATCATCGCCGTTTGCTTGACGCCGGTGGTCCGGCAACTTCGGACACGCTACGCGCGCGTCTTGCCGGCTCGGCTGTCGCCTCGCACACCGGCTACAAACGGCTCTGCCGTTTGCTTGACGCCGGTGTCCATGCGAGGTCGTTGAGGAGGTCGCTCACCCAGTCCATGACTTGCTCGCCGGGCATGGGTTTGCCGCCGAGAGTGCCGGCGAACGGGGTCGGGATGATCATCTGGTGCGTGACCGGACGGTACTGGAATCCCTTGTAGATGCGCGACATGCGCATCAGGATCGACTCGGGCGGGTCGACGCGGCCGATGCGCAGACGGTTCGACTGCGCAAGGATCTCCGAGATGCCGAGCTTTCGCGCCTTGAACTTGAGCCTCGCCACGCCGAAGAGCATCTCGAACTCTTCCGGCAGCGGACCGTAGCGGTCCGTGAGCTCCTCGGCGAGTTCCTTGAGGTCCTGCTCGTCGCGGGCGGCGGCGAGCTTGCGGTACGCCTCGAGACGCAGCTTGTCCGAGTCGATGTAGTCGACCGGGATCGACGCCTCGACGGGCAGGTCGATGGACACGTTGACCGGTTCGGAAGCCTTGTCCGGCTCCTTGTACGCCTCGACCGCCTCGGAGACCATGCGCACGTACAGGTCGAATCCGACACCCTCGATGTGTCCGGACTGCTGGTCGCCGAGCAGATTGCCGGTGCCGCGCAGCTCCAGATCCTTCATCGCCACGTCGAAGCCGGAGCCGAGCGCCGTGTTCTGCGCGATCGTGGCGAGACGGTCGTGCGACTGCTGGGTGAGCGTCCGGCTCGGATCGTACAGGAAGTACGCGTACGCGCGTTCGCGGCCGCGGCCGACGCGACCACGCAGCTGGTGCAGCTGGGAGAGGCCGAAGCGGTCCGCATGATCGACGATCAGCGTGTTCGCGTTCGAGATGTCAAGTCCGGTCTCGATGATCGTCGTGCACACGAGCACGTCGATGTCGCGATGCCAGAAGTCGCGGATCACCTGATCGAGCTGCTTCTCCCCCATCTTGCCGTGCGCGACGGAGACCTTCGCCTCAGGCACGAGCGTGTGGATCCTGTCCGCCACGCGCGCGATGTCCTCGACGCGGTTGTGCACGTAGAACACCTGGCCGCCGCGTAGCAGCTCGCGTCGGATCGCGGCCGTGACCTGCGCGTCCTCGTACGCGCCCACGTAGGTGAGCACGGGCAGACGGTCCTCCGGCGGGGTGGCGAGCGTCGACATCTCGCGGATGCCGGTGACGGCCATCTCCAGGGTACGCGGGATCGGCGTCGCGGAGAGCGAGAGCACGTCCACGTTGGTGCGCAGGGCTTTGAGCGTCTCCTTGTGTTCGACGCCGAATCGCTGCTCCTCGTCGATGATGACGAGTCCCAGATCCTTGAACTTGATCTTCGGGTTGAGCAGCTTGTGCGTGCCGATGACGATGTCGACGCCGCCCGAAGCGAGTCCGTCGATGGTCTCCTGGATCTCCTTGGGCTTCTGGAAGCGGCTCATCGCCCTGACGGTGACGGGGAATCCCTCGTAGCGTTCGGTGAACGTCTCGTAATGCTGCTGGACGAGCAGCGTGGTGGGCACGAGCACGGCCACCTGCTTGCCGTCCTGGATGGCCTTGAACGCGGCGCGCACCGCAATCTCGGTCTTGCCGAAGCCCACGTCGCCGCAGATCAGACGGTCCATCGGGCGAGGCTTCTCCATGTCGGCCTTGACCTCGTCGATGGTGGTCAGCTGGTCGGGCGTCTCCTGATACGGGAACGCGTCCTCCAGCTCCTTCTGCCACGGCGTGTCCGGGCTGAACGCGAATCCGGGCGTGCGCTGACGGGCCGAATACAGTTTGACCAGATCGTCGGCGATCTCCTGCACGTGCTTGCGCGCCTTCGCCTTGGTGGCCGCCCAGTCGGAGCCGCCGAGCTTGTTGAGCTTCGGGGTTTCGGCGCCGATGTACTTGCTGACCTGATCGAGCTGGTCGGTGGGGATGAACAGCTTGTCCGGCGGGGCGCCGCGTTTGCTCGGCGCGTATTCGATGACGAGGTACTCGCGCGTCGTCCTGTTGGCGCCGGTGCCGATCGTGCGCTGGCGCATCTCGACGAACCGGCCGATGCCATGCTGCTCGTGTACGACGTAGTCGCCGGCCTTGAGCTCCATCAGGTCGATGGCCTTGCGACGGCGCTTCGGCGTCTTCGCGACGCCCACGGCCGACGTGCGGCCGGTCAGATCGCGTTCGGTGAGCAGCGCGACGCCGGCGCTCCGATCGACGAAGCCGTCGAGCGCCTGCGAGCGGATCGTCTCGAAGCGGGTGATGCCGGTCTCGTTGATGGCGCGCTTGAGACGCGCGAGCGTGCCCTTCGCGCCCGCGGTGATGACGACCTTGAGCCCCTCGTCGATCAGGCCTTCGATGCCGGCGGCCGCCTTCGACTCGTCGCCGCGGTACTCGGCCGGGTTCTTGGCGTCGATCTGCACGTGGCCGGGACGTGTGGAGTCGACGGTGAAGCTGGTCAGGTCGATGACGTCGTGACCGGTGAGGTTGAGGCTGCGCACGGTCTCCTCGAAGTCGAGGAAGCTCGCCTGGTCGAAGCTGATCGGGGCGCCCGCGCCGTGACCTGAGGCGGCGACGTGCCAGCTGGCCGCGAGGAACTCGTTGGCTGTCTTGGTCAGATCGTCGGCGGCACGGCGCAGCTTCTCCGGATCGGACAGGAGGATGACGGCCGTCCCGGGCAGCATGGCGGAGACGGGCTCCATGTCGTCGATCAGCGCCGGCATCAGCGATTCCATGCCTTCGACGGGAATCGCGTTGGCGATGGATTCGAGCATGTCCTCGGCGTTCGGGATCGACCCGATCAGCGCCTTGGCGCGGGCGCGCACCTTGTCGGTGAGCTGCAGCTCGCGGCAGGGCGTCGCCCAGATGGTCTTGAGGCCATCGCCGTACGTGCGCTGGTCGGAGGCGTGGAACTCCTTGATCTGGTCGATCTCGTCGCCGAAGAACTCGATGCGCACCGGATGCGGGGCGGTCGGCGGGAACACGTCGAGGATGCCGCCGCGCACCGCGAACTCGCCGCGGTCCATGACGAGATCGACGCGCGTGTACGCGTTCTCGATCAGACGTTTCGCGGCCTCGTCAAGAGGCAGGTCCTGCCCCCGCGTGAAGACGAGCGGTTCGACGTCGGCGAGACCCGAGACGACCGGCTGGATGAGCGAGCGGACCGGCATGACGAGGATGCGGACGGGGCCGAACATCGGATCCGTGTCGCTCGGATGCCTCAGCCTGCGGAAGACGGCCATGCGGCCGGCGACCGTGTCGGCGCGGGGGCTGAGCCTCTCGTGCGGCAGCGTCTCCCACGCCTCGAGCTGGGCGATGTCGTTCGGATCGCCGTCGTACCAGGAGCGCAGGGAGCCGACCATCTCCTCGGCCTCGCGGCCGGAGGCGACGACGAGCACGACCGGGCGGGGCTTGACGGCCCCGCCCTGCGCGATGGCGGCGGCGATGGCCGGACGGACGCCTTCGGGCGCGCCGACGACGATCGAACCGTCGACGTCGTCGGTCTCGTCGATGCCGCCGGAGACGACCTTGCCGAAGACGGGGTCGCGGGTGAGGGATTCGAGGATGCCGGCGAGCGAGCCGTTGACGAGGGTCTGCTCGGGAGTGACGCCGGACTCAGCGGCCATTGAACTTCTCCTGGGTCCTGGCCAGTCCGTGGAAGATGATCTCCTCGGCGGCGTCGGCGCCGTCGGCGAGGAAGTCGGGCAGCTGCTTGCGCTGGTCGGGGCCGAAGCCGCCGAGCACCCAGTTGACGGTGTTGTCGTGCGCGTTGGCGCCGCGCTTGGCATGGCCGACGCCCATGCGCACGCGCGCGTACTTGGGCGTGCCGAGGGAGCGGTCGATGGACTTGATGCCGTTATGTCCGCCCGCGGAGCCGCCGGCCTTGACCTTGATGCGGCCGAACTCCAGATCCATGTCGTCGTGGATGACGACGATGTGGTCGGGTTCGATCTGATAGTAGGCGGCGATCGAGGCGACGGCGTTGCCGGACTCGTTCATGTACGTCAGGGGCTTGGCAAGGAAGAACTTGACGGTGCGTCCGTCGAGGTTCATGACGGAACGGCCGAGCATCGCGAGCCCCTTGTGGTCGGCGAAGTTCACCGACCAGCGTTCGGCCAGCACGTCCGCGGCCATGAACCCCATGTTGTGGCGCGTGCCCTCATATTTCTTGCCGGGGTTGCCCAGTCCTGCGATCAGCCAGAAATCCGATGCCATGTCACTCCTTATGTTCCGTGAAAACCTTAAGGATTGTACCCATAGCGTCGGAAACCTGTTAGAGATCGAGGTACCAATACGACATGTCGTGCATCACGCCTCTCGCATCGGTGGCCGCGTCGGGCAGTTCGCCGAATCCGGTGAAGCCGAACCGGCGCATCAGGGCGATCGATCCGGCATTGTCGGCGAAGATGACGCCGATCGCCTTGCGCATGCCCCGGTCCTTCGACTCGTCGAGGAGATGGCTCAAGAGGAACGTGCCCACTCCCCTGCCGCGCCATGCGGGGTCGATGTAATAGGCGAGGTCGGTGACGCCGTCGTACCCGGCGCGGTCGTAGAACACCGACAGCGCGCCGAAGGCGATGACGCCCCCGTCCGCTGCCTCTACGACGAACACCCCATAGGGCGGCTTGTGGGATTCGACCCACTGGCGGCGCTGCTCCAAGGTGCGGGGAGTCAGGTCGGCGGTGGATCCGCCCTCGATGACCGAGGCGTTGTAGATGGCGGTGATGGCCGCGAGGTCCTCCGACCCCGCGGCCCGGAAACGGTACGGCGGCGATGACATGGACATGACTCCCGAGATCAGGGTCACTTATCCAGTTCGAGGGCCTTGTTGAGGGCCTCCTCGAGACGCTTCTGGGCTTCGCCGTAGGAGGCCCAGTCGCCATCCTTCATCGCGGCCTGCGAGTCCTTCATCGCCTGCGAGGCGTCGGTCAGGGCCTGCTGGAGTTCGGGACTGCGGGCAGCCGACGAGCCGGAACCGGAGTCGGTCTTCTCGTCGTTCTTGGACTGAGACTGATCGGACTGGTTGTTCTTGTCGCCGCCGGCCGACGACGAGCCCTCGTCACTGGTCTCGTTCTCGGCATCGCCCGCGGCGGCACCGGAGTCGCCCCCGAACACCTGGTCGAGCGCGCCGGTCAGCGTGTCGTCGAAGCCGACCTGATCACCGAACGCGACGAGCACCTTCTTGAGCAGCGGGAACGACGTGGCGCCCGAGGATTTCACGTACACGGGCTGCACGTAGACGAGGCCGCCGCCCAGCGGCAGCGTCAGCAGGTTGCCGCGCACCACCTGCGTGGATCCGGACTGCAGCAGGTTCAGCTCCTTGGACACGTCGGCGTCCGCGTTGAAGTTGTTCTGCGCCTGTCCGGGGCCGGGCACGTTGGAGTCCTTCGGCAGCTCCTGCAGTCGCAGGGTGCCGTAGTTCGGACCGATCTTGCCCTTGGTGGATCCGGCGTCCGAGTCGACGGAGAGGAAGCCGGTGAGGATCTCGCGCGTGGACGTGCCGGCGGGGATGTACGAGGAGGTCAGCGAGAACACCGGCTCCTTGGTGCCGCCGGTCTGCAGCGTCAGATAGTAGGGCGGCTGGAGGATGTCCTGGTTCTGCTGGGACTGCGATTCGGTCGGATCGACCGGCGTCTGCCAGAAGTCCTCGCCGGAGTAGTACTGACTGGCGGAGGTGACGTGATACTTGGAGAGCAGCTCGCGCTGCACCTTGAACAGGTTCTCCGGGTAGCGCATGTGGCTCATGAGGTCGCCGGAGATCTCGGACAGCTGGTGGTACTGGCCGGGGAAGACCTGCTCCCACGCCTTGATGACCGGATCGTTCTGATCCCACACGTACAGATCCACCGAGCCGTCGTACGCGTCGACGGTGGCCTTGACGGAGTTGCGGATGTAGTTGGCCTGCTGCGATCCCAGTCCCCTGACCGTGTTCGAGGAGACGGTGGTGGAATCCTTGGTGGCCGAGCCGAGTTCGGTCATCTGGGAGTACGGGTAGGCGTCGGAGGTGGTGTAGCCGTCGACGATCCACTTGACACGCCCGTCGACCACCGCCGGGTAGACGCGGCCGTCAAGCGTCAGGTACGGGGCGACCTTGGCGACGCGTTCGCGCGGGGAGCGATCGTAGAGGATCTGCGATTCGCTGGTGACACGGTCGGAGAAGAGGATCTGGTCGGAGCCGAAGCGGATCGCGTAGAGCAGTCGGGAGAACAGGTTGCCGACCGACGGACCGCCGTTGCCGTCGAAGGTGTTGGTGGCGCCCTTGGATCCGGTCGGATAGTCGAACTCCCATGCGGTGGTGCCCTTGGGCGCGCCGACGATCGAGTATTCGCTCATGTTCGGGGAGAAGTAGATGCGCGGCTCGTACTTCTGCGATTCGGTGAGCTTGCCCTGGGTGGGGATGCCGGATTCGAAGAACTGCGGCTGTCCGTCGGGGGTCACCTTGTTGCCGTAGGCGGCGACGATGCCGTAGCCGTGCGTGTACACGGTGTGGTCGTTGACCCAGTTGCGGTTGTCGTTGCCGGCGAGGTCGAGCTCACGGGCGGCGATCACCGTGTCCTGGCTCTTGCCGTCGATCTCATACTTGTCGACGGCGAGCGAGTCGGCGAAGGTGTAGTACTGCTTGGACTGTTGCAGCTGCTTGAACGTCGGGGAGACGACCTGCGGGTCGAGCAGTCGGATCTGCGCGGTGGTCTCGCCTTCGGAGCTCAGCGCGCCGGATTCGCCCTTCGTGGTGACCTTGTAGTTCTCGGTCTTGAGCTTGTCGAGACCGTAGGCGGCGCGAGTGGCATCGATGTTGCGCTGGATGTAGGTCGATTCCATCTCCTGCGCGTTCGGGTTGACGCGGAAGCGCTGCAGCAGCGTCGGCCACACCACGGTGAGCGCAATGGAGACGACGACCACGACGGCGATCGCGACGACCGGGGTTCGCCACGCCTTGAGCGCGGCGGCGGCGCGCACGCCGATCGGTGCGCTGCCTTCGAGTGCATGCGAGCGCATGAGCCACACGCCGAGCACGACGCCGAGAATGGCGACGAGCGCGGCCATGACGAACGTGACCGGAATGGTGGCGTGGACGGTGGTGTAGGTGGCGCCGGTGATGCGGCTGCCCTGTTCGGTGAGGCTGGCGAACACGCCGACGATCATCTGCGCGGCGAGACCGAACATGTTGAGCATGAGCCAGATCGCGATCTGACGGCGGGCGCGTTTGGTGATGGCGAACAGGCCGCGGCCCTTGACCGGCATGGTCAGGCGGATGCCGCCCATCATCACGTGCGTGATGACGGAGAAGACGATGCCGATGAACAGCAGCATCGAGACGGCGGAGATAGCAAGCCTGAGCCCCGGCAGGATGAACACGTAGAAGCCGTTGTCAAGTCCGAACTGGGGGTCCTTGATGCCGAAGAACTGCGCGTTGAACATGAGCAGCACGTCGGACCAGTTCGCGTTGAACTGGGCGCCGAACATGACGCCGACGATCGCGGAGACGACGACCGCCACGCGTCGGGCGGTCTTCGAGCTGACGGTCTGCCTGACCTCGACGACGTCGCCGTTGATGCGGATCGTCGAACCGTCGGAGGCGTCGGGACGGGCCCGGATGGCGAGCCATGCGGAGACGAATCCGACGATCGCCATGACGAGGGCGTAGGCGGCCCATAGGCCGATCTTCACGCCCAGTTCGACCCACACGACCGACTGGAAGCCGAGCTGGCCGTACCACATGAGGTCGGTGATGAAGCGGGAGAGGCCGAAGAAGAGTCCGACGAGGATGACGAGCACGAGCACGAGTCCGATGAGGACCTTCGTGCCACGGCTCGAGCCGTAGCCGGACGGTCGGCTCGGCTGGCGCGTGATGCGCGGGAACTGCGGCCCGCGGGGAGGCCGACCGCCGCCGTTCGCATTGCCGGAGGCGTGATGCTCGTCGCCGTCCGCCTCCACGTTGATGATGATGGGGTCGTCGTCGGCCTGTCCGTTGCCGTTGCCGCTGCGTCCCCCGTGCGGTCCGCGCGATCCGCGGGGGTTACGCGGATCGAAATCGGGATCGAACATACCGAGAAAATCTGAGAAAGACATGGTTACAGCCTACAAAAAGGTCAGGAATGTCAATAATCACCCGTTCGCCTGAGGCCGATCGACCGGATTGCGCGCAATACGACGCATGATGCCACATTGTCTCTTCGCCCACGGTGAATGACGATCGACCGGCGCCGGGACCGGGGAGCATGGCTCCGGGTATTGTCGTGTGCGATATCGCGGATATCGTGAATGACGATCACAACGATTGGTGACGGGAACGTGAGGGACGAACGATGGCGAGGCAACGGGAGCATGGCGGCAGGCGGCGCGACGTGTACGGCAGGGCCGGTCGACAGGGGCAGCACGCCGGGCGACGCCCCATACGACGCCGGGGCGCGGGTACTAGAGCGATCGCGCTGACGCTGACCGCGCTGGTCGCCGTGGTCGCGCTGGTCGCCGCGTTCCTTCTCGTACCGGATCTGCGCCGGATGATCGGTTTCGGCGGTTCCGGGGACGATGCGGCGAGCACGTCGTCGAATCCGTCATCGGATCGGTCGTCGCAGGCGGACGGTGACGTGTCGCGCGGCACGGCCCCCTCCCCCGTCGACCCCGCGCTGACGAAGGCGCGCAGGCTGGTCGCGGACATGAGCCTCGAGGAGCAGGTGGGGCAGCTGGTGATGGCGCCGCTGTTCGCCGGCGATGACGCGTCGGTGCTGAAGACGGCGATCGCGGATCGTCATGTCGGATCGGTGCTGATCATCGGCAACTGGAGGAACGGCGTCACGGGCGTACGCAAGGCGACCGATGCGCTGCAATCGTACGCGCCGGACGGCAATCGCCTCATCATGGCCACCGATCAGGAGGGCGGCCTGGTGCAGCATCTCAAGGGCACCGGATTCGACACGATGCCGAGCGCCGTGCAGCAGGGTACGATGTCGACGGATGCGCTGCGCCAGTCGGCCGCCCGATGGGGCACGCAGCTCGGGGAGGCCGGCATCAACGTGGATCTCGCGCCCGTGCTCGGCACGGTGACGATCGAGAGGAAGTCGAACGCCCCGGTCGGCGCGCTGAACCGTGACTTCGGTCTCGACGCGGCCGGCAACGCGGCGCATGGCGCGGCGTTCGTCGAGGGGATGCGCGACGCCGACGTCCAGTCGTCGATCAAGCACTATCCGGGGTTGGGCGCGGTGCAGGGCAACACCGACTTCACCGCGAACGGCATCACCGACGCGACGACCACCGCGGAGAGCGCCGAATTGCAGGCGTTCCACACGGTCATCGATCAGGCGAAACCGGCGATGGTGATGATGTCGCTCGCCACCTATCAAAGAATCGACCCGAATAACCCGGCCGCGTTCTCCCCGACGATCGTCGACGGGCTGCTGCGCGGCACGCACGGCTTCGACGGCGTCGTCACCTCCGACTCCCTGTCCGCCGAGGCCGTGGCCCACGTCCCCACCGACCAGCTGGGCGTCAAATTCATCGAGGCCGGCGGCGATCTCGCCTGCATCGGTCAGAGCACCGACATCATCCCCATCCTCGACGGCCTCAACGCGAGGGCGAAGGCGGATCAAACGTTCGCCCAGAAGGTCACCGAATCCGCCACCCGCGTCATGCGGCTTAAGGTGCAAATGGGACTGGCGTGACTACCGTTGCAAGCTAGTTTGTTTTGGCTTGCAGGACGGTCTTGCGGCCGTCCGCTCCAAGGCTCATGCCACCGTGGTGACTGCTTGGTTCGCACTTCACCGCGGTTTGCCCGGCATCCCACGGGACGCCGGGTCTTACGTCCGCTCCATGCGCGTTTAGGGTCTCCGGGGCACTCCCGGCGACCATGATGTTGATCGCGGCGTTCAGGTCGCGGTCCATGATGAGGCCGCATCCGTCGCACCGGTAGACGCGCTCGTCGAGGGAGAGCTTGGCTTTCACCCTCCCGCAGTTCGAGCATGTCTTGCTTGACGGATACCAGCGGTCGACGACGTGCAGCCGTGCGCCGGTGCGCGCGGTCTTGTACTCCAATTGACGTCGCAGCTCATGGAAGGACGCGTCCTCGACCGCCTTGGCGAGCCGATGGTTCCTGACCATGCCGGCCACGTTCAGGTCCTCGATCGAGATGTCCGAGTAGGTGGAGGCGAGTCGTGTGGTCAGCTTGTGCAGCAGGTCGCGGCGCTGGTTGGCGACTCGCGCGTGCAGACGGGCCACGCGTTCGCGCGTCCTGCGCCGACGGTTAGACCCCTTTGCCTTGCGTGACAATGCCTTCTGCACGCGTCTCAACCGATGTTCACTGCCCCTCAACGCGTGCGGGTTGGCGATGACGGTCCCGTCGGAAAGCGTCGCCAGCGTCCTGACGCCCAGATCGATGCCGACCGCGCCGCCCCTCGACGGGGTCGCGGGCGCGGGATCGGCGCGTTCCACGGTCAACGAGGCGTGCCAGCGGCACGCGTGCCGGCTGACGGTCATGCGCAGCACCCGACCATCGCCGACACGTCCCGCCACGTTCTCCATGCAGTGCACGCGGCCTATCCGAGGCAGTCTCAACGCCCTGGGATCACCGGGGATGAGACCGTACGAGCCGGTCGTGTACGCGAACCGGGGCGTCGCACGATCCTTCGATCGGAACCCGGGGAAGCCGACGCGACGTCCTTTGCGCTGCCCCTTGCGGCTTTCCGACCAGTTCCTCAGGGCGTTCGACAGGGCTTCCAAACCACTGTTGTAGGCTTCCTTGCTGTTCTCCCGCCACCACGGCACACCGTCCTTGTCCACGGCCAGCGTGTTCTTGTTGGCGTTCCACCAGCGGCGCAGCGCGTACAGCGACCACTCCGGTCTTTCCTGTGCGTCGATCATCGCCTTGACGTGGGCAAGCCCGGCGTTGAACGCGAACCGCGCCGCCCCCGCATGCGAGGACAGCAAACGCTCCTCCGCCGGCGTGGGGTCCAACGCGACCTTGACCGCCTCAAGCATCACGCGCCGCCCTCAACACGGCCTCCACCTTGCTCCTGGCGGCACGACGGCCATACAGGCGCGCGCAGAACGAGGTCAGCACCTCGGTCATGTCGCGCACCAGATCATCATCCAGCTCCGAATCGTCCACGACGATCAGCCTGCGCCCCGCCGCCTTCAACGCGGACTCGACGAGTCCCGCATTCATACGCGCCAGCCGGTCACGATGCTCGACGACGATGGTGCCGACCGTGGGATCGGCGAGGATGCGGCTCAATTTGCGGCGCTTGTCGTTCACGCCGCTGCCGGTCTCGCACACCACTTCGGGCGATTCGACCCCCATGCCGATGGCGAACGCCTTCAACCGGTCCGCCTGACGCTGCAGATCCGCCTTCTGATCGGATGAGGAGACACGCGCATAGCAGACCGTACGCGAACCCACGGCAGGAACAGCGGGCTTCTCATACTTCGGATCGTGGATGAGCCACACGCTCCCCGACCGTTCGAACGGGACCGGCATACGGTTCTCACGACACCACTTCCACACCGTCTGCTCGTTCAACCCCTCACGAGCCGCCCATTCCTTCACACGCATGAAATAAACCATAACACGCCAGAACAAAGCAAATCAAACCAACAAAGCATCAGCTGGTAACCCCTGACAAGGGGAGCCGAAGTTAACGCAACATCCGAGACCAACGCAAGTGGCGGTCGGGCGTTCATCGTGTTGAGACCGTAAAGACTTGGCCAGAGCGGCCCGGAGCGAGTCGCAATGAGATGAACGCCCGACCGCCACGTCCACGTACGAAACCGGACTACGCCCGATACAGCCCGTGCTTGCCGATGTACTGCACCACGCCGTCAGGCACGAGATACCACACCGGCTCGTCATGCTCGGCACGCCGCCGCACGTCGGTGGAGCTGATCGCCAGCGCCGGGATCTCGAGCGTGTCGACCTTGCCCTCGGGCAGCCTCACGCCCTCCGGCGAGGAGTAGCCCGGTCTCGTGACCGCGACGAAGTGCGCGAGATCCCACATCTTCTCCGCGTCCTTCCACTGCATGATCTCGGCGACCGCGTCCGCGCCGGTGATGAAGAACAGGTCGGCGTCGGGATGCTGCGCGCGGATGTCGCGCAGCGTGTCGATCGTGTAGGTGACGCCGGGCCGGTCGATGTCGACGCGGCTGACGGTGAACTTCGGGTTGGATGCGGTGGCGATGACCGTCATCAGATAGCGGTCCTCGGCGTTGGTGACGTGCTTGTCGAGCTTGAACACCGGCCGCCCGGTGGGTACGAAGATGACTTCGTCGAGGTCGTACACCCACGCGACTTCGGAGGCGGCGACCAGGTGGCCGTTGTGGATCGGGTCGAAGGTGCCGCCCATGATGCCGATGCGCGGGGTGGCGTGCCAGTTGCCGCGTGCGGAGCGCCGCATGCCCGCACGTCCAGCCACGCCTTCGGCTCCACCGGTGCCAGGTGCGCCGACGCTGGACATGTTGGCCGTGGCGGACACGGAGTCGACGGACAGATCGGCCATCCGGCGTTCCTCGCTCACGCTCGCTCCCCCTTGTAGATGCCGTCTCCTGCCGTGGTGCCGTCCGATTCGCGCTCCTCGGCCTGTTCGGTCTCCTGTTCGATGTCGGCGGCCGTCGGATCGTCGTCCTTCGGGTCGATCTTGCCCATGTCCTCGTCCCATTCGTCCTGCACGACGCGGCGGATCTCCGCGAAGGTCGGCAGGGGGAAGTCGGGCTGGAACATGCGGCGCACCTCGGCCACGCGTTCGGTGACGCGGATCAGGGTGTCGGTCATGCCGTCGACGTCGCCGTCGCGTTCGAGCGCGGAGAATCGGGCGATGTACTCCTCCATCATCTCCATGTGGCCGCGCATGGCCTTGAGCTGGGCGTCGTCGAGGTCGACGACGTCGGGCGCGTCCTCGTCGGGCCAGCCGATGAGCACCGCGTCGGCGTACTCGAGGGAGGCACGCTGGGAGGCGGAGGCGATGCCGTCCTCGATCTGCACGAGGAAGACGTAGCGTACGATGCTCAGGCGTTCGGCCGCGATCTTGAGTCCGCAGCGCGGATCGTCCAGATCGAGGTCGGTGCGCAGTTCGGTGATCGGCACGCTCATGCCGTCGTCGGTGTCGTCGATAACGGTTCCGTTGGTCTCGTTCATGTCGTTCACGTCGTTCATATCGTTGGTGGTCATGGTCGTGGTCGTGTCGTTGCCGCTCATGCGCGTACCTGCCCCCGGCCGTAGCCGATCCATTTCGTCGTGGTCATCTCGGTCAGTCCCATCGGCCCGCGGGCGTGCATCTTCTGCGTGGAGATGCCCAGTTCGGCGCCGAAGCCGAACACGCCGCCGTCGGTGAATCGCGTGGATGCATTGACCATGACGACCGCGGAGTCGATGCGCGAGGTGAACTCCTCGATGGCGGTGTAGTCCTCGGCGATGATCGATTCGGTGTGTCCGGTGGAGTGCGTATTGATGTGGTCGATGGCCTCGTCGAGCGAGTCGACGACCTTGACGCCGATCTTCAGGGCCAGGTATTCGGTGTCCCAGTCCTCGTCATTCGCGTGGACGAGCAGGTCCGCCGGGTGGTCGGTGGCGTCGATGATCGCGTAGGCGCGTTCGTCGGCGTGGATCTCGACGCCTCGCTCGAACAGGGCGGCGGCCGCGTAGGGCAGGAACACGTCGGCGACGTCGGCGTGGACGAGCAGCTTCTCGGCCGCGTTGCACACGCCGACGCGCTGCGTCTTGGCGTTGATGAGGATCGGGATGGCCTTGGCCGGGTCGCCCGAGGCATCGACGTAGATGTGCACGTTGCCGGCGCCGGTCTCGATGACGGGGACCTTCGAGTTGGCGACGACCGCCTGAATGAGACCCTTGCCGCCCCTCGGCACGAGCAGGTCGATGTGGCCGCGCGCCTCCATCATCGCGGTGGCGCCGTCGCGTCCGAAATCGTCGACGGAACCGACGAGCGCCGGATCGTAGCCCCGTTCGCACAGCACGTCGCCGATGACGGCGAGCGTCGCGGCGTTGGTGCGTTCGGCCGCGTGCCCGCCGCGCAGGATCGCGGCGTTGCCGGATTTGAGGCATAGGGACGCGACGTCGACGGTGACGTTGGGTCGCGCCTCGTAGATCATGCCGATGACGCCGATCGGCACGCGCGTCTGATTGAGGCGCAGGCCGTTGGGCAGGGTGTAGCCGCGCACGATCTCGCCGATCGGATCGGGCAGCGTGGCGACGTGGCGCACGCCGTCGGCGGCGGCCTTCACACGCGATTCGTCAAAGCGGAGACGATCGAGCTTGCCCGCGTCCATGCCTGCCTCGCGCGACGAATCCATGTCAAGCGCGTTGGCGGCGGCGATCTCACCGGCCCGGGCATCGAGCGCGTCGGCGATGGCGTTGAGCAGGGCGTTCTTGGAGTCGGTGTCGGCCTGCGCGAGCGATCGTTGGGCGCGGGCGGCGGCGTCGGCGCGGGCGCATACCGCGTCGAACACGGCAGACGGGATATTGGCTTCCTCACTGTTCGTCATAACCATCCACCTTAGCGCACATCGGGGTCAGATATGTTGCGGGGCTCCCCTTCCCGTGAGGTGGGATGGGGAGCCCCGTGATCGGCGGCCCCGGCCGCGGAGCCGAGGGAATCGAGGGAGTCGAGGGATCAGTGGATCTGGTCGAGATCCGGGTAGAGCGGGAAGTCCTCGACGAGCTTGTCGACGCGGGCCTTCAGCGCGTCGACGTCGGCGGACGGGCCGGCGGCGAGCGCGGTGCCGATGATGTCGGCGACCTCCTCGTACTCCTTGGGTCCGAAGCCGCGGGTGGCGAGCGCGGAGGCACCGATCCTCAGGCCGGAAGCGACGGATGCGGGGCGCGGGTCGAACGGCACGGTGTTGCGGTTGATGGTGATGCCGCAGGCGGCGAGCAGGTCCTCGCCCTGCTTGCCATCCATTTCGCTGTTGCGCAGGTCGACCATGACGAGGTGCACGTCGGTGCCGCCGGTCAGGACGGTGATGCCGTTGGCCTTGACGTCGTCGGCGAGGAGTCGTTCGGCGATGATCTTGGCGCCGTCGAGAGTGCGCTGCATGCGGTCCTTGAACTCGGGGGTGCCGGCGACCTTGAAGCTGACGGCCTTGCCGGCGATGACGTGCATGAGCGGGCCGCCCTGCTGGCCGGGGAAGACGGAGGAGTTGAGCTTCTTGGCGTACTCCGCACGCGCGAGGATGAAGCCGGAGCGCGGGCCGCCGAGGGTCTTGTGCGCGGTGGAGGAGACGACGTCGGCGTACGGCACGGGGCTCGGGTGGAGGCCCGCGGCGACGAGTCCGGCGAAGTGGGCCATGTCGACCCAGAACTTGGCGCCGACCTCGTCGGCGATCTCCTTCATCGCCTTGAAGTCCTCGATGCGCGGGTATGCGGACCAGCCGCCGATGATCATGGCGGGGTGGGTCTCGAGGGCGCGCTGGCGGATGATCTCCGGGTCGATGCGGAAGGTCTCGGGGTTCACGCCGTAGGCTTCGGCGTGGTAGAAGCGGCCGGAGAAGTTGATCTTCATGCCGTGGGTCAAGTGGCCGCCGTGGTCGAGGGCGAGGCCGAGGACGGTGTCGCCGGGCTTGACGAGCGCCTGGTAGACGGCGGCGTTGGCCTGTGCACCGGAGTGCGGCTGGACGTTGGCGTATTCGGCGCCGAACAGCTTCTTGGCGCGTTCGCGGGCGATGGTCTCGATCTGGTCGACGTACTCGCAGCCGCCGTAGTAGCGGCGTCCCGGATAGCCTTCGGCGTACTTGTTGGTGAGCACGGAGCCCTGGGCCTGGAGGACCGCGCGCGGCACGAAGTTCTCGGAGGCGATCATCTCGAGGCCGTCCTGCTGGCGGTGCAGCTCGGAGTCGAGCAGCTCGGCGATCTCGGGGTCGGCGGCGCTGATGGGCGCGTTGAAGGCGTCGGTGGCTTTCTGGGCGAGTGGTGAAGCGGTCATCTGTGCTCCTTTGTCGGTGTGGACAACGACTGGCATGCCGTTTGGGCGTCGAGTGTACGACGTGTTTGTGGCCATGCTGTTTCCTGCACGTGCCGAATCGGACGAATTGTCCCGGCGATTGGCAGAAAACCACGGGACATGCCGTCTCGGCATATGGACTTGACCATGCTTTCCCCCGATCGGCGGACACGCCCTCGGCGTCTGTTGACCACCCGTCCCGTCGGGCGATCTGTCATGCGAGACGCCGCACCGCCATCGCCCATGCCGCACGCTAGACTGGTGGGGATTCGTTTCACCCCTTAAGGCTTTCGTCATTTTCAAGGATTAAGGATTCAACCGTGGCAACCACCTTCCATTCCACACGCTCCACCACCGACTCGCTGACCGCCAAGCAGGCGATCCGCAAGGGAATCGCCGACGACGGCGGCCTGTTCGTCTCGGACGAGCTGGGCAAGACCAAGGTGGACGTCGCCTCGCTCGCAGGCAAGCCGTACCAGCAGATCGCCGCAGAGGTGCTCGGCGCCCTGCTGCCCGACTTCACAGCCGAGGAGCTGGCCCAGTGCATCGCCGACGCGTACGGCGACCAGTGGTCGGATGATCGCATCACCCCGCTGAAGGAGCTGGGCGAGGACTACATCCTCGAGCTCTTTAACGGCCCGACCTCCGCGTTCAAGGACGTGGCGCTGCAGATCCTGCCGCGCTTCATGGCGCACACCACGCCGGCCGGAGGAGATGCGGACGAGAGGATCATGATCCTGACCGCCACGTCGGGCGACACCGGCAAGGCGGCGCTGGCGGGCTTCGCCGACGCGCCGGGAACCGCGATCACCGTCTTCTACCCGCAGGGCAAGGTGAGTCAGGTCCAGGAGCTGCAGATGACCACGCAGTCGGGCGCCAACGTGAACGTCGCCGCTGTCGAGGGCAACTTCGACGACGCGCAGACGGCCGTCAAGAACATCTTCGGCGACCATGAGCTGGCCGCGCGCCTCGCCGACGACTCGCACGTCGTGCTCTCCTCGGCGAACTCGATCAACGTGGGCCGTCTGGTGCCGCAGGTCGTCTACTACTTCTCCGCGTACGCGCAGCTGCTCGAACGCCAGATCATCAACGTGGGCGACGAGGTCGAGTTCGTCGTGCCGACCGGCAACTTCGGCGACATCCTCGCCGGCTACTACGCCAAGCTCCTCGGCCTGCCGGTCAAGCACCTCGTGGTCGCCTCCGACAAGAACAACGTGCTGTTCGACTTCCTGACGACCGGCACGTACAACCGCCAGCGCCCGTTCTACCAGACGATCAGCCCGTCGATGGACATCCTCGTCTCCTCGAACCTCGAGCGCATGCTCTACTACTTCTCCGAAGGCGACACACGTCTGATCACGATGCTCATGAACGACCTCAAGAACTGGGGCACGTACGAGATCCCGGAGGACCTGCTGGCCAAGATCCGCCAGCTGTTCGGCTGCGGCTGGGCGAACGAGGACCAGGTGCGCGAGATGATCGCCGACTGCTGGACGAGGAACCGCTACGTCATCGACCCGCACACCGCGTGCGCGTACTTCGTCGCGCAGCAGATGCCGCGCGACCCGCTCACCCCGCGCGTGATCCTCGCGACCGCGAGCCCGTACAAGTTCCCGCGCGTGGTCAACGAGGCGCTCGGATTCGACGCGACCGGCACCGACTTCGAGTGCATGGACGTGCTCGCCCGCGAGACCGGCACCACCGCCCCGGCCGCGCTGCGAGGCCTCGAGACCGCCGACGTGCGCTTCGACACCGTCGTCCCGATCGACGGCATGGAGTCCTTCGTCGAACAGTCCGCCAAGGCCCTGTGATCGAATGATGGAATCGGCCTAACGCGACCGATCCCATCACAGCAAAGCGCTGAGGGCGAAGGGGAGGCCCATGACGACGAGCAGGAGGATGACGGCGCCGACCCAGACGACGGGACGGGCCATGTTGACCGTCCAGCCGACGCCGAAACGCTTGGGCACCCAGACTGCCGGGTCGTCACGGTTTGCGTAGATGACGCCGCCGTACCAGTAACGGTCCTCGTCCCACGGCATCGTCTCGTCGTCCGCTCCCCCAGCGTCGACCCGCGAGCCGTTCTGTCCGTAGAACAGCACGACCACGATGCCGCCGACGAGCGCGAGCATGCCGGCGAACGTACCGGCCAGCCCGACCGTACCGAGATCGAGCACTCCGATCGTGCCGAGCTGCACGGTCATGCCGACCCCCGCGGTCACGGCCACGCCGACGACCAGCACGTACACGCTCCACGCGCGTGCCATCGCCGCGTACCGCCGCGCCGAACGCACCGGCGAGTCCGCGTCGACCGGACGCCTCGCATACAGGACGGCCGAATGCGCGCCGGTCATCACGGCGGCGAGGATCAGCTCCGTGAGCGGCGCGAACCAGATCACGAGCGGGCTTTTGTCGGCCCATCCGTCGACGACTCCGGCGGCGTTTGTATGGATCGGCACACGCTGCGGCATGCCGCCGTACCCCGCATATCCGATGACGATCGTCGCCACGATCACGATGACGTAGACGAGATCCCACCACAGCGACAGCGGCCGCGCGAACGTATCGTCGGCAACGACCGCCATGCGTTTCGCCCCCGTCGCCGTCCAGCCGCGTTCACGCTTCATCGTATTCTCCTTGATCGCTGACCGTTGACGTCAATCTACAGCTCCAGACTACAGCTCCTTGGCGAGATAGAACCGGCAGGAGACTCGGAACGAGACCGCGAGCGCGAGCGCGGCCGTGGCGATGCCGATGACGGCGAGGATCGGGACCAGCATCATGTTGCCGGCCAGTGCGACGACCCCGTCGAGGACGCGGTCGAGCACGGCCTCGGGAACCAGCGCCGTCACCGCGGCGAGACCGCCCACCGCCGCGAAGCAGAGCACCAGAACGACGACCATGAACCAGATCCCGACCCTCTGGATGGAGAACCGATACATCAGCGGGCAGAGCAGGGACACCATGATGAGATACACCCATATCAGGCAGACGCAGATCCCGCCGAAGTACCCCGCGCCCGCGGCGCCAACGACGGCCAGCCCAGCCCACGTGAGCAGACAGGAGACCAGTAGCAGGCCGGCGGAGGTCAGCAACAGCAGATACCGCCCCATCACCTGATGACGGCGAGCCACCGGCATCAGACCATTCATCCAGCCGCCATGACCCTGCTGCTCGTACATGAACGGGTACATCAGGATGAGCACGTAGATGTATATGGCGGCGCCGAACACGCCGCCGGTCAGGGCTTCCATATGGGCCGCGGCGCCGGCCGTGACCAGCACCGGCACGGTGAGCACGGCGGCGGGGACCCACATCCACCCCTGGGAGGAGACCTTGTGCCAGTCCATGCGGTACGCCCGCAGAACCGATCGCATCGTGGGGTTCATTGCTCCGATCCTTTCCCTGCGGCTTGCGCGTCGCGCGTGTTGGTGAGTCTGATGATGTCGTCGATCGACGCGGGTTCGACGCCGAGACCGACCCGTCCGTGAAGCGCGCGGCCGACGCCCTCGGCGCGCACAAGCGCATCGAACCCCGTCTCATAGGCGTGGACGCCGACGGCCGCGCCGCGCATCGCGTCGTCAAGATCGTCGGGACCGCCCTTGACGATGCGGAACGACTCCTCGAACTCGTCCTTCGGGCCGGTGTAGTAGAGCCGCCCGCCGGTGATGTAGGTGATGAAGTCGGCCGCGCGTTCGAGGTCGGCGGTGATGTGCGTGGAGAACAGGACGCTGCGCTCGCCGTCGGCGATGAAGTCGCGCAGCAGGTCCATGAGGTCGTCGCGGGCGAGCACGTCGAGGCCGGCGGTCGGCTCGTCGAGGATGAGGAGCCTTGCGTCGTGGCTCAGGGCGATCGCGAGCATGAGCTTCATCTGCATGCCGCGGGAGAGCTCGCTGACACGCTTGGCCGGGGCGAGGCCGAATCGCTTCAGGTATCCGTCGAACTTGACGGCGTCCCACGTCGAGTACATATCCGCCATCGTGCGGCCGACTTTGCCGACACGCCACTGGTCGACGAGGTAGCTGGAGTCAAAGACGACGCCGAGCCGGTCCTTGACTTGCTCCTCATCGGCGATGCCGTCAAGACCGAACACCCGGATCTCGCCGGCGTCGCGACGGACCATGTTGAGGATGAGCTTGATGAGGGTCGACTTGCCGGCGCCATTCGGGCCGATGAGTCCCATGATGTAGCCGGCCGGCAGGTCGAAGGTCACGTCGTCGAGCATGAACCCGGAATCATAGTGTTTCGTGACGCCGGTGACGGACAGGATCGGCGTCCCGCCGCCCGGACCGCCGGACACGACGTTCACATTCGCGGTGTTCATCGCGGATCTCCTTTCATATGACTGTGTCCGCCCCGCACGACGCCAGCGGCTCGCGCGGCGCGGTCACCGCTGCCTGCGATACTCCTGAACGAGCATCGACCCGACCTGTTCCAGCGGCAGGCCCGCGGCCTTGGCGGCCGAGACCGCCTCGGCGAGGCTTGCCCGCGCTTGGGTTTCGAGCTGACGTCTCATCAGCTCGTTGCCCTTGTCCATGACGAACGTGCCCTTGCCCTGGATGTTCTGCACCACGCCCTCGTCGGCCAGTTCGTTGTACGCCCTGGTGACGGTGAGCACGGAGATGCGCAGCTCCTTGGCGAGCTTCCTCAGGGAGGGAAGCGCATCCCCCGCCTTGAGCTCGCCGTCCAAGACGGCGGTGCGGATCTGGGTCTTGATCTGCTCGTAGATGGGTTCGCCGGACACGGATGAGATGATCAGCTTCATTCATGCCCTCTTTCCATAGGTGTGATTATCGTCCAGCTGTTTAGCTGTTATACATAACAGTATATCTATTATGGCCAACTGTCAAGGTCGAGAACATAACAGTCATTACAGCGAATCGTTCTCAATAACGAAAGTGCGAACCAACCGAACGATTCCGAACAATCGCACATCA
Organism: Bifidobacterium callitrichos; assembly: GCF_008698085.1. Lineage (NCBI taxonomy): Bacteria > Bacillati > Actinomycetota > Actinomycetes > Bifidobacteriales > Bifidobacteriaceae > Bifidobacterium > Bifidobacterium callitrichos. The sequence goes on from NZ_RZJP01000003.1 coordinate 204,029, forward strand.
CCCGAAATCATTGAGATTCCGGCGTTCCCCGGTCACATATGTGCGATTGACGCAGCGTCAACCCTCACACGTTTGCTATTGAGAACGCTTCGCTGCAAGCCGCATGTGAATAGACGGTTAACGTCGTCGTGCCGGAGCCGTCACCCTGCATACAATGGCCGCACGAAGGGAGCCATCATGCCAGACAACGCCGTTACCTTGCGCAAGACCGAACCGAACGACTACCCACTGCTCGAGCAGTGGTGGAACGACCAGAACGTCGCCAACGGAGCACGTGTCGACACCGCCCCGATCCCCGGCGACGCCGTCGACAAGTTGTTCCACTCCTTCAGCGACGAGGATTCCGACCACCGCTTCGGTCGGACGATCCTCGACCCGAACGGCAACCCGGTCGGGCACCTCGCCGCGTGGGATTCCGTCGACCCGGACCGCAACTCCACGATGGCGATCCTCATCGGACCGTACTTCCAGGACCGCGGCTACGGCAGCCAGGCCATGAAGCTCGGCATCAGGCTCGCCGCCGAACAGCTCGGGGCGAAGACCATCACCGTCAAGGTGTGGTCGTTCAACCTGCGCGCCCGCCACATGTACGAGTCGCTCGGCTTCAAGGAGGTCGACCGCAACCCGAACGCCGTGAACCGCGACGGACGCTCCTTCGACGAGGTGATCTACAAGGCGCCGGTCAGCCGCCTGCTGGACCGCATCGCCGCCGAGGTCGTCGAACGCGAGGAGGGCGAGGAGCTGGAGCGCCGCCGCTACGAGGCCGAACGCCCCTCCGACCTGCTGCCGGTGCGGTAGGCGCGACCGGCTCCTACGCGCGACGGCGACTCGCCTTGATGACCGATCGCCGTCGCGCGCGGGGGTTCCGGGTGCGGGCGTTCTGCTCCCGCCCGCGACGCTCGTTGGCGACGACGCGCGCCGCCTCGGCCAGCTCCCGTTCGATCGAGGGCAATCCCGCGGCGGCACGACGGGCGTTCTCACGCGCATGGTCGCGCGCCTCCTTGCGCTCGCCGGCGACGGAGCCGGGAGTCGGGAACCAGCGCAACTGCACGAGCGTCTGCGCGAGGTTCCATAGGTTGTTCGTCATCCAGTAGAGCAACACGCCGAACGGGAGCGTGAACCCGGAGACGACGTAGATCGCGGGGAACAGGAACGCGGCCATCCGCTGCGTGCGGAACTGCGACGATTCCATCGTCTCGCGCGGCGTGTTGCGGTGGATGAGTATCCATTGCATCGCGAACATCGTCAGGCACATGATCGCGACGACCGTGACGATGACGGCACGCGAGCCATCGCCCGACGCCGTGCCGAACGATTCGAACAGGCGTACTCCGGCGATCGACGACGATTCGACGTCGCCCGCGATCGCCCGGTCGAGTCCGCCGAGCGGCTCGGACGCGCCGGACGCGATGGCCGGCAGCGATTGCAGCACGTAGTACAGGGAGCACAGGATCGGCGCCTGGATGAGCGCCGGCATGCACGAGCCGAGCGGGTTGGCGCCGGACTCCTGCTGCAACGCCATGATCTCGCGCTGCATCGCCTCCTTGGAACGCGGGTCGCTGCGCGAGGCGTACTTGCGTTGGATGCGTTGGATCCTGGGCTGGATGGCCTGCATGGCGCGCATGCCGTGCACCTGTCGGACGAACAGCGGGATCAGGCATACGCGAATGACGACGACGAGGCACATGACCGCGAGGCCCCATGTGGTGCCGGGGCCGTCGGGCATGCCGAGAGCGGTGAACAAGGCGTGGATGAGGGTGAGCAGCTGGGCGATGACCCATTCGATGGGTCGCAGCACCTGAAACAGGAAATTCATGGGATTCATGGGATTCATGGGAAAACGCTTCTCCGATGCAAAGGACAAAAGGATCTGAACCGTTGGCGAACCGACGAAATGGGTCCGCGGGAATACGGCCTGTGCCGCGGCGCAAGCCATGCCGGGCAAGGCGAAAAATCACAGAGAAATGTTCAGATCCGAGGATCGGGAAGCGTGTAGCGCGCCCAGCTGGGCACCCACTGCGGGCGCGACCATGAGCGCACGGCGTTCATCACGCGGGTGTCGAAGCGGAAATCACGCGGCAACGGCCGACGTGCGGCGATGGCTCCTGACGAAACGGACACGCATACGACGCGGCGAACCGCAACCGCGAGGACGGTGACGACGCACGGGACCACCAGCGCGGCGATCAGGGTCAGACCGGAGGCATGCGGCGCAATCGTACGGAAGGCGATCCCGAAGGCGACGGCGGGCAGCAGGAACACCGCGAAGACGGCGAACAGCATCAAGTACGCGGCATAGCCCAGCCGCGTGCTCACCCTGATGCCGTCCATGCCCGTCGTGCCCTTCATCCGATTGCCTGATTGACCGACCACCCGATTCGATCGACGCCGCCCAGTATACGCCTACAGGTCGCGCGGGGCGTTGCGGAAGTCGAAGAGGACGCCGTCGGCGAGCTCGCAGATCTCGGGCCAGTCGGCGTCGGAGGAGTCGTCGTGCATGGCCCAGACCGTCATGCCGACGGATTTCGCGGAGCGGATGGCGACGAGCAGATCCTCGAAGACCGTGCAGTCGGCGGGTTCAACGCCGAGGCGGCGCGCGGCAAGCAGGTAGACGTCCGGACGGTCCTTGCCGACGTCGTTGGCGTCGTCGACGGAAACGATCTCGTCGAACAGGTCAAGCATGCCGACGTGGCCCAGTGCCGGTTCGCGCAGGCGCGGCGGCAGGGAGGTCGCGACGCCGAGGCGCACGCCGCGGGCCTTGAGCTCCCTCAGGTAGTCGAGTGCGCCGGGTTTGGCCTCGACCTGCGTGGCGTAGGCGACGCGCGCCATCTCATCCCACTCGTCCATGAGCTGTTCGGGCGTGTCATTGAGGCCGAAGCGCGCGATCGTGTATTCGGCGATCTGCCTGAACTGCATCGGCGCGACCTTGGCCATGTAGTCGTCGGGCACGGGGATACCGCGGCGGGCGAGGAAGTCGATGTCGACCTGATCCCATACGCCCATCGAGTCGAGGAGCGTCCCGTCCAGATCGAAGATCGCGGCCTTGCGCGATCCCTTGTTATCAGCAGTGGTCATAGGTCGCTCTCCTTGAGCAGTTCGCGGGCATGGTCGAGGGAGGCCTCCGATTCGGAGCCGGAAAGCATGCGGGCGATCTCGCGCACGCGGGCGTCGTCGCGCACCTCGGCGACGGTGGTGACGACGCCGACCGCGTCATCGTCGGCGTCCGGCGGCTCCTTGGTGACGACGAACTGCGCGTCCGCCCAGGAGGCGACCTGCGCCAGATGCGTGACGACGATGACCTGCGAGCTTACGGCGAGACGGGCGAGGCGACGCCCCAGTTCGACGGCCGTCTTGCCGCCGACGCCGGCGTCGACCTCGTCGAAGATGAACGTCATGTCGGCGTTCGCCACGCCATCATGTCCGGCGCGCATGTCCGCGGCGGACAGCTCCATCGCGAGCATCAGACGGCTCAGCTCACCGCCGGACGCGCTCTTGCCCATCGGCCTTTCGGGCGCGCCCTCGTACGCGGTGAACAGGAATGCGATGTCGTCGCCGCCGTTCGCGTCGAGCGGATCATCTCCTTCACGCGGGGTGACGGCGATGCGCAGCGACGCGCCGTCCATCGCAAGCGAGGACAGCTCCCCGGTGACGCGCGAGGCGAGTTCGCCGGCAGCCGCTTGCCGCGCCCGTCCAAGCTCGCCGGCGGCCGCGAGCGCGGCATGGTAGAGCCGCGTGCGTTCGCCCTCCAGTTCGGCGAGCTTCTCCGGTGAGGCGTCGAGGTCCTCGATGTCGAAGACGGCCTTGTCACGCCATGCGATGACGTCCTCGATGGTCGGGCCCCAACGGCGGGTGAGCTCGTCGAGGTCGTGGATGCGAGCGTTCAGCATGTCGAGGTCGACGTCGCCGAGATCCTCGTCCAAATGGCCGGACAGGGAGAACACGACGTCCGCGAGGTCGGCGTTGAGCGATTCGAGCCGATCGGCGAGTTCGGTGAAATCGCCGGAGGCGTGGATGGCGCGTAGCGCCTGCGCGGCCTGCAGCAGCTGTTCGGAGGCGCCGACGGTTTCAGGGGCGCCGTCGAAGCCGACCTGTCCGGGGTCGAGGGCTGCGAGCGCCCGCGAGACCCCTTCGGCGATGTCGGCGGCGTTCTCGATCCGGTCGCGCTTGGCCTTGAGCTCCTCGATCTCGCCGGGGTGCGGGTCGGTCTCGTTGATGCGCGCGATGGATTCGCGCAGGTAGTCGGCCTGTTGCCGGGCGGAGGACTCCTGCGAGCGCAGGCGTTCGAGGCGGTCGTCCATGTCCGTCAGGGCTCCGAACGCCGTGCGGTAGGCCGCGAGTTCGGCGGTGTCGCCGGCGACGTGGTCGAGGAACTCCCGCTGGCGCGCCTGCGAGGCGATCCTCAACTGTTCGGCCTGACCATGGATGGTGACGAGTCTTCCGGCGACCTTCGCCAGTACGGAACGCGGTACGGTCTTACCGCCGAGCACGGCGCGCGAGCGGCCGTGGACGGGCACGGTGCGGGCGAGGAAGAGTTCGTCGTCCTCCGGTTCGACGCCGGCCTGACGTGCGATCGCGGCGGCGTCGAGCGCGTCGTCACCGTCGTCTCCGTCCTCCCCCGTGCCGTTCGCGGGCGTGTCCCCGGACGGCGACGGCGACAATGCGAAGATGCCCTGCGCCCATGCCTTGTCGGCGCCGGGCGAGACGCGCTTGGCATCGGCTGGGCCTCCGGAGATCAGCGAGAGGGCGGACAGCAGCATCGACTTGCCGGCACCGGTCTCGCCGGTGATCGCGGTCATGCCCGCGGCCGGCGCGATGATCGCGGAACGGATGGGGCCGAGCGAGCGGATGGAGAGCTCCTCAAGCATCAGCTGGCATCCTCCGATCGGGTTTTCTGTCCGTGTGCGGCCTGTTCGCGCCAGCCGACGACCGGCAGGTCGAACTTGGTGACGAGCCGGTCGGTGAACGGCGCGCCGGAGAGCCTCGCAAGCCGCAGCGTCCCGCGTGAGGCTCGCACGTCGACGCGCGTGCCCTTCGGCAGGGCGCGCTGGCGTCGGCCGTCGCAGCAGATCCAGCCGTCGGACATCGAATCGTCGAGGATGGTCATCGTGAACGTCGAGTCGGCGCCGATGATCAAGGGCCGCGCGAACAGGGCGTGCGCGGCGAGCGGCACGAGCTGGAGGGCCTTGACGTTCGGCCACATGATCGGCCCTCCCGCGGAGAACGCGTAGGCGGTGGAGCCGGTGGGCGTCGAGACGATGACGCCGTCGGCGCCGAACGAGCTCATCTCCACGCCGTCAACGCTGATGGACAGTTCGACCATCTTGCCGCGGTCGGCGCGTTCGAGCGTGATGTCGTTCAGGGCCCAGTTCTCGATCGGCCTGTCGGCGCCGGGCAGCCACACGTCCACGTGGGCGATCATGCGCTCGTCGATCGAATAGTCACGTTCGGCGATGCGTCGGATCGCCTCGTCCATCTGGAAGCTCTCGAACTCGGCGAGGAAGCCGACGTGCCCCATGTTCACGCCGATGATGGGCGTGCGCGTGCATCGCACGAGCTCGGCGGCGCGCAGGATCGTGCCGTCGCCGCCGAGCACGACGACGATCTCGGTGTCCTCCCCCACGACCGGCGGCTGCACGTCGAACGCGGGCGGCTCGAGGTTGTCGACGATCCTGACCTCGAAGCCGGCGTCGTGCAGCTGGCCGACAGCTTCGGACACCACCGTGCCGCTTTGACGCAATCTGGTGTGAGTCACCACCACCGCATGACGGACACCGGCCATCGCATCCCCTTTTCCCGTGAAGCACGTCAAGAATTCGGACAAATGTTTCAATACGCCTCAATCCTAACCGACGCGAGCGAAGAGCGGAACACGCTGGCCGGGATGTTCCTGCCCATCACCGGCCAAGAAGCGGACAGTCACGGTGGGGAGCATGGGGCATACAATGCGAGGCGTAAGGAATCCGTTAGCAAGGCGCAAGGCACACGCCGCGCGAGAGGGAGACGAATGGCGAACCCCGTCTTTGACGAATCCTCCTCGAACCGCGAATCCTCGCGCGGCTTCGCCTGGTGGTTCTCCGGCAATTCGTTCGCGAAGGCCGCCGACGAGGACCGGCGCACGCACGGACGTGGCCTCGTCCAGCACATGGTCTCCCGCCCGGGGCAGCTGACCATCCTGTACTTCCTCGTGCTGGTGGTCGTCTCGACCACCCTGCTCATGATCCCGCCGTCCACGCCCAGGGGCGAGACGACGACGTTCTCGACCGCGCTGTTCACCGCCGTCTCCGCACTGTCGACATGCGGCATCTCGATCGTCAACTCGACGACGCACTGGACGCTGTTCGGACAGGCGGTGCTGCTCGTCTCCGTCCAGCTCGGCGGCATCGGCGTGATGACGTTCGCCTCGCTGATCACGCTGGCGATCAACCGGCACATGAAGGCGGCGCAGCGGCTGCTGACCGCCACCGAGCTCGGCACCACGAAGCTCAGCGAGATCCGGGGCGTGCTGAGCGTGGTCCTCACCGTCTCCCTGATGATCGAGGCGATCACGTTCGTGGCGCTGTTCCCGGGCCTGCTCAACGTCAATTCGGGCGACTGGCGCAAGTCCCTGTGGGAGTCGCTGTTCTTCGCGGTCATGTCGTACAACAACGCGGGCTTCACGCCTGACAACGCGGGCCTGCACGTCAACAGCTGGGGCGTGGGACTGCCGATCATGATGTCCGCGTTCTGCGGCACGCTCGGCTTCCCGGTGATCCTCAACCTGATCCGCTGCGGCCGCAGTCATCTGCCGCCGCGCAAGTGGAGCCTGCACACGAAGATCACGCTGATGGGCACGTTCCTGATCGTGGCGCTCTCCCTGACCTGGTTCCTCCTGGTCGAATGGGACAATCCGTTCCTGTTCAAGGACGCGGACGTCAACACGCGCATGCGGTACGCGATGGTCGCGGCCGTCATGCCCCGCTCCTCCGGATTCGACCTGACGTGGGTGCCGCAGGTGAGCGAGCCGACGAAGGTGTTCATGAGCGCGATCATGTTCATCGGAGGCGGCAGCACGTCGACGGCCGGCGGCATCCGCGTGACGACGTTCGCGATCATCCTGCTTGTATGCCGCGCCTCGTTCACCGGCCGCAGGGACGTCAACGCGTTCCGCAGACGCATCCACACGCGCGTGGCGATGACGGCGGTGAGCATCACCACCACGTGTCTGATGCTGGTGTTCGTCTGCTCGCTGGCGCTGATGCTGGTCTCCGGCGCGTCGCTGACCGACGCGCTGTTCGACTCCTGTTCGGCGTTCGGTCTGGGCGGGTATACGGTGGGTGTTGCACGCGAGGACAATCCGGCGGCGCTGGCCATTCTCGCCACCGCGATGGTCGTCGGCCGTCTGGGGCCGATGACCATCGCCTATTCGATCAGCCGTCCGCGATCGCCCGAGGCGATACGATATCCAAGCGAAACGGTGGTGGTCGGATGACGGACGACGGAACCTGGCTGGCGAGACTGGTCGGGAGGATCCAAGGGACTTCAGGCAAGGCACAGGGCAAACCACGAGGAAAGGGGCAACCGATGGCGAAGACAGGCAAGAGCGTGCTGGTCGTGGGGCTGGGACGCTTCGGCAGCGCGGTGGCGACGACGCTTGACGCGGTGGGTCAGGACGTGCTCGCCGTGGACAAGGATCCGGAGCTGGTGGCACGCTGGTCGGCCCGCCTGCCCGTGATCCAGGCGGACATGACCGACGTGCAGGCCATCGAGCAGATCGACGCCTCCCAGTTCGACACGGCGGTCGTCGCGATCGGCGACAGCGTCGAGGCGTCGGTGATCACCACCGGCAACCTGCTCGACGCCGGCGTGATCGACCTGTGGGCGAAATCCGTGTCCGTGGAGCATGCGCGCATCCTGCAGCGCATCGGCGCCCGGCACATCATCAACGCCGAGACCGACGCCGGCAAGCGCGTGGGCCATCTGGTCTCCGGCAACTACCTCGACTACATCGAGATCGAGGGCGCGCACACGGTCGTCAAGATCCACACGCCCTCGCATGTGGCCGGCAAGTCGATCGAGGACGCGAAGGTGCACGAGCGCTACGGCATCACCGTGGTCGGCATCAAATCGCCGGGCAGGGAGTTCCAGTACGGCTCCAAGGAGCTCGTCATGCACCGCAACGACGAGCTGGTGCTCATGGGCAAGGAGGATCAGATCGACAAGTTCATCCGGGGGTGACGAGCACTTTCCCACGCCGCTCGCATCGACTACCCCTCAGTCCCGCTACGCGGCCCAGCTCCCCTGACAAGGGGAGCCAAGGAAAGGGCTATCCGACGGAGACGGCCTCCTGGGGGTAGTGGATGACGGTGTCGTCCTCGGAACGGGTCTTGTTGATCGCGTAGGCGATGGTCATCGGGCCGATGCGGCCGAACGCCATCACCGCGGCGAGGATGTAGAGCGACGGCGTGTTGCCGGCGTCGGCGACCCCCAGCGTGTATCCGCCGAGACTGAACGCGGAGCACGTCTCAAACAGCGTGTCGGTCAGCGATCGTCCGGTCACCTGCATCAGGGCGATCGAGGCGACGAGCACCACCGTCGCGCAGGACATCGTCACGCTCACCGCGGTTTTGAGCACTCGGTCCGGGATATGGCGGTGGAACGCGTTCACCTCGCCGCGTCCGCGGAACGTCGAGATCATCGTCATCACCAGCAGGACGAACGTGGTCACGCGGATGCCGCCGGCCGTGGATGAGCTGCCGCCGCCGATGAACATGATCAGGCACATGTACACCTTCGTGGTCTCGCTCACCTGCGGCACCCACGACAGGTCGAAGCCGGATGTGCGCGGCGCCACGGCCACGGACAGCGCGCCGCGCAGACGGGTGGGCACGTCCGCATTGCCGAACAGGAACGGGTTGTTCCACTCGTCGAGCAGGAACCACGCCAGCGAGACGCCGACGATGATGAACGTCGCCGACAGCGTGATCTTCGTGTTGAGCGTCCAGAACCGCGGACGGATCCGGTAGCGGAACGAACGCAGCAGATCGAGGATCACCGGGAAGCCGAGCGTGCCGCAGAAGGCGCTGATCAGAATCGGCAGGCCGACGCCCCAATGGTCGACGTGCAGACCGGCCGCATCCGGAGTGAACCCGGTGTTGTTGAACGCGGCGACCGCGTAGAAGAGCGATTCCCACGCCGTGCGCCGCCATTGGAAATCGTTGAGCTTGAGGAGCGGGGGGAACAGCACGAGGAAGGTGATGAACTCCATGAGGACCGTGGTGCCGAGCACGATGGACAGCACGCCGCGCGTCTCGCCGATCTTCGAGGTGCCGAGCTCGTGGGCCGTCACCAGCTGCTGGGAGACGCGCAGCCGCTGGTTGGTGACGACCATGATGAGGGATGCGAACGTCATCACGCCGATGCCGCCCATCTGGATGGCGATGAGGATGATGGCCTGACCGAAGATCGTCCAATGCTCGGTCATGTCGACCACCGGAATGCCGCAGGTCGACAACGCGGAGATCGCGGTGAAGAACGCCACATGGAACGAGGTCGATCCCTCCTGACGCGAGGATGCGGGCAGGAGGAGCAGCATGGTGATGGTGAACGTCAGCAGACCGAAATAGCTGATGGTGAGGGTGCCGGGCCGTGCCAGCATCCGCTCGCGCAACGGCTCGCGGTGCTGTGAACGACGATTCCCCGCCCCGCCTGCCGATCTCAGGGACAATCCCGAGGAGAACCACCATGACAGTCCTCGGGATGTGTCGCCGTTCGCCTCGCTCTCATCGAAATCATGGTCGGACATGGCTCCATCGTGACTCGAGGCGTGGATGAAGGGCCCGGACCGGGGTCGGTCAGGAGCGGCAGACGGCGTAGAGCAGCCATTCGGCGTTGCCGTGGGTGCCCTCGATGGGGCTTGGGGCCGTCGCCACGACGTCGAGCCCGTGTTCGCGCGCGCATGCGACGATGTCGTCGAGCGCCTGTCTGCGCAGGGCCTCGCTTTCGACGATGCCATGCCGGTCGAGTCCCTCGCGGCCGACCTCGAACTGCGGTTTGACGAGCAGCACGACGCGCGCGCCCGGTGCGGCTATGCGGGCGATCACCGGAATCACGTACTTGAGGGAGATGAAGGAGACGTCGGAGACGATCATCGCCGGACGGTAGGGCAGGTAGTCGGCCTCGACGTCGCGGATGTTGACGCCGCTCATCTCGATGACGCGCGCATCGCCGGCGACACGCGGGTCGAGCTGGCCGTGGCCGACGTCGAGCGCGATGACATGCGCGGCGCCGCGGCGCAGCAGCACCTGCGTGAATCCACCGGTGGACGCGCCGATGTCAAGACAATCAAGGCCCGCGGGGTCGGCAAGCCCCTCGGCCGCGAACCGGTCGAAGGCGCCGACGAGCTTGTACGCGCCTCGCGAGACGTAGTCGTCGCCCTTGTCGACGACGATGCGCATGCGAGGCATATCGCCGTCATCGCCCGACGTGTCGGCGCCACCAGCAGTGGCGGCGGCGCCGACCGCGAACGACGGCTTGGTCACGACCCTGCCGTCGACGGTGACCTTGCCGGCCCTGATGAGCCGCTGCGCCTTGGAGCGCGAGTCGACCACTCCCCCGGCGACGAGCCACAGATCGAGTCGGTCGGGCATGTCGGGCATGTCGCCGGCCGGGCCGGACGTGTTGAATTCGACGTCACCCATGGTGCGCACCCCGCCCGTGGGACGCATCCGACCTGCCGATCGCGTCGAGTTCGTGCTGCAGATCGTCGAGCACGCCGCGCAGCGCGTCGATGCGTCGATCGTCATCCATGCCTCCGATGTCGGCGAGCTGCGGGAACCGTTCGATCAGCGGATCCCGCAGCGACCGTTCGTCGTCGGGGTTGGCGGGAGTCACGCTCACAGCGCGAACTCCGGCAGATCGATCGTGCTCATGTCCGCGCCCGAGTCGGCGGCCTGCCATGCGGCGCAGACGGCGGCGCGAAGCGCGTCGACCGAGGTCGCGTCGCAGACGGCGATCGTGCCGGAGACGGCGTCGAACGCGGCGCTCGCCTCGCCGCACGTCCAGCGGCCGCCGCCCTGATCGACGGGCTCGGGCATGACCTCGCCCAGCGCGCGCAGATCCGGCGCGATGTAGGTGGGGCGCAGGTGCGCGGGAGCGAGCATGAGCTCGTGCGGGTTGGTGACGCCGGTGAGTACCGCGAGCGAATCATAGCCGCCGCGGTTGCCAGCCTCGATGTCGGTGTCGAGACGATCGCCGATCGCAATCGAATGCTCCTTGGGCACGAGATCGAAGCCCTCGGAGGCGTTGAGCTCGCGCGCCTCGTCGTACATGAACGATTCCGGCTTGCCGGCGGAGGCGACCGGTTCGACGCCGGTGGCGGCGATCACGGCGCGGATCATCGAACCGCAGCCCGGGGCGATGCCGAGCTCGCGCGGAATCGTCAGATCGCGGTTGGTCACGAAGTACGTGGCGCCCGCCTCGACCGCGAACGCGGCGTTGGCCATCATCTGCCAGGTCATCTCCGGGAACCATCCCTGGATGACGGCGGTCGGATGCGCCTGCGGGTCGTCGGTGACGACGAGTCCGGCGCGGGTGACCTCCTCGCGCAGGTGTTCGGCGCCGACGACCAGCACCGTGGAGCCGGCGGGCACGGCCTTGGCGACCATGCGCGCGGCCACCACGGACGAGGTGATGACCTGCCAGGGTTCGACGTCGAGGTCGAAGCCCCTGAGCTGTTCGGCGACGACCCTCTGGAAACGCGACGAGTTGTTCGTCGTGTACTCGATGGTCATGCCGGCCCGTTCGGCCGCACGGATCGAGTCGGCGGCGTGTTCGACCGGGTTCTTGCCACGGTAGACCACGCCGTCAAGGTCGAGCAGCGCAAGCTGGTAGGCCTCGGCGAGCGGCTTCGTGGTGCCTTTGAGCAATCGCGTCGTCATACCGGTCTCGCTCACGCCTCGGGCTGCTCGGCCGGCTCGGAGGATTCCGCCTCGGCGTGCTCCTCGACCTTCTCCGTCTCGTCGGATTCGGGCTCGTCGTCCGATTCGGCGCCGTCCACGGCCTCCTCGGCCGGGGCCTGCGTCTCGTCCTCGTCGGCGGATTCGCCGTCGACGCTCTCGGCCGACTCGTCGCCATGGTTGGCGTCGTCCTCGGGCTCATCGGACTCGTCCTCGGGCGCGTATTCGGCATCCTCCTCGGTGATGCCGAGTTTCTCGAGGATCTCCGGATCCTCCAGATGCTCCAGATCGTGGTCGATGACCACGTCGTCGCTCTCCTCGTCCTCGTCGAAGTCGGCGTACTGGTCCTCGAGCTTCTCGATGACCTGATCGAGGTCGATGGCCTCGTCGTTGCGTCCGGCCTCCTCGAGGAACAGCTGCTCGGCCTGCAGCGCACGCATGCGGTAGGCGCCCGGCAGACCCTTGGAACGGCCGAGGGTGTGCACGATCTCGATGGCCTTGTCCCACAGCTTCAGATCGGCGAGCGCGCCGGCGTAGACGAGGAACATCTCGGCCTTGGACTCGCCGCGCAGCGTCTTGGCGTCGTCGGAGGAGACGATCTCGATGGCTTTCTTCGGGTTGCCGAGACCGCGCTCGCAGTCGGCGATGAACGGCAGGTAGTCGGTGAAGCCGTTCATGCGGTACGCGGTGCGGAACTCGCGCAGGGCGAGCTTGTAGTCGCCCTTGCGGTAGGCGATGAAGGCAAGCGTCTCGCGTGCGAAGTCGATGCGGGAGGCCTGCTTGGCGGCCCACTGGGCGTGCTCGAGCGCGGCTTGCGGATCGTCCTCGATGAGCGTGTAGGCGGCCAGGATGTGCAGGCCGATGTTCTCGGCGTGCTCCTTGGACAGGCCGCGCAGACGCTCGCGCTCGTCCTTGGAGAGCATGGCCCACACGAGGCCCTTCGGCATCTTCGGCTCGTTCGGACGACGATCGGTGTACGGGTTCTGCGAGGGGAAGCTCATCGTGCCGTCGGAGTTGCGGCGCGGACGGCTCATGTACTCGGTGCGCTTGTGCTCGCGGTATTCGCGCTTCTCCTCGTCGGTGAACGAACGGCGCTCGGCGTTCTGCTGGTCGCGGTTGCCGCGGTCGTCGCGGCGGTCGTCGCGCTGGTAGCGCGGGTTGCCGTTGTCGCGGCGCGGGCCCTTGTGGAAGTCCTTGTGGAAACCGCCCTCCTTGCGGGGGCCCTTGTGGAACTCGCGACGCTCCTCGCCCTCACCGGCACCCTCACGACGATCATCACGACGGAAATCGCGATCGCCATCCTTGCGGAAACCGCCCTTGCCGCCGTCACGGCGGAAGCCGCCGCGATCGCCGTCGCGACGCGGGCCCTTGTGGAAGTCCTTGCGGAAACCGCCGTCCTTGTGGAAACCACCTTCCTGGCGCGGGCCCTTGTGGAACTCGCGACGCTCGCCGCCCTCACCGGCACCCTGACGGTCCTCACGACGGAAATCGCGATCGCCATCCTTATGGAAACCACCGGACTTATGGAAGTCCTTGCGGAAACCGCCCTTGCCGGCGCCGTAGCCGCCACGGCCGTTGCCGCGGAAGCCGCCGTCCTGACGCGGCCCCTTATGGAACTCGCGACGCTCGCCGCCCTCACCGGCACCCTGACGGTCCTCACGACGGAAATCGCGATCGCCATCCTTGCGGAAGCCGCCGGACTTATGGAAGTCCTTGCGGAAACCGCCCTTATGGAAGCCGCCCTCGCCGCCGTCACGGCCTCCGGACTTGCCGTAGCCGCCGTGGGAGCCGCCGAACGACTTGCCGCCGTTGCCACGCGGCTTGAAGCCCTTGCCGCCGCGGCCGGACGGACGGCCCGAACCGGAGCCTCCGTGACCGTAGCCGCCCCTGCGTCCGCCGAACGACTTGCCGGAACGCTCGTTGCCTTCTGCCATGTGTATGCCTTTCCTCGTGTGGATCCGTAATCGAAGAGTGGATCCCCAAACAATCAAATGAAAAAACGGTTATGCGGGAAACGCCATGCAACCGCCGTGGAAGGCGATGCCGCGCCCCGCATGCAGGCGGTCCCCGATGTTCCACCGGGGACCGCGTATCGGATCAGTGCTTCTCGACGGCGCCGAGGGCCTTCTTGCCTCGGCGGATCAGCGCGAAGCGCCCCTGGAGGAAGTCGCCCTCGCCGAGCACTGCCTCCTCGTCCTCGACACGCTCGTTGTTGAGGTAGACGCCGCCGGACTTGATCGCGCGGCGCGCCTCGGATGCGGTCTTGAACAGGCCTGCGCTCTGGGCGGCGTCGATCACGCGATCGCCGGCCGCCGCGGCCGGGAAGATGTGCTCGCCGTTCTCATCGACGACCTTGAAGCCGTCGAGCACGGATTCGAGCGTGTCCTCGTCGATCGTGTTCAGGTCACCGCCGCGGCCGAACAGTGCGGAGGAGGCGTCGATCGCGGCCTGCGTCGCGGCCTCGCCGTGCACGAAGCTGGTGACCTCCCAGGCGAGCGCCTTCTGCGCCTCGCGCTTGCCCGGATTGGTCTTCGACTCCTCGACCAGTCGTTCGATCTCGGCCTTCGGCAGGAAGGTGAACGCCTTGAGCAGGCTCTCCATCTCCACGTCCGGGCGGTTGATCCAGAACTGGTAGAACTTGTACGGCGAGAGCATCGTCGGATCGATCCACACGGCGTTGCCCTCGGACTTGCCGAACTTCTTGCCCTGCGCGTCGGTGATGATCGGGCTGGTGAACACGTTGACGTCCACGCCGCGCACCTTGTGGATCAGGTCAAGGCCGGAGGTGAGGTTGCCCCACTGGTCGGAGCCGCCCAGCTCGAGCGTGCACTGGTATTCGTCGTACAGGTGGAGGAAGTCGTTGCCCTGCAGCACCTGGTAGCTGAACTCGGTGAAGGAGATGCCGTCCTCCGAGTTGAGACGACGGGCCACGGTGTCCTTGGCGAGCATCGTGCCGAGTCGGAAGTTCTTGCCGACGTCGCGCAGGAAGTCGATGACGTTCATCTGCGCGGTCCAGTCGTAGTTGGACACGAAGCGCACCGGGTTGGCGCCGTCGGTGACGAGGATGCCGCCGATCTGCTTCTTCAGCCTCTCGGCCCAGCCGGCCACCACGTCCTTCGGGTTGAGCGTGCGCTCGCCCGACTGGCGAGGATCGCCGATCAGACCGGTGGCGCCGCCGACTAGGGCGATCGGGTGGTGGCCCGCCGCCTGCAGGTGACGCATGTTGATGAGCTGGACGAGGTTGCCGATGTGCAGGGACGCGGCCGTCGGGTCGAACCCGCAATAATAGGTGATCGGCTCTCCGTTCAATGCCGTCGCGAGTCGATCCCGGTCCGTGGACTGGGAAATCAAACCGCGCCATTCCAGTTCATCGAGCAGGGTGTCGAATCCCGCCTCTTTGAAGTCGATGACGTGAGCCATAACCTTTGTCTCCCTATCGAATTGTGGGCATAATGCGTCTTACAGTGTCGCAGAACAGGCCGACAGCTCTATTCGTCAGGGGGGCCGGAAAAGAGGAGCTACCTGCGGCCCTCGCCGCGGCGCAGCTGCCTGAACGCCTCGCGCAACTGCTCGAGCGTCTCGTTGTTGCGCACGGTGCGCAGCTTCGGGAACGAGGCGATCATACGACGCTGCTGACGGTTGAACACGGAGTCGGCGGTCTCGCGAAGACGCACCATGAGTTCGGTCGACATCTGCCGGCCGGAGCGCAGGGATTCGCCGACCTTCTCGCCGAATCTGCCCGGCGCGCCGTTGAACGCGTCGCCGAATGCATCGGACGCGCCGTCGACCATATCGCCGACCCTTTCGCGCATCGCGCCGCTGTACCTGGCCGCGACCGCTTTGAACCGTTCGAGGCTGTCCTCGAGGTCGATGATGCCGATCACGGTGATGATCGTGTCGGCCACGGTCAGCGCGAACAGCGTGACGAACAGCCAGTGGATCACCATGATCGGGATCATGGCGGTGACACGCGCCACCTCGGGCTGGACCACGTCGACGATCACCACTCCCCCGACGCCGAAGATCAGCGCGCCGTACAGGCAGATGCGTCCGTTGAGGTTGATCGGGAAGTTCGAGTAATCCCACCAGCGCGCGTGGAACAGCAGCTCCATCGCCCACGAGGTCACGTATTCGAGCAGGCACGCGCCGACGGCCGAGATGACGAACAGGAGGATCGGATTGCGGACCCCGCCGAGCACGACGACGCCCAGCACCGCACCGGTGCCGTAGATCGGGCACAGCGGCCCGTTGAGGAAGCCGCGGTTGACGGGGCGACGCTCCTGAACGGACACGAGGATCGACTCGTACACCCAGCCGCAGAAGCTGTAGAACAGGAACCACAGGAACAGGTATTCGACCGTGAGGATCACGCAGGCACCTCGCCCTTGTTGAACCGATCGAGCGAAAGCGTCTCGCGCGTGGCCGAGAGCTTGTCGGCGATCGTGACGAGATACCCCTCGACGTACCGCGGGGGCGTCGGAGTCATCGGGAACATGTGATTGGCGATCGAATCGCGTTCGATCGCGTTGAGACGGAAGTCCCGCAGTGCGTTGCGCAGGGCGGCGCCACCATGGGTGAAGCCATGCAGGCGGTGTTCGCCGTCGTCCCAATCGTGCCAGTCGTACAGGAAGTAGTCGTGCAGCAGGGCGGCGCGGATCAGTGATTTCAGGTCGACGCGACGCCACAGATGCGCACGGTCGGCGATCCACACCGCAAGGCACGCCACGCGGATCGAATGGGCGAACGTGGAGACGTTGCCATGCTGGAAGCAGCGCCGTTCGATCTGCATGTGCCTGTGTTCGATGACTTCACGGCCGTGTACGGCCACCAGTTCCTGAATCTGCGTACGTGTGAGCAGACGTGCCACGGTTCGGTCCTTTGCGGTTTTGCGATGTGCGGGGATTGCGCGGTCGCTCGACAGTCATATGGAACATGTCGAGCGATGTCAGGACCGATTGTAGGGTCGTCCCGTGGCTCGGGCTTTCATCCCTCGGAACGATTTCCACCGGGCCTTCACCATTTGCGTTCGTGTTGCCCGAAGTCGCCATTCACCGGCGATCGCCCCGCGAGTCGCTTTACGCCAGTCCGTGCGACTCGGCGTATTCGCGGTAGGCGCGGAACCCGCCTTCGAGGCTCGCCACGTCGTAACCGCGGTCGGCGAGGATCTCGGCGACCTCCTCGCTCCACCAGCCCTCGGTGCAGTAGACGACAACCGTGCGCGTCTTCGGCACGGTCCTGAGCACCTTGGCCAGCGGGTCGAGGGGCGCGTTGATGGCCCCCTCGATCGGGCAGGCGGCCACGTCGGCCGGTTCGCGCAGGTCAAGCAGCGTGACGGGTTCTCCTTCTCCCGTCGTTCCCGAGGTGACGATCACGGCGAATTCGGCCGGGCCGATGCGCCGGAACGCCGGTTCGGCGTCCGCCGTATCGACGGCATCGGCATCATTCGCATGCAGCTGCAACGCAATGGACATGTGCTGTTCTTCTTCCCCTTCGTATGGATTCATCCGAAACGTTCGGATCTCAGATCGCGCAGGCCGGCTGGATGTAGTTGTCCGGGTCGAGCGTGGTGATGGTCGGCCTGTCGCCGCACACCGGACAGTCGGACACGTGGTCCGGAAGCGGGACGCGCCGGATGTTCATCGTCAGCGCGTCGACGGTGAGCATGCGTCCGACCAGCGGTTCGCCCACGCCGATGATGAGCTTGAGCGCCTCGGTGGCCTCGAGGCTGCCGATCACGCCGACGACCGCACCGAGCACGCCCGCCTCGCGGCAGGTCGGCACCTCGCCGGCGGCCGGCATGTCGCCGAAGATGCATCGGTAGCAGGGGCCATGCCCCGGCACGACGGTCATCACCTGACCGGCGAACCCGACGACGCCCGCATGGATGAACGGCCTGCCCGCCAGCACGCAGGCGTCGTTGATGAGGAACTTGGCCGAGAAGTTGTCGGTCGCGTCGATCACCAGATCGTATCGGGCGATGAGATCGGCGATGTTGCCGGCGTCGACCGGCTCGTCGTAGGTCTCGACGGTCACGTCCGGGTTGATCGCGCGAACCGAGGCGGCGGCCGACTCCGCCTTCGGTTCGCCGACGTTCGCGGTGGTGTGGATGATCTGGCGCTGCAGGTTGCTCAGGTCGACCGTATCGCCGTCGACGATGCCGATTCGCCCGACGCCGGCTGCCGCCAGATAGAGCGCGACCGGCGAGCCGAGCCCGCCCGCGCCGACGATGAGGACGCTTGCGGCGAGCAGCCGCTTCTGCCCTGCGACGCCGACGCCGCGCAATATCAGATGACGGGAATACCGTTCGAGCTGTTCGTCCGAGAACGCCATGCCAGATGCCTCCTACTATTCGCCGCTCTCAGTGCAGGTAGCCGGTGGTCGGGCTGGACGGCACGGCGTGGCCTTCGGTCACCTTGCCGAGGCCCGACAGGTAGGCCGCACGGCCGGCGTCGATCGCGTGCTTGAACGCCTCGGCCATGAGCGGGATGTTGCCCGCGGAGGCGACGGCCGTGTACGCCATGACCGCGTCCGCACCCATCTCCATCGCGTCGCACGCCTGGCTGGGGCGGCCGATGCCGGCGTCGATGATGACCGGCACATGGGCGTTCGCGATGATGATCTCGATGAAGTCGCGCATGCGCAGACCCATGTTGGAGCCGATCAGTGAGCCGAGCGGCATGACCGCGGCGGCGCCGGCCTCCTCGAGCTGACGTGCGGCGATCGGATCGGGGAACATGTACGGCATGACCACGAATCCCTCCTTCGCGAGCATCTCGGTGGCGCGGATCGTCTCGGCGTTGTCCGGCAGGAGGTACTTGGTCTCGTGTTCGATCTCGACCTTGACGAAGTCGGTGTGGCACACCTCGCGGGCGAGGCGGGCGATGCGCACGGCCTCCTCGGCGTTGCGCGCGCCGGACGTGTTCGGCAGGAGCGTGATGCCTTCGGGGATGTAGTCGAGGACACTGTTCTCGGTGGTGGTCGCGCGGCGCAGCGCCATCGTGACGATCTGCGTGCCGGCGTGCTCGACGGTGGCCTTGATGAGGTTCAGGTCGTAGCGGCCGGAGCCGAGGATGAACCGGGACCGGAACTCGTGACCGCCGAGGTTC
Source organism: Bifidobacterium callitrichos (assembly GCF_008698085.1). Classification (NCBI taxonomy): domain Bacteria; kingdom Bacillati; phylum Actinomycetota; class Actinomycetes; order Bifidobacteriales; family Bifidobacteriaceae; genus Bifidobacterium; species Bifidobacterium callitrichos. The sequence continues at coordinate 223,068 of NZ_RZJP01000003.1, forward strand.
AGCGGCTTGTCCTCGACGGGCAGGATCGGCGCGGAGGTGCCGACCGGGTTGACGACCGCCGGCTGCGGCGGCAGCGGCGTGGCTTCGACGGATGCCTCGGTGACCGGATTGATGTTGCTCATGTTGTTTCCCTTCATTGCCTTCATTGGTGTATTGATGTGGTTGCGAGACGCTCTACGCCTCACCCGCCCTGAACGAACTGCACGATCTCCATGACGCACTGGTCGTCGAGCATCGTCTCCTCGCGACGCTCGCGCGGGATGATCTCCCCGTTGAGTTCGATGGCCACGCGGCCTGCCCGGTATCCGTGCGCGTCAAGGTATTCGGCGACGCTGACCGGCGCCTCCAACGTGACCTGCTCCCCGTTGACCTGCATATGCTCCACCCCTTTCGGTGTTCGTAGGGCATGCCCTCCATATCTCCTGCGGCAGCCGTGTATGGCACGGCGACCGCATGAGCCGGTACGACCGGTATGAAAAAGGGCGCACGAATGTAAGCCGTACCCTAAGTGGTGCGCCCATCCATGTGCCCTGACATGCGACCATGCGTGCGCCGGATTCGCAGCCGGACGAGTAACGACCGCGGATCCCGCGCTCGCATGGCTAGATTATGAGTTGTTCAGTTATGGGTCTTTCAGCGAACGATCCGCGTTCCGACTGAGTCGAGGAACCGGCATTCCGATGAACCGGATGCACGGTAGGAAACCATGAACAACGATTCCTTACGGCGGCATGACCCGCGTCAAGTTCCCCGGTCGAAGCTTTGCACTTCCTCTCAGCCTTTCGGCTCCCGTTCGTTATGAAGCCCAGTCTAGATGGCGACGATGACAACCGTCAGAACGTACCCGGAGTCTTGTAGGACGGGCCGTCGGAGGTGGAGTCGGCGAAGACCCTGAGCTCCTCCAGCTCGCGCTTGGCGTCGACGATCTGCTCGCGCACGCGGCCGTAGGCGGTGCCGCCCTTGCCGTTGCGGGAGTCGACCGAACCGTGGCTGGAGAGCACCTCACGCACGCCCGGCGCCTTGTCCGCGGGCAGGAACGCCGCGAAGGTGGAGATGAAGTCCTCGTCGGTCAGATCCCACAGCTCCTGGCCGCGGCCCTCGGCGATCTTCACGCATGCACCGGAGAGCTCGTGGGCGTGGCGGAACGGCACGCCGTTCTTGACGAGCCATTCGGCGATGTCCGTGGCGAGCGCGAAGCCGGTCGGCGCCTCGGCCTCGAGACGGTCGGCGTCGAAGCGCATGGTACGCACCATGCCGGTGAACGCGGGCAGCAGCACCTCGAGCGTGTCGACCTGGTCGAACACGGCCTCCTTGTCCTCCTGCAGATCGCGCGCGTACGCGGTGGGCAGACCCTTCAAGGTGGCGAGCAGACCGGTCAGATCGCCGATCAGTCGTCCGGACTTGCCGCGCGCCAGCTCGGCGATGTCCGGGTTCTTCTTCTGCGGCATGATCGAGGAGCCGGTGGAGTAGGCGTCGTCGAGCTTGACGAAGGCGAACTCCTGCGTGTTCCAGATGATGATCTCCTCGCTCAGGCGGGAGATGTCGACGCCGGTCATCGCGGCGACGAACGCGAATTCGGCGACGAGATCGCGCGAGGCGGTGCCGTCGATCGAGTTGTCGGTCACGCGGGAGAAGCCGAGCTCGCGGGCGACGGCCTCCGGATCGGTGCCGAGCGTGTTGCCGGCGAGCGCGCCGGAGCCGTACGGGGAGGCGTTGATGCGCTTGTCCCAGTCGACGAGGCGTTCGACGTCGCGCAGCAGCGGCCAGGCGTGGGCCATGAGCTGGTGGGCGAGCAGCACGGGCTGGGCGTGCTGCATGTGGGTGCGGCCGGGCATGACGGTGCGTCCGGCCTTCTCGCTCTGGGCGATGAGGGCGTTGACGAGGTCGAGCAGGAGCTTCGCGATGACGCGCGAGTGGCGGCGCAGCCACATGCGGATCAGGCAGGCGATCTGGTCGTTGCGGGAGCGTCCGGCCCTGAGCTTGCCGCCGAGCTCGTCGCCGGCGATGTCGATGAGGCCGCGCTCCAGTGCGGTGGCCTCGTCCTCGTCGTCCTCGATCGGGGCGAAGCTGCCGTCGTCGACGTGGCGCTGGAGGGTGTCGAGCGCGTCCTCCATGCGCTTCAACTCCTCGTCGGTGAGGAGTCCGGCGCGGCCGAGCGCGCGGGCGTGGGCGCGCGAGCCGGCGATGTCGTCGTCCGCGAGTCGCCAGTCGAACTGGGTGGACTTGGACAGACGGGCGAGCTCGGCGGACGGCCCGGAGGTGAAGCGGCCGCCCCACAGGGCGAGATGTTCGGTGTTTTCGGCCATATGCTGCTCCTTTACGATGTTGGTTGCTTGGGGTTGCTATGCGTTTTCGACCGTATGCCAGACTATCAGCGTTGCGCTACATAGCGTCGGGGATTCATGGGGATGAATCTGGATCTGTTTGCGATGGATATCCGCGGATATCCTATTGAGTGTATCGATGAGTGTATCGAGGTATCGCATGAGGGAGGCCGTCATGCCGTTGCACCTGGTTCGGCAGGACATCACACGCTTGGATGTGGACGCCGTCGTCAACGCGGCGAACACCGCGCTGCGCATGGGAGGCGGCGTGTGCGGGGCGATCTTCCGCGCGGCCGGCGCCGATCGCATGCGGAAGGCGTGTGACCGCCTCTCCCCCATCCGCACCGGGCAGGCCGTGGCGACTGCGGGCTTCGACCTGCCGGCGCGGTACGTGATCCACACGGCCGGACCGGTCTGGCAGGGCGGCGATCACGGTGAGGAGACGCTCCTGCGCGCCTGCTACCGGAACTCATTGGCGTTGGCGGCACATCTCAAGTGCGACAGCATCGCGTTCCCCCTGATCTCGAGCGGCATCTACGGCTATCCGAAGGCTCAGGCGCTCGACGTTGCCGTCGACGAGATCCGGCGCTTCCTGGATTCCTCGGTGGAGTCGCCGGAGGAGTCGCTGAAGCAGGATGATCCGGACCATGGCGCCGATCCGGCCGATCGAGCGGATCTCGACGTGTACCTATGCGTATTCGACAAGGAGGCCTTCGCCGCCGGTATTCTCTGCGACAGGTGCGCAGCATGATCGAACTGGAACGCGCTCGATATCACTGGGAGTTCGTATTCCTCGGCGCCAACATCGACGCCGTGCAAACGGCGGATGATTTCGGCATCGCGCCCCAATGCGCCGCCGATTTCCACGCCGATGGACAAGGTGTCGAATCATCGTTCGCTGCCGTGTCACGCGCCGCGACGGCCGTACGAGGAGGCGTGAGACTCGAAGCGGCCTCCGCCACCGCCGTGTTCCAGGACGTACGCGAGGACTACCGGTCGAGGGGGCAGTCGAGGCGACACTGAGGACTGTGCCAGGATCGTATTGCCGTCATCAGCCCGAAACCTCTCGCTGAACAAGGCATGACGAGATATCACTGCCATGTTATGACATGAATCTCTCACTGGCCAAGGGGCCCGCGAGAGATTGCCGTTGCGGCGTGCGAAGGACCTCTCGTTGAACGGCTCCCAGTGAGAGAACCACGCATATCGGTGACACATTTCTCTCGCCAAGGGCGCCCTCAGCGAGAGGTACACGTCACGAAGTGACGGAAACGGCTCGCCTCATACCGCTCGTCCTATGCCGCGCCGTTCTATGCCGCCAGACTTCACCTTGCGTCGCCATGCGTCGGCATATGCAAAAGGCCTTCTCCCGGAATGAATCCGGAGGAAGGCCTTGAGGAAATGGAGTTGATCGTTGCTGACCTGCGACGGTCGACCGACGTGTCAGTAAGACACCCGACCAGCCCGATCAGAGCCAGTCGGCAACAACCGACCGATCGCGTCAGCCCGTTGTCACTCGACGGTGTTGGACGGCACCTCGATGCCGTTGCCGAACTTGACGTCGCGGGCGGCGGCCACGCGGCTCGGCAGACCGTAGATGTCGATGAAGCCGTTGGAGGACTTCGAGTCGAAGCTGTCGCCGGAGTCGTAGGTGGCGAGGTTGTAGTCGTACAGCGAGGAGTCGGAGCGACGGCCGGTGACGACCGCGCGACCGCCGTGCAGGGTCATGCGGATCTCGCCGGAGACGTACTTCTGAGTGTCCTCGATGAACGCGTTGAGCGACTGGGTGGCCGGGGAGAACCACTGCGCATCGTAGACGAGCTCGCCCCAGCGCTTGTCGATGTCGCGCTTGATGCGGTGCTGCTCGCGCTCGAGGCAGCAGTTCTCGAGCTCCTGGTGCGCGGTGATGAGGGCCACGGCGCCCGGGGCCTCGTACAGCTCGCGGGACTTGATGCCGACCAGACGATCCTCGATCAGGTCGATGCGGCCGATGCCCTGTGCGCCGGCGCGGCGGTTCATCTCCTCGATGGCCTGCAGCGGGGTGACGTCGCGGCCGTCGATCTTGACCGGGATGCCCTGCTTGAACTCGATGACGACCTCGTCCTCGACCGGCGGGAACGCCGGGTCGTCGGTGTAGGAGTAGCAGTCCTTGGTCGGGCCGTTCCACGGGTCCTCGAGGAAGCCGGTCTCGATGGCGCGACCCCACACGTTCTGGTCGATGGAGTACGGGGACTTCTCGGTCTGGGTGATCGGCAGCTTGTGCTCCTTGGCGAACGCGATCTCGACGTCGCGGGTCAGGGCCAGATCACGGATCGGGCTGATGGCCTTGAGCGTCGGGTCGATGGAGGCGATGGACACCTCGAAGCGGACCTGATCGTTGCCCTTGCCGGTGCAGCCGTGGGAGATCGTGTCGGCGCCGAACTGGTGGGCGGCACGCACGAGGTGCTTGGAAATCAGCGGGCGGGAGATGGCGGAGACGAGCGGGTAGACGCCTTCGTACATGGCGTTGGCCTTGAGGGCCTTCATGCAGTACTCGTTGGCGAACTCGTCTCGCGCGTCGACGACGTACGCCTCGACGGCGCCGCAGGCGAGGGCGCGCTCCTTGATGGTCTCGAGGCTTTCGCCGCCCTGACCGACGTCGAGGGAGACGGCGACGACGTCCTTGCCGGTGCGCTCCTTGAGGTACGAGATCGCGACGGAGGTGTCAAGACCGCCGGAGTAGGCCAGTACGAGTCGATTGTTGTCTGCCATGGAATGCCTTTCTTCAAAAACAAACTGATGAAAGTATATACATAAGTCCGTATATTTATGCACCACCGGTGTGGCGCGTCTTACGATGCGGACGCGCCACACCTCACTTCGACGCCAGCGCGAGCAGCCAGTCGGCGCGCGCCTCCGCATTCCCCTCGTCGGGGCAGATCACCATCACGGTGTCGTCCCCGGCGATCGTGCCGAGCACCCCCTCCACCGGCTGCTTGTCGATGACGGACGCCACGTACTGTGCCGCGCCTGATGGCGTATGCACGACGATGAGGTTCCTCGCGGCGGCCACGGAGGTGACCAGCCCGCTCAGCACGCGCGACATCTGCGTCTCGGCCTTCGTCATGTCGGGGTGCTCGTCGTCGGAGACGTGCCCCACGGCGTAGGCCATCGTGCCGTCGGGCAGGCGCTTCTTGAACGCGTTCATCTCGTCCAGATCGCGGCTCAGCGTCGCCTGCGTGACGGCGATGCCCTGATCGGCGAGGATCGCCGACAGCTGCGACTGCGACGTGACGACGTGGTTCGTCAGCGCCTCCTCGATGGCGCTCAGCCGCGCCGTACGGGTCGTCGGACGCTGCAGGGAGCTGGATTCGCTCATGCGAGCAGGCTTTCGTCGCCGCGTGCCTTGCCGGTCAGCCAGGTCAGCAGCGCCTTCTGCGCGTGCAGACGGTTCTCCGCCTCGTCCCACACCACGGACTGCGGGCCATCGATTACCGAGGCGGTGACCTCCTTGCCGCGGTAGGCGGGCAGGCAGTGCTGGAACAGCGCGTCGGGCTTGGCGAGGGCCATGAGCTCGTCGTTGACCTGATAGTGCCAGAACGGCTTGGAGCGGATCGCATACTCGGCCTCCTCGCCCATCGACACCCACGTGTCGGTGAACACGCAGTCGGCGTCCCTGACGGCCTCCTTCGCGTCGGTGGTCACGAGGATGGAACCGCCGTTCTCGGCCGCGAGCGCCTCCGCGTCCGCGACGATGTCCGGACGGGGCAGGTAGCCCTGCGGGCCGGCCACGCGCACGTTCATGCCGGCGACGGCGCCGCCGAGCAGGTACGAGTTGGACATGTTGTTGGCCGCGTCGCCCACGTAGGCGATGGTCTGGTTCTTCAGGTTGTCGACGCCGCCGCGATGCTCGGCGATCGTCTGGAAGTCGGCGAGGATCTGGCAGGGGTGGAAGTCGTCGGTCAGCGCGTTGACCACCGGGTGGGTGGAGTACTTCGCCATCTCCTCGACGCGATCCTGGCCGAAGGTGCGCCACACCACGCCGTAGGCCATGCGGTCAAGCACGCGGGCGGTGTCGGCGACCGGCTCGCCGCGGCCCAGCTGGGATCCGGACTTGTCGATGACCAGCGGGTAGCCACCGAGTTCGGCCACGCCGATGGAGAAGCTGGATCGCGTGCGGGTCGACGGCTTGTCGAACAGCACCGCGACGGCCTGGGGGCCGGCGAACGGCTGCTTGTAGAAACGATCCTTGTGGAACTTGATGGCGAGTTCGAGGACCTGCTTCTGCTCCTCGTGGTTCAGGTCGTCGTCACGCAGCATGTGGCGAAGTTCGGGGGTCATGATGGTTGCTCTCTTTCAAAAGACGAATGACGAATGGGTCTGGGACGGACCGTGCGCCGACATCGGCCGGTCAGTCGTTGGGAAGGTCCGTCGGGACGGCCTTGAGGATGGCCAGCGCATCGTCCACGTCCTGTTCGGAGACGATGAGCGGCGGCGCGAAGCGCAGGGCGTCGGCGCGTACGGCGTTGACGATGAGTCCGTGTTCGAGGCACCAGTTCATCACCGCATGCGCGCACGGGTGGGACAGTTCGACCGCGTCCAGCAGGCCCCGGCCGCGTACGGAGACGTACAGCGGGTTGCCGGTGGCCATGAGGCCTTCGCGCAGCTGGCGCCCACGCTCCTCGGCGTTGGCGACGAGCCCGTCCTGCTTGATCACGGAGAGCGTGGCGAGCGCGGCAGCCGCGCCGAGCGGGTTGCCGGCGAAGGTCGAGCCGTGCGATCCGGGGGTGAACAGCGCGGAGAGCTTGGAGCCGAAGGCGATCATGCCGCCCATCGGGAAGCCTCCGGCGACGCCCTTGGCGAACGTGACGATGTCCGGGGTGATGCCGCCGGAGAGGTCCTTGCGCTGGAACGCGAACCAGGATCCGGTGCGGCCGATGCCGGTCTGCACCTCGTCGATGATGAGCAGCGCGTTGTGGATGTCGCACATCTGACGCACCTGCTTGACGTAGTCGGCGCCCAGAGGCTTGACGCCGGCCTCGCCCTGGATGAGCTCCATGATGACGGCGGCGACCGGACCCTTGCCGTAGTGGCCGACGCCGGTCTCGGCGAACGCCTCGTAGAGGGCGAACGGGTCGCCGGCTCGCACGAACTGGATGCTCGGCACGAGCGGCTCGAACGGCTTGCGGATGGCGGGCTTCCACGTCGCGGACAGCGCGCCCAGAGTACGGCCGTGGAAGCCGTTGGTCAGGGCGATGATGCGCGCGGGCTTGCCGCCCATCGCGGGCGAGGCTCCGGGCAGCGTGCGCCCGTAGAGCTTGGCGAGTTTCAGGGCGGCTTCGTTGCCTTCGGCGCCGGAGTTGCCGAAGTACACGTGGGAACCTTCGGGGGCGCCGGCGAGTTCGACGAGCTTGGCGGCGAGCCTGATCTGCGGCTCGGTGGCGAAGTAGTTGCTCGTGTGGGCGACCTTCGCGGCCTGCTCGGAGACGGCCTCGACCCACTTGGGGTGCGCGTAGCCGAGCGAGTTGACGGCGATGCCGGCGAGGAAGTCGAGGTATTCGTTGCCGTCGATGTCCCACACGCGCGTGCCCTTGCCGTGGTCCATCACGCGCAGCGGGGTGCCGAACACGTTCATGTGGACCTGGGAGTACTCCCCCAGCCACTTCTCATCGTTCGGGCCGAGCGTCTCGCCGCCCGCGGGGACATTGGCGTTGCTGACATCAATGGATTCAGTAGACATAGGAGCTCCTCATCTCGATGCCGTCCTCGGGCACGACCATGGTGCCGATGCCGGCGGTGGTGAATATCTCGTTCAGGATGGAGTGCGGCTTGCGGCCGTCGATGATGTGCGCCTGGGGCACGCCGCCGTCGATGGCGCGCACGCAGGCCTCCATCTTCGGGCGCATGCCGGATTCCAGATCGGGCAGCATGTCTCGCAGGTTCTCCACGCCGATGCGACCGATCAGCGAGTTGCGGTCCGGCCAGTCGGCGTACAGGCCGTCGACATCGGTGAGGATCACGAGCTTGCGCGCGCCGACAGCGGCGGCGAGCGCGGCGGCCGCGGAGTCGGCGTTCACGTTGAGCACCTCGGTGGCGTCGTCCTCGTTCGGGGCGACCGACGAGACGACCGGGATGCGTCCGGCGGCCACGAGGTCCTCGACGGCGGACGCGTCGACGGAGACCACGTCTCCGACCAGTCCGATGTCGGTGGCTTTGCCGTCGATGACGGGCTTGCGCTGCATGGCGGAGAACAGTCCGCCGTCCTCGCCGGACAGGCCGACGGCGAACGGGCCGTGCGCGTTGATGAGGCCGACGAGCTCACGCGAGACCTTGCCGGTCAGGACCATGCGCACCACGTCCATCGCCTCGGGGGTCGTGACCCTGAGGCCCCCCTTGAATTCGGATTTGATGCCGAGGGCCTTCAACATGCGAGAGATCTGCGGGCCGCCGCCGTGCACGACGATCGGGTGCAGTCCCACCTGACGCAGGAACACCATGTCCTCGGCGAAGCACTGCTTCAAGTGCTCGTCGACCATCGCGTTGCCGCCGTACTTGACGACGATGCGCTGTCCGGCGAACTCCTCGAGCCACGGCAGCGCCTCGATGAGTACCTCCGCCTTCTGATCGGCGCGCAGATCGGTGTGCACGTCGAAATGGAACCCAGGTCCCTTTAATTCTGTAGCCATAGTCTTCTTTCTAATCCCAGCGTTGTCCGGGATGGGCGTCGGTTTTCGTCATCCGACACGCTCCGGGCCGCTCTGGCCAAGTCTTTACGGTCTGACGACGAAAACCGACGCCCATCCCTCCGTCCCGGCGAAACGTGACGGCATCCACCCCGGAACCCGCCGGAACTTCAGCTTTCGTAGTCGGCGTTGATGTGGACGTATTCGTGGGTGAGGTCGTCGGTCCAGACGGTGGCCTCGGCGTCGCCTGCGTTCAGGTCGATGTCGATGTGGACCTCGCGCGGGGTCATGTCGACCTCGCTGCGGTCGCGTCCGGCGCCGCCGTTCTCGCAGATGCGCACGCCGTTGACGTCGACGGTCACCTTCTCGGAGTCGTACGGGGCGACTTCGGGCGGGACGGTGCCGAGCGAGGAGACGATGCGCCCCCAGTTGGGGTCGTTGCCGCTGATCGCGCACTTGAGCAGGTTGGAGGCGGCGACCGCGCGGCCGCAGGCGAGGGCCGCGTCCTCACTGGTGGCGCCGGTGACGGTGATGCGGATGTCGTGGCTGGCACCCTCGCCGTCGCCGATGATCTGGCGGGCGAGCGAGGCGCAGGCTTGGCGCACGAGCCTGTTGAACTCGTCCTTGTCGGGTTCGACGCCGGAGGCGCCGGAGGCGAGCAGGAGCACCGTGTCGTTGGTGGACATGCAGCCGTCCACGTCGATGCGGTTGAACGAATGCTCGGTGGCGACGGCCAGTGCGGCCTGCATCTGGCCCGCGGTGACGACCGCGTCGGTGGTGATGACGCACAGCATGGTGGCCAGCTGCGGGGCGATCATGCCCGAGCCCTTGACCATGCCGCCGATCCTCCAGCCGTTGGAACTCTCGAGTTCGACGGTCTTCGGCTTGGTGTCGGTGGTCATGATGGCGTGGGAGGCGTCCGCGCCGGCCTCGGGGGTGGCCGCGAGCGCCTGGTAGGCGGTCTCGGCGCCGGCGAGCACGTTGTCGAGCGGCAGCAGTTCGCCGATCAGACCGGTGGAGCATACCGCCACGTCCTGCGGTTCGGCGCCGACGAGGGCCGCGACCTTCTCGGCGGTGGCCTGGGACTGCGCGTAGCCGGCCGCGCCGGTGCACGCGTTGGCGCCGCCGGAGTTCAGGATCACGGCCTTGACGTGGCCGTCGGCGACCTGCTTGCGCGACCATTGGACGGGGGCTGCGCAGAAGCGGTTCGAGGTGAACACGCCCGCGGCCGCGTCCAGCGGTCCGTTGTTGACGACGAGGGCGAGATCCTTCTTGCCTTCGACCGACGAAATGCCCGCCGCGACTCCGGCGGCGGAGAATCCTTGCGCGAATGTGACGCTCACGGTGCGACTCCGATCTTGGTAAGTCCCTGATCCTCGGGCAAACCAAGGGCGATGTTCAGTGACTGGACAGCCTGACCGGCGGTGCCGCGGTTGAGGTTGTCGATGGCGGCGAACGCGATGATGCGCCCGGCGTGACGGTCGGTGACGACCTGCAGGTGGGCGGCGTTCGAGCCGATGATATTGCCGGTGGCGGGCAGGGAGCCCTCGGGCAGCAGGACCATGAAGTCCTGTCCCTCGTAGGCACTGGCCCACACCTGGCGGATCTCCTCGTCGCTCATCGAGGCGGCCTTGTCGGTCATCCTCGCGGAGACGGTGGCGAGGATGCCTCGCGACATGGGGGCGAGCACCGGGGTGAATCCGAGCGTGAACTCGTCGGCGGCCGAGGCGGGCTTGCCGGCGGCGTGGGCGAGGTTCTGCAGGATCTCGGGGATGTGGCGATGCGTGCCGCCCACGCCGTAGGGCAGGGCGGAGCCGAGTGCCTCGGCTGCGAGCAGGTTGGTGCGCTTCAGGTTCTTGCCGGCGCCGGAGTAGCCGACGACGAGATCGGCGACCAGATCACGGGGTTCGACGAGTCCCTCGGCGACGCCCGGCTGCATGGCCAGGGTGGTGGCGGTCACGTTGCAGCCGGGGCCCGCGATGCGCCTGACGCCGGGCAGGTTCGCGCGCTGGCGCGTGTAGCCGCCGTGGGCGTCGTGCCCGGTGATGAGCTCGGGCATGCCATAGGTCCAGTGCTTGTAGAAGTCGCCGCCGTAGAACTCGTCCCACGCGCTTTGCTCCTCGAGGCGATGGTCGGCGCCAAGATCGACGACGACCGCGTCCGGATCGAGCTTCGAGGCAAGGGCCCCGGATGCGCCGTGCGGCAGCGCCAGAATGATCACGTCATGGCCGTTGAGCACCTCGGGGGTGGTGTCCTCGACGGTCAGATCGGCCAGCTGCGGGATGTGGGGCATATGCCTGCCGAGCTTGTCCCCCACCGAGGAATGGCCGGCGACGCACGTCACCTCGAAATCCGGGTGGGCCGCCAGAATGCGCAATGCCTCACCGCCTGCATAGCCCGTGGCACCCGCCACGGCCACCGTATACTTCGCCATATCACGTCCTTATCCAACAAGACAACAAGCACGAGTATACGACTTATGCGGACTATTGCATAATTATGCAACGATGTGTTTCACAGTGTGATTCATCGCTTTTGCGACTTCGGACCGCATGAGGGCGGGAATCGAAACGTCACGCGGACAAAGAGTCGCCGCCGGAGGAGGAGCCGGAACCACCGCCGAGGCCGTATGCGTTGAGGAGCTGGGCATAGAGGTCGTTCATGCTGATGCCGTTGAGCCACATCCACACCTGTACGCCGGTGGTGATGACGTTGATGATGATCGCGGCGATCGCGAAGCCGCGTCCCTTCATGTGGAACGTCTTGGTGCGCCACAGCGAGGCGACGCCCATGATCGCCGGCAGGAGCGGCACTGAGAAGATCAACGCGAACACGAAGGCGATGATCGCGTAGGAGTCCCACCTGCCGTAGAGCGGGTTCTGATTGGGGTCGTTGACGTCGATGCCGTAGATGTAGTGCGGCGTATGCCCGTCGGCGGGGCGATTCGGGTTGTTGCCGGCGTACTGGTTGGCGCCGTTCGGGTTGTACGGATTGTACGGTCCGCCCTGTTGGCCCGGGTAGCCGTACGGATTGTATGCGGCGTTCTGCGGATAGCCCTGCGGGTTTTGCACGTTCTGCGCGTTCTGCTGCTGCGTGCCGTTGCCGTCTCCGCTCTTGGGGTCGGGATCGGGGGCGCCATAGAGGTACGGATTGTAGTTCGGCCCGAACTGGCTGCGCATCGCGCCGTAGTCGAGGTTTGCGTACTGGCCATACTGCGGCTGCTGCTGTGCAGAAGTCTGCGTCGGCTGCTGTGCAGCGGACGCGCCCTGGTCTGATGCGTTCCCCGGGGTGGCCGCGTTACCCCCGTTCGGTTCGGTGGGGTTATTCGGCTGCTGTTCGGGTGCGGTCATCAGGTTCCTTTCCTACAGGGTCGCGGGATATTGATCGATCAGTCCCTAGCTTACGCGAAAGGGGACGTCTTTCGACGTCCCCTGATCACGGTTCACGCCAAGCGCGAAGCACGCTCGGTCACGCTGTGACGCATATCACGCGCGCAGCTGCGCGCCGAGCTCGGCGGCCTTGTCGATGATCGCCTTGCGGATCGCCTCGCTGTCCTCGGCGGACAGGGTCCTGTCCGGGGAGCGGAAGACCACGGCGAACGCGAGCGACTTCTTGCCCTCGCCGAGGGCGTCGCCGGTGAACACGTCGAACAGTTCGATCGACTCGAGGTTCGCGCCGGCGGCCTCGCGCACCACGGCCTCGAGCTGGGCGGCGGTCACCGTGTCGTCCACGGTGAAGGCGAGATCCTGCTTGACGGGCGGGAACGTGGAGATCGGCCTGGCCTGCACCGGCTTGCCGTCCAGCGTGGAGAACAGCGCGGTCAGGTTGAGCTCGAACGCGGCGGAGTGCTCGGGGAAGCCGAGTTCCTCGTTGACGTGCGGGTGCAGCTCGCCGACGAGGCCGACGAACAGGTCACCGACCTTGACGTTGGCAAAACGACCCGGATGCCACTGGACGGGCACGTCCGCGGCGGCCGGCTGCTCGAGCGAGATCCTCGCACCAAGACGGTCGGCGATGCGGCGCACGGCCTCGACGGCGTCGGACCAGTCGACCGGACGCCGCCCGCCCAACCAGCCGGAGTCCTCGGCAAGGCCGGTCAGGATGCCGGCCACGTGGTCGGGCTGATCCGGCAGACCGGCGTCGAGCGCGGCCAACTGCTCGTCGGTCGGCTTCACGCCGCCGGGCAGGGCCGGAATCGCGGGAGCGTCCGGGTTCCACAGGTAGACGTGGCCGAGCTCGTAGAGCGAAACGTTCTCGATGCCGCGGCGGATGTTGCGCTGCACGGTGCCGGCGAGGGTCGGCAGGATGTGGCGGCGCAGGAACGGACGGTCGCCGTAGAGCGGGTTGGCGATCTCGACGCTGACCTTCTTGGTGGCCTCCGCGTCGTAGCCGAACGCCTTGTAGTCGGCGTCGCCGACGAACGGGTAGCTCAGCGCCTCCACCATGCCGTACTCAGCGAGCTCGTCGGCCACGCGGCGACGACGCAGCTGATCCGGGGTGAGCCCCACAAGGCCCTCGACCGGTGCCGGCGGCACGGTGACGGGGATCTCGTCGTAGCCGACGAGGCGCGCGACCTCCTCGACCAGATCGCACGGCTCGTTCAAGTCCGGACGCCAGGTCGGCGGGGTGACGACGAACTCGCCGTTGCCGCCGCCGGCCACCTTGCAGCCGATATCGGTGAGGATGTCGGAGATCTCGTTGACCGGGGTGTCGAGGCCGGCGACGCGCCTGACCTCGGACGCCTTGAAGTGGATGGCCTTGCGGTGGGCGGTATGGTTCACGTCGGTCGGGTGCTCGCTCGGCTCGCCGTCGCCGTACTTGACGAGCAGATCGACGGCCATCTGCGCGGCGGCCGGCTGCAGCTCGTAGTCGACGCCGCGTTCGAAGCGGCGGGACGCCTCGGACGGGATCTTGTGGCGGCGTGCGGAACGGGCGATCGTCACCTGATCGAAGTGCGCCGCCTCGAGCAGGATGTTCTTCGTCTCGGCCGTGACCTCGCCGTACAGGCCGCCCATCACGCCGGCCAGCCCGATGATGCGGGAGGCGCGTTCGCCGTTCGGCGAATCGGTGATGAGCAGGTCCTCGACGCTCAGCTCATGCTCCTTGCCGTCGAGCGTGGTGAGCTTCTCGCCCTCCTTGGCGCGACGCACGACGATCGGCGCCTCGAGCTTGTCAAGGTCGTAGGCGTGCATCGGCTGGCCCAGATCGAGCATCACGTAGTTGGTGACATCGACGGCCAGGGAGATGGAGCGCATGCCGGCGCGGATCAGGCGGCGACGCATCCAGTTGGGCGTGTGCGAGTTCGGGTCGAAGCCGCGGATGACGCGCGCGTAGTAGCGGTCGCATCCGGGCACGCCGTGGATCGGGTTGTCGTCCTCGATCTCGACCTGCACGTCCGGCACGGTGCCGGAGGCCTCGCCTGCCGGCTCGGGGACCTTGGCGTTGAGCTCGACGACCGGATCGGTGTACGCGGCGCCGGTGGAGTGGTGGAATTCGCGGGCCACGCCACGGTAGGAGAGCGTGTAGCCGCGATCCGGGGTGATGTTGATCTCCAGCAGCGGCTGGTCGAGATGCAGCAGGTGCATCGCGTCGTCGCCGGGCTTCAGGGCCTCGTACTCCTCGGTGGTGAAGCCGTAGTGGCGCAGCAGGATGATGCCGTTGTGGTCGTCGCCGAGGCCGAGCTCGCGCTCGGAGGCGCACATGCCGTTGGAGATGTGACCGTAGGTCTTGCGCGGCTCGATCCTGAAATCGCCCGGCAGGACGGCGCCGGGAAGCGTCACGACGACCTTCTCGCCGGCGGCCATGTTCGGCGCGCCGCAGATGATGCCGCGCGGCACCTTGTTGCCGTTCTCGTCGGTCTCGTTGTATTCGGGTCCGACGTCGACGTGGCACCAGTTGATGACCTTGCCGTTCTTCTGCGGCTCCGGGGTGGCGTCGACGACGTAGCCGACGACGATCGGACCGGTGACCTGGGAGGCGTGGATCTGCTCCTCCTCGAGGCCGACCTTGACGAGGTCCTTGGCCAGCTGCTCATAGGTGAGGCCCTCCGGGACCTCGACGTGTTCCTTGAGCCAATCGATATCAACCATAGGCATGGGCAATCACTCCCCCATCACAAACTGTTCGGCGAAACGCACGTCGCCCTCGACGAGGTCGTGCATGTCGTTGATGTCGGAACGCAGCAGCAGCGTGCGCTCCATGCCCACGCCGAATGCGAAGCCGGTGTACTCGTTCGGGTCCAGGCCCGCGGACTTGAGGACGTTCGGGTTGACCATGCCGCAGCCGCCCCATTCGAGCCAGCCCGGGCCGCCCTTCTTGTCGGGGAACCACAGGTCGAGCTCGGCGGAGGGCTCGGTGAACGGGAAGTAGCTCGGACGCAGGCGGGTCTTGGCCTCCGGTCCGAACATAGCGACGGCGAGCTTGTCCAGCACGCCCTTGAGGTCGGCCATGGTCAGGTTCCTGTCGACGGCGAGCGCCTCGCACTGGTGGAACACCGGGGTGTGGGTGGCATCGAGTTCGTCGGTGCGGAACACGCGGCCCGGGGAGGCGATGTACAGCGGCACGCCGCGGCCGATGAGGGCGCGCACCTGATCGGAGGAGGTCTGCGTGCGCACGACCATGTTGGAGCCGACGAATCCGGCGGCGTCCTTGGCCTGATTGCCCTTGACGTAGAAGGTGTCCTGCATCTGGCGGGCCGGGTGATCCGGGCCGAAGTTCAGGGCGTCGAAGTTGTACCATTCGGCCTCCACTTCGGGGCCGGAGGAGATCTGCCAGCCCATCGAGATGAAGAAGTCCTCGACGTCCTCCATGAGCTTGGCGAGCGGGTGGCGGGCGCCGAGCGGCTTGCGGTTCACGGGCAGCGTCATGTCGACGGTCTCGGCGGCGAGCGCGGCCTTCTCGGCGGCCTCCTTGAGTTCGGCCTCCTTGGGGCCGAAGGCGCGGCCGAAGTCGGCGCGCAGCTTGCCCATGAGCTTGCCGGCTTCCTTCTTCTGATCCTTGGGCAGGGATCCGATCGCCTTGCTGGCGAGGGTCATCGCCGACTCGGCACCGGCGTATTGCGTTCTGATGGCTTTCAATTCCTCCAGCGTGGAGGCGTTCTGGATTTTGGCGATGCCTTCGGCGACCGCATCGGTCACCGCTTGCGCATCGAATAGCGCTTCTGCCACGAGCACCCTTTCCTTTGTTGCTTCATTGACGTGAAAACACGTGGGAAACCGCGCGAAAACACGCGTTTCCCCAAGCTTTGTCCAACATCACATTGTCACTATACGACTCGACATGAGGCCGCCCGCTCATCAGGCGGTCGCCCGGCGGCCGGCCCTTGCTGTGCGATCAGCGGTCGGCCATCGCCAGGCTCATGAGCATCACGGCGGCGGAGGTGCCGAGATTGAGCGATTCGGCCTTGCCGTAAAGCGGGATCGAGACGATGCGGTCCATGCGTGTGAGGATCTCGGGAGGCAGTCCCCTCGCCTCGTTGCCGAAGAGCACGGCCTCGCCGGGCCGTGCGGCGGTGTCGGCGTCATCACCGCGTGCGTCCGCGCGTTCGGCGAGCAGCGCGGGCAGCGATTCGGGGCGGCGGTCGGGCGTGCCGTACACGTCGGCCGCGATGGTCGTGAGATCGTGTTCGGCGCAGTACGCGAGGAAGCCCTCGACGTCCATCTGAAGGACTGGGATGTGGAACAGCGATCCGGCGGTGGAGCGTACAACCTTGGGGTTCAACGGGTCGACGCATTCGTCGACGAGGATGACCGCGTCGCATCCGGCGGCGTCGGCCGCGCGGATCACGGTGCCGGCGTTGCCCGGATCACGCACCTGCCAGAACGCGGCGATGCGCGGCGTGCGCTCCCCCGCTGCCGGCAGCTTTACCGCATCGGGCCCGACGTGCATCGCGTTCATGTTGCCCACGGCGAGGATGCCCTGCGCGTCCTTGCTGATCCGTTCGATCACCTCGCGCGTGGCCTGGTGCACGTAGATAGTGGCGTCCTGCGAGGTCTCGACGATCCTCGCGAGCGTGTCCGAGGCGTAGCGCACGCGGCCCAGGGTGTCGTCGACGGCGACGTACAGGTCCTGGACGACGTCCGGACGCCAGGTGACGGCTTCGCGCACCGACTGCGGCCCTTCGATGAGGAACCTGCCGGAGCGTTCACGCCCCTTGGCGCGCGCGAGGTCGGCGACGCGGCGGACGCGGTCGGATTTCGGGTTATCGAGCAAAGCTTGGTTGATCGGCATGGCTCCACCCTACCGCACGAGAGCGCATCCGCACATTATCGCGCACCGGCTGTCAGCCGAAGAGGTCGTCGTGGGAGCCGGTGCGCTGGAAGATGGCGAGGTCGTCGGTGGTGCACCAGATGAGCAGCCAGTCGCCGGCGTTGGCGACATGACATTCGATGGAACCCTTCCACTCGCCGGACAGCGTGTGCATGTTGTGACGACGTTTCAGTTCCTCGATGGATTCGACGGTGTCGTCGAGGATGAGCTGCATGACTTCATCGAGCGGCTTGAGATCGATATGACGCTTCCTGAGTCGCTTGAGATCACGCGTGTATTTCGACGTAGGTGCGGGCCTGAGCATCAGATTCCCAAACTCTTGTACATCTCATCGAGATTGGCGTACGAGGGGCCACCGTTTTTGATGATCTCCTCGGTCTCGCGGATGGCCTCACGGCTCTCCTCGTTCGGCTTCTCCGATTCAAAAGTCAGCGGGATGCTGCGGGTTCGGGCCATCTGCGTCCAGAAGGCACGCGTGGCGGAGGCGAGGGTGAGGCCGTACTCCTCGGCCACCTCCGACGCCTGGGCGATCACCTGCTTGCTGGCCCTGATGGCCTTGGATTCCGTCGCGTTGGCGGAAGACGTCGATGCGGTCATGGCAACCCCCTTAATGTGCACTGATGTGGCATATTTTACCACACAGGTGCACATCAAAGAGTGTGCTCGTGCGCTCGCAGAACCGTCGTCACGCGCCCTGGAAGGAGAAGCGCCAGTAGCCGGTCATGACGGCGACGGTCAGGGCGATGAACGGAATGGCGATGCTGATCGCGAAGAACACCCAGTCGACCGGATGCAGGCGGGAGGTGCGCGCTTGGCTGCGCGGGGCGCTGCCTCCGAAGCCACGCGCCTCCATCGCGGTGGCGAGTTTCGTGGCGCGTCTGATCGACAGGACCAGCAGGCCGAACGCCTGCGACAGGGCGCGGCCGATCGCGTTGCCGTCGCCTAGCCCGCGGGAGCGGCGGGACAGGCCGAGCGCCCGCCAGTCCTCCTGCAGGAGCGTGAACATGCGCATGCCGGCGAGTCCGCCGTACACGAATCGGGGCGACAGGTGCAGGATCTGCACCAGTCCGTCGGCGAGGTCGGTCGGATCCATGCCGAGCGCGAGGATCACGCCGGGCACGGCGATCGCCCCGACCCTCAGGAACGTGGCGCACGCCAGATAGACGGAGCCTTCCGAAACGACGATCCAGCCCGCGGACCACAGGATCTCTCCGGAGGTGCGACCGTACAGGAGCACGGAAATGAAGCCGCCGGTCGCGGCGATCCACACCGGCCAGGTGCTGCGGCACACGCGGATCGGGTTGATGCCGCCGATCCACAGCAGCACGAATTCGATGGCGAGCGCCACGGAGGCGGAGACCACATCAAGGCTGAAGAACATCGGGATGCACAGGAGCAGCGCGCCGATGATGCGCGCGACCGGGTTGACCCTGGCGAGGAACGGCGAGGGCGAGGCCGGGCGCGCCGGCTCCCTGCGTTCGGTCGGCGGCGTGACGTGGACGGTGTCGACGCGTGCTTCGTTGTGTTTCACGGATTGTTCCACGACATGCTCCATGTGTTCCACGGGATGTTCCACGGCTGCGGTCATCGCGCCGCACCTCCGTTTCCCTCAGCACCTCCGGCGAAGCCGAACATGATGCGTCGCGCGTCGAGCGCCTTTACGAGCGGCTCGTCATGCGTGACGACGATGACGGCGGACCCCTGATCGCGCACGGCGGCGATGAGGTCGACCATCTCGGTCCATGTGGTGAAGTCCTGTCCGAAGGTCGGCTCGTCCATGACGAGGATTCTCGGCGCGCCGGCGAGCATCGAGGCGACGGACAGGCGTCGTTTCTCGCCGCCGGACAGCGTGTACGGATTGGCCTCGGCGAACCGGGAGAGGTTCATACGCTCCAGCATGCGGTCGGCGATCGCATACGCCTCCTCCTGGCTCGCGCCGCGCGACTTGGGGCCGATGGCGACCTCGTCGCGTACGAGAGGGGCGGCGAACTGGTGCTCAGGCTCCTGGAAGACCATGCCGATGCGTCCCAGAAGCTCGCGACTCCTCCATTGTGCCGGCTCGTCGCCGCGGGCGCCCTCGGCGATGTCGGCGCGGACGCGCACATGCCCGGCGATCGGCGGCAGAAGTCCGGCGAGCGTCAAGGCGAGTGTAGATTTGCCGGCGCCGTTCGGCCCCATCAGGGCCGTGACCTCGCCGGCGAAGAACCGAAGATCGATGTGCGAGCCCAGCGCGGTGCCGCGTCCGAAGCTCAAGTCCTCGGTGACGAGCGCGGGTTGCGCGGACGCACCGGACGGCGCGGATGCATCGGGCTCCCCCGTTTCGGCGATCATGACGTCGCCGTGGCGTCCCGGGCCGCGGTCCGGGATCGCGCGTCCCGGCACCCATGCGCCGCCGGCGGCGAGCATGTCGCCGAATCGCCCGAACACCTCGTCGGGCGTGCCGTCGGCGATGATCCCGCCGACGCGCGAATCGGGATCGGGGTGTCCGATGACGATCACGCGGTCGATGAGATCGAGCCACACGTCGATATGGTGTTCGACGACGACCATGGTCTGGCCGGTCGTCTCAAGCACGTGCCGTACCGCGTCATGCACCTCGCGCACCCCTTCGGGGTCGAGGTTCGCGGTCGGCTCGTCAAGCAGCAGAAGACCCGGGCGCATGGCGAGCACGCCGGACAGCGCGAGACGCTGGCGCTGCCCGCCGGACAGGTGTCTGGTGGAACGTTCGAAATCGATGTCCTGCAATCCGACCAGATCGAGGGATTCGCGCACGCGCGTCCACGTCTCCTCGCGCGGCACGCCGAGGTTCTCGCAGCCGAAGGCCGCGTCATCGCCCACGCGTTCGAGGATGATCTGCGAATCGGGGTCCTGCAGGACGAGTCCGACCTTGCCGCGCACGACGGACGGTTCGACGCCGTCGACGGTGAGGGTTCCCTCCTGGTCGCCCTCCTCGGAGCCGCCGAGCACGCCGGCGAGCGCGGCCATGAACGTCGATTTGCCGGCGCCGGAAGCGCCGAGGAGCAGTACGTGCTCCCCGGGACGGATGGTGAGGTTCACGTCACGCAGCGCGAAGTCCTTGCGCGTGGAGTGACGCCATCCCCATCCCTTCGCTTCGACGCCGGCGGGTGTGATGCGCATCAGACGCGGGCCTGACTACGGCCGGACGGGAAACGGTCGAGCGCGCCGGTGGCGGCGATCGCCTTGTGCAGGAACCACACGACGAGTCCGGCGATGACGACGCCGGAGATGATGGAGCCGATGAGGTACCAGCTCACGCGCAGCATGTTCCAACCCGGGTTGGTCATCCAGTAGTAGGCCCAGCAGCCGACGCCGGCGAGCGCGCCGGACAGGATGGTGGTGCCGAGGTTCCACTTCCTCCACGCGAAGACCGCGAAGCCGATCTCGGCGCCGAGGCCCTGGATGATGCCGACGATCAGCGATCCGCCGACGCCCCACTGGTTGCCGAGCGTGAGCTCGAGGAACGCGGCGAGGGTTTCGGAGAACAGGGCGGCGCCCGGCTTGCGCACGATGATCGCGGCGAGCGGGCCGGCGAACAGCCAGAAGCCGTTGAGCAGTCCCTCGAAGCCCGGGGTGACGGCCTCGAACAGGGCGATCGGGGCCGCGCAGACGATGTCCCAGCCCCAGAAGATGACGCCGGATGCGACGGCGATGATCGCGGCGACGACGATATCGACGACGCGCCACTTGTAGTTGGCTTTGGCGACGGTTTCGGCCATGGTGATGTGCCTTTCCTCTCTCAATCGAAGGCACGGGTGAAGGTAAGAGCGACAATTCCGCGGCCGGCATTACCTGGCCGCGTCCCATCGGTCGAGACCCGTGAGGTCTCCTCTCAGCCGCCTCAAGGCAGCTCCCGTGTCAGCGCACCACCATAAATGACGTAGCCGACGAAATCAAGAGTCAAATCGTCAAAGTCCCAGCGCAATCCTTGTTGATAAGGAACCGGCCGCCATGTCGCAGTCGTCGATGATCGTGGTCGTTTACGAATAGGTGAGGCGCTCGTCGCTTCCCTTCCACTTGGAGTCGATCGGATAGTGGGAGGGGATATTGACCAGATCGACTACGTGGCGTCCATCCTCGACGCGTACCCTCATGTCGCGCGAGAAGCGCTTGTCGTATGTCACCCACTGCCGAGTGGAGCAGTCGTAGATCCACTCGCGGATCTGCCCGGGTCCGGATGCCTTGCTCACCGTGACGGCGTGATCGCTCGTCGTCACGCCGCCGAGATCCTCCTGATAGAGGTCGAACATCAGCACACGAACCTTGGGGCCGTCACCGGAAGGATCATCTTCGATCATTCTCAGCACGGACTGCCTGTTGGCGTTGACGTCGTCGATGAAATTCGCAACGGCATTTGTACTGTTCGCTTCGGATAAAGAGAGATAACCGAGTTCACGCAGCCGGTCCTCGGACGCATCGGCACTCAGCGAAAGCATCTCCCGTTCGATCGTCTTTCCGGTGACCTCCCTGGACGTCTGCCATATATACGAGATCCCGACGAACACCACAAGCACGACCAATGCCACGACAGGACGCCATATGAGTCTGCTCTCATAACTCTTGCCGTTCATCATATGCTCACCTACCTAAAGCCGAACTCTACATTGAGTGCGTTGATACAACGATAATCCGATATCATTCGCCACGCCAAATCGGAGTCGAGGTGCGAGAGATATAGGCGGAAATAATGTGGGAATAAACGACGATGGGCCGGCGGACTGCATATCCCGCCGGCCCATCGTCATGGTGTCCTAAAGAATCGGAGATCGAATATCGAGGATCGTCACGCGCCAAGCTTGGCGAGCAGCAGCGCCTCGGTGACGACGTTGTTCTTGAGACCCGACAGGGAGATCGACTCGTTGGGGCTGTGCGCGTTGGCCTTCGGATCCTCCGGGCCGGTGACGAGCACCTGCGCGGACGGGAAGAGACGCTGCAGTTCGGGGATGAACGGGATCGAGCCGCCCTCGCCCTTGTTGATCGGGGCGACGCCGAACGCCTCCTCCATCGCCTCGAGTGCGTCCCTGGTGGCCACGGCGTTCGGGTCCATGGCCCAGCCCATGCCGTTTTCAAGCCTGGTCACCTCGACCTCGGCGCCGAACGGCGGGTTGTCCTCGAGGAACTTGGCGAGCGCGTCCTGCGCCTGTTCGGGGCGCTGGTTCGGCGCGGTGCGCAGGGACAGACGGAAGCGGGTCTCGGGGGCAATCACGTTGAATGAGCCGTCGACCGGATGGGCGTCGAAGCCGATGACCGTCAGGCTTGGCTTGGTCCACAGGCGCGAGGCGAGCGATCCGGAGCCGGCGAGCACGTAGGAGTCGACGATGCCGGCGTCCTCGCGCACGGTGGCCTCGTCGAGGTCGCGCTGCAGGCCGCCGATCGGCTCCTCGGCGGCGATGCCCGGCACTGCGAGATCGCCGTTGTCGTCATACAGGGAGGCGATGAGCATCGCGGCGAGCGTGTTGGAGTCGAGAATCGGGCCGCCGTACTGGCCGGAGTGGACCGGATGCTTCAGGGCGCGCACGGTCACATCGATGCAGGTGTTGCCGCGCAGCGAGGTGGTCAGGGACGGGATGTCGGCGGACCAGTTGCCGGAATCGGCCACGATGATCACATCGGAGGCGAACTCGTCGCGATGCGCCTCGATGAACGGGATGAAGCTCGGCGAGCCCATCTCCTCCTCGCCTTCGATGAAGATCTTCACGTTGACCTTGAGGTCGTCGCCGAGGGCCTTGAGTGCGCCGGAGTGGATGGCGATGCCGCCGCCGTCGTCCGCCGAGCCGCGGCCGTAGAGACGGCCGTCGACCTCGGTGCCAACGAACGGGTCCGTGTCCCAGGCGGCCGGGTCCGGCACGGGCTGCACGTCATGGTGGGCGTAGAGCAGCACGGTCGGGGCGTCGGGGTCGACGACGCGCGAGCCGATGACCTCCCACGCGCCCGGCGTGCCGTCCGGGTTGGCGGACTGGACGACCTTCGCGTCGACGCCGACCTCGCGCATCTGCTCGGCGACGAATTCGGCCGAGCGCTTCATGTGCTCGCCGGTGATGCCCTTGGCGGACACCGAGGCGAGGGCGATCTTGCGGTTGAGCACGTCGACGATGCGGTTCCAGTCCGCCTCCACACGGGAGCGGATCTCGTCTGCGCTGATCTGTGCCATCAGTGGACTCCTTCTACTACTACCTGATCTGTCTGCGGTTGTCCGCATGGCCCGGCCTCAAATGGCCCCAAATGGCCTTCACTGGCGGAATACCGCCGTTCGCACGCCTTCGACGCGCGTCTAGACGTCACCGTAACCTGCAAGCATGACATGGAATCCGTTCAAGAAGAAGGAAGACGCGCAGGAGTCCGTCGAGGCGACTCCGGCGAGGACCGAATCGGTCAGGGGCGAGAAGAAGAACCGTCCCACCCCGAAGATGAAGCAGGCGCAGGCCGCCGGCATCCGACCGCTGGTGCCGACCGACCGCAAGGCCGCGGGCAAGGCCGCCAGGGAACGTCTGCGCGAGCGTGAGAACGCCGAGTACGAGGCGATGCAGAAGGGCGACATCAACCACATGCCCAAGGCCGAGCGTCTGCCCTACCGCGTCTACATCCGCGACTACGTCGACGCCCGCTTCAACATCGGCGAGTTCTTCATCCCGGTCGCCATCGTGATCCTGATCGGCTCGATGATCATCAGCACCGTGTGGCAGAGCCCGCTCGCCTCGATGATCATGATGATCCTCATGTACGTCTACCTGTTCGCCGTGATCATCGACGTGTGGATCATGTGGCGAGGCCTCAAGAAGAAGCTCATCGAGAAGTTCGGCGAGCGTTCCGTCGCCAGGGGCAGCCGTTCCGGCTCCTACGCGTGGAGCCGTGCGATCCAGGTGCGCCGTTGGCGTCTGCCGAAGCCGCGCTATGACAAGCGCGGTCACTGGCCGGAGTGATCTCGTCCGACACCATCCTTTGGAGGCCCCGATCGGGACCTCCTTTTTTTGTTCCACGCGGCTACGATGGATGGCATGAGTGAATCATCCGACATGGAAGCATTCGACATCGTCATCATCGGCGCGGGTCCGGGAGGCTACTCGACCGCACTGCGCGCCGCCGAACTGGGCAGGCGCGTCGCGCTCATCGAACGCGACGCCACCATGGGCGGCACCTGTCTCAACCGCGGCTGCATCCCATCGAAGGCCCTCATCACCGCGACGCACACGATCGACACCGTGCATCGCGCGGCCGAACTCGGCGTCCAAGCGCACGTGGACGGCATCGACTACGGCACGCTGCGCGACTATCGCGTCCATATCGTCGAGACGATGACGCAGGGCCTGTCGGCGCTGCTCGCCCATCGCGGAGTGACGGTCTTCCGCGCGTCGGGATCGCTGGAACCGGCATCGGACGGCGTGGGTGCGACGACGCGTACGGTCCGTCTCGTCGCCGCCCCCGGCCAGACGGACGTCCTGCGATCCGACGAGGCGGACGAGCCGAAGCCGCAGGGCGCATCGCTGGAGCTTCACGCCACGGACGTGGTGCTTGCGCTCGGCGCATCCCCGCGGCCGCTGCCGGGCAATCCGTTCGCCGGAGCGCTGATCGACTCGACCAAGGCGCTGGAGCTCGACGAGTTCCCCGCCTCCGCGGTGATCGTCGGCGCGGGTGCGGTCGCGGTCGAATTCGCGTCGATGTGGAACGCCGCCGGCGTGGACGTGACCATGCTGATCCGCCGCGATCGCGTGCTCTCGCACTGGGACAGGCGCACCGGCGTGACGCTCACGCGCGAGCTGGTCCGTCAGGGCGTGAAGGTCGTCAGGAACACAGCCGTCAAGCACGTGGACACGGGGGCGAATCTCGGGGCGACCGTTCACTACATGCAGGGCGGTCCCGGCACATCCGGTGCGAACGGCACGGAGCACACCGTCGAGGCGGAGATGGTCCTCGCCGCGATCGGACGCGACCCGAACACCGACGCCGACTGGCTGGAGGCGGCCGGCGTGCGGCGCGACGCCGACGGCTACGTCACGTGCGATCCGCTCGGACGCACATCGGCGCAACACGTGTGGGCGGTCGGCGACATCGTGGCGGGGCACGCGCTCGCGCATCGCGCCTTCGAGCACGGCATCACCGTCGCCGAGGCGATCGCGGGCCTCGATCCCAAGCCGGTCGACGAGGCGAGCGTGCCGCAGGTCGTCTTCTCGCATCCCGAGGCCGCGTGCGTGGGGCTCACCGGACGCGAGGCGATCGACGATCCGCGCTTCAACAACGTCAAGGAGACCATCTATCCGATGATGGGCAACTCGCGCATGCTCATGAGCGGCGTGGGCGGTTCGATGACCGTCGTCAGCGGCGAACGCGCCGACTCGGATCGTCCGGACACGCCCGAGGTGCTCGGCGTGCACATCGTCTCCCCCGTCGCCTCCGACGTGATCGCCGAGGCCGAGCAGCTGGTCGGCAACCATGTGGCGCTCAGCGACGCGGCACGGCTCATCCACCCGCATCCCACGTTCGGCGAGACGCTCGGCGAGGCGCTGCTCAAGGCGGACGGCCGTCCTCTGCACACGCGCTGAACCCGCCGCAGGCACGCGCGGTCACAGCTGCTGGTAGAGTGTAGGGCCAGTATGCGTACATTCCGATGCAAGTGAGGGAGCATGGCCGACAAGGACGAGAAGAAGCCCAAGAAGCAGAGCACGATCAAGCAGATCATCCAGATCTACAAGTACACCGTCAAGGACGACAAGCAGCTGCCGTGGCTGCTGGCCGGTGCCATCCTCGCCCCGATCGTCGTGGCCGTGATCATCGGGCTGATCTTCCAGTGGAACTGGCTCAACTGGATCTTCATCATCATCGCCGCCATCATGCTTGGCCTGCTCTTCGGCACGATGACGCTCACCAACCGCGCCGACAAGGTCGGCTACAGGCAGCTCGAAGGCCGTCCGGGCGCCGCGATCGGCGTGCTGAGCAACATGAACAAGGCCGGATTCAACTTCCCCGAGCAGCCCGTGTGGGTCGATCCGCGCACCAAGGACGCGATCTGGCGCGGCACCGGCTACAACGGCATCTACCTGCTCGGTGAGGGTGACTACGGCCGCGTCAACCGTCAGATGGACCGCGAGGAGCGCGCCATCAAGGGCGTGACCGCCGGCTCGCAGATCCCCGTCTACCGCATCCTCGTGGGCAACGGACCGAAGCAGACCAAGCTGAGCGACCTGCGCAAGACCGTGACCCGTCAGAAGAGCTACGTGCCGATCCAGCACAAGAGCAAGCTGATGGACAAGATCCACCCGCGCCGTCGCTTCATGCTCACCAAGGAGGAGCTCGCCATCCTCAACGACCGTCTGCGCACGCTGCAGATGAAGAGCGGCTACGGCATCCCGAAGGGCGTGGATCCGAACCGCATGCAGAAGGTCAGCCGTCGCGCGATGCGCGGCAAGTGATCGACTTGGCTATTACCAGAGCGATGGGCTCGGCGGCAAACACCGCCGGGCCCATCGTCGTATCCGCCCATGCGTCCCCATCCGTCCCCATCCGTCCCCATCCGTCCATAGGACGGACGCGCACGCGTATGCGCCGATCCGCTCCCGAAAAGGTGCGATCGGACGCAAAGCAAGTCATCGCAACGGAAATCGCACGCATAGACGCTCCTCGTTACCGTTCACGAAACATTCTCGTAACCGAAGTTTCGAGCGGGCGAAACGCTTGTTCCTATGCTTAACCCTTGTAAGTTGTCAATCAACAAAACGTTCTCACCAAAGGAGCGATCGTGGCAGAGAATAAGATCTTCGCCCATACGCCGGAAGAAGTCGAGGCCCTCATCAACAAGGAAGGCATCGAGTACGTCTCCGTTCGTTTCACCGACCTCATCGGCGTTCAGCAGCACTTCACCGTGCCGGTCAGCGAGTTCCTGGACAACGCGTTCACCGACGGCATGCCGTTCGATGGTTCCTCCGTGCAGGGCTTCCAGGCCATCAACGAGTCCGACATGAAGCTGGTCCCGGACGTGACCACCGCCTTCGTCGACCCGTTCCGCAAGCACAAGACCCTCGACGTGGCCTTCTCCATCGTCGACCCGCTGACCGACGAGCCGTACTCCCGTGATCCTCGTCAGGTCGCCGGCAAGGCCGAGGCCTACCTGAAGTCCACCGGCGTGGCCGACACCGCGTCCTTCGCGCCCGAGGCCGAGTTCTTCATCTTCGACAAGGTCCGTTACGAGAACTCCATGCAGCGCTCCTTCTACGAGGTCGACTCCATCGAGGCCCCGTGGAACTCCGGCGTCGACACCGAAGAGGACGGCACCCCGAACATCGGCTTCAAGAACCGCATCAAGCGCGGTTACTTCCCGGTTCCGCCGATCGACCACAACCAGGACCTGCGCGACGACATGGTCGCCAACCTGCAGAAGGTCGGCCTGCAGCTCGAGCGCTCCCACCACGAGGTGGCCGGCGCCGGTCAGCAGGAGATCAACTACCGCTTCAACACCCTGCAGCACGCTGGCGATGACCTGATGAAGTACAAGTACATCGTCCACGAGACCGCCGCTCTGGCCGGCAAGTCCGTGACCTTCATGCCCAAGCCGATCGCCGGCGACAACGGCACCGGCATGCACTGCCACCAGTCCCTGTGGAAGGACGGCAAGCCGCTGTTCTACGATGAGCAGGGCTACGGCGGCCTGTCCGACATCGCCCGCTGGTACATCGGCGGTCTGATCAAGCACTCCTCGGCGGTCGTGGCGTTCACGAACCCGTCGCTGAACTCCTTCCACCGTCTGGTCCCGGGCTTCGAGGCCCCGGTTTCGCTGGTCTACTCGGCCCGCAACCGCTCCGCCGCCATCCGTATCCCGCTGGCCGGCACCTCCCCCGCCTCCAAGCGCATCGAGTTCCGCGCCCCGGATCCGTCCTGCAACCCGTTCCTGGCCTTCTCCGCCCAGATGATGGCCGGCCTCGACGGCATCCTGAACCACATCGAGCCGCCGGCACCGGTCGACAAGGACCTCTACGAGCTGCCGCCGGAAGAGCACGCCAGCATCAAGCAGGTGCCGAGCTCCCTCGGCGAGGCGCTGGACGCCCTTGAGGAGGACAACGACTTCCTCACCGCCGGCAACGTCTTCACCCCGGATCTGATCGAGACCTGGATCGACCTCAAGCGCGACGAGATCGATCAGGCCCGTCTGGCCCCGACCCCGCTCGAGTACGAGCTGTACTACCACATCTGATAGTCGCATGACTCGCGCCTGAAGCGCAATGGAAATGCCCTGACCACACTGCCGGTCAGGGCGTTTTTCGTATGCACGCATGCGCACTACAATGACGTTCCGGACGCCCGCGGATCTTACGGGCGGATACGCACATCTGGGAGATGGGAATCATGTCGCAGGATACTGCGGATGGCAGCATATCAGTCACTAGGCCGGATCGGGATGGCCAAGCCAATCCCAAGGCCAAGACCGGAGCCGCGGTCAAGGCCGCGCTGGCCGCGAACGTCGGCGTCGCCATCGCGAAGTTCGCGGCCGCGGCGTTCACCGGATCATCATCCATGTTCTCCGAATCCGTGCACTCGGTCGCCGACTGCGCGAACGAGCTCGTGCTCATGGTCGGAGACAAGGCGTCCGACCACAAGACCGACGGCGATCACCCGTTCGGTCTGCACCGCGTCAAGTATCTTGCGAGCTTCATCGTCGCGACGCTGCTGTTCTTCGTCGGCGGCGTGTTCGCCGTATCGCAGGCGGCGGGCAAGCTCACCGGGCTGATCGAGGGCACGCTCCCCCGTCAGGCCAACTCGCTCGAGCTCGTCGCCGCGCTCGTTGTGGTCGGCGTCTCCGCCTGCCTCGAAGGCTACGGTCTGCACACGTCCGTGCATGAGGCACGCGGCCGCATGAAGCGCGTCAAGGTGGAGAGCACGTCGCTGGTCCGGTTCTGGCGTCGCACGAAATCGGCCGAACTCGCCTCCGTGATGATGGAGGACACGCTCGCCCTGATCGGCCTGGCCTTCGCAGGGCTCGGCATAGGCCTGTCCATCGCCACCGGCGACGAACTCTACGACGCGATCGGCGGTCTGATGGTCGGTCTTGTGCTGGTCTGCGGGTCGGCGGCCCTCGCGTTCAAGTCCGGCTCGCTGCTGATCGGCGAGGACATCGATCCCCGCACACGCGAGATGCTCGTCGAGGCGATCGAATCCACCCCGGGCGTCGACCGACTCATCAACATGCAGGCCATTCACATGGATGAGGACGCGGTGCTGCTGTGCATGAAGGTCGAGACCTCGAAGCTCGACCGCGATTATGACGTGCAGACCGTCGACAAGGTCGAATCGAGCATCCGCAGCCGGATGCCCTGGTACGAATGGGAGATCTATGTTGAGCCGGACATCTGGAGGAGCGGGAAGTAACCTAGCCCGCCTTGCAGCGAATCGTTCTCAATAAGGAATGTGTGAGGCAACCGCACGGGAACACACAATCGCACATCACCCCACAACGGCGGAATACCGCCGATTCGAGGCAATCGGATGTGTGATTGACAACCCGTCAACCCTCACACATTTGTTATCGAGAACAATTCGCTGTAAGCCGTGATCGCTCCATGGGTACAATCGACAGAGCAATGGGACCACGGCAGTACGGCAAAGGCGGAAAATATGGCAGACGAACAGCTCGCTTGGGACTTCGACGTGTCGGACGGGTCGCCCGACATTGTCGCCGATGAGGGCATCGCGCGGTTCGCTCCCGGCAGCGAGCAATGGATCGCCGCGCTCCAACCCACCGACACGGACGCGGTGCGCCTCGACCGGCTCGATGTTGCATCGCTGAGCGCGGAGAACGCCCAGCGTCTGTGGGCGCGCGTCGCCGCATGGGTCGAGTCGGATCAGATCGCCTATTACATCGACGACTCGCCGGTCTCCTCCGACGCCGCGTACGACGCGCGACTGCGCTGTCTGCAGCGGCTCGAGGCCGCGTTCCCCGCACTCGACAACCCGCAGAGCCCCACGCATCGCGTCGGAGGCACGTTCTCCAACGATTTCGCGTCCATACGCCACCCGAGCCGCATGATGAGCCTCGACGACGTGTTCTCGATCGAGGAGCTCAGGGACTGGTACGATTCGGTGCGCCGAGATCTCGACTGGCCGGACGGCAAGGCGCTGCCGATGAGCTGCGAGGTCAAGATCGACGGCCTCGCCCTCAATCTCATCTATAGGAACGGCGTGCTCGAGCAGGGATTGACGCGCGGCGACGGCGTCACCGGCGAGGACATCACCTTGAACGTGCGCACGATCGGGTCGATCCCCGCGAATCTCGGCGGAGACAAGGACGACATCCCCGAATTCGTCGAGATCCGCGGCGAAGTGTTCATGCGCTGGGACGACTTCCGCAAGCTCAACGACGAGCAGGAGGACGCCGGTCGCACGCCGTTCGCCAACCCGCGCAACGCGGCCGCCGGATCGCTGCGTCAGAAGGATCCGCGCATCACCGCCACCCGCCGACTGAGCTTCTACGCGCATGGCATCGGCACGCTGCGCTGGGGTGCGGGACGCGCGGCCGACTCTCACGACGAGGTCAACGACCAGTCCGAGGCGTACGCGCTGTACGAGAAGTGGGGCGTGCCGGTCTCCCCGCACAATCGCACCGTGAAATCGTTTGACGAGATCCTGTCGATGATCGACTACTACGGCGAGCATCGCGGCGACATCGAGCATGCGCTCGACGGCATCGTCGTCAAGGTCGACGATCTCGCGCTGCAGCGATCCCTCGGTGCGACCTCGCGCGCACCGCGATGGGCGATCGCCTACAAGTACCCGCCCGAGGAGGTCAACACCGAACTGCTCGACATCACCGTGCAGGTCGGACGCACCGGACGCGTGACGCCCGTCGCGATCCTGAAGCCCGTGTACGTGGCCGGGTCGACGGTCGCACGCACCACGCTGCACAATCCGTTCGAGGTCAAGCGCAAGGGCGTGCTGATCGGCGACACGGTCGTCGTACGCAAGGCGGGAGACGTGATCCCCGAGCTCGTCGGACCGGTGCTGGAGCGTCGCCGCGGCCGCGAGGACGAACTGCGCGAGTTCGTCATGCCCGAACACTGCCCGTCGTGCGGGGCGAAGCTCGCCCCCGCCAAGGAGGGCGACAAGGACATCCGCTGCCCGAACGTCGAAAGCTGCCCCGCGCAGCTGACCGAACGCGTGATCTCGCTCGCCTCGCGCAAGGCGTTCGACATCGAGCATCTGGGCGACCAGTCGGCGATCGCGCTGACGAACCCGGAGGAGAACCGACCCGGTTCGGTCGCGACGTTCGCGCCGAACACCACCGAGATCCTCGTCGCGCCGGGCGAGGAGCCGGAACCGTACGAGCCGGTGCCGGGACTTGCCCTGCCCGAGCCGCAAGTACCGGTGCTCTCCAGCGAGGCGGGACTGTTCGCCCTGACCGCCGCCGACTTGAAGGACGTGCGCGTGTGGCGCGAGGCGCCGATCATCGAGGTGCACGAGACGGTCGACGCGAACGGTCGCAAGAAGAAGACGCGTCGGCGCATCGGCGGATCGGGCCTGTGGCATCAGGTGCCGGCGTTCTGGACCACGCCCACGGCGGCGAGGAAGCTTACGGCCAAGCAGCTTGCGGGGCGCGACGAGTCGGCGGAATCGGCGTATCCGGACTACGACGTGCCGGCGGACGCCGAGATCGTGCGCGTCGACCATAAGCGCACGCGTACAGGCGAGACCGACGTGCCGGTGTACATCCGTCCGGGCGAGAACACGCGCAAGATGTTCGACGAGATCGACAAGGCGCGTCACGCCGACCTGTGGCGCGTGCTGGTCGCCCTGTCGATCAGGCGTCTCGGGCCGCCCACCGCCCGTCTCATCGCCTCGTCGCTGGGATCGTTGGATGCGATCGCGGAAGCGAGCGTCGACGAGCTGACCGAAATCGACGGCGTGGGTCCGGAGATCGCCGAATCGGTCGTCGGCTGGTTCGCCGCCGCACGCGAGCCGGGCGACTGGCGAGGCGAGACGCTGCGTGCGTGGAGGGCGGCCGGCGTGGGAGTCGCCGCCGCGGAGGCGAGCACGCTGCCGCAGACGCTCGCCGGCAAGACCGTCGTCGTCACCGGATCGCTGGAGGGCTATTCGCGCGACTCCGCCAAGGAGGCGATCATCGAACGCGGCGGCAAGGCGGCCGGATCGGTGAGCAAGAAGACCGACTATGTCGTCGTCGGCGCGAACGCCGGCTCCAAGGCCGCCAAGGCCGAGGAGCTCGGCATCCCCATGCTCGACGAGGACGGGTTCAACCGGCTGCTCGAAACCGGCGAGGCGGACACCGAATAGGGCGATCGAAGGGTCTGGCAATCCGCCGATTGGCACGCTAGTGTGGTACGCGGCAATTAAGGAGGATTCATGACAGCAGACACCCGACGGATCGAAGCGGACATCTACGAGCGGCTGAGCCGCGTCATTGACCCGGAGCTCGGCCGCTCCGTCACCGATCTGGGGATGATCGCCGCGATCAACGCAGTCCCGGCCGAGTCGTCGACCGATGGCAATCGCCCTGCGTACGACGTCACCGTGCACGTCGAACTCACCGTCGAAGGCTGCCCTCTGTCGGAGACCATCACCAACCAGATCAACGGCGCGGTCGCCTCCTATCCGAACGCGACGCTCACCCCGCATATCGAGGTCAGCTCGATGAGCCGCGACAAGCTCGACGATCTCGTCGCCGACCTCAAGGCCGAACGCAAGCAGAACCCGTTCAACAAGCCCGGCATCAAGACGCGCATCTTCGCGATCGCTTCCGGCAAGGGCGGCGTCGGCAAGTCGTCCGTCACCGCGAACCTCGCCGCCACATTCGCGGCCCTCGGCTACGACACGGCCGCCATCGACGCGGACATCTACGGCTTCTCCCTGCCGCGCCTGTTCGGCGTGCACACGCAGCCCACGAACCTCAACGGCATGCTCATGCCCGTCACCGCATGGGGGGTCAAGCTCATCTCGATCGGCATGTTCGCCGGCGCGGACCGCGCGATCCTGTGGCGCGGTCCGCGTCTGCAGCGGTCGCTCGAACAGTTCCTGTCCGACGTGTGGTGGGGCGAGCCCGACGTGCTGCTGCTCGATCTCGCCCCCGGCACCGGCGACATGGCGATCTCCGTCGCGCAGGCGCTGCCCAACGCCGAGCTCGTCGTCGTGACGACCCCGCAGCCGTCCGCCTCCGACGTGGCCGTGCGTTCCGGACTCGTCGCGCTGCAGGTGCCGATGAAGGTGCGCGGCGTCGTGGAGAACATGAGCTATTACGAGCACAAGGGAGAGCGACTGCGCATCTTCGGCCGCGGCGGCGGCGAGCGCGTCTCCCGCCAGCTGACGGACGCGCTCGGCTATGACGTGCCGCTGATGGCGCAGCTGCCGTTGGAGCCTGAACTGCGCGAGACCGGCGAGGCAGGGCGCCCCGCGGTCCTCGACGAGGACGGCGCACTGAGGGGCGACGGTCTAGGCACCGAGTTCAAGGCGCTGGCCGAGCGGCTGATCGGCTAGTCCCCTTACAGCGAATCGTTCTCAATAGGAAAAGTGTGAGGATTGACGGGTTGTCAATCGCACATCCGATTGCCTGAAATCGGCGGTATTCCGCCGTTATGGGGTGATGTGCGATTGTGCGTTCCCGTGCGGTTGCCTCACACTTTTCCTATTGAGAACGATTCGCTGCAACGGGTGGGGCGCTCACACGCTCAGGGAGCGGATGAACTGGGCCTGCACCACGTCGATGCCGCTGTCGTCGTCATCGGCCATGCGCGCGGTGGCGACGGAGAGCGTACGGGCGGGTACGAACAGCCCCTCGTCGACCGTGAGCCGCGCGGCGTCGGCCACGATGCGCGCCACCTCGGTGTGCGGCCACACCGGCAGATCATGCGCGGCAAGCACCGCGGCCGCGTCGGCCACGCTTTCCGGCACGCGGATGCACTGCGAGTCGGCGCGGGCGACGAGCTCCTGCAGCTCCCCCTCCAATGCGGAGATCTGCCCGGGGGCGATGTGGTCGCTCATGATGTACGCGGCCACCGCCACATCGAAATGATCCTGCATCCACTCGTCGTAGGCGAGGCGATAGTAGGCGAACGCGGCGTCGTCGCGATCGAGGGCGACCCGCAGGGCGTTGAGGCATGCGGCGCGCGCCGAATCCCAGTCCTCGTTGCGTGCCAGCTGCACGGCGAGCTTCAGGTGCGTGAGCGGATAGGCGGGCGCGTAGGCCACCATCGCGTTGAGATGTTTGAGGGAGTGGGAGGCGCCCTTGACCTGCGCGAGCACGTCGGCAAGCTCCATGTGCGCGTAGAACAGGTTGTCGGGGATCAGCACCGTGCGCTCGCCGGATGTGGCGAACAGACGATTGTAGATGACGCGTTCGGCATACGAGTTGAAGTAGCGCGGCACGCCGCCGCCCTTAGCGTACAACGCGTCGACGTGTCCGATCGCGGCCTCGGCGGCCTCGAACGCCTGATCGACCTGTCCGTTGAACAGGAGGTCGCGGGCCTTGAGCCGTTCCCTGTCGAGCTCGTCGGCCATGCGCAGCGCGACCGATGGCGTATCCCGCCCGTCGATGAGCGCGCTGGTGATCAGCGGCGCCTGTTCGCTCAGCTCCGGATCTCCGATCATGTCGACGATGCGCATCGCCTCCTGGGCCTTGGCGACGGACGGCATCGTCTCGTCGGAGGCGAGACGATGGAAGTCCGTGTCGGCGCGCTGCATGAGGTCGACGCGCTGGATCGACAGGCCGGAGGCCCTCGTGGTGCCGAGCACGCGAGCGGTCTCGCCGGTGAAGACGCGGTCGGACATCTCCGGCTCCTCCTGGGCGCCGGCGGGCGCGAACGCCGGGTCGCGCAGGTCGAAGCCCTCGTTGACGGGCTTGAGCGCACCGGAATCGACGTCCATCACGGCGTCGAACATGCGATACGTGCTCATCGGATGCGCGAGCGAATCCTGTTCGACGCGCATGAGGAACGCCTCGCGCGTGAACGTCACGGTGGCGAGGTTGCGGACGGTGGGATTGCGCCTGAGCACGCTCATCGGGTCGTCCGCCGCACCGGAATCGCCGTCATCGTCGCCGTCCGGTCCGGAGCCGAGACCTGCGCCGGAGATCAGTCCGTTGGCGCCGAACTCGTCATCGGCCATATCGTCGGAATCGGAGGCGTCATCGACGGTATCGTCGCCGTCCGCCTGTCCGTCGATGCCGTTGCGGCCATCGCCCGGATTGGCGAACGCCGTCTCGTCGATGTCGATGTCGACGTCCCTGACCAGATCCTCGAACCGCTGATCGAGCGTGTCCCCGGAGACGCCGGAGGCGGCCGTCGCGTCGGCGGAGGATTCACCCGCTTCGCTCCCGTCCCCAGCATCGCCCGACTGGTCGGACGCACGATCCGCGATCGGACGGGAGGGCGATGGCGTACGCGTCGGATCGCCATGGAAGTCGCCGTCCTTCGGCTCGGACTTGCCGCCGTGCACCGCGCCCATGTTGCCGGTGTGCATGCGTTCGAACGCGCTCAGCGCCTCGCTCATCATCTCCTCGATGGCGGAGTCCTGTTCGGCGAGCGCCTCCTCGAGCCCCAGCGAGTCGACGTGCAGGGACACCTCGTGCACGCGCTCGGAGGCCGCGAAGCTCAGCGCCGCCATGATCAGGCCGACGCGCAGGTTGTAGTCGGCGCTCATTTCGGCGCGTTCGCGGTCGGAGAGCTTGACCCAGCCGTGCGACTGCTCGTCGTACCGGCTCGCCGGCATCATCGAGACGCCCGCGGTGGTGAAGCCGACGGCCACGCGTCCGGCGGCGAGGTTGGAGCGGATCTCCACGTCGAAGCGGTACGGCAGGCGCAGTTTCCTCACGAGCAGCGCCATGCTCTGACGGTAGGTCCATTCGGAGTCGGTGCCGCCGCGTTCCCTCGCGGTCTCGCCGATGTCGCGTGCGATGCGGCGCGCCTGTTCGATGAGCGCGAGCATCGAATTGGCGTCGTCCTCCTGCCCGGAGCCGAGGGATCCGTCCGTGGGGTCGCCGCCGCCGAGGGCGATCAGCGCCGGATCGTTGAGCAGCTTCAGGTCGAGGGTCGAGGCCTGGGCGCGGGTGATCGTCTCCTCGGTGGGTTCGAGCCCAAGGCGCGTGTTGCGTTCCAGCCATGCGCTCACCTGTGCGAAGCGGTTGAGGTTGCCCTCGATGGCGAGCGCGCGCAGGGCCGGAGCGAGCGACAGCGAGGAGTCCCAGTTGAAGAAGTAGGAGCCGGAATAGCTGGAGGTGTACAGATGCAGCGGTTCGGCCCCGTGGACGGCCTCGAGTCCGGGGGCGTCGTCGAGCGCGCCGGCCTCGTGCATGAGTTCGGCGAAGTGGTCCTCGAGTCCGGACACGCGCATGCCGTGGGCGCGTACGGCGAGCATGTCGCGTACGGAGCGGCGGATCGCGCCCATCGGCGCCTCGCGGTTGAGCCTGCGGAAGATGTTGCCCGCGCCGAACCCGAGCATGAGGCCGCTCATCTGCGGCAGCATATAGGCGGCGAAGAAGCCGATGGCGATGGCGTCACGGTATTCGAGATCCTCGCGCATCTCGCGAGGCAGGGGGTAGCGCATCTGTTCGAGGCGGTATCGGCCGCCACGCGACCCCCAGCCGTCCCTGCCGACGCCGATGCCGATGCCACGGCCCTTGCCGTCGTCGGTGCGACTCCATGCGGCAAGCCAGGTCATGCGTCCGCGGTCGTCGCGGCCGACGATGCCGCCGCCGACGCGGGGGCTGCCGACGGCACCGGAGACGTTCGAGGAGCCCGGCTTGCGGCCGTCGGCTCCGTTGCCGTCCGCAAGGCCGCGCGGCTCCTTGGTGAACATGAACCGCGGTTGCATGTTCTGCACGTCCATGCCGATCTCGGGGCCGACGAACACGCGGCCGCGGCCGTCGGCGTATGCGATCTGGGAGAAGTGGTCCTTGTCGGCGAACACGCCGAGCGAGAAGCCCTCCCCGGACGAGGAGGACGGGCCGCTGCCCGACAGCTGCGCCCAGCCGAGCGTGAGCTTGCCGGGCACGTCGTCGAAGTCGAGCAGGTGACGTTTGACGAGCGGGCCGAGCCTGCGCGAATGGCTGGCGAGCTCCCGGGCCACATCGAGCTCGACGTCGCTGGGGTCACGTCCGACGTCGGAGGTGTCGGATGCGGCCCGATTCATCGCCTCGGCCGCCGCACGGTCGAGGGTGGCGCCGAACGGGTCGGCCGATTCCATGGCGCCCTCCACGGCGCCTCGACCCGAGCGAGTCAGGCGCGACGCGAACCGCAGCGCTCGCGTCATCGCGTCCCTGATCGGGTCGGGAATCGGTGCGAACGGGAAATTGCGATGTGGCTTACGTACTGACATGCCTCACATTGTTTCAACGCAACCCGACATGGCGCTCGGCCGTGAAGCCTACAGAATAATGCCTATAGAATAAGGGGGTGCCACATCTTCCCCGGCTTTCCTTTGGGCTTTCCCCGCTGCCGCGACGGCTGCTGCGCCGTCACCGACGCGCGATCGTGCTGACCGTCGTCACGGCGCTGCTCATCCTGCTGATCGAATGCTTCGGGTTCAACATGCCATTCTGGCGCACGCTCGGCGCGAGCATGGATTCGGCAGCATACGAGAACACGATGGGACCGGGATTGGAACGCACTGACACGGGTTCGCTGCGCGTCACCGATCCGAGCGGGGCTTGGCTTCAGGTCGAGACGGACGGCACGTCCGATTTCGCACGCGTCGATGCGCTCACGCCGAAGCAGGATGCGCTGCGCATCGTGCATCTGCGCGCCTCGCTCGACGGCGGCACGGCCGCCTCCCGCACCGTCTCATTGGTCTCCCAGCGCTCCCTGTTCATCCCGACGCATGGCGCGGGAACACTGCGCGTGTGGATCGAGGAGGGCAAGAATCAGATCATTCCGATCGAGGCGATACGCGCGAACGTGCGTGTCCCGTTCACGTTCGACGTGACGCGGGTGGCGCTGATGGCGGGCGCGGTGCTGATGGTCGTTCTGCTCGGCCCGTGGTCGAGGCTGTGGCGCATCGCATTGGACACGTCGAGACTCTGGCAGCGCCTGGGGTTCGCCGCATTGCTGACGCCGTTCGCCGTGTCCATGGTGACGAACGTCGTCTGGCAGATGATGTACTCGCAGCCGCTGGTCTTCCACGCCCTGGGAGGCTACACCTACGATTTCGAGCAGTACGGCCGGCTGGCCGACTCGCTCCTGCACGGCCGTACCTGGCTCGATCTGATGGTGCCGCCGGAGCTTGCCTCGGCGGCCGATCCGCATGACGTCATCACCCGCAATCGCCTGTTCGCCGAGGGCGTCGACCCGATCTACTGGGATCACGCGTACTTCGAGGGACGCTGGTACACGTATTTCGGCGTGCTGCCGGCGGTGCTGCTGTTCATGCCCTACCGGATGCTGAGCGGCAGGATGCTCTCGAGCGCCGCGGCCGTGCATCTGCTCATGTTCCTAGCGCTGCTGTTCACCTGTCTGCTGGTCGTGCGCGTCATCGCCCGTCTCGCACCGCGCACGTCGGTGGCGGCCACGCTGATCGCCCTGATCTTCGTGCCGCTGGCCGGCAACTACGGGTACCTGTTCTACCGTACGAACTTCTATTCGGTGCCGTTCGCCGCCTCGCTGACCCTGACCGCGCTGGGATTGTGGCTGTGGGTGGGGGCGCAGACCGCCAAGCCGCCGCTCAACCCGGCCGACCGGTGGCAGGTCGGTTCGGCGCCGGAGATCTCCCTGCCGCGCCTGGGACTGGGGGCGCTGTGCATCGCGTCGAACTTCGGATGCCGACCCACGTTCTGTCTGGCGGCGCTGCTCGGCTTCCCGCTGTTCTGGCCGCAGATCCGCGCACTGGTCTCGCATCTCGCCGCCGGCAAGGTGTCGTGGCGCAAGGCGCTGCGCGCCCCGGGCGTGGTGATCGCGGCCGCCGCGGTGCCGATCGTGCCGCTCATGCTGTACAACCGCGCGCGTTTCGGCTCTCTGTTCGACTTCGGCACCGCCTATCAGATGACCGTCACCGACATGACCCGATTCAGGGAGCCGGTCGCGGACATCCTGCCGGTGATCGGCTACTACCTGTTCCTGCCGCTGCGCTTCGGCGACGGCTTCCCGTGGCTGCGCCTCTCCCCCACACCACTGCCCGAATGGTCGTTCGCCGAGCCGATGGTGGGCGGCCTGTTCGTCCTGTGCCCGCTGCTGCTGGCCGCCTTCGCGCTGCCGGCGCTGCTGCGCGTGCCGGATACGGGCCGTACGCCCGGATTGCGTCCGATGCTGATGGGGATGCTCGTGCTGGGTCTCGCCCTGGTGGCGTTCGATGCGGTGAGCGCCGGCCTCGGCTGGCGGTACATGTGCGATTTCGGCTGGCTGTTCGCGCTGGCCGCGCTGCCGGCGCTGCTGCGCGTGATGGGGGACGTCGTCGACCATGACGACATGGCGGCGGCCGACGCATCCTCCCGCGTCTGCCGCATCCGGCCGGCGTTGCGTCTGATCATCCTCGCGATCCTCATGTGGTCGCTGCTGGTGGCTCTGACCTGCTGGTTCACTCCAGGCCGTCAGGATGTGATGCTCTCCGGCAATCCGCGTCTCTTCGGCGACGTGGCCTCCTGGTTCCTCGCCTGACGGAAAAGGGTCGGATGCGCTCCCAGCGAACATTCAGCGAACGAGTCTTGCGCGTACAGGCAAACCTCAAGAATTCCAGGGGTCCGCGCATACTATGAAATGGTTTCTTCACAAATCGATAACCTTCCGATCCCCCATCGGCGGCTATCCTCGGAACCCTCACCGCAGGGAGCCCTCGCACATCGAACAACGAAAGCCGAACACCACTTCATGAAGCGCATCGCAACCAGGAACCTCGCCGTACGCATCGCGGCCGCGACCGTCACCCTCGCCATCGCCATCGGCCTGTGCCTGTTCTCACAGGACAACGTCCAGGCGTCGATCAAGGAACGTCGCGTGGAACGCCTCAACGCCCGCATCGCGAACGTGTACACCACCGATTACCAGAAGATGGCCGACGAGCAGCTGACCTCATCGCGCGACAAGGCCGAGGCGACGCTCGACAAGCCGTTCGTCACCGAGAACCCGTACGGCACGAACACGACGTCGCTCTACGTCTACTTCACCACGGACAAGGCCACCGACGTCTCCTACACCGTGCACGCCGAAGGCTACCCGGACTTCTCCGCCACGGCCGAACAGGGCGACGACTACTCCACCGAGCACGAGTTCCTCGTACTCGGTCTCATTCCGGGCACAAGCAACACCATCACCTTCACGCTCAGGGACTCCACGGGCGAGACCGTGGCCACTAGGCAGATCACGCATCAGGGCGCGAAGCTCCTCGGCGAGGAGGAGGTCCGCCTCGACCAGCCGGTCGAACCGACCGACTCCGCCACGCAGGCGCTCGGCAACGGCCTGTACGCGATCCTCGGCAACGACTCCAACGAGCAGGACTTCATGTACTACTACGACGTCAACGGCGTGCTGCGCGGCGAGGTGCCGGTCATGTACTACCGTTCGCACCGTCTCCTGTTCGACGACGACGGACTCATGTGGTTCTCCGCCTCGACGAAGCACTTCGTCGGCATGAACCGGCTCGGCAAGCTCGAAAAGATCATCAACCTCGGCAGCCGGTTCATCCTCCATCACGACTACGCGCTCGACTCGGACGGCAACATCGTCTCCCTCGCCACCGATCTGACCCGCTCCGACCACGCGGTGCAGGATCAGGTCATCAAGGTCGACACCACCACCGGCAAGGTCACGCAGCTCGTCGACTTCGGCGAGATCTTCCCCGACTACAAGTCGTCCACCGACCATTCGAGCATCGACGAATCCGATCCGACCGCCACGAACCGCTGGGACTGGATCCACTTCAACACGATCCAGCTGCTGGACGACGGCTCCGCGCTGCTCTCCGCGCGCGAGACCTCGACGATCATCAAGATCAACGACATCGAAGGCGAGAACGGCGAGCCGAGCGTCGACTACATGATCGGCGAGCCGAGCGTGTGGGACGGCACCTCGTACAAGGACCTGTTCCTCACTAAGTCGGGCGACTTCGGCGACACCGGCGGCCAGCACTCGATTACGTACGAGGCCGACCCGTCGCTGCCCGACGGCCAGTACTACATCTACATGTTCGACAACAACTTCGGCTACGCGATGACCCGACCTGACTACGACTGGACCACGATCAAGGGCATCTCCACCGCGCAGAGCTCGAAGGATAAGAACTCGAACTTGCAGTTCCGTAAGTACCTGGTCGACGAAAAGGCCGGCACGTACACCGAGGTGCAGAGCTTCGACGTGCCGTACTCGCCGTACGTGAGCTCCTCGCAGGAGATCACCGACTCGATCAACCTCGTGGACACCGGCATGCAGGGCGTCTTCGGCGTGTACGACGACGACGGCAACCTCCAGGCCCAGTACACGATGAAGCTCAGCACGTCGTACATCTACCGCGTGTACCACTACGACTTCAAGGGCTTCTACTTCGCCTGACGTACACCATCCGTTCGGGCGGGCGGTCATCCAAGGCCCATGGCACTCACTAGACTGGAGTGCCATGGGCTTTTTCTTTTCTCGCAAGGACACTGCGAAACCGACCTCAGTCACGTTCACGCTCGCAGGCGCCGGACACACCTACGACGACGGGCACGTGGGACTGACCCCGCTGGACCTCACGATCACCGAGAAGCGCGTCGCCATCATCGGCCTCAACGGCTCCGGCAAGTCGACGCTGCTGGGGCTGCTGGACGGCTCGCTCAAGCCGACCGCCGGCAAGGTGACGCTCTCCGGAGTCGACATGACGCTCGACACGTCCTCGAAGAAGGACCTCAAAACCGTCGACGAATGGGTCGGCAAGGTGCGCCGCGAGGAGATCCCGAACGTGTTCTACCGCGCCGAGAACATCGTCAAGGCGGTCGACGAATCGCTCAAGAAGCACAAGATCCCGGACGCGGAACGCTCGGCGCGCATCGGCAACCTGTTCGCGCACTTCGGTCTGCAGCAGATCCGCGGCGCGAAGGCCGCCGAACTCGACTCGGAGAAGCGCCATCTGCTCGCGATCGCCGCGGCCCTCGCGTTCAACCCGTCCGCGATCGTGGCCGACGAGCCGTCGAAGGGGCTGGACGAGATCGGCACCCGACATGTGGCCGAGGCGCTGTTCACCTACGACAAGCAGGTCATCGTCGCCACGCACGACACGGACATGATCGTCCGCCCCGAGTATGCGATCGACCGCACGCTGGTGCTCGACGCGCAGCATGTCGTCTTCGACGGCACCCCGAAGGACGCGGTCGCCTTCTACATGGACCTGATCCGCAGGAAGTACGAGGAGGGTCAGGCCGTAGGCTGATCCGGCCATGATGCCCGGTCCATGGCCGCCGGCCGGGCGTCGCGGTCAGCCGAGCATCGCGGCGACCGTGTCCAGCACGGCCCGGATGTTGCGGCGGAACTCGTCCGGCTCGGGCAGAAGAGAAACCGCCAGATACCCGTTCGAGGTCATGTCGAAGAAGTAGCCCGGCTGGCCGGTGAGCCCGTGCGATTCGATCAGACGCAGCACCAGCTCGTTCTCGTCGATGACCGAGGGCACGCGCAGCAGGATGTTCCATCCGCCCTCGGCGCGCAGCACGTCGACCAGACCGTGCTCGTCGCCCTCGAGCATGCCGTGCAGGGCCGCGAGGTTGCCGCGCACACGCTCGCGCACGCGTGCGACCTGAGCGGGGGCGGCCGCCAGCAGCTCGGGCAGACGGTCGGCGATGATGTCACTCATCGGCAGGTAGTCGTCGGCGATCACGTCGAGTCGACGCTGCGCCTCGATGACGTCGTTTTCAGGCCCGGAGACGCGGATCCAGCCGACCTTCGCGTGCGGGGCGGCGAGCATCTTCGAGAAGCCGTCGAGTGCGAACGTGAGCACGCCGGTCTCCCCCGCGAGCCGCGCGTTGCCGTCGAACGGCTCGAGCGAGTAGTCGTAGAACACCTCGTCGGCGATGATCGCGATGCCGCGTTCGGCGCACAGGCGCACCAGCGTGGCGCGCTCCTCGGGTTTGACATAGGAGCCGGACGGGTTGTTCGGATTGATGAGCACCAGCGCGCGGATGCGCTCGCCCTGCTCGCTGTAGAGCAGCTGCTCGATGGCGGCGGTGTCGATGAACCATGAGCCATCGAACCGAAGCTGGTATTCGATCGTGTCGACGCACTCGAGACGTGCGATCGACTCGATGAGCGGGTAGCCGGGCTTCGGGGCGAGCACGGCGTCGCCCGCATCGCACAGGAGCTTGATGAGCCACGAATACGCCTCGGACGTGGAGCTCAGCAGGTAGAGGGATTCCGGGTCGACGGGCGCGGAGCCGGCCGCGGAATCGCCGGCGTCGCTCAGATACCGCGCCAGCGCCTCGCGTGCCGGGCGGGGGCCGCGCGGTTCGGCGGTGTACACGCCCGGCACCTCGGCCGGGGCGAGCCCGTGCCGGGTCGGGTTGGAGTCGTTGAGTTTGCCGAGGACGACGCCGTGCGCCCTGGCATCGGCCTCGGCGGCGGCGATCGGATTGGGCGCGGAGATGTCCACGCGCGAGGAGAAATGAACGGTCATGATCCTCACTGTACGCCTCTGCGAGCAGCATCGGCATCCGGATCCGGACGGGCATCGGCATGCCGGCCTTCCTTGACCTCCATGCACCGCCGCCGGAAACGCGCATGCGGCGGCTCCCGTCGGAAGGCCGGAGCCTTCCCCGAGGGAACCGCCGCATGCGTGCAACGGATAATGATCAGACGATCAGGCCTGCTGCTTGGTGCTGGCGTAGTAGGCGGCGCCGACGATGCCGGCCTCGTTGCGCAGCTCGGCGGGCACGATCGGAGTCTTCACGTCGATGAACGGGATGAACTTCTCCGACTTGCGGCTCACGCCGCCGCCGATGACGAACAGATCCGGGTTGAAGTACTTCTCGAGCAGCGCGTAGTACTTGGTCAGACGCTTCGCCCACTTCTTGAAGCCGAGATCCTCGTTCTCGCGCACGGCGCTGGACGCGTAGCGCTCCGCATCCGGGTGTTCCTCGTCGAGGATCAGATGACCGAGCTCGGTGTTCGGCACGAGCACGCCGTCCATGATCAGGGCGGTGCCGATGCCGGTGCCGAGGGTCGTGGCGATGACGAGGCCGTCCTTGCCCTTGGCCGCACCGAACTGCTGCTCGGCGAGACCCGCGGCGTCGGCGTCGTTCACCACGGTGACCGGACGGCCACACGCCTCGGAGAACACGGCGGTGACGTCCACGCCGACCCAGGACTGATCGAGATTGGCCATGAAGTCGAGCTTCTGGCCGGGCTTGATCGGCGCCGGGAACGCGATGCCGACCGGCGCGCTCTCCGGAACCTCGAAGTGATCCAGCTGCTGCCTGACGATCGCGGCGACCGCCTGCGGGGTGGAGACCTCCGGAGTCAGGATCTTGAGTCGGGGCTCGGCGAACTCGCCCTTCTCCAGATTGACGGGCGCCGCCTTGATGCCGGAGCCGCCGATATCCACGCCGAACGCCTGTGCGGTTTCAATCATCGTTGACCTCTTCTCCTCTGTGTACGTTGGGATATGCCGATATGTGCATCCTACTCCCCCGTGCGCCCTATGGTGGGATAATGGGTCGCATGGAACATACGCAACTCATTGACGCGGTGAACATCCGCACCGCGATCCGCTCCTATGACGCCGACCCGATCGACGACGACGTGGCACGGCAGCTCAACATGACGCTCGATCCGATCAAC
The DNA here is from genome assembly GCF_008698085.1 of Bifidobacterium callitrichos. NCBI lineage: Bacteria > Bacillati > Actinomycetota > Actinomycetes > Bifidobacteriales > Bifidobacteriaceae > Bifidobacterium > Bifidobacterium callitrichos. Next base: position 268,047 of record NZ_RZJP01000003.1, read on the forward strand.
CTCATCTCCGGACTCGACATCCAGCTCGTGCGCGACCAGCCGAAGGTGTTCGCGGCGGCGAACGAATCCGGACACCTAAAGAACGCGGCCAACTATCTGGCGATCGTCGGGCCGAAGGACGACGACGAGGCCAAGGAGCGCGCCGGCTTCTACGCCGAACGCGTCGTGCTGACGGCGACGCTGCGAGGACTGGGCACCCTGTGGGTCGGCGGTTCGTGGGATCGCGGGGAGGCGGAAAAGCACTGCCGCATCGCCCGCGATCAGGAACTGTATCTGGCCGTCGTGATCGGATACCCGGAGCATCATCTTGAACGTCTGCAGCGCGGCTATGACGAGCTCGTCGAATACCAGCGCACGCACCGGCCGACCAAGACGTACGAGCAGTTCACGGCCGGCATGTCCGAAGAGGAACGCGCGGCCGCGCCCGAATGGTTCAGGGCCGGCGTCGAAGCGGCGATGAAGGCACCGAGCGCGATGAACCGTCAACCGGTCGTCTTCTCCTACAATCCCACCGACGGCACGGCCGCGGCGCGCATCGACCCGGCGGCGGGCGACGAGCACTGCGCGGCGAACGACCTCGGCATCGCGAAGCTGCACTTCCAGATCGGCGCCGGACAGGGCCAGTGGGCGTGGGGCGACGGCGGACTGTTCCTGCACAAGTAGCGCACGCCTCGCCGCACGCCAGCGCGCCATAAGCAGCGTCTATAGCCGACATTCCCACACCGTGGAATGTCGGCTTTGGCATATCCGCTCATACGTGTATACAGGGTTCTGTCAGTTTCAGGGAAGGTGCAATTCCTTACTGGCGGTAATCCGCACCCCGGGATTCATAACGGGAGCATGCGGAAAGCCCGCGAGCCGCCCTAAGGCGGCCGATCCGGTGCGATTCCGGAGCCAACGGTTACAGTCCGGATGGAAGAAACGAGGAACTCAGTATGAGTGTGTCTTCTGATAACCATATCCAGACCAACGTCGACCACGCCACCGGTTCGCACGCCACGGGCGTCGCCGACTCCGGCCGCTGGTCCACGCGCCGCATCGCCGTCTACGCGCTGTTCGTCGCGCTCGCGATGGCGTTGAGCTTCGTCGAATTCCCGATCATTCCGGGCATCGCATGGCTCAAGTACGATCCGTCCGGCATCGTGTGCCTGATCGCCGGCTTCGCCTTCGGGCCGTCCGCCGCCGCGATCGTCTCCGTGCTCGGCTTCGTGCCCCACCTGTTCATGGATCCGTGGGGCACGCTCATGGCCGTGCTCGTCGCGCTGGCGCTGTCGGTGCCGGCCGCGTTCATCTACCGCAGGAACCGCAGCCGCAAGGGCGCGCTCATCGGCCTGATCGTCGGCGCGATCGTCGCACTGGTCGTCGCGATCCTCGGCAACCTCGTCGTGACCCCGATCTACGCGCACATGACCGTCGCGCAGGTCGCCGCCCTCATCGTGCCGGCCCTCCTGCCGTTCAACCTGCTCAAGTTCGCGATCCACGGCGTGGTCACGTTCCTGATCTACAAGCCGATCTCGAACCTGCTGGACCGCTGAACCGAAGGCCGTCCCATCCCGACCGTATGACTTCATATGACCCCACCTCCACCGCAGACGCGGCCAGCCTGTCCGGCATCCGATTCAGCTACGACGGCGGCGCCACATGGGCGCTCGACGGCGTGGATCTCGTCATCCGCGACGGGGAGTACGTCGCACTGACCGGTCCCAACGGATCGGGCAAGTCGACGCTGGCCCGACTCGTCTCCGGGCTCACCGCGCCGGACGCGGGCGAGGTGACCCTGCTGGGACAGCAGGTGTTCGGGCGGACGCAAACGCCGGCCGGCATCGTGTTCGCTCCGAATCCGGACGCGTATCGGGCGGCGCGACGCGGCATCGGCGCGGTGTTCCAGAACCCGGAGGATCAGATCGTCACCACGGTCACGCAGGACGACGTCGCCTTCGGTCCGGAGAACCTCGGCGTGCCGCGTGAGGAGATCGGGCGTCGGATCGATGCCTCGCTGCGTGACGTCGGCATGGAGGCATACGGTTCGGCCGACCCCACTCGTATGAGCGGCGGCCAGCAGCAGCGCATCGCCATCGCAGACATGCTCGCGATGCGACCGCGCATGCTCGTGCTCGACGAGCCGACGGCGATGCTGGATCCGGCGGCGCGCGCGGAGGTCCTGCGGATTCTCGACTCGCTGCATGCTTCCGGCACGACGATCGTGCATGTGACGCATCATCGCGACGAGGTTTTGCGGGCGAATCGTGTTGTGCGGGTTGAAGCGGGACGAATCGTGTTTGTTTCCGGCTCTGATTCTTCCGGTTTTTCCGGTGACCGCTCATCGGTGGGCGGTGTGCGTGTCTCGACACGCTCAAGGCCGCTCGGCCAAGCCTACGGTCGAGACACGCACACCGCCCACCGTTCGCTCGAATCGCTCGAATCGCTCGCATCGCTCGCATCGCTCGCATCGCTCGAATCGCTCGATTCGCTCGCAATGGCGCGTTCCTGCGTTGCCTCCGCGCAGTCCGGCGATGTTGCGGTTGCGGTTTCGGGCGTTTCCTTTGCCTATTCGCCGGATTCGCCGGCGGTGCTGCGCGACTATTCGCTTACCGTTGCGCGGGGCGAGACCGTGGCGATCATGGGGAGCAACGGGGCCGGCAAGTCGACGCTGGCTCGGCTGATCTGCGCGCTGGACAAGCCCGATGCGGGGTCGATCACGGTCGACGGGATTCCTGTGGCAAACGCGCGTGACGCGGGGCGCAAGCCGCGAATGCTCCGGCGCGCAGATCGTCGTCGGCTGCGCGAGGTCGTGGGATTCGTGATGCAGCGGCCGGAACGGCAGCTGTTCGCCGAAACCGTGGCCGAGGATGTGGCGTATGGACCGCGCAACCAGCATCTCGGTGAATCCGAGGTGCGCGAACGGGTCGACTGGGCGCTCGAGCTGCTGCACATCGAACATCTGGCCGATCGATCGCCGTTGGAGCTCTCCGGCGGACAGCAGCGGCTGGTGGCGATCGCCGGTGTGATCGCCTGCAGGCCTCGCGTGCTCGTCATGGACGAGCCGACCGCGAGCCTCGACACGGAGGCGACGGCGCGCATCCATGAACTGGTGCATACCCTGCACGATCAGGGCGTGACCACGCTCATCATCACGCATTCCGAAGCGGAGGCACGTGAACTGGCCGATCGGATCGTCGTCATGCCGTCGCACGGCGACAACGGCAATCCCCCGGCCCTCGCAGCCTCCGATCAGAACGATGGCCGGCGGTCGCTCCCCCTGATCGCGCGGCTCGACCCGCGGGTGAAGATGGTGTCGTTCCTGGCGATGATGTTCACGGCGTTCGCGATCAACACGCCGGCGCAGCTGCTGCTTGGCGCGCTCGCCGTGGCGAGCGTCGTCGCTGCGGCGCGCATACGGCCCGCACGGCTCCTGCGTTCGGTGCACATGTTCCTCGCGCTGTTCGTGGTCGCAGGCCTGCTCAACATCTTCTTCGTCAGATCGGGAACCATACTGGCGCAGCTCGGACCGATCCCGATCACCGACGACGGCGTGACCGTCGCCGTGCTGTACGCGTGCCGTTTCGCACTGGTGATCATCCTCGGCGCGGTCTTTCTGGAAACGACCACGCCGACGTCCATGACCGACGCGTTCGGGGCGCTGCTCTCCCCCCTGCAACGCCTCGGCATGCACACGCAGGAGATCGCGCTGGTCATGTCATTGGCGTTGCGATTCCTGCCGACGCTCGGCAACGAGGCGAAGGCGATCGCGGACGCGCAGGCGGCGCGCGGCGGTTCGATCGAAACCGGCTCCCCCGCCGAACGCATCCGCGCGATGGTCGCCACGATCGTGCCGATCTTCGCCGGCACGCTGCGTCACGCGGACAATCTCTCCCTCGCGCTTGACGCGCGCTGCTACGAGGAGGGCGCGCGACGCACCCATTGGCGTGTGATGCGCGTCGCGGCACGCGATATCGCGTTCCTTGCGTTCGCGGCGGTCTACATCGCCGTGCTGGTCACGCTGGGACTGCTGCTGCCGTCCATCTGATTCAACCGACTACGCCGCCGCCTTGGCCGGCATCGCCCGGCGCAGCAGCGTCGTGATGACGATCGCGCCGACCGAGAAGATCGCGCCGACCGGACCAAGCCAGGTCAGGCCCAGATGGTCGTTGACCAGTCCGCCGACCGCCGAGCCGAGGGCGATGCCGATGTTGAAGCTCATCGAGTTGAGCGAGGCGGCGAGATTCATCGAGCCCGGGTGCGCTTCGGCGGCCACGTCCATGTACAGCACCTGCGACGCGGAGTTGAACAGGTACATCATCATGCCGAGCGCGACAAGCAGGACCGCACCGTAGAGCGGCACGATCGAGGCGAGCGCGAGCGAGCACAGCAGGATCGCGTGCAGGCAGAAGATCGGGCGGGTACGGGCCAGCGGTTCGACGCCGCGCCCGCGTTCGGCGATCCTGCCGCCATACAGGTTGCTCCACAGGCATGCGACGCCGTAGAGCACGAGCCCCACGCTCACGTACTGTTCGGGCACGCCGATCTCATCGCGCATGATCGGGGTCAGATACGTGTAGAACACGTAGCTGGATCCGGCGCCGAACACGACGGTGAGCACGCCGCCCCAGATGCGCTTGTCGAAGAAGAGGCGGAACTGGCGCAGGAATCCGATGGTCACCGGATGCGAGTTGCGCGGCAGGAACGTGGCCATGAGACCCATAAGCACGACGGTCAGGCCCGTGATGATGAAGAACGTGATGCGCCATCCGAACGTGTTCGCCACCCACGTGCCGAACGGCACACCCACCACCGAGGCGATGGAGAAGCCGGAGAACACCCACGCGATGAACTTGGTGCGGTATTGTTCGGTGGTCACATCGGGCGCGTAGGTCATCGCGATCGCGACGAGCGTTCCGGAGACGAGCGCGATCATGATGCGGGCGATGAGCAGCACCGGATAGCTCGGCGCGAGCGCGCACAGGAGATTGCCGGCGAGGAACACGCCCATCAGGGTCAGATAGGTCGCGAAACGCGGGAATCGCGCGGAGATCGCGGATCCGAGCGGCGTGACCGGCGCGTACACGAACGCGAACAGAGCGACGAGGTTGCCGACGGTGACCTCGGAGACCCTGAGCCCCTGCGCGATGTCCGGCAGGATGCCGACGACGACGAACTCACTCATGCCGAGCATGAAGCTCGCGAGGATGAGGATCGTCACCGGCAGGTTGAAGAAGCGATCGGGCTTGGTCGCCTTATTCGCCCTGTTTGCTGCGCTCGAAATCGGTGCCGGATCATGCGGATCATGCTGCGGCGCAGGCGCGGAACCATTCGTCATCTTCCCTGTTCCCTCTCGTCATTTTCATGTCATGTGCATGCTATTGTTCCGGCCCTACAACGGAAGCGGGAAGACACGCGGGAGCGCGAGGGAGCACAACGAGGGCGATGAGGTTGATGACGTGGTGGAAGAGAGTTCGACGATCTCGGGGGGACTCAGGGCCGAAATCGGTTTCGGCCACGCTGAGTCCCCCGTGGGCTTCAGAGCTTCGGCAAATACGTCTTCAGCTCGTACGCCGTGACCTGGCGGTTGTACTCCTCCCACTCCCGGCGCTTGTTGCGCAGGAAGTACTCGAAGGCGTGCTCGCCGAGGACGTCGGCCACGAAGTCGGACTTCTCCATGATCTTCAGGGCGGCGCCGAGCGAACGCGGCAGCGGCTCGATGCCCATCGCCTGACGCTCCTCGTCGGTCAGCTCCCACACGTCGTCGCTGGTCGGCTCGCCGAGCTGCATCTTCTTCTCGATGCCGTCGAGGCCGGCGGCCAGCAGCACGGAGTACGCGAGGTACGGGTTGGCGACCGGGTCGAGCGCACGGAACTCCATACGTGCCGAATTGCCCTTGCCGGGCTTGTACTGCGGGATGCGCAGCAGCGCGGAACGGTTGTTGTGCCCCCAGCAGATGTAGCTCGGAGCCTCGTTGCCGCCCCACAGACGCTTGTACGAGTTGACGTACTGGTCGGTGACCGCGCAGATCTCCGCCGCATGGTAGAGGATGCCGGCGGCGAACTGACGGGCCGTGATCGACATGTTGAACTCCTGACCGGCCTCGTAGAAGGCGTTGGCATCGCCCTCGAACAGGCTCAGGTGGGTGTGCATGCCGGAACCGGGCGCGTCGGCCAGAGGCTTGGGCATGAAGCTGGCGTGGATGCCGCGCTCCAGCGAGATCTCCTTGACGACGGTGCGGAACGTCATGATGTTGTCTGCCGTGGTCAGCGCATCCGCGTACCGCAGGTCGATCTCGTTCTGACCGGGACCGGCCTCGTGGTGCGAGTACTCCACCGAGATGCCCATCTGTTCGAGCATGTTCACGGTGGCGCGGCGGAAGTCCATTCCGGGGCTGCGCGGCACGTGGTCGAAGTAGCCGCCCGCGTCGATCGGGGTCGGGGCCTTGGACCAGTCGTCCTGCTGCTCGAAGAGGTAGAACTCCATCTCCGGGTGCACATAGAACGTGAAGCCCTTCTCCTTCGCCTTGGCGAGCGAGCGCTTCAGCACGTGGCGGGGATCGCCGAGGCTGGGCTCGCCCTCCGGGGTGAGCACGTCGCAGAACATGCGGGCGGTGCCCTGAGGACCGCCGCGCCACGGCAGGATCTGGAAGGTGGACGGGTCCGGCTTGACGATCATGTCGTCCTCGGAGACACGGGTCATGCCCTCGATGGCCGAACCGTCGAATCCAAGCCCCTCCTCGAACGCCGCCTCCAGCTCCGCCGGAGCGATGGCCACGGATTTCAGGGTGCCGAGCACGTCCGTGAACCATAGTCGAATGAAGCGCACGTCACGTTCCTCGACCGTGCGCAGGGCGAACTCTTGCTGCTTATCCATAGGCACATATCCTCACACCCGCGTGTTATCGCTTTGTTTCGTCAGCCGATTATCGGACGGGACCGTCCGGCGATCGTGCCGATTCCAACGCCCACCGCCACGCAGGAACGACACGGACATCGCCGGTTTCCGTTGCGATGACGCCCTCCTCGCGCATGGTGATGATGGTTCCGGCCACGCCGGGCATGCGCCGCATGGTCTCTCGGACACCGGCGACCTCCCGGTCGCGTGTCTTCGGTGCCGTCATATCGACCGTCACCTGTATGGCTTCATACGGTTCCATGCCGAGCGCATCACCCACGAGGAAATCGACTTTCCGATGTCTGGTGTCAGGCAGGGTCAGCGAGGTGATGGAGTCGGTGCGCTTCCCGGCCTGACGACGTCGGAGTTCAAGATAGACCGCGGTCTCCAGCCGCTTGCCGATGTCCTGTTGGTTGGCACGGGACACCGCATACACCAGCCCCGGATCCTCGGCGTAGATCTTCGGTCTGGCGGTGCTGTCGGGTTTGAGCGATGTGGAGTATTCGTTGACCTCGTAGCACAGGAACGCCTGCCGCAGCAGATCGAGGATGCGTCTGGCCTTGCCCCAGTACAGTTTGTACCCGACCTGTTCCAGTTGCGCGGTGAGTTTGCTGACGGACAGTTCGCATGCCGTGTTGCGCAACGCGAACAGGGCGATCTGATTCGCGAGGGCGATTTCACCGCGGCCGAGACGCTCGGCGACATCGCGGGCGACGACATCGCGCATGTAGCTTTGCAGCATGTCTATTCTTCCTGCATCGGAAAGGGACTGCACTCCGGGGAAACCGCCGTCGACAAGATACCGATCGAACGCCGACTCCATATCGGTCCGGGTCCGGGGAGAGAAGGCGTCGTCATCGGTGCCGGGAGCGGTGATGCCGCGAAACACGCAATATTCACGGAATGACAGCGGCAGCACCTCATGAGCATATGACCGCCCGCGGAAACTCGTCGCGATCTGTTCGCTGGACAGCTTGGACGACGATCCCGTGATGACCAGCGTGACCTTGTCATGCTCGGCAAGCCGTTGGCAGAATCCCTGCCAGCGATGCGCCTCCTGAACCTCGTCGAGAAACAGATAGGCGCCTTGATCCCTGACTTCCGGGCATTGACGCCAGAATTCGGCGACGACCTGATCAAGCGCGTCCTGCGGCATCGGCTGAAGGCGCTCATCGGCGAAGTTGAAATAGAAGATACGCTCCCTTGGAACCCCATTGTCAAGCAGATCGTTGATGAGCTGGAACAGATGGAACGTCTTGCCACTGCGACGCATGCCCGTCAGGATGTGGACGAGGTTGAACATCGCCGGCTCGGGCAAGGCGTCAAGGATCGGCGCGCGACGAATCGGACGGGGGAACCGGTATTCACGCATCTCCCGCACCAATGTCGGATAGTCCGGCGCGAGGTGCCCCGATACGGACAACCGTTGTGCCATATCTACCTCCACAATATGCAGACTTCGTAAACTATTTAAGAGATTTTACCATAATCTCTTAAATCATTTATGAAGTTTGCACGATGGGTTCCATAGCCAGAACCAGGTGGAACTCAACGGGGAAATCATCCGCCGACCACGATGCCGACCACGATGCCAACGGCGTGCGACTCCTAAATCGCACGCCCCGCACCCGCGCTAAAGTAGAACCTTATGAGCGAAGTTAGCGCAGTTGCGCAAGACCATCTGACCCCGTCCGCCAATCCCCCCGTCGACGTCACGTCGTGGAGACAGGCCGACGATCCGCGCGAGCGATCCCGCGCAGGCATCGCCGCCCGCACGAAGGCGCCTCTCGAATCGCACGCCATCTGGCAGGTGAGGTCGGACCGCAGCGAGGCGATCGCGCTGCTCGAGGAGCAGTCGGCGATCCGCGTGCCCGATCTGATCCCGCTGAGATACAAGCGCATGAGCGTCAGCCCCTTCACCTTCTACCGCGGCACCGTGCTCATCATGACCAACGATCTCGCCACCACGCCCGTCACCGGCATCCCGGTGCAGTGCGTCGGCGACGCGCACATCGGCAACTTCGGCATCTTCCGCTCCCCCTCGGCGCGACTCGTGTTCGACATCAACGACTTCGACGAGACCGCGATCGGCCCGTGGGAGTGGGATCTGAAGCGTCTCGCGGTGTCGGTGGAGATCTGCGGGCGAGCGAACAAGCTCAAGGAGAAGGACGTGCGCGCCGCCGTCCTCAAGTGCGTGGAGACGTACCGCGAATGCATCAAGCAGTTCTCGGAAATGGACTATCTCGACGCCTGGTACGAGCACCTCGACGTCGAGGAGACGCTCGACCGCTTCGAGACGAACGAGGGCGGCAAGCGCAACCGCACGCTGCGCGAGGCCGCGATGAAGGCGCTGCTCAAGGACAACGACGCGGCCGCCGCGAAACTGTGCCGGCTCAAGGACGGCAAACTGCGCTTCAAGTCCAATCCGCCGGAACTGGTGCCGATCAACGAGCTGACGAGCTACGCCGACCCGGAGGCGCTGCAGGCGCGCCTCGACACCCTGTTCGACAACTACCGCCACTCCCTGTACGAGGATCGCCGCTGGGTGTTCGACCACTTCCGCTATCAGGACAGCGCGCGCAAGGTGGTGGGCGTCGGATCGGTCGGCCAGCGCGCATGGGCGAGCGTGTGGATCGCGCGCGACATCGACGACCCGATGATGATCCAGATGAAGGAGGCCACGTATTCGGTGCTCGAGCACTACTGCGGCGCCTCCCCGTACACGACGCACGGCGAACGCGTGGTGCAGGGTCAGAAGCTGATCCAGTCAACCGCCGACGTGCTGCTCGGCTGGACGAGCTTCCTCGCCGAGGACGGCAGGAAGCGCGACTACTATGTGCGTCAGCTGTGGAACGGCAAGGGTTCGATCGACATCGACAACCTCAACGCAACGGCGCTGTCCGACCTGTCCCGCATGTGCGCGTGGTGTCTCGCGCACGCGCACGCGCGGACGGGCGATTCGATCGCGATCGCGAACTACCTCGGCGGTTCGGACGATTTCGACCGGGCGATCGCCTCGTTCGCGGTGAGCTACGCCGAACAGAACGACGAGGACTACGCCGTGTTCAAGCGCATGATCAAGAAGGGCGAGCTGCCCTGCGCCTAGCGGACGGTGCCGCTCAGCGGGCGACCTCCAGCGCCTCCTCGAGGGTGAAGGCGCGGGCGTAGAGCGACTTGCCGAGGATGGCGGAGTCGACGCCGAGCTCGGCGAGCGTGCGGATGTTGCGCAGGTCGTCGAGCTTGGCGATGCCGCCGGAAGCGGTGACCTTGGCGTCGGTGCGTTCAGCGACCTCGCGCAGCAGGTCGAGGTTCGGTCCGCTCATCATGCCGTCGCGGGCCACGTCGGTGACGACGTAGCGGGAGCAGCCGGCGTCGTCGAGCATCTTCATCGTCTCGAACAGGTCACCGCCCTCACGGGTCCAGCCGCGAGCGGCGAGCGTGTGGCCGCGCACGTCCAGGCCGACGGCCACGCGGTCGCCGTACTTGGCGATCGCCTTGCGCGTCCACTCGGGGTTCTCAAGCGCCGCGGTGCCGATGTTCACGCGGGCCGCGCCGGCCTCGAGGGCCGCGTCGAGCGAGGCGTCGTCACGCACGCCGCCGGACATCTCGATGTTGACGCGGTCGCCGAGCTCGTGGACGATCTCGCGCAGCTGGGCACGGTTGTCGCCGGTGCCGAACGCGGCGTCCAGGTCGACCAGGTGGATCCATTCGGCACCGGACTCGACCCACGTGCGGGCCGCCTCGAGCGGGGAGCCGTAGTCGGTTTCGGAACCGGATTCACCCTGACGCAGGCGCACGGCCTTGCCGTCACGGACATCGACGGCGGGAAGCAGAGTCAACGACATGTCAATAACCTTTCGTAGATAGGTGTCCGCCCGTTAGAACGTGGCGATCCAGTTTTCGAGCAGCTGAGCGCCGGCGTCGCCGGACTTCTCCGGGTGGAACTGCGTGGCGAACAGGGGGCCGCGTTCATAGGCGGCGACGAAACGGCTGCGGCCGTACGTGCACCACGTGATGCGCTGCTCGTCGGGCAGTTCGATCTGGAACTCGCTCAGGTCCTTCGCCTTCGCGTCGAGCGCCGCGTAGGAGTGGACGAAGTAGAAACGCTCGTCCTCCACGCCCTTGAGCAGTGCGGAGCCGTCGGCGGCCTCGACCGTGTCCCAGCCCATGTGGGGCACGACGTCGGCGTCCAGCGGATCGACGCTGCCGCCGATCAGTCCGACGCCGTGGGACTCCTCGCCATGCTCGTGACCGAGCTCGAAGAGCACCTGCTCGCCGACGCACACGCCGAGCACGGCGCGGCCAGCGCGCAGGCGATCCGTGATCACACGGTCGCCGCCGACCTTCTTCAGGCCCTCCATGCACGCGGCGAACGCGCCGACTCCCGGCACGACGAGACCGTCGGCCTCGAGAGCCTGACGGTAGTCGGAGGTGAGTGAGGTGTCGACGCCGAGGCGCGCAAGGGCGCGCACCATGGAGCGCACGTTGCCGAATCCATAGTCGAACACGACCGCAGTGGTCATTGATCCCCCTTAGGTACTTACAGTGTGATCAGTGTGATGCGGGTCAGTCGATGCTCGACCCGCGCGTGGCTCCTCCGCGGCCGAACCGCGTGTGCTCGGCGATCACCTTCATCGCGGACTCGTGATCGAGGCTGCCGGAGTCGACCACCTCGAAGCCCTGCGTCTTGAGCTGGGCGACGGTGGTGATGCCGAGCATCAGGTCCTCGACGAATCGCGGCGTCGAGTTGAACAGGATCGGCGGGGCGAGGGTCTCCCCCGCCTTGCCGCCCGCGTAGATCGAGACCTCGAGCTTGTCGGCGCGGTTGACGCCGAGCACGACGCTCATGCCACCGACCACGGTGGTGATGTCGCGGGCCGCGGCCTCGGGGCCGTCGCCGTCGAGATTGCGCAGGACCGCGATCGCGCCCTGATTCGAGCCGACGCAGTCTGCGGAGATGTCGGACAGCTGGCAGAACGCGGCGAGCAGCGGCGCGGACGCGATGCGCGTGACCAGCGCCGCCATCTTGGCCTTGTTGCCGAGCAGACCGTCGAGCGCATCCTCGAAGCCGAACGACGGGTCGATCGACGAGGCGTCGTCCGGGATGTCGATGTCGAGATCGTCGGACAGGTCGTCGACGCTTGAGTCCGGATGCGGGTCGAGGTCGTCCACGTCGGACAGGTCGGAGGTCTCCTCGTCGGCGAACTCCTTCTCGAATCCCTCCAGTGCCTTCGCGATGTCCTCGTCGGTCAGATGCGAATCGCCCGGGTTGGAATCCCGGCCGGAGCGATCCTTGTCGTCGTCGAAGTCGTCCGCCATCACAGGCTTCCCTTCGTGCTCGGGATCAGTCCCTCGATGCGCGGGTCCGGTTCGATCGCGAACCGCAGTGCGCGGGCCAGCGCCTTGAACTCGGCCTCGGCGATGTGGTGCGGGTCGCGGCCGGCGAGCACCTGCAGGTGCAGGCAGATGCCGGCGTGCAGGGCGATCGACTCCATGACGTGACGCACGAGCGAACCGGTGAAGTGGCCGCCGATCATGCAGTATTCGAAGCCCTCCGGCTCGCCGGAGCACACCACGTACGGGCGTCCGGAGATGTCGACGACGGCCTTGGCGAGCGCCTCGTCGAGCGGCACGGTGGCGTCGGCGAACCGGCGGATGCCGCGCTTGTCGCCGAGCGCCTGCTTCAACGCCTCGCCGAAAACGATGGCCGTGTCCTCCACGGTGTGATGCACGTCGATGTCGGTGTCGCCGTGCGCGTGGATCTTCAGATCGATGAGCGAATGCTTGCCGAGCGCGTTCATCATGTGGTTGTAGAACGGCACGGAGGTGTCGATGTCGGTCTGTCCGGTGCCGTCGAGGTTCAGCTCGAGGTCGATGTGCGATTCGCTGGTCTCGCGAACGATGTGCGCGGTGCGCGCCATGATGCTTACGCTCCTTATATCGATTGGGTTCTGACTGTGCTCAGCGGGCCTCGACGAGACGCATCGACTCGACGAGCGCCTCGCGGAAGCGGGCCATCTCCTCATCGGTGCCCATGCACACGCGCAGCCAGCCGTCGGGGCCGACGACGCGGATCAGCACGCCGCGCTTGAGCAGTTCGTCGAAGATCGCCTCGCGGTCGTCGAAATGACCGCCGAACAGCAGGAAGTTGGAGCCGGATTCGGCGACTTCGAGCGGTTCGCCCTTGTAGGTCTGGGCCTTGAGCCACTCGGCGGTGGCCTCACGGGTCTCGCGCAGGTGCTCGACGCGGCTCAGCTGCTCGTCGGTGTGCTCGAACGCGGCGATCGCGGCGGCCTGAGTCACGGCGGACAGGTGATACGGCATGCGCACGATGCGCACGCAGTCGATGATGCCCTTGCTCGCGGCGAGGTAGCCGACGCGCGCGCCCGCGAAGGCGAACGCCTTGCTCATCGTGCGGGAGACGGCGAGGTTCGGATGATCCTTGATGAGGGTCACGGCGCTTGGCGTGCCGGGCTTGCGGAACTCGACGTACGCCTCGTCGATGACGAGGATCGGGTGCACGCCCTCGCCGGCGCCCTCGACCTCAGCGGTCTCGCAGGCGGCGAGAATGCGCTCGATGTCCTCCATCGCCAGCGGCGTGCCGGTGGGGTTGTTCGGGCTGGTGAGCAGCACCATGCTCGGCTTGACCTCGTGGATCGCCTCGATGGTCTTCTCGACGTTCAGCGTGAAGTCCTCGTTGCGATGCGCGAGCTTCCATCCGGTGAACGTGTCGCGCGCGTACTCGGGGTACATCGAGTAGGTCGGGTCGGCGCCGAGCGCGGTGCGGCCCGGGCCACCGAACGCCTGGAACAGCTGGAGCATGATCTCGTTGGAGCCGTTCGCGCCCCACAGCTCGTCGACGTCGAGACGGGCGCCGGATTCGCGCGCGAGGTAGTCGGAGAACGCCTTGCGCAGTTCGATGTGCTCGCGATCCGGGTAGCGGTTCAGCGTCGGCGCGATCTCGCGCACGCGCCTAGCGATCGTGTCGCACACGGCCGGATCCGGCGCGTACGGGTTCTCGTTGACGTTGAGGCAGACCGGCACGTCGAGCTGGGGCGCGCCGTACGGCTCCTCGCCGATCAGGTCGTTCCTCAGCGGCAGGTTCGCCGGAATCGCGTTGCCGTTGGTCTCGTTGTTTCCGCTCACAGCAGACCGGCCTCCTTCTCCTGCTCGCGCAGAGTGGCCTTGTCATACGGGTCCTTGACGAAGCGGGACAGCACGCACTCGCCGTGCGCGGGCAGATCCTCGGAGACCGCGAACGCGTTGATGCGCGCGGCCAGGGCCTTCAGACCCTCCTCGTCGTATTCGATGACCTCGACCGGCTTCATGAACGTGTGCACGCCGAGGCCGGCGGCGAAGCGGGCGGTGCCGCCGGTGGGCAGCACGTGGTTGGAGCCGGACATGTAATCGCCCAGCGGTACCGGGGAGTACGGGCCGCGGAAGATCGCGCCGGCGTTCCTGATGCGCTTGACGACCGCGTCCGCGTCGGCGGTCTGGATCTCCAGGTGCTCGGCGGCGTACGCGTTGGCCGCGTCGATCGAATGATCGAGGTCATCGGTCAGGACGATCGCGGACTGCGTGCCGGACAGGGACGTGTGCACGCGATCGGCGTGCTCGGTGCGCGGCACGCGGTAGTTGAGGTTCTCCTGCACCTTCTCGGCGATCTCGGTGGAGTCGGTGAACAGCACGGAGCCGGCCAGCTCGTCATGCTCGGCCTGTCCGATGAGATCGGCGGCGAGGAGGCTCGGGTTCGCGGTCTCGTCCGCGATGATGCCGATCTCAGTGGGGCCGGCGACCGCGTCGATGCCGACGAAACCGGAGACCAGCGACTTGGCGGTGGCCACGAAGATGTTGCCCGGACCGGTGATCTTGTCGACCGGATCGCACAGCACGTCGCCGTCCTGCGGCTCGGAGCCCTTGGCACCGTACGCGAACATGGCGATGGCCTGGGCGCCGCCGACCGCGTACACCTCGTCGACGCCGAGGATCGCGCAGGTGGCGAGGATCGTACGGTTCGGCAGGCCGGAGCCGTCACGTGCCGGCGGGGTGGCGATGGCCAGCGATTCGACGCCGGCGGCCTGCGCGGGCACCACGTTCATGATCACCGAGCTCGGGTAGACGGCCTTGCCGCCCGGTACATACAGACCGACGCGCTGGATCGGAATCCAACGCTCGGCGACGCGGGCACCCTCGGCCAGATCGGTGTAGAAGTCCTTCGGCACCTGATTGGCGGCGACGGCGCGGGCGCGGCGCACCGACTCCTCGATGGCGGAGCGGACCTCGGGATCAAGGGTCTCGAGGGACTCGGCGAACGCCTCCTTCGGCACGCGAAGGTGCTCGGGGCGCACATGGTCGAACTTCTCCTCGAAATCGCGCAGGGCCGCCGCTCCGCGCTCCTTGACGTCATCCAGAATCGGACGCACTAGATCGGTGGCCTCGGAGGTGCCCATGGCGGCACGCGGCATCGCGGCCAGCAGCTCGGCACGGGAGAGGCTCTTGCCTCGAAGATCGATGATTCGCATGATGTTTTCGCTGTTCTCGCTCATAACAGCCCATCGTAACAACGTTCGCGCACGAATCGTCGGGAAGCGTCCAATTCCAGCCGAATCGTGAGATTTCGTTATCTTGTCACCTTTCCCGCGGCCGCGGAGGACGACTCCCCTCCCCGCCCCGGTTGCCTTTGTCGCGACTTCTTTTGCTCCGCGACCGCCGCACGACCGCGGAGGGCGACGACGCGCGGTTCGGGACACGCTCAAGGCCGCTCGGCCAAGCCTACGGTCCCGAACAGCGCGTCGTCGTCCTCCGCTCCTTTGCGCTGGTTCGTTGCGTTTCCGCCTTCTACTTCATTGTTGACAGTGCGGGGTAGAGGGTGAGGAATCTGGGATAGATCCTGCCGTATACGGCTGTTGCTGCCGGGTCGGGGGTGTAGGTCGTGCCTTGTGCGGCATCGGTGAGGATCCGCGGGTTCTGGAATACGAGGGAGGCCAGGGCGACCGCGGGGAGGATGTCGGCGTTGGTGAAGACCTTGATGTCGTGCGCGAGCACGTCGGCCATGATCTGGCACCAGGCGGGTTCGCGGGCGCCGCCGCCGATCAGGGAGATCTCCTCCGGCGCCGTGTCGAAGCTCTCCATGCCCTGACGGATCGAGAAGGCGACGCCCTCCAGCGCTGCCCGGACGAGGTCGGCGCGCGTGGTGTCCGGCGAAATGCCCACGTACGCGCCGCGGATCGACGGGTTCATGACCGGGAACCGCTCCCCCACGAGGTACGGCAGGCACAGGACGCCGTTCGCGCCGGGCCGGGATTGTTCGATGAGATCGTGTGCCGCGGCGTAGTCGGACGTCTCGGGGGTTGCGGAGGTGACGCCGGCGAGCGCTCTTGTCACCCACTTGTGCACGTCGCCGGCGTTGAGGAACGGGACGGCGTTGACGAATCCCGGGGCCACGCCGAACGCGAGGTTCGCCGCGCCCGGCTTGTCGACGAACGGCTCGGGCGAGACGGTCGCGATCCAGCCGGACGTGCCGAGGTTGATGTTGTAGCGTCCCGGACGGTCGACGCCGCTGGCGAATGTGGTGGCGCCCGCGTCGCCGATGCCGGCAAACACCGGGGTCCCAGGCGCGAAACCGGTCAAGGCGGCGGCTTGCGAGGTCACCTCGCCGACGACGTCCTGCGGACGGTGCAGTTCGGGCAGGATCCCGCCACGGCCGAAGCACGTAGCGTCGACGACATCGGCGCCGCTCGCGCCGCCATCGGCATCACTCGCATTTAAGCCTGTACCTGCATCACCTCCGCCGACGATGCCCGACGCCTTGAGCAGGCCCGCATCCCATTCGCCGGAGCGGATGTCCATCGCGCCGGCGGTCGAGCAGGCGGCGACGTCACCGATGCAACGGCCCGTAAGCCGTGCGATGAGATAGTCCTTCGAACTGATGAGCACGTGGACGGTGCGGGCGAAGAGCTCCGGCTCGTGAGCGCGCATCCACATGAGCTTCGGCAGCGGCAGGCATCCCTCGAGACGGTTGCCGACCACATCGAGGAATCGCCGGGAACCGGTTTCCCGGGATGCATCAGACGTCTTCCCAACGGAAACCGTGCCGTCGTTTACCGTGTCATCGTTTACCGTGTTATCGGCCGCATTACCGGCGGTTGCACCATACCGCTCCGCGAGTTCGACGGCTTCCTCCTCCGCCCGGCCATCCGAGTACAGGATGGCGTTGCGCACCGGGTTGAGGTCGCGGTCCAATGCGATCACGTCCTGCATCTGACCGCTGAAGATGATCCCCGCGATACGGCCGGTTCCAGCCGCATCGTTCGAATCACCCGAATCGGCCGAATCGCCCGTATGAAAACCGGGTTCGTTCGCGGCCGCCGCAGCGAGCATACGCCGGCTCACCGCGACGAACGCACGCCACCACTGGTCCGGATCCTGTTCGCGGTATTCGCCGTGAGGCCCTGCGATGATCAGGTCCAGATCCTCGCTCGCGCTCGCCACGATCCGTCCGTCCAGCGCGACCAGCGCGCCCTTCAGCGCCGTGGTCCCCGAATCGAACGTCGCCGCGTAGCGAGGCGCATCCCCGTGCTGCGTCACACCGTGCAATGCGTCACCGCGCAGTTCATCCCTGCGCGCCTTTCGCGCTTCATCCTCGTTCCACGCATCCCGTGTATCCATGCCGCCCATCGTAGTCACCGCCCGATCGTCGCACCTCACCGTCAAATCAGAATGTCAATCGCATTTGATGCCAGACGACGCCTCCATGCGTGGAACCGCTGATCCCTTCGTCCACATAACCGAACCGCGCGTAGAAGCCGACAAGGCGATCCTTGCAGGTGAGCACCAGTCCCTTGCGCCCGGCGGCGCGCGCATCGGCTATGACACGGCGCATCAGCAGGCTCGCATACCCGCGACGCCGGTATTCCGGCGCCGTGTCGACACCGAAAATCATCTGCCACGCACCCTTTGGATTATGACCGGACGGATCGTCGTACATGTCGTCGGTCAGATCGGGTCGATCCGTGGCGAACCCATTGATGAACGCGATGATGCGGCCGGCGTCCCGTCCATTGTCGCAGCACAGCAGCCAGAAGCACTCCGGATACACCGCGACCCTCTCGCGGATCGTCTCCCGGTCGGCGGCCTCCGCCGGCGGGAAGCACGCGGATTCGATCGCCGCGATCGCGTCGACGTCCGATGCGGTCGCGTGCCGGATCGTCAATCCCGATAGCTCGACACCGATCGCGTTCCCATTCCCATCGCCCATTCCATCCATGACCCCATTATCCATCGTCCATCATTGGTTGCGCAGCACATACTCAACGTTTACAGTGGCGTCCTGCCACGTGTCCACCGCAACCACAAAATCACCGCCACAACCACCACATCTCAGCGCAACAAATTCCGGAAATAAGCCCATTGCTCCGGAATATGTTGCGCTGAGTCGGAGTGAGTGCAACAATCTCGGGAGCTCAAGGCCGATTTCGGGAGATTGTTGCGCTGATGACCGGTCAGTGCAACAAATTCCGGAAATGGCCGTTCCGCTCGGGAAATTGTTGCGCCGGGAATCAGACTCGAACCATCGAGAATGGGCGAGAACGGGCATCTCAGGACGCCATGGCCGACCGTACAATGGCTGACGAAGGGAAAACACCATTGCCACGAAGGGAGCATCATGGCGATTCAATCGACGATCACGCTGAACAACGGAACGGTCATCCCGCAGGTGGGACTGGGCGTGTTCCGGACGCCGGACGGCGACACCACGGTCAACGCGGTCACTGCGGCGCTCGAAGCCGGATACCGCCATATCGACACGGCGATGATCTACCGCAACGAGGCGTCCGTGGGCGAGGGCGTCCGCCGTTCCGGCGTGCCTCGCAACGACATCTTCGTGACGACGAAGCTGTGGAACGACGACATCCGCGCCCGCCGCGGACAGGACGCGTTCGAGGAGAGCCTCGATCGTCTCGGCCTCGACTACGTGAACCTGTACCTGATCCACTGGCCGGCCGACGGCTGGCAGCAGGCGTGGGATGACCTGCAGGCGATCTACGCGTCCGGCCGCGCGAAGGCGATCGGCGTGAGCAACTTCCAGCGGCATCACTTGGAGGAGCTGCTTGCGAATTCGGACGTGAAGCCGGCGGTCGACCAGATCGAATCCTCACCGCAGTTCGCCAATCAGGAGCTCATCGACTTCGCGCACGCGCAGGGCATCGACGTGGAGGCGTGGAGTCCGCTCGGCGGCACCGGCGGCACGCTGCTCGCCGACCCGCGTCTGTCCGAGATCGGCGCGAAGTACGGCAAGTCGGCCGCGCAGGTCGTGATCCGCTGGCACATCCAGCGCGGCGTCATCGTCCTGCCGAAGTCCACGCACGCCGAGCGCATCCGCCAGAACCTCGACGTCTTCGACTTCCAGCTGTCCGACGCCGACATGGCCGCCGTCAACGCGATCGACACCGGCCGCCGCAACGGCGCCGACCCGGACGATTTCGACTTCTGACTGGCGATAGCCTGCCGGCACTTTCGTTCCGCCTGTCCAGCGTTGACCGCGGGGGATGACGGTACGCTGATCGGGACACGCTCAAGGCCGCTCGGCCAAGCCTACGGTCTCGATCAGCGTACCGTCATCCCCCGCTCCTTGCTGGTTTAGCTGTGGTTCCGTTGCGGCTTCGTCATCACTCCAATGACAAAGAAACCCACTAGTATCCTCCGTTGGAAGTTCGTTGTTGAATTGGCCACCCCCTCGGGCCCGCTTCGAAGCCTTTCCACACGCCCATACGGCCCACTTTCTATTGACTTTCTATTGAACACACACATTTCGTCCGATCCTGTAGGATCCGACGTTGAGTGGGTGGTGGGAAGTGGCGAAAACGTTTGATTCCGTAGGGTCCGAGACGTCGATCGGGGTGGATCGGGGATGGATGCGCGATGAGTCGCGATGGTCTGCCACTCAGTGCATGTCAATCGGTTGATGTTCGTTGAGCGGCAGAAAACCGTGCCGCTCAACGCAATTTCGGTGGTTTTTCACGTTGAACGGCAGACAAATCGGCGACAGGGGCGGTCCTTGCGATACCGGCCATTGCAGAATCGTTGGAAAACAGCCATTTTGACAACACGTCAAAAAGTCGGCGAGGCAGCAATGACGTATCGTCGTGCCGCTCAACGCCAAAAACACTGAAAAATGCGTTGAACGGCACAGCCAGAGCATAGCCGGACGGCACAGCTGCAGCACAGCTGGACAGTATGGCTGAACGGCACAGCTGAGGCGTGGCCGGGCGACGCAATTGAGTCGGTCTGCGATGGCGCGGCCGAGTGTCTAGTACCTCCACCGGAAATTCGTTGGTCACATCCCATCTCCCCTTGTCGGGGCGTCGCCGTTGGCCAAAACGTCACCGTGAAGAAAACAGCTTCGCCGTTTGCAGGCAACGTGCGGGGCCGACAGGCGAGCCAGCATGACGCGCGCAGCGCATCCGTAATCGCAGGACGAGCCAGACCGCGAAGCAGGCCTGAAGCAGGTCTGAGGAGTGGTCAATTCAACAATGAATTTACGGCGCAGGATACTAGTCGATATCTGTGCCTTGTCAGAACAATCCTGCTCCTCCAGACTGAACCAACGAAGCGTATATTCCGAGTTCCGCCTGGTCAAGGATCTTCATGATGGCGTTTCGCTCGTCCTCATCTCGGTACGTGATCTCCAGATAGCCTTCATCTTGCGATGCCGTGGGACAATCGGCATGTTTGACGGTGATCGAGACGCCTTTCCCAACGGCTTTGATCGAATCGATGGTAGATCGATGCGTATCATAGGCATCCTGCGTCGATTGATACGACGTGAGGTCATCGCATGGTAGTCCCGCGCTGCCTCTTCTCATCGGGATGACGCCCGTCAGGATTAGACCGACCGCGATCGCCGCGGCTACGACGAAAGCGACGGCTGCGTATACCACTTTCCGACCGAGACTTGTCTTACGGTTGGCCTTTGTCGAATTGTCCGCGTACTTCATTGAGGCTCCTTATGTGTTTTTGCGACATTCGCACTGTAAGTGACGGATCGTTCGTCGGATGCCGCTGTTGCAGTATCGCCCAAACTCGCGTTGCTGTGATTGCCCACCGGATAATTCCAGTCGCATGAAGACATCAGAACAGGGTCATGAGTGGCGATAATTACGGTCGTTCCCTCGCCGGCCCGGCGTCGCAGTAGATCGATGACGATCTGACGATTGTGCGCGTCGAGTGATGCAGTGGGCTCGTCCGCGAAGATCACCGATGCATTCTTGTATATCGCGCGCGCAATACCGAGGCGCTGCTTCTCCCCTCCGCTGAGGTGGGATGCAGGTTCCTGGATTCGCTTCGCCAAACCTGTTGCTCTGAGCGCCTCATGGATTCGTCTACGGTCTCCCCCGGCACGCTGACCGAATGGGCCGAGTTGCATGGATACGTTGAACTCCACGCTTTCCTCGTCCATGATGCCGTAATCCTGGAGGATGAACGAGGCCGTATCGTGCCAGAATCGTCTGCGTCTGCCGGACGACGCATACGTGACATCCTCATGGTCGATGATCAGCCGCCCGTCATCGGATTGTTGCAGAAGTCCAAGAGTGTGCAGCAGCGTGGTCTTCCCGCATCCGCTGGGTCCGGTGAGGGCGATCATGCCACTTTCCGGAATATGCAGATTGATGTGCTCAAGAATTGTCCGTCCGGCGATGTGCACCGTCAGATTGTCACATTCTATGGTGGTCATGAGCTTCCTTTCCATGGCGTGTTCAAAATATCCACGCAAAAACGGTTACAGAGTGCGGGTGTTGACGGCCTTGAACATACGCCGCACGGACAGGATGTGGGACAGAGCCGAGACGAGGATCGCCAGTATCGTCAATGCGCCGGTTGCCAATGCCGCCGTGGCGCCCGTCGAATGGAGCGCGATCATGGTGATGACGGCTCCCGCCGCCAACGCCGCGCCGCTTTCCGCAAGTATCGTGAATTCCGCCAAGCGACCGGCGAGGATACCGTTCAACATGAGCGGGTAGTCGTGTCTGGCACGTAGTGCGGCGCGCACCATCGCATGCACCATGACCGTCAGTGCGAACGAGACGATGAGCATGACGAACGCCGCGGCCTGCAGCCAGGCGAAATACGTGGAGAACTGGCTCTGCAGGATCTGTTCCTCGGCGACATAGCGTACCTGAGCCCGTTGCGCTAATCCGGCACGCTGCAATCTGGATCGCACGTCCTGTAATCCCGTCATCACAATGTTGCGGGTGGTTGCCGCCGGCACCAGAAATCCGGAGTCGGAGAATCCTGAATAATCGTCAAGGACGATGAGCGTCAGTCGTTTCGGGAAGAGCATGGTGTCTGAGCCTCCTTGAAGCACCGGTATCGTGTCGCCATCGATGATGTAGTATCTGGCCTGCCTGATCATGTCCTCACCGTGGCGTGAATCCGATGCCCATCCCGGCAGCTGGGAGACGACATCCTTCGCCTCCGTCGACAGGCGGTCCTGCGAAACACGTATGGCATGTTTCATATGTTTCGGATCGACCCGCACCAGATCAAGCCAATCTTCCGTGACCAAGGCCACCGGATCGGTACCGGTCTCCCCGGTCGTTTCCGGGGTGAACGTATAGGAGAGGGCCCCCTTCCCCTCACTTTCCATGGCGCGTAACACGTTCGCGACCTTGGCATCCAGTCGCGGATCGTCATTGTAGGACAGGGCTATCGAAACTTGATCGGACAGACGTTCCCACACGCGCTGCTCGCGTGCCGACGAATCGGCTGACGCCATGGCGGACATCGCAGGCGCGGTTACCGCCAGTACCGCCACGAACACAACCGACTTCATCGCGAGAGCCGACCGTCGCAGACCGATGTTGCCGGATGCGCGACGCATGATCATCACGGTCGAAGGCCATGAAACCGCGCCCACGATCAGCATCGCCACGAACAGTCCGGACAACATCACGCCCTCGAGCACCAACAACATGCGAAAGAAATATGGTATAAACACGAGCCCCTTGATCACACCAACCGCCGTGACCGCGGTGATGTCGATGCAACTTGCCGCGCACAGCGACGGCACCAGAACACCCATCATATCGTCCTTCTGAATGCGCCATGTCGAAACGCCCGCCAACACACGCAATGCCCGCGAACGAACCTTGGATGCCATCCAGTACAGGACCATCGTCGCTATCAGAGCAAGAGCCGCCGCCATCGACATCATGAAACTCAACTGCGATACCAGCAGACGTATATCATCACGTAGCGAATCAGTGCCCCATGTCACCGTCACCCCGTTGCGGTTCAGCCAGTCATGCAGCCCGACATCTGACTGGTCGCCGCGAATCAGGTAGTACTGTCCGCTGGCGGATGCCGACGATAGACGAGAATCCGACACCACTGTGGAATCCGGCATGTTGCCGAAACGTCTGATGGATGTTCCCACGGGAAGCCGTCCGCGTGCCGTAGCATCCATCGCGACAAACACCTGCCGTTCCGCGGCATCGCCGTCAAGATCAGGCATGACCTTGACGATGCCGAGCTTGCGCTGATCGCCGATGTTGGTGAGTTCCCGCAGCGCCCATGCGTCATCCATGCCGGATGATTGGAAATCCAGCATCATCGAAACGTTGGCGTGGATTCCTTGTGGCAATGCACGATCATGTAGATCACTGGATATGACGGACAGCAATGAAGCGAGCAGGAATACCAACGTGGATACCGCGAAAAACAATCGACGATGCATAAACCACACTCTCAATGAAAAAAGAAAAGCCGATGCCAATCTTGAAAAGAATGCCACCGACTAACTACATGACAATTAAAGAACGCGGTAGTAATAAGCGTCGTTATTTCCCCAATAATTCACAGCATACTTCTCTGCAATAGAACGCTTGCCACGAGCGGTATCAATACTGCGAACAGTCGATCCGTTCAATGAAACCGAAGAACCATGAACTCGCGTACTATGCGTGTAATACGAACGAATCTTAACATTCCAGAAGCCCCATTCCCAAACTCCCCCTTGGGCAGGATACTGAGTGTGCTTACCCTCAGGATTAAGCCACAAAGGCTGAATTTCGTATTCTCCATTCTCCGAAGTAGGAACGATAACATCCAACTCTGCCGCAGATGCAGATGCCACTGGAATAAATGTCATCGAAACACACGTCAGCAGTACAACTGCCAACTTTTTAATCCTAGATGCTTTATCCTCAATAATAGACATAATGTTCTCCAATTTATATCAATACTACATATACACAATCCAATTGATATCAATAGGAACTATGTATTGTAGTGATCTGGATTATTTCCAGAACAATTTCAATGTATCAACACTCAGGCAGAGTGCTCCACCCATGTCCCTCCATAAGTGACATAACAGAGTGTCGAAAACAACCAGCCGTATCATCAAGGTATGAAGCAAGACGGGGAAAAAGTGACGTTGGGGATCGTGGACAACGATCACCTGACGCTGGCCGCGCTCTCGAGCATACTGCGCGATCTGCCATGGCTGCGCATATTGTGGACCACAGTCTCGGGAGATGATGCGGTTGACAACTGCCTGAATCCGGGAACGCGACCGCAGGTGGTGCTGGTCGACATGTCCATGGAGGTCACAAGCGGCGCGGAGGTGTGCAGAACGCTGCGTCGCCGATCGTTACCGGTCGGATTGGTGTGCATGACTTCGTTCGCGTTGGGCAGCTATGCCCGCATCGCCGCCGAGGCTGGAGCTCAGGCATTGATTTCCAAAACGGATCTTCGTGGATTAACCAACGCGATTCGGCATGCGTCGGCAGGTCTGGCAGTGCAATGTCCCGTTGACACTTCAGTCCAATTTCCCGATGTGCAGTCCGCGACCTCAGCCAATGATGCTGATGCAATGGATTCTCGACATACACACCATGCGGATGAGAATCGACTGTCTGCTCGAGAGATCGAGATCCTGCGCATGTACTCTGAGGGATTGGAGACCGAGGAGATCGCCCATTCACTATCCTTAAGCAAATTCACCATCGGCACATATGCCAAGCGAGCGATGGCCAAACTGCATGCACGAAACCGAATCCACGCCATCATTCTGTGCGAGAAACGCGGTCTGTTATGAATCGGAGCAACAGCAATGAAACCAGCACAATCGGATATCTCTCGCATGAACAACGAACCATGCCCAACGACGCCGTATGGCAGGTCGCACGCATAATCGCAGTTGCTGCGAGTTATGGATATGGAATCGTTCTATTGGCAGCCGATCAGATGGTGGGAACGATCGATTGGATCGGTTGCATACTTGCCGCGGCCGTCATGGCGCTGTGCATCATCACCTTACGGTTCCCCGTAACCGCCGTATCGATGCAGACGACGCTGCTGATAGGCATCAACGCCATCCCTGCACTGTCACCATTGATGCTACCGTTGTTCCCATCATTCGCCACCGCGTTGATGGTGTTGTCCTATCGGTTATCACTTCCGGGGATTGCCCTAGGGATAGCCCAATCCGTCATCGTCATCATCATTCATGACATGCTGGGCATGACCGGTGTAAACCCGTCGCACACTCTGGACATGATCATTGCGGTTGCGCTTCCCGCAGCCTCGTATCTCGGCATCGGATTGCACTGGCGCAACGACGTCGCGAACATGCGTCGCATGAATCGGGAACTGGAACGGCAACGAGAGATCAATGCGGAACGGCAACGGCGCGAAACGATAGCCGCCACACTTCATGATCAGGTGACCAATAGACTCGCCTATCAGATACTACGCATGCAGCATGATTTGCAAGCATGGCAGGAGCGGCCTGCACAACCTGACCAATACCGGGCTGAGATCATCCAACTTGCCGATATATCGCAGGAACTGCTCAAAATCGTACGATCAACGATCGACGTTCTCAGCTCGGAAACACCGATCAATGCCGATTCCACTGGCCGGAATTCGTTTCCCAAAACCGATGCATCGCTTGCATCACCTGATCCCGATACCGAAATGGAAATGTTTGTGGCCCATCTCGCACAGTCCGAAGAGGAAATGCGCAATATTGGATTCACCATCAGCACGTCCATCACGGGCAACATTCCTCAGAATTACGACCCAATGACACTGGATATCATCCACGCAGGCATCGATGAATTCACCAGTAATATGATCAAATATGCTGACCCAAACGATGCATGCAGTCTTGGCATCACTATCACGCCAACTGATATAACAGTCGCTTCGAGCAATGCAGACGCCGGTTCCACCCGCACGCACACCACGCGATCCTTTACCGGCGGCAGAGGCCTGTCTCGGCTCGATAGAACGGCTGCCGCAGCCGGCGGAACGCTATCGCGAGAACAGCACGGTCCGATACGGGCATTTCACCTCCGTGTGCCGTGGCATCAGTTAGGCAAATGAGACATACCCGCAGTCTCATGACCAAGATCTCTCGCTGAAGGGCGGTCAGCGAGAGATCATTGCTTATCTCTGACGGAAATCTCTCGCTAACCACCCCCGTAGTGAGAGGTTGCCGTCTCTGAACAACGATAACCTCTCGCTACAAGGGTAGTTGGCGAGAGATGACGGCTGGTCAGCTACCGTTATCTCTCGCTGCGGAGCGACTTGTGAAAGATAACGGTCATCTGATGACCGTTATCTCTCGCCGTATGCCCCGCAACGGATGCAGCAAGCGAGGCGCGGGGTGTCGTATCGGGCGTCAGATGACGTGGTACTCGCGCAGCAATGTGGCGATGTCGGTGCCGTCGAGCTTCTTGAGGATCTTGCCGAGCACGGCCTTCTCCACGAAGTTGAGCTTCATGTCGGTCACAGGTGCGCCGTCACGCAGCTTGACGGTGGCGTTGAGGAGGTTGCGCACGTCGTAGACGCTGCCCCACACCTCGGGTACGCCGCGATCGACGTCGAGCAGCGTGTACACCGCCTCCATGCCGGTGCGCATCGAATACTCGGTGGTGAAGATCGTGTCGCGCGGGGTCTCGGCGAACTGGCCGAGGAACGCGAAGTTGACGGCGCCGTCGGGTACCACGTCCGGACGGTCGCCGGCCGCGCGCGGCATGAAGAAGGCCGTGATGTACGGCATCATCACCGGCACGGTGTTGGCGTGGGTTTTGGCGAGCGCCTCGATCTTCTCCGTGGGAACGCCCATGTGGTAGAGCCATTCGGCGCAGATCTCCTCGCCGGTGCATTCGGTCATCGGCTTCTTGATGTAGTTGCCGGGCTTGTCGGGGAACAGGCCATAGACCCACACGCACAACTGGTCCTTGGGCTGGTCGCGGAACTGCTGCTGGCGGTTGAGGGTCCAGCTCATGAGCCAGTTGGAGTCGGTGACGGTGATAATGCCGCCGGTGACGACGTGGCCGCTGAACGGGTCGCGCTTGCAGATGCGCTTGATGTACGGCGGGATCTCGCCGTCGAGCGTGGTGACGGTGGCGCTCATCCACTTGGTGGCCTGCGGGTCGGAGCAGAACTTGTCCGGGTGGCCGAAGCTCGGGTCCTGTTTGGCGATGCGGCGCCACATGTCCCAGCCGCCGCCGGGCTTCAGGTCGGGGTTCCATGCTGCGGGCGCGTGCTGCGAGCCCATGGTGGAGTTCTCGACGCAGCCGCCGTTGGTGATGAACACGTAGTCGTCGGGGGTCAGGTCGATGGACGACTTGTCGCCTTCGTGGTCGATGTCGATGCGCACGGCAAGCTTCTTCGTGTCGGAGCTGAACGGGTTGCGCTTGAAGACGCCGGAGGTCGCCTGGATCTTGAGGATCGTGTCCTGGCCGACGCCGGTGTGCTCACGGCGCGGGCCGTCTCCGCCGCCAATCGCGAATTCGACGTTCTCGACCTTGGTGTTGTAGTGGAACTGCACGCCGTGCGATTCCAAGTACTTGACCATCGGCAGGATCATCGACTCGTACTGGTTGTATCGGGTGAATCGCAGCGCGGAGAAGTCGGGCAGGCCGCCGATGTGGTGGATGTAGCGCTTGATGTACAGCTTCATCTCGAGCGCGGAGTGCCAGTTCTCGAAGGCGAACATGGTGCGCCAGTACATCCAGAAGTTGGAGTTTAGGACCTCGTCGTCGAAGAAGTCGGTGATCGGCTTGTCGTAGAGCTCCTCATCGGGGGTGAAGAAGAGCTTCATGATCTCCTGTGACGCCTTGTCGGACAGGCCGAACTTGCCGTTGGTCTCGGCGTCGTGGCCGAGATCCTTGGTGGCGCGGCACAGCGAGTAGTTCGGGTCCTCCTTGTTGAGCCAGTAGTATTCGTCGAGGACGGAGACGTCGGGCGTCTCGATGGACGGGATGGAGCGGAACAGGTCCCACATCACCTCGAAGTGGTTGTCCATCTCGCGTCCGCCGCGCATCACGTAGCCGAGTCCGGGGATTTCGGCGCCGTCGCATGCGCCTCCGGGGACCGCGTCCTTTTCGAGGATGTGGATGTTCTCGCCGGGCATCTGCGCGTCGCGCACGAGGTAGCACGCGGCGGACAGGGCCGCCAGTCCGGTGCCGATGATGTAAGCCGACTTGCCGTCGACGCCTGCGGGCTTCTTCGGGCGCGCGAACGCCTCGTAGTTGCCGTTGGAATAGTACATGTTCCGCCTCCTTGGGGATTTGTTGACATACTGTCAACTTTTCTTAATGGACATATTGTCGCATTTACTTCCCTCTCGCCATAGACACTACGCCGGGTTTCGTCGAATATCCACCCAAATTCCATGACATCCGGCACGGCGGACGCATCTCGCAACCCGCCATCGCACAGCCATAACCATGCACCTTACGCCAGGAGCGTAAAAAACTAGACAAAAAAGATTTATTTCTTATTTTCATAGAGTCACATTGCCGCGCGGCGAAATCCACCCAACACGACAGGAAAAAGATGACCAAATTACGAAGCTGTTTGCTAGCCATAATTCTTTCTGCTGCTTTGACCTTATCGGGGACAGTGCCCGCAAATGCGGTAACTGCAGACTACAACACTCAAGTCGCAAATTACGGTATTACGACTGAAGACACTTCTAATTTTCCCATAGAAAGCTCTGACTCGGAGTACAACACTTCGGTACCTTCGTCTGAAAATACAGAATCCACCCCTTCCGCACGAGTCGCCCCTATCTTAATATGGTTGGGTGGCATTGCAGTTCGTCTGACGGCGCACGCGATTCAGCAGATGACAGCAAGAGGCATTTCGCAACAATTAGTTAAGCAAGTTCTCCTTAATGGCGTTAAAAGTAATGCCAATAAAGGAACTTGGAAATATGTCATGGGAAGGGGAAAAATAAAATCACAGTTATTCTTAGCAAAACGACCCATAATGTAGTTACCGCCTATCGAGGCTAACCAATGAACATCACCTACGATCCTGATGCCGACGCCGCATACATCAGCATAGCCGACAACATCGTTGAGGAACATGTACATCATACCGTTGAGGTGCCGTTCTTCCCCAATGATGAAAACTCATATGTGAATGTGGATTTCAGTCAGAATGGAAACATTCTTGGAATTGAAATTCTCGACGCATCATCACATCTCGATCCTCATGTCATTGCCTCTGCGCAACTGATTCACAATTGAACACAGCGAGGTATGCCTTCAGCATTGCCGTGAAAATGCCTGTTGACAGTCCCTGAGCCAGACCCCGGCGGGACGAAGAATCGGCCCGTCGAGCTGGTTCCGCCAACCATGCAAGCAGGACGAAGCCGGTCCTCCCCGAGGAAGTGGGAGGACCGGCTTCGCGGTTGGAGTGTTCAGGACAAGTCTTGAGATGAAGCGACCGGACCGACCGGACCAGCCGGATCGGCGATCAGTTGGTGACGGTGAAGCCCTGATCCCTGCCGTAATCGGTCAGCGCCTTCTGGAAGTCGGCGAGCGCCTGGCTCAGGGTCTTCTGGCCGCGGTATGCGGGTCCGAGGCTGTCGCCGTAGATGCTCATCGCGTGGGCGCTGAACGGCATGTACGAGAAGCCCTCGGAGACCTCGTCGGAGGCCTGGGCGAGCACCTTGTTGTATTCCTGGCCACCGAAGTAGTCGGTCAGTTTCGCCGACCCCTTGAGGAAGTCGTCGGACTTGAGGGTCTCGTGATCGGCGGGGAACGCGCCGTTGTCGACGCGCGCGTTGATGCCGTCGCGTTCGTGGTTGACGAAGTCGATGTACTTCCATGCGGCCTCCTGCTTCTTGCTGGAGGCGAGGATCGCGAGCGTGGATCCGCCGGCCTCGCCGTTGCTCGGCTTGGCGGAGGCGTCCCATTGCGGGATGGTGGCGACGCGGAACTTGCCGGATGCCTGCGAGGCGCTGGCGAGCAGGTTGGCGCTCATCCACGCGCCGTAGTTGAGCGAGGCGATGGTGCCGTCGCCCAAGCCACGGTTCCATTCGTCGGACCACGAGTTGATCTGCGTGTTGATGAGCCCCTCGTCGATCATCTTCTGCCAGAAGTCAGCGACCTTCTTGACGGCCGGGTCGCTGGTCAGGGTGATGGAGACGTTCTCGGCGTCCTTGATCTCGTACGGGCGGCCGCCGGCGGCCCAGATCAGGCTGGCGAGCATGGTGTACGAGCCTTCCGAGCCGGTGTCGGCGGTGATGTAGTGGCCGCCGCCGAGCGCCTTGATCTTCTTGGCTGCCTCGTAGTACTCGTCCCAGGTCTTCGGCGGTTCGGTGACGCCGGCGGCGTCGAACACCTCCTTGTTGTAGAACAGGGCGGTCGGGCCGGAGTCCATCGGCAGGCCGTAGATGCCGCCGTTGATGTTGACCTGGCTCCAGGTGCCGGGCGTGTAGAAGTCGGCGTAGTCCTTGGCGCCCTTGTCGGACAGGTCGGACAGCGATCCGGCGAGTGCGAACTGGGGCAGGGCGTGGTATTCGAACTGGGCGACGTCCGGCGCGCCGGAGCCGGCGTTGATGGCGTTCTGCAGCGAGGTGATGGTCTGCACGGCGGAGCCGACGTTGGTGACCTTGACCTTGATGTTGGGGTTCTCCTTCTCGAAGGTGGCCGTCGCCTGCTTGAGCGTGGGCTCCCAGCCCCATACGGCGATCTCGACCGGGTTGTCGGCGGTGCCGATGGTGCCGGACGCGCCGTTGCCTCCGTCTCCGCCGCCGCAGCCGGCCAGTCCGATGCCCAATCCCACGACCATCGTCGCCGCGGTGATTCTGCGCAGAGCCGTTCGCTTCATGTCGTTCCTTTCCTCAAGCGCAACGGCTACTCTGCCGCTGCGTTTTCGGCTTGCCATAAGCCGTGTAATCGTTTACGAGGTGACAGTGTACACTGATATGGAAACGTTTACAAACCAGTTGTCTACGATCGGAGGCGCGCCATGGGCGATCAATCGGGCGAAAACGGCGGAATCAGGCGCAAACGGGCGTCGAGGAAACCGACCATCATGGACGTCGCCCGCGTGTCGGGGGTGTCGTACGCAACGGTCTCCCGGTTCCTCAACGGCAACCCCCACGTCTCCCCCGAGGCCGGCGAACGCATCGCCGCCGCCGTGCGCGAGGTCAACTACATCCCCAACAACGCCGCCCGATCGCTGGTGCGTCAGCGCACGCAGACCGTGGCCTTCGTCATGCACGGCGAACCGGAGACCATCACCACCGATCCGAACATCAACACGATCATGGTCAACGCCAACCGCAGGCTTGGCGAGGCCGGCTATCAGCTGGTCGTGCTCATCTCCGACACCGACGAGGCCGCCGAACGCATCGCGCGACTGGTGCGCAGCGGATTCGCGGACGGATGGATCCTCAACAACCTGCACGTCGGCGACCGCCTGTTCACCGTATTCCGCGAGTCGAACGCCCCGGTGGCGGTCTCCGGCGTGGGCTATGGCGGACAGTCGCCATTCCCGACGGTCGACATCGACAACCATGCGGCGTCGACGGCACTGACCCGGTACATGCTCGATCAGGGGTACCGGCGCATCGCCTACTTTCGCGGTCCGAACTTCATCCCCTGCTCGTACGGGCGATTCGAGGGGTTCCGCAGCACGATGAAAGGCCTGTTCGACCCCGATCTGGTCGTCGACGCCTACGGCTGGAGCCGCGCCGACGGACGCGAGGCCGTGCGCCTGCTGCTCGCGAAACTCGCCGGAATCCGCAACGACGGCGCTGACGGCGACTCCGGCGACGCCGGAGATATCGACTTCGCCGGAGTCAATCCCGACGCCCTCGACATCGCGCAGCTGCTGCGCGATCACGGCGTCGACGCGATGATGTGCGCCAACGACTGCATCGCCGCGGGCGCCATGCAGTATCTCGTCTCGCACGGGGTGCGCGTGCCGCAGGACATCGCCATCGCGGGGTTCGACGACAGCCCCGATGCGGCCGCGTCCACTCCCCCGCTGACCACCGTCCGCCAGCCGATCGGGCGATTCGGCATCGAGATGGCGGACATGGTGCTCGCCCAGATCGAGGGCGACGAGCCGAAGCGCATCGTCTGGCTGCCCACCGAGGTCGTGCCGAGACAGTCGGCGTGAATCGGATTCAGAACAGGGTCGGCTCTAAGGCGGACGGTTTTGGCTTTGCGGCCGGCGCCGGATGGTTCTTGAGGTCGCGTTCGATCCATGCCATGACGAGGTCGGCGAGGCGGTTGATCTCCATCTCGCTCAGCGCACGGCCCTTGGGGATGTGATGCCATTTCTCGATGCATCCGCGGCAGCAGGTGGCGGTCGCATGCTGCGCAGTGAACACCGGGTGGCCCTTCCACGGGGTCTGGCGACCGTCGTTCCTCGGGGTCGCATCGCCGACCCGATCGCGCAGCATCTCACGCGCGTGGCGATCGATCACGTCCCTGCCCTTGGCGCGCGCGTAGGCGCGGTCCCTAGCCGCAAGCGCGAACTTCGACCGGAACGCCGAATGGGACAGCCGCTCCAAAGTGTCCTCGATCCACCGCCGCTCATCGTCATCCATACGACACCCCCATCCGATCCGCCGCGTCCAGTCGAATCCAAGACTGTCGAATCCAAGACGAGCGTACCGCTTGTCACAACATGCGATTTCGGATGATTGTCGCGCGTCGTGACACAAATCACCGACGCGGCACGCCACCGACCGCGATCAAAGCAACGGGCAATATCGTGAAAATGGCGGAATTCCAAGCATTTCGACAACGCTCTCCCAGCCCCCTCCGCGCAAGCGATACGCCGCCCCTGCCACAACCCGCAATTCACACCGATTCCAGCACGTCGTGACAACGAAATATGCCACAACGCGCCGGAAGGACGATGAAAAGCGAGTTGTGACAATCCGTGGCGTTCCCGGCGGACATGACTCGCGAAAGATCCGAACCGCCGTCCCCTTCGACCGAGGGAAACGCCCGATACGCCCTACTCACCAACGACGGAAACGACTACAATACCGCTCTAGCCAAGGAATTCCGAGGGCGGGGTTCCCCCACACCGCCTCCTGCGACGCCGATGACGTCGGACGCGGACGGCGGCATGCAAGTCAAGGAGTCATCATGACCGGCATTGACGAAAAGGAACTGGACGAGAAGCTGGCCGAGGCGCAGACCATCGACGAGGTGATGGCGATCGCCAAGGAGGCCGGACACCCGCTGAACTACGAGGAGGCGGACGCATTCTTCGGACGCATCGAACAGGCCAAGTCCGACACCGCCGAACTGGTCGGCGACTCCGTCAGAACGCAGGCCGAGAAGGAGTTCGGCATCTGAGGAATCTGGCGCATCCCCCTGATACGCAAATGGCTTCCGTCCCCACGCAACGCCCATGCGACGCGGGGATGGAAGCCATTTTTCTTATGCGGCCGGTCTTATGATGCCGGAATCAGGGCATCAGACGCGGGAGGAGGACTCGGTGTCGATGAGGGCGCGGCCGGAGGCAAGGCGGTCGAGGGCGCCGGTTCCGACGAGTCCCAGCATGAGGAACCACGGCATGACACCGCTCAGGATCGCGCCGCCCGTGAGCTCGGAGATCATGTGGACGATGCCGCGGGGGCTCACGATCGAGACGCCCTGGTAGCGGAAGAACAGCAGGTAGAGGCCGTATTCGAGCGCGACGAGCAGGCCGGAGGCGATCGAGACCGGCAGGTTGAACACACGGTACCGGGTCAATGCGAACGGGATCTCGGCGAACAGGCCCTGCAGCAGCGCGGAGACGATGACGAATCCGACGCCGTACTGGCTGCCGATCACCGTCTCGACGAGCGTGCCGACGACGTTGACGTACATCGCGGCACCCGGTTTGCGCAGGATCAGCAATGCGAGCGTGCCGGAGAAGTACCACATCGCATGCGTCACGGATGCCAGTCCCGGCAGCACAGCGCCCAGCACGGAGGAGATCGGCATGTACGCGAAGTTGAATCCCCAGAAGATCACGCCGCAGGCCGCGCCGAGCGCCGCGCCGACGGCGATGTCGACCGGACGCCACTTGAGGCGGGAGGCGCCGAGAACGCCGGGGGTACCGGGAATGCCTGAAGGAACGGATGATGACGAAGAAGACGAAGATGGACGATTGTCGATTGCGGACATGGTACTCCCCTGCCAGTTACAGCCGCGCACAGTGATACCTACGGAGACGCCCCTTGACCTGCGCGGCTCGGGCGGGAGCGCCAATAGGCCAGTATAGGGGCGATTCGCACGTTTCAGGTAACGCGATGATTGATCGGCCCTCGCCCCTCGCCGCGGAGTCCATATTGCTATTGTTCGCGGTTCACGGCTGGAAGTACCCTAAAGAGTTATGAAGCTTACCGATATTTCCCCCGCAATCGCACTGACGCCGCTCGACGGCCGCTACCACAACGCCACCGCCCCGCTCGTCGAATACCTGAGCGAGCCGGCACTCAACCGCGAGCGCATGCGCGTCGAGGTCGAGTGGATGATCCTGCTGGCCAACGGCTTCGAGGGCAACGGCAACCGGCCGATCATCGACGGCGTCGAGCCGTTCACGGACGCCGAGAAGGCGTTCCTGCGCTCCATCCCCGAGGATTTCGGCGCCGAGGGCATCCGTCAGCACGCCGCGCACGAGGCCGTCACTCATCATGACGTGAAGGCCGTGGAGTACTACATCGACGATCAGTTCGACAAGGCTCCGGCCGAGCTCACGCACATCAACGATGCGCTGAAGACCCTCGTGCACTTCGCCTGCACGTCCGAGGACATCAACAACCTGTCGATCGCCCGTTGCGTGAAGAACGCGATGGAGCAGGTGTGGACGCCCGCGTTCGAGGAGATCATCGATCATCTCGCCGCCAAGGCCGACGAGTTCCGTGACATGCCGCTGCTGTCCCTCACGCACGGCCAGCCGGCCACGCCGACGACGCTCGGCAAGGAGCTCGCCGTCTACGTCTACCGTCTGAACCGCCAGCTGAAGCACCTGACAAGCCAGGAGTATCTGGGCAAGATCAACGGCGCTACCGGCACGTTCGGCGCGCATCTGGCCGCCTGCCCGGACGTCGACTGGATCGCCGTCTCCCGCGAGTTCGTCACCAACCGCATGGGCCTGACCTGGAACCCGCTCACCACGCAGATCGAAAGCCACGACTGGCAGGCCGAGCTGTACTCGACCGTCTCCCACGCGAACCGCATCATGCACAATCTGTGCGTGGACGTATGGATGTACATCTCGCGCGGCGTGTTCGCGCAGGTCCCGGTCAAGGGCGCGACCGGCTCCTCGACGATGCCGCACAAGGTCAACCCGATCCGCTTCGAGAACGCGGAGGCCAACTTCGAGCTGTCCTGCTCGCTGCTGGACACGCTGTCCGCCACGCTGGTGGAGTCCCGTTGGCAGCGCGATCTGACCGATTCGACCACGCAGCGCAACATCGGTTCGGCACTCGGCTACTCGCTGCTGGCCCTGCACAACCTGATGGGGGGCCTGAAGTCCATCCACCCGAACGAGCACGTCATCGCGCACGAGCTCGACACGAACTGGGAGGTGCTCGGCGAGCCGATCCAGACGGCGATGCGCGCTTGCGAGCTGCGCGGTCTGCCCGGCATGGACAAGCCGTACGAGAAGGTCAAGGAGCTGATGCGCGGCCACACGATCGACAAGGCTCAGGTCGAGGCGTTCATCGATCAGCAGTCCTTCGACGCCGACACCGCCGCGCGTCTCAAGGTCCTCACCCCCGCCACCTACACCGGTGTCGCGAGCAGGCTGGTGGACTTCGACCGCTGACAGACCGCTGACAGACGTGACTTCCATCGATTTCGACGAGACGACGCCGGGCGACCCCTCCAATCCGCATATCGACGATGTGCCGCCCAAGCGCATCCATGATTTCGGCGATCTGCTGCACGCGGGTGCCTCGGTGCTGCTCGCCGTCGTCGCGATGCTGTCGGCGATCTACCTCAATGGTTTCGTCTCCGGCATCGAATCGGACGCCCATCACGTGGCCGGGCAGACCCTCAACTGGATGGTCGACCTGCCCACGTCGATGCTGCAGCAGCTGGCGATCGTCGCGATCGTCGTCATGGCGATCGCCCAGCTGCTCATCTCGCGCGAATGGCTGCAGGCCGTGCTGGCGCTGCTCGCGCTGTTCGGCGGCATGGCCTTCGCGTGGGGCATCTCGATGGCCGTCTCCTCGATCGGCAACGCGACGATGATCTCCGCGCTCGGCTCGGCAAGCAGCACGTACGGGGTCGGGCTGCTGCCCGACTTCTATGCGGGGGCGGCGGCCCTGCTGACGGTGGCCGGTCCGCGCCGCACGCGCGCGACGGTCAAATGGGGGTGGAACATCCTCTACACCGTGGCCGCGCTGCTCATCCTGCTGTCGGTCAACTCGGTGGCCGGCGTGCTCGTCTCGTTCGCCGCCGGACGCCTGATCGGCATGCTGCTGCGCTTCGGCATCGGCACGAAGAACCAGGGCACGTGGGGCGCCGACCTCGTCCAGGCGCTGAACGGCATCGGCCTGCGCGTCACCTCGCTCGAACGTCGCGTGGATTCGGATCCGACATCGCGCGGATCGTTCCGCACCACGCTGGACGACGATCTGGTCGAGGGCTCGCGCGTCTACGACGTGCGCGACGATCTCGGCCGCCGGTTCATCGTCTCCGTACTCGATACGCAGGTGCACACCGCCGGATACATGCGCCAGCTGTGGCAGTGGATCCGCTTCACCGGCGTGTCGATGCGCCGCGACCGCTCCCCGCGCGAGGCCACGCAGCATCACATGCTGATGATCCTCGGTCTCAAGAACGCGGGTCTGTCGACCCCGCACATCTACGGCATTGCGGACACCGGCGAGTCGTCGATCCTCGTGCTGCGCGGCAACGATTCGATGCGCGAATGCAACCTCAACACCCTGTCCGACGACGATGCGATCGCCCTGATGCGCTACCTGTCCGTGGCGAACCGCCGCGGATACACGCACCGGCGCATCACCCCGGACACGCTGGCACGGCTCGAATCGGGTACACCGATCATCGCCGGATGGCAGAACGGCGACGATTCGAGCGCCGCGCCGAACGTGGCGCTCGATCAGGTCCAGCTGCTCACGCTGCTTGCCGTGCTCATCGGCCCGGAACGCGCCATCGCGGCCGGACGCACGGTGTGGGGCGACGAGCAGATGATCGCGTTGACGCCGTTCGTGCAGAAGGCCGCCGTCCCCGCCGGCACGCGCGCACTCATCGGGTGGGACAGGCATGTGATGGACGATCTGCGCGCCCGTCTGCGCGCGCTCGCGCCCGAGGAGGACGAGCGTGCGCTGGAGCCGGTGAAGCTCTCCCGCTTCTCGCCGCGCTCGTTCATCGGCACGGTACTGCTCATGGTCGCTGTCGTCGTCGTGTTCACGCAGCTCAAGCCGAACGAGGTGATCGCGGCCGTCAGGAACGCCAATCCGGTGATGGCGGTCGTCTGCCTCGTCTTCGAATTCCTCGCGATCCTCGGCTCGTCGATCGAGCTGGGCGCGTTCATCGAGAAGGACAGGCGCCGTCCGATCGGCATCTTCATGTCGCAGCTGGCGCAGGGCTTCGCCGTGGTCTCGATGCCCGCGGGCGTGGGCCCGGCGTTCGTGAACCTCCAGTTCCTGCGCAAGGCCGGGTACCGCAATACGACGGCGACGGCGATCATGACCGCGGTGATGGCCGTCTACTACGGCGGCACCGTGATCATGCTGGTGCTGATCGGCCTGTTCACCGGATCCACCGCGTTGAGCTCGATGATCCCGACGAACACGCTCATCACCGTCATCGGCGTCGTGCTCATGACGCTGGCGATCGCGATGATGATCCCCCCGGTGCGCAGGCTCGTCGCCGAGAGGCTGCTGCCGCTGGCCAAGGCGTACGCGCGCCAGCTGGTCGACGTGCTCTCCAACCCGCGCCAGCTGACCTTCAGCGCGATCGGCATGCTGCTGCTCAACGCGGCGACCGGCCTCGAGTTCTGGGCGGCCCTGCTGGCGTTCGGACACATGACCAACCCGTTCGAGACGATCTTCCTGTTCCTGCTGGCCAACGCGATCGGCTCGGCCGTGCCCACTCCGGGCGGCCTCGGAGGCGTCGAGGCGGCGCTGGTCTTCTCGTTCGGCGCGGCCGGAGTCCCGGCCGGCGTGGCCCTGTCGGCGACGCTGCTGTACCGTGCGCTGTTCTACTGGCTGCGCATCCCGCTCGGTGCGCTGGCGATGCGCTGGCTCGATAGGCGCAATATGGTGTGAAACCAGTAAAAACGTTGGAAAATGCGGCATCTGGTCACATCATGCGCTATCATCATTCATGACAAACAACGGACCGGCAATGCAGTAGCCAGTCCCCGGACAAAGAAGGATGCTTTATGGCATACAACAAGTCTGATCTCGTCTCGAAGATCGCCCAGAAGTCCAACCTGACCAAGGCTCAGGCTGAGGCCGCTGTCAACGCCTTCCAGGATGTGTTCGTCGAGGCCATGCAGTCTGGCGAGGGCCTGAAGCTCACCGGTCTGTTCTCCGCGGAACGCGTCAAGCGCGCCGCCCGCACCGGCCGCAACCCGCGCACCGGCGAGACCATCGAGATCCCCGCCACCTACGGCGTGCGCATCTCCGCTGGCTCCCTGCTCAAGAAGGCCGTCACCAACAACTGATTGTTGGCCAGCCGCGTTGCGACGCGCGAGACACGAATAAACCCCGACCATGACGGTCGGGGTTTTCGTTTAGGTCAACCGAGCTGGGCCATCAGCGCCCGGTATTCGGGAGTGGGCTCGGCGCTGAACGGGTCGAGGAGCGTCGCCTCGCGGCGCACAGGCGAGGAGACGACCAGCGTCGTCCAATCGCAGGAGAACTGCACGCCGGCGTCGAGCGCACGGCGTACAAACGCGCCGCGCAGTGCCGCGCGCGTGTCCTGCGGCGGGGTGTGACGCGGATCCGGCGCCTCGCCCGTTGCGGATCCTGCGCCCGCCACGGCGAGCGCGGGATCGACCGCCTCGTCCAGCTGGCCGTGCGAGACCAGCGAGCCGTACAGTCTGCCGTTGGCCACGTCGTGATAGTCGAGCTCCATGCGTTCGAGCTGCGCGAAGCCCACGTCGGGGCGACGCCGCCGCAGCGCCTCGGCCAGACGATACTTGGCCGCCCAGTCGACGCGCTTCGACAGTTCGGCGATGTCACGGCGTTCCAACGCGTCCAGCGCCCAACGCCAGTGATCGAGCACCAGAGCCACGGGCGTCTTCGGCAGCGAGGCGTTCATCGCGTCCGCGTGATCGCGCACGAATGATTCGACAACGCCCAGGTATCGGCGCTGCATCGCGAGGGCTCCGGCCGGATCGGCGGCATCAACACCGCCGTCGGCACCGGCGCCACCGTCCAGCCAGCGGCTCACCGCACGATTGGCGGCGGCCGGATCGTCGAACGCAAGATCCTCGAATCCGCTCGGGATCCCGCGTCTGACCGCATCCTCGATCACGCACAGCACCAGATGCGTGACGGCGAGCTTCATCCATGTCGCCCAGTGGGAGCGGTTCGAGTCGCCGATGATCACATGCAGACGGCGGAACGACTCCGGATCGGCGTGCGGTTCGTCACGCGTGTTGACCATCGGACGGGATCGCGTGGTGGCCGACGAGACGGCCTCGTCGAGGAAGTCGGCCCGCTGCGTCAGCTGGAAGCCGGTGCCGTCGGGCGTGAACCGCCCCGCGCCGGTGTACAGCTGGCGGGTGATGAGGAACGGCAGCAGCTGGCGTTCGATCGTCTCCAGCGGCACGATACGGCGCACGAGATAGTTCTCGTGGCAGCCGAACGCGTGTCCGGCGGAGTCGACGTTGTTCTTGAACACGTGGATCGCGGCGTGATCGCCGTGACTCACGCGAAGACGCTCCTGCGCCTGGGCGGCGAGCGAGGCCATGATCCGCTCCCCCGCCATGTCCTGCGCGAGCGCGTCGAAGGGGTCCCTCGCCTCGGCGGTCGCATACTCGGGGTGCGATCCGACGTCCAGATAGAGGCGCGAACCGTTGTCGAGATACGTGTTCGTCGACCGCGCGCGGGAGACGACCGGCTGGAACATCGTCATCGCGACCTGACCGGCGTCGACCGGTCCCCGCGCGCCGGACGTGCCGGTGACGGCCACCCCGTATTCGGTTTCGACGCCGAAGATGCGTTCGAAGCCGTTCAGTTCGGCCGCGGGAGTGCCGTTCGATTCGTGGGCCGCCCGCGTGCCGCTGTCACGCAGCTGCGGCATCACTCGCCGCCCTTTTGCACGAAGCTCTTGACGTACTCCTCGGCGTTGGTCTCCAGCGTGCTTTCGATGTCGTCGAGCACGGCGTCAAGCGCGTCGACGTCCGTGTCCGCTGCGGTCTCGGTCTGCGCGGCCGCGAGCGGCGCGTCCTGCTCGACCTGCTCGTTGTCGTTGCGCTGCGACTGACCCTGTTCGAATTGCTGAGGCATGATGGCCCGCTCCTTCCTGTTCGTTTCGATTCCTCTACGATACGCGACGGGCCCCGGGAACATGCTCCCGGGGCCCGTCATGCGGCCTGACTCGCGTCTTGCCGGCCACTTCCTACTTCTGGCTCTACTCCTGGACGAGGTAGGGCTTGAGTTCGCGGTCGATCATGCCGTTGGTGCACAGCACGTCGTTGGCGCGGCGCCAGTGGATGCCGTTGCCGTTCCAGCGGCGCAGCGTGCCCTGCGCCTCCCAGACGACCACCGCACCGGCGGAGATCGCCGGAATGTCCCACTCGTGCAGCATCGGCTCGAAGTACGCGTCGTACGTGCCGTCGGCCACCTTGCACAGGTCGAGCGAGGCCGGGCCGACGCGCTTGATGTCGGCGGGGCCCGCCTCGGCGAGTCCGGCCACGGTCTTCAGGGCGCGTTCCGCCTCGCTCGGCACGTAGGACATGCCGTAGCTGACGACTGCGCCGTCGAGCGTCGAGGTCATCGAGGGTACGACCTTCTCGCGCTTCTCACCGACCGGCGTGCTGCGGATGCGCACCGCGCCGGCGCCGCGGGCGGCCAGATAGGTCTCGCCGAGCGCCGGGGCGTGCACGACGCCGAGGATCGGCTGGGCGGCCCCCTCCTCGTTGAACTCGAACAGGGAGACGGTCACCGTCCATTCGCTCATGTTGCGAATGTAGTTGATGGAGCCGTCGATCTTGCCGACGCACCAGTAGCGCTGTCCGGGGCGGGACTGCGCGGGACGCGTCTGCCAGAAGCCGTCGAAGTGCTCCATGTCGGCCAGCCGGCCGGAGATGTAGCGCAGCAGACGGCCGTCGACGTCCACGTTGAACTGTTCGGTGGGGTTCTCGCGGGAGATGATCATGTTGTGCGGGGCCATCTGGTCCTGCAGCGCATGCTTGCCGGCCGCCTGGACGATTTGGGCGACCTTCATCGCGAGGTCACGCAGATTCTCTTGTTGTGCCATGGCTCACAATCTTATCGTTCGCTCGCAAGGGTGTACAACCCGCACGCTATCTGCCGCGAGCCGCGAGTTCGCCGATCGCCTCGGCGGCGTTGGCCGCACGGGCGACGACGCTCTCGACATTCTCCCTGCGGAAGGCGAGCGGATCGGACATGTCGAGGCTCACCAGATCCCCCGGCCGCACGCTCGTCGCCTCGGCGGCGGACGAGTTGCCGTACGTGTCGGCCAAGAGGTCCTGACCGTCCTCGCGCGGCACGCGCACGGTCAGATGCGACCAGCTGGCGGCGACGACGTCGGACGGGAACGCGCGCACGATAGCGGCGCGCAGCCAGGCGCGGGTGTCGGACGGCGGTTCGGACACGGCCGCGGCGAGCCGGTCGTCGTCGACGAGACGCTCGACCCGCCCCGCCTTCTCGAGCTTGGCGAACACCGATGCGGCCGGGTCGAGCGCCGCCCAGGACAGGTCGACGGCGGCCAGACGCGGGTCATTCCACCCGCTGCCACCGTCGGCGGCACCGGCGATCTTGCGGCGCAGCTTCTCCAGCAGCTGCCATTTGAGCAGCCATTCGATGCGTCCGGCCTCGGCCTTGAGCGTCAGTCGCGTATCGTCGTCGGCATGGCGAATCGCGGCGACGTCGGCGAGCGCCTGCCCCCACATGGCCATCACGTTGCGGGTCTGACGGTCCTCCCACGCAGGTTCGCCCTTCGTGTCGGTGCCGAGGATCGAGGCGGCGACCTCGTAGACGGCTCGACGCAGTTCGATCTGCATGAGCCATGCGTTGGTCTCGCCGCCGGTTTCGAGCGGTAGTGCGGCGGCGAGGCTCAGGTCGTGGGAGACGACGTGCATGGCCTCGACCGGGTCGGCGAGCTGGAGCCGACCGAGCAGGGCGTCGAGGTCGTAGCCGGCGTCCCGCGCGTGTTCGAGCGTCCACAGGAGCATCGAGGTGACGCCGAGCTTCAGGACCTGCGGCACGTCCATGCGGTTGGCGTCGCCGACGATGACGTGCAGACGGCGCTTGTCCGAGGTGGAGTGGGATTCGTCGCGCGTGTTGATGATCGGGCGGT
Source organism: Bifidobacterium callitrichos (assembly GCF_008698085.1). Classification (NCBI taxonomy): domain Bacteria; kingdom Bacillati; phylum Actinomycetota; class Actinomycetes; order Bifidobacteriales; family Bifidobacteriaceae; genus Bifidobacterium; species Bifidobacterium callitrichos. Next base: position 310,721 of record NZ_RZJP01000003.1, read on the forward strand.
CGAACGTGGTCTGCAGGCCGATCCTCGCGTGGATGTAGTCCGCGCGCTGGCTCAGTTGGAATCCGGCGGTCTCGCTGTGCTCGCCGAGGCCGACGCGCCCCGATCCGGCCCAGATCTGGCGGGAGACGAAGTGCGCGGTCATCAGGGCGGCCACGTCAGTGAACGGCACGGCGCGCGCCATCATGTAGTTCTCGTGCGTGCCCCAGCTGGCGCCCTTGCCGTCGACGTTGTTGCGATGCAGGACGATCGGCCGGCCGGTTTCGCGGATCTGAGGCTGCGCGCTTGCGGCGCGGGCGGCGGCGAGCATGAGCCGGTCGCCGGCGTGGTCGTAGGCAAGCGCCTCGAACGGGTCGGTCGTTTCGGGCGCGGAGTATTCGGGGTGCGCGTGGTCGACGTAGATGCGTCCGCCGTTGGGCGCGATCACGTTGGTGATGTTGAGCTGCGGGGAATCGGTGAGCATCTCAGGACGGGCCGAGGCGCGGTCGAGGCGGGTGCCGCGCGCATCGTTGACCGGGTCCTCCTGTCGGTAATCCCATCTGATGTGCCGTGTGGCGTCATCGGCCGCCGCCCCCACCACGGTGAAGCTCAGCTTGACCGGCTGGCCGTACGCCTCGCCCAGCTGCGAGACCGCGTACTCGGTCTCCGTCCCCATTACTCGTCGAACGCTCATGCCATCCCATAATAGCCATCTCGGACCGAACGCACCGGATCCCGAAAAGCTCGGTCCTCAACCAAGTGAGAACCGAGCATGTACAGACACGTGGGCGAAGTCACTGATGGCTATTCATCATTGTCCGACTGTGAACGGTCTCCGTCTGAATCACGGTGATCATGACCGGGCACAAGGGAGACAATATCCGGAAGCACCGCAATTCCCGCCGTTATAAGACCAATCCACCAATACGAGAACGAGTGACTAACCTTCGATAGGATAAAAGCGGTTACCAGAAAAACGATGAGGAAATCACCTGCGATCCTTAAAACTCTTTTCACAAGAAACACCCCGCCGCCGCGTCGCCGACTCTGACCCATCCCGAAGCATCAGACCGATACCAGGCCCATCCGCCACCAACTAGGCAAAGAGCAACACCAAAGGGGCCGATTTTCTTACCAACTATCTTTGCCCCTTTACCGACAATTTTCACTCCTGACCAAGTTTTCCCCGCCAACCATTTTGAGCTACCCTTTAGCCAATTCGCAGCGCTTTTTGCTTTTGATACAACGGATGCCCCTGCATTCTTAAACCAATCTTTAACATTATCCCACCATGACGGATCGGCAGTGATGGGATATACATAATCTCCATTCCTATGTTCAACAACCTGCACCAACACGTTTCCATCAACTTCAAAATGAGAAGGTACTGCATTACCTACAGCATCAACCGCCCAAGGAGCATCGACACCTCCGACAAGTTCATATTTATCATTATGCAATGAAAATAAAAACGCCGTACCAGTATCACCATCCAGTATGATCGAATCTATATTAGGGAATTGATACTCGTAACGCTCTGGAGCCATCTTGTCGCTTAAGATACTATGAATTCTCACGTTACCAGTTTGATAAGCAGATATTGCATATTCCACAGATTCAGTCGTTTTTGATTCAGCGACAATGATACCATCCTCTACAGTATAGGACCCAGCATCAGCGTTTGGTATTGTAAATACACTATTACTTGTTGTATTTTTATTTATCAATATCGAATCATTGAAAGTAGATGCAACATGTAAATTTCCATCAACGGTTTCCGTTGAATTCATCCATGCATCCTTCTTGAATTCGACAGAAATACCAGCATCAATACCCACCAACTCTTCAGCACTTTTCACAATGTCACTTACGCCTGAACGCTCATCCGCAGATGCAATGCCAACAGAGGAAACGCAGAACAAACACACAGAAAGCATTACTATAAGTCGACAAATCTTCACTCTCATATCTTTTCCTTTGCAAACATAATCAGCTTGGCAATCAAGCTGATTACAGCTTCAGACATATGAGACATATTTGTCCAATTGGAGTCTCAATATTCAATACAAATGGCGATCCAACACATTTCATGGATAGACGGATGGAACATCCCACATTCGTCAGTGTTCCACGGCGCGGATGGCGACGACGCTGCCGGCGTCGAAGCCGTTGACTCGCGACCACTGGACCGGGTCCGCGTCGAGCAGCGAGTCGCGGGTCTCACGGTATTCGTCCTCGACGGCCCGCGCGAGCATGTCGACGTTCAGCGCGACGTCCCGTCCGGACGTGATCGACGCCTTGACCGCGTAGGTCTTGGCGCGGTCGACGACGTTCTTCAGCGAGGCGCCGGAGACCACGTCGGCGAGGAACAGCGCGTTCCACACGCCGTGCTCGTCGCGCACGTCGGCCAGATGGCGGCGTTCGGAGCGCGTGTAGATGTCGCGTACGAGCACGCGGGTCAGCGCCTCGGCGTCCACGCCCTCCTCGAGCGGCAGATCGTCGGTCAGATAGTGGCGCACGATCGCGGCCGCCGCGTCACCGTTCGGCCGGTCGATGCGGATCTTCACGTCGAGGCGACCGGGGCGCAGCACGGCCGGGTCGATCATGTCCACGCGGTTCGACGCGCCGATCACCATCACGTTACCGATCGATTCGACGCCGTCCAGTTCGGCGAGGAACTGCGGCACGATCGTCGTCTCCACGTCGCTCGAGACGCCGGAGCCGCGCGTGCGCAGCAGCGAATCCATCTCGTCGATGAACACGATGACGGGTCGGCCGTCGGCGGCGCGTTCGCGGGCGCGCTGGAAGATGAGGCGGATGAGCCGCTCCGATTCGCCGACGAACTTGTTGAGCAGCTCCGGACCCTTGACCGACAGGAACACGCCCCTGCCACCCATGTTCGAGCCTTCGGCGAGCGCGTGCGCGACCGCCTTGGCGATGAGCGTCTTGCCGTTGCCGGGAGGCCCGTACAGGAGCACGCCCTTCGGGGGCGTCAGATCGTAGCGTGCGAACAGCTCGCGGTGCAGGAACGGCAGCTGGACCGCGTCCCTGATGCGTCCGATCTGCTCGTCGAGGCCGCCGATGTCGGAGAAGTCGACGTTCGGGGTCTCCTCGAGCACGAGATCGGCGTCGTCCTCGTGCGGCAGGCTCTCCAACGCGATGCGCCCGGAGGGGTCGACGATCACGCGGTCGCCCTTGTCGAAGGACGTGCCCGCGAGCGCCGTGGCACGGCGGATGATGGTGGGGTTGCCGCCGCCGTCGGCGACGACGAGCCGACCGTCGGCGAGCGTCTGGGAGACGACGCGGATGGAGCCGACGGTGTCGGTGTCACGCTGCTCGACGAGGACCATCTTCTCGTTGAGCAGGACGGTGCGGCCGGCGGCGAGTCGCGCGGCGTTGAGGTTCGCGGCGACGGGCACGATCATGCGGCGCGTGCCGGTGATGACCTCGGCGGAGGCGTGCTGGACGCCGAGATCGTCGAGGTGCGTGGAGTCGACCTTGATCATCGTGGCGAAGGTCATCGGCGGCTGGGCGAGCTGCGCGAGCTGTGATTTGGCCTTCGTCAGCTCCTTGCCGGCGCGGGTGAGCGCCTCGGCCAGCGCATGGTTCCTGGCCATGAGCCGGTCGTTGAGCGAGGCGAGTTCTCGGGCCGTCTCCTCGCGCGCCTGCCGGTTGAGCTGCTCCTGATCGTCCGTCATGTGTTCCTCGGGTCTCCTCGTCGCCTGTCGTGATTGCTCGTTGGCGTTACCGCCGCCTGTCACGTACCACTGTACGGATCTTGCGTGCGGCGAACACGACGATGACCACGATGAAGGCGACGATCACCACGTCCTCGAACACGTTGAGGTAGCCGAGGATCGAACACCAGCCTTCGCCGAGGAAGTATCCGGTGGATACGAGGATCGTGTTCCACACGGCCGAGCCGAGCAGCGTCCAGCCGGTGAACTGCGCGAAGTTCATCGCGTTGAATCCGGCGGGAATGGAGATGAGCGAGCGCACGACCGGGATCACGCGGCCGATGAGCACCGACCAGGTGCCGTACTTCGTGAACCAGTCGTTGGCCTTGTTGACGTCCCTGCGGCTGACTCCCGGGATGACGTCGACGGCCTTGTGGATGCGGTGCAGACCAACCCAGCGGGAGATGCCGTAGAGCGCCCATGCGCCGAGCAGCGAGCCGACCGTGGCCCAGATGATCGCCTCGATGAGGCCGAACGAGCCGCGTGAGGCGGTGAATCCGGCCAGTGGCAGGATCACTTCGGAGGGGATGGGCGGGAAGATCGATTCGAGCGCGATGGCGAGGGCGACTCCGAGGCCGCCGACCGTCTCCATCAGGGAGACGAGCCAGTCGGTGATCGAGCCGATGAGCCCGCTTTCTCCGGTGGTGCACACGGGGGTGGCCGGGGCTGCGATCGTGATTGCGGAATTCGCCTGGATTGCGGCGTCATGAATGGCGTCAAAAATCATAATGGGCATTGTCCCAAGGTTTTTCGACAATCAAAGGCATGATGCAAGAACATGCGCAATCCCTTGACGACAATACTGCCGAGAACACTGCCGACAATCCCACCCTGTCCAAGCCGGGTCTGCTGGTGATGGACGTCGATTCCACGCTCATCGACGAGGAGGTCATCGACGAGCTGGGCGAGGCGGCCGGCGCCGGTGATGAGATCGCGGCCGTGACCGAGCGCGCGATGCGCGGCGAGCTCGAGTTCTGCGACGCGCTGCGCGCCCGTGTGGCGCTGCTCGAGGGGCTGCCGGTCTCCGTGTTCGACACCGTGCATGACAAGCTGCATTTCACCAACGGCGCGTTGGAGCTCATCGACACGCTGCACGCGCACGGCTGGAAGGTCGGCGTCGTCTCCGGAGGATTCCACGAGGTGGTCGATCGACTCGCCGAGGAGGGGCATATCGACCACTGGCTTGCGAACCGTCTCGAGGTGCACGACGGCAAACTCACCGGCAAGGTGCTCGGCGAGATCGTGTGCAAGACCGTCAAGCTGCATGCGCTGCGCGAGTGGGCGAGGCGCGACGGCATCGACATGGCGCAGACCGTCGCCGTGGGTGACGGCGCGAACGACATTCCGATGATTCAGGCCGCGGGCCTCGGCATCGCGTTCTGCGCGAAGCCGAAGACCCAGCTCGCCGCCCATGAGTCGATCAACGAGCGCGACCTGACGAAGGTGCTTGGGTTCCTGCGCGACTAGTCAAGGCGGGCGGCGGGGGCGAGGCGGGCGCCTCGGGCCCAGTCGGCGGCGCGCATGGCCTTCTTGCCCTGCGCCTTGACTTGGAGCAGTTCCAGCGGGGCGGTGCCGGTGCCGACCCACACGTTCCTCTTGCCCGCCTTGAGCTCGCCGGGGGCGAGCGCCTGCGGCGCGTTCGGATTGGTAAGGTCGGCGGGGCGGGCGGCCAGCACGTGCAGGGTCAGGGGCCTGACGTGCTCGTCAGCCTCGGCCACCGTCTCGCCGGCGGCCGGCTTTCCTTCCGGATACAGTTCGCACCATGCGCCGGGGGCGGGCGTGCAGGCGCGGATCTGCCGGTCGATCGCCTCAATCGGCAGCGTGAAATCGATGCGCGCGTCGTCGACGGTGATCTTGTGCGCGTACTCGAATTCGCCTTCCGGCTGCGGGGTGAACACGGCGGTTCCCTCCCCCACGCTGGCGAGCGCGTCCACGTACATCGGCGCGCCTTCGACCGCGAGGCGGTCGAGCAGTTCGCCGGAGGTCTCCCGTCCGGTCAGGTCCACGCTCATCGTGGCGATGACCGGACCGTCGTCCAGTCCCTCGCCGACCTTGAACACGTCGGCACCGGTGGTCCTGTCTCCGGCCCAGATGGAACGCTGCACGGGCGCCGCGCCGCGCCAGGCGGGCAGGTTGGAGAAGTGCAGGTTGTACCAGCCGAGCGGCACGGCGTCGAGCACGGCCTTGGGCAGGATGTTGCCGTAGGCGATGACGGCGGCGATGTCGACGTTGAGGCCGGCGAGCGTGTCGAGGAAGCCCGGATCGCGCGGCTTCGCGTCGATGACGGGGATGCCGAGTTCGAGCGCCGCGGCCTTGACCGGGCTGGGGGTGAGCCTGCGGCCGCGGCCGGTGGGCGCGTCGGGGCGGGTCAGGACCGCCTTCACGTCGAATCGCGGGTCGGCGGCGAACGCCTTGAGGGACGGCACGGCCACGTCGGGAGTGCCTGCGAACAGCAGTTTGAGCATATGTGTGGTGATTCCTTTGTCCTTTACTTCATGGGCTTCATGGGCTTCATGATCAATTCACGCTTTGCACGTCGGGGATGTCGACGCCGGCGTCGATGAGCAGCTCGCGCAGCTTGACCGGGTCGCGGAAGCGGATGCCGCGGATGCCGGCCGCGTTCGCGCCGACGATGTTCATCGCCTTGTCGTCGATGAACACGGCGCCGTCGGCAGTGATGCCGAAGTCGGCGAGCGCACGCTCGTAGATGTCCTTGTGCGGCTTGCGCAGCCTGACGTATCCGGAGACGACCTTGCCGTCGAGCTTGGAGAGGATCGGCGTGGCGCGTTCGGCGATCGGGAACAGCTCCTTCTCCCAGTTGGACAGGCCCCACACGCCGATGCCGGCGGCCTTGAGGTCGTTGATGAGCACGCGCGCGCCGGGCACGACGCCGACGAGGGAGTCCTCGAAGTTGTCGAGGTAGTACTTGAGCATGTCGGCCCACTGGTCGCCGCTGTGCTCGCGCATCCACGCGACGCCCTCCTCGGGGGTGGCGCCGCCGTCCATCAGGTCGTTGGCGTCGTAGAAGCGGGAGACGTCGTTGTCGAGGAACCGGTCGATGGTCTCCTTGTCGTATCGCGGGATGAGCACCGCGGACGGATCCCAGTAGATGAGCACGTTGCCGAAGTCGAAGATGACGTCGGTGATCGGCTTGCCGGCGTTCGCGGCGGCCTCGCCGTCCGCCACCAGCACGTCGTAGTCCATGTCCGGTTCTCCAGGCCAACCCTTCATCGCGGTTCCTTTCGTTTCCATGATTCGTGGGGCCTCGGGCCCCTTGCCGACATCATGTTCCCATGCGCGCGGGACGCCTCCGCGTGCGGGATCGGACGGGCTCCCATGCGGTCAGATCAGGTCCTTGCGATCCAGCTGGAACCTCAGTTCCCCGCCTTCGCGCGCGGCGACATGGCGTGCGACCTCGGTTTTGAGGCGTGCGGCCAGTTCCTCGCGTCTCGCGTGCGGCACGCGGACGACGGCGCGCACGCGGTCGGCGGTCACCTCCAGTTCGCGCGCGTCTACCGTGCGCGGCTGCGGGATCGGCACCGGGCCCAGTACGCCGGGCATCGCCATCTCATCGGAACCACCCGGCATCGGGCAGACGGCCATGTCGCCGTCCAGCGCGCCGATGGCCCTGAGCGCGCGCATGACCGTGTCCCGGCGTCCCCAGACGCAGGCGACGGCGACGACCGGCGGCATGCCGGTCTGCGCGCGTTCGTCGAGTTCGCGCGAAGCGAGCAGCGAGGAGTCCCAGAGCATCAGCGACTGGGCGATGGCCGGGTCGGTCTCCCCCAGGAGCAATGCCTGTCCGCCGGCGGTACGCGGCGCGCACAGGGACACCGCGCGCATCCATGCGGCGAGCGTGTCGACGCGCGCGTCGAGTCCCGGTGCGTACAGGCTGGTCCACGCGTCGAGGATCGCGACCGCCGCGTAGGAGCCGTACCCCGGCCCACTCTTCGCGCGCACGCGAGGTTCGGCGCCGGGAGTCGCGATGACGATGACCGGGCGATGGTCGATCTCCTCGATGACGCCGCGCGGCTGACTGGGGCTGGACAGCAGCAGCGGCACGCCTCGGAACAGGCCACGCAGCTCGTCGGCGGTGCCGGCGGCGCCCACGCGTATGACGCGCAGACGGTCGCCATGGCAGTGCGGACACGTCCAGTTGGAGGCGGCGGCCCCGCACCATCGGCATCGGGGCACGGCCACGCCCTGCACGCGTTGCAACGGTCCCGCGCATTTGCGGCATCGCGCCTGACGCAGGCATTTCGGGTTGGCGCAGCTCAACGCTTCGGCCACGCCGTCGGCGGGAATGGAGAAGAGCACCGGACCGCCGGCGTTCAACGCCACGCGGATGTTGGCGACGGCGGTGTGCGGCACGCGCGCGCCGATCGACGGATCGGCCAGACGCGCGAGCTCCTCGCGGCTGAGCCAGCGGATCCACGGCGAGGCGTCCTTGAGCACGCTGGGCAGCGGGCGGATCGCGACGCTCGGCCCGCTCACCGCGTCGGACAGGTCGGACGAGCCGGTCGAACCGGACAGGGCCGTCGCAGCGGACCTTGCGGGCATGCCGATGCCCGGCAAACCTGCGACCTCCATCTGGCTTAAAGGGCTGCGCGCGTTGGCGAGCGCGACGAACACGCCGCCGTGCGCCTTGGCGCGCAGTCGCAGCACGCCGCGCGCGTGGGCGTAGGGCATCATGCCGTCGGCCTGCTGGTAGGCGATGTCGTCCATGATCGCGAAGAGACCGGGGCCGTCGACCGGCGCGTACATGGCGGCGCGCGGTCCGATCACGCATTTCACCTGTCCGGTGGCGACGGCGAGGTAGGCGCGGTACCGGTCGATGGGCGGGGTTTCGGCGCTCAGGACCGCGACGTCGCCGCTCCAGCCGCCGGTGCCGGATCGTCCGGGGCCGAACGGCGTCAGGCCGAGCGCGCCGAGGGAGTCGAGGACGTCGCGCGTCTCCTTCATGCCGGGCAGAACGATGACGGCGGTGCGGGAGGCGGCGAGCGATTCGGCGGCCATCCAGGCGAGCGCGGCCGCGGCCTGTCCGACGCCGGGCAGCGGGTCGAACACGAAGGATCGGAAGGCGGCCGCGCGGGCGTGCAGCGCGTCCTGCAGGGCGGCCAGATTGCGGTCGTACATGCCGCTCAGACGATCGAAGCGGGCGGCGATGCGGGCGGCTGGTGAGTCGGAAGTGGTTCCGTCGCCGTTCCCTGCGCCGAATCGCCCGTCATCCCGGCCGTCGCGTGCGAATCCGGCGACGAGTCGCTGCTCCTTCTCGACCTTGGCTACGCGCGGGGGCACGGCGAGTCGCAGGATGTTGGCGCGCGTGCCGCCGTATGCGTCGGTGATCAAGGTGATGTCGCGTCGCATCGAGGCGGGGACGAGGATGTCGTCGCCGAGGACGCGTTCGAGATAGCGCAATGAGGAGGATGGTGTGTCGCTGGCGTCGGCACGCTCCCAGATGACGCCGGTGACGCGCCGTCCGCCGAAGCGGACACGCACGAGCATGCCGGGGATGGCCGCGTCCGACTGTTTCTCGTCGATGAGGTAGTCGAAGGTCTGTCCCAGATGCGTGGCCTGCACGTCGAGGACGACGCGGGCGATGGGGTGTTCGGCTGCGGGCGTGTGCTGCGCGGGCGCGCGATGCCGACGCCTGCGGGGGGCGAGCCCGTCAAGCGTCAGCTGTTCCGCGTCCATGTCACTCATAGGAGCCATCGTAGCGGCATGTGCGCGCCGCCCGACGCACCCCGGCCCGTTCCATCGCGCGGTCAGACACCCCATCGCGCGGTGAATACGACATGACGCGGTGAATGTCCCATCGCGCGGTGTAGGAAAACGGCTTCATTCCAACGATTCGGATTTCGGCCTCACCGCGCGATGGGATATTCACCGCGTCATGGGTGACATCACCGCGCGATGGGAGGGCGCAGGTGATGCTCGGTCAGTCGATTCAGGCGAGTTCGGCGATGGCGGCCTTGAGCTCGTCGACCTTGTTGGTCTCCTCCCACGGGAAGGCGACATCGGTGCGGCCGAAGTGGCCGTAGGCGGCGGTCTTCGCGTAGATCGGGCGCTTGAGGTCGAGCTCGTCGATGATCGCGGCGGGGCGCAGGTCGAAGACCTTGCGCACGGCCTGCTGGATCCGGTCACGGGTCACGCCGCCGATCTCGGTGCCGAACGTCTCGACGTTGATGGACACCGGGTCGGCCACGCCGATCGCGTAGGCGACCTGCACCTCGACGCGGTGCGCAAGTCCTGCGGCCACGATGTTCTTGGCCACCCAGCGGGTGGCGTACGCGGCGGAGCGGTCGACCTTGGACGGATCCTTGCCGCTGAACGCGCCGCCGCCGTGGTGCGCGGCGCCGCCGTACGTGTCGACGATGATCTTGCGGCCGGTCAGGCCCGCGTCGGCCGCAGGGCCGCCGAGGATGAACGAACCGGTCGGGTTGACGAGCTGACGGTAGTCGTCGTGCTTGAGCGTGTCGCCGAGGATCTCGTCGAGCACCGGGTCGATGACGTGCTCCTTGAGCTCCTTCTCGAGCCACTCGTGGGTGGCCTCGGGGTCGTGCTGCGTGGAGATGAGCACGGTGTCGACGCGCAGCGGGTGATCGTGCTCGTCGTATTCGATGGTGACCTGCGTCTTGCCGTCCGGGCGAAGATGCGGCACCTCGCCGCTCTTGCGCACCTCGGCGAGGCGGTAGGCCAGTCGGTGGGCAAGATGCACGGGCAGCGGCATGAGCACGTCGGTCTCGTCGGTGGCGTAGCCGAACATCACGCCCTGATCGCCGGCGCCCTGCGCCTCGTAGCGCTCCTCGCGACTGGCGGCGGACTCCTCGGCCCCGCTCAGACGGGAGACGCCCTGGTTGATCTCGGCGCTCTGGCCGGTGATGGCGACGATCACGCCGCAGGAGTCGGCGTCGAGGCCGACCTCGGACGAGGTGTAGCCGATGCGGCGCAGCGTTTCACGCACCTTCGCCTGCACGTCCACGTAGCCTTCGGAGGTCACCTCGCCGAAGACGAGGAACACGCCCGTGGCGGCAGAGGTCTCGACGGCGACGTGGGACTGGGGGTCCTGCCGCAGCAGATCGTCGAGGATTTCGTCGGAGATCTGGTCGCAGACCTTGTCGGGGTGGCCTTCGGTGACGGATTCGGCGGAGATGAGCTTGCGCTCGTGGTTGGTCATATCATCCCTCTTTCGGACTTATCGCCTCGCATGCACGGCCGCTTCGGGCCCGGAAGTGCGGGGCACAATGATACGTTTCTTGAATTGTTGGTTGTACATCAGGACCGACACTGTCCACGGCAGGCCGGAAACGGCTGCCTTCGGCGGTGATACAAAAGGGCCCGTGCCAGACCTTTCGGCCGGCGCGAGCCCTACGTTGTTCGCTCCTGAGGGTCAGTTGTACTCGTCCGCGTACGCTTGGGCAAGCGTGTCGGACGAGTTCGGACCGGAGTTCTTCGATTATCGGTCAACCATGCGGCCGGTGTCCACCGGTCTCGCACGGATCAGTTGCCTTCGGACAGGTCGTCCTCGCCGAGGGTCTCCTCGAGCAGGCCGTCGTTGATCTCGCGGAACGCGATGGACAGCGGCTTCTCGTTGTTCTGGTATTCGACGAGCGGGCCGACGTTCTGCAGCAGGCCCTCGTTGAGCTGGGTGAAGTAGGAGTTGATCTGACGGGCGCGCTTGGCGGCGAAGATCGCCAGCGCGTACTTGGAATCGGCGTGCTCCATGAGCTCGTCGATCGACGGGCTGGCCAGACCGTCCGGGGTGGGCTTGGTGCCGAACTCCTCCTCGACGGCCTTCGGCTCGGTGTCCTTCGCCTCGGTGTCATTTGCCATAACGGTGCATCTCCCAACATGCGGAAAAACTATCTCAACCGCAGCAAGTATAGTCCCGCCCGGGGACTCCCCCGAAGACCCGGGAATCGGCGTATCATCGACGATGAATCGCCCTCGCCGGCCGGCGCATCGGCCAAGGGTGACCGCGGTCATGCTGCGCGCTTCCTTAGTTGGCGCGCGATGCGTAACGAACAATCAGTGCTCCGGCCAGTACGGGGCGACTTCCCTGTCGAAGGCGTCGGAGACCTTCGCGGCGACCTCGGCGAACGGGGTGTCCCAGACGGCCTGGTTGAAGATCTCGCATTCGATGTCGCCGCGCCATCCGGTGGCGGCGACGGCTTCGGTCAGGCTCTTGAAGTCGATGACGCCCTCGCCCATGTAGTGGCGGGAGAGCAGCACGTCCTTCTCGAACGGGGTGCGGTAGTCGCACACCTGATACGTGGCGATGCGGCCCTCGCGGCCGGCGCGGGCGATGGAGTCGAGCACCTGTGGATCCCAGAAGATGTGGAACGTGTCGACGGTCACGCCGACGGCCTTCGGGTCGAGGGGCGCGGCGAGGTCGAGCGCCTGGCCGAGCGTGGAGACGCACGCGCGGTCGGTGCAGTACATCGGGTGGAGAGGCTCGATGGCGAGCGTGACGCCGGCGTCGAGCGCGTCCTGCTCCAGCTCGCAGAGCGCGTCGGCGACGCGTTCGCGGGCGCCGATCAGGTCCTTGGATCCTTCCGGCAGGCCGCCGACGACGAGGACGAGGACCTTGCAGCCGAAGGCGGCGGTCTCCTCGATGAGCTTGCGGTTGTCGTCGATGGAGGCGCGGCGTGCAGGGCCCTCCGGCATCGTGAAGAAACCTCCGCGGCACATGGTCGAGACCTTGAGGCCGGAGTCGGCGACCATCCTGACGGCCGTGTCGAGGCCGACCGCCTCGACCGGCTCGCGCCACAGGCCGACGCTGCGGTATCCGGCGGCGGTGAGCGTGTCAAGGGTCTCTTTGAGGTCGGCGTATTTGATCGTCGCCTGATTCATGGAGAGGATCGGATTGGTCATGACTGATGTCCTTTCATGATTGATGTCCTTTCAGGCGTTCAGTTCACTTGATGCCGTTGATCGCGAGCAGCGCGTTCCAGCGTTCGGTGGCGAGGTCGGGGTGCTCGAAGGCGCCGCAGGCGTTGGCGAGTTCGACCACGTGGGAGAGGTTCGGCAGGCTGCGCGCGGACTGCAGGCCACCGACCATCTGGAAGGCGCTCTGATGGCCGTTGAGCCAGCTCATGAACGCGACGGAGGTCTTGTAGAACTCGGTGGGATGGACGAACACCTGCTGCGCAAGCGCCTGAGTGGGTTCGAGGATGCGCAGGTATTCGGCCTCATCGCCCCTGTCGAGCGCCTGGATGGCGGCGGAGGCGTGCGGGGCGAGCACGGAGAACGCGCCGAGCAGCGCGTTGGAGTGCATGACGGCGCGGCCGCCGTGCTTCGGATCGTCCTGTTCGGCGTCCTTGATGAGGTCGACGTAGTGGAAGTCGTCGCCGGTGAGCATCATCGTGCCTTCGGGCAGCATCGCGCGCATGTAGCGTTCGGAGTCGGCGTCGAGCAGCGACATCTTGACGCCGCGCACCCTGCCGGGGTTGTGCTCGATGATGGTCAGGACGGTGCGGGAGGCCTCGCGCCAGTCGGGAGAGCCGAAGTAGCCGTGCAGCTGGGCGTCGAACACCTCGCCGAGCCAGTGCAGGATGACCGGGCTCTTGGCGGCGCCGATGACCTCGTCGTAGACCTTGATGTAGTCGGCCGGGCTCTTGGCGGTGCGGCACAGGTGGCGCGAGCACATGATGACCGGGCCGTCGCCGGCGGATTCGCACACGTCGAGCTGTTCGAGATACGCGGCGACGATCTGGGCGAGCGTGTAGTCGCCGCCCTGCTTGAGCTGGTCGGTGTTGACGCCGACGGACACGAGGTCGGCGACGGAGCGGCCCCATCCCTCCTTGGCCGCGTACTCCTTGGCGGCGGCGCCGGAGCGGCGCATGAGTTCGGCGGTGGCGGCCCAGTCCATGCCGAGGTTGCGTTGGGCCGTGTCCATGCAGTCGGCCACGCCGAGCCCCCACGACCACACCATGCGACGGAATCCGATGGTCGACTCCCAGTCGACCTCGGCGGGCCGTCCGGGCGTGTTGTCGGCCCACGCCAGCGGCACGACGTGGGCGGCCGCGTAGGCCACACGGGACGTGAGCGGCTGCGTGGGCTTCGCGAACGCCGGGGCCGGATTCGCCCCGACCCTGCTGGTCTCGCCGGACTTGTCGATCAGTGTGAATGTTGCCATGTGTAGGTCCTTTCGTGAAGGCTCTTTGTCAAAAGACGGGATCGGTACGATCAGTAGCGGCCTTCGGGCACGATCACCTTGGCGCCCTTGGCGGCGGATTCATAGCCGAGCTCGGACAGACGCACGCCGCGGGCTCCGGAGGCGAAGTCGTACGGGTAGTCGGCGCCTTCGGCGAGGGCGCGGATGTACTCCTCCCACTGCGCCTTGAAGCCGTTCTCATAGGTTTCGTCGGTGCCGATCTCCTGCCAGCCGTCCATGTACTTGTGCGGGTCCGGAACGTCCGGGTTCCAGAACGCCTTCGGGGTGGCGTCGCGCACCTGAATTTCGGCGCCGAACAGGCCGACGACCGCGGAGCCGCGGGTGCCGTCGATCTGGAACTCGAGCAGCTCGTTGCGGTAGACGCGGGTGTTCCAGGAGGAGTTCATCTGCACGGTGATGCCGTTGTCAAGCTCGAAGATCGCGTAGGCGGCGTCCTCGGCGGTGGCCTGGTAGGTGTTGCCCTTCTCGTCGACGCGCTCGGGGATCTCGGTCTTCGCCTCGGCGTAGACGGTCTTGATCTTGCCGAACAGGCCTTCGATCACGTAGTTCCAGTGCGGGAACATGTCGGAGATCATGCCGCCCCCGAGCTCCTTCCTGTAGTTCCAGCTGGGGCGCTGGGATTCGCGCCAGTCGCCTTCGAACACCCAGTAGCCGAATTCGCCGCGGACGGAGAGGATGCGTCCGAAGAAGCCGGACTTGATCAGGCGGCGGAGCTTCAACAGACCGGGCAGGAAGAGCTTGTCGTGCACGACGCCGGTCTTGACGCCCTTGGCCTCGGCGAGACGCACGAGCTCGCATGCGTCCTCGTAGGTTTCGGCAAGCGGCTTCTCGGTGTAGATGTCCTTGCCGGCGGCGATGGCCTTCTTCAGGGATTCGACGCGCGCGGAGGTGACGAGGAAGTCGCCGTAGAGCGGGTAGTGCGGATCGGCGAGCACCAAGTCGAGGTCGGTGGTGTACTTGAGCCCGCCATGCTTCTCGGAAGCCTCCCTGAGCTTGGATTCGTGGCGTCCGACGAGGATCGGGTCGAGCTGCACGTGCGATCCGTCGGACAGCTCCACGCCTCCCTGCTCGATGATCGGCAGGATGGAGCGGCACAGGTGCTGACGGTAGCCCATGCGGCCGGTCGCGCCGTTGAGGATGATTCCGATGGTCTTGTCTGCCATGTTCTTTCGTGTCCTTTCGCTGATTGCGGCTTTGCAGTCACGTGTCCTTGACGTTGCGTTGTTCTGGCCCTCGTGCTCACCATGTTCGGTAAGCGCTTTCCATTAATGTGCACTATACATCACCGAATGACGTGGCGCAAATCACACGAAACGCCACACATATACGAAAAATGGCCGCCTTCCGGCGACCATGTAAACGGTAAACGATTGCTTTTAACGAGGCTTGCTGCGCTCGAGATACCTATCGTCCATACCGCCGCGACTACCCCTCAGACCCGCTTCGCGGGCCAGCTCGTCCTAGTGAAGGGGCTCTACTCCCAGGGGACGTATTCGGTTTCGGAGCCGCGCAGGCAGGGACGGCCCTCGACCACCTCGACGCGCGGCTGCGGCGCATCGGCCCCCTCGCGCTTGGCCCTGACCTGCTCGTAGAGCATGCGGAAGGCGCGCTCCCCCATTTCGAGGAAGTTCTGGCTGTAGCTCGTCAGCGCCGGCTGCCACAGGGGCGCGAACCGCTGGTCGTCGAAGCCGACCACGCTCACGTCGTCCGGGATCTGCCGCCCCGACTCCCTCAATCCCTTGATCACGGCGATCGCGGTCTCGTCGTTGCCCGCGAACACGGCGGTCACGTCGTCGCGTTCGCCGAGCCGGCGTCCGGCCTCGACGGCCTCCTCCAGATCGTCGGGAGAGACGATGATCGGCTCGTGGATCGTCGCGCCGCGCTCCTCCAGCGCGTCACGCCAGCCGTTGGTGCGCGTGTTGTCGTTCGGCCCCGCCGGACGTGCCACATGGAACACGGTCTTGTGCTTCAGGTCGAGCAGATGCATCGTCATCCATCGCCCGCCCTCGCGCTCGGCGTTGACGATCTGATAGTCGCCGTCGCCGAAGCTGCCGCCGACGACCACGAGCGGCAGATCCTTCGGGATGTAGTCGAGCGCCTTGATGCCGGCCTTGTCGTACAGGTAGACCACCGCTCCGGCCGGGCGGACGGACAGGCCCATCCGCACGCGCTGCTCGACCGAATCCATGTCGGATTCGTCGAGCGAGACGATGTTGAGCAGGAAGCGTCGCCTGCGCGCCGCCGCCTCGACGCCGTGATTCGTCTCGGAAGTGGAGAAGGAGGACGGGTTCGCGGCGAACGCGACGACCGTGTCCATCTCCTGATTGGACAGGGCGCGCGCGACGACGCTCGGCTCGTACCCGAGCTGCTTGATGGCCTTGGCGATGCGTTCGCGCTTGTCCTCGGAGACCTTGACGGTGCCGTTGAGGTATCGCGAGACGGTCGGCGCGGACACCCCGGCGAGACGCGCGACGTCCTTGATCACCGGACGGGAATGCCCCGTGCTCCTCGCCATATCTCACCGCTCCCTACACTGTCATCGACGGATACCGTTCCTACTATTCATTACTTCATTACGCCGACGGCATCCCAATTCCCGCATCGAACACCCCTCAGAACCGTTCCGGATCGGACCCCCGGCACGGGGGAGCTGACAGGAGGTCGATGCAGGACCACCGTCTCCCCCATGAAAATGTACACGTTCGACAAGGGGCTGGAAGGATTCCGCCGGCATCGTCCATCCGATCACATGACGACTGGCGTACGTTCCCGGTGGCCGCCCACCGTCTACCCCCGTTTTGCGTATGTCGCTTCATATCCGGCGTACGTTCCCGGTGACTATTGTCGCCCGACTCCCATTCTGCGTACGCCGCCCTATGCTCAGCGTACGTTCCCGGTGGCCATATCTATTCCATCACCCGTATTCGTACGCCAGGACGGAGTCAGCGTACGAATACGGGTGACAGAACCGGCATCACCCCGATGGGCGTACGCTCAGCCCGACTCACCGTACGCCCATCGAGACATCCCCGTCCCAGGCCACGACAAGCGTACGCCTCACCACAATCCACCACCCCGGGCCACAAGGAACGTACACCGGCCGGGATCACCCCGCATCCAGGACCGACCCACCGTACGCTCATCGGAGTCACACCGTCCCCGACCACGAGGAACGTACGGTCTATGAACCGGATCGACGGTCTCCAAACCATGGCACCCCCCGATGACAGGACCGAGGTCACCGGCCGCCGTTGAGCCAGACCTGGTCGTAGGGCATGCCGGTGAGCTTCTCGATCGTGCGACGGGTCTCCTTGTCGGCGGCCGACTTGCGGCCGCCGGACTGCAGACGGTCGATCTCCGAGAGCACCATGCCATCCGTCTTCTTGTCGATCCTCAAATGCGCGGAGATCAGCCAGCACAGGATCATCGACACCCCGAACCAGTCCAACAGCACCGCACCCACGCCGATCCGCGCCGTCGGCGACTGCACCGACCGAGTCGCATCGAACCCGACCACCCCCAGCACCACACCCACCAGGATCGTCGCCAACCCCGAGAACAGCTGACGGAACGACGCCTGAATCGCCGAGAACGTCGCCGACCGGTAGCGACGCGTCACCACCTGATCCACGTCGGCCATGTACGGGAACACCGCCCACGGCAGATACCCGCACAGCGACTTGAACGCGAAGAACCACAACGAGGCCGCCACCGCCACCACCGTCCACACCGGCCCCGGCACACGCCCCGCCAGCACCCACACGAGCAGCAGCCCGGCCACGCCCGACAGGCACCCGGCGAAATTGATCGCGTACATGCGACGCGGGCCCAGCTTCGTCATGCCCATGCCGAACAGCGGCATCAACGGCAGCGACACCGCCGCACAACCCAAGAGCAGCGAGGCGAACGCGGCCGTACTCCCCCAGTCGAACACCACGAAGAACACGAACGTCTGCCCGAACACGTCCATCGACACCTGCACCATCAGATAGATCGCCAGATGCTTGCGAAACTCCTTCACCCGAAGCGTCGTCGCGTACTCGTGCAACACCTTGACCGCGCGCCGCATCCACCGCGCCAGACCAATGTGCCCGTCACGCACCTCGCCACGCGCGTAGGCGCCGAAACCGGCCTGTTCCGGCGTCAGCTCCCACGTGAACCGCCATGCGGCGAACACCGCCAACGCAAACAACACGGTCGTCGCGATCGTGAAGATCATGTACCCGGTCGGCCGGTCCTCGCCCGTCACGGACAGGACCGCACTGCCGGCCAGCGGGATCAGCGTCGCCGCGCCGGTCGACACGAACAGACGCACCGTCGACAGCTTCGTGCGACCGGTGAAATCGGTCGTCATCTCCCCCGGCAGCGGATTGTATGCGGTGGCGAACACCTGCGCGAGCACCACCCAGATCACGTACATGCCGGCGTAGGCCGCGATCGGCAGTCCCGGGACCCACAGGAACACGCCGGTGAGCAGTAGCGGCGAGATGATCATCAGCAACAGACGGCGGCGTCCGAACCGCCGGCCCACGTCGTAGCGGTACAGATTGTCGTCGAGCACGCCGAACAACAGAGCCGCCACCGCGCTCACCAGCGCGCTCATGCCGATCACCGACTGCGAGGTCGCGATGTCCATGCCGCAGAACCGCGTCCAGAACAACGACAGGTACGTGGCGATGAGCGTCAACTGGCCGCCGCCGTAGAAGTCGCCGATGCCGTAGCCAAGCGCCTGCCGCATCGTGATCGCATGTTTCTGGGACGATGACGTCGCCCTATGCAACGCCTCGCTGCCGCTATCGTCGTTACTACTGCCGCCGCCTTCACCGGTGGCACTCGCGTTACCGTTCATGATTCCCGTCGTGATTCCCCGTCGTCGTTACCGCTACTCTTCGCCCCAGACCCGTTTCATCGCCTGGAACATCTCCTCGTCGGTCTCGTGGTTCTCCATGTTGAGCACGACGATCACGTCACGCCATTGCTCGGCATAGCAGAACTCATGCTTCCAGCGGAAGTAGTGAGGTCCGTCGCCGCGATTGCGCAGATACGCCATCAATGTGGCGCACACCTGTGCGGAGAACTTGACATCGGTCAGGCAGTCGTTCGCCCAGTAGCCCTGCCACACGTCGTGTTCGCGTGCGCGCATTGCCGCGTTCCCGGCCTCGAATCGTTCGCGCGCCAGTCCTGCGTGGTAGAAGGCGTGCTTGAAGTCGCCGGCGAGCGCCTCGCCGACCGCCGTGCACACCAGCGTGGTGCCGTGGATGCTCTCCCGATAGATCGTCGCCTGCAGGCCGATCGTGTCGCGGATGAGTCGCGCCGCATGCGCATCGCCATGATCCTCGGCGTCGAGCGCGGCCCGCTCGCAGTCGCGTGCAAGCCGGTCGTAGCGTGGGAACGCCGCATCGCAGATGCCTTGGACGTACGCGATCTGGTCGGAGAATCCTCCGCGCACCAGCCATGCGAGGTCGTTCTCCTCGTCACGGTTTCCGGACAGGTAGTGCGTGGCGATCATGCGCGGCAGATAGTTGTAGAACTGTTCGCCGCATTTCTGGTCCCACTGGTCGCCGAAGCCCGCGGCGGCATCCCAGTAGCCTCGCATCAGCCGTGCCACCGCCGAGGAGGATTCCTCGCCGTAGTAGCGACGGGCGTAGTCGTCGAGGAAGGCGTCGACGTCGAGATCCGGTCCGTTGCGCCACATGCGGGCGATCAGGTCGAGCGTGAGCACATGCGGTTTGACGTTCGAGCAGTTGACGACCCACAGCGCGTTGCCGTTGTTCGCGAGCACCGCCGCCAGTTCGCGGGCGATGTCGTCGGGCGATTCGGGCAGCTGGGTGATGTGGTTGGCGGCCTGCAGATCGTAGAACGAGGCGTGGTAGTAGATGCCGTTGGCTCCCGGATCGTCGGCGGACGGCATGGCCGGTTCGCGTGGATCCCAGTTGCCGTTGCGCCTGACCATCATGCGGCCGTACCCGTTGTCGGCCCAGATCTTGATCACGTCGTCCGGGATGTCGAGCAGCCCCTTGCGGTACAGTTCGAGCGCCTCGGAGTACAGGTAGGTGGAGACGGGGGCGGATGGATCCGATGCGCGGATGAGATCGTATTCGTCGCGGATCGCCTCGGAGATCACGCGCCCACGGTCCTCGTCGGTGACGTGGCGCGGGTCATCGCCCCAGAACGGGCCGTCGGAGCTGCCGCGCAGACCCAGCGTCCACACGACCTTCGATCCACGTTGCCGTTCGATCGATTCGCGCCATAGCGCCTCGTATTTGTCATGATCCTCCGGCCAGCGGGCCCTGGTGCCGGGATACGCCTCGGAGAACAGTCGGGCGCCGAGGGGCGTGGCATGATGCTGGTTGACGTACAGGCCCATGCGTCGCGCGAGATCCCAATGCGGTTCCATGTTCTGCCCGGAACCGGGGATGACCAGATTGCCTCCGCAGCGCAGAAGCGTGGAGAACACCATGCGCCAGGTCAGCTCGTTGTCGTTGCGGATGTTCCACGCGACGATGAGCACCTCGTCGTTGACGAACCAGCCTCGATAGCGTACGGCCGCGGGACTGGAGTCGAGTCTCGCATCGGCGTCCAGAACGAGGCGATCGCGGACCGCAGGCCTTTGGTCGTTCCAGAACCAGAAGTCCTCGAAGCCGAGCCACGATCTGCTGATCGCGTACAGACCGTATATGCAGCCCAGATCGTCGGCGCCCGAGACGATGATCTCGTTCGCTGCGTCATCGACCGTGACATGGTACTGTTCGTCGTCCAGTGCGCGGTCGTATCGCACGGCGATGGTCACCGACGCGTCGCCGGCAGCCGGCGCATCATCGGCGGCCGGCGTACCGGATGCGAACGCCGTGCGCAGGTCATGTTCCAGATCCTCGATCGCGTATTGGACCGGCTCAGGCGTGTCGGGGAACGTCCCGTCGCGCCAGATCACGGTGGATCGTCCGTCAAGTGTCACTGTCATTGCTGTCATGTCCTTGTCACTGCGTGTTGCGTTGTTGCCGATGCGATCACGGCGCTCATGCCGTTTCGAGGATGAGCACGGCGTAGGGGGCGAGGGTGAGGGGTCCCGCGGCGATGTCGGTGCCGGTGAGCAAATCGTGTCCGGCGAGCTCTTGCGGCAGGTCGACGCTGACGGTCGCGTACGCGGGGTTGAGGACGAACGTGAACGTCGTGCCGTCGTCGGCGACGCGGCGGGTCACCTCGATGGTGACCGGCGTGTCGTCGGCCGGCGCGGCGATGTCGGCGACGGAGTCGACGGGCGTGCCGGTCAGCGGTTCGGCGGTCAGGCCGGACACGGCGGTGCCGTTCAGGATCCGGTCGATGAACAGCGGCATGGCCGTCTCGTCGGGGAACGTGGCGGCGTAGAAGACGCCGCCGTTGCCCGCACTCGGGCGGAACGTGAAGGCGGGCGTGCCGGCGTAGTACTGGGTGCCGTAGGTGGCGAGCACCTGCGTGCCCTCGTCGGCCTCGAGCATGTCGAATAGCACGCGGCCGTTCGGGGTCGCCGCCGTCCCGTCGCCGGCGCCGTCCGCGAACCGCAGCGGCACGACGGTCTTCGCCGGGTCGAGCGCGTCGGTCTCCTCGACCCACACGCCGGCCAGATCGCGCAGCGGCACCGGGATCTCGCCCTGGTAGAGGCTGTCGTGCTCGTCGGCCAGGGCGCTCAGCGAGGTCAGCAAGAGTCGCCCGCCGCCCTCGACGAAAGCACGCAGACGGGAGACGAGCGTGTCGTCCATCATGTACAGGCAGGGTGCGAGCACCACGTCGTAGCGATCGTACGAGTCGTACGGGCCGACGATGTCGACCGGGATGTTGCGGCGGTGCAGTTCGGCGTACCAGCGGCGCACTTCGGCAACGTAGTCCATCGAGATCGTGGGCCCCGCGGACAGGCCGATGCCCCAGCGCGACTGCCAGTCGAAGACGAGCGCCACCTTCGCCGGCGCCACTCGGCTGCCGAGGATGCGGCCGGAGACGCGCTTCAGTTCGGCGCCGAGTTCGGCGCATTCGCGGAACGCGCGAGTGCGATCGGTGCCGTCGGAGCCGATGAGCGCACCGTGGAACTTCTCGCAGCCGGCACGGTTCTGACGCAGCTGGAAGAACTGCACCGTATCGGCGCCGTGGGCGACGGCCTGCCAGCTCAGCTCGCGCATCTGGCCGGGACGCTTCTGCGTGTTGTACGCCATCCAGTTCTGCCGGCTCGGCGTCTGCTCCATGAGCATGAACGGCCTTCCGCCACCAACGCCGCGCATGAGCTCGTGGTTCATGGCCACGTCCGCCGCCGGGGCGTCGGGACGCGGGTAGGAGTCCCATGAGACGACGTCGACGCTGTCGCGCCAGCGGAAGTAGTCGTAGGTCGGGTACGTGCCCATCATGTTCGTGGTGACCGGATTGACCGGATCGAAGCGGCGGATCGCGGCCTTCTCCTCGTTGTACGACTCGAGCACGCACTCGCCGTAGAAGCGCTGGTAGTCGAGGGAATAGCCGCCGAGAATGGCCTTGCCGCCCCAGCTGGTCATGTCGCCGAGCTCATTCGGCGGAAAGATCTCGTCGAAGCTGTGGTAGGTGTGGGACCAGAACGCCGCGTTCCACGCCTCGTTGACGGCCTCGATGCTGCCGTAGCGCGCCTTGAGCCAGTCGCGGAACCGTTCGGCGCACGTGTCGCACCAGCACATGCCGCCGTATTCGTTGCCGACGTGCCACGCGACGAGATTGTCGAGATGCCCGTAGCGTTCGGCGAGCTTGCCGGCGAGCGCCGCCGAGTACCTGCGGAAGGTCGGGCTGTTGATGCACGCGTTGTGGCGTTCGCGGTGGCGCATCTTGCGCCCCTTCTCGTCGACGCGGTTGACGTCGGGGTGACGCAGGGCCATCCATGCGGGCAGTGCGCCGGTGGAGGTGGCCATGACGATCGAGAGCCCCGCGTCGGTGACGGTCTCGACGATCCGGTCGAGTCTGGAGAAGTCGTATTCGTCTTCGCTGGGCTGCAGCTGCGCCCAGGAGAACACGTTGAGGGTGACCTCGTTGACGCCGGCCTCATGGAAGAGACGCATGTCCTCGTGCCAGATCTCCTCCGGCCACTGTTCGGGGTTGTAGTCGCCGCCGTAGAGCATGCCGCCCTGCGAGGCGAGGCGGTCGGCGAAGGTCGGTGTGTCGGCCATGGTGATCGGTGTCCTTTCTCTACCGTCCGTAACGGTTGTCTTCGATGCCGTTGGTTGGATTGATGACGTCACTCGGCGTCGAGCCTGTGGCGAAGGATGAAGTACAGCGCCCAGTCCTGGTCGTTGGCCATCGGATCGGCGAAGTGCGTGCGCTCGCCGTTGACGGAGAACGGGAACACGTAGACGCAGGAGGCGGTGCCGTCCGGGAAGAACAGCTGCAGCAGCGCCTTGCGGGAGGCGTCCGCACGACGGCGGTACGCCGCCGACCGCTCGCCGTCGTCCATGAGATCGGCGGCCAGATCGAACAGGTCGCCGGTCAGTCCGCTCCAGTAGTGCGGGAACGTGTCGCCGTACTGCTTGCGCTTGCCGAACCAGAAGCCGTCCCAGTGGCGGATCGCGACCTCGTTGAGATGCGCGTCGGGCTGGCATCCGTTGAACTGGTCGAGCACGTGCAGCTGTTCGAATCCGGCGTCGAGCAGCGCACGATCGCCGGTCAGTGCGGCGGTCTGCAGGATCACGCTCGTGGCCGGGGCGACGATCGACTGCTCGTAGTTGACCTCGTGCTTCGGGTAGTTGAGCCCGAGTCCTGCGAGTTCGCGCGCGTGACGGACGAACAGGTCGCGCATCTCGTCGTGCAGATCCGCCTCCCCGGCTTCGTCGAGCGCGTGTTCGAGCGCGAGGATCGGCAGTTCGATCGGATAGAAGCGGAACGACCCCTGCGCGTAGAACCATTCAAGGATGCGGCAGGCGATCCTGAGATCCTCGACGTCGCCGTCGAGCTTCCACAGCTCCACGTACAGTTCGGCATACCAGGGCGCGTTGTACAGACGGCGATAGGCGTTGTCCCTCGGGGAGTCGTTGAACACCTCGCCGGTGGCGGTGTCGACCAGTTCGCGTTCGACGAACGCGCGGTAGTCGCGCAGGCTGTCGGCGAGCCTCTCACGCAGCTCGGCGGCTTCGCGCTGAGCTGCATCGTCCACGAGGGTTCCGTCACCCAACGCCCGCAGTGAGGCGACGAGGAGCAGTCCCATGCCGACGCGCTCGCGTCCGGCGTTGTAGTCGTTGACGATGCCGCCGTTGTCGTCGCCCGCGTAGTAGTACTGCGCGCCGTCCTCGCTGTCGTAGGGCAGGTACGCGCCCCTAAGATGCTCGTCCTGCCCGCGATACTGCTGGCGGTCGGCGATGAAGCGGTCGCGTTCGGCGATCAGTCGGTCGATCGGTGTGGAGACGAACACGCGGGTCGTGACCGTTCGGTCACCGGCACGGACGATGAAACGGTGCTCGCCGATCCGGTCGCGGTAGGCGTCATGCGTGAGCGCGTCCGCGTCGTCGGGCGTGTAGGAGAACAGGTATCCGCCGTCCCCGTCCGGGGAGGCCGGCAGTCCGTTGACGGTGACCGTCTCGCCCGGCTGAAGCACGAACGACGGGTGGACGTGCAGTACGGCCGTCTCGCCGGGGAACGTGACGTACGAGTTCCAGCGTGCGTCGATGAACCGGCTGCGGGACGCGGCCTGATCGAGGAAGTCCTCGCGCGAGTCGCAGGGGAAGATCGTCCATGAGATCGTGCGCGTCTGCCCGGGGGCGAACTCCATCGCCTCGGGATGCAGCACGAAGCATCCGCGATCGTTGCTGTAGTGGCTGAAGTCGCGACTGACGCTGTAGTCGGCGAGCGCGCCCTCGGTCAGGACGAGTCCCAGATGCGGCGCCTTGCCGCTCATGCGCAGGGCGAAGATCCAACTGCAGGTGCCGCCGCAGAAGAGGTGCGCGTTGCAGTGACGTTCGATCGAATAGTCGCCGGTCTCATCCCAGTATCGGTCCTCGAGCGGCATGGTGATGCCGATGTCGCCGACCGCGGCGCTGATGGTCTTGGCGGTGGCGTTGCCGAGCAGGATGGTGGTGACGATCGTGTCGCCGTCGCGCATCATGTGGACGGTGGACTGGATGCCGGCCGGCGCGCTCACGGCGGCGTACGGGTGGTCGTGGCGCAGCCAGTCCATGCCCTCCGGGTCTGCGGAGAATCGGATCGATACGTCTGCCAGCTGGGAGGTCATGGCCTTGGTGTCGGCGTACGCCGGTGTCACCGGGGAGTTGCTGCCGAGTGCGTACATGGTTGTTTCCCTGTCCTTTGGTTCTTGGGGTTATGTTGTTGGTTGCCTGTGTTGCCTGATGCGGTTCACGCCGTGTACCGCTGCGGCTTCGGCCCCTCGTAGGTCACCGGCACCGCATTGATGAGCGGCACTTCGCCGGCGGCCACGGCCGCGTCATCGGGATGCGTGTAGGTGAATTTCGCGATGCGCACCTCGCGTTTGTTGCCGTTGACGAGCTGTCGTCCGCTGTATCGGTCGATGCCGCGCGGACGCATCGCATCGTCAAGGAAGCAGTGGTATGCGATGTACCAGTCGTCGGTGCCGGGCACCTGCATGATGGAATGATGACCGGTGCCGCGAATGCCCTTGGAGGCGTCCTGGACGAGCATCTCGCCGCGGTAGGTCCACTGGGATCCGTCGCCCTCCATGCTCGGGGCGGTTGCGTAGGCGATGCGGTACCATTCGCTGCTCGTATCGTCGATCGAATACGTGTAGTAGTACGTCCACACGCCCTTGTAGCGGCGCGCGTGCAGGTACGATCCCTCGCGGATGCCGCGGGTCGCCTGCGTTTCAACGAGCGTGCCCGGCTTGATGGACATCATGTCGTCGTTGAGTTCGGCGTACATGCCGGGGCTCTGGCCCCAGGTGATCCACCATCTGCCGGTACGCGGGTCCTCGAACACGGCCGGGTCGATATCGCCCGCGACCACGCCGTCCTCGTCGAACCCGGCCATCGGCTGCAGCTCGTAGCCGCCATCGATGCGCTCCGAGACGGCGACGTTCGTCTGGTTGGTGCGCGAGCCCCTGCCATGACCGGAGAAGTAGAGGTAGAAGCGACCGTCACGGATCGCGAATCCGGGCGCCCACGCGCAGGTGGTGCGATCCGGCAGGATATCGGTGCGACCGGAACCGTCGAGGTGCTGGTCCTTGAGATCGACGACCACGCCGAGATCACGCCATGACGTCAGATCGTCGGAGACGAAACAGTGGATCTGCCAGCCGCCCCAATCCGCGTAGCCGTCGGTCGTGGGGAAGATATAGTAGCGCCCGTCGTATGCGACGATCTGCGGATCGGCGAAATAGCGCCAGCCGACCTCGCCGGTCGGGCTGGTCGCGCCGACTCCGCGCTGTTCGGCCCCGCGTTCGCCACTGATGCGCACCGGCGTGTCGAGCACCACGACGCGCACGATCACGGGGATGCGGACGAATTCGGTGTCTCCGTCGAACGCGCGGTCGGCGACGACGAGCGTCAGTTCGACCGGCGTGCGGTAGTCGCGGATCGCGTTCAGTTGCGCGATCGGGTCGGAGGATTCCACGGCGATGACGTCCCGGCCGTATTCGACGCTCGACCACGGCTGCGTGTGGTATACGAGCGCCACGTCGGCGACGTTCGAGCGTTCGCCGGTGTACGGATCCTTCCAATGGTCGAGCGTCACCTCAATCGCGATCCGACCGTCGCCGGCGTCACGCACGCGCGTGGCCAGCACCTGACCGTCGACGGCACCGGTGACGGCCAGCGAATCCTCGACCATGCACATGCTCTCGTACGGGCCTCCATCACCGTGGATGCCGTTGCCACGCACCATCCTGCGCCCCGGATACTGTGCTACCGACTTGTTCACCATGTCATGCTCCTTTCCTTCCCGATTCCTTGTCCTCTCGCCATTCATGCGCGGGGTTCATACGCCTCGGACTCGTCGGACAGGGTCATACCCGGACCATTCGCACTTGACTGATATTGAAGAACGCGTCGGTCCCTCCAAGCCGCCGACCGCTTTTCTCGATCCACAGGCCCGTCTCCCCCAATGCCGTCACCGTGACCGTGTAGTTGCCGTCCGACAGCGGTTCGCTGATGAATAGCGGCCCGTCGTAGGAGTGTTGGGCGTAGGTGTCGAGCAGTTGCGCATGCCACGTCTCCCCGTTATCGTCGCGTAGCTCGATGCGTCCGACGCCGCAGTCGGGGCCACGATGGCCGAATAGCGCGAAACGGACTCCGTCCGCGGCGGCGAATCGAACCGTCACCGTGTCGCCGCGCCGATTCGAGCACAGGCGCAGATCAAGCGGATCACCGGCCAGCGGAACCGGTTCGCCGGTGGTGCTGTCCCACGCCTCGGCATATTGCGGAAGGAGCGGTCGATTGCGGGGATCGGCATCGACGGCGACGGATCCGCTGCTGTCCGCCGTTTCGATCGAAGCCGACGGGCCGGCATCCATGATCTCGACGGATTCGTGCGACGATTCGAATCTCAACGGCAGCCAGACCTGGCTCGCGCACGAGGCCTGATGCGGGAACGACCAGCGGTCGCCCATATAGATCAGCTCGTCGCCGTGTCCGGTGTGCAGCGGGAACACGAACGAGCTCTGCGAATCCCACGTATCGCTTCCCTTGGGCGCGATGTTGCCGCGGTAGGTCCAAGGACCTGCGGGATCGGGCGCGGTCAGGTAGAAGTTGTCGTTGCGATCCCATCCGGTCAGGTGCGACATGATCAGATAGTACGTGTCGCCGACGTGCGCCATCGCGGGGGACTCCCCATACGGTTCGAGGTTGTCCGGCTGAATGAGCTCGGCGGTCAGATAGTCATCGGACAGACGATAGACGTGACCGCCGTGCGTGAGCAGATACCCGGTGCCATCCGAATCCTGGAACGTGCCCATGTCCCACATGCGGATCGGCTCGCCGCCGCACAGCAGCGGGCCGACGATCTGGTATTCGCCCTTGATCGAATCCGACACGGCGACCAGCGTCATGGGATCACGGTAGTGCAGGTCATCGGAGTGCATGAACATCACATAGGAGCCGGTCGCCGGGCATCGCATCACCTTGACGCGCTCCCCGACGCGGTCCGGACCGAGCCTGCCCGACTGCTGCCGGGGCAGGGCGAGTCCTTCGAAATGCCAGCGTGACAGGTCACGCGATGAATAGCAGGAGAACCCGTTGAACATGTTCCTGTCGTCGGTCTTGTACTCGCCGAACAGGTAGAACGTGTCCTCCTCGCGCACCACGCACGCGCCATGCGCGTTCACGATCTCGCCGCGGTCGTCGAACCATGGGACTCCGTTGAAGATGACGCCCATCGACTGCTCCTATCCTTCTTTCCCCTCCGATATACGGGATATACGGGCGATACCCCTACAGGCGGTTGTCCCACTCGTCATGCCATTCGAGCAGGGCCTTGCCCTCCCCGATCTCGATGGGCAGGGTGACGAGTTGCGAGTTGCCGAGATCCTTCGGATTCCAGCGGTCGCCGATGTAGAGGAAGCGGGTGGCGTGCCACTGATCGGCGCCGTCGAGCGGGACGATGATGTCGCACTGCGAGTCGAACGTGCGCGAGCCCGCCGGGGTGAACGGCTGCCAGTCGCTCCAGGGGCCGTGCAGGTCGGAGGCGGTCGCGTACATGTTGTCATTGCAGTCCCAACCGGTCAGCTGCGAGCCGAACCAGTAGTAGACGCCGTCGCGCTTGACCATGATCGGCGACTCGTAGCCCGCCCAGTAGTCGGTGCCCTTGAGGCAAGCCACGTCCTCGACGACGCTCAGATAGTCCTCGGACAGGCGGTAGATGTGCGTGCCGTGCGGGCGGTCCTCGGACAGGATGTATCCGGTGCCGTCCTCATCCTGGAACACGCCGATGTCGCGCGATTCGTAGCCGCGGAACTGGAACGTGGAGAGGAACTCGAACGGTCCGGTCGGCGAGTCGGCGATCGCGGTGCCGATGTGCGCGTACGAGTAGTTGTCCTCGCCGTCGACGTGCAGGTACATGACGTACCTGCCGTCCGAGGGGCGGCGCAGCACCTTCGGGCGTTCGATGATGCGGGTCGGACCGAAGATCTCGCCCTCCTCGCCTACCGGCAGGACGGTGCCCTCGTGACGCCACTGAGCGAAGTCGGTGGTGGAGTAGCAGGCGACGCCCTGGAAGAGGTTGCCGTCGTTCTTGATCTCGCCGTACGCGTACCAGCGCTCGCCGAAGCGCTGCACGCCGATGCCGTGGAGCTGGGCTACGTTGCCGTCCGTGTCATGGAACAGCTGGACGCCTTTGAGAGTGGCCATGTCGAATTCTCCTTGTGATGGTGTGATGGTGTGATGTGATGGTGGGTCGGTGGATGATGATGGTTGCGGCAGGGACCTTCGGGAAGGTCATCTCCCGCTACTCCTGCATGGTCTTGAGCCGCCAGAACTTGCCGCGGGCGGCCATGAGCTCCTCGTACGGCCCCTGTTCGACGATGCGCCCGTGCTCGAGCACGATGATGCGGTCCGCGTTGCGGATGGTGGACAGCCTGTGCGCGACCATGAACGTCGTGCAATGGCCCATCATCCGTTCGGTGGCGTGCTGCACTTTCTTCTCGGAGACCGAGTCGAGGGCGCTGGTCGCCTCGTCGAACACGATGATGCGCGGGTGGCGGATCAGGGCGCGCGCGATCGAGATGCGCTGCTTCTGTCCGCCGGACAGCGTGCCGCCGTGCTCGCCGATCAGCGTGTCGAGCCCTTGCGGCAGCTGGGCGACCACGTCGTCGAGACCGACCTCGTCGATGATCCGATCGACCTCCGCGTCGTCGACGTGCTCGAGTCCGTACGTGATGTTGTCACGCAGCGTGCCGGAGAACAGGATCGTGTTCTGCGGCACCACGGCGATCTGGCTGCGGTAGGCGTCGAGGTCCATGCGCTTCAAATCGATGCCGTCGACGAGCACCGCTCCCGACTCCGGTTCGCCGAAGCCGATGAGCAGTTTGATGAGCGTCGACTTGCCGGAGCCCGAGTCGCCGACGAAGGCGATCGACTCCCCCGCCCTGACCTTGAGCGAGAAGTCGTTGAGGACGAGCGGCAGGTCCGGCTTGTAGCGGAAGTCCACATGCCGGCATTCGACGTCGCCGTCGAGCCGGCCCGGTTCGACGCCGTTCTGCTTCGGATTGTGCTCGACATCGTCCTCCTGGAGCACCTCGCCGATCGAGTTGATCGACTCGACGCCCTTGGTGAGCAGCGGGTACATGTTGATCATGTTGGACACGCCGTTGACGATCTGCGTGAAGTACGTCTGAAACAGGACCACATCGCCCACCGAGATCCGCCCGCGGTAGGCGAGATACCCGGTGAAGCCCAGACACAGCAGCTGGAAGATCTGGAAGATCACCCAGCTGGTGGCGCCGAACACGATGTTGATGATGTCGAGCCTGAGGCCCGCGGAGCGGATGAACTCGAGCTTGCGGTCCATCTTGCGGATCTCGACGTTCTCCAGACCGTGGGCGCGGGTGACCGGGATCATCTCGATCATCTCGGCGACGGCCGCCTGCGTGCGCTCCATCTGATTGCGGAAGTCGTGGTTGGACTCGCGGATCGGCCGGCGGAAGAACCAGATCGCGAAGATCGCGGTCGGGATCGCCAGCGCGAAGAACACGAGGACGGTCGGACTGCTCACCGCGGTGACGGTCACGGCGATGATGATGTCGAGGATCACCAGCGGCAGGCTGCGGTAGGTCTGGTCGAGCAGCACCTCCACGTTCTCCACGTCGCGCATGATCTTCGACATGAGCCTGCCGGACTGCGTCTCCGTGTGGAAGCGGATCGACAGCTGCTGGAGCTTGGCGATGAGGCTGCCGCGCAGACGCCGTTCGATGAGCCTGTTCACCTTGCCGAAATGCCTGATGTACAGGTACGCGGTGCCGATGTTCTGTGCGATAAAGAAGATGCCGATGATGAGATTGATCACCATCTCCGTGACGGAATGCGACGCCGGATCCGTGGCGCAGTTGATGATGTTGCGAGTCACGATCGGCGTGACCCACATCGGCGACTGCTTGGCGATCAACGCGATCGTCGAGATGGTCAGATCCCTGCCGCTGCCCTTGAAGAAGTGCAGCAGGATGCGGATCGGATGACCGCTGTTGCGTCGATAGTTCTGGATGTATTCGTCGAACGTGGCTGCTTGAGCTTGTGGAGCCATGTTCCCATACCTTCCCTATGCTCCTAAGCTCTCCTCCCAAGAGAAAAGCCTAGCGTCAACGTACGGTGGACGTGCCGCCGTCGCATTGGTTCCGTCAGGATCGAGGTGGATTGCAATGTGGTTACGAATGGGATGCCGGGACCGACGGCCGAACCGGTTGACAGGAAGGAGAGAGATTGCCTTCCGGTTCGGTCATCGACCCCGGCAAGAGTTATTGGTCCAGCAATTAAGGACCGGTCTTCGACCGGACTCAATGCTGCCTTCGCTCGGCTTTCGCCTCACTCAGGCTGAGCCTACGGGAAGCCCACCGGGCTTCCCGCTTAACGGCTCAGCCCTTGACGGCACCAATCATGACACCCTTGTTGAAGTACTTCTGGAGGAAGGGGTAGAGGACGAGGAGCGGGAGGGTGGAGACGATGATCACGCCGTACTTGATCTGGTTGGCGAACTCGCGCTGCTGGAGGAGGTCCATGCCGCCGGAGCTCTGGCCGGTCATGCCGGTCTGGTTCGCGAGCAGGATGGAACGCAGCACGTTCTGCAGCGGGAGCTTGTCGGAGTCGCGGATGTAGACGAGGCCGGTGAAGAAGTCGTTCCAGTGGCCGACGAAGTAGTACAGCGCGAGCACGGCGATGATGGCCGAGGACAGCGGCAGCACGATCCGCAGGAAGTAGCCCCAGTATCCGAGGCCGTCGATCTGCGAGGCGTCATGCAGGTCCTCCGGGATGGAGGTCTCGAAGAACGAGCGGGCGATGATCACGTTCCACACGGACACGGCGGTCGGCAGGATGAACACGAGCCAGTTGTCCAGCAGGCCGAGCTGCTTGAAAAGCAGGTAGTTCGGGATCAGGCCGCCGGCGAAGAACATCGTGAAGGTGAAGAGGAACAGGATCACGCGGCGCGGCTTGAATTCGCGGCGGGACAGCGCGAACGCCACCGGGATCGTGACGATCATGTTCAGGGCGGTGCCGACCACGGAGTAGATGATCGTGTTGAGGTAGCCGGTCCAGATGCGGCCGTCGGAGAACACCTTCTCATAGCCGCCGAGGCTGAAGCCGACCGGCCAGAACGTGACGCGGCCTTGGTTGACGGCGCCCTGGTTGGATACGGACGCGATGATCACGAACCACAGCGGATAGATGATCGCGACGACCACGAGGGCGAGGATGACCCAGATCACGATGTCGGTGATCCAGTCGGAGACGGTTCGCTGCTGACGGACCTTCGGGTTCCAGGGGATGTCGTCCGAGCTGGCCTTGGGCGCGAGGGACGGCTGCACGGTTGCACTTGTCATGATGATTGCCTTTCCTTTCGCGGCTTAGAAGATGCTCGTGTCGGACGCCTTCTTCGAGATGATGTTCGCCAACACCAGGAAGAAGAAGTTCACCAACGTATTGAACAGACCGATTGCGGTCGCGTAGCTGAACTGGTTGCCGAGAATACCGATGCGGTAGGTGTACGTCGAGATGACCTCGGACGCGGACAGGTTCATCGAGTTCTGCATGAGGAAGACCTTCTCGAAACCGACGTTGAGCACGTTGCCCATGTTCATGATGAGCAGGATGCCGACGGTGGGCAGAATGGTCGGGATGTCGACGTAGCGGATGAGCTGGAGACGGCCTGCGCCGTCGATCTTCGCCGCCTCGTAGAGCGCGAGGTCGACCGAGGAGAGCGCCGCCAGATAGATGATGCAGTTCCAGCCCACATGCTGCCAGACCTCGGTGATCCAGTAGAGCGGCGTGAACAGGTCGGCGTCGGCCAAGAGGTTCTTGCCCGGGAACAGACGGCCGATCAAACCGGTGTTCGGGGAGAGGAAGATGTTGATCATCGTCACGATGACGACGGTGGAGATGAAGTGCGGCAGGTAGGTGACGGTCTGCACGAAGGACTTGATCTTCGTCGAGCCGATCTGGTTGATGAGCAGGGCGAGGATGATCGGGCAGATGAAGCCCATGACGAGGGTCCACAGGCTGATGCGCAGCGTGTTGCCGAGGATGTTCGTGAACATGCCGGACTTGAAGAACTGGTTGAAGTATTTGAATCCGGCGAACGTGCCGCCCATCAGGCCCTCGCGCGGGTTGAAGTTGTAGAACGCGAGGCGCAGGCCGTACATGGGCACGTAGGCGAACAGTGCGACGAAGCACATGGCGGGCAGGCTCATGAGCCACAGCGCGCCGTAGCGCTTGAAGTGACGCACGATCTTGACGCCGAGCGGCGCCTGCTTGGCGAGTTGGATGTTGTCGACGACGACCGCGCCGTCGCCCGACGGTGCTGCAGCCGTAGTCGCCGCAGTCTTACGAGATGCAGACATGGTGATTGCTTTCCTTGATGGCTGAAGAATCTGGATGCGAAAGTGTAAGAGAAAGGGCCGGACGGGTTTTATGTGTGGAGAAAAGTCTCCCGTCCGGCCCCGTGCCGTCCGCGAGCGCGAATCACCCGCGGACGGCCGAATGGTTACAAGTCACTCGGGTGGCGATCACTTGGTGTAGGTGTCGTACCACTTCTGCCAGAGCTTGACGTTGTCGTTGAGGCCGAGGCTTTCGAGCTGCTTGACGTAGGCGTCCCACTCGCCGTCGATGCCGCCTTCGGCCATCCACTGCGCGGCCTTCTGAATGGCGATGTTCATGATCTGCGTGTTGTTGTTGGAGATCGTGGTCGCATCGGTGGCGTCCGGACGCACGTAGTCGGGCATGTAGTCCTTGACCGGGTCGAAGTGCGTGCGCTGCTCCTCGTTCGCCTTGTTGACCTCCTGGATGTCCTCGGCATCATAGTCGCCGTTGATGGTCACCTCGTCCGGGATCCAGCCGGCGAGACGGTCGGCATAGGCGGGCATCTTGTTGTCGGCCTTGAGCTGCTGCATCTTGTCGGCGTCCTGGGTGTAGGTGTGGTTGCCGTCATCGGTGAGCGTCACGCCGAAGGAGCCGGCAAACTGCTGGACGGAGTACTTCTCGGAGTAGAGGAGATTGGCCACCTTGAGCGCCGCGTCCTTGTTCGCCGTATTGGCGGCGATGGACAGCTTGAAGTTCTCGAACTCGTTCGATGAGCCGTCCCACACGACCTTGTCCGCGGACACGCCCGGAGCCGCCGGCACCGGCATCGCCTCGTACTGATCACGCATATCACCGAAGTCGGCCAGCGACCAACCGAAGATCACGCCGGTCTTCGCGGTCTTGCCGTCGTTGGTCTGGTCGGCGTAGTAGGCGTCCGCCTGCTTGGTGGACCAGTCGGCCGGGATCAGCCCTTCGGAAATGAGCTTGTTGTAGTACTTGATGACCTCCTTGTATTCGTCGGAGACCAGGTAGCTCTTGACCTTGCCGTCCTTGACGTAGATGCCCTGCGCGCTCGGGCCCTTGTTGTAGCCGGTCACGATGCCGGTCGAGTTGAGCAGCAGCATCGGGCTGTACCAGCCGAAGCCGCCGGTATCCAGAGCGCGGATGTTCATCGGGATCTCATCGGCCTGTCCGTTGCCGTTCGGGTCCTTCTCCTTGAACGCCTTGAGGACCGTCTCCAGCTCGTCCCACGTGGTCGGGACCTTCAGGCCAAGCTTGTCGAGCCACGCCTTGTTGATCATCATGTTCTGGCCCGAACCGGAGTACGCCTTGCCGCGGGAGGAGGGCAGGTTGTAGATGTGCCCCTCCGGATCGGCCACGAGCTTCTTCGCATCCGGCTTCTCGTCGAAGAACTTCTTCACGTTCGGCAGCTTGTCCATGTCATCGGAGAGATCCTCGAACAGATCCGGGAACTGTGCGGCATCATCCGGACTGAACGCGCGCAGGGAGATGTCGGCGATTTCGCCGCCGGACATCGACGGGTTCTTCTGCTGGCCCCACTGGTCATCGGTGACCTCCTGCCACTCGATCTTGACGCCGGCCTCCTTTTCGAGGTCCTTAGCCCACTGCATGTTCGTGGTCTTGTCGGTGTTGGTGTTCTTGACGACCAGGATCTTGAGGATCGGCTTGCCGTCCTCCGTGGTCGTCGGCTCGCTGCTGCCGCCGCAGGCCGCCACCGTGCCCAGCATCGCGATCGCCGAGATCGCCGCCAGCGCCTTCGTCATCACACTTCTGCGTGTCATCGATGTTCCTTTCCTTGCCCCCGACCTCGTTGTGTCCGGGAGTGTCTCCCCTTCCCCATGCCGCCGTACGGGCCGGTTTCCACGTGAAAGGCTGACTGTGTTGTCTGCGTTACGAAACGATTCGGGGGGCTGCAGTACCCTCCGGAGGTTCGCTTTGTTTTCGCAACGCTGCGATTCTATATCGATTCAACAGCGAAGTCAAATCCTTGCAACACGCTTTGTTTTTCCTAGAATCCCTTCAATTCCAACGAATATCGCCTATCGAACGCACGACACGCGCAATTCAGAGCGATGCGATTTTGCGAGTACCATCACAGTCAGATCGTATGAACCATCGAATCATTTCGATACAGACGTACGAACACGTTGGTGCCCTTCCGCACAGGATGCCGTCTATGATCCGGCCGTCGAGGAAGCCGCACACACCGCAAGAGACAGGACGAAGGACGACGAAGATGGTCACCCTCAAGGATGTGGCAGCCAAGGCCGGCGTGTCACCATCAACCGCATCGGGCGCGTTGCGGCGACTCTCGTATGTGCGCCCGGAAACCGCCGAACGAGTGCTCAAGGCCGCGCAGGACCTGAACTACAGCACCAACCTCTCGGCTCGGGCGCTACGCTCGGGCCGTACCGGCATCTTCTCGCTGGTCATCCCCACCGTGGACATCCCGTTCTACGGTCGTCTTGTCACCGCGATGGAGACAAGCATCGAACGGCACGGATATCAGCTCATCATCCAGCAGACCAGATTCGAGGCGGATCGCGAACGGCAGCTGATCGCACAGTCGGACGACACGCTTTCGGAGGGCATGTTCCTGCTGGCCGCCAAAACCGACAGCCGGGAGGTGGCACGCCTCGCGGGCGACCATCCGACCGTGATGTTCGAGGACTACAGCACCGACATCGTCATCGATTCGGTCAACGCTCCCAGCACCGGCGGCATCGACCGGGCCATCTGCCATCTTGTCGGACGGGGCCGCACACGGATCTGCGTGGCAGGCGCCACCATACCATTGCATGCCATGGCCGACGTATCCAGCAGCAGCCGCGCGCGCTACGAACGGGCGCGCTCGGCGGTCAACGCCTTCGATGAGTTGGGAATCTCCGGCGATTGCGGCGCCATCGACTGCGACTGGGGCGCGAATGGCGGCACCGACGTCGGCCACCGCATCGCCGACACCGCAACCGGTTGGAGCAATGACGGCAGACCGAAGGGACTCCGCTATGATGCGGTGTGCTGCATGAACGACGACATCGCGCTCGGTGTGCTCCGCGGTCTTGCCGATCGCGGCGTGCGCGTACCCGAGGACGTGGCGGTGACCGGATTCGATGGCATTCCGCAGGGCGAATGGAGCGTGCCGGGCCTGACGACCATCGCGCTCGACTACGAGGGCATGGCCGAGACGGCCGTGGCCATGATGCTGCGCAAATTCGGCGACAACCCGGTCTCGATGCCCCAACGGGTCATCGCCGGATTCCGCCTCATCGAACGCGGTTCGACGGCCGTATCTCAGTAGTGGATCGGGTTGATCTCCTCGGGGATGCGTTCGAACGCCCCGCGCTCCCCCGCCGCGACCTCGTATAGCGACCGATGGCAGGCGCGCATCGCCTCGGCCATCTCCGGATACTCCTGCATGCACACATCCACCAGACCGATCTGGTAGTTCTCGCCATCGAAGCGGCCAAGCGTACTCTGATCGTTGTACTGGAAGTAGTGCGCGCCGACGAAGTACGGGCTGCGCGCGGCCTGTTCGACGTAGTACCGGTAGGCCACGCCGCGTTCGGTCTGCGAGGTGACGCCGCGGATGCCGTGGGCGGTCAGACCTCGATCGAGCGCTCCATGGTGGAACTCGCCGACCATGACCGGCATGTCGAGCATGCGTCCGACCTGCTCGACCTGGTCA
This sequence comes from Bifidobacterium callitrichos, assembly GCF_008698085.1. Lineage (NCBI taxonomy): Bacteria > Bacillati > Actinomycetota > Actinomycetes > Bifidobacteriales > Bifidobacteriaceae > Bifidobacterium > Bifidobacterium callitrichos. Next base: position 347,759 of record NZ_RZJP01000003.1, read on the forward strand.
TAGGCGGTGCGCTGGTAGCTGTTGATCGAGAACACGTCGTAGCAGTCGGCTCCGGCGAGCAGGCTTCGATCGGTGATGTACGCGTAGCGCATGCCGAGGTTCAGGTGATGCGGGTCGATTCGGCGCAATGCCTCGGCGGGCACGCGCACATACCGGTCGATGAGCAGCGTCGAGAACTCACGCAGATCGTCGAGACTGCCCGGCAATGCTGTGGCCAGACGGAAACGCGGTTCGGCGATGATCGCGTCGAACGAGGCGAACGACGACGACCATGCCGTGTTGAGCGCGGCGACTTCGTCGCTGTAGCGCTCCTTCAGCCATTCGACGAACGTTCGCTTCGAGACGAGGTCGGCGGGGTTGGCGAGCATCTCCTCGGCGATGTTGAGGTCGTAGACGAACGCCCAGTTCGGCTCGTTGCGCATGAAGTAGCCGATCAGGTTCGTCTCGTCCCGCCACGGGAGCAGCCCTTGCGCGTATCGTTCGGCGTCGCGCGCGTATTCGGGCGAGCACACGTCCGGGAAGTCACGGAACAGCATGGTCCCGGTCTTCGGAAATCCCCCGTTCAGTTCGTCGGCGGGAAGGACGTACGGGATGCCGGCCCTGCGGATGAACCTGCGATCGGACCAGTTGCCGATCGTGTTGACGCCCCAGTCGGTCAGGTGATTGCGGGTGATGCGCGTCCACGCGTCATACCAGTCGTCGCCGAATGCGGCGCGCAGATTGGCCTGGCCGTAGTCGTAGGAGGCGTTGACGCCGTTGCAGCCCGCGGGATCGGGGCGCCATGAGAATGACGGGTCGCCGAAATCGGTGGCGATGTCATCAGTGGCGTCGGTGTCGTCGGCATCGCCGGCTTTTCCGCCGTTGCCGACTGCGGCCTTCGCAATCGCCTGATCCAGCAGTCCGGCCGCGTGGGCGTCCAGCCACGGGCGCACCGGGTCGAGTCGGGTCTGAATGCCCGCGCCGACGCAGTCGACACCGGTCGAGAGGAACGCACCGCCTTCCGGGTCCACGAGCCAGAATCGCCCCGGTGTGCCGTCGGGGTTCGTCTCCCGTTCGACGCGGAACCAGCCGGTCGCCTCGAATCGCCTGCCGGTCCAGCCGCCGAAGCGGTCCCATGCGGGGAATGCTGCGTACGGGTCGCCGGCGTGCGGGGATTCCGGCTCGTTTCCATGCGGATCAGGTTCCCGATCGGGTCCGTCGCCCGGTTCGCCACCGATCCCGCATCGTGCGTCTTCGGAATCGGCCATGGCCCGCAGCCCCGTGCTGCATGCGGCGCGATCGGGAAGCTTCCCGGGCCATTCGCCGGGCTTCCACTGGCCGAGTTCGTCGATCAGGGGCTTTACGGGGATGTCAATCAGCGGCATGTCGTCCAGGAGCTCGCACGGCCACAGGCGGAGCCTGCGCCCCGGGAATCCGGGGGTAGCCGACAGCACGATGGACGCGATGTCGTCGCGGCGGATCCGCTTGCCGAACAGCGTCATCTTGAGACGCCCCAATGTGCGCGGAGCGAACAGGGTCTGGCCGTCCAGCCAGGCGAAATCGAACGGAACGGGCACCTCGACTCCGGGCAGGATGCCGAAGACCGCGCGCAGGGTCGGGTCCTCGCCGCGCTCGCGCTGGCCGGCCTCGTAGAACGCGAGCTGCAGACAGACGGAGTAGCTGTCGAGGCTCTGCGCGCGTACGAGGAGCGCCGCGGCGGATTCAAGCGCGACGACCGCTTCGGGCATCGTGGCACGCTCGAACACCGTCAGATCGACGCCGTCGGTGGAATAGTCAAGATCGATCGGCCCGCCTTGGCCGGGAACACAGGGGAACTGCATACTTCCTCGCTTCGGTTAACGTTAACCTTTCCCATCACCCTTCATGATAGGCCACAACCCGAAACACACGACGCCATCGGCAGCGCGGCATTGAATCGCAACGATATGATTCTATCTGAACCGTGCGATCTTCCACCCATGCGCTAGTCTGGAGTCCGCAAATAACGGCGAAAACGGAAAATGGATGGCGTGGCGCCTATGGCGACTTTGAAGGATGTGGCGGCCCTGGCGGGCGTGTCGATGAGCACCGCCGGAGCGGCGATACGCGGGGAGGATATCGTTAAACCCGTCACGCGCGACAAAGTGCTCGCCGCGGCCAAGCAGCTCGGCTACTCCCCCAACCTGTCGGCGCGATTCCTCAAGAAGGGCCGCACCGGATCGATCGCGGCCCTGATCCCCAGCATCACGCACCCGTATTACGCGAATCTGGTGGAAGCCATCTCCAAGGCGGCCGGCAAGCGCCACCTGCGCACGCTCATCATGCAGACCGGATACAACGCGGACACCGAAACCGACATCGTCAAGCAGATCAACTCGGCCGTATGCGACGGACTGATCCTCAATGCCAGCAATGTCGACGACAGACACCTCAAGGCGATGCTCGGCAATCACCCGACCGTCCTGCTCAACTACCAGGTCGACGATCCGCTGTTCGACAACGTGCTGCCGCCATTGTCCCGCGGCGTCTCCGTGTCGTTCGGATATCTGGCCGGACGCGGCTACCGGCATGCGTGCATCGTCGGCGGCTATCCGCTCGACAAACTCACCGACGATCCCGGCGGCCGTTCTCCGGCCATCCGATACACCGTCACGGCTATGAAGGACAGCGGACTGGGCGACGAGCACGACTTCGTGGAATGCAACTGGGAGACGACCTCAGCCATCGCCGCGGCTCACAGACTGTGCGAAACGGACGCGGACGGCACCCGCATGGTCGACCGGTACGACGTGTTCTACTGCATGAACGACCTGATCGCCTACGGGCTGATCCGCGGATTCCATGACGAGGGCGTGCGCGTGCCGCAGGACAAGGCGGTGTTCGGCAACGACGGCATCTACACCTACGGTGATCAGTTCACCGTGCCCACCCTGTCGACCATGGCGCTGGACTATGACGACACGGCCGAAAAGGCCTTGGACATGCTGGTTGACCAGATCGAGCACCCGGATGTGCAGCGCGAACCGCGGGTGGAGCGAGGACGCTGTCGTCTGGTCATCGGGGAATCGGCGTAGAGGCGGCACCGGCGGTCTTCGGCGGCGCCAGCACGTGGATGTCCATGCCAGGCAGACGGCCGTACGCGTAGATCGCCACCATGGTGAGGAACACGGGCACGGTGATGCCGAGCGCGGCACCCAGTCCCGGCCACGTGTAGTACGACCACACGCTCGCGACGAACAGCGCCGTCACCATCAGCGAGCACCACGGACGGGCGATCACCATCGAGACGGACGTGCGCACCACCCACCACGGCTTCTCGTCGAAGTTCGCACGGATGGCCCAGGAGATGAGCACGAACAGGCCGTACACCACGTTGACCATGAGCAGGATGCCGGAGACCGCATAGCCGACCACGCCCATGTCGTTCCAGTTGGCGAGGAAGTAGTCCCAGACGAGCAGCGCCCAGACGGCGAGCTGCGGCCAGCCGAACAGGTTCGCCGACTTCAGCTCCTTCCGCCATGCGTGGTGGAACGTTACCCAGCTCTGCTTGATGGTCCAGGACCGATCGTCGACGTCGAGCAGCCACGTGCGGAACGTGGAGTACAGGGCGGCGACCGAGGGGAAGAACCCCGCGACCACAAGGCCCATCACCGTGTGCACGATGAACGCCACCTGACACACCATCAGCATCATGATGATGCGGCATATGAATTCGTAACCAACTGCGATCCGTCGCATGAACGCTCCTTCGCCTCCGGCCGCTTTCCGGCCGGTCCTTTGCTGATCCCTGATCGGTCCTTGATAGGTCCTTGACCGGTCTTGAGCGACCCGGAACCCGCGGTCATCTCCACGGTCCGTCCGCCAACCGCGATTGGCGAATCCATCGCGGAGATCACCCGCAATCTATGGTAACGATACCATCGTTACGTTGCGATTTTCGTTCGACGCGCCGACGGACAGCACCTGCCGGCGGACAGCACCCGCCCATCGCGCCTGCGCATCGCACTACACAGCGCAATCGTGCCGACCGTCTTCCGCACAGGTCAGTCATCCACTGGTGGCCGCAGGCATCGCAGACTCACTACCGGAGAGACGAGAGTTCCCTACACCCATCGTTCCACGCCCCAGCCCGACCAGTACACAGGAACACGACCGGAAATGCGGTACGCTCAGAATCACGACACAGAGTTATGCAACATCGGAAACGGCGAATCGGAGAGACATGAAACGCATACGACTTGTCGAATGGCTCAGGCGAGAGCGCGATCAGCGGGTCGACGGCGGACTGTATTACAACACGCAGATCCTGTTCGCCTATAACTCGAATCATATGGAGGGCTCGACGCTCTCCCCCGAACAGACCGCCCAGCTCTACAACACCGGCGCCTTGCTACCGAACGGTTCCGACGATCAGATCCGCGCCGACGACGTGGTGGAGACGCGCAACCATTTCCATGCGTTCAATTGGATTCTCGATCATGTCGACGACCCGGTCGACAGGGCCATGGTGTGCACGTTGCATGCGATACTCAAGCGTGGTACGAGTCAGGAGCTCGACCCCGACCGCAATGTGGGCGGATACAAGGTCGTGCCGAACGTGATCAGCGAGATCCTCGGCGTGCATACCGCCCTGCCGGCCGATGTCCCGCAGGCCATGGAACAGGTGTTCACGTTGTATCGGAATCTGCGTGACGATCCGTATGAGATCGCGCATGCGCATTGGATGTTCGAGACCACACACCCGTTCTCCGACGGCAACGGCAGGATCGGCCGGCTGATCATGTTCAAGGAGCTGCTGCGTCTGAACACAGTCCCCTTGATCGTGCGCGACTCCGACAAAAACCTGTACGTACGGGGCCTGAGCCGATTCGGCGAGGAGCCCGGTTACCTCGTCGACACCCTGCTGACCGAACGTGACCACTACGAGGTACTCATCGAACGCCTGGCACCGGATCGCATTCGTTATTCGTATGTGTCCGAGTGGGATCCGTCCGCCGTGGCGGAACGACGCGGCGGACGGCGAATCTTCAACCCGTTCGTGAAACGGAACTGGACCGAGGATGATATGCGGACACGGGTCAACCCGCATCCGTCCGTTTCCCATTAGCGCTCTCAGATCGCAGCACGTAATGGACGCCGATCGCGTCCGTAGAGCCCCTTTAGGTGCGGATATGCATCGCGGCGACCGAATCGGCTCGGATGGCGACGGCGGCCGACCGGCTCGGCCTGCAGCACCCCGGGAATCGGCCTGGGAGTAGGGATTGCCGCCCCCTTTGCATCGAACCGGTTCGATGGATAATCCACGAAATCGGTTTCAGAATTGTGAAGAAACGCCGAAAAGGCGAATTTCGCTTGCATTCGTCATCATGATGCGTTATTCTGAAACCGGTTTCAGAAAGAAGCCAAGAAAACGAAGATATCGAAGCCGCAAGGCTTTGACCTGATGAAAGGAAAGACATTATGTCGTTCAAGGATTCCATGGTCCGCGGTCTCGCTCTCTACGGTGCAAGCACGATGGCCCAGTACACGATGGGCAACACCAAGGTTCTCGCCGACATCATCAACGACAACAAGATCGGCCGCTGACTTTAGCTCTTGAGGAGCGCGCCTGACGGCCGCCTCTGAAAACAGAGCAGCAGAGCCGCGCGCACTCCCCCCGCAACCGCCGATGCCGAACGGATTCCGGCGATTGCAGCACACACAACAACAAACGTATACATCATCACGGAGCATGAGCCCGACAGGGCCCGCTCCAAACCGAAAGGAAGTTTATTATGTCGTTCAAGGATTCCATGATGCGCGGTCTGGCCATGTACGGTGTCAACTCGATGGCCCAGAACGGTTACGCCAACTACAAGGTGATGTCCGACATCATCAACGACGTCAAGGAGACCAACCGCTGAATGATCCGATGACCGGCTCGTTCCGGCCGTCACGGCTTCAGCCACACAAGGAAACGGGATTCCGCGAATAATCGCGGGGTCCCGTTTTTCATATGCCAACAGCCCATGCGCGCCCGCAACTGCGACCCTTTCATGCTGGACATCGGCCTCGTATGCACGTACAATTAAATTAAATCATCTAACTATATGGGCGGCAGTGGAGTTGCCTGAGCTGCATCGAAAGCCGCCCATAGGGATCATCAGGGATCACCAACGAAAGGAACACCCATGGCACAGGTTCTGGTCGCCGGAGTCGACACTTCGACGCAGTCGACGAAGGTCCGCGTCACCGACGCCGCGACCGGCAGGCTCGTCCGCTTCGGACAGGCGAAGCACCCCGAGGGCACGAGCGTCGACCCGAACGCGTGGTGGAACGCGTTCCTCGAGGCGAGCGCGCAGGCCGGCGGACTCGACGACGTGTCCGCGCTCTCGGTCGGCGGCCAGCAGCACGGCATGGTCATCCTCGAAGAACAGGGCAACGTGATCCGCGATGCGATGCTGTGGAACGACATCAGCTCCGCCCCGCAGGCGGCGGCCCTGATCGAACGCCTCGGCGTCTCCCCCGCCGATGACGGCGAGCCGGAGGATGTCATCGCACGCGGCAAGCAGCGCTGGGTCAAGGCGGTCGGCTCCTCGCCGGTCGCCTCGTACACGCTCACCAAGGTCACCTGGGTGGCCGAGAACGAGCCGGAGAACGCGAAGAGGATCGCCGCGATCTGCCTGCCGCACGACTGGCTGAGCTGGCGCATCGCCGGCTACGGCCCGGTCGCCCCCGGCGAGGACGCGCATCTCGATGCCCTGTTCACCGATCGCTCCGACGCCTCCGGCACCATCTACTACGACGCCGCGCACAGCCAGTACCGCCGCGACCTGCTGGCCATGGTGCTGGCCGCGGCCGAATGCGAGGAAGCCGCCAAATCCCATGCCGATGCGATCACGCTGCCCACGGTGCTTGGCCCCCGCGAAACCGCGGCGGTGAAGGCCTCCCCCGCCATCGCCGGCAAGGAGGTCGAGGGCGGATGCATCCTCGGCCCCGGCGGCGGCGACAACGCGATGGCCGCACTCGGCCTCGGCATGGCCGTCGGTGACGTGTCCATCTCGCTCGGCACGTCCGGAGTTGCGGCGGCCATCGCCGAGAACCCGGTGTACGACCTGACCGGAGCGGTCTCCGGATTCGCCGACTGCACCGGACACTACCTGCCGCTCGCCTGCACGATCAACGGATCGCGCATCGCCGACGCCGGACGCGCCGCGCTCGGCGTCGACTATGACGAGCTTGCCGCATTGGCCGCGCAGTCGGTGCCGGGCGCCGAAGGCGTGACCCTGATCCCGTACTTCGACGGTGAGCGCACGCCGAACCGTCCGGACGCGACGGCCACGCTGCACGGCATGACGCTTGCCAACACGACGAAGGCGAACATCGCGCGCGCGTTCATCGAGGGACTCCTGTGCTCGCAGCGCGACTGCCTTGAACTGATCCGCTCGCTCGGCGCGGACATCACGCGCATCCTGCTGATCGGCGGCGGCGCGAAGTCCGCCGCGGTGCGCGCCTACGCGCCGGGCATCCTCGGCATGGACGTCGAGCTGCCGGCGACCGACGAGTATGTGGCGATCGGCGCCGCACGCCAGGCCGCATGGGTGCTTTCGGGCGAGGCCGAGCCGCCGGCGTGGCCGCTGACCATCGAGGAGACCCTGACCGGCGAGCCGACGCCCGAGGTGTACGCGCAGTACGCGAGGTATCGCGGCTGAACGCGTCAGCTCGAACAGACGCCGAATCCGCGAGACGCCCGATTGTCGCTGTCGTCAATGACGACAGCGACAAGATTCGCCGGGCAGCAGTTGCAGCGCGATGATGCAGCGCGATGATACAGTACAATCGTTCGGAGAGTCGCACGACGACATGCGCCATCGACTGACCGCAGGACAGGGAGGTGCACATTGACCACATTGGAACGCCAACAGGTCGACTTCTCCGTGTTCCTCATACATCAGCTTGCACGGAAATGGCGCAAGAGCAGTCCCGAGGTATACGCCATCCTCGATAGGACCGATGCCCTGAACCGCTATATCTTTCCCGCATATGACGTGCTGCACACGCTGGGAAGCGACTATCTGACCGACGACCTCACCGAATACGTGCGCTCCAAAGGGGTGGACGTATGAAGCTGTACCACGGTTCGGACTGCGTCATCGAATCACCCGACATCTCGTTTTCCAGAAAGAACCTCGATTTCGGCCCCGGTTTCTACGCGACCAGCTTCCGCCAGCAAGCGGAGCGCTGGGCGTTGCGACGGAGCATGAGATCCGGTGGGACCGCCGTCATCAATGTCTTCGATTTCTCGCAAACCACCGATCTGAACATCCTGACGTTCGACGACGACAGGTCATGGGTCGAATTCGTCTGTGATTGCCGACGGGGCGGCCTGCCCCCGGCGGGAACCGATATCGTATATGGCGGCGTCGCGGATGACAAGGTGTATATGGCGATCGACATGTATTTCCGTGGTCTGTGGGACATGGACACCACTTTGCGGGCATTGAAATTCTACGGTCGGAACGACCAGTACTGCTTCGTCACGCAATCAGCCATAGATCACGCATTGGCATTCGCCGAATCATACGAGGTGGAGCGATGAACGTAACCAAGGATATGCTGACCGAACTTGATGCCCTACGCAAGGAGCATCTTGACGCGGACATCATCGCGCTGCTGGCGGAACGCCTTGACATCCCCGCCGAACACGCCATGAATCTGTACTACCGGAGCAGGCTGGCCCGCCAAATCGACGCCGGCACCTACGACATACAGGCGCTGGACACGCACTATCTGGTTGATGACCTGCTGGACAACGAATCCGACCTGTTCCGCGACGTGGATGACAAGTAGCGCTTCAACGGTCTCGGCCGAGCACGCGAATATCCGCCTGCGGCTGACGAGCGCCACAGACGGATATTCGCGTGATGGAAGGAAAACAGGAGGAGAAGAGAGGAAAGCGGGAGGCCCGGCCTCGTCGGGCCTCCCGGTCGATCACACCTAGACGATCACACCTAGACGATCACGCCTAGCTGATCACGCCTCGGCGAGGGCGTCCACGATGTAGTTGTTGATCGTGGCCTTGACGGACTCGAGGTGGTCGGACTTGGTGGCGGCGATGAGGTCGGCCTGCGGCTTGTCGAGCGAGTACTCCTCGAGGGAGGCGAGGGTGGCGGTGCCGTCCTCGACGCTCGCGCCGATGCCGGAGGAGAAGGAGCTGTAGCGCTCGGCCTGCAGGTTCTCGATGTACTTGTCCTCGTGCATCTTGGCGGCGACCAGAAGACCGGCGGCAAAGGAGTCCATGCCGGCGATGTGGGCGCGGAACAGGTCGTTGGCCTCGAAGGAGGTGCGGCGCGGCTTGGCGTCGAAGTTGAGACCGCCGCGCGGACCGATCGAACCGTTCTCGAGGACCTCCCACATCACGGCGACGCAGTCGTACAGGTCGGACGGGAACTCGTCCATGTCCCAGCCGATGAGCTTGTCGCCCTGGTTGGCGTCGAGGGAGCCGAGCACGCCGTTCTCGCGGGCGAAGCGCACCTCGTGCTGGTAGGTGTGGCCGGCCAGGTTGGCGTGGTTGCCTTCGAGGTTCAACTTGAAGACGTCCTCGAGGTCGAAGGTCTTGAGGAAGGCGAGCGCGGCGGCCGCGTCGAAGTCGTACTGGTGGCTGGTCGGCTCCTTCGGCTTGGGCTCGATGAGGAACTGGCCGGTGAAGCCGATCTCCTTGGCGTAGTCGGCAGCGAGGTGGAAGAGCTTGGCCATGTGGGCCTGCTCGCGGTGCATCTGGGTGTTCCACAGGTTCTCGTAGCCTTCGCGGCCGCCCCAGAACACGTAGTTCTCGGCGCCGAGGCGCTTGGCGATCTCGAGGCTCTTCTTGACCTGGGCGCCCGAGTAGGCGAAGATGTCGGCGAACGGCGAGGTGGCGGCGCCGGCGACGAAGCGCGGGTTGGTGAACAGGTTCTGGGTGTTCCACAGCAGCTTGACGCCGGTGGACTTCATGTTCTCCTCGATCTTGTCGACGACCTTGTCGAGGTTGGCGTTGGTCTCGCGCAGGGTGTCACCCTCCGGGGCGATGTCGCGGTCGTGGAAGCAGAAGTACTCGACGCCGAGCTTGGTGTAGAACTCGAAGGCGTAGTCGACCTTGGCGAGGGCCAGATCCATCGGCTTGGTGTACTTGTCGTACGGACGCTCGGCGGTGCCGTCGCCGAACGGGTCGACGAGACGCTGGTCGAAGGTGTGCCAGTAGGCCACGGCGAAGCGCAGCCAGTCCTTCATCTTCTTGCCGGCGACGACCTTGTCGGCGTCGTAGTAGCGGAAGCCGAGGCCTTCCTTGGCGCCGCCCTTGCGGCCGACGTATTCGATCTTGTCGATGTCCCACAGACCCATTGCTGTCTCCTTAGACTCGGGATGTGCGTGTTATTGTCCGTTGCGCCGTTCGGCCTCCGCATGACGTTTCATCCGCCATGATCCCGGAGCGAACCAGCTGACGACTCTTATGTTAAATGACTGAACTATATTTGTCAAACGAATGAACTTATCTGCCGGATAAGGCGTGTTTCAGGGGTTTGGGTTTCATAAGCGGCATCGACTCACATCATTGCCGACCAACCAGTTCAAGCCGCCGCGATCGCCCGACGGGCTAGACCGTCGTCATGTATTTGAGGGGCGAGTCGAACAGGCGGCGCAGGCCCATCACGGCGGCGCCGTGCAACGCAGGATGGTCGATGACCGGGGAAACCATCACCCGCACGTCCACGCCGTCGCGAGCGAGGATGCGCGAGGCGACCCGGGCGCGCAGGACGTCCGCCATCTCGTCTCCGAACTCCCCCAGCAGGCCGCCGATCACGATGTTCTCGATGTCGACGATGTTGACGACGCTGGCGAGCGCGACGGCGAGCGCGGTCATCGCCTGATCGACCGCGAGCACGGCCCGTGCGTCACCGTGACGCCACGCATCGAGCAGTTTCGGCGTAAGCGTCGTGTCGGCGGCTCGCCCCTCGTCGGCGAGGCCGGAGGCGACCATGAGCGCGCGACGGCCGGCGAGCGTCTCGAGGCAGCCATGGCGACCGCAACGGCACAGCTCCCCGTGCATGTCGACGCATACGTGACCGATCTCGCCGGCGAACCCGTGATCGCCACGCACGATCTGGCCTTCGCGCACGTAGGCGCCGCCGATGCCGATGTCGGTGGACACGTAGATGAAGGAGTCGAAGGTCTTCAGCGGCCAGTCGCCGTCGGTGCGCTGCGAGGCGTAGCCGGGGATCTGCGCGAGGGCGGCGAGCGTCGCCTCGTTCTCGGCTTTCGCATCGAGCCGTTCGATCACCGAATAGCGGTTCAGGTCGAGATTGCGCCAACCGAGGTTGCGCGCGACGAGCAGTTCGTTGCCGCTGGTGACGAGGCCCGGCAGGGCGAGCTCGGCGCCGGCGATCGTGTAACCGCGCCGGGTGAGGCGGGTTTCGACGGGGGTCATCATCGCGTCGAGTTCGCCGAGGATGTCGTCGGGGCGCACATCGTCCATCGTGCGTTCGCACCAGTTCGATTCGACGACGGCGCCGTTGATGTCGAGCACGAGGTATCCGAAGCCGTCGGTGTTGACCTGCATGCCGACGCCGGCCCAGTGTCCGGGGGCGAAGGCGAGCGGGGTGCTCGGCCTACCGTAGGCCGCGCCGACCGCCGGGTCGAGCTGGCGGATCACATGGTTTCTGAGCAGCAGGTCGCCGAGCAGCGAAAGCGTGGCTTTGGTCAGGCCTGTCTCCTTGGCGAGTTCGGCGCGGCTCAGCGGCGTGCGCGAGCGGGCGAGCGTGGAGAGCACCACCGACAGGTTGTGGTTGCGCAGATCGTCCTGGTTGATGCTCCTGACTCGCGGCACTGCGGCCCTCCCCTCGTTCCTTCTCATACTGCTCTCCGCCCGAAGCCTTGCCGGCATCCCGACGACGCCTTCGGCACGCCGCCGAAGTTCGTGCTGGTTCCGAGCCCGACCGGATGCCGGCCCTATCCTTGCCCTCCTCGATTGTAAAGGCAGTGACCGAAATAGCCTCTACCCACAAGTCCCCATGATCATTCCAGGACCGGTCCCCGCTGTTCGTGCGGGAATGAGATGGAGCCCAGAAAAGTCATAGCCGGAACCGGTGACTCGACCCCAACCACGGTAATGGATGAGCCGTTGTTTGCCTGCCATCCGCACCTGCCCGTGTCTATCTGCGCGCCTATCTGCGTTACAAGGGGTGCTTTTGCCGTTTTGCGGACCTCTATCCGCGTTACGAGGGGTACCTCCCACAGGTATGAAGGGCCAAAAACGGCTTGATGGCGTTGGGGTCAAGCCGATTCGAGGATGTAATACCTAGGGTATGCACCCCTCATAAGCGAGATAGATGTCCGTAAGACGCTGAAAGTACGTCTTATAGACGAGATAGCCCCATACCGCACCGTCATCCAGCACCACTTTTACTAGTACACCAGCAAAACTCACAGAACAACCGCGACTTTTACTAGCATGGTAGTAAAAATAGCCCACATCTCCTATACTTTTACTAGTACACCAGCAAAAATTCGGAGCATCATGAAACTGAAAGCGCGACCGCTGTATCTGGACAAACTCCTTGCCGCCAAAGACAACGGACTCATCAAGGTCATCACCGGCATGCGCCGATGCGGCAAGTCATCACTCCTGAAGCTACTGGGGCAAAGGCTCGTCTCGGCAGGCGTTCCATCGGATCATATTCTCACCATCAATCTTGAGTCATTCGAATTCGCCTCGTTTGATCGGACGCAGTTGCATGACCGCATCATGGGGCTCATGCATGACCACGATCGGTATTACCTGCTGCTCGACGAGGTGCAGCTCATTGACGGATGGGAACGCGTGGTCAATGCGTTGCGGGTGGACGCGAACGTCGACATCTACCTGACCGGATCCAACGCGCATCTGCTGTCAAGGCAACTGGGAACGCTGCTGTCCGGACGCTATGTCGAGATCAGGGTGTTCCCGCTGTCCTTCGCGGAGTTTCTTCGATACACCGGGGAACTCGACCGTAACACCGCATTCGAACGGTACATGCGATACGGCGGCCTGCCGCCGGTCGTCGATCAGGGGACCAACCAGGAACTGGCATACACCGTGCTCTCCGGCATCTACGACACGGTACTCGTACGGGACATCTCCCAGTATCTGCAGATACGCAATCCCATGGTGTTCAATGACGTCACCCGATATCTTGCCGACACCGCCGGCTCCCCCGTGTCCATCTCCAGGATCGAGCACAGACTTAAAAGCGCACGGCGTTCGGCGACCAACGACACCATCGAACGGTACATCTCCGGCCTGCTCGATGCGTTTCTCTTCCATCAGGCCCGGCGCATCAACGTGAAAGGTGGCGACTACCTCCAAGGGTTGAGCAAGTACTATCCTGCGGATCCCGGCATCAGGAACATGCTGGTCAGCTATCATCAGGGCGATATCGGGCCACTGCTCGAGCTCATCGTGCATAACGAGCTCAAGACCCGGGGATATGACGTGCAGGTCGGCAGGATGGACAACCTCGAGATCGATTTCGTCGCCGACCGGATATCGGCCGATATGACCGATGAGCGGCTGTTCATTCAGGTGAGCGCGACCATCATGGACTCCTCGACCCGCGATCGCGAATTCGAGCCGCTACACAGGCTGCACAACGCATCTGGGCGCCGGATGATCCTCACACTCGACACGTTCGGGCTGGGCAGTGTCGACGGCATCGACGTGGTCAATGCGCTCGACTGGCTGACGCACTCCGAATGAGCGTCCTCACAGCGCGCCGAGTAGCGCATGCACAAACGGCATGGGGAAGGCAAAGGGCCCTGCCATACTGAACCGAACCCCGGGTCCATTTCAACCGCATGAAGCACTACAGGAAAGCCGCCACCCGCTACGACAGGCTCGACACCACCTTCCTTGCCAACCTCCAGCTCATCCTCATCGCCATCCAACTCAAAACACCTCCTGCGTTCATTTCCGACACGCCGGTAAACGCTTACCGCATTATCGCTGCCATTGGTGCAATTTCACCTAATCCGCTGAAAATAGCGTTTCTTGGCATTTGTTCGCACGTTTCCCCGAAACGTGATGTTCATTTCGACCGCGTCGGCGATACCCCCCAATCGCACATCACGGCACATGAAAGCGTAATCAGTTACGCATGCGATGCAGCGCACTGTCCGTGACGCCGCGCAATGACCATGGCGCAGCATCGCACCGCATGACGCGGTGATATGCCCATGAAGTAGTGAATCATCCATGGAGCGGTGACGCAAAATGGCCTAATTCCGCCATTTCCTGAAAACAGCTCACCGCTCGATGGGGATTTCACCGCGCCATGGCACCATAGACCACTCGATGGGAAGAGGCAGCGGAGGGAGCAACAGGCCAAAACGGCACTAATGGCACTAACACAGGTCAGACAGGCACCAACACAGACCGAAAGACACCACCACACACCAAAACAGGCACCGACATGCCGGCAGCAACGACAAGACCCCGTGGAACGTGTGTAGATGCACACTCAGTAGGTGCATGCCACACATTCCACGGGGTCACCAAGGTCGGCGGGCTGTGCGGCCGCGCCGATCATTGCGTCACAGCTGGGATTCGGCCGGCAGGGCCTCGATCGCCTTGCGCGCGGCGACAAGCGCCTCCTCGAGCGGCTCGACCTGCGGGTACCAGCGACGCTCCCACTCGAGGGACAGTGGGCCGGTGTAGCCGCCGTCCTTGAGGAGTCTGCAGCATTCGGCCAGCGGCACACGGCCGGTACCCTGCAGCACCGGGGTCTGGTCACCGGGGAACGCGCAGTCCTTGATCTGCACGACGCCGCGGCCTCCCACGAGGTACGGCTTCAAGTATTCGAAGGTCTTGGCCGGGGCCTCGCCGACGCGCCACGGGTGCGCGAGATCCCAGATGGAGCCGACCTGGTTGTCCGGGGCGATCTTATCGAGGTAGTAGTGGATGATCGCGTTGCGCTCGCCGTTGGTGTGGCTGTCGTGCGTCTCGATGAGCGGCTGCACGCCGAGCTTGTCGGCGGTCGGCAGCGCGCGGGCGATGATCTCCGCGCCGCGCTTGGACACACCGGCCAGATTCATGCCCTTGGGCAGGACCATGCCCGGCAGACGGTCCGGATCCCAGCTCGGCTCGAGCGGCGCGGTCGGGAAGACGCGCACGTACTTGGCCCCCAGCACGTCGGCCATGTGCAGGCAGTGCTCGAGGCTTTCGACCAGCTCGTCCTCCTCGCGGGCGGTGTTGCATACCTGCACGCGGGAGTCGACGGCGAAGATGGTGACGCCGGCCTTCTCGGCCAGCTCGTCGCGCATCGCCTTGAGCTCGTCGTCGGTGGAGGCCATCGTGAACTTCATCTCATCGCCGACGGCCACCTCGATCCTCTTGACGCCGGTGGCGTTGAAGGTCTTGGCGAGCTCATCCATCGAGTCGTACGGAGCGCCCAGAGTGGACGCGGCCAGTTCCCATGTCATGATTGATTGTCCTTTCGTTGAAAAATGTCGGGGAACCGAAAAAGAAGGAAGACTCAGTGCTGCTCCTGGTAGTCGAAGTACTGGAAGTCGGCGTGCGAGCGGTGGGCGTCCATGTCCTGAGAACAGATGCCCACCATGCCGCCGGTGAACGCGCAGCCCTGGATCGTGCGCTCGACGTAGTCGTCGCTGATGTGATCGGCCGGCTGCACGCCGCCGATCGCCTTCCACAACGCGTTGTCGGCGTACATGTCCTCGCCCTGAGCGAAGTGGAAGTTCGCCTTGTCACGGCGCACCTCCACCTTGATGCGCACCGGGCCTTCCTCGAGCGCGATCGCATCGGAGCCGTAGTCGAGCTTGCCGTGGTCGCAGCGCAGCACCTGGATGATGCGCCTGTCGGTGCCCTCCGAGTCGAAGCTCACGTACGCGTAGATCCAGTTCTGCGTATCGTAGTAGAGGATCAGTCCGGCCATCTGCTGGTAGTTGGCCGGATCGAAGTCGAGCACGGTCTGTGCGTCGAAGTCGTACGCCTCCCAACGGCGGGCGAACAGCGTCTGCCTGTGCTGCGAGCGCAGCGACTGCGCGCCGTGGATGCGCAGCCATCCGGGACGCTCGGTGAGCGAGTAGTCCTGTTCGGCCACAAGCGCGGTGCGCAGGGTCTTGAGGCTCGGCGGGATGGCCGGATCGGTCACGGAGTCGAGCGGCGCGTTGGCCTCGGCGGCGCGATCCGCCTCGAACTCGATGCGCTCGGAGTGGTCCGTGATCTGCGTGACGCCCTGTGCGATCTTCGGAGCCGGAACCTTGAGGTCCGGGCTGATCGTGTCGTTGATCAGGCGCGGCCAGCCGTCCGAAGTCCAGTAGATCTTCTGGATGCCGGTCTCACGGCCCAGCGTGCAGTTGCCTCGCTCGGTCAGCGGCCTGCCGCAGATCTGCGTGACATACCATTCGTCGCCGATCTCGAGGAAGCAGCAGTGGCCGGACTTCTGCAGCGGATTGCTCGGCTCGTCGCGCGTGGTCATCAGCGGCGTGTACGGGGAATCCTCGAACGGCCCCTCGAGCGTGCGGGCGCGGGCCACGGTTGCGGCGTGCATGTAGCCGGTGCCGCCCGCCGCGCACAGCAGGTAGTACCAGCCGTTCCTTTTGAGGATCTGCGGGCCTTCGCACACGCCGAGCTTGGTGCCCTTGTAGAAGTGCTTGCGCTCGCCGATCAGCTGCATCGATTCGGGATCGAACTCCTGGATGACCGTGCCGGCGAACAGCTGGTGGCCGGGACGGTAGTCGTAGAGCATGTTGAGGAACCACTTGCGGCCGTCGTCGTCGTGGAAGATCGCCGGGTCGAAGCCGGAGGCGGTCAGGAAGTGCGGTTCGCTCCACGGTCCGGTGATGTCCGGGGCGGTGATCACGTAGTTGAGGGTGTCCTTGAACGGCGCGTAGGTCTTGACGTCCGTGTAGACGAGCCAGAACTTGCCGTCGGCGTAGCTCAGGTGCGGCGCCCACAGTGAGCCTGAATCGTAGTTGCCGCGAAGGTCGACCTGCGATTCGCGGTTGACGGGGGCGGCGACCCACTCCCAGTTGACGAGGTCCTTGGAATGGTAGATGTCGATGCCCGGCCACCATTCGAAGGTGGAGGTGGCGATGTAGTAGTCGTCGCCGACGCGCAGGGCGCTCGAATCCGGGTGGAAGCCCGGCAGGATCGGGTTGGTGATCATCGTGGTCATTGCTGTTTCTGACTCCTTTCGACGCCCTGATGCTCGGCGATGGCGCAGGTGTCGCCCATCGCGCCGATGCCGAGCTGGCCGTGTGCCTGGTCGCGCGCGGTCTCGACGCTCTGACCCCAGTCGGTCAGGTAGTTCTCGATCGACCCGTTGCAGTAGCGGCTCGAGTACATGTCGACGCCGCGGGCGAAGATCCGGCGGTCGTCGGTGGCGACGCCGATGGCCAGCAGCGTGGTCATCGGGGCGACGTCCCAGTTGCCGTTCGCGTTCATCGGCGCGCCGCCGTCACGCACGACCGGGTAGATGACGTTGCGCAGCATGGTGCGGAATCGGGCGAACGATTCGTCGTCGAACCCCGCGTAGCCGCCGTCGAAGTAGCGTACGATCTCGGCGGCGTTGATGAGCTTGATGGTGGCGAGCGAGGCGCCGAGGATGCGATCGCGCCCGTCGATGACCCGCAGGGTCGTCGACCAGCCGTCGATGATCTCGACGACCTTGGCGGCGTATCGGCGCTCACCGGTGACGACCCAGCGCAGCGCGTTGAAGTAGGCGGCCGCGCACGACATCTCCCAGTCGCCGATGTGGCCGGATCCCTCCGGGTTGCCGCGGCCGACGCCCTCGCGAAACGTGGGCACGTATCGCTCGCTGGACATGTCGTTGGGCACGGTGTCGGTCAGTCTGCGATAGTCGGCGTACCACGGGTTCTCGTGGGCGCGCACGTGATCGCGCATTACCGTCAGCTGCGCGGCCGACAGGTTCACGCCGGGGTGGGTGAAGGCGTGCGGGAAGGAGTCGGGGACGTCGCCCGCGGAGTCCGCGGCGAATCCCGCGGAATCGCCCTCTCCCGCGTCCTCGAGGAACAGGCGCTGCACGGCTACGTTGCCGTAGTCGATGTACGCGCCGGACAGGGTGACGCGCATCGGGAACGCCGAGCAGTCCGGCTCGTCGCGCAGGTCGTCGCAATGGCTGGCGATCAGCGTGGATCCGTCCGGCTGGTCGGTCAGCGTGAACCGCTCGTTCCAGAACGCCTCTGGCGCGGTGGCGGTGACCACGTACGTGAGTCCCCTCCTGCGGTAGTAGGCGGGCCGGCCGTCGCAGTCGACGGTGTCGGCGTAGTTCTGGATCGTCAGGTAGCACCCGTTCGTCAGGCTCCTCAGGGCGTAGGTCACGTCCTGCGCGCCGTCGAACGCAATGTCGGACGTGCCGCCGGAGGGCAGGTACTGCGGGTATCGGGAGGCGTAGATCGCGAAGCGTTCGGCCTCGTCGGCCGTGCCGAGCGTGAGCCCGCCGTCGGCCGCGAGCGCGACGTAGTCGCCTTCGGCCGTGCGGATGCGCACGATGCGTTCCACGGTCCGCTCGCGTGTGGGGTAGTCGTCGGTATGATCGGTCATGATTCGTCACCCTTGTTCATATGGGTGGTGATGGTGACGATTCTCAACGAGATTCCCATATTGGTCTTTCCTTGGCTGTGCATCTCAACTCATCTGAGCCTGAGCGCGCGCACGATCTGCTCGGTGGTGAACGTGACGTTGTCGGCGGCGTTCTTCAGGAGGCTTTCGAGGCTTGCGGCGCCGGGGGCGATGCCGAAGACCGCGTCGATGCCAACCTCGTGGAGTTCGTCGATGCCTTTGCCGATGTGTCCGGCGACGGCGATGACCGGCTTGCGATGGTTCTTGGCGGTCAGGGCGACGCCGGCGGGCGTCTTGCCGAACTTGGTCTGGAAGTCGATCGAGCCTTCGCCGGTGAGGACGATGTCCGCCCACTTGGCGGCCTCGTCGAATCCGGAGGTCTCGATGACGATGTCGATGCCGTGGCGGAATTCAGCGTCGAGGAAGCCTTTCAGGGCCGCGCCGATGCCGCCGGCCGCACCCGCGCCGGGCACGTCGACGACCTCGACGTGCAGCTGGTCGGCGATGATGTGCGCGAAGTGGGCGAGCGCATGGTCGAGGCGCGTGACGTCGTCCGGCGAGGCGCCCTTCTGCGGCCCAAATACGGCGCTGGCGCCGTCATGTCCGATCAGCGGGTTGGTCACGTCGCAGGCGGCGATGATGCGCACGTAGCGCACGGCCTCGTCGATGTGGCTCACGTCGATGGTCTTAAGGTCGGCGAGCGCCGCACCGCCGCGGGCGAGCTCGTCGCCGTTTCCGTCGAGCAGACGCACACCCAATGCCTGGAGGAGTCCGGCGCCGGCGTCGTTGGTGGCCGAGCCGCCGAGCCCGACGATGATGCGCTTGGCGCCCGCATGCGCGGCGGCACGGATGAGCTCGCCGGTACCGTATGAGGAGGCGATGAGCGGATTGCGTTCCTCGGGCGCGAGCAGGGCGAGGCCGCTGGCTTCGGCGGTTTCGACCACGGCGGTCACGCCGTCGCCGAGCATGCCGTAATGGCCGGTGATGGGCCGTCCGAGCGGATCATGGACCGTTGCCTTGAGCATCACGCCATGCGTCGCATCGACGAGCGCACGGGCGGTGCCTTCGCCGCCGTCGGCCATCGGCAGGCAGCGGACCTCGGCGTCAGGGTCCGCGTTCTTGATCCCCTGGGCCATGGCCTGCGCCGCCTCCATGGCGGTCAGGCTCTCCTTGAAGGAGTCAGGGGAGCATAGATATCGCGTCATGCACTCCAGCATACCTCACGACACGCCGAAATGGAAAACGCTTACCGCGATATCGGGACGCGCGCAGGCGGATACATTCGCGCAAAAGACTGCACAATCGCGCGTCATCGCACGCATTTCGTGCGCAATGCGGCTATGATTGCGGTAAACGTTTGAAGATTATTTTCCGTTTCCGGGAAGAACAGGATCGGCGTAGACCATGGGAGCTCAGAACGATAAAACGCAATCGCCCGCAACGCTGATGGACGTGGCCAAGGCGGCCAACGTCTCCATCGCCACGGCGTCACGCGTGTTGAACGGCAGCACGCGCAGAGTCCGCAACCAATCATACGTGAAGGTGATGGAGGCGGCCACCAAACTCAACTACCGCCCCAACGCCTACGCGCAGGCGGTCGCCAAGGGCACGGCGCCGAACATCGTCCTGCTCGTCTCGGACATCTCCGACCCGTACTTCGCCGCCGTCTCGCAGGGCGTGGTCAAAGCCGCTGCCGAACACGGCCTGACGGTCACGATCAGCGTGGCACCCACCCCGCGCGAGGAGCTCGAGGCGGTGCGCAAGGCCACGGCCACCCGCCCGCGCGGCATCATCATCGCGGAAAGCGAATACGTCGACGCGCCCGAACGCGGGCCGCTGACCAACGAGCTCAGGCAGTACGAGTCGACCGGCGGCCGCGCCGTGTTCATCCTCAACCGAGACCTGCCATTCCCCGCGGTGGACGTCGCCAACGACGTCGGCGCACGCGCGATCGCCAGACTCATCATCGACTTCGGCTACACCCGGCCCATGATCCTCAGGGGCGACGAGACCTACCGCACGTCGAGGGAACGACTGGATGGCGTGCTCGCCGCGTTCGCCGACGCCGGCGTCGCCATCGACCCGCGTGCGACGGTCAATGGCCGGTTCAACCGCACCGAAGGCTATGCGGCGATCATGCAGATGGCGCGCGCGGGGCTCCTCAAGCCCGGCGACGGCGCGCTGTATGAGGGCAGGGGCGTCGACTCGGTCATCGCTCTGAACGACGTGATGGCGATCGGCGCGATGACCGCACTGCGCGCCAACGGCATCGAGCCCGGGATCGACGTGGGCGTCACCGGATTCGGCGACATCCCCTACTCGGCGGACGTCTACCCGTCGCTGACCACCGTGCACCTGCCGCTCGAGCAGATGGGACAGGCCGCCGTCGGCAGCGTCCTCGCCAAGCGCGACGCGCAGGAGGTCAAGGGCGACGGGACCGACTCGGGTTCGGCCGCGGCCGAACCGGCCACGGGACGTCTGATCTACGTGCAGAGCGCCCCGGACGTCGTCCTGCGCGGATCGCTGCCCAGAAAGTGAGATATGTTCCGTATTCCGGCATGCCGGAATACGCCGCTTGCAGCGAATCGTTCTCAATAGCAAACGTGTGAGCCCATCGCACACCATCGCACAAACGCACAACAGGGGATGCCCCGAAATTCCAACGTTCCGGGGCATCCCCTGTTCGATTGAGGCCGAAAAGGCCTCACACGTTTCTTATTGAGAACGATTCGCTGCAAGGCGAGTCAGTCGGCGTACTCCTGCGGCTCGCCCTTGATCATGTGGGTGAGCTCGTTGACGACGTTCTCGCCCATGCCCTGCAGCTCGGTGCCCTCGGAGCCGGCAATGTGCGGCGTCAGGACCACGTTCGGCATGTCCCACAGCGGGGAGTCGGCGGACAGCGGCTCATCCGGATCGGTGACGTCGAGGATCGCGTTGATGCGGCCGGTCTTGAGCTCGGCGATCATCGCGTCGGCGTCGACCACGGCGCCACGGGCGGAGTTGATGAACCAGGCGCCGTCCTTCATCATCTTGAAGTACTTGGCCCCGATCATGCCCTTGGTGGCGGGCAGGCTCGGCGTGTGCACGGAGACGACGTCGGACTCGCGGAAGATGGTCTCCAGATCGACCTTGGTCGCACCGTAGGAGGCGGTCTCCTCGGCGTCCATCGAACGGGACTCGGCGAGCACGCGCATGCGGCACCCCTTGAGCAGGCCCATCAGTTGGCGGCCGATGCGGGCGGAGGCGGTGACCAGGCCCACGGTCTTCAGGTAGTTGCCGGCGGTCGGGAACTCGACCTCGCGGTTGATGTACTCGCGGCGCTCGCGGTAGATGCGCTCGGCGCGGAAGAAGTCCTTGTTGGCCATGAGAATCATCGCCATGCAGTACTCGGCGACCGGGATGCCGTTGACGTAGCCGGAGTTGGAGCGCAGGATGCCGCGCTTGTCGACCTCCTCGAGCGCCTCCGGGGTGAGCAGACGCCATGCGTTGCCGGCGGCCGCGGCGATGCCCTTGAGCTTGGGCATCCTGTTGAGGGTGTCGACGTCGATGCGGCCGTCCGGGCCCCATCCGGAGAAGATGTAGTCGGCGTCCCTGATCCGGTCCTCGACGCCGTCGGCGTGGAAGTCGGTGATCACGTTGCGGTCGACGTCGGCGATGGCGTCGAGGCGCGCCCACTGGGTGTCGTTCATGAGCTTGTTCACGAGCTCCGGCGGCTGCATGGTCAGAACGACTTTCGGCTTGGATTCGGTCATGGTGTATGTACTTCCTGATTTCTTTCACAGCTTTGCGGTAAGCCCTTACCGCGAACAAGTGTACCGCGATCCATGATATCTGTCGACCGGGTTCGGAGAAAAGACTGTAAGGGCTTTCTGAACTCTGCCGTACATCACCAAACGGTTCCTCTGCTTCATCGCCGGGATCGGCCCGTGCCCGGCAAGGACGTCGTGCACGCATTCTCCGTCGTGGCGGCGGTCATCACCGGCCAGATCGTCAACCTGCTCAACCGGCACTTCCGCTTCGTGCCGGCGATCCGCAAGACACAGACCGTGCGGGAGGCGTGAGGGAGCCGAGTGTTTGGTAACATCCTCGTGAATTCCATATTCTGACTCTTGACAAAACGCGTGTCCCGATTAGGGACTTGAATGGAAGCATGACTGAAATGCGTTCTGCCAAACTCATGTCGGGCCGCGTCTTCGCAGGTGCCCGAGCCCTCTACCGTGCCGCAGGCGTCAGCGGCGACGACATGGGCAAGAAGCCCATCATCGCCATCGCCAACTCCTTCGACGAATTCCTCCCCGGCCACGTCCACCTCAACAAGGTCGGCCGCATCGTCTCCGAAGCCATCAAGGAGGCCGGCGGCATCCCGCGCGAGTTCAACACCATGGCCGTCGACGACGGCATCGCCATGGGCCACACCGGCATGCTGTACTCCCTGCCCTCCCGCGACATCATCGCGGACACCGTCGAATACCAGTGCAACGCGCACTGCGCCGACGCCCTGATCTGCATCCCGAACTGCGACAAGGTCGTCCCCGGCATGCTGATGGCGGCCCTTCGCCTCAACATCCCGACCGTGTTCGTCTCCGGCGGCCCGATGGAGGCCGGCACCACCGTCCTCGCCGACGGCACCGTCAAGAAGAACACCGACCTCATCTCCGTGATGTACGCCTCCGCCGACGACAGCGTCTCCGAGGAGGACCTGCTCAACTACGAGAAGACCGTCTGCCCGACCTGCGGCTCCTGCGCCGGCATGTTCACCGCCAACTCGATGAACTGCCTGACCGAGGCCATCGGCCTCGCACTGCCCGGCAACGGCACGATCCTCGCCTCCCACGGCTTCCGCAAGGAGCTGTTCCGCAAGGCCGCGCGTCAGGTCGTCAAGATCGCCAACCAGTACTACAAGGACGACGACGATTCCGTGCTACCGCGCTCCATCGCCACCAAGGAGGCGTTCGAGAACGCGATGACGATGGACGTCGCGATGGGCGGCTCCACCAACACCGTGCTGCACATCCTCGCGATGGCGCAGTCGGCCGACGTCGACTTCACGCTCGACGACATCGAGCGCATCTCCCACACCGTGCCGTGCATCTGCAAGGCCGCGCCGTCCGGCAAGTGGGAGATCTCCGACGTGCACCGCGCGGGCGGCATCTGCGGCATCCTCGGCGAGCTCGACCGCGCCGGCAAGCTGCACAGGAACGTCCATTCGATCGACTACCCGACGCTCGAGGACAAGCTCGCCGACTGGGACATCATGCGCGACACCTGCACCGAGGAGGCCAAGACCCTCTACCACGCGGCGCCGGGCCACATCATCTCCCCCGAGCCGTGGACGCACGAGACCCTGTTCGACTCCCTCGACACCGACCGCGTCAACGGCGCGATCCACGACATCGACCACCCGGAGATCCACGAGGGCGGTCTCGCCGTGCTGCGCGGCAACCTTGCGCCCGACGGCTGCGTCGTCAAGACCGCCGGCGTGCCGCAGGAGATCTGGAAGTTCCGCGGACCGGCTCTGGTCGTCGAATCCCAGGAGGAGGCCATCAAGGTCATCCTCGACGACACGCTGAAGCCCGGCATGGCGCTCGTGATCCGCTACGAGGGCCCGAAGGGCGGCCCGGGCATGCAGGAGATGCTCTACCCGACCTCCTTCGTCAAGGGCAAGGGCATCGGCAAGCAGGTCGCCATGCTCACCGACGGCCGCTACTCCGGCGGCTCCTCCGGCCTCGCGATCGGCCACATGGCCCCGGAGGCCGCGAACAAGGGCCCGGTGGCGCTCATCAAGAACGGCGACATCATCGACATCGACATCGAGGCGCGCTCCGTCAACGTCGAGCTGACCGACGAGCAGCTCGCCGAGCGCCGCCGTGAGCTCGAGGCCGGCGACGGCTACGTCGCGCACCGCGACCGCAAGGTCTCGCAGGCCCTCAAGGCCTACGCCGCCTTCGCCCGCTCCGCCGACAAGGGTGCGACTCGTGATCCGGAGCTCATCAACAAGCTCTCCGGTCTCGCCTGATCGGTTGATGACATCGGCTGACCATATAGATGAAAAGCCCCGCGGTTCAAAGCCGCGGGGCTTTTCATATGTCTGAAATGCATATCAATCGCCGATGATCGCGCCGACGATGCCGGAGACGATGGCCATGATGATCGAGCCGATCGTCGCCCACAGGAAGCCGTGCACGTAGACTCCGACGCCGAACAGGCTCAGCGCGAACCACGAGGCGAGCCGCATGCACAGCCAGTTGACCACCAGATAGAACACGCCGAACGTGAGGATCGTGACCGGCAGGGAGACCAGTTGCATCACCGGCTTGACGGATGCATTGATCAGCGCCATGAACAGGGAGAACACGGCGATACCGAGGATCGGCGGCTCCCCCACCGTCGTCATGCCGGGCAGCAGCACCACCATCACGGCGGCGGCCACGGTCAGTATCAGCCATTGCGTCAGAAACTGTCTCATAGCCCCATGCTATCCGCGTCCCACTGGCGGTCGGCGGCCGAACGCCATCTTGTTACACAAGACCCATCACCCGCCCCGTCGTGCGATGACCATGCGCGAGAAGGTTCCTCCTTGGTTGTTGTACAATATCTTGTACAACAACCAAGGAGGAACCATGGTACAGGCCGTCACATACAGCGCCTTCCGCAACGACCTCAAATCCTATATGCGCAAGGTCAACGAAGACGCGGACATGCTGCTGGTCACCAACACCAATCCGGAGGACAACGTGGTCGTCATGAGCGCCGCCGACTACGATTCGCTGATGGAGACGTTGCGCGTATACCACAACCCCTATCTGCTCGACAAGGTCGCACGCGGTCTGGCGCAGGTGCGCGATGGATACGTCGCACAGCACGATCTGATCGACCCCACCCCGGAGGACGATCGGTGACCATGCTGCTGTGCTGGACCGAAGACGCGTGGAACGACTATCTGTACTGGCAGTCACAGGACAGGAAAACCCTCAAACGCATCAACACCCTGATCCGGGATGCCATGCGCACCCCGTTCGAGGGCATCGGCAAGCCGGAGCCACTCAAATGGGAGCTGTCCGGCGCATGGTCCCGTCGCATCGATTCGGCGAATCGCATCATATACACGGTCAGCGGCGACAGGCTCTGCATCCTGTCCGCGCGCGACCACTACCAATAGCCATCGGCGGCAAAGCACACTCGGGACCGGCCGGAAATGCCACCATCCCGATGCGTACGAATGTACGTATAGCGAGTCAGTTCGGGATCACGCCAGACATACGGTGTATCGTTTGACGTATGGTTACGATGAAGCAGATCGCGCAGGAGACGGGGGTTTCGGTTTCGACGGTGTCGCTGGTGATGAACCACCGCGACGAGGGGCGCGTCAAGCCGGCGATCGCCTCGCACGTGCGCGCGGTGGCCGAACGCCTCGGCTACAGGGTCAACCCGATGGCAAGCTCCCTGAGAACGAACCGCACGCACATCCTCGGCTTCATCAGCGAGGAGGTCGCCACCACCCCGTACGCCGGCGGCATGATCCTCGGCGCGCAGTCCGCCGCCAGCCAGTACGGCTACATGCTCATCACCGTCAGCACCGACGGCGGCATGGACGAGGACGACGAGATCGCCGCCCTGAAACGCTACGGCGCCGACGGGTTCCTCTACGCGAAGATGTCGAACCGCATCACCGACGTGCCGCAGGCGCTCGCCGACCTGCCGGTCGTGCTCGTCGACGCCACCGATCGCAACGATGACAACAGCCTCGCCGACGGCACCAGTTCCGCGCCGGTCCCCAGCGTCGAACCGGACGAGTTCCGTATCGGCTACGACGCAACCCGCCGGCTCATCGACGCCGGATGCGAGCGCATCGCGTACGTCGGCTGCAGCGAGGACATGATCGCCCAGCACGGGCGTCTCGCAGGCTATCGCGCCGCGCTTGAGGACGTCGGCCGCAAGCCCGACGACCGGCTCGTCGTCAACGTGCTCAACAACGGTCCGGCACTCGCGGCCGTATCCGACCTGTTCGACTGGGAGCGGCCGGACGGCTTCTTCTGCTTCAACGACGCACGCGCCTGGTACGTGTACGAGTGCGCGGCGCGGCGCGGGATGACGGTTGGACGCGACCTGTCCGTCGTGGGCGTCGACAACCACCGCGTGTTCGCCGAGACCCTCTCCCCGCAGCTGACGACGATCGAGCTGCCGCACTTCGAGATGGGATACTGGGCCGCGGCGAAGCTGATCTCGCTGATCGAGGGACGCGATCTCGACAAGGGCGAATGGCCGAGGACGACCGCGCCGATCCCGCCGCTCGACGCACCCGCGCCGGCGAAGATCCACTGCACCCTGATCGAGAAGGAGTCGGTCAGAAGGGGCTGACCTTGTTCTTCCGAGCCCGCGACACGCCGGAGTGTTGCGGGCTCTCGTTTTGGGACGGTTGGCAAAACGGCGTTATATCAATCGTTTGACGCGTTGACTCGTCTGTTGTCGAACCGGTCTACATAGAACGTTTGACGTAAATCGTTTGATGCGTTATATTGATAACCGTCAACACGATTCCCCACACGGCGTGGCAGCCGCGGGAGGAACCCCAGCCGGCATCCGGCACCGATACGACAAACGCCATACATCATGGCCATCCGCACGGCAGCGGATGGGAGAGACAAGGGAATTACACATGGCAAGCTCAACCAAGTCCGCATGGAGGAACCCCTCCTATCTGCAGAGCTCCTTCGGCATCTTCATGTTCTTCTGCTCCTGGGGCATCTGGTGGTCCTTCTTCTCGAGGTGGCTGACCGACCCGACGCACGGCCTCGGCATGACCTCCGCCGAGCAGGGCCAGATCTACTCGATCAACTCGCTGGCCACGCTGATCATCATGTTCGTCTACGGCGTGATCCAGGACCAGCTCGGCATCAAGCGCAAGCTCGTCGTCTTCATCTCGATCATCGCCGCGCTCGTCGGACCGTTCGTCCAGTTCATCTATATGCCGATGCTCACCGCAGGCGGCACCACCCGCTTCCTGGGCGTCCTGGTCGGCTCGATCGTCCTGTCCGCGGGCTTCATGTCCGGCTGCTCCCTGTTCGAGGCGGTCACCGAACGCTACTCGCGCAAGTTCGGCTTCGAGTACGGCCAGTCCCGCGCCTGGGGCTCCTTCGGCTACGCGATCGTCGCCCTGTGCGCCGGCTTCCTGTTCAACATCAACCCGCTGATCAACTTCTGGGTCGGCTCCGCCTGCGGCCTCGGCATGCTGCTCATCTACGCGTTCTGGATCCCGTCCGAGCAGCGTGAGGAGCTCAAGAAGGAGGCTGATCCGAACGCCGCCCCGACCAACCCGTCCTTCAAGGAGATGCTCGGCGTCCTGAAGATGCCGACCCTGTGGATCCTCGTCGTCTTCATGCTGTTCACCAACACCTTCTACGTCGTGTTCGACCAGCAGATGTTCCCGAACTACTACGCCGGCCTGTTCCCGACCACCGAGATGGGCAACAGCACCTACGGCGTGCTCAACAGCTTCCAGGTCTTCCTCGAGTCCGCGATGATGGGCGTCGTGCCGATCATCATGAAGAAGATCGGCGTGCGCAACGCCCTGCTGCTCGGCGCGTTCGTCATGTTCGCCCGCATCGGCCTGTGCGGCGTGTTCCACGACCCGATCACCGTCTCCATCGTCAAGCTGTTCCACTCCATCGAGGTGCCGCTGTTCTGCCTGCCGGCGTTCCGCTACTTCACCCTGCACTTCGACACCAAGCTGTCCGCCACGCTCTACATGGTCGGCTTCCAGATCGCCTCGCAGATCGGCCAGGTCATCTTCTCCACCCCGATGGGCGCCTTCCACGACTACATGGCCGCCCTCATGCCGGCCAACGACATGGGCTCCCGCGTGACCTTCTGGGTGATCTCCGGCATCGTCCTGCTCGCCCTGATCTACGGCTTCTTCATCATCAAGAAGGACGATCAGGAGGTCGGCGGCGACCCGTTCTACACCGATCGCCAGCTCAAGGCCATGGAAGCGGCCAAGGCCTGATCACACACCACACTTGCGTCCGACCGTGACGGTTCCCCCTTCCCCGTCCGGTCGGGCGCAATCCCACATCCGCACCGAACCGCAACCACAACCGCAACCACACCCATACTCACAAGGAAGTGCATCATGACCACCGACTTCACCCCCGACTCCCCCGTGCTCACCCCGATCCGCGACCACGCCGCCGAACTCGCCCGCGCCGAGGAGGGCGTCGCCGCGCTCGCCGCCAAGCGCAACGACCGCTGGTACCCGAAATTCCACATCGCCTCGAACGGCGGCTGGATCAACGACCCGAACGGCCTGACCTACTACAAGGGCCGCTGGCACGTCTTCTACCAGCTGCACCCGTACGGCACCCAGTGGGGCCCGATGCACTGGGGCCACGTCTCCTCCACCGACATGGTCGACTGGAAGCGCGAGCCGATCATGTTCGCGCCCTCGCTCGAGCAGGAGAAGGACGGCGTGTTCTCCGGCTCCGCCGTAATCGACGACAACGGCGATCTCAAGTTCTACTACACCGGCCACCGCTGGGCCAACGGCCACGACAACACCGGCGGCGACTGGCAGGTGCAGATGCTCGCCACCCCGGACAACGACGAGCTCACCTCCGCCACCAAGCAGGGCATGATCATCGACTGCCCGACCGACAAGGTCGACCACCACTACCGCGACCCGAAGGTGTGGAAGACCGGCGACAAGTGGTACATGACCTTCGGCGTCTCCTCCGCCGAGCGCCGCGGCCAGATGTGGCTGTTCTCCTCCGACGACATGGTGCGCTGGACCTACGAGCGCGTGCTGTTCGAGCACCCGGACCCGGACGTGTTCATGCTCGAGTGCCCCGACTTCTTCCCGATTCGTGACGAGCATGGCGTCACCAAGTGGGTCATCGGCTTCTCCGCGATGGGTTCGAAGCCTCAGGGCTTCATGAACCGCAACGTCAACAATGCCGGCTACATGATCGGCACCTGGGAGCCGGGCGAGGCGTTCAAGCCCGAGACCGAGTTCCGCCTGTGGGATTGCGGCCACAACTACTACGCGCCGCAGTCGTTCCACGTCAACGGCCCGGAGCACGGCGGCGAGGGCCGTCAGATCGTCTACGGCTGGATGAGCCCGTTCGTCCAGCCGATCCCGATGGAGGAGGACGGCTGGTGCGGCCAGCTGACCCTGCCGCGCGAGATCACCCTGCGTGACGGCGACGTCGTCACCGCGCCGGTCGCCGAGATGGAGGGCCTGCGCGCCGACACGTTCGATCACGGCGCGATCACCCTCGACAGGGACGGCGAGCGCACGATCGCCGACGACGCCGAGGCGGTCGAGATCGAGATGACGATCGACCTCGACGCCTCCACCGCCGAGCGCGCTGGCCTGCGCGTCCACGCGACCGAGGACGGCGCGTACACGTCGGTCGCGTACGACGACCAGCTGGGTGCGGTCGTCGTGGATCGCGGCGCGATGAGGCACGGCGACCGCGGCTACCGCGTCGCCCCGCTGACCGAGGCCGAGCTCGCCTCCGGCAGGCTCGAGCTGCGCGTGTTCGTCGACCGCGGCTCGGTCGAGGTGTACGTCAACGGCGGCCGTCAGGTGCTGAGCTCCTACTCGTACGCCTCCGAGGGCCCGCGCGCGATCAGGGTTGTGGCCGAATCCGGCTCGCTCAAGGTCGACTCGCTGAAGCTCCACCACCTGAAGTCCATCGGACTGGAGTAAGCCTCTCTCAAAACCATCCCCTTGCCGGACTAACCGCGTCGCTATACTGTGACGCGGTTAGTCATGTCCGGCTGGCGCGCAGGCTCCTCACCTTACTGCTCCACGCCCCGGCATCAGGCGTCGGACAGGCCGGCGCCACGGAAGGCAAGGTGAACCCTTAAATGTCCATCGTCGCGCGCGTCAGACGCCGCATCCCCACCATCATCGCCGTCATCGCACTGTTCTCCATCTGGGAGGCGTGGGTGCGCATCGGACACGTGCCCTCGACGATGATCCCCGCGCCGAGCGAGATCGCGCAGGCCACCATCGAGGTGTGGCCCACGCTCGGACCGGCCGCCGCCGTGACCACCTACGAGGGTGTGACCGGCTTCCTGTTCGCCGTGCTGCTCGGCATTCTCATCGGCATCGGCCTGTACTGTTCGCGCGTGTTCAACGCGGCGTTCTATCCGCTGCTCGCCGCCGCGCAGACGATGCCGCTCATCTCCATCGCCCCGCTGTTCCTCATCTGGTTCGGATTCGAGACCGAGGGCAAGATCGTCATCACGGCCGTGTTCGGCCTGTTCCCCGTCGCCGTGCAGACCGTGCGCGGACTGGAGGCGGTGCCGCAGTTCTACGAGGACGTGGCATTGACCTGCGGCGCCACGCGCGTGTGGACGCTGTGGCATGTCAAGCTGCGCGTCGCCGCCCGCCAGATCTACGGAGGCATTCGCGTGACCGCCGCCTACATCTTCGCCACCGCCTCGACGGCCGAGTATCTGGGCGCGCGCAAGGGTCTCGGCATCTGGCTGCAGGCCGCGTACAACTCGTTCCGCACGCCGCTGATCTTCTCCGCCACGTTCACGATCATCGCGATGACGTGTCTGCTGCTCATCGCCGTGAACATCAGCGAGCGCGTGCTGCTCGGCCCGGTGGGCGAGGACACGGATCCGGATGCGGATCAGTGAGTGGTGAGTATCGGCCGCACGGCCGATACTGCGTTTCCCGCGGCCCATTCGGGCCGCTCATGCTTCTCTCCCCCACCCGGCTCCGGCCGGGAGCCCCCTCGTCAGAGTGGGCCGGTGAGAGAGGTAGTGCCTGTCTTCTATAATGGGGGGCGCTTGTCCGACGTGTGGCAAACGGCCTCTCCCCTTTTCTAGCGCTTCGACTGGGAGACGCCGGGGCGTCGGTCGGGCGGATCGTCAGGCCCTCCATATCGTTCTCTGCCGATCATCCGCCCGAAGCGTCACCCAGAGAACGATCGAGAGAACAACGAACTAGGGATTCATCATGAAGCACAGCCTTGTGAACAAGGCCATCGCCCTCGTGGGCGCCCTCGCCATGACCATCGGTCTTGCGGCGTGCGGCCAGAGCAACGACACCTCTTCCTCCTCCGCTTCGAACGGCGACCTCAAGAAGGTCACGTTCATGCTGTCCTGGGCTCCCGACACCAACCACATCGGCGTCTACGTCGCCAAGAACAAGGGCTGGTTCAAGGATCAGGGCCTCGACGTCGACATCGTGGCCGTGGCTCAGGCCGGCGCCGAGCAGGCCGTGAACAACGGCAACGCCGACTTCGCGCTGTCCAACCTCACCAACGTGGGCATGTACAACATCAAGGGCGCGCACCTCAAGCAGGTGCTGCAGGTCCAGCAGAAGCCGAGCGCCATCTGGTGCGCGCTCGCCTCCAACACGGCCATCAAGTCCCCGAAGGACCTCGATGGCAAGACCTTCGCCACGTTCGGCTCCAACGAGTCCGACGCCGTGGTGCGCCGCATGATCCAGACCGACGGCGGCAAGGGCGAGTTCGACAAGGTCACCGTCGGCACCTCCACGTTCCAGACGCTCCAGTCCGGCAAGGCCGACTTCGGCGGCTTCTACGCCACCTGGGAGGGCGTGCAGGCCGAGATGTACGGCCCGAAGCTCAACTGCTTCACCGAGCCCGACTACGGCGTTCCCGGCAACGCGGACGCCATCGGCGTGATCACCAGCGACAAGACCATCAAGGAGAACCCGGATCTGGTCAAGAAGTTCACGCAGGCCACGCAGAAGGGCTACGAGTACGCCTACTCGCACCCGGACGACGCCGCGCAGATCCTCGTCGACGAGGCCCCTGAGGCCAACCTCAAGGTCGACTTCGTCAAGAAGAGCATGCAGACCATCGTCGACGGCCAGTACTGGGGAGACCCGGCCAAGATCAAGGACGGCTCGTTCGTGCTCGGCACCAACGACTTCGTCGAACCGCAGAAGTACTTCGACTTCCTTGCCGAGGAGGACGCCTACACGGACAGCCACGACAAGGTGATCCACGAGGCGCCGAACACCAAGGACTTCGCCACCAACGAGTTCCTTGGCAAGTAGTCCCGCGATCCGGGAACACAATGAGCAGCAAAGCGCCCGTTCGCGGGCGCTTTGTCGTCACGGCACTGAAAGGAGACATGCCATGCCCCACTCCCCCACCCGCATCGTCGCCTGCGTCGACACCGGCGTTGACGACGCGATGGCGCTGGCGTATCTGCTCGCCTTGCCGCACGAATGCGAGTTGCTCGGCGTGCTCGCCGGCTACGGCAACGTGGACGAGCCGACCGCGTTCGCAAACACGCGATACGTGCTCGATCTGTTCGGCCATGCCGACGACGTGCCCGTGTTCCACGGCTCGACGCATCCCTCATGGGCCGACTCGTTCATTCCCGACGCCGGATGCGCCAAGTTCCACGGTACGGACGGACTGGGCGGATTGAGCGGCCGGACCGCGGTCCGCACCGACATCGCCGCACATGTCGTCACGGCGCATGGCCCGGCATGCGGCTCGCATCCGCAGACAGCACAATCCGCATGGCCCACGCATTCGCAGCCGCACGGCATCGTCTCGGTAGGAGGGTATCCACTGGACGACCCGCATGCGAATCCGGCCGTGCCGGCCGCCCCACCGCATGAGACCGGTATCGGAACCGTCACCGGGACCACCACCGATATCGCCGCCGAGCCGGCGGCACGACTCTCGTCGGAGCAGGACGTCCCCTCCGGCACCTGCGGCATCGACTTCCTCATCGAACAGGTGCGCGCATACGGGCACGACGTCACCGTGCTCGCCACCGGACCGCTGACCGACGTGGATGCGGCCCTCGCCAAGGCGCCGGACATCGCGCCGAAGCTGCGACTCGTGATGATGGGCGGCACGCTCACCCAGCCGGGCAACTGCTGGGATGCGGTCGCCGAAACGAACGTCATCCAGGATCCCGAGGCCGCGGACCGCGTGTTCCATTCGGGCGCGGACGTGACGATGGTCGGTCTCGATGTGACGCATCAGTGCCTGCTGTCCAGAGAAGCCGCCGCACGGTGGCGGGCCATCGGAGAGACGGCCGTCGGAGCCCGCGGTCGTTTCCTCGCCGGTCTCGCCGAGTTCTCCATCGCGGCGAATCTCGAGGCCGATCCGACGATCTTCGCCGGAGGCATGCCGCTGCATGATCCATTGGCGGCCGCGGTCGCACTCGACCCGACGCTCGTCGGCTGCTTCGACATCGCTTTGAAGGCCGAGACCGTGACCGGCGATTTCCACGGCGTGCGCGGGCGCACCACGGGAGACCCCGCGGGCCTCGTCACCCCGGACGCCCCGCGCGTCCACGTGGCCCTTCAGGTCGATGTGCAGCGGTTCCTCAAGGAATTCACCGACCGCCTGGCATCCCTATGCCGTTCCGGCTGCGTTTCCTAGGCACTTTTTGCATTTCCTAGGCAGGTGTCGTCGGAAACCGGATATGGAACCGACTCCAAAACATAAGGAAATCAAGACATTCCGAAACGTGGCTTCCAATTCAATGCGGACGGACCTGCCTAGGAAATGCAAAATGTGCCTAGGAAACGCGGTTTCTCCCCCAGTCAGCTCGCCGACAGGCCTCACGTCCTACTTCTTGACGCCGCCGAAGCGACGGTCGCGGTGGATGTAGTGGTCGATGGAGCGCCACAGGACCTCACGGCCGCAGTCGGGGAACAGTTCGGGCACGAAGTCGAGTTCGGCGTAGGCGGCCTCCCACGGCAGGAAGTTCGACGTGCGCTGCTCGCCGGAGGTGCGGATCACGAGGTCGCAGTCCGGGATGTCCGGATTGTAGAGGTGGTCGGCGATCATCTTCTCGGTGACGCGGTCGCCGGAGATGCGCCCGTCGCGCACCTCGCGCGCGATCGCGGCGCAGGCGTCGGCGATCTCCGCGCGACCTCCGTAGTTGATGCAGAACACCACGTCGATGACCTTGTTGTGCTTGGTGCGCTCCATCGCGACCTCAAGCTCGTCGATGACCGACTTCCACAGCTTCGGACGGCGTCCGGACCAGCGCACGCGCACGCCCCAGTCGTCCATCTGCGCGACGCGGCGGTGGATAATCTCACGTGAGAAGCCCATGAGGAAGCGCACCTCCTGCGGGCTGCGCTTCCAGTTCTCAGTCGAGAACGTGTACAGGCTCAGATAGCGCACGCCGGCCTCGATCGCGCCGGCGATCGTGTCGAAGACGACCGGTTCGGCAGCCTGATGGCCGTTGGTGCGGATCATGCCGCGCTGCTTGGCCCAGCGTCCGTTGCCGTCCATGATGACGCCCACGTGGCGAGGCACCTTGTCCTTGGGGAAATCGGGGATGCGCGAAGGGTCGGAGAATGGTGCCGCGGGAATGTCCAGCGAAGTGTAGTCGACGTTTTCGAAAGCCATGACTGTCAATCTAGCAGTCGCATGGAACGTAGGGGGCGTTCGAGATAGTACTCGGCCCATTCCTCCACTTCACGTTCGGTTTCCTGCGCGAGCTCGGTGCCGTCGAGCGTGGCCCAGTCGCCGTCGACGAGCGCGCGCAGCTGCGTGAGCGCGAGCGGCGAGAGCCGGTGCGATTCGGGCGTGTGGTCCTTGCCGCACATGAGACCGCCGGCCGGCATCGACAGGTACATGCCGAAGGCGAAGCCGTTCGATCGATCATCCATCGCGGGCCTCTCCCCGCACACCACGCAGGTTCTGAGGCGCGGCTCCCAGCCGGCGAGCGCGAGGGCGCGCATCACGTAGGACGAGGAGATGTGCGATGGCGCGTGCGCATGCCTGGCGAGCGCGTTCAACGCCCCGACGAGCAGCCGGTATTGTCCGGCGACGCGCTCCTCCTCGGTGCTCACGAGCTTGTCGACCGTTTCGACGATGACGTTCGCGGCGGTGTACGCGTCGTAGTCGGCGCTAATTGGACCGGCGTAGGCGGCGATCGATTCGGCCTGCGAGACGACGTCGAGCGAGTGTCCCTGCGCGATGAGCAGGTCGGCGCGCATGAACGGTTCGAGGCGCGCGCCGAAGCGCGATTTGGTGCGTCGCACGCCTTTGGCGACGGCACGCACCTTGCCGTGGCCTCTGGTCAGCAGGGTGATGATGCGGTCGGCCTCCCCCAGCTTCGCGGTGCGCAGCACCACCCCTTCATCCCTGTACAACGGCATGGGCGATTGATCCCCTCAGTAGACGAACAGGCCCCAGAAGGCGAAGAAGAACAGCACGTGCAGCATCGTGACGGCGGTGAGCCAGAACAGCACGCGGCCGAAGCGCGTGGTGGCGAGCACCGGTTCGGCGCCGCTGACCACGCCGCGGATCGATCCCGCCCGCGGCGGCCATGCGAGGATGCCGCGTTCGGTGGCCACTTCGATGAGCCGAGCGAACACGCGCGACCACGCCCAGACGACGAGCGTGCACACGATCTGAATGACCGGCCAGCTCCACCACATGACCCCGGGCTCCTCGGCCGGCGCGGCGCCCCATGCGAGCCTGACCACGCCCATGATGACCTGCCCCAAACCGGAGGCGAACAGCAGCAGCGTGGCCATCGTGGTGACGGCGAGGGTGATGAGGGCGTTGCCGAATCCGTGCCGGAATCCCAGCCCCGGGTAGCGCACCCCGCGGTTGGCGCGGCGCAGTCGGAACGCCGCGTGCCGCCACAGCGCCGCAAGCCATGCGAGCGCCGTGGCGACGAGCAGCACCAGCATTCCCGCGTGCAGGATCGCGCCATAGACGGTCAGCGACCGTCTGGGCGTCAGATCGTCGGGCACGGCGATCGACTGGTAGATCACGTCGCCGGCGACGCGCTCGCTGGTCTGCGTGAGCCCCGCGACCGTACCCAAGGCCCATGAGGTGACGTCGTCGACGTACTGGTCGGCGAACTTCGTGCCGGTCTCCGCCTCGTCGCCGACGCGCAGCACGTGGTTGGCCACCGGGTAGCTGCGTACGGTGACGTCCCAGTTGCCGGCCCGATGCGCTTCGAGGAGGATGTGTTTGACGCCTTCGACCTGTGCGGTCATCACGTCCTTCGACCCGTAGGCGACGAGCGTCGGTATCGCGTAGGCGTGCGATTCGGGCAGGTCGAGGTCGAAGTTGGTCAGGCCGAACAGGGCGGTGTCGGCGTTGAACACGCGCCGGACGATCGACTGGTAGCCGTCGTTGGCGCCGACGAGCGCGAAGTCCTGGGAGATGAAGAAGCCGAGCGATCGGCGGGGCGTGAACACCATCGGGCTCAACAGCACCTGGAAGGCGATGTCCGGATCGTCGGCGAGCAGGTACTGGCTGATCCACGTCGATTCGCTGGTCGCGTAGATGCCGACCTTGTCGACGTCCACGTTCTCGAAGCCTCGCAGCAGGTCGATGGCGGCGTCGTAGACGCGCGCGGACGCCGGATAGTCGCGGGTCACGTCGGAGGTGGACCAGACGGGCTTGTCGATGACGGCGGTGACGAATCCGGCGGAGGCGAGCGTGGTGGCCATGTCGCCGAACGAATTGTATGCGGTGCCGAATCCGGCGCCGTGCATGAAGACCACGCCCGGACGCCTGACCGGTTTGCCCGAGGCCTCGACCGGCTCGCGTATCAGCACGGTGATGGTCTGCGTCTCGTCCGCGCCCGACCCCTGCACCTTCCAGGTGGCGTCCGCGTCCGGATCCACGGCGACGCTGCGAGGCCCGCCGACCTGCGTGCCGTCGCGGCGCATGGTCAGTTCGATGGCTCGCTCCTCGACTTCGTACGTGCCCGCGCGGTCGAGCGTATGCCCGCCCACGCCGCCCGCGTCGCCGTCACCGGCCGCCGCGTCCGTGTCGAACGTGACGGCCGTGTCGTCGGTGAGCGTGGCGATGGTCTGTCCGGTGGGATCGTTGTTCCACGGGACGGTGGTGAGGTTGGAGACGGAGACGAGCAGGCCCATCAGGATGATGAAGATGGGCAGGCTGACCGTCAGCCGACGCCAGAAGGACCACGGGGCGGGATAGGTCAAGGCGCGTCCTCAGCCGTTGCGGCGGTTGGGATGCTGGATGGGCACGACGACCGGGCCGGTGGAGCCGTCCGGCACCTTGCCTTCGGCCTCCATCTGCGCGGCCATGTCGTTGGCGATCTCCAGCAGCGTGTCGACGATCTGATCCTCGGGCACGGTCTTGATGACCTTGCCCTTGATGAAGATCTGGCCCTTGCCGTTGCCGGAGGCGACGCCGAGATCGGCCTCGCGCGCCTCGCCGGGGCCGTTGACGATGCAGCCCATGACGGCCACGCGGATCGGGGCGGTCACGTTTTTGAGGCCCTCAGTCACGGCGGAGGCGAGCTGGATGACGTCCACCTGCGCGCGTCCGCAGCTCGGGCAGGAGATGATGTCGAACTTGCGCGGGCGCAGGCCCATGTATTCAAGCAACTTGCAGCCGACCTTGACCTCCTCGACCGGAGGCGCGGAGAGGGAGACGCGGATCGTGTCGCCGATGCCCTCGGCGAGCAGCGCGCCGAACGCGAGGCACGACTTGATCGTGCCCTGCCATTGCGGACCGGCCTCGGTGACGCCCAGATGCAGCGGCCAGTCGCCCTTCGAGGCGAGCAGACGGTAGGTCTGGACCATGGTGATCACGTCATGGTGCTTGACGGAGATCTTGAAGTCGTGGAAGCCGACGTCCTCGAACATGTGCGCCTCCTTCAGCGCGGAGGCGACGAGCGCCTCGGGCGTGGGGCCACCGTACTTGGCGTACAGCTCCTTGTCGAGGGATCCGGCGTTGACGCCGATGCGCAGGGAGATACCCGCGTCGGTCGCGGCCTTGCAGATGTCGGGGCCTACCTGGTCGAACTTGCGGATGTTGCCCGGGTTGACGCGCACGGCCGCGCATCCGGCGTCGATCGCCTGGAACACGTACTTCGACTGGAAGTGGATGTCCGCGATGACCGGGATCGGCGACTTCCTACAGATCTCGGGCAGCGCGTCGGCGTCGTCCTGGCTGGGCACGGCCACGCGCACGATGTCGCAGCCGGCGGCGGTCAGCTCGGCGATCTGCTGGAGCGTGGCCGGCACGTCCGCGGTGAGCGTGTTCGTCATCGACTGGACGGAGATCGGCGCCCCTCCGCCGACCGGCACCGGGCCGACCATGATGCGGCGCGACTTGCGACGCGGGTGCAGCGGCGACTCGCTCGTGAGCGTGACCGGGTCGCCGGTCTTGCGGAACGGTTTGGAAACGGGATCGGTACTCAACGTGTTCAACGTATTCATCACTGCTTGTCTATCAGGTCGTCTGCGCGGCGGCGGGCCTCGCGCTCGAGCTGTTCCATTTCCTCCACGTCACGGAACAGCGGGTCGCCTCGCAGTTCGGCGTCCATCTGGTCGAGCACGGCCTTGACCGTGTCGACGATGCCGAGATACGGGAGACGATGGTCAAGGAAGGCATGCACGGCCTGCTCGTTGGCGGCGTTGAGGACCGCGGTGTGCTTCTCCGACGCCATCAGGCAGTGGCGCGCGAGCGAGACGGCGGGGAACGCCTCGTCGTCGAGCGGCTCGAACGTCCACGAGGCCGCCTTGGTCCAATCGCATGCGGCGGCCACGTTCGTCATGCGATCCGGCGCGGACAGGCCCAGCGCGATGGGCAAGCGCATGTCCGGCGGCGACGCCTGCGCGATGGTGGCGCCGTCGACGAACTCGACCATCGAATGCACGATGGACTGCGGGTGGACCGTCACGTCGATGCGATCCGGCGGCACGTTGAACAGGCGCGACGCCTCGATGACCTCGAGGCCCTTGTTCATCAGGGTGGACGAGTTGATGGTGACGACCGGACCCATGTTCCACGTGGGGTGGTGCAGCGCCTGCTCGGGGGTGATGTCGGTCATCTGCTCGCGCTTCATGCCGCGGAACGGGCCGCCGGAGGCGGTGACGATGAGGCGGGCGACCTCGGCGTGCGTGCCGGAGCGCAGCGACTGCCAGATCGCGGAGTGCTCGGAGTCGACCGGATTGATCTGGTCCTCGCGCACGCGCGCGCCGAACAGGAGGTGTCCGCCGGCGACGACGGACTCCTTGTTGGCCAGAGCCAGTTGCGATCCGGCCTTCAGTGCGGCGATCGACGGTTCGAGACCGATCGAGCCGGTGATGCCGTTGAGGACGACCGAGGCGCCGAAACCGGCCATCGCGACGACGGCATCGTGGCCGGCCTGCACCTGCGTGTAGGGGGCGCCGGCCTGATTGAGGGCCTCGCGCAGTTCCTTGACCTTGGACGTGTCGTTGATGACGACCTGCGGCACACGGAAGCGAGCCGCCTGGCGGGCGAGCAGATCGATGTGCGAACCGCCGGCCGCAAGGCCGACGATGGTGAATCGTTCGGGATGACGGGAGATGACGTCAAGAGCCTGGGTGCCGATCGAACCGGTAGACCCGAGTACGACGACGGTGTTGCTGTGGATCACTGTTCCTTCTTTGTCGTGTCCTGTATGTCATCCGACATGTTTCCGTTGATGGACGGGAACGAGAGGTCGGGGATGCCGAGATCGTGGTTGTTGGCCGACAGCAGCGAGAAGGGCGGCTGCGGGGGTTGCGTGGAGCCGCGTTCCGGCTTCGCGGCGGGCGCGAAGGACGGGATCGCGGCGGACGTGGAGACCGACGGTGAGGTGGATGATGGGGCGGGCGATGCCGTGGCGGAGGACGCGACGGGCGCGGACGGCGCCGAGGCCGGGGCGGACGGCGTGACCGCCGGCATCGAGGTGAAGGTGTTGGGCACGTCGAGGCTCGGCATGTGCGGCTCGAACGGGGAGGTGCCGTTCACCTTCGGAAACTCCTGGGAGGCCTCGGCCATCTGCGCAAGCGCATTCAGCGAGGAGGTCGTGTACTTGTCGTCCGACTGTGCGGGAACCGGGGATGCCGGTTTCGGCGATGCGGACGGGGTGAGGGACGGGGACGGCGGCGTCGCGAACGACGGCGGCATCTCGATCGGAGCCGTCGGCGTGGTGTACGACGCCGGCGCCGACGTCGACGAAGGCGTCACGGGTGCCGCGGTCGGGATCGTGACCGAAGCCGCGGGGGCGAAGGACGGCGTAAACGTCGGCGAGGATGTCACGGGTGCCGCGGTGACCGGGACGACGGGAGAGACGATCGGAGCAATCGGGGCGACCGAGACGACCGAGGCAGTCGATGCGGTCGGGGCTGTGGCGGAGGTCGCGGGCGCGGCCGAGGCGACCGGGAAGAGCGGCGCCACCGGAGTCGATGCGACCGACGCGACCGGTTCGGCTGGCGGCACGGACGGTGTCGACGCCGATGCCGTGGCCGATGCCGAGAACAGGCTCTGCTCGGCCTGGCTCAGCGCGTTGAAGCTTGCCGCCTCATCGGCCTTGACGGATGGCGCGTAGCCGTGCGGGGTGTCGTCGTCGCCGTCGGTCGAACGGCGTCGGGCGTCGGCGGAAAACAGGGGCGCGACCTGTCCGCCGGCGATCGCGGTGGCCGACTGCGCGGCGGAGGATGCAGCGTTCGCAGCGGATGCGACGGGTTGCGCGGCGGATGCGATGGACGCCTCTGCCTCCATCGGCACCGCGCGGGGGCGCGGCTGGGAGCCGATCGAGGCGGCGGAACCGTCGGCGGCGCCGTCGGCGGCGATGTAGTCGGAGATACGGTCGAAGGATTCGATGCGGCTCAGCAGCTCCACGCAGGAGTTGAGGAAGTAGTCGACCTGACGCTCGTCATAGCCCTTCCTGCCCTTGCGCTGGGTGAACACGGAGTCAGCCACGTAGTCGGGGGTGATGACGTCGAGCTTGGGATCCTTCTCGGCGCCGTCCACGCCGAGTTCGGCGGCGCATTTGTCGACGATCCGGTCGATCAGACGATCGACCTGCCTGCGATCGTAAGAGGGGGACTTGCCCCGCCCGGGCGCGAACCGCTCGCCCTCCCCCCGGTCGGCATGGCCGGCGATCTCGCGGTACAGCTCCTCGGTGCGCGCCTTCCACGCCACGCGACCCTGTTTGGAGATCTCCCATGTGGTCTGCTTGTCGACCACCGCGCGCTCCAGCCTGGCGAGCGCCGCATCGACCTGCGCGATGACGTATCCTCCCCTCTTCAATTCGAAGGACACGTTCTGAATGTCCTGCTGGGTCAGCTGCGCGTCGTCGCTCTCGTACAGCTTGTGCGCCTTATCCAGAAACTCGTCCACCTGGTCGGGGTCGTATCCCCACTTGCGCTTGCCCGCCCTGGGGATTCCGGCTTCGGATTGCTGCGCCATGGGCTTCAAACCTCCTCAAGGAACATACGATACTGTGTGCCACATTACGTGACTGTTGAGACGCATGAGCGCATTCGGCGTCGATCAACAGGGAAATATCACGGCGTTTTCACCACCGGGCCGCCGTTTTCCCGCCGACGACGGCTCCCAATAGGGGTGTTTCCTCCACTGACCGGCGCTTTTCGCGTTGCTTCCCCCATCCGGCCCCATTCGCCCCCATCAGGCTTGCGGCTTGTGCCCGGGTTGCGCTATGGTTAAATGTCTGCGGGCGATTAGCTC
This sequence comes from Bifidobacterium callitrichos, assembly GCF_008698085.1. Classification (NCBI taxonomy): domain Bacteria; kingdom Bacillati; phylum Actinomycetota; class Actinomycetes; order Bifidobacteriales; family Bifidobacteriaceae; genus Bifidobacterium; species Bifidobacterium callitrichos. Next base: position 389,780 of record NZ_RZJP01000003.1, read on the forward strand.
AGTTGGTTAGAGCGCCACCTTTACACGGTGGATGTCACAGGTTCGAGTCCTGTATCGCCCACATAGGATAAGGCCCGGAACCGCAACGGTTCCGGGCCTTATCCGTCCAGTAGGATGGCGCTGTGACAACATCGTGACAACGAAAAGTCACGCGGCATCCCCCGCCATCCTGTCGAGCGCGTCCACCACGTCCTCGAGATCGCTGTCGAACAGGTCGGCGTACCAAGGTCATCGCCGGCGAACGGACATGCATGTCACGTTCGCGTCAAAACTCATCCTGCGGGATTCGGTGGGACCGGTACCGCAGGGGAACAGAAAGACGCTCAGCGGCCCTTGCCGAAGGCGCGCAGGCGGATGCCGTTCCAGTCGGGGCTGACGGTCAGCGGAGTCGCGGCGTTCATGCCGGCGGTCTTCGCGGCGGACTGGACGGTCGAGGAGCTGGCGGCACCCGGGCGGCCGGGCTTGGGGGTCAGGACCCACAGCGGACCGTCGTTGCCGACGACCGCGTACGCGTCGACGATCGTGTCGGACAGCTCGTCCTCGTCATCGCCGTCGCGCCACCACAGAATCACGCCGTCCACGGCGGAATCGTAGTCCTCGTCGACGAGATCCTCACCGGTCAGATTCTCGATCTTCTCCCTGATCGAGTCATCCACGTCATCATCCCACAGCCATTCCTGCACGATGTCGCCGGGCTTGAAGCCAAATTCCTCTGCGTTCTGTGATGCGGTTTCATTCACGAGAGTCAAGAATAGCAACACACGACGAACAGCGGCGTTAACACGCGATTAAATCGCTGAAATATGGGACGGCTACCGCTTGGTCTGCTTGTCGACCGTGTCGACCGTGCAGTGGGGCAGGGAGTCGCCCTTGCCCTGGCCGATCGCGACGAGCGCGTCGTACGCCTCGTCGAGCGTCGAGACCTTCACGTCGCGCAGGCCGGATGGCACGTGGCCGACGACCTCGCCGCAGTTGGCCTCGGGAGCGAGGAACCATGTGGCGCCGTCGCGCTTGGCGCCGAGCATCTTGAGCCTGATGCCGCCGATCGACCCGACCTTGCCCTTGGCGTCGATCGTGCCGGTGCCGGCGATCGTCTTGCCGCCGGTCTCGTCGGCGGGCGTAAGCTTGTCGATCAGGCCCAGCGTGTACATCATGCCGGCGGACGGACCGCCGATGTCGTCGACGTGCATCGAGACCTTGAGCTTGGACAGATCGGCGCCCGTCAGACCGGCCGATTCGGCGACGTCCGCATTCGCTGCAAGGAAGCGTTCGGCGGCCTTGATCGCGTTCGACTGCGAGCTGGACATCTCCTTGTCGGTCTCCTTCTTGTACTCCTCCGTCGTCTGGCCGACCGGCACGACGGCCTCGCGCGGCATGACGACGCGATCGGGGGCGATCCATCCCCACAGCACCTCGGCGTTGGTCACCGGATAGCCGGGCACGCCGTTGGCGGAGACGGTGACGAGCAACAGCTTGCCGGAGTCCTTGTGCGTGTCGGCGCCGGAGACCTGAATCACCTGGTCGTCGACGGACTTGCCGTCGCCGCCGACCGTGCCGAGCACATCGCGCGTCGGCCCGGGCCATTCGACCGAGTAGGCGCTCGGCAGGCACATCACCAGCACGCACAGGGCGACGGCGAGGAAACCTGCGAGGAATCGGGGCGAGCGGGTGGTCAGGTACCTGCCGATTGCGGCCGGGATCTTCGGCACGCGGCGCAGGATATCGACGATCGAATTCAGGAACGGCATACCGCGCATGATACCAGCGCTTGCTTTACGCGGAAAAACATGCGGCCGGACGCCTGTGCCCCCTAGAATGGCAGGAAAAGACCGCGAACGACCAAGAGGTTCCGATATGGACGAGAACGCAATTCACGAGTGGCTGATCAAATGCTTCGGCCCGGTCCAGGGCGAGATGGCGTGGCAGCAGATCTCCCAGCTGCCCGATTCGATCCGCGAGCAGCTCATGAGCCAGGATCCGAGCACGCTGCCGAATCCGGCCGAGGTGCAGCAGATGATGGCCGCGTTCACGGCCGGCGGCCTCAACACGATGGGAGACATGGCCCACGTGGTCGAGGAGGGGCCGATCAACGTGAAGCTCGCCAAGTCGCTGGCATTGCAGCAGGCGAACGCGAATGGCTCGCGCACGTCGGTCTCCGCCGTAGAGGGCGGTGAGGTGCGTCGCGCGATGAGCGAGGCGAACCTGTGGCTCGACACCGCATGCGAGTTCGATCCGGCACCGGGAGAGGCGCAGGCGCTCACCCGCGCCGGCTGGGTGGAGGGCACGCTGGAGGCGTGGGCGAAATTCGCCTCCCCCGTGGCCTCGTCGATGGGCGACGCCCTGGCCGCGGTGATCTCGGAGCGTCTGGGCGATGCGTTCAACGGCGAGGTCGCCGGCATGTTCGCCGGTCCGATCCCGATTCCGATCCCGGACGGCATGAAGGATCCGAAGCAGCTGGTCAAGCTGCTGGGCAACACCTCGTTCGCGATGCAGCTGGGCAACGCGGCCGGCACGCTGAGCCGCGAGGTGCACGGCGGCTTCGATCAGGGCATCGCGCTGCTGTCCAATCCGGCGGGCGCACTGGTCGTTCAGAACGTCGAGGAGTACACGAAGCAGCTCAACGGCGAGGCCGGGGACGGAGTTGAGGCCGGCGACGTCGGTGCCGGTGATTCCGCCAGCAATGGCACCGGCAATCCGATCGGATTCACGTCGGCCGCCGCCCCGCAGACCGAATCCAAGTCGGACAGTGTCGACGGCACCGACGCCGAGGGCACCGGCACGCCGCATCACCCGGCGTCCGACCCGCAGACCGAGGCGCTGTTCGCCGAGATCGTGCGCCCGAACGACACAATTCCGGCCGACGAGGTCATGTCGTTCCTCGCCCTGCGCGAGGCCGCGCACGCACGCCTCTACTCCGCGGTGCCGTGGCTGATGCCGCGCTTCGAGGCGCTGCTCGGCAAGTACGCGCGCGGCATCTCCATCGATCTGGACGCGATGGAGGAACAGCTGCGCGACGCGGGTGCGCTCGACGCCGATTCGATCTCCAGTGCGGTGAACCTCACGAAGGTCGGCATTCCCGATACTCCCGAGCAGAAGGAGGCGCTGCGCTCCATAGAGACCATGCTCGCGATGGTCGAGGGATGGGTCGATTGCGTGGTGTGGCGCGCCGGCATGGCGCACCTGCCGCACATCGAGCAGCTGCGTGAGATGATGCGCCGCGAGCGTGCGACCGGTGGCCCGGCCGAGCGCACCTTCGAAAGCCTGCTCGGTCTGGAACTGCGTCCGAAGCGCATGCGCGAGGCGGCTGCCCTGTGGGAGATGATCACCTCCGCCGAAGGCAACGAGGGGCGCGACGCGAAGTGGTCGCATCCGGATCTGCTGCCGACGCTGGCCGATGATGCCGCGACGGCCGGCACGGCGGGAGCCACCGCCGGCTCGGATGCCGATTCCTCCGACTCCGTCAAGGGGGAATCCTCCTCCCGGTCGGGTGCGGAGGGCTCCCCCGCACCCGGTTCCACCGGCACCGATTGGGACGCCGAACTCTCCAAGCTCCTCGGCGAGGAGGGGAACGGCTCCGACGATTCCGACGGCTCCAACGGCTCCTCAGACAACCGGTAGACCACATACCCGCTAGTCACCACCTGCGGCCATCCGCCCCGCCGGTGGTGACTAGCGGCGACTAGCGGCGACTACTCGAGCTCGACTGCGCCGGTGTAGAGCTGGTAGTACTCGCCCTTCAGGGCGATGAGCTCGTCGTGGTTGCCGCGTTCGATGATGCGGCCATGGTCGAGGACCATGATCACGTCGGCGTTGCGCACGGTGGACAGACGGTGGGCGATGACGAACACCGTGCGTCCCTTCATCAGCGCGTCCATGCCGGCCTGCACGACCTCCTCGGTGCGCGTGTCGATCGACGAGGTGGCCTCGTCGAGGATCAGCGCCGGGGAGTCGGCCACGGCGGCGCGGGCGATCGAGATCAGCTGGCGCTGACCCTGCGACAGGCCCGAGCCGTCGCCCTCGAGCACGGTGGAGTACCCCTGCGGCAGCATGCGGATGAAGCCGTCGGCGTTCACCAGCTTCGCCGCGGCGATGCACTCCTCGTCGGTGGCGTCGAGTCGACCGTAGCGGATGTTGTCCATCACGGTGCCGGTGAACAGGTTCACGTCCTGCAGCACGATGCCGAGCGAGCGGCGCAGATCGGGCTTGGCAATGTTCTTCACGTCGATGCCGTCGTAGAGGATCTGGCCCTCCTGGATGTCGTAGAACCGGTTGATGAGGTTCGTGACGGTGGTCTTGCCGGCACCGGTCGCGCCCACGAGCGCCATCTTCTGGCCCGGCTTGGCGAACCAGGTGATGTCGTGCAGGACCGGCTTGTCGGGGTTGTAGCCGAACGTGACGTCGGTGAAGCGCACGTCGCCCTGCAGCAGGGTGAGACGCCCGTCGGGCGAGGTGATGGCGTGCTCCCTGGCCTTCAGGGCAACCTCACGGGCCTTGCCGTGCAGCTTCTCGGCGGCCTTGATCGAACGCGTGCCGTCGTCGCCGGCCTCGCGCTTCCACGCCCAGTGGCCGGTCTCATGATCGACCTCGCGCATCGTCACGCCGTCCTCGTCGAGTTCGACGTTGACGAGCGTCACGGTGCCGCCGTCGGTCTCGACCGGCTCGTCCATCAGCGCGAAGATGCGGGATGCGCCGGCCAGGGCCATCATCACCATGTTGAGCTGCATGGAGACCTGTCCGAGCGGGTTGATGTACGAGCGGGACAGGGTCAGCAGGGAGACCAGCGTGCCGATGGTCAGCGGGCCGGAGCCGGACAGGCCGAAGTTGCCGACGCCGGACAGCGCCATCGCGCCGCCGATGATGGCGAGCAGGATGTAGAGCACGTAGCCCATGTTGCCGACGACCGGCATCGTGACGTTGCCCCACGTGTTCGCCTCGGCGGATGCGGCGAACAGCTCGTCGTTCTTCTCGTCGAAGGTCCTCTGCGTGGCGTCCTCGTGGTTGAAGACCTTGATGACCTTCTGTCCGTTGACGGACTCCTCGACGAACGCGTTGACGTCGCCGATCCAGCGCTGCTGCTGGACGAAGAAGCGTCCGGCGCGGCCGACGATCGCCCTGATGATGAAGAACAGCATCACGGTGAACGCGAGCACGAACAGGGTCAGCGGCACGGACAGCCACAGCATCGAGATGACCGCGGCAAGCGCGGAGATCAGCGAGGCGAACATCTGCGGGAACGACTGGCTGATCGCCTGACGCAGGGTGTCGGTGTCGTTGGTGTAGTGGCTCATGATGTCGCCGTGCTCGTTGGTGTCGAAGTAGCGGATCGGCAGCTTCTGCTGGTGGGCGAACATGTCGTCGCGGATCTTCTTCAGGGTGCCCTGCTCGACGGCGACGATGAGGTACTGCCATGCCCACGACGCGACGATGCCGGCCACGTACAGGCAGCCCATCAGGGTGATGGCGCGGATCAGCGGGTTCCAGTCGGGGTTCGTTTCGCCGACCATCGGGATGATGTACGTGTCGATGAGCGACTGGAGGAACAGCGCCGATCCGGCCTGCGCCACCGCGCCGATGAGGATGCATGCGACGATGGTGACGACGTGCCAGCGGTAGGAGAGGATGTAGCCGAAGAGGCGCTTGGTGGTGCCCGGCGCCGGCTTGCCCATGGCCGGCTTGCGGCCGGCGAAGGTCTGCTTGTCCTGCGCGTCGCGGGTGTCGCGGGTGTCGCGCTTGGTGTCGTTGCCGCTCATCGGGTCTCCTCCTTTGCTTCCTGGTCCTTTGCTTCCTGTTCGGCCTGTTCGAGCCGGTCGAGTTCGGCCTGTCCGGCGGCGGTGTTGCGGGTCTGCGACTCGTAGATGGATCGGTATTCGTCGCAGGTCTTGAGCAGCTCGTCGTGCGTACCGCGCGCCATGATGCGTCCGTTGTCCATGACGAGGATCATGTCGGATTCCTGCACGGAGGCGACGCGCTGGGCGATGATGATCTTCGTCGTGTCCGGGATCTCGTGGTGGAAGGCCTCGCGGATGAGCTTGTCGGTCTTCGTGTCGACGGCCGAAGTGGAGTCGTCGAGGATGAGGATCTTCGGCTTCTTCAGGAGCGCGCGGGCGATGCACAGACGCTGGCGCTGGCCGCCGGAGACGTTGGTGCCGCCCTGTTCGATGTACGTGTCGTAGCCCTTGGGGAACTCGCTGACGAATCCGTCGGCCTGCGCGAGCTGGCAGGCGTGGCGGATCTCCTCGTCCGTGGCCTGGGGGTTGCCCCACTTGAGGTTCTCGGTGATCGTGCCGGAGAAGAGGATGTTCTTCTGCAGCACCATCGCCACCTGATCGCGCAGGGTCTCCAGATCGTAGTCGCGCACGTCCCGGCCGCCGACCTTGAGGCAGCCGCCGGTCACGTCGTAGAGGCGCGGGATGAGCTGGACGAGGCTCGACTTGGCGGAGCCGGTGCCGCCGACGATGCCGACGGTCGCGCCGGACGGGATCGTCAGGCTGATGTCGTCGAGCACCGGCTTCTCGGAGTTGTCCGAGTAGCGGAACATGACGTGGTCGAATTCGATGGAGCCGTCGGCGACCTCCATGACCGGGCTGGCCGGGTCGACGACGGTGCTCTCCTCCTGCAGCACCTGGCAGATGCGTTCGGCGGAGGCCTGGGAGATGATGATCATGACGAAGATCATCGAGAGCATCATCATGGCCATGAGGATCTGCATCGCGTAGGTGACGAGGGCCGTCAGGTCGCCGGTGGTCAGTCCCATGGCGGCGTTGTTGCCGGAGGCGACGATCTGCTGGGCGCCCATCCACGAGATCATGATCATCGAGGCGTAGATGCAGAACATCATGATCGGGCTGTTGAAGCTCATGATGCGTTCGGCGAGCTTGAAGTCCTTGAAGATGCGCTGCGAGATGCGATCGAACTTGGAGACCTCGAAGTCCTCGCGGTTGTAGGACTTGACCACGCGGATGCCCTGCAGGTTCTCGTCGACGACGTTGTTCAGGGCGTCGTACGTGTGGAACACGCGCTCGAAGACCGGATGGACGAGCACGGCGAGTCCGCACAGGCCGATCGCCAGAATCGGGATGCAGGCGAGGAACACCATCGAGATCGACGGGGAGATGCGGAACGAGAATATCCAGGCGACGATCACCATGATCGGTGCTCTAACGCCCATGCGGATCATCATGCCGTACGCCATCTGCAGGTTCGTCACGTCGGTCGTCAGACGGGTGATGATCGAGCCGGTGGAGAAGCGGTCGATGTTGGTGAAGCTGAACGCCTGCACCTTCTCAAACTGGTCGTGGCGCAGGTTCCTGGCGAAGCCGGCGGCCGCGATCGCCGCGAACTTTCCGGCGAGGAAGCCGGTGATGAGCGAAACCGCCGAGCAGCACAGGAGGATCAGACCGAACTTGACGATGGCGTTCATGTTGCCGCCGGTGACGCCCTGGTCGATCAGCGAGGCCATGACCGTGGGGATCACGATCTCCAACACGCTCTCGACGACGACGAACAGCGGCGTCAGCAGGCTTTCCTTCCTGTATTCGCGCATCGATCCGGCCAGTGTGCGGATGATGTGCTTCGGCCTGGCGGGTGCCACGGCCTTACGGGACCTTTCGATCGCGGCCTCGGTCGCGGCCGCCTCGGCGTCCGTGCCCGCCGCGGCCGCGGTCTTCGTTGGAGTGTTGTCGCTCACTCGTGCTCCTCCTTCGTTTCGTTCGTATCCATGTCGTTTCGCTCGACCCTGTCGGCTCCGTCGCCGGCGCCGGCGCTTGCGCCGGTGCCATCGGTCCCGTCATCGGCGGATTCGCGTTCCTCGAACTCGCACCGTGCGGCGTCGATGTTCGCCCGCATGCGCGAGACGTAGCCGGCGAGCGCCGTCCGTTCCTCGTCCGAGAAGCCGTCGACCAGTCTTTGCTCGATCCGCTCGCCGTTCTCGATGAGGATGCTCACGATGGCATCGGCCTTGTCGGTCAGGACGATCTTCTTGAGCCGGGCGTCATGCTCCACCGGCACGCGTTCGATCAGACCCTTCTTCTCCATCAGCGCGAGCACGCGCGAGGCGGTGGACCGCGTGATGCAGAACTTCTGTTCGATCGTGTGCTGGTAGATGTCGCGATCGCGGTTGCGGGCGAGGAACATGATGATGCGGGCGTTGCCGCCGGTGGCGATGCGCGCCGTTTCGGGCATCGTCTCGCTCAGCAGGCGGTTGAGCGATTTGACCAGGGCCCTCAGGTCGAAGCTGAGGATGTGTTTGTCCATATCTCCTCCACTTCACTGCCGTTGATCCGCGACGAACCGCCTTGACGCACTGCCCTGTACTGCACTGCAGGACCCTGCAGGGCAGTGTCGTGCTGGTGTCGACGGTCCATCACAGATGAATTGTTGCATATGCAACCTTTGCCGACGGCCATGGTAATACGTTCCGTATACAACAGTTGCATATGCAACAATCGGCGTGTCGCGCGACCGAGGACCGCCGACGACACGGCATCGGGGCACGGCATCGGCCTTCACGCGGAGAGACCTTCGCCAATCACAATCACCTGTCTCCGTTCCAGCGGCGGACGTGGAAAACCTTGCTTCGCCACCTTCGCGCCCGTTGCCATAACCCGATCATTCCGGCCGTATTGGCGTGATGTGGCAAAATCCGCTGCCACAAGTGTTCGAAAACGGGGTGACGGGCGAGTAGTGACAGCATGCTCCAGAAGCACTTGAGGACCGATTCAAATACAATGGCGGAATTCCAAGGATTCGGCAATGGAGAGGTACGCCACGACGCTCGCATTACGCCGATTTCGTCGTGTTGTGGCCGGACCCGCTGCCACAAGTGTTCGAAAAAGCGAAATCGTCGATCCTGTGGCAGGGGTTCCTGCCACAGGATCGCACAAGTACGGTTCCGGTCGTGTTGTGGAAACGCAGGGGGCCACAACAGCGCGGAATCGGCGCGCAGTGCAAGTTGTGGCAGCGAGTTGTGGCAGAAACGCCCCGACACCGAGCCACTTGTTTTCCTTTCCTGCCGGCAACAACTGCCGGCAACACGACTGCCGGCAGGAGTCACCTCAGGGACAACGCGGAGAACGCGACGCGGCGGCTCACGCCACGGTGAAGGCGGCGCGCTTGAGGTCCTCGCGCCTCGACGAGTGGCCGATGAGCAGTTCGAATTCGCCGGGTTCGACGATGCGGTTGGCATCCGGGTCGACGATCGTGCAGTCGGCGACCGGGATGTCGAACATGACGGTCCGGGTCTCGCCGGGCCGGAGGGTCACACGGCGGAAGGCCTTGAGCTCGCGGTCAGTCCAGCTGTACGAGGTGACGAGGTCGCCGATGTACGCCTGCACGATCTCGGTGCCCTCGCGATCGCCCGTGTTGGTCAGGGTGATTTCGGCGTGCACGGTGTCGCCCGCGTCGAACGTGCCGTCGGCGTTGCTCGCGCCGCCGGTGATGACCGGCTCGCCGTATGCGAACGTCGTGTAGGACAGGCCCTCGCCGAACGCGAACGCCGGATCCTGCGTGAGATCGGCGTAGCGGTTGCCGTGCTGGCCGCGGATCTGGTTGTAGTAGACGGGCAGCTGGCCCACGTGGCGTGGGAAGGTGATCGGCAGCCTGCCGGATGGCTCAGTGACGCCCAGCACGATTTCGGCGACGGCGCGGCCGCCCTCCATGCCCGGGTTGGCGGCCCACAGGATCGAACCGGTGCCGGCCTCGGGGTCGCTCACGCGCTTGGCGAAGACGCCGTTCTCGCCGGCGATGGAGGCGGGGAGCACCTGTGGCTTGGAGCTGACCAGCACGGTGACCATAGGCTTGCCGGTCTGACGGGCCACGGCCGCGAGCGCGTCGAGCAGCGCATTCTGTCCACCGAGCAGGTCGAGGGTGGCGGTGGAGCAACCTTCACCGATCAACTGGACCACGTCGCCGACCACGGCGACGATCAGGTCGGACCGGCGGGCGTTGGCAACCGCCTCGTCGATGAGCTTGCGGTCGATGGATGCGGCCACGCCGACCTTCGGACGCGGCTGGCCGTCCGGGTAGAACTCGCCCGCCGGATCGGGGATGAGGTCGATGATGTTCGCGCCGCGCGAGTAGACGACCTCGCATTCGTCGCCGGCGATCTGGCGGAAGCCGTCGAGCACGGTGGCGATCATGTCGCGCGGCTGGCCGTCCGGCATCCAGGAGACCTGTCCGGAGTTGCCGGTCCAGTCGCCGAGCTGGTTCTGCGCGTCGTCGGCGAGCGGTCCGATCACGGCGATGCGCCGCCTGCGTCCATCGTCGGCGCCATCGGCGTTGGCGTCGAACGGCAGGCCGCCGTCGTTGCGCAACAGCACGACGGCCTCGCGGGCGAGTTCGAGGTTGGCCCGGCGATGCTCCTCGCATCCGATGACGGTCTTGATGCGCTTCTCGTCCGGCAGACGCGGATCCTCGAACAGGCCGAGGCGGAACTTGAGAGCCAGAATGCGCGAGACCGCCTCGTCGACGAGCCGTTCGTCCAGCAGGCCGGTGCGCACAGCCTCGATCGCGCCCTCGTAGAACTGCGGGGTGGTCATGATCAGGTCGTTGCCGGCCTTGACGGCGTCGGCCGCGGCGTGCACGTAGTCCGGCTTGACGTGCTGCTCCCACACGGAGCGTCCCACATTGTCCCAGTCGGTGATGAGCGTGCCGTCGTACCGCCATGCGCCGCGCAGCTTGTCGGTGAGCAGCCACTTGTTGAACGTGACCGGCACGCCGTCGATGGACTCGTAACCGAGCATGAACGTGCCGCATCCCTCCTTGGCCACGCGCTCGAACGGCGGCAGGAACCACGATTCGAGCTTGCGGTGGCTCAGGTCGGCTTCCGAGGCGTCGCGGCCTCCCTGGGTTTCGGAGTATCCGGCGAAATGCTTGGCGCAGGCGAGGATCGCGTCCTTGGGCAGGGGGTCACCGACCTTGGCGCCGCCCTGATAGCCCCTGACCATGGCGGAGGCGAATTCGCCGATCAGCGTCGGATCCTCGCCGAAGGTCTCGTCGACGCGCCCCCAACGGGTGTCGCGGGCGATGCACAGGACCGGGGAGAACGTCCAGTGCACGCCGGTGCAGGACACCTCCTCGGCGGTGGCGCGTGCGGCCGCTTCGACCTTGGCGGGGTCCCAGCTGATGGCCATGCCCAGCTGCGAGGGGAAGATCGTGGCACCCGGCCAGAACGAGTAGCCATGGATGCAGTCGTCGCCGATGATCAGCGGGATGCCGAGTCGGGTCTTCTCATTGACGATTTCGACGGCGAGGGACAGGTCTTTGCGGCTGGTGTGCAGGATGGAGCCGACGTGCCTGTTCACGATGAGATCGTTGAGATCGTTGCTGCGCGCGTCGAGCTGCATCATCTGCCCGACCTTCTCCTCGAGGCTCATGCGGGAGATGAGGTCGGCGATGCGCTCGGATACGGGCAGGTCGGGGTTCCTGTACGGCGCGTCGGCGGCGACGGGGGCGTATGGGGTCTGATTGGCCGTTTCATCGGTCATGGCTGTGTTCCTTTCGGCTGGGATGAGCGGAAAACAGATGGGAGAGGTGACCAGCGGTGTCACCTCGCCCATGCACGAGCCCATAGTATCCCTTTTAGATCCCTTTAGCCCTGGAACACCTCGGGGTGCTTCGGATCGCCGGGGATGTCCTCGAGAAGGCCTTCGAGACCGAGGAACTCGCGCCAGAAGTCAAGCGGCTGTCCATAGGGGTTGGAGTCGCGGCCGTGGGCCTGGATGTTGGCCTTGGCCTCGAACACGTCCTCCTCGGTGAGCCCGTCGAAGTAGCTTTCGAGGCGGATGCGGTTGGACGGCACGTAGTACAGCGAGTTGATGATCTCGGTGAGCCTCTCGGCGCGTTCGATCGGCAGGGAGTCCCAGTGGCGGAACTCGATGAAGTTTTTCAGGCGCACGTCGTTGAAGTGCGTGGAGATGATGTGGTTGATCTCGTACGCGTTGAGCTCGCGATCCGGGTACACCTCGCCCGCGTTCTCGCGGAAGGCCGCGTGATGCAGCTCCTTGCGGCTCAGACCGGCCTCGACGGCCTCGGGCGTGTGCGTGAGGTCCGCGAACATGAGCGGCGTGGATAGCACGTCGATCGCGTAGTCCTCCCAGCTGAAGCGCTGGTCGTATAGGCCCGGGATCACGTTCGTGCGCTGGAAGTCGAGGTAGTCCCACATGCGCTGGCGCAGCAGCGGATACGGGTTGAGCCGCCCCTCGAAGTACGGGGTGTTGCGGAAGAACCATGCGAGGATCGGGCCGATCGCGGTGCCGACGCGCATCTTGTCGATCGAATCCTTCTCGTCGACGAAGTCGATGCTCACCTGCGTGGAGGCGGAGCAGCGCATCATGCACGGGCCGAACTGGCCGACGCGTCCCAGATAGTCGGTCATCGCGTCGTAGCGGTCCTTCGGATTGACCGGCACGTCGGCGAAGCTGGACTTGGGCTGGTAGCCATAGTTGACCAGACGGAAACCGAGTTCGTCGAGCACCGGGTCGACCTCGCGGCGGAAGGTCGCGTACGTCTGCAGCAGATCCTCCGGCTTGTGCAGGATGCCGATCGAGGTCTCGACCTGGCCACCCGGCTCGAGCGAGACGGCGATGCCGGGGCGCGAAAGGCCCACCAGATGATCGTTCTCCCAGTACTCCTTGTCGTGATCGTAGTACGGGGCGATGCGCTTCAACAGCGCCTCGATGCCATTCGGCTCGTAGTAGCTCACCGCCGTATCGTCGCTGTTGTGCACCGGCAGATGCTCGATCTCGACGCCGAAGCCGCCGGTGCCGCGCTTGGACCGGCCCGCCTCGAAGAACTTCAGGAGACTTTCGACGTGCTTCGGGTTCGGCTTGGCGAGCAGGTGCGCGTAACTGATTCTGGGAGTAACCATAAGCGGTATGGTATCCGTCCCTCCGGCCGCGCCCCGCCGTACGCCCGCCAATCGGCTATACCTTTTTCCGATAGCGGGCGATTTCCATGGGTTTCCGGCCGACGCAGCCGACGTTCAGTCGGCGGTCGTGAAGCCCTGCGGCTCGTCGCCGTCGGCGAACTTGGCCTTGTGCGCCTTCTTCGCCGCCGCGATCATGAGCTTGATGCGGTTGAGCTGGTTGGCCTCGGAGGCGCCCGGATCGTAGTCGATCGAGACGATGTTGGCCTCCGGGTGCAGTCGGCGGATCTTGCCGAACATGCCGCGGCCGGTCACGTGGTTCGGCAGGCAGGCGAACGGCTGGGCGCAGATCACGTTCGGGCAGCCCTGTTCGATGAGTTCGAGGATCTCGGCCGTCAGCAGCCATCCCTCGCCGGCCTGCACACCGATCGACGTGACCTCGGCGGCCTTCTTGACGAGCTCCGGCATCGGCTCGTCGCGGCGGAACTTGCCGTGCGAGGTGTCGAGCGCGGCGTTGATCGGCGCGAAGTAGCGGTCGAGGCCCCAGCGCATCACGGCGTAGGCAAACTGATTGCCGCCCATGCCGAGGTTATGCTCGTTCCAGTCGGTGATGTACGGCTTGGTGGTCATGAACTCCATGATGCCGGGCACCACGGCTTCGCAGTCCTGCGATTCGATGACGTCGACGACGTGGTTGTTCGCATCCGGCTGGTACTTGACGAGGATCTCGCCGACCACGCCGACGCGCACCTTGCGCGGGATGTCCTTCAAGGGCAGGGCGTCGAACGACCTGACGATCTCCCTGGCGAGGGTCGGGTACGGCAGCCAGCCCTTCTTCAGCCACGGGGTCTTCGCACCGGTCTTCGAGTAGCCGTGATGCTCGATCGTCTCGCGCACGATCGTGTCCCACTGCTCGTAGAGCCTGTTCGCCGAGCCCTTCTCCACCTCGTACGGGCGCACGCGGTAGAGGCACTTCATCAGGAGGTCTCCCAGAATCAGCGCCTTGACCGCGCGATGCAGCATCGGCACGGTGGCCTTGAATCCGGGGTTGTCCTCCAAGCCTTGCGTGGAGATGGCGATGATCGGGATCTGCGGGTAGCCCGCGTCGATCAGGGCCTTGCGGATCAGGCCGAAGTAGTTGGTCGCGCGGCACATGCCGCCGGTCTGGGTGATGGCGAGCGCCACGTGGTCCGGATCGTACTTGCCTTCGAGGATCGCATCGATGAGCTGGCCGATGACCATGATGGCCGGGTAGCAGGCGTCGTTGTTGACGTATTTGAGGCCGGTCTCCACGTCCGCGCGGGAGGCGTGCTTCAGGACGTCGAACTTGTAGCCGCCGGAGCGGATGACCGCTTCGACGAGCGAGAGGTGGATCGGGCTCATCTGCGGGGCGACGATCGTGTAGTTCTTCTTCATGTCCTTGACGAACTTCTCGCGATGCGCGTAGCGGGACATGGTGGCGTTGTTGTGGCCCTTGGTCTTCTTGCTTCCGGCGGACTGGTCCGTTTTGGCGGTGCCGGTGGTGCCGTCGCCGAGCGCGGCGAGGCGCGCGGCCTCGATGTCGCGTTTGGCGGCGCGCTTGGACGCCTCGCGCATGCGTTCGGTGAGCTTCGGGTTGGCGGCCATCGTCGTGTCGAGGAGGATCTGGCGGCCGGGGGTCGGCGCCTTGGATCCGGTCCTGCGGAATCCGGTGGACTTCGGCGCGCCGGCGGGAACGGCGCCGGAGGCGTCACCGGACGCGTCACCGGATGCGTCGGACGCGGCCTGCTCGGCCTTGACCTTGGCCTCGGCGGCGTCGACGGCGGCCTGCGCCTCGGCGAGCGCGGCCTTCGCGGCGGCCAGATCGGCTTCGGCCTTGGCCTGTGCCTTGCGACGTTCCTCCATCTGCGCCTCCAGTTCGGCGGATTTCACGGCGATCGCCTTGTCATCCAGCAGCGGCTGATCATGCTTGTCGACGCCGGCGGACCGGGCCGCCTCAAGGGCGTGTGTCGCCTGCTCCTCGCGGCGCTTGTTGGCCTCGCGCTCCTCGACGGCGGCCTTGAGCGAGCGCAGACGAATCTTGGCGGCGCCGAGGTTGGAGACCTCGTCGATCTTGAGCAGCGTGTACACGTCGGCCTTGTCGGCGAGGATCTCGGCGACCTGATCGGTGGTGATCGCGTCGAGGCCGCAGCCGAAGGAGTTGAGCTGGACGAGCTCGAGCCCCGGGTAGGAGGCGACGAAGTGGGCCGCCGCGTACAGGCGGGAGTGGTAGGCCCACTGGTTGGTCACGCGCAGCGGCATGCGCGTGACGGTGCGGTCGCCGACATGGCGGAACCCGTTGGCGTTCTTCCTGCGCGGATCCTCCTCGCCTTGCGCAAGGAACTCGGTCAGGTTGAGCTTCTCCCCCGGCTGCAGCTCGCAGATCGAATCCTCGGAGAGGACGACCATGCCGAGCGCGCAGATGGTCTCGGGGATACCGTGGTTGATCTCCGGGTCGATGTGGTAGGGGCGGCCGGCGAGCACGATGCCTCGGCAGTTGTGCTCCTTCATGTAGGCGAGGGCCTTGAGGCCTTCCTGCTGCACGTCGTGCTTGAAGACCTTGTCCTCGGCGTAGGCGGCCTTGACGGCGGTCTCCGCCTCCTCACGCGTGACGTTCGCCCACGCGAACTCCTCGACGATGCGGTCGACCATGAGCTCGTGGTTGGCGAGGTTGAAGTAGGGGTGCATGTAGCGCACGCCCTCCTCGCGCAGTTCGGGCATGTTCGCGCCGACGACGAGCGGGTAGTTCGCCACGACCGGGCAGTTGTAGTGGTTGTCCGTGTTGGGCACGAGGTTCTCCTCGTAGCTCACGCACGGGTAGAAGATCGTCTTGACGCCCTTGTTGAGGAGCCACTTGATATGGCCGTGCACGAGCTTGGCCGGGTAGCAGATGTTCTCGGAGGCGATCGATTCGATGCCCGTCTCGAACAGTTCGTGGCTGGATCGTCCGGAGATCATCACCTTGAAGCCCAGGGAGGTCAGCAGCGTGAACCAGAACGGGTAGTTCTCGTACATGTTGAGGGCGCGGGGGATGCCGATCTCGCCGCGCGTGGCCTTCTTGTCGGTGAGCCTGCGGTAGGCGAAGCAGCGCTTGTACTTGTAGTCGTACAGGTTCGGACGGTCGGAGCGCTGCTTCTTCGCGTCGCCGCCGCGCTCGCAGCGGTTGCCGGTCACGAAGCGCGAACCGTCGGAGAACGTGGTGATGGTGAGCTTGCAGTGGTTCTGGCACAGTTTGCACACGTCGCGTTCGGTGGTCATCGACATGTTGTCGAGCGCGTCGCCGGTGAGAATCGACGAGGCGGTGTGGTGCACGCCGTCGATGACGACCTCGCCCTCGTGCGCGTTGGCGTTGGGGGTGTCGCCCGCGGCGGACTCCTCGGCTTCGGCCGAATCGGTCGCGCCGGCCGAATCGCCCGCGTCCTCGAGGGAGGTGCCGTCCGCCGCGACGTGATCGTGGTCGTCGTCAGCGACGTCCTCGTAGTGCATGCGCGCCGTCAGGGCCGCGCCGTACGCGCCCATGAGTCCCGCGATGTTCGGACGGGTCACCTCGCGGCCCGTGAGCAGCTCGAACGCGCGCAGCACGGCGTCATTGAGGAACGTGCCGCCCTGCACGACGACCGTATCGCCGAGCTCACCCGCGTCGCGCAGCTTGATCACCTTGTACAGGGCGTTGCGCACGACGGAATAGCACAGGCCGGCGGCGATGTCCTCGATCGAGGCGCCTTCCTTCTGCGCCTGCTTGACCGACGAGTTCATGAACACGGTGCATCGCGATCCCAGATCGACCGGATGCGTGGAGGCGAGCGCCTTGGCCGTGAACTCCTGGATCGTCAGTCCCATCGACATGGCGAAGGTCTGCAGGAACGAGCCGCAGCCGGAGGAGCACGCCTCGTTGACGGCGATCGAATCGATGACGCCGTCGGTGATGGCGAGGTACTTCATGTCCTGGCCGCCGATGTCGATGACGGCGGTGACGCCGGGGCTGACCATTTCGGCGCCGCGGTAGTGGGCCATCGTCTCGACGACGCCCTCGTCCAGATGCAGGCCTGTGGTGATAAGCCCCTCGCCGTAGCCCGTGGCGCACGAGCGGGCGATCCACGCGTCGGCCGGCAGCTCGGACTGGATCTGCTTGACGATGTTGATGGCGGCGGTCAGCGGGCTGCCCTCGTTGTTCGCGTACGAGGACCAGACGATCTCGCGATCGTCGTTGACGAGCGTGGCCTTGATGGTGGTCGATCCGGCGTCGATGCCGAGGAAGTGCGGGCCGTGCGCGCCCTCGAGCGTGCCGATGTGGATGTGCTCGCGGTGGTGGCGTGCGTTGAACGCCTCGCGATCGGCCTCGGTGGGGAACAGCGGCGGCATGGTCGGGGTGTTGGAGGGCAGGTTCTTGAGCTCCTCCAAGCGCTTGAGGATATCGGCGCAGGAATGCGCTTCGAAGTGGTGACCCTCGTCGTCGACGTCGGTCTCGGCCTGCAGGGCCGCGCCGTACGCGACGTACAGGTGGGCGTTGGTCGGCACGATGAACTCGTCGACCTTGCCGTCGAGCGCGCGCTGGAACGCGGCTCTCAGCTCGCTCATGAAGAACAGCGGTCCGCCGAGGAAGATCACGGTGCCGTGGATCGGGCGTCCGGAGGCGAGACCGGCGATGGTCTGCGTGGCGACGGCGGTGAAGATGGATGCGGCGAGATCCGGCTTGGCGGCGCCGTCGTTGATCAGCGGCTGCAGGTCGGTCTTCGCGAACACGCCGCAGCGTGACGCGATCGGGTACAGGTTCTGGTAGCTCTTGGCCATCTCGTTGAGGCCTGCGGCGTCGGTATCGAGCAGAGTCGACATCTGGTCGATGAACGCGCCGGTGCCACCCGCGCACGAGCCGTTCATGCGCTGCTCCGGGGTGGGCTTGAGGTAGGTGATCTTGGCGTCCTCGCCGCCGAGCTCGATGATGACGTCGGCCTGCGGGTACTCCTTGTCGATCGCCTCGGTCTCGGCGATGACCTCCTGGACGAACGGCACGCGCAGGTTGTCCGCGAGCGCAAGTCCGCCGGATCCGGTGATGGCGAGGCGAATCGGCTCGTCGCCGCGCCCGAGCTCCTCGAGCTTCTTGTGGATGTCGACGAGGAGCCCCGCGACGGTGGCGCGCACGTTGGCGTGATGTCGGCGATAGTCGGAGAACAGGGTCTCGGACAGGGAGTCGGACTGGTCGAGCACGACGGCCTTGACGGTGGTGGAGCCGATGTCCAATCCCACGCGCAACGGCTTCGTATCGTGGTTCGACGCCACGGTATGTGCTTCGTTCACCATGTAAACCTCTTCAACCGATTTTCCGGGACGCCCCTTGCGCGTCGCGCACAGATAGCGTATGGCCCGGCCGCTCAAAACCCATACTGTAGTCCGAAGCCCCGCCCAAGAACGGCGGGTGACGCGGTCATTCGGCGTGATTCATCTAACAGGAAAAGCCGCAAACGCAACGTTCCCGCGTGTCCTGTCGGGATTGGGATTGGGTCGATGCGAGCCCACCCGGACGAACGCACGAAGCGCTTAGATGAGTTGGCGAACGCCCTGCGCCTCCCGATGCCTCATAACAATTCCATCCCGCTACACGCGAGTCGTGGACTGCCAGCCGGCTGCGGTGTCCACACGCTCGCACGGCCAAGTCATCTCTCCATCTGCGTCAAATAGATCTACATGACTCCGTTGCCCTGTTGCGATGATCCCTGTGCTGCCCACCTAATGCAGTGAGGCGCTATTGCTGTTTTCGCGGGTGGTTGCTCGCCATTGAGCCTCAGGGAAAGGGCCTTCCCATTGTCGAAACGGCGGCATTCGAATACTCGATCCCGAATTTCGCCCATTTGCACATTCTCCTGCGGTCTGTCTCGACAGCCTCGCGTGGGACTCAGCGCGGTCAAGGCCGATTCCGGCACTTAGTCCCACGAATCCGAGGGACTCAACGCGATTCCCCGCGTTTTCCGCTCTGAGTCCCGCGACCACACCCGCCCACACCGGCACCGGGCTGGAAACGCCATGTCAATACCGCCGCAAAACGGCGGAATTCCAACGATTTCCGTTCTGCGACCGACGGACGGTCACGGGGGCGGGCGTTCAGGCCGTGGGACTCAGCGACGAAATCGCCTATAACCGCGCTGAGTCCCGCGAATCCGGGGGATTCAACACGATTCCCCGCGTTTTTCACGTTGAATCCCCCGGAACAAGCAGAGACGGCTAGTACCCTGCGCCGTGAATCCATTGTTGAATTTGAATTGATCACTCCTCGGACCCGCTTCGCGGGCCGGCTCGTCCTGCAATTACGGACACGCGCGTCATACCGGCTCGCCTGCCAGCTTGCACGTTGTCTACAAGCAGCTCCGCCGTTTGCTCCGCGGCAACGTCCCGACAAGGGGAGCCAGGAATGAGACCAACGAATTCCCGGCGCAAGATGCTAGACGCTCGACCGCGCCATCACAGGCCAACTCAATTGCGCCGCTCGGCCGCACTACCTCAGTCATGGCGCCCGGCCACGCCACTTCAGCTATGCCATCTGCGCCCCGACGGTGCCGCCCAGCTATGCATGCCACTTCAGCCATACCGTCCGGCCCAGCCACGCCGCCCAGCCGCACCCCAGCTATACCGTCCGGCTGCACCCCTCCTGTGCCGCTCAACGCATTTTCGGCGGTTTTGACGTTGAGCGGCACGACGATGCGTCATTGCCGCCTTGCCAACTGTTTGCAGGCAACGTGTGAGCCGACAGGCGAGCCAGTAAGATGCACGGGCATAGCGCGCGTCCTTTATACGGGATGAGCTGGCCCGCGAAGCGGGACTGAAGGGCTGTCAGCAGGACCGAGAGGTGGCCAGCAGGACCAAGGGATAGTCAGCAGGACCAAGGGGCAGCCAGCGGGATGAGGGCAGTCAGTCCATCAGTGAAGTTACAGCGCGGGATACTAGAGCACCGCGAACCAGAGCATCGAAACCCAGAAGATCACGAATCCAGCGCACCGAAGTCCAAAATATCAAACACAAACTCACTTTATCGAACGAATTGTCACTACCCACGTCTATAGATGTTTACGCAAACATCTTATGGACACACACCGGGCAGCAATCCCACACAGGTGACGAATACCACAAACTGCTTGGGAAATAAGCCCTATGAGAAGGAGAGGCACCGATCATGTCTGACAGATCATTCAACTCGGCCGGTAACGGCCCTGATAACGCAACCACATCACTTGAAGCCACATCGGATCAACCGGTCTACGGCGTTACCAACAAGCAGCAGCCGAAGCTGCCCACCCGTCTCGGCCTCGGCCTCATGGTCGGCCCGGCCTGCTGGATGATCGCCTACGTGGGCGTCTCGGCCACGCTGCTGCCCGCCAAGCTGCAGTTCTTCGCCCCCGACCAGAAGGTCGCGCTGATCCCGCTGTTCTCGCTCGTCGCGATGATCGCGGCAACCATCTCCAACATCATCGCCGGCGCACTGTCGGACATCACGCGCTCACGCTTCGGCTCGCGATCCCCGTGGATCTTCTGCTCGTCGATCGCCTGCGCCCTGCTGTTCGTCTGGTTCGCGTTCGCCAACTCGTGGCCGATGCTGCTGGTCACCTGGACCCTGTACAACGTGGCCCTCAAATGCGTGACCGCCCCGATGATCGCCCAGATCTCCGACCGCATCGCCCCGCGCTGGCGTGGCACGATCTCGTCGTTCTGGGGCATCGGCATGGCCATCGGCAACTACGGCTCCGGCATCATCGCCTCCAGCTTCATCAGGGACAACACGGCGGCCACCACCGGCATCCTGATCTTCGCCGTCATCGCCGCGATCGGCGGCGTGGTCTCCCCGCTGCTCATGCGCGAACCCAGCAACGCGCACGTCGCCAAGGTGAAGTTCGACGCCGCCACCATCAGGCAGAACTTCATGTTCCCGACGAAGAACTGCCGCGACTACTACCTCGCTCTCGTCGGCAAGATGCTCATGGTCACCGGACAGTACGTGATCGTCGGCTATCAGCTGTACATCTTCTCCGACTACATGAAGCTCGACGCCGACCAGCAGTCCGCCTCCCTGAAGATCATGTCGATGATCCTCATGATCACCGGCATCGTGTTCTGCATCATCGCCGGACCGCTCGCCGATCGCTTCCACAGGCTCAAGCTGCCGGTCGCCATCACGACGATCCTGCTCGGCGTCGGCGCCTTCTTCCCGTTCCTCGCGCCCGAACCGTGGACGATGTATGCCTACGCGGTGATCGCCGGCATCGGCATGGGTGGCTACAACGCCGTCGACGGCGCACTCAACGTGGCCGTGCTGCCCGATCCGAAGACCGCCGCCAAGGATCTCGGCATCATCAACATGGCCAACACGCTCGGACAGATCTTCGGCCCCGCCGTCGCCGGCTTCATCCTGACGATCTCCGGCAACAACTACCAGTGGATCTTCCCGACCGAGACCATCATCTGCGTGGTCGGCGGCCTGCTCATCCTCGCCGTCAAGCGCGTGAAGTAGGTTCCGGCGCCGCGCCTGACAGTCCTGCGCCTGGCGTCGCGACGACGCGCCACAACACGTAGCATAATGACGTTTCATCGTGTTATGGCACAGACCCCTGCCACAGCTTGCGGAATCGAATGGTTTTCGCGAGTTGTGGCAGGCGCTCCAGACGCACGATTTCGACCTCTCGGCAAGAATGGCGGATTTCCAAGCCTCTCGAAAATCAGCTTTTGTCATAACTCACGAAACGATGCCGTATTGTCGCGTTGTGGCATGGGCCGTTGCCTTAAGTGGATGGAATTCTCGTTTTTCTTGAGTTGTGGCAATGATCCTCGCCACAACTCAAGCATCAATCGATCGATGGATCAGTTGTGGATCAACAGAGTCAACATCCGCTCGTGCAATTGCGCGCGTAGCGTGTCCGCAATTGTTTCTCCTGTGGCCGACGTGCCGATGTCATAAGGCTGAAAGACTGCTAAATACGCGAGACCCCAAGGCGTACCGAAGGTAGACGTACGAAGGTACGTCTACCGAGGAACAGCGCAGCTGACGCACCGCGTCAGGAGGCCTGGGCGCCTTCGCCGGCCTCGCGGTCCTTCAGATATATTTCAGGGATGTCGCGCTCCTGATCGTGCAGCTTGGCCCAGATGATCGGCCGGCCGGCGTCAAGGGATTTCGGCACGTCGATGATACGCTGGTTCTTCGAGCCGCGGAACTGCAGCAGCGAGTCCTTCTGATCCTTGAGATATCGCCCGTCGACGAGGATGTCGATGAGCTTCAGCAGCTCGAGCTTGTCAGGGGTCTCCCCGGGGCGCATGAGCTCCTCCCACGTGTATCCGGTCCACGACCAGATGTCCTTGGAGTCGCCGAACTCACGCCGGATGCGCTGCGCCAACGGCAGCAGCACCGGCGTATTGAGAAACGGTTCGCCGCCCAGAAACGTGATGCCCTGCACCCACGGGGCCTTCAAATCCTCGATGATGCGATCCTCGAGCGCCTGCGTGTACTCGTGTCCGGCACGGAAATCCCAGATCGACGAGTTGAAGCAGTCGACGCAGTGGAACGGGCATCCGGACACGTACAGCGAGTTGCGTACGCCCTCGCCATCGGTGACGACGAACGTCTTGTAGTCGGCGATCATCCGCTTGGACATCCGCCGTCCGTCCCACTGCCCCGCACGAGGATCGTTGGCGAGACCATGCGAGGGCACAGACGGCCCTCGCCCGGTCTCATCCGGAGCAAAGTCCCTCCGACTCATCTCCCGTCTCTCCATATTCACCCCCTGCTTCCGTAACACCATCATCCCAGCCGCTCCACCCAACCGAAACGTTGAGCGAAACGAGCATCGGCCTTCGCAATGGATTGACTGACCGTAGGCTTGGCCGAACGGCCTTGAGTGTGTCAGGCGATCCATTGCGAAGGCCGATGCGGACCCTCGCGATACCAGTAATTACTTGGCTTCTTCGAACCACTCGCGCGTGGAGCCGTCGTCCAGCGTCACGTGGCCGGTCTCGCCGCTCATGTGCTTGACGCGGTGGGAGATCTCCTCGTGACGGCCGTGGACCATCGGACGGGACACCGGGTTGCCGAGGTAGCCGCAGGTGCGCTTGGTGACGTTGCACTTGTCCGGGTCGGAGTTGCCGCACTCGGGGCACTTGAAGCCCTCGTCGGTGGGCTCGAAGTCACCCTGGAAGCCGCACACGAAGCAGTGGTCGATCGGCGTGTTGGTGCCGAGGTAGCCGATGCCGACGTTGTAGGCGTAGTCCCACACGGCCTCGAGCGCCTTCGGGTTGTCCTGCAGGCACGGGTACTCGCAGTAGTTGATGAAGCCGCCGGAGGCGTAGTACGGGAAGTCCTTCTCGTAGTTGAGCTTCTCCATCGGAGTGGGCTGCAGCCACACCGGGTAGTGGAACGAGTTGGTGTAGAAGTCGTGGTCGGTGACGCCCTCGATGCGGCCGAACTTCTCGCGGTCCATGCGGTTGAAGCGGTCGGTCAGGGATTCGGCCGGCGTGGAGTACACGGAATAGTGGTAGCCCTCCGCCTTGCTCCACTGCTTGCACAGCTCGCTCATGCGCTTGACGATGGACAGCGCGAACTCCTTGCCCTCCGGATCCCAGCCATGATCGCGGATCCAGTTCTTGCCGTAGAACACAGCGGTGGCCTCCGCCAGGCCGATGTAGCCGAGGGAGACGGTGGCACGCTCGTTCTTGAACAGCTGGTCGACGTTGTCGTTCGCGCCGAGGCGGCCGAAGGCGCCGTAGCGGAACAGGGTCGGGGCGTTGACCGGGGTGGCCTGCTTGCAGCGCATGATGCGGAACTGCAGGGCCTGGTGCGCGACCTCCATGCGCTCCTCGAACAGCTTCCAGAAGCGGGCCTTGTCGCCGTGGGATTCGATGGCGATGCGCGGCACGTTCACGGAGACAACGCCCAAGTTCATGCGGCCGTCCTCCTCATCCTTGCCGGTGGCGGGGTTGATCCAGCCCTGCAGGAAGGAGCGGCAGCCCATCGGCGCCTTGAAGGAGCCGGTGATCTTGACGATGTTCTCGTAGAACACGACGTCCGGGTACATGCGCTTGGTGGCGGATTCGAGCGCCAGCTGCTTCAGATCGTAGTTCGGGTCGCCCGGGTCGGCGTTCACGCCGTGACGGACGGTGAACACGAGCTTCGGGAAGATGGCGGTGTGGTGCTCCCTGCCGAGGCCGCGGATGCGGTTCAAGAGGATCGCGCGCTGGATCTCACGGGAGAACCAGTCGGTGCCGAGGCCGAAGCCGACGGTGACGAACGGGGTCTGGCCGTTGGAGACGCGGTTGGAGTTGATCTGGTACTCCATGGTCTGCATGGCGTCGTAGATGGCCTTGCGGGTGCGGATCTTGGCGAGGATCTCGCGCTCCTGCTCGAGCTCGTCGACGTCGGTGTGGAACGGGGTGTCCATCGGCAACGGCTCGCGGCCCTTCTCGAAGTGCAGCTTGGCCGGCTCGTTCGCCTTGGCGTTGGCGACCTGACGACGTGCGAACTCGATCGGCATGTCGTCGGGGATCATCTCGCGGGCCTCCTCGAGGAACTTCTCGTAGTCGAGGCGCGCGTAGGTGGCGAGATGCTCGTCGGCGCGGTTGGCGGTCTGTCCGCCGTACTGGCTGGAGGCCACGTCCTTCATGATCTGGGTGATCTGCGTGGCGGCGATGGCGATCGACTTCGGCGAGGCCATCGGCGCATTGCCGAGGGTGAAGCCGTTGGCGAGCATGTCCCAGAAGTTCGGCAGGGAGCAGTTGGACTGCGCGGTGAACGGCGAGTAGTCGGCGTCATGGAAGTGGATGTCGCCCTTCATGTGCGCGTTGGAGACGGCCGGCGGCAGCATGTTGAACGCAGCGGCCTTGGAGATGGCGCCGGCGAGGAGATCGCGCTGGGTGGCGTAGACGTTGGCGTCCTTGTTGGCGTTCTCGTGGATGAGGGTCGGGTCCTGGTTGATGAAGCGGGACACGGCCTCGTTGACGTCCGTGGCCTTGGCGCGCTGGATGTCCTTGTCGAGACGGTAGTTGGTGTAGGCGCGCGCCACGTCGTACAGGTGCGCGTCGATCAGGGCGTGCTCGACGAGGTTCTGGATGTCCTCGATCTTGGCGGGGCCGGCGTAGCGCTCCTTGATCTCGCCTTCGACCTGATTGGCGAAGCCGCGGATCATGGCCTCCTCCTCGGGGCCGACCTGCTTGTCGAGATCGCCGAAGGCGGCCTTGACGGCCTCGATGATGTTGATCGGGTCGAAGTCGACGATACGGCCGTCACGCTTCTCCACCTGCACCTGACGGCTTGTGTTCCTGACGGTTGTGGTCGCGGTATCGATCGCTGCGGTATCCATCGCTTCTCCCTCTTTCTTCCTTACGTACCTGCATGCCCCGCGCGGCCGTTTTCAAGACGTCCGACAAGGGTGATTCAGGTGAATTCCGAGTGAATCACACGGGTGTAATTACTTGAGCCTCAGATACTGTACGGCAACCCCGACCCTATATCTAGTCGCGACGCGCCGCAACGACACTAGGGGTAGTGGTTTTTGGCGGAATAAAGCCGAATCGGCAACGTGTGACTAATGTGACAATCGCACGTTCCCGCGTGTCGTGCGACGCTGGAACTCAGTCGAGATTCGACTGGGCTGAGCCGTCAAACGGGGAGCCCAGTGGGCTTCCCGTAGGCGAAGCGAGCCGCTATGCGGCGAGGGGAACTCAGTCCAGATTGGACTGAGTTCCAGCGGTATTCGCCGTGGCCGCCTGCGCGTTCTGCGCGGCGTCGAGGCGGGCGCGCACGTCGCTCAGCAGGCTCTGGGCGCGCTTGGCGAGCGCCTCACCGATCTCCCACTGACGCATCGACTGATCGAGGTTGAGGCCGCCTGCCTCGAGCGCCTGCACGGCCTGGATGAGCTTGTCGCGCGCCTCCTCGTACGGCATGTTGGCGATGATCTCGCGTTCCTTGTCGGTCAGCGTGGAGGCGGGGGCGGCGGACGCGGCCCTCTCGGCCTCCCCAGCCTTCGCGGCGTTCTCGGTGGTCTCGGTGGTCTCGATGTTCTCGGCCATGACGTTCTCCTTTTCGTGTGTATGTTTGCATGATTTGCATGCCCTGACTACCCCTCAGTCCCGTTTCGCGGGACGGCGGGTCAGTCGGCCTTGGCGGTGACGACGCCCTTCTTCAGGGTCAGGGTGAGTTCGTCGCCGGACCTGACGGCCGCGGCGTCGTCGAGCACACGCCCGTCGGCGGTCTGCACGACGGCGTATCCGCGATTGAGCGTGGACTGCGGGCTTAATGCGGTGAGCGAGGCGTGCGCCTTCTCGATGGTGAACGAGGCGTCGTCCACCATGCGGCGCAGTCCGATGTCGAGCCGGTTCACCGCATCGTCGATGAATCGCTGATGCGGCTCGAGCATCGTGAGCGGCTGCGTCAGGCTCGGCCGGTTCGCATAGCCCTCGATCAGGCGGATCTCGTTGTCCACGTGGGCGGAGATGCGCAGTCGCATCTGGCGCACGGCGTTGTCGATGAGCTGCCACTGCTCGCGCACGTCCGGCACGACCTTCTTGGCGGCGTCGGTCGGCGTGGACGCCCTCAGATCCACGGCCAGATCGATCAGCGTCCAATCGTCCTCATGTCCGATGGCGGAGACGATCGGCGTGCGGCAGGCCGCGGCGGCCCGCACCACGCCCTCGTCGGAGAAGCCGACGAGATCCTCGAACGCGCCGCCGCCTCGGGCCACGATGATCACATCCACGTCCGGATCGGAGTCGAGGCGACGGATCGCCTCGATGATGTCCGGCGGACACTGCGCGCCCTGCACGTGCGCATGCACGATCTTGAATCGCACGGCCGGCCACCTCAGATTCACGTTGGTGACGACGTCGCCCTCGGCGCGGGCCTGCGGGGCGCAGATCAGGCCGATGCACTTGGGGAACTCCGGCAGCGGGATCTTGTTCTCCGCGTCGAACAGCCCCTCGCCCTTGAGCTTCTTGCGCAGCTCGTCGATCTGCTCCTTCAGGCCGCCGGCGCCGATCTTGCGGATGTCGTCGCCGATGAAGCTCAGTCGCGTCTGCTTGACCCAGATCTCGGCGCGGCCGTGGATGACGACGCGATCGCCCTGACGGAACTGCGAGGCGGCCGCGGCGAACCCGCGCCAGCCGGAGACGGATATCGCGATGTCCTCGAAGTCGTCGCGCACCGTGAGGTAGGCGGATCCGGCGCGACGCGTATTGATCTCGGTGATCTGGCCGCAGATCCACGCGGCGGGCCATTTCGCCACGGCGTTGTGGAACTTCTGGCTCAGCACACTCACCGGCCACGGATTCTCGGCCGTGGTCTCGGCGGCAAGCCGGGGCAGCTGGTCGAGCGAACGGGGGCCGGCGGGCGGCTGCGCCCCCGATCCCGCCGGACCGTTCTGGGCCTGCCCATAGCCCTGGCCATAACCCTGGCCATAGCCCCGACCGTAGCCGTTGGCGTTCATGTCATAACTCATGGGGTCCACTATAGTTCAGGCCCGCTGTCAGGCCGGAAACCGAATACGGCCAATGTGGATAACTCAGCCCTCAACTGCAAGAGTCGCCAGCAGCGCCTCGTGATCGGACCCGGCGATGCGCTTGACCTGCATCCGCCCCGCGACGACCCCCCTGTCGACGACCACATGGTCGATCCCGGCGAACGCGGGAGGCACGACCCGATCGGCCGGCCAGGTGAACGTGAACCCGTGGCCCGACTGTCGGGCGGCATCGCTGAAGCGATCGCCCAGGAACCCGCGGAACGGGGCGTGATCGTAGGTCGCGTTGAAATCGCCCATGAACACGTACGTCGCGTCCGTGTGCGAGCGCATCAGCGCCAGTTCGTCGAGCGCACGCCTCCACTGGTTCCAGTACCCGGGCACGGGGGCGGTGGTGTGCACGGAGACGAATCGGATCCGCTTCGCGCCGCCGGCGAACGAGACGGTGCCGCCCGGCATGAACGAGGCGCTGGAGTTCACGTCGTCATCGGCCGGATCGGCGAGGGGCGTCGCGGACCACAGTCCGTTGCCGTACATGCCGTCCGAGCTGGAGACGTGCGCATACGGCAGATAGTCCCCGATGCCGGCGGCCTCGAGACGGGCGACGAACGCCTCGGTCGTCTCCTGCAATGCCAGCACCTCGACGCGCTGGTCGCGCACCGTGTCGACGATCGCCTGCGCGTCGGCGCGACCTTTATATACGTTGAACGTCATCACGCGCGCGTAGGAGTCGTCGAGGATCGGATTGGCCTGCGCGGTGGCGGAAAGGGCCCGGCCCGGAAGCTGCGCCGACGGGTGGAGGAACGGGTACTGCCAGTACACGTTCACCGCGAGCAGGGCGAGTGCGACCACGGCGGTCACGACGCGTTTCGAGACGAACGCCAGCACCAGCGACAGGGCCGCGAGCAGAATGAACCACGGCGCGGCCGACACGATGATCGGCACGTAGGGCGTCGTCTGCAGATCGGAGGGCAGCGCACGGGCGGCCACGCCGACGAGCGCGAACATCGCAAGCAACGTCGAACATGCACCCAGCACCCGATGCCTGCGCGTGTTTCCGCCGTAATCCCCATGTCCGTTCATACTGCGCTTCCTTACCGTGATCCTGCGCGCCGTGCGGGTTGCGCGCGAGGCTGCCACACCGCGCGGGGCTCCGGATGCGCGAAGTTTGCCGGCGCGATTCCCCGGCTTCCCGCCGGAGCGCGATTCCGACGAGCGCGCACCGTTCGCACGCTCTGCGCGGGCACGCTCCCTGGCGTCGGCCTCGGCGCGTCTGATCAGTTCGTCCCGGCCGGAGTCGAATCTCGACGACGACCGGGATGCACCGGATGAACGGCCAGAACGGGACGGACGGGACGAGCGAGGTGAACCCGTCGAACGGGATCCACTCGCCGAACGCGACGCACTCGTCGAACACGACGCACCACGCCTGTTTCCTCCCGCCGATCGACCTGCCACCGCACCTCCTTATATCTTCGGCCACATTACTGTGATCGCGATGCGAGGAGACATGTTCGAAGGACGATTTCACAAGTTCGCCCCCAAGCCGGGCAATGTGGCGCGAACCGACGCGCACGGGCAATACCGGCGACCGACGCACGCGGACGTAACCGACGCACGCAGACACCCGTTCTGCCACGCGGGATGCGTGTTGACCACCCTCCGTGTACAATGGACCGCTGTCGCCTCGGTAGCTCAGGGGATAGAGCACCGCTCTCCTAAAGCGGGTGTCGTCAGTTCGAATCTGATCCGGGGCACCACAAACCCCTTGGAGCCATTGAGTTCCAAGGGGTTTTGCTTATTCGGCGCCGTCGTTCGGGGGTGTGGCGGGGCGTCAACTTCCCGCGAATCAAACCACATTACGAAGAGCTGTGAGATCATCACCCAAAACCGACTGAACTGACACTTCCCGTTCGTCTCCCATCGGCAAAATGCCGTGATCCAGCGACATCCTGCCGAAGGCTACTCCGAAGCTACTCCGAAATACTCCGAAGCTACTCCGAAATACTCCGAACCTGCTGCCCCGAATACGTGTAGTACTGCTTGGGGTCACGAGTCCCAGAACCATGCCATTGCAGGATCCCCTTGCCGGCCAGTTCCTTCAGGGTTTTCGATGCGGTCCTGGCGCTTACTCCGGCGGCTTCGGCCAATGCCCCGGTCGTCACCTTCCCGTTGTCGATGGCGAGGGCGAGGGCCGTGCGTTCGGTCAAGGTCAGACCCTCGGCGGGGATCTCCGTCCGGTTGACGACGGTGACGGGCCCGTCTTGCTGCCCGTTCAGGTAGGGGACGCGCCGCCTGATGTTATTGCGCAGCACGAGCCGGACACTGAAATCGTTCGGCTCGCTGTACTCGGGATCGGGCAGGCCGAGCTCCTCCATCTCCTCGTACATGCGGTGCACGCCCTCGTTGAGCTCGCGCACCAGCTCGAACGCGGTGAGCACATGGCAGATCTTCGGGTTGCGCGCGTACCGGGTGGTGCGCATGTTCTCCAACGTGACCCGGTTCGGCAGCGCGCCCGGGCTGGTGACCTCCAGCCGGTCGTCGAAGATCATCACCCGCGTGTACTCGCCGCGGATCGAATAGTCTCGGTGCGCGACCGCGTTCACCAGTCCCTCGAACCACGCGAACCGCGGGTACTCGGGCACTGTGCGGAACCGGCCGTCATCACCGAGAACCTGGAACTCGCGCAGCAGCGACCCGATCAACTGGCTGGCCTGCGCCACCACGTCGGGCAGCGGCCCGTCGAATTCCCTATCCTTGACGATGTTCAGCCCGCGACCGGTATGCAGCTCGGTCCCGTCGACCCTGATGACGCGCACGCGCGCCGACGGCAGGAACGCCGCCGGATACTGCGCGAACAGGAGCACGCCAGCGTTCGTCAGGCGCCCGTCCACAAGGAAGCCGCGGCTGCGCAGCACCCGTTCACCTGGGATGTCGGCCGCACCGATGGCCCGCTTGTACCGGTCCAGCACCCCGTGGTCGACGTCACCCATGCCCGACCGGGGCTCCGGCTCGTCCTCGAACCAGCGCTGCCCCTTGTCGTACTCCAGGGCGCGCACCTGCTCGCGATCCAGCAGGACGCTGCGGTCCGCCTCGCGCAGGTACACGTCGCCATTCGACCGTTTCGTCACCACGTGGTTCGATGACGGGGCCACGTCCAGCACGAGGATCACGTCACTCTCGCCGGCCGTGTTCACGCAGGGGACGCGCCGCGCGCTCACCTGCGGCGTGGGGGCGCACTGCGTGATCGGGATCTGTTCGAACGACTCGACCGGTCTGGCGTTGTATCGTTTGAACCCGGTGATCCTCCCGTCGTCCTCGATGCCGATGACCAGCTGGCCTCCCGAAGCGTTCGCAAACGCGATGAGGTGGCGGGACACGTCCTCCGGCTTGATGCGCGCGCTCTTGCGGTCGAAGTACTGTCCCTCGTCCATACGGGCGAACAGCGTCGCCTCGTCAGCACTCATGTCCACCACGACCGTCTCCCCTCACCGGCAGAACCACCTACGACAAGCCACGAGCATACCCGAGCGAACCCACAACACAAGAACCCCCCACCTGCCAGCAGTTCCAGATCCTCATCGAAGAACTGCCCGAGAGCACCGCAACAGTCGTTTCCCCAAGACTCGAAAACGTTGAAAATCGAGGCGTGTCTCAAAAAAAACATGGAGATATCCAGTTTGTTATAGGTGTAAGGCAAACAGCTCCACAGCAAGGAGGACCTCATGGTCAACGCTCACATCAAGAAGATCACGGCAGTCATCGCATTGCTCGCGGCGGTCACGTCGCTATCAGCCTGCGGCACGCATTCTCAATCGGCTTCGCCCACGCTCGCCGATCACTCGGCGGAAACCGAGCAGACATCGGGCAACAACAAGGCGAGCAGCTCCTCCAGCAACACCGAATCCAGCACCGACAGCACGGACAACGAGACCGTCGTCTGCAAAGCGGCGGTCGACTCAGCCGTCAAGTCGTACCAACAGGTCAAGGATGAGATCGAATCGGCAAATCATCGACTCCGCGAGCATGTTCTTGTTGTTTCTCACAACCCACGCCCTCTCCACGCGGATGGCGCCGGAACGCTTGATGGTGATGCTTGTCTATTGCTGCGCGACAATCCGGTTCATTGAAGACTGGTTCAGAGGAGACTCCGTCCCCAGCCCCGTTCCGGCACTGACCATGGCCCAAATCACGATCCTCTCACTGGTGTTGATTGGAACGCTGATGAAAAGGCACATCATGGAATTCGTACATCCATGACAGCTGTCCGGTTTGAACGCCGGAACGATTCAAATGACACAACCCGCAGACAGAACGGAAGAATCCGATCAGCTACAATGTATATACTATGATATACATATCGTTTATGTTGAAAGTCATGTTGAGAGGCGATGCGCAATGACCACACTGACCCTCAGTAAGTGGGGCAACGCCCAAGGCGTGCGCCTGCCCAAGGACATGCGCGAACAAGTGGGGATGACCGACGGGTCCCGCGTTGAAGCGACCATCAAGGACGGAGCCATCGTGCTTCGCCCGATTCGCACGGACGTAAGAATCATTCGGGTTCCGCGCCTTGCCGACGTATTCCGCAACCGCACCGAGGAATACAAGGCCACGGAGGAACTCGCGGGGCCGGCAGTAGGCGAGGAAGCCCTATGACCGCCTGGAGATACGGAGACGTTCTTCTGGTCGATCTCGACCCGTCAAAGGGCCATGAGCAAAAGAAGCGTCGTCCCGTGGTCGTGGTAAGTAACGACGATTTCAACCGCAATTGCAGCCTCACCGTCGTCATCGCGATCTCGCATGGACGCGGCGACTTCGAACTTCACCTGCCCATCACTGCCGTTCGGAGAGAGGATGAGGACGGATGGATTGACGGTTACGCGCAAGTCGAGCAGATCTGCGCCCTTGACCTCGAGGAACGCAATCCCGTACACATCGGCCGCCTCAAAGAGGAGGACATGGATCAGATCACCGGAATCCTCATCAGCTGCTATATCCAGCCCGAAATGATGGTCATCCCGAATTACGCGCAACAGGATTAGCGCAACATCCTTTCCACCCGCTCCACGACATCATCCGGGGAGTGCTGCCCAACATCCCGGAGATCCGCCTGACGGCCCGGAAGACCGGAACCCGCGACCTCGGTTCCGACGCCACGCCGTCACTGCATGTCGAGGGGCTCCTTGTCGCTCGGCGCGGGGAAGGCGTCGTCCAGCGCCGCGAGCTCGTCTGCCGCCAGTTCGATGTCACGCACGCGCAGGTTCGCGAGCACGTGACGTGCGTCACCCGAGCAGGGAATCGCGATGACGTCGTCACGGCGCAGCACGAACGCGAGCAGGATCTGCATCGGTTCGACGCCATGCGCGTCGGCGATGCGGC
This sequence comes from Bifidobacterium callitrichos, assembly GCF_008698085.1. Taxonomy (NCBI): domain Bacteria; kingdom Bacillati; phylum Actinomycetota; class Actinomycetes; order Bifidobacteriales; family Bifidobacteriaceae; genus Bifidobacterium; species Bifidobacterium callitrichos. The sequence goes on from NZ_RZJP01000003.1 coordinate 422,519, forward strand.
GCACGACCGGCGAGGAGAGCAGCCCGTCGCGCAACGCACCCGCCTGCGCCAGCGGACAGTAGGCCATAAGCGGCACGCCATGCGCGTCCATCCAGTCAAGCAACGAGAATTCGACGCCGCGCGAGCCGAGATGGTAGAGGTCCTGATTGACCGCGCAGGCATCGCCGCCCGGCACGGCGAACAGCTCGCGCATGTCGTCGACGTCGAAGTTCGAGACGCCCCAGTTGCGGATCAGCCCGTCCGCCCTAGCCTCCTGCATGCACGCCACGGTCTCGGACAGCGGTATCGAACCGCGCCAGTGCAGCAGGTACATGTCGAGATAGTCGGTGCCGAGGCGCGCGAGCGACGCCTCCAGACTGCGCCGCAGCCGGCCGCGTCCCGCGTTGTGCGGGTAGACCTTGGAGACGAGGAACAGCCTGGAGCGGTCGTATCCGGCGATCGCACGGCCGGCGAGACGCTCCGCTCCCCCATCGGCGTACATCTCCGCCGTGTCGATCAGGGTGATTCCAGCGTCGAGTCCGGCCCGAAGCGCGGCGATCTCCTGCTGTTCGGACCGCCGCCCCTCGGCCAGATGCCATGTGCCCATGCCGAGTCGCGGCATCAGCGTGCCGTCATGCAGGGTGACCGTCCGCTTGAATGACATGCTCATACTCATGCATCCTAGAAGCCGAGGCGGGTGCGGCCGAACTGGTCGAGCCAGCGCAGGATCGCACCCTCGCGCAGGGCCCACGGGCAGATCTCGATCTCCTGGATGTTCAGCGCCTTCATGATCTCGTCGGCCACGACGCCGCCGCCGACGATCTGCATCGTACGCTCCGGGGTGATGCCCGGCAGCGCCACGCGCTGCTCCGGGGCGATCGCGGCGAGACGCGGAATCCAATCCTCGAGCTGCTCGCGCGTCATGATGAGCGTGTCCTCGCGTCCCGGCTGGCGAAGCACGGCTCCGGCGAGCCGGGCGAGCGAACGGAACGTCTTCGACGTGCCGACCGCATGGTTCGGATGCTTCGACTTGGGGAATGCCTCGACCATCGGCTCGAGGATCTTGCGCACGTGCCGGCGCACGTCCTCGAGCTGCTCGGGCGTGGCGGTGCCCTCGGGCAGGTACTTGGTGGTCACACGGCCCGCGCCGGCCGGCACGGACAGCGCGACGGTCGGCTCCTCGTCGGAGCCCATCGCGACCTCGAGCGAGCCGCCGCCGATGTCGAGCATGAGCAGACGGCCGGCGTCCCAGCCGTACCAGCGGCGGGCGGCGAGGAACGTGAGCCTCGCCTCGTCGGTACCGGACAGGACCGTGACGCCCTGGCCGATGCGCTCCTCGATCTTGCGCAGCACCTTGTTGCCGTTCGGCGCCTCGCGCAGGGCGCTGGTGGCCATCGCGAGCAGCTGCGTGATGTCATACTCCTCGGCGAGCTTCATGCTCTCGTCGACGGCCTCGAGGATCGCGTCGATGCCGGCCTTCTTGATGGAGCCGTCCTCCTTGAGGTACTTCATCAGACGCACGGTGCGCTTCGTGCTGGCCTCCGGCTCGGGGCGGGCGCCGGGCGCCGCGTCGACGATGAGCATGTGGATGGTGTTCGAACCGATGTCGAGCACGCCGAGTCGCGTGGTATGCGCGCGCAGATTGACCATGTGGGTTGGATTCCTTCTTCTTTTTCTCTGATCTTTTCTCTGATCAGGTATCAAATCTTACCGCAGGGTGGGCAGCCATCGGCCGAGACGGTCAAGCCCCTCGGCGAGCGCCTCGCGCGATGCGGCGTAGCTCAGACGCACGTGCGTGTCCGCGGTGGCGGCGCCGAAGTCTCGGCCCGGGGTCAGCGCGACGTGCGCCTCGTCGAGCGCGCGCTCGCAGAACGCCCATGCGTCCAGCCCGGTCGAGGAGATGTTGAAGTAGGCGTAGAACGCGCCGTTCGGCTCCACTTCGACGGGCAGGCCGATGCGTTTCAGGCCGTCGACGACGATGCGTCGGCGCGCGAGCAGCTCCTGACGGCGACGCTCGCATTCGGCGAGGCTGTCGGGCGTGAAGCAGGCGAGCGCGGCGTGCTGGGTGGGCGTGTGCGCGCACAGATAGTAGTTGGTGGCGAGGTCGTCGACCGCGGTGAGCACGGCGGGGTCGTCGGGGACGATGGCCCAGCCGAGTCTCCAGCCGGTCATGCCGAAGAACTTGGAGAAGCTGTTGCACACGATTGCGCCGTCGTCGCAGGCGAGGACGGATTTGACCTCGGTGCCGTCCGGTTCGCGGTCGGCCAGATCGAGGTAGGTCTCGTCGACGATGCGCCATGCGCCGTGTTCGCGCGCGAAGGCAGCGACTTCGGAAAGCACGCGGAAGTCGATGGTGGTGCCGGTCGGGTTGGACGGCGAGGTGATCATCACGGCCTTTGTGCGTTCGGTCCAGTGCGCGGCGACCAGTTCGCGGTTCAAATGGAATCGGGTGGCGGCCGAGGTGGGCACGTCGACGACCCTGCCTTCGAAGCTGTTGACGAGTTCGCGGTTGCACGGGTAGGACGGGTCGGCGATGATGACCTCGTCGCCCGGGTCGACGGTCAGGGCAGTGGCGAGCAGGAGAGCGGCCGATCCTCCGGAGGTGATGACGATGCGTCTGGGGTCGATGTCGAGGTCGTGGCGTTCGCGGTAGAAGTCGGCGATCGCCTGACGCAGTTCGGGCAGGCCCATGGCGGCGGTGTAGGGCAGTGCGCGGCCGTCGTACTGTTCGCGCATCGCGTCGCGCACCGCCGGGGGCGCGCCGAAGTCGGGTTCGCCGAGGGAGAGTTTGATGACGTTCACGCCGTTGGCGATCATCTCGTCGGCCTTCGCGCCGAACACCATGGCGCGGAAGGGCTGCGCCTCGCGGGCGCGTCGTGACATCACGGGCTGCTGTGCTTCACCACTGGTCATACGCCCGTTGTATCGGCACGGCCCGACAGGATGGCCGTGGGGCGGCGGGGTGGTCCCGCCCGCGAGACGCGATGACGGGTAGGATTGGGCTTGCCCGTCGGGCCCGTCCCGCACGGGTGGACGCACGATTCGACACGATTCAAGGAGGAACGATGGGCAGTCCGAACGGCAGGCTGAACGGCAGACGAGCCGAGGTCGAGGCGAACGGCGAGAAGGTGAACGTCGCCATTCTGGGCGCCGGTTCGATCGCGAACACGATGGCGACGACGCTGGTGAAAATGGCCGCGGACGAGCGTTACGCCGGGTGGATCCACCCGTATGCGGTGGCGGCCCGCGACTGGAGCCGCGCCGAGGAGTTCCGCGGCAGGTACGGCTTCGACAGGGCGTACGGATCGTACGAGGAGCTGGCGGCCGATCCGATGGTCGATCTGGTGTATATCGCGACTCCGCACGTCTTCCACGCCGAGCAGGCGATCCTGTGCCTCAAGGCCGGCAGGAACGTGCTGGTGGAGAAGTCGTTCACCGCGAACGCGGCGCAGGCCCGTGAGCTGCTCGACGTGGCCCGTCAGACCGGTCTGCTCGCCACGGAGGCGATCTGGACCCGCTATCAGCCGAGCCGCGCGATCATCAACGAGCTCGTCACCTCGGGCGAACTGGGTGACATCCGCATGGTGCGCGCCGACCTGAGCTACGAGAACCACGGGCGCGATCGCATCACGAATCCGGCGCTGGCCGGCGGCGCGTTGCTCGACGTGGGCGTGTACGCGCTGAACTTCATCGACATGGCCGTCGGCGCCGACCACGGGCGTGAGATCGCCTCGCTGAACACGGTGATGGTCCCGTACGAGTCGGGCGTGGACCAGTCGAACGCGACGACGATCGTCTACGACGACGGGATGATGGCCGTGGCGACCAGCTCGCGTGCGGTCGCCTCGGACCGCGCCGGCGTGATCGAGGGCGACAAGGGGTATGCGATCGTCGACAACATCAACAATCCGACCGGCATCGACGTGTACGGCCTCGACCACGAGGTGAAGCGCCACATCGACGTGCCGGCGCAGCTGACCGGCTACGAGTACGAGGTCGCCGCCGCGGCGAACGCGATCCTCGATGGCCTGGGCGAATGCGCCCAGATGCCCCACGCGGATACGATGCGCATCATGGAGCTGATGGATCGCATCCGCGGGGCATGGGGGCTGGTGTATCCGTTCGAGGGGTGATGCTCACCGCCGTTTGGCGAGGGCCCAGCCCAGCAGGGCGAGCGGCACGGCGCAGGCGGTGAACGTGGCGGGCAGGAGCATGCCGACGTGCGGGCCCGCCGCGTCGAGCGTGATGCCCGCCACGGACGAGCCGATCGACGTGCCGACCGTGCCGGCGGTCGTCACCCAGCTCAGGCCCTCGGTCAGGCTTTCGGCCGGCACGAGATCCTTGACGATGAGGTTGCCGGTGGTGAACAGCGGCGAGACGAACAGACCAGTGAGGATCTCGACGGCGCCGAGCAGCAGCAGGTTGTCCATCGCGAGACGGAATCCCACATAGCCGACGGCGAGCAGGCACAGGAACATGACCATGTGCCCCCAGTGCGAGCCCTTGAGCTGGCGCGAGCCGAAGACGATCGCGCCGATGCACGAACCGAGCGCGAACATGGCCAGCTGCAGGCCGAGGAAGCCCTCCAGTCCCATCGATTTGATCGACGCGGCGATCGACACGTCGAACGCGGTGAAGCTCATGTTGAACACCACGAACACGATCAGCAGGGGCAGCACGCCGCCGTAGAGCAGCACGCTCCTCGGTCTGGCGCCCTGACGGCGCAGCGGGTCGAGGCTCAGGGAATCGGCCTTGCCGGAGGTGGGGCGATCCGCGGCAGCCCCCGCCCCGACCCCGGACACGTCGACGGTCTCGACCATGGCCGGCGGCTGCGTCGACTTGAGCGAGAAGAACACGGCGCCGCCGATGCCGCAGGCGAGCGTCGGCACGAACAGCTGGCTGACCGGATGCACCGAGGTCGCGAGCCACGCGGCGAGGATCGGACCCAGAATGAACACGACCTCGTCGATCGCCGCCTCCATCGCGTACGCGGTGTTGAGCAGCGCCTCGCCGTCCTCGACGCCGCGCAGCGCGTACGCCCAACGGGTGCGCACGAGCGCGCCGAACGAGAACTGGGTCAGTCCCATCACGATCGCGAGCGCGAACAACAGCGGGATCGGCACGCGCACGAGGGCCGCGAACGCGAAGGCGAGCATCGAGACGACCTGCACGGCGAGGGCGATGCGGCCGACGCGGCGCTGGCCGAACCGGTCGAAGGCGCGCGCGTAGAACGGGGTCACGCAGGACAGGGCGAACACGTAGACGGCGCTCATCGTGCCGGCGACCGTCCAGTTGTCGTACAGGTGGTTCAGGGCGAGCACGATGCCGAGACTCATCATGGAGATCGGCAGTCGCGCCACGGCCCCGGAGACGCAGAACGCCTTCGCGCCGGGGATGCGGAACAGGCGTGCGTAGGGGGATGCGTTCACCGTGGTTGCACTCGCGCTCACGCCTCGATCCCGCCTTCGTAGATGAAGACGTCCTCGCCGTTGCCGGCGGGTTCGTCGGCGTGATCCTTCGCGTACCGTTCGGCGACGCGCCGCAATCCCTTGTGGTCGTAGAAGCCGACGTCGCACGTGGAGTCGGTGTGCAGGTAGTAGCGTTCGACGCCTTCGGCCGCGAAATGGTCGAGCATCCTGCGCCACAGGGTGCCGCCGACGCCGTGGCCTCGTGCGGCGGGCGCGACGAGGAACAGTTCGAGTTCGCCCTGGCATCGGCTGTTGATGGCGATGTCGTCCTCCATGCGGGTTTCGAGCGCATGCCATGCGTTGGTGCGTGCGAGCGCCGCGGCACCTTCGGGCGTGGCGTCGAGTTCGGCGTCGATGCGCGCCAGTTCGTCCGCCGTGTCGTCGAACAGCGTGGGACGGCCGGCCACGCGGGTCAGCGTGACGCCCATGAACGTGCCGTCGGGGCCTTCGGCGATGTCGCCGCGTGTGGCCGGTTCAAGGTAGTGGAGCGTGAAATGACTCGAGGTCATGCGCGAGATGGCCGGATCCCCGGGTTCGTCGACGCCCCAGGTGCGGTAGAACTGTTCGACGATGGCGTCGATGTCGCTTCGGCGGATCGGCCGGTAGGTGACGGTTGCGGTTGCGGTTGTGTTGGCGGTTGCGCCGGTCGCAGCCATATGCCTTGCACTCCTTTGGTTGGTCGTTCGGCACGTGCGCCCGCCCACACGTGCACGCACGAGGGTCGCGGTCTCCCCCGGCGCGGCGTTCACGGCGCGTTCCAGCCGTGGGACCCGCTGTCCGCCCCGCATCCCGCAGGGTGTCGTTGCCCGGGGAGGCGTAAGGCGGATGGGTCTAGTCGTCGTCGGATTGCTCGGGAACTCCGGAGCTCAACTCGGCAATGATATCCTGTTCTGTTTTCGCCTCGGCGCGCACCAGTCGGTACGATTCGTCAGGCTCACTGACATAGTAGAGAGCGGCGTCGATACTGTCCAGCGGCACGCCGGCGACCGCGGCGAGCAGCAGCCGGTACAGGTCCAGCTGGACGAGCTTCTCGGCGACCTGTCTGGCCGTGTGCGGCCGCCGTCCGGTCTTCCAGTCGACGATGGTGAACCGTTTGGCCGCATCGTCCGGGTCGAGTCCGCCCGCGAACACCGCGTCGAGCTTGCCGTTGGCGATGATGCCGTCGAACTGCGGCAGGGGCCCTGCGATCGGACGCTCGGCCCACACCGGGGTGCGCGCCGCCCACGGCGAGGAGGCGAGGCGACGCTCCCATGCGATCAGCTCGCGTTCCACCGCATCCGCATTCACACGGTCGCGGTCACGTTCGCGCGCCTCCAGATCGGCGAGCATCGCGACGCGCGTCTCGCCTCCGATGCCTGCCGCAGCGTCGTCGAACACGCCGGGGATCGCGGCGTCGACGAAACGCTCCGCCCACGCGTGGAACCGGGTGCCGGCCGATGCCGCCGGCGAGGCGACGGTCGGGATCGGGCGGACGACGCCGCGCCAGTAGCGGCGCTCCTCGCGCTCGCTCATGCGTCCGGCGCGCGCCTGCAGACCGGTGACCGACTGCCGGGACCCCTCGAGGATGCGCTGCGCCCGTACCCTGATCTCCTCGTCGAGCCGGTCGCCCTCGGCCTGCGAGGACATGAGGTCCTCGTCGGCGACCAGCATGCGCGCACGGGTGAGCAGCGGTCCGGACGCTCCCGCCTGACCCGATCGGACCGCGCGCACCGCGTCCGCGGCGGCGACGAGCCGTGATTCGATCGTCTCGCTCAGCGAGGCCGGCCACGGCAGCGTCTCGCCGCCGTCGACCTCCTCGACCGGTTCGAGCAGCGCCTCGCCGACGACCGCGTCCTCGTACGCCGCGGCGCGCTCGCCGATGAAGAATCCCTGCGGCGCGCTGGTCGTCGGTTCGACGCCGTCGGGCAGGTTGGCGGGTTGCGAGACCGCATCGGGGCGCGCGTGGAACGCGTCATGCACCTCGGTCCAGAAGTTCGATGCCCTAGCCCCCTTGGTCTCGCCCTCCACGCCGCGGCCGAGATCCTTGGACTTCGCGTAGGTGAGCAGCATCTCCCCCTTCGTGCGGGTCAGCGCGACGTACATGAGCCGGCGTTCGTCGGCGTGCAGCCGGCGGCCGTACTCCTCCGCCTGCGTCAGATGCCAGGAGTCGGGGTCGACGTCGTCGATGCCGTCGCCGATGCCGCGCAGCGTGCCGTACACCTCGTCGTCGATGGTCTCGACGTCGTCGAATCCCGAGTCGTCCATCGTCGCGATCGGATCCGCGTCGACCGGCGCGTCGTGCGGGAACCGGGGCAGAATGCCAGCGTCGGCGCGGATCGGCACGGGCACGGCGGTCGGATCGTCGAGCCATGTGCGGGCGGTCTCACGGTATTCGGGCGCATGCCACCGCCCGTCCTCGATGCCTCCCGCGTGCTCCTCGTCCGTCTCGATCTTGAGGCCGTCGCCCTCGTCGCTGGGGAAGACGCCGCTCTCCAGACCGACGACGGCGACCGCATCCCATTCGAGTCCCTTGGACTGGTGGATGGTCATGAGCTCCACGTCGGCCCTCCGGTCGGCGTTCAGCATCGACGTGTAGTCATCGACGCTGCTCAGCGCGTCGACCCAGGCCATGAACCCGCGCAGCGTGGGCGTCGATCCGGCCGCGATCTCGGTGGTGTAGGTGTCCACCAGATCGATGACCGCGTCCATCGGCACGTTGGCGAGCGTGGGATCGATGCGCACGCCGCCGGTCGCCTTGCCGGTCGCATCGCCGGTCGCGTCGCCGTCGGGACGGAACGCCTGCGCAACCACGGCGTCGATGTCCAGATCGAGCGCGCGCACCGCCTCGCGCACCACGTCCGCAAGCGGACGGCCGATCAGATCATGCACCTGCCGGAGCACACCGGCCGCGTTGAGGATGACGCGTCGGGACTCGACGTCGAACCGGTCGTCGTCGATGAGTGCGTCCAGATCGCCGCGCAGCATCACGTCCGGCAGGAACACGGCGTTGGCGACCTCGTTGCGGTGATCGTGCACGATCGCCGCCCACTGGCCGCGCGGCGCCTCGGCGGAGGCGAGTCCGGCGGCGACGAGCGCACGGTAGCGCGTCTCCATGTTGAGGTTCTCGGCGATCGACGCCAATGCGGTCAGCCTCGCCGCATCCAATCCGAATCGCGGGGTGGCGAGCAGACGCATCAGCGACGCCGCATCGGTATGGTCGGCGACCACGTGCAGCAGCGCGAGGATATCGCGGATCTCGGGGCGTTCGAGCATGGCCGAATAGCCGACGACCAACGTGGTCAGCCCGGCGGCCTCAAGCGCCTGCTGGTAGAGGGGCATGGTCTTCTTGGATCGGAACAGCACGGCCACGCTCCTGCTGTGCGGGTCGCCGGGGTTCCACGGATCCGGCGTGGCGGAGTCCCCCGCCGACACCGCCTCCGCGATCGGGCGCACGCTCATGCGGCAGAATCGCACGACGCCGTCGATCTCCTGGCCGAGCGTGTCGTATCCGAGCACGCCGATCGTGCCTTCGGCGGCTCCCGCGAGCGTGCCGAGCGGGGTGACGTCGACCTCACGCATCAGCGAGCTGCCGGGCCGGCGCGGCTTCTCACGCAGCGGCAGGGTGAGCGCGTTGGCGGCGTCGAGCACGATGCGCGGATTGCGTCGGGTGACGCTCAGCGCATACGGCTTCGACCCGGATGGCATGGCGAAGTCCCGCTGGAACATGCGGAACGCGCCGGGGCTGGCGCCACGCCACGCGTAGATCGACTGGAACGGGTCGCCGACCGCGTTGACGGCGGTGCCTCGGCCGTGGAACAGGGTGGCGATGAGGGACGCCTGCGTGGTGGAGGTGTCCTGGTATTCGTCGAGCAGCACGTGGCTGAACCGTCTACGGTAGCGTTCGCCGATGGACGGGAAGCGGGTGACCAGCTGGTATGCGGCGATGGTGAAGTCGCCGAACTCCGCCATGTTGCGTCGGCGCTTCTCCTCGACGTACGCCTCGACGAGGTCGAGCAGGATGTTGCGCGTTTCGGCGACGCCGACGAGGTTCGCGCAGTGGTAGACGCACACCTCGTGCTGGGCGCGTTGGTAGTCGTCGAGCTTGGCCGTCCAGGTGGCGTCGGTGTCGCGCTTGGTGCGCTTCGGCCTCTTGGGTTTCGGCTCCTGTTCGGGTACGGGGTCGTCGCCGATCGCCTCGCGCACCCGCCGCGCGAACGCGTCGTCCCACGCGCGCACCCGGGCGATGGCCTCGGTCATGTCGGTGACCTCGCCGCCGATCATCGCGCTGCCGATCGCTCCGGACAGGGCGAGCAACCGCCCGGCGAGCGTGTTGAACGCGCCGAGATCGTGTCCGCGCAGCAGGTCCATGTGGCGGTCGATGACGTCGACGGCGATCTGGATCGCTCCGGCGTCGCTCAGCGGCTGCGTGTTCTGGTCGAAGCCGACGAGCAGGCCGTACTGGCGCACGATGGACTGGAAGAACGCGTCGTAGGTGAACACCGACGGCTTGAGGAACATCGCCTCGTCGCGCATGTCGGCCACGGCGGCGGAGACGCGGGTGAGCAGCTCGCCGGCGGCCTTGCGCGTGAACGTCAGGCCGAGGATGCGCTCCGGCGGCACACCGCGTTCGATCAGGGCGATGATGCGGCGGGTCATCGTGTAGGTCTTGCCCGATCCGGCGCCGGCGACGACGAGCACGTCGTCGTTCGCGGGCGCGTCGATGACGGCCGCCTGCTCGGGGCTGGCGCCCTGCGATGCGGTGGTCGCGGTGCCTGCGGGAATCATGGATGTCATGCTTGCCTCGTTTCGATCACGGTGTCGATCCGGCCGGCGCACGCCGGGCAGACGGCGCCCATACGGCAGTGCTTCAGGTGATTGGCCGTGGGGTGGGCCATGAGATGTTCGCAACGGCTGGCCGCGGCCGTGTAGAAGACACGGGCGATCATGGTCAGCGACCACAGCGCCTGCGTGCCGTTGAGCGACGCGAAGGCGGCCCACTGCGCGTCGTCGACGTTTGTCAGCCCCTCGGGTCTGACGGACGGGTCGAGGGCGGGCATGTCGAGGATCTTCGCAGGGTTCGGGAAGTACGATCGCGGCGTGTAGGCCCGGGCGTTGAGCGAGCCGCTCGTGAACAGCGCCGGCTGGTGCAGGCCCTCGGGGGCTCGGCTGTGTGCGGGGGCGGACTTGTGTTCGACGTGGAACAGCGCGCTCTGGCCGATTTCGGGTGCGATCGCGAGGGCCTCGGCGCCGCGCGGGCCGAAGGAGCCTCCCTTCGACTGGCTCTGTCCGGATCGGTCCTGACCAGATGCGGCGGGCCGTTCGGGGAAGGTCAGACCGAGCTGGTAGCACACGAGCTGCAGGTCGTTGACGATCTGGCTCACGGCCGGCAGCTGGCCGGTCTTGTAGTCGATGAGCCTGACGCGAGTGCCGCCATCCGGCAGCGTGCGGATCTCCTTGCGGTCGATGCGTCCGGTGAGCCGCACGATGAGGTCGTCGCGCATGCCCTCGGGCCAGCCGCCCACCAGAAGGCCCATGAGCTCGGAAAGACCATGGCGATCCACCGGTTCGACGCCGGGCGTGGCGTTGTAGGCGGCGAGGATGTCGCCCAGATCGAATCGCGCGGCGAACTCCTCCTCGCAGGACACCCGTTCGAGCCGCCCGATGTCGAAGTACTTCGCGTTGGCGCCGAGGTATCCGGCCTCGTTGCCGTCCACGAAGTAGGAGGCGATGTTCGCCAGCGTCTCGCCGGCCCCTTCGTCCTTGCGGATGGCCGCGTACCGGCTGGCGGGATCCTCGATCAGGGAGGTGTCGGGCCTGAGCTCGTCGTAGATGGCTTTCAGCCGTTCCGTGACCGCCGCAAGCCGCTGTTCGTGCGACGCGTCGGCCATGAAGCCGGGCAGGTCGACTCCCTCCTCGCTGCCGCGTTGGGCGACGGCGTGGATGAGCGTGCCGAAGCTGGTGGCGATGGCGGAGGGGCGAGGTCCGGCGAACGTGTTCTCCAGCATCCAGCACACCGGGCACTCCCACAGCCGGTCCACCGACGAGGGCGACAGGGAGACCATCGGGGCGCGCTCGGGCTGGGGGGACTCGTCGTCGAACGCGTGCGGCAGGTACGCCCAGTGATCGGGGTCGGCGGAGGCGACGCCATGATCGGCGAGCAGCGCCAGCGCGGCGGCCGCATCGCGGGCTTCGGGCGAATCGGCCGGATTGACGGCGAGCGCGACGCGGGCCGCCGCGACGACGCCGCGGGGGTCGGCGTCCAATCCCGCGTACTCGCCGTAGGCGTCGTTCCCACCGTCGGCTCCGTCACCGGTCGCGGGATCAACCCCGCCGTCGGCTCCGGGATCGACGATCACCGCCACGCCGTTTCCGTCGCGGGTGAACGTGCCCTGACGGGATCGGCCGGCGATGGCGGCGCCGACCGTCTCCCGCCCGACGGGGGTGAAGAGGTTCCGGTCGCGGCAGTAGCGTTCCGGCAGGTAGGTGTACAGGAAGTCGGAAGGCAGCGTGTCGTCGTTCGCGACGGCGCTGACCGTCACGAGACGGTCGGCGCGGGTGAGCGCGACCAGCAGGCTCTTCTTCTCGGAGGAGAGCACGGCCGCCAGTCGGGGATCGCCCGCGACGCCCGCGGCCGCGCGGGCCGTATCGTCCCAGGTGATGCCGCCGTGCAGGATGACGTCGCCCAGATCCTCGCCGCCGAACATCGTGTTGCGTTCGGCGAGGTTCGGCCACACGTCCTGCTGGATCGCCGGACACCACACGTACGCCCAGTGGCGTCCGGCCGCGCCGGCGGGCGTGGTGAGGGTCACGGCCTGTTCGATAGGCCCCACGTGGGCGAGGGAGTCCGCTTCGATCTGCATGGATCGCACCCGTTCGATGAACGAGACGATGTCGTGGCCGGACGCCCCGCCCTCGGCGTACTGGAACAGGCGCATCGCCGCGTCGAGCCGGTCGTTGGCGGCGCGGCCGTCGGGCGTGTTGGCGAATGCGGTCCGCTGCCAGACGCGGGCCACGCCGGTCGCCTCCCAGGCGAGGGCGAGCGCGAACTGCGGCTCCCTGCTGGCCAATGTGCCGAGGCCTTCGGCGACCTTGCCGACGAGCGTCCACAGGCGTTGGAACGCCTTGAGCTGCGGGTCGGTGCCGAGCACCTGTCCGACGGCGGCGACAACCATGTCGGCCGGCGCGTGCGGGTCGTCGAGGGCGAGCATCGCGTAGAGCGCGTTCACGCCGAACGACGGCGCGTCTGCATCCGGCCAAGCCGTCGCGTCGACGAGCGATTCGTCGACCGATATGGTGCCGGCGGATGCTGTGCCGGCGGATGCTGCGGCGTTCCGGGACGAGCGCCGATGGCACAGCTCACCCCACGCCTGCACCAGTTCGGACAGCGTTCCCGCAGTGTCGGCACTCGCGGAGTCGGCACTCGCAGTGCCGGGGTCATCGGCGGCGGCATCGTCACCGATCTCCCCCGCATCATCGGGCCGCTCAGGCTCAGCCCCGATGACTCCGGCGAGCGATTCCAACGCGCTCATGGCCGATTCGACGATCTCGATGCGCGCGGGGCGTCCCTCCACCGACCGTTTCGCGCCGATGGTGATCAGCGGTCCGTCCATCAGCGTCGCGACGCGGGATCGGGCGAACGCGGCGATCTGCCGCAGGGTCATCGACGTGCCGTCCATGCCCTCGCGGCGCAGACGCGCGAGTTCGATCAGCGCGAAGAGCCCCTGCACGAACGGCTCCTCGCTCAGGGGCCGGGTGACGGACGAGTAGCGTACGGGCACGCCGTCGCGGCGCAGGCGTTCGCCGAAGACGCGTACGGTGGCGTTGTCGTGCGCGATGACGGCCATGTCGTTCCATTGGGCGTCGCCGTCGAGTCGGGCGCGTTTGATCCGCCAGACCACGTCGTCGAGCTCCTCGCGCGGCGAACGGTACAGTGCCGAGGCGAACGATCCGTCATTGCGGCGTGGCGACGCGGCGTCGAGCATCGCGATCGGCCACGCGCCCTCGCGTTTCGGGGTCTTGCCCGGACGATCCGGCAGCGGCGTGGGATCGTCCTCAGGCGAGGGGATCGACAGGGAGACCCGCGAGACGACGATGTCGCGATACGTGACCCGATCGGCCGCATGATCGGCCTGTGCGATGCCGATGCGCGCCGCGTTGAGCGGTCCCTCGCAGGCCTCGGCGAACAGGTATTCGGGGTAGGAGCCGCGGAAGGTCTGCACGGCCTCGTCCGGGTTGCCGACGAGCAGCAGCCTCACGCCGGCGTCGGCCAGCGCCTCGAGGAATCGCAGTCCCGCGAGCGTGGTGTCCTGGAAATCGTCGACGATCAGCACACCAGGCAGGCTGGACGGGCCGCCGGTAGCCGCGCCCGCGCCCGATTGCCGCAGGACGCTCGCACCCTCGACGAGCAGACGCGACGAGTCAAGCCGGTACTCGCCCGGATACGCCCGTTCAATGGCCGCCGCGTACTCGCTGCGCAGCGCGAAGGCCAATCGCCATTGCAGCTCCAGTCGTTCGCCGTGCGCACCGGCCGCGCGGGCGGCGGACAGCAGCTCGCCCTCGCGCGCGATCGAGGCGCCGAGCTCGCTCATACGCGCCAGCATGTCGCGCAGCTGGTCGACGAACGCCGACGAGATGCCGCGTTCGAACATCTCGGGCGTGGATGCGGCATCGCCATGCGAGCCCGCAGACGAGCCCGCAGACGAGTCCACGGGCGTCTCCGCGTGCGAGGCGACGGCGCGCGCCCAGTCATCGGAGGCGAAGTACGCGCGCAGCAGCATGCACACGTCGCACGGATCGCCGGCCATGGCGTGGGCCAGATGCACGGCCAGCACGCCGCGCAGCAGCGCATCCTGTTCGGCGCCGTTGAGCAGCCTCGGGGCGGCGAGCCCCTGCGTGAAACGCCGGTCGGCGATCACACGGAAGGCGATCGCCGACAACGTGGTCACCGGACGGGTCTGCGCGGAGCCGCCGACGTGACGGATCGCCTCGTCGCGCAGCCGATCGGCGACCATGCGATTGGAGACGGCCATCAGCGCGCGCTCGTCGCCGAGCCGGTCCAATGCGTCCAGCAGCGCGGCGAACGCGAACTCCGTCTTGCCGCCCCGCGGCGGTGCGGCGGCCAGCAGCGCACGCGGCCGATCGTCTCCGGCGGGGTCCCCGGCGATGGCATCGCCGGTCGCCGTGGCATCGCCAAGCAGCATGTCCAACGCCTCGGACGCCGTCACGTTTCCCATCATCTCGTTCATAATCCTCAAGCCTATTCCTCTTTCGGGCGGGCGGTCGATATCTACCTGGAACCTATCGGACGACCGTGTTGCGGCGTGTCGCGTCCAGTATGCGTCTTCATGAAAACCGGGCATGACGTGCGCCTGACTACACTTGGATACCAAAGGTGAGGAATCCGGCAGCGCGCCGATGCGACTTCGCACCGCACACACCACACAAGGAGTTGAGTTCAAGGATGGTCGATTATGACGCCGCAGTCGCGGCCGTGCAGGATCCGGACGCGGATCCCGTCTTCCTCGCGAAAATCGCTTACGAGAATCCGGAGTTCGGCGCGAACGTGGCGGTCAACCCGCGTGCCTACCCGGGTCTGATCCGCTGGCTCGCCGAATTCGGCGACGACCGCGCGCGCCAGACCGTCGCGCAATTGGGATACGAGGTGTCGGGCTCCCCCGCCGGAGCGGATCAGCCGAATCAGCAGACGACGCCGGCGGCGAACGAGCCGGACGGCGGCGCGGGAGTCGGCGTTGATCAGGCCGGCGGCCGGCAGATCCGTTCGGCAACGGGGGGCGACCGGTCCGCCCTCTCCGGACAGAGCGCGCAGCCCAACCAGAGCGTGCAGCCCGCATCATACGATCGAGCCGCATCGTACGGCGCTGACGCCTACGTGCAGCCGGCGCGCAACCCCTACGGATTCACCGCGGAGCAGGCCGCGACCACCACCGATCAGATGCAGATGGCGGAGATCGCCCGCAACGCCCCCGAGCTGTACGCCGATCTGGCGCGCAACCCCAACCTGTACCCCGCGCTCGTCGACTGGCTCGCCCAGCTGCACGACCCGGCGGTCGACGCGGCGCTCGCCGCACGCGGACGTCGCTTCTGAAAGGAGCATCCGATGGCCCGAACGATTCCGTTCCCTCCCCCGCCCGAACCCGGCTGGTATGAGGATGACGCGCATGACGGTCACGCATTGGCCGACGATATCGAGTCCATCGCCGATCATCCGATCGACGCCGAAGCCCTCGACGGCGACGGCCTGCTCGGCATCGCCCCCATCGACGGTATCGGCGGCATGTCCGATATCAGCGATCTTGCGGCAATCGAGGACGCCTACCCCGCTACCAGCGCCGCGATCCCGCAGTCGACCGTGCCGATGACGGTACGGTCGGCGGTCGGCCGCAACGGCCAGCAGTCCGTCCTTTCCGGGTTCCCCGGGTCCTCCGCGACCGCCGGCGCTCCCACGGGTGATGCGCGCAGCACGCTGCCGCGCCATCAGGAGCCGTCCGACTCCTCGGATGCGGGTGCGGACGCGAATGCGATGCCTTCGGGCCCTTCGGATGCCGGTCAGGTCATGCCCGACGACTTTGGCGATTCCGCCTCCTCCGGTACCCCCGGTACCCCCGCGGTCCGCACGTATCGCATGATCAACGGGACCACGCATCAGGAGATCCTCGTGGACGCCAGCATGCTTCTGGGGCGCAGACCGTCCAATCCGGTGCCGGACGGTGCCAAGGTCGTCCAGCTCGACGATCCGACGCGCACGATCTCGCGCAATCACGCGACGATCACGATGGACGCCGAGGGGCGGCTGTGGCTTGACGACTGCGACTCGCTCAACGGCACGTATCTGGTCGTCGACGGGCATGACGTCAAGGTCACGCCCGGCTCGCCGGTCTCCATCGAGGCGCCTGCGGTCATCCGATTCGGAGATCAGCTGTTCAATCTGCAGTAGATGGCAATACGAACAACGGCAAGGGCCGCGGTTCCTCCCCTGATGGGGAAGAAACCGCGGCCCTTGTGATTAGGCGCGGATCAGTCGCGGATCAGCTGCGCTCAGGCGTTCTGATCATCGGCGTCGGCGTCATCGGATGCAGCCGAATCATCGGCGTCATCGGCGGTCGTGTCCGAATCGGTATCCGCGGAATCGGCACCCGCGGCACCGGCATCGCCGGCGTCGTCGGTGTCCAGGCCGGCGAGCAGGTCACTGTGATCGATGTGATGCGCATCGTCGCCCTCGTCGCCGCCGAAGTCGGCGGTGCCGCCCTGGTCGTCGAGGAAGTCGTCGGGGTTGAAGTCCTCGCCGAGCTTGAGATCGCCGAAGTCGATGTTGGAGAAGTCCACATCGCCCATGTCGCCGTCGTTGAAGTCCATGCCCTCGTTGTCCGCGTCGCCGCCCAGACCGAAGTTCGGGTAGATGGTGTCGCGGATGGCCTTGTCCGGCTCGACGACCGCGTTGCGGTAGCGGGCCAGACCGGTGCCGGCGGGGATGAGCTTACCGATGATGACGTTCTCCTTGAGACCCTTGAGGTCGTCGACCTTCTGGTTCAGGGCGGCATCGGTGAGCACGCGGGTCGTCTCCTGGAAGGAGGCGGCGGACAGCCACGAATCGGTGGCCAGCGAGGCCTTCGTGATGCCCATGAGCTCCGGACGGCCGGAGGCCGGCTTCTTGCCGGCCTTGACGGCGGCCTTGTTCACGTCGCGGAAGCGGCGCTGGTCCACCAGCTCGCCCGGCAGCAGGTCGGTGTCGCCGGAGTCGATCACGGTGACGCGACGGCTCATCTGGTGCACGATGACCTCGATGTGCTTGTCGTGGATGTCGACGCCCTGGGAGCGGTACACGTTGTGCACCTCCTCGACGATGTTCATCTGCGCGGCGCGCTTGTTGAGGATGCGCAGGATCTTCTTCGGATCCACGGAACCCTCGACCAGCTGGCGGCCGGTCTCGACGTGCTCGCCGTCCTTGACCAGCAGCGGCACGCGGCGGGAGACGTTGTACGTGATCGGCTTGATCACGCCGTCCTCGGTCGGGGCGCCGGAGTCGGAGTCCGGGTTGAGGATGACCTGACGGCCGCGGTCGTTCTCGGTGACCTTGATGGTACCGGCGAACTCGGCGATCGGGGACTCACCCTTAGGCGTACGGGCTTCGAAAAGCTCGGTGACACGGGGAAGACCCTGGGTGATATCGGACGCGGAGGCGACGCCACCGGAGTGGAAGGAACGCAGGGTCAGCTGCGTACCCGGCTCGCCGATGGACTGGGCGGCGACGATACCGACGGCCTCGCCGACGTCGACCAGCTTGTTGGTGGCCATCGACCAGCCGTAGCACTTGGCGCACACGCCGCGGCTCGACTCGCAGGAGAGCACGGAACGGCACTTGACGAACTCGACGCCGTGGGCGACCAGATCGTTGAGGACGTCCATCGACAGGGCATCGTCGCGCTTGTACAGCACGGTCGTGCCGTCGGCCGGGTCGACGACGTCGGCCGCAAGCAGACGGGAGTACGGGCCACCGTCGGCGTTCTTGACGAGCACGAGATTGCCGTCGGCGTCACGGTCGGCCACGCGGATCTGGATGCCCTGCTTGGTGCCGCAGTCCTCCTCGCGAACGATGACGTCCTGCGCCACGTCGACCAGACGACGGGTCAGGTAACCCGACTCGGCGGTACGCAGTGCGGTATCGGCCAGACCCTTACGCGCGCCGTGCTGGGAGATGAAGTACTCCAGCACGGACAGGCCGTCGCGGTAGTTGGACTTGACAGGACGGGGGATGATCTCGCCCTTCGGGTTCGCCACGAGGCCACGCATGCCTGCGATCTGGTTGATCTGCATCATGTTTCCTCGTGCACCGGACTGGACGATGATGGCGAGGTTGTTCGACGGATCGAAGTCGTGCTCGACGGCCTTGGAGACCTCGGCGGTGCACTTGGTCCACAGGTCGATGAGCTCCTGGCGGCGCTCCTCCTCGGTCAGAAGACCCATCTCGTAGTTCTCGTTGACCGTGGCGGCCTCGTCCTCGTAGCTGGCGACGAGCTTGGTGCGCTCGGCCGGCTCGATGACGTCGGAGAACGCGAAGGACACGCCGGACCACGGGGCTCGGGTGAAGCCGAGATCCTTCAGGGCGTCCAGCGAGGCGGCCACCTGCGCGGTGGAGTAGCGGGTCGCGATGTCGTCGACGATCTTGGCCAGACGCTTCTTGCCGACCTGCTCGTTGACGAACGGGTAGTCGATCGGCAGGGTCTCGTTGAACAGCACGCGGCCGTAGGAGGTGGCGAACAGCGCGGTGCCGTCGTGGAAGCGCTCCTCCCTGACGACCTCCTCGCCGTTCTGCGCGGCCGGATCGGCGACCTTGAGCTCGCCCGGCTCCCAGTCCGCGGGCAGCACGAAGTTGCTCGGCACGCGGATGAGCACCTTGGCCTGCATGTCGATCTCGTGCAGGTCGAGGGCCATCTCGGCCTCGGCGAGCGAGGAGAACACGCGGCCCTGGCCCTTGGCGCCCTCCACCACGGTGGACAGGTAGTACAGACCGAGGATCATATCCTGGCTCGGCATGGTCACGGTGTGGCCGTCGGCCGGCTTCAAGATGTTGTCGGAGGCCATCATCAGCGAGCGGGCCTCGGCCTGGGCCTCGGCGGACAGCGGCAGGTGGACTGCCATCTGGTCGCCGTCGAAGTCGGCGTTGAACGCGGCGCAGGCGAGCGGCGGCAGGTGGATGGCCTTGCCCTCGACGAGGATCGGCTCGAACGCCTGGATGCCCAGACGGTGCAGCGTAGGCGCACGGTTGAGCAGCACCGGGTGCTCGGAGATGACCTCCTCGAGCACGCCCCACACCTCGGAGTCGCCGCGGTCGACCAGACGCTTGGCGCTCTTCATGTTCTGCGCGTAGTTCATGTCCACGAGGCGCTTGATGACGAACGGCTTGAACAGCTCGAGCGCCATCGGCTTCGGCAGACCGCACTGGTGCATCCTCAGGGACGGGCCGACGACGATCACGGAACGGCCGGAGTAGTCGACTCGCTTACCGAGCAGGTTCTGACGGAAGCGGCCCTGCTTGCCCTTGAGCATGTCGGACAGGGACTTGAGCGGGCGGTTCGAGGCGCCGGTGACCGGACGGCCGCGGCGGCCGTTGTCGAACAGGGAGTCGACGGCCTCCTGGAGCATGCGCTTCTCGTTGTTGAGCATGATCTCCGGGGCGCCCAGCTCGATGAGTCGCTTCAGACGGTTGTTGCGGTTGATGACGCGACGGTACAGGTCGTTGAGGTCGGAGGTCGCGAAGCGGCCGCCGTCCAGCTGGACCATCGGGCGCAGATCCGGCGGGATGACCGGGATCACGTCGAGGACCATGGCCTCCGGCTTGTTGCCGGTGGACAGGAAGGCGTTGACGACCTTCAGGCGCTTCAGAGCCTTGGTCTTGCGCTGCTCGGACGCGTCCTTGATCTCCTCGCGCAGCTCGGCGGCGATGGCCTCGAGGTCGAGCGACTGGAGGCGCTTCTTGACCGCCTCGGCGCCCATGCAGCCCTCGAAGTAGTCGTCATAGCGATCGCGCATCTCGCTCCACAGATCCACGTCGTCGATGATGTCGCCCGGCTTGAGCTTCTTGAACTTGTCGAAGACGGCACCCATGCGCGCGATCTGATCGTCGTAGCGCTGGCGGATGGCCGCCATATCACGCTCGGCGGAGTTGCGCAGCTTGGCCTTGGCGGCGCCCTTGGCCTCACCGGCCTCCTCGAGCTCGTGCAGATCGGCCTCGACCTTCTTGGCACGATCCTCGATCTCGTTGTTGCGGCGATGCTCCAGGGCGTTGATGTCGTGGTCGAACTCGGCCTGCAGGTCGGGCAGATCCTGGTGACGCTGCTCGTCATTGACGGCGGTGACCATGTAGGAGGCGAAGTAGATGACCTTCTCCAGCTCCTTCGGGGTGACGTTCAGCATGTAGCCCAGACGGGACGGCACGCCCTTGAAGAACCAGATGTGGGTGACGGGGGCGGCCAGCTCGATGTGGCCCATGCGCTCGCGGCGCACGCGGGAGCGGGTGACCTCCACGCCGCATCGCTCGCACACGATGCCCTTGAAGCGCACGCGCTTGTACTTGCCGCAGGCGCACTCCCAGTCGCGGGTCGGACCGAAGATCTGCTCACCGAACAGACCGTCCTTCTCCGGCTTCAGGGTGCGGTAGTTGATGGTTTCGGGCTTCTTGACCTCGCCGTGGCTCCAGCCGCGAATGTCGTCCGCGGTGGCCAGGCCGATCCTCAGCTTGTCGAATGCGTTGACGTCCAGCACTTGTTTCTTTCGTCCTTACTTACGCTAGCTTGTCGTTGTCTCGATTGACTCTTTGGCTCATGGGCGGCGCCGGCCGGGGGTCGTCCCCGTCCGGCCGCGCGCCGCCGTCATAAGACCTTCAGGTCCGGTATCGCTCACTGATACTCGGGCTGCGGGGCGGCCTGGTCTTCCTTCGCAGCGGCGTCCGGGCGGGCGCCGATGTTGAAGCCGAGGTCGTCGGAGGCGTTCGTCGGATCGTCGTCCTCGTCCTTCATGTCGATGGCCTGGCCTTCGGCGTTCAGGACCTCGACGTTCAGGGACAGGGACTGCATCTCCTTGAGAAGCACCTTGAAGGACTCGGGGATGCCCGCCGGCGGCAGGTTCTCGCCCTTGACGATCGCACCGTAGGCACGCACGCGGCCGTCCACGTCATCGGACTTGGTGGTCATCATCTCGTGCAGCGTATACGCGGCGCCGTAGGCCTCGAGGGCCCACACCTCCATCTCGCCGAAGCGCTGGCCGCCGAACTGCGCCTTGCCGCCCAGCGGCTGCTGGGTGATCATCGAGTACGGGCCAGTGGAACGGGCGTGGATCTTGTCGTCCACGAGGTGGTGGAGCTTCAACATGTACATGTAGCCCACGGAGATCGGACGCGCGAACGGCTCGCCGGTGCGGCCGTCGAACAGCGTGGCCTTGCCGTCCGGGCCGACCATGCGGTCGCCGTCGCGGTTCGGCAGCGTGGTGGACAGCAGACCCTTGAGGACGTCCGGCTTGACGCCGTCGAACACCGGGGTCGCGACCGGGGTGCCCGGCTCGGCCTTCTCGGCGCCGGCGGGGACGAGCTTCTTCCACTCGGCCTCGAGATCCGGATCCAGGGAGATGTCCCAGCCGGAGTGCGCGATCCAGCCCAGGTGCAGCTCGAGCACCTGGCCCAGGTTCATTCGCGACGGCACGCCGAGCGGGTTCAGCATGATGTCGACCGGGGTGCCGTCCGCGAGGAACGGCATGTCCTCCTCGGGCAGGATGCGCGAGATGCAGCCCTTGTTGCCGTGGCGGCCGGAGAGCTTGTCGCCGACCGTGATCTTGCGGTGCTGGGCGATGTAGACGCGGATCATCTGGTTGACGCCGTTGGGCAGCTCGTCGCCGTCCTCCTCGGCATCCTCGCGGGTGATCTCCTTGACGCCGATGACCGTACCGGTCTCGCCGTGGGGCACGCGCAGCGAGGTGTCGCGCACCTCGCGGGACTTCTCGCCGAAGATGGCGCGCAGCAGGCGCTCCTCCGGGGTCAGCTCGGTCTCGCCCTTCGGCGTGACCTTGCCGACGAGGATGTCGCCGGCCTCGACCTCGGCACCGATGCGGATGATGCCGCGCTCATCGAGGTTCGCCACCGCGTCCTCGCCGACGTTCGGCAGGTCGCGGGTGATCTCCTCGGCGCCCAGCTTGGTCTCGCGGGCGTCGATCTCGTACTCCTCGATGTGGATCGAGGAGAGGGTGTCGTCCTGCACGAGACGCTGGGAGATGATCACGGCGTCCTCGTAGTTGTAGCCGTTCCACGGCATGAACGCGATGAGCAGGTTCTTGCCGAGGGCCAGCTCGCCGTTCTGGATGGCCGGGCCGTCGGCCATCACGGTGCCGGCCTCGACGCGCTCGCCGTCGTGGACGATAGGACGCTGGTTGTAGCAGGTGGTCTGGTTGGAACGCTGGAACTTGGCCAGCTTGTAGGAGCTGGTGGTGCCGTCGTCGTTCATCACGCGGATCATGTCGGCGGACACGTAGGTGACCACGCCGTCCTTCTCGGACTTGATGACGTCGCCGGAGTCGTTGGCGGCGCGCCACTCGGAGCCAGTGCCCACGAGCGGGCGCTCGGACTCGATCAGCGGAACGGCCTGACGCTGCATGTTGGTGCCCATCAGCGCTCGGTGGCCCTCGTCGTGCTCGAGGAACGGGATCAGCGAGGCGCCGAGGGAGACCATCTGGCGCGGGGAGACGTCCATGTAGTCGACCTGGCTGACCGGGACATCGACCGCCTCCTCCTCGCCGACTCGGGCAAGGGCCTCGTCCTGGACGAAGTTGCCGTCCTTGTCGAGCTCCTGGTTGGCCTGGGCGATGACGTGGTCGAGATCGCGGTCGGCGGTCATGTACTCGACCTCGTCGGTGACGTGGCCGTCGACGACCTTGCGGTACGGGGTCTCGATGAAGCCGAACGGGTTGACGCGGCCGAAGGTCGCCAGCGAGCCGATCAGACCGATGTTCGGGCCTTCAGGGGACTCGATCGGGCACATACGGCCGAAGTGGGACGGGTGCACGTCGCGCACCTCCATGGAGGCGCGGTCGCGGGAGAGGCCGCCGGGGCCCAGCGCGGAGAGACGACGCTTGTTCGTCACGCCGGAGAGCGGGTTGTTCTGATCCATGAACTGGCTCAGCTGGGAGGTGCCGAAGAACTCCTTGATGGTGGCGTTCACCGGGCGGATGTTGATCAGGGACTGCGGGGTGATGGCCTCGGCGTCCTGGGTGGTCATGCGCTCGCGCACGACGCGCTCCATACGGCTCAGGCCGGTTCGCAGCTGGTTCTGGATCAGCTCGCCGACCTGGCGGATGCGGCGGTTGCCGAAGTGGTCGATATCATCGACGTCGACGCGCAGCTCCACGTCCTCGCCGTTGCGCTTGCCCGGGAAGGTGGTCTTGCCGTCGTGCAGGGTGACGAGGTACTTGATCGTCGCGATGATGTCCTCGTGCTTGAGGCTGCGATCATTGATGTCGGTCTCGAGACCGAGCTTGCGGTCGATCTTGTAGCGGCCGACGCGCGCCAGATCGTAGCGCTTGGTGTTGAAGTAGAAGGAGTCGAGCAGGTTCTTGCCGGCGTCCGGGGTCGGGGTGTCAGCCGGACGGATCTTGCGGTAGAGGTCGACGAGGGCCTCGTCCTGGGTCTGCAGCTGCTCCTTCTCCAGGGCGTCGAGCACCAGCGGGTAGTCCTTGAACGCCTCGCGGATCTCCGGCTTGGTCATGCCGATGGCCATGAGGAAGACGATCGCGGACTGCTTGCGCTTGCGGTCCACGCGCACCTGCGGCTGGTCCTTCTTGTCGATCTCGAACTCGAGCCACGCGCCGCGCGACGGGATGATCTTCGCGCCGAAGACCTCCTTGTCGGAGGTGCGGTCCTGCTGGCGGTCGAAGTAGACGCCCGGGGAGCGCACGAGCTGGGAGACGATGACACGCTCGGTGCCGCCGATGATGAAGGTGCCGTGCGCGGTCTGCAGCGGGAAGTCGCCCATGAACACGGTCTGGGACTTGATCTCGCCGGTCTCGCCGTTCTCGAACTCGGCGTTGACGTACAGCGGCGCGGAGTAGGTGTAGTCCTTCTCCTTGCACTCCTGGACCGTGTGGCGCGGCTCCTCGAAGTACGGGTCGGAGAAGGTCAGGGACATGGTCTGCGCGAAGTTCTCGATCGGAGAGATCTCGTTGAAGACCTCATCGAGGCCGGAGGTGTGCGGCGTCGTGACGGTGCCGTTCTTCTCGTCCTCGGCGACGCGCGCCTTCCAGCGGTCGTTGCCGATCAGCCAGTCGAAGCTGTCGGTCTGCACGCCCAGCAGGTAGGGCACATCGATGGGTTCCTTGATGGAACCGAAGTTCACGCGGTCCGACGCCTTGTGCAGGTCGATGTCGTGCTGGTCGGCGCGTGCGGTGATGGTGGTGGTGTTCGTCTTGGACTCAGTAGCCAATGGACGTTCCTTATCGCTCGCTAGATCGTATGGTTTCCCCGGGAGCGCCGGCACGGCCACCATATGCCTGTGCGGGCGCTTCATCGTTGACGGCATGCCCGCAATATGACACGCCATATGCAAGTAAATAAATGTAGTGGTAAGGGTGGACTCTTTACCGCGACGAGACGATCTCCCCACACGACGGAATCAAATCAGCACATTTCCTTCACAAATCACATGACTATTGGCGGCTGATTCGGTATTTTCGGCATTTGCCGATGCATTTTCCGATGCATTTGCCGGTGTTGACAGCGCCCCAGTGACGTCCCACGCCTTCACCACAGACACTCTCAGCCGTCACTGCACCTCGACCGTCACTGCACCTCGACCGTGACCGGCTGACTCTTGACCTTCGGCGCGTTCTTGAGACTCAGCACGCCCACGTACGTGCCGCGATCCACCTTGGGCAGATCGTCCTGGTTCTCGACGCACTGGTCGGACGTGCGGCTCGCGTTCCACGTGATCGTCTGGACGTCCTTGTCGCCCTTGGCCATGAGGAGCGAGCGCGCCTCGGTCGGACAGGAGTCGGAGCGCCACACGGTCTCGCCGCCGGAGGTGATGGTGAGCACGCGGCCGGAGTCGGACGCGTCGATGATGCAGGAGTCGGATCCCTCGTGCGTGATGGTCGCCACCCAGTCGAGCGAGCCGCCGACCGCGACGGTGGCGGTCTTCGCCGTCAGTTCAAGCCGCGTGTTCTTCGCCGTGCAGTTCTTCACGGTGGCGCTGTGATGCGGTTCGGGCGAGGTGGAGCGTTCGAGGACGGCATGGCTTGCATTGCCCGTGGCCACGTTGATGACCGCACCGGCTCCGCGTCCAAGGCTGTACACGGTGAATCCCAGCACGAACAGGACGACGACAAGCGCCGAGAACACGACTATGCGGCGACGGCGGTAGATCGCGCGCTGCCGCTTGCTGAGCCTGCGCTTCTTCCCGTTGGGCCTACCGGCAGGCGAACCGCCGGACCGGCCACTGCCAGCCGAACGGCCCGACGCCCTGTTCCCCGACATCGCCCCTGATCTCGCCCCCGGACGGCCCGCACCGCCGGGATTCACGGTTCCGCCCATGCTGCTCCTCCTGACTGCCATAACATCCCCAGTGTACGGACGAACGCGTTCGATACGCGCGGAACAGACGATTCTCCCAATACCTCACACGCGCCGGGCCTAGCCCCGCGGCAGCCTCAGCGCCCCGTCGGGCAGGATCTCGATCAGTCCGTCATCGTCAAGACCCGCGATGCAGGCGTCGAGCTGGACATGGTCCTTCCACAACGCCTCGACCCGCTCGCGCGGCAGGGAATCCCGGGAACCGGCGGAACCGGCGGAACCGGCGGAACCGCCGGAATCGGTGGAACCCAGCTCCCGCAACGCCTTGAGCACGATGCCGCGCACCTGACGATCGGTGCCTTCGAACCGCTGGCGCGGCCTTGTACGCCGCTCCCCCAGCCCCGGACGCCCGGCGGCGAGGAACGCGCAGTCGGCCGACACCGGACACCGCTCGCACAGCGGGTTCTTCGCCGTACACACCAGCGCGCCCAGCTCCATCACCGACTGGTTCCACACGACCGACGGCGGGGTCGCACGCGGGGCGCGTCGTGAAACACCACGTGGAACACCGCGTGAAACACCGCGTGAAACATCGTTCATGCCATCATCGCCATCCGACGGCAGCACCTCATTCGCGAGCGCGCGCTCCAAGGGACTCGCCGCACCCCCGCGCGACTCCTCGCCACGGAACAGTCTGGAAAGCACGCGACGGATGTTCGTGTCGATCACGGCCACGCGCTCGCCGTACGCGAAGCTCATCACGGCGGACGCGGTGTAGTCGCCTACCCCGGGCAACGCGATCAGAGCGTCGTACCCGCGCGGCAGTTCGTCGCCGCATTCGCTCGAGACGACGCGCGCGCACTCCTGCAATCGCAGCGCGCGGCGCGGATAGCCGAGCCGTCCCCACGCGGTGATCACGTCGGCCTTCGGCGCGGCGGCGAGCGCCCTGGCGTCGGGCCAGCGTTCCATCCATTGGGTCCAGTACGGCACGACGCGACTCATCTGCGTCTGCTGGCTCATCACCTCGGAGACCAGTACGCCCCACGGGGTCGCGCGTCCGAAGCGCCACGGCAGGTCGCGCGCGTTCGCCTCCCACCACGCGGCGAGCCTGAGGCGGACGCGTTCGGCGCGGTTCGCCCGATCAGCCGGACCGGTACCGCCCGCATCACCGGACGCCACCACGCCGGTTCCATCGATCCGACCATCAGCCCGACCGCTGTCAGTCCGATCACCGTTCCGCACCATTTCCACCTCTTTCGTCAAGGATCCCATTGTGCCGGTCACGCCGTACAGCCGCCGACGACACGACGCCCCGACAACCCCTACGTCATCCCGTAGCCGTTATGAGGACAACCCGGACATGAATCAGGGTCCGTTCAGGGCGACTACAGGCAAGTTCGCCGTCGCCCGAACCGACAATGAAATCATCGCGAGCATCACGAAGAAGCGAAACGCGAGAGAAGGAGGCTCCCATGCATAACGCATCCACCCTGTCCATCGTGGTGCCCTCCTACAACGAGGAGGACTGCATCCCGCTGTTTCTCGCGGCGATGGCCGACACCATCGCCGGCATCGACGCGGCCGCGCCCGGCACGCGCGTCGAACTGGTGTTCGTGGACGACGGATCCCGCGACCGCACCGCCCATCTGCTGCGCGAGGCGGCGGACGGCACATGGCCGTTCGACGTCCGATGGCTGTCGCTGTCGCGCAACTTCGGCAAGGAGGGCGCGCTGCTCGCCGGACTCGACGCGGCGAGCGGCGACCTCGTGGCCGTGATGGACGCCGATCTGCAGGACCCGCCGTCGCTCTTGCCGCGCATGGCCGCCATGCTGGTCGACGATCCGACGCTTGATTGCGTGGCGACGCGACGTACCACACGCGCCGGCGAGCCACCGATCCGATCGGCGTTCTCCCGACTGTTCTACCGTCTCATGAACCTCGTGTCGCCGGTCGAGGTGCCCGACGGAGCGCGCGACTTCCGCATGATGCGCCGGGCCATGGTCGACGCGATCACCGCACTGCCCGAACGCAACCGGTTCTCCAAGGGGCTGTATGCGTGGGTCGGATTCCGCACCGCGTGGATCGAATACCCGAACGCGAAACGCGCGGCCGGACGCACGACATGGAACTTCCTCACGCTGACCGGATACGCGATCGACGGTCTCATGTCCTGTTCCACGATGCCGCTGACCATCGCCTCCTACATCGGGCTGCTGCTGTGCGCGGTCGCGTTCGGCGCCACCTGCTTCATCGCCGTGCGCGCGGCCCTGTTCGGCGATCCTGTGGCCGGCTGGCCGTCGCTCGCCTGCATCGTCACGTTCATCGGCGGGTTGCAGCTGCTGTGTCTCGGGGTGATCGGCCGGTATCTGGCGAAGACGTATCTCGAGACGAAGCGACGGCCGAGCTACATCGTGCGCGACGGCAACCTCGGGGGCAACCTCGGGCAGCCGACGTCGCGGTAGCCGCCGGCAACCGTCACAGGAAGTCCAGCCATGTCACGCCCACGCCCTTCCACATGCCGCGCAGCCGCTTCTGCCCCGGCCCTCTCCCCTGTCCTACGCCGGATACGCCCACACCTGCGTTCCATCCTTCTTCCCATACCATTCCCCGTGTTGGCATCGTGCTGCGCCGCCGTCGTCACGACGACCAGCGCGCTGATGGGACGCGGACGATCCCTGTGGTTCGATGAACAGTATTCGCTGATCCTCGCCTCGAAACCGGTGCCGGAACTCATCAGGCTGACCTCCGTGGACGCCCATCCGCCGCTCTACTACCTGATGCTCAAGTCGTGGATGCCGCTGGCGCAGGGGAACATCGACATGCTGCGTACGTTCAACTGCCTGTTGCTCGGGGCCGCCGTGCTGACGCTGCTCGTCATGCTACGCGACCTGTTCGGCGAACGCGTCGCGTGCCTGTGCATGCCGCTGTTGCTGTGCGGCGGGTTCACGCTGCGCTACGGCTACGAATTGCGCATGTACGCGATGGCGATGCTGCTCGCCACGCTCGGCACCTATGCGCTCGTGCATGCCACGGGCGTCACCGTGGTTCGCCGTGCCGGCCAGTCGCGACCGGGCCCGGCCACATCACCACCCGAATCGCGGAGCCCATCCGCGACATTCGGCTGGTGGGCGGCGTACGCGGTGATCGTCGCGCTGGGCATGCTGACGCTGTATCTGACCGCCTTCGTCTGGTTCACGCACGCGGTCTGGCTGACCGTCCGTTCGGTGAAGGCGACGCGACGGGCCGAATCGGGAGGGACCCGAACCGATGGCACATGGCACGGATGGCGTTGGATGCTCGCCTACGTCGCGTCGATCCTGCTGTTCCTGCCTTGGATGCCGGCCGCGATCGGACAGGTCCGCGGCTCATCCTCCGTACTGCCGCCGGTGACGCGCAGGATGAACATGTCCGGCGTGGCGAACGCGTTCGACGTGATGTTGCTCGGCATGACCGAGGACGAGATTCCCGCGCCGGCGTCATTGATGGTCGGGGCGATCGTGCTGGCGGCCATCGGATCGCTGGTCGCGGCATACACGGCATATATGTGCACACTGCGATGGACGGATCCGGCGAACCGGATACACCACCCGAATCGCATGTCGGCGATGACGTTGATCGTCATGCTGTTCGTCGTACCGACAACGTTGCTCATACTCTGGTCGGCGATCCAGGAGACGGCGAACGGCGGATACGGCATGTTCTCGGTGCGCTATCTGAGCGTAGTCGCGCCGTTCCTCTACGCGACGCTGGGCATATCGTTCGCCATGCCCCTCACCGAGGGCCGGGCATCGCCGGCACAATCACCGTCCTCATCGCCAGACATAGCCATACTCCGCCGAACCACAGCCTTCCGACACCTCACCGGAATCGCCTACGTAGTGACGCTGGTCACGCTCGTCGCCGGCGCCATCGTGTTCGGGGTGCGGGGCAATCACAGCTTCGATCGCGATGACACGCCCGGATCGGCCGCCCTGAGCCGGCAGGTCGAATGTTCCGAGACGCATCCGGTGGTCGCGCAGGACGAATACACGTACATCGACGCGTACTGGTACTACCGCGACTGTCCGGCCTACCGTTTCCTCGACGCCGACGACGTGCCGGCGCGCGGCGGGTACGCGCCCCTGCATGGGTCGGCCGCGCAACTGCGGTCCCTCGACGACCTCGACGCGGCGGGGTTCACGCTGCTGTCATGGTCGACGACGCGCGACTACGACCGACTGCTCGACTCAGACAAGTGGACGCGAACCGGCATCCTGAAGCACGACGCGAACGCGGCCATCACCTATCAGGAGTATCGGAGACTCCCGGATCACCGTCCGCCGGCGAAGTTCAACTGACGCCACGCCTCGTAGATCGCGATCGACGCGCAGTTGGTGAGGTTGAGGCTGCGCAGGCTCGGGCGCATCGGGAGCCTCACCTGTTCGGCCACATGCGGTCCAGCCATGATGTCCATCGGGTCGGGGATGTTGCCCGGCTCGGGGCCGAACAGGAGGATGTCGGTCGGACGGTAGTCGATCTCCGTGTACAGCTTCGTGGCGTGCGCGGTGAACGCGATGATGCGCGAGTTCGGCATCGACTCGACGAGGTTCTCGAAGTTCGGATGCAGTACGACGTGCGCCATGTCATGGTAATCGAGGCCGGCGCGGCGCAGTTTGGTGTCGCGCAGATTGAAACCGAGCGGCTCGACCAGATGCAGGATCGTGCCGGTGACCGCGCACAGGCGGATCGCCGAACCGGTGTTGCCGGGGATGCGCGGGCTGTAGTAGCACAGATGCGGGGTGACGGTCTCCGTCTCGGCGGCCTTCTCGGCGGAGAGCATCGCGTCGACCACCGAGATCGGGTTGCCGTGTGCGTCGGTCACCAGTTCGTCCGGCCCGTAGTTCGACTTGCGGTAGCCGTATTCGAACATCTTCTCGACCTTGTCCTCCGGGTTGGAGGAAGTCTCGCCCTCCGGCATGGTCTGGTTCTCGCTCATATTCCTGTTTTCCGTCCTATTCCCACCACGGGTCTCGTCTTGTCCATATCCGTTCCCTGTCACGGACGACTTCATATCCGTTCCACCGTCACGGACGACAATCGAGCATAGGACATGCTCTGCCCACAATCCACATGAAATCCCTGAACCACAACCCCTACACCATCAATAACCCCTACACCATCACCATCAGAACCACAACCCCCGGAAATCACAACCCTCCATATCACCACCGGCCCCTCCATATCACCAGAACCATCAACCCCTCCGTGTCACCACCAGAAAAACAACCTCCCAGAACCACAACCCCTACATCACCACCAGAACCCCTCCATATCACTACCGGAACCACAACCCCTGGAACCACAGCCAATCCACCCCCACCCACACACAGCTGGCGTACGTTTATCCGGATGTTTTCGTCTCGCGCCCGGACAAACGTACGCAGAGTCCCGATCAGAGTACGTTCATCCGGAGGTTTCTGTGAGCTATCCGGACAAACGTACGTTAAATGTGCCTCACCGTACGTTTGTCCGGAAAGACATTGAAAAGACCCAGGGAAACGTACGCCAGCCGCAGTGAGGAGGGCGGAGAGAAGGGTTGGGGTGGTAGGCCGCCCCTTATACACATCT
>NZ_RZJP01000004.1:0-424492 GCF_008698085.1 Bifidobacterium callitrichos
GAAGCTAAGGCCTTGCACGGCGATGGTACTGCACCCGAGAGGATGTGGGAGAGTAGCACGTCGCCGCTACCAAACATCACATGGGCCCCGGTCGAGCAACAGCTCCCGGGGCCCAACCCACACCCACAACACAACCGAATCCCCGGCAGGACACGAGTCCCCGGGGATTTCTCATATCCGGACACACTTTGTTCCCGATTACTGTTCCATCTCCGGCACGGAACGTGCCGAACGCGTCCGGTCCACGCATCCGGTCGAGCTCGCGGATCGTCTCGTCGAAGGCTGGAAGCCGGGGGATGCGCACTACCGGTGGAACACGTACGCCAAGCCGATCCGCATCGGACGCGGCTGCTGGCTGGGCGGCGGCGTCATCGTGCTGCCCGGCGTAACCATCGGCGACGGCACGGTGATCGGCGCCGGATCGGTCGTCACGCGCGACATCCCCGCGAACGTGGTCGCCGTCGGCAACCCGTGCCGCGTACTGCGATCGATCAATGAGTCTGATCGCTCCGATTGCAGTGCGTCAGCTGCTCGAAGGTGAACATGGGCTCCACTGTAATACAGGCCTGTCGTCTGCTGTCTCTTGATCAGTGGAGCCCATTGACATAATGTACGTTATGCCAGAAGGTCACTTCTCCAGATGGAAACCTTGGGCGGCGGCCTTGTCCAGCAGAGACTTGTCGCTCACATCCTGGGTGCTGACCTTGGCGATCTGGTCGCTGAAGGCATCGACCGGGCGATCGGTGTTGCGCAGATCGTAGTACCGGTGCACGGTCTCGTCGAACGCCTCGAGACCGTCCAGCGCGGCGGACTCATCCGCGGATGGGTACACGTTCTCGAAGAACTGCATCGAACGTGGCATGCGCGGCTTCAGCGCAGGCTCCTGATCGGGCTTGCCGATCGCAAGGCCCAGCACCGGATACGTGTACTTCGGCAGATGGCACAGTTCGATCAATTCCGGAATATCGTTGAGCAGCGAGCCGAGGATCACGCAGCCGAGACCGAGCGAATACGCGGCGGTCTCCATCGCGTGCAGCGCCAGAACGGCGTCGTTCTGCGCCTGCGTGAAACGGTAGCTGGTGGCGAGACCCCAGTCGGGGGAGGACGTGTCGACGCCCTTGCGTTCGGCGATGCGCGCGTTGCGCTGCTCGTCGAGGATGAACAGGTACAGCAGCGGCGCCTCGGCGATGTACGGCTGGTGGCCGATCTCGGCGAACTTCGCCTTGATGGCCGGATCGGAGATGCGGATCGCGGACCAGTCGTTGAGATACTGGCTGGAGGCGGCGTGCTGCGCGGCGGTCTCCAGAACGGCGCGGGTGTCGTCGTCGATCGGATCGGCCTTGAACTTGCGGATGGAACGACGGTTGAGCAGAGTGGCGACCGTCTCGTTGACGGCGGCGGCATTATCGGAATGTGTGGTCATAGGGCCATTATCGCAGTCCTACGGGGAACGGGGAAGGGCGATTCCGCTGTGGGCGGCATACGGTTGGTTGCCACGGCAGCTACTACCCTTCAGTCCCGCTTCGCGGGCCAGCTCTTCCTGCAATTACGGACGCGCTGCGCTCGCATTACTCTGGCTCGCCTGTCGGCTCGCACGTTGCCTACAAACAGCTCTGCTGTTTGCTTACGGCAACGTCCCGTCAGAGGGGGCCGAGAACGAGGGGCCAAGTTCTGTGGGAAGAAATCGTTTACGTGATGGACATCAATGAGATGTGAAGGAAACATCAGGGCAACGGCGGGGAAAGCGGAAGATGCGATGCTGACTCCTACAAGCGTTCAGGGTGGTGCGCGGGGCGGCGCCCATCCGACGCGGTCCCGCACACCTCACATAACGCGACAACACGTTGTCAACACATTGTGCCAACCAACCAACGGACGTCAACCACGTCGTACGCGTAAAGAGAGGGACCGTATGACTACATCACGTGCCAGGAAAATAGGTGCCAGACTGGGGGCCGCGGCATGCGTGCTCGCGGCAGTGCTGTCCACCGCCGGCTGCGGCTGGGGGCGTACGGTCGCCGAGAAGGAGGCCGCCGAGGCAGCGGGCAACGGCGGGTCGGCGAACGCCACGTCGTGCGTCGACACGTCCGGCAGCACGATCAAGGTCGGATTCGTCAACTCGCTGTCCGGTACGATGGCGATCTCCGAACAGACTGTCTCCGACTCGCTGCACATGGCGGTCGACGAGATCAACGCCAAGGGCGGAGTGCTTGGCAAGAAGATCGAGGTCGTCCAGCAGGACGGCAAGTCGGAGCCGGCCGTGTTCGCCGAGAAGGCGAGGACCCTGATCGAGAAGGAGTGCGTGGCCGCGGTGTTCGGCGGTTGGACCTCTTCCTCGCGCAAGGCCATGCTGCCGGTGTTTGAGGCCGACAACGCGCTCCTGTTCTACCCGCTGCAGTACGAGGGCATGGAGGCGAGCCCGAACATCTTCTACTCCGGTGCCGCGCCGAACCAGCAGATCGTGCCCGCCCTTGATTACCTCAAGGAGAAGGGCTACAAGAAGCTGTTCCTCGTCGGATCCGACTACGTGTTCCCGCAGACCGCGAACCGCGTGGTCAAGGCGTACGCCGAAGGCAACGGCATGCAGGTCGTCGGCGAGGAATACACCCCGATGGGCTCCACCGACTTCACCACCATCGTCAACAAACTCAAGTTCTCCGGCGCGGACGCGGTCGTGAACACCCTGAACGGCGACTCCAACGTCGCGTTCTTCAAGGAGTACAAGGCGTCCGGCCTCAAGGCCGACACCGTGCCGGTCATCTCGATGTCCATCGCCGAGGAGGAGGTCTCCGCCATCGGCGTCGACAACGTCAAGGACCAGCTGACCGCCTGGAACTACTACCAGACGCTCGACAACGCGCAGAACAAGACGTTCGTGAAGAACTTCAAGGCCAGGTACGGGCAGAACCGCCCGACCTCCGACCCGATGGAGTCCGCGTACACCTCCGTCTACCTGTGGAAGGGCATGGTCGAGAAGGCCAAGTCGTTCGACGTGGACAAGGTCAAGGCGGCCGCCGACGGCGTCACCTTCAACGCGCCGGAAGGCAAGGTCAAGGTCGACGGCGAGAACCACCACATCTACAAGACCTCGTACATCGGCAAGATCGGCGCCGACAAGCTCATCCACACCGTGTGGAAGTCCGACGGTCCGATCAAGCCCGATCCGTATCTGAAGACCTATGACTGGGCGAAGAGTCTGAGCGCAAGCGTCGAAGACTCCGGCACGAGCAACTGACGAGAGAGAAGGACACGAAACAATGGGTATGCTATTTCCTCAGATCGTAGCGGGTCTGTCCAACGGATCGATCCTGCTGCTCGCCGCTCTGGGCCTGTCGCTGACCTTCGGTCAGATGGGCGTCATCAACAACGCCCACGGCGAGTTCATGATGGCCGGCGCGTACACCGCGTACGTGATGAGTACGGTCATCGGCAACAAGGCTGTCTCGCTGGGCGTCGCCCTCGTCGTCGGATTCGTCGTGGCCGGTCTGCTGGGCCTGCTTCTGGACGTGCTATTGCTCGAACGCATGCGCAATCGCCCGCTCGACACGCTGCTCGTCACCTTCGGCGTCTCGCTGGTACTCCAGCAGCTGGCGCGCGACATCTTCGGCGCGACCCCGGTGTACGCCTCCGCGCCCGACGCGCTGACCAACCCGGTGACGGTGTTCGGCTACAGCTTCTCCGCCGGCCGACTGTTCATCTTCATCCTGTCGATCGTGTGCGTGGCCGCGCTGTACGCGGTCCTGAAGCTCACGCCGCTCGGCCGCCAGATCCGCGCGACCTCCGAGAACCGCGATCTCGCGGAGGTGTCCGGCATCTCCACGAAGACGGTCGATCACGTGACGTTCTTCCTCGGCTCCGGCATCGCCGGCATCGCGGGCGTGGCGCTGAGCCTGCTCAACTCGATCAGCTTCAACTTCGGCACCACGTTCATCGTGCAGGCGTTCCTCGTGGTCGTCGCCGGCGGCGTCGGCCAGTTGAAGGGCGCGGTCATCGCCTCCTTCGTGCTGGGCCTGTGCCAGTCCTCGATCGAGCTGCCGACCTCCGCGTCGATCGGACAGGTGGCCGTCTTCCTGATCGTCGTGATCTTCCTGCAGTTCCGTCCGCAGGGACTGGTCGCCATCCGTTCGAGGAACCTCGCGTGAACCGCGTGAACGTGAAGAGAGGGAACAACAAATGAACGCTACTGGTTTTGGTGCTTTCTACCTCAAATACAAGCCGTGGATCGGCGCGGTCATCGCCATCGTGCTGATCTTCCTCGCACCCGCGATCCTGAACGTGTACAATCTGGGCCTCCTGTCGAAGTACCTGTGCTACGCGATGGTCGCCATCGGCATCGGACTGGCCTGGGGCCAGGGCGGCATGCTGACGCTCGGACAGGGACTGTTCTTCGGTCTCGGCGCGTACGTGATGGCCATCCACATGAAGCTTGAGGACATCGGCCCCGGTCAGGTGCCCGACTTCATGGCCCAGTACGGCATCACGCAGGTGCCGGGCTTCTGGGAGCTGTTCCGCAACCCCGTGATCGCCGTGATAGGCGTGGCCGCAGTGCCGGGCGCGATCGCCGCGATCCTGGGTCTGGCGGTGTTCGGACGTGGCGTGCGCGGCGCGTACTTCGCGATCCTGTCGCAGGCGCTCGTCGCCGCCTTCGCGGTGCTGCTCATCGGCCAGTCCAAGACGACCGGCGGCACCAACGGCCTCAACGACTTCAAGGGCTTCTTCGGCTACGATCTGACCGACCCGGCCAACAAGCGCATGATCTACTACATCTGCGCGTTCCTGACATTGGCCATGGTGCTCATCGTCTACTGGATCCGCCGCTCGTTCATGGGCAACCTGATCATCGGCGTGCGCGATCAGGAGAACCGTATGAAGTTCCTTGGCTACAACCCCGCGTCCATCAAGGTGTTCGCCTTCTCGATGGCGGCCATGTTCGCCGGCATCGGCGGCGCGATGTTCGTGCCGGTCGTCGGCATCATCTCGCCCTCCGACATCAGCGTGACGCCGTCCATCCTGATGCTCGCCGGCGTGGTCATCGGCGGACGCACCACCCTGCTCGGCCCGCTGGTCGGCACGCTGATCATCCGCTTCGCCGAAACGCAGCTGTCCGAGGCATATCCGTCCGCATGGACGTACCTGGAGGGCCTGATCTTCATTCTGGTCATCGCGTTCGTGCCGATGGGGCTGGGACAGTTCAAGGGCGTGTGGCCGTGGATCAAGGACAAGTTGGGACTCGGCGGAGCCGGGGCCATCGGTGCGGCCAAGATCGCTGACACGAAGACCGCAGCGGTGAACGCATGAGTGAGGAGAGGAACATGAGCTCGAACCCTACGACTCCCGCCTCGAAGGAGGATCTGGAGCAGCTGCGCGCCGAAATGGTGCAGATGCGTGACGAAGCCAAGCGCATGCGCGATGAGGCCGCGGCCATGAAGGCCGAGATCGCCGAGGAGCGCACCAAGCTGCACGACCAGCTCGCGGTGCTTGACGATCGCGGCGGCCAGTGGAACGACTATCTGGAGGTCAAGGGCCTCCACGTCGAATTCGACGGATTCGTCGCGGTGAAAAGCCTCGACCTGACCGTCGAACACGGCGACCTGCGATTCCTCATCGGACCGAACGGCGCCGGCAAGACCACGATCATCGACGCGATCACCGGTCTCGTGCCGGCCACCGGATCGGCGAAGTTCCGCGGTGAGGAGCTCCTGGGACGCAAGCCGAACGACATCGTCAAACTCGGCGTCGGACGCACGTTCCAGACGGCGTCCGTCGTCGAGGAGCTGTCAGTGCTGGAGAACTTGCAGCTCGCCGAGGGATTCCGCAAGAAGGGCCGCGACCTGTTCCGCACGGTCGGCGGCGTCTCGCAGAACATCGAATACATGCTCGACGTGTGCAACCTGACCGACGACATGAACACGCCCGCAGGCATCCTGCCCCACGGCAAGAAGCAGTGGCTGGAGATCGGCATGCTGCTCGTGCAGGACGCGCACCTGCTCCTGCTCGACGAGCCGGTCGCCGGCATGACGCCCGCCGAACGCGTGCAGACCGGCGAGCTGCTCAAGCGATGCAGCAAGAACCGCACGGTCATCATCGTCGAACACGATATGGAGTTCATGCGCCAGTTCGCCGACTCCGTCACCGTGCTCAATCAGGGTGAGATCCTCGCCGAAGGTTCGGTCGAGGAGATCCAGAACAACGAGGAAGTCGTGAACATCTATCTCGGTGGAGGTGACCGGTGATGGCAATGCTGGAAGTGAAGGACCTCAACACCGGCTACGGCAAGGTGACGGTCGTCAACGACATCAGCTTCGACGTGGCGGCCGGGCAGTGGGTCAGCATCGTCGGCAACAACGGCGCCGGCAAGACCACGCTGCTCAAGGCGCTGCTGGGACTGCTGCCGGTCACGTCCGGGTCGATCACGTTCGACGGCGACGACATCACCAGGATCGCGCCAAACCAGCGTATCCGACGCGGCATGGCGTTCGTGCCGCAGGGGCAGCAGTCGTTCGGCACGATGACCGTCGACGAGAACCTGCACGTGGTCGCCGACCGGTACGGCGCCGAGGCGAAGGCGCGCTACGACGAGGCCGTGGAGATGTTTCCGATCCTCAAGGAATTCGCCGGACGCCGAGCCGGACTGCTCTCCGGCGGCCAGCGCCAGCAGCTGTCGATCGCCCGCGCGCTGATCACCAGGCCGAAGCTCATGATCCTCGACGAGCCGACCGAAGGCATCCAGCCGAACATCGTCGCGGAGATCCAGAAGGCGATCCGCACGATGGCCGAGCAGAAGGGCATCGGCGTGGTGCTGGTCGAACAGAAGGTGCAGTTCGCGGTCGAGCGCGCGGATCGGTACTACGTGCTCGCCTCGGGGCGGTTCATCGCCAGCGGCGAGGGCGGTGCCGATCAGGTCGAGGCCGCGAAGGAGGCCATGCGCGTGTGAGCGGTGTGGCTGGCCGGGTCACCGTCTGCCGGCGCCTGCGCGTCGGCTGGTGGATCGGCCGGTGACGTGGCTGGTGGATCGGCCGGTGACCCATGGCGCCGTCGAGGTGAGATGCGGGAACATCATCGCCATGACCGCCAGCAGGCATCCGATCATCACCATCAGAATCACATCCTCGTGACCATGCGTCTGCAATAGCGCGCCGGTCAGCGCACCGAGCGCCAACGCGACCATCACCACCGCGCGACGCCCCAGCTTCGACTGCTCGTGACCGTGGGCCGAGGTGTCCGCGACGACGCCGGTCAATGTCATCG
The DNA here is from genome assembly GCF_008698085.1 of Bifidobacterium callitrichos. Classification (NCBI taxonomy): domain Bacteria; kingdom Bacillati; phylum Actinomycetota; class Actinomycetes; order Bifidobacteriales; family Bifidobacteriaceae; genus Bifidobacterium; species Bifidobacterium callitrichos. Next base: position 7,249 of record NZ_RZJP01000004.1, read on the forward strand.
TCAGAACCGTGGTGGGCAGATCCGGAACCGACAGCTTGCGGGCCGTCGAGTTCTGGATGCCCATCGCCGGGGCGAGCAGCACGATCATCAGGATGATATGCAGATCGATATGGTTCGCGGTCGGGAAGTTGAGACTTGGTCCGGAGGAGGTGGTCGCCGCCGGCATGAACCTGTTGAGCAGACGGATGCCGACCAGCGCGGCGATCACGAACAGCGCCTGCACGCCGGTCGAGACCAGCAGATGCCGGGCGCGATGGTGGCCGAAATAGTGGATGATGCGCCCGCCGATCAACGCGCCGACCATGAACGCGACCAAAGTCAGCGCCGACGTCCACCAGACGAACCCTTGAGCGTGGGCGATCGAGAAGCCGAGGAAGACGATGTTGCCGGTCACGTTCGCCACGAACACATGCCCCAATGCCAGGTAGCTCAACGCATCCACCAGTCCGGCGACGAACGTCAGGATCACCAGCGCGGGGGAGAGCAGACCGTACCTGTCGTCCTTGCGGGGGATCAGCGTGCGACCGGCTTCGGCGAGATGCGATGTCATGGTTGGGGAGGAATCCTTCGTACGTGGAAAAAGACCACATACAACGTACGCTGAGCCGTGGGCAGGGTGATGGGTGATGATGCCCGGACGGGGCCGGGGCGGGGCGGCGTACGGTTTCCGGGGGCATCGGGGGCCTAGCCGCCGCCAGCGTACGCTGAGCGGTACTGAGCGTACGCTAACCGTGGCCATAACGGGAAGATCACCCGTTTTCGTATTCCTACTTGCGGTGAGCATACGAAATCGGGTGATCAGATGGTTATCCTCCCCACGAACGTACGCAGAGAGGAGCTCGGCATACGTTCTCCGGGTTCAGCTGCGATTGTCGAACATCTGCAACAGCATCTTGCTGGGTTCGAGCGCGTAGACGGTGTGCGGCAGGCGCGCGCTCAGGTAGACGATGCCGCCTGCGGTGAGTTCCACCTCGCGCTCGCCGCCGCCGACGCGCAGTCGACCTTCGAGCACCTGGATCGTCACCGGCATGGCAGCGGTGTGCTCGCTCAGCGCCTGATCCTTGTCGAAGGCGAAGAGCACGGCGCGCAGACCATCCTCCCGCAACACCGTGCGGGAGACGGTCGCCTCCTCCTGAATGTCGATCAGCGAGGCGAGATCGGCGACATATCCCAGATGCGGCTCGGCCGAGATGGCGTGTCCCTCGGCGTCCCGCCTGCACTTGCAGTGATGGCCGCCGCCCTGCCTGCAGGCATGCTGTTCGTTCTGTTCGGTTTGCTGGTTGTCATCAGCCATGATGTGCTCCTTTACCTCGGTGTTTTCGGTGTCCTGTGTGCATTGGATTGGGTTTGTTTTGGCTTCCCTTGTCAGGGGAGCTGGCCCGCAAAGCGGGACTGAGGGGTAGTCGTTATGTGGGGATTATCTCATGCCTCGGGCTTGCGCACCACGAACGCGATGCCGGTGAGCTCGTTGCGATACGTATTGAACGTGGCCTTCATGTTGAGCACTCGGGCGCGAATGTCCTTGTCTCCCAGCACATTGCGCATGATGCGCAGCACTCCGCCGATGCCCTCATCGGCGATGTTGCGCCGCATGTCCAGCAATGCCATTGGCTCCCTGCCGCTCCACAACACCTCGAATCCCGCGGATTCCAACAGTTTGCGCCATTCCACCTCGGTGAGCGGACGCGCATTCACCTTGATGCTGCGGGCCAGCGCCTTGCGGATCTCCTCCTTGACGGAGTCGTCCAGATCGTCCGGTTGCAGACCAAGCTCATGAATCGAATAGGTGCCACCGGCGCGCAGCAGTCGGAACGCCTCGTCGATGATCGCCCGCTTGCCGCGATCGCTCTGCATGGTGAGCATCGCCTCGCCGATTATCACGTCAGTGCTGTCCGTGTCGAGCCCGGTGTCGGCGGCGTCGCGCAGGACGCAGCTTGCGGGGATGGCAGGCCGTCCGGACTGTTCCGATTGCTGCTTCGTCAGGCGGGTGATGATATCGACGACCTGCGAATCGCGGTCCACGCCATGATAGCTCTTCGGCTTCTGGTCCAGAATCGCCTTGGTCGTCAGGCCGAGTCCCGGAGCGAACTCGACGACGTCTTTGCCGGTGACGACGGTATGGGCGAGCATGCGTTCGGTGAGCTTCTTGCCGCCGGGGCGCAGCACGCGCTTGCCGATGCGCGCCAGCAGCCAGTGACCCTGCAGATGCGCGGGATCGCGATCGGACTGGGGAAGCGGTAGGGAGTTATTGTCGGTCATGAATCGTGATGCTATCGGCACCGGCTTCGGCGCACAAGAGTGTTGCGAAAAGCCATGACGACAATAAGACGACGGAGATGTGAGAAGTCTCATACTTTGTGTAGCTGAAACTCTGGCCTGTGGCATTGGCAATGGCGTTATAGTGCTATTTGTCGGCGTAGACGGGGGTCAGTATCGCCGATGAAACGAACATCATGGATGTTGCAACTCGCTTGTGGGAGTGCGGGTATTGAATGAATGCAACGGTCGTGATCGTTCATGTTTGGCGGGGTGTCTCTCGCGGACCGACGGATGTCGTACTCCATCAGTTACGAAAGGATCCGTCTGTATGTCAAGGTTTACCGGGAACCGTTGGACCAGTGCGATCGCACCCGCGCTGCTGATCCATATTCCGATCGGCACGGTCTATTGCTGGAGCGTGTTCAAGCAGCTCATCGCCGATCGTCTCCACGCAAGCCCCGCCTCCGTGGAATGGGGCTTCTCGCTCGCGATCTTCTTCCTTGGCATGTCCGCCGCGTTCGCCGGGCCGATGGTGGAGAAGAACATCAGGAAGTCCGCGCTCGTCTCCATGTGCTGTTTCGTGGTCGGCTTCGCCGGCACGGGCGTGAGCATCGCCATGGGATTCCTGCCGGGCGTGTTCATCTGCTACGGCGTGATCATGGGCATCGGACTGGGCGTCGGCTATCTGACGCCGGTCAAGAACCTGATGCTCTGGTTCGCGGATAACAAGGGCTTCGCCACCGGCATCGCCGTCGCCGGATTCGGCCTCGCCAAGGCCATCGCCAGCCCGCTCATGGAGTACCTGATCGGCACGGTCGGCCTGGTCTCCATGTTCTACATCCTCGCCGCGGTCTACGCGGTGATGATGCTGATCGGCTTCCTGCTCATCAAGCGCCCCGCCGGATGGGTCTACGATCCCACCACCTCGCACGTCAGCCGTATCACAATCCTCAGGAAGCCGGTGTTCTGGGGCATCTGGATCGCGTTCTACATCAACATCACCTGCGGTCTCGCCCTGATCAGCCAGGAGAAGGACATCCTGCACGACGTGCTCCGGGCGCTCCCGCAGTATGCCGGCCTTGATGGTGCGGCATTTGCCGCCGCGATCGCCGGCGTGATCGGACTGGTGCTCGCCGTCGACTCCGTGTTCAATACGGCCGGTCGCGTGGGCTTCTCCACGCTTTCCGACCATCTCAAGCGTCGTGAGACCGTGTATCAGGTGATCTTCATCATGTCGATCGCCGTGTGCCTGCTGCAGGTGGTCACCAACAGCATCGACAACGCCCTGCTGTGGGCGGTGCTGGCGATGCTGTTCCTCGTCAACGCCGGCTACGGCGGCGGCTTCTCCACGCTTCCGGTGCTGCTCGATCAGCATTTCGGCACGAAGACCGTCTCCACCACGCACGGCCTGACCCTCAGCGCCTGGGCGTTCGCCGGCCTGTCCGGCAACCAGCTGGCGGCGTTCGTGGTGGCCCACGCGCCCGATCAGGCGCACCGCTACGCCGCGCTCATCCCCGTGCTCGCCGGGTTGTTCACCGTGGGGCTGATCAGCATCAGCCTGGTCGCCCACTTCGGCGGCAGGCGCGGTGCGGGCGCCGAGGGTACTGGTGTTGCTGATGCTGGCGTCGGTGCCAGTGCCGCTGACGCCGCTGGTGCCGAGGTCGCTGCCTCCGCCTCCGGAGTCGCCACGGCCGCGTGATGCCCTTGGGTGACGTCGGGATGGCCTGGATGCCTCCGGGTGTCCACGGATGACGTCGGGATGCCCCGCTTGACGCTATAAAACGCGTCTCCACCCCTTCTCGGCGCGACAATCTCCCGAACGGAACGGCCATTTCGTGAGATTGTCGCGCTGAATTGAGGTCAATGCAACAATCTCACGAAATGGCCCCGGATTTCGGGAAATTGTCGCGCTGGAAGGAGTTAGAACCGACTCGTCACATAGGCGATCGGAGGCAGCAGCGCAACCGCCAGCGCGAACGTCACCGCCAGCACCGCGCCTTCCGACCATGTGCTGTATGCCCAGCCGTACGCGATCTGCCCTAGCGGCTGCGCGCACATGCTTGCGGAGAGAGCGAGCGACATCACCTTGCCGGTCATATCCTCGGGGCATGTCATCTGAATCGTCGGTACGGCGATGAGGTTCGAGAGGGTGATGGCGACCATGGTCCCGCAGGTGCCTGCCGTGAGCACGGCGAGGCGCAGCCCCGCGCCTGCGGGAAGCGCCATGACGAGCGCCTGGGGAAGGATGGTGAGCGAGAAGGCGGCGATCGCCGTTGGGAATCGCCGCATGGAGAGCGACTTTGCGATTCGTCCCCCGACGAGCGCAGCGATCAGGCCGGACGCCCCCACAAGGCCGTATGCGAGTCCGTATGCTGTGGAGCCGAATCCCAGCGATGTCCGCACCATGTAGGGAAAACCGACCTCCGCGTAGCCCGTCACCAGGAAGTTAAGTGCGGCGCAGAGCAGCACCAGATGTAGCACATGGGGACGCTCGCGCGTGAGGAAGCGTCCTGCCGCGCGCAGGTCGTCCAGGGCGGAGGCGCGCTTTCCGTCCCCGCGATCTGGTGCGCCGAGCCGGATGAAGCATTCCACGACGGCGGCCGTGCCGAATCCTGCGACCGTGATGCCCATCATGGGCATGGCGCCAACCGCCGCGTAGAGCACGCCGCCGAGCACGGCGGGCACGAGCATGCTCGTCTGGTTTACGACGTTGACCACGGCCATTGCGCGACGCATCACGTCCTCGCCATGCGAGCGGAACATCTGTGGCAGCGCCGCCTGCACCGTGGGCGTCTCCATGGCGTCAAGCACGGCGAGTACCACTTGCATCACGGCTATTGCGGCTAGGTTGAAGCCGATGGTCGAGAAAATCGCGGCGCACAGGAGCACCGTCGCGGCCGAACATGCGTCAAGCGCCACCATGACGTTTCGGCGGTTCGTGCGGTCCGCCACCATGCCGCCGAGGGGCGAGAGCAGGATCGTGGGCAGGATGCTCGCCGTGAGGATGGAGGCGAAGGACGCGGCGGAGCCGGTTTCGTCGAGCACCCACATGGACATGGCGAAGCGCAGCATGAGATTGCCGAAGAGGGATATGCCGAGGCCTGCGATGAGCAGTGCGAAGTCGCGCGTGCGCAGAGGGTCAGTGGGCCGGCTCGTCTGTGGTTCGATCATATGGTCGTCGGTGTCTGTCATGATGGCTTCCTTTCTATTAAGACCGACCGTCGGTCGGTAAAAAATGGCAACAAGCACCCCAAGCGGGATGCGAGAATCTCTCAGCGGCATGACACGAGATGCGGCACGGCGAGGGGCTCCTCTACTACGCCAGGGATACGCCGCGCGGTGTCTTGCCATCACACGGTGCGGCTGCCGTCTCTACCGCATGTGCCTTCTACCGCTCCGCGCGCGGGCGCGTCTCCTCCGCTGCCGACGCCAAGTCCGTAAGTCCTTTCGAGGCCCGTTCGATGAGCATCTCATCGAACAACGGCACTCCGATGGAGTCGAGCATCGTAGCGAGGCAGCGGACGCGGTGCTCCATGTCGTCCTGCGCGGCGGGGTAGAAGCGCGGCATGAGCCAATAGTTGCAGAGGAGCGCGAGCAGCTGCGCTGCTTCTTCAGGGTAGTCCGTGGGGATGGAGCCGTCCCGCGCGCCCTCGTCGATGAGCGGCCGGAATGATTCCGGCAGGCCTTTCGACCAGAAGCGCATGGTGGCGGTGAAGTACATGGGGTCGTCGAGGGCCGCCATCTGCGAGCGGACGAGGTCCATATGCCCGGTGTCCTCGAGGGAGGAGAAGATGAGCACGCGCAGCTTCCTAAGTGCGCTCAGATCCGTGCGACGCATCAGCTCGTCGCGCAGGTGCGTGGATTCCGCCCAATCGTCGGCGTTCAGGCGGTCGAGTATCGCCTCCTTCGATTTGAAGTGATGGTAGAGCCCGCCTTTGGAGAGATCGCCCAGATCGTTCAGGATGTCCTGGATGGACGTCTTCTCATAGCCCTTTTCGATGAAGAGCCTGCGGGCGGAATCAAGAATCCGGCGTTCGGTTTCCTCGGGATGCGCATTGCGTGCCATGCTGTTCGCCTTTCACTTGCTTCACTCACTTCGCTCAAAGAATACAGACCGTCGGTCGGTCTGTCAAGAGATGGTGTTGTCCCGATCGCCCTCGCACTTCGTGGTAGCAGACGGCGTGCGCGGGCGATCGTATTCCTCGGTGACGGCGTGCTCAATGCCGACTCCGGTGCGATGGTGACACGCATCCCTATCGGCGCGGTGCTTGCCTCCATCGGTCTGGTCGTGCCTTCGCCGTGCCACCTCCGTTACCACGTCCGCGGCGTGTCGTGGCGGGTCGGAACGGCATTGACTGGTGTAGGATGCAACGGCTGATTCGCCATGCTGGTGGCGTCGTCATGACGTTGCTTTCGCTGAATTATTCACTGAATACACTGAATTCAGTTATCGATACACTGAATTCAGTGTAGATGCAGCGAATCGTCGTCAGTCGATTGTCGAAGTGCGCTTAGTGGGAACCGCGTAGGTACGCGTTCTCTGGTTCGTTTTCAAGGTTTGATGCCTCAATATACCCGCACGTTAAGCCGCATACCTAGGAACTTGACCTTGGAACCTAGGAAGTCTACTGTTGAACCTAGGAAGTTTCAGGGTTTGGGTTCCTAGGTTGCTTCCTAGGTTCTTCTCCAACGTGCAGGGAGGTTCCGTGTTTTCCAAGGTCGTTACCGACGATGACTTGGCCGTGGCGGTGGATACCATGCGCGAGGCCAACACCGATTTGGCCGATTATGAGATCAAGGATGCCAAGGGCGGTTTTCCGTCTTCCGTGGTGGATTCCATGGTGGCGTTCGCCAACACGTCGGGTGGCGTGGTCATTCTCGGCATCTCCGAGAAGACGTTCGATTCGGTGGATGTGGACGTAAGAATGCTTCAGAGCCGGCTTGCTCAGGCGGCGCGTTACCGCATAAGCCCGTCCATCATGGCCGACATCCTCGTGCTGCATTACGGTGGCAAGCCGGTGGTCGTCGCGAATATCCCCGAACTGGACGTGCGCCAGAAGCCTTGCTACATCCGCAGGGACGGTAGGCCTCAGGGTTCGTATCTGCGTACCGGCGACGGCGACTACAAGATGACGATGTATGAGATCGATCGCTTCATGGAGAACCAGTACCGGATGGCCCGCAACGATGTCGCCATCGTCGACGAAGCCACGGTGGATGACTTGGACCAGACCCTGTTGAACGGATGGTTGAACATCCAGCGAGGGGGATCGTTCGGCGGCACTGCGTCCATGAGCGATGAGCAGTTGATGGTCAATCGTCGTGTGCTGGCCTACGATGCGCAGGATGTGCTGCGTCCCACGGTCGCCGGGTTGATGGCGTTGGGGGCTTTCCCACAGAAATTCTTCCCCCGGCTGAACATCGTGTTCTCGGCGTTTCCCACGTCGGTGAAGGGCGATGTCGCGGCGGGCGGTCGAAGGTTCGTCGATTCGCAGAACATCGACGGGTCGATTCCGGTCATGCTGCTCGCCACGTTGCGCGCGGTGTCCCGCAACATCAGGCATGGTGCCGTGATCAAGGGTGCTCTGCGTGAGGATGTGCCGGAGTATCCACTCGCCGCGGTCAGGGAGGCGGTGGCGAACGCCCTGATGCACCGTGACTACTCGCTGGACGCGCAGGGGGCACCGGTGCGTGTGGAGCTGTATCCGGATCGTTTGGAGATCATCAATCCCGGTGGTTTGTTCGGCACGTTGACTGTGGAGGAGCTCGGCAAAAAGGGCAGTACCCAGTCCCGGAACCAGTTCCTCTCGCGCATTCTGGAGGATGTGCCCTACACGGACATCGATGGTCAGGTCGGTCGCGTGGTGGAGAATCGTGACACCGGGTACGCGATCATCGAAGGCTCCCTTGCCGATGCGCTTATGGATCCGCCGGTGCCGGTGAGCACGTTGAGCGAATTCCGCATCATCTTTGGACATCGCAGGATGACCGAGCAGGAGGGGACCTCCTATTCGCGGGATAACATGCGTCATGCGATTCTCTCGTATCTGGCCGAGCGGAACAGTGCCAGCACTTCCGAGCTGGCCAACGCGGCGGGCGTGTCCCCGAAGACCATCCGCGACTACCTGTCTGGTTTGATGGATGAGAATCTCGTCGAGGGCATCGGATCCAAGTACAGTCCCAAGCGCCGGTACCGGCTGGTGGCTTCCGAGTAGAAGCTAGCGTCACGCCGAATGCTCTGAACCCGAACCTGAACCTAGGAAGTTACCTAGGAACCTAGGAAGTGGGTGTGGGTAAGGTTCCTAGGTTCGGGTGTGGGTTCGGGTCGTCGCCCGCAAGGTCGGTACGAGAGGCTCCGGGTATCCCCGCGAAATGCGGCGTTGATGAGCTTGATGATCCTTTCGCTGGGTTTCCTGTAGCCGAGGGTCTTGCGTGACCACTCGCTGGACGCGCAGAGGGCGTCGGCGATGGCATAATGGGCGCAATGGAACCACCCGTTAAGGAGCGATGATTATGGGCATGAGGCAATACGTGGTGGACGCGTTCGCCGACGAGGTGTTCAAAGGCAACCCGGCGGCGGTGTGCTTGCCGGAGACATGGCCTTCGGAGGAGCTCATGTCCAGCATCGCGATGGAAAACCGGTTCTCCGAAACCGCGTTCATCGTACGCGAGCCACAGGGATATCACCTGCGCTGGTTCACACCCGGCGGCGAGATCGACCTGTGCGGGCACGCCACGCTCGCTTCCGCCTACGTGATCATGCACTTCGTTGAGCCCGATGCCGAGACCATCCGGTTCTACACGCTGAGTGGACAACTGACGGTCACGCGGTCCCGCGGTGATGATGGCGAGGTCTTCGCCATGGACTTCCCCGCCTACGATCTCACACCCACGCCGGTGACCGATGCGATGGAGCAGGCGCTCGGCGCGCGCCCTGTGGAGGCGTGGCTCGGCCGTGACCTGCTATGCGTGATGCGTGACGAACGCACCGTGCGCGGCATGCACCCCGATATGACGCTGGTCAACGAGTTGCCCGGCCTGCTGACCAACGTCACCGCCGCGGGCGATTCCGGCACGGGAATCGACTGCGTGTCCCGCTCGTTCGCTCCGAAATGCGGCGTCGATGAGGACCCGGTCTGCGGTTCCGGCCACTGCCATATCCTGCCCTACTGGAGCCGGCGATTCGGCAGAGACAAGCTGACCGCCTATCAGGCCTCCCAACGCGGCGGCATCATCCATGCGACCGTGACGGCCGGGCGCGTCAGCCTTGGCGGCAGCGCGGCGTTGTTCTCCATCGGGGAGATTCTGCCTGACGGGGCGGATTCCCCGGCGGACGCCGAATCGGCGCAGGCGGGGCAAACCGGGCGATGACCTGCATGATGGGCGACGATTGCAGGCCGCGGTGCGGCTGGTGCAACCTCAACAATCCCGCCTACGTTGCCTACCATGACACCGAGTGGGGCGTGCCGACGCGCGACGATGGACGGCTGTTCGAGATGCTGATGCTCGAGCCCTTCCAGGCCGGCCTGTCGTGGGAGACCATATTGAACAAGCGCGGGAATTTCCGCCGTGCGTTCGACGGTTACAGCATCGAGCGCATCTGCGCCTACGGCGAGGCCAAAATCGCCGAGCTCATGGGCGATCCCGGCATCATCCGCAATCGTCGCAAGATTGAAGCCGCGATCAACAACGCCCAAGTGTTCCGGAGCATGCAGGCGACGGAGCCGGGCGGTTTCGCCGGCTACATCTGGCGGTTCACCGACGGGCGGGTCATCCACGAGACCGGCAAGTCGACGTCCGTCCTATCCGACGCGGTCGCCGCCGACCTCAAATCACGCGGCATGCGGTTCATCGGCAGCACCACCGCATACGCGTATCTGCAATCCATCGGCGTGATTCGTTCGCATGAGCCGGGATGCTTCCTGTATGGGGACGGAGGCGGTGCCGCGGCTGCCCGCTAAGCGGCGGATTGCAAACCCAACGGTCGGGGCTGGACTGGATGGGTGTCGTTGGGCTGTCGGCTGATGCCTCCGGACCTGTTTGAGGTATTTCTTCTTGAGGGTGCGAGATCCCAAAACCTTCATCGGGGCTCGGCACTGCCGCCGCTTGGCGTTCACGGGCTTCGCGCCTCCGCCGTACCACTTCCGTTACCGTGTCCGCGGCGTGTCGTGACGGGTCGCAACGGCATTGCTGGGCGCTGGTTTGGTAACGGGTCGCTCGCATGGTTTGCGGTCATTCCGGATTGTTGTCAGTTTTGTCAGGAATTGGTAGGATGGTGTCAACGTAAGGAGAAATCATGACCGCCGTACTTGAGCCGCCCCGGGCTGCGGGGACGACGATTCCGCGTGGTGACAGGGCGTTGGTCGATGCCGACGGCGATGTGGTGGAGCTGAACGCCGAGGCGTACGAGGCCGCGTTGAACGCCGCGCTCGGTGTGATGGGCCGTCGTCGTATGATCACGACCGGCGAGGCCGCGAGGCTGCTGAACTGCTCGGCCCGCACGGTTGCCCGCATCCTCGATTCCGGTCGTCTCCCGTTCACCCGTAACGGCGCCACCGGTCGGCGCATGGTGGATGTGGCCGACGTGATGGACTATCAGCGGCGCGAGCGCGAGCGTATGGAGCGGTCGCTGTCGTCGATGCGCCGTGCGGCCGTGGAGATGGGCCTGTACGACGAGGACGACGCGGCCTACGTCGCCGATTTCGACTGACGGGTTGGGGGATCGTGTTGTTGGGCCAAAGTGGGGTTCTGAAATGATACCCCTATGCTTTTGTGGTTGGTGTACACGTTTATGGATGATAAAATGTGTGTAGTAACCACAAAACTATAGGGGAAATCATGGTTGACAAGCTTGGCAGAAGCCTCATGCGGTCATTGGACTCGTGGAAAGACGGTCCATCGCGTCAGCCGCTGCTGCTGCGTGGCGCGCGGCAGACAGGCAAGACGTGGTTGGTCTCCGAATTCGGGCGTGAGCACTACCGGCATGTTCTGCGCATCGATTTCATGCGGGACAATGATGTGCGTGGTTTCTTCTCCGGTAGTCTCGATCCCCACGTTATCGTGGATAATCTGTCGATGTACACCGGCATACCCGTCAATCCCGATGACACGTTGATCTTCTTTGACGAGATACAGGAATGTCTCCGTGCGTTGACCGCATTGAAGTACTTCTGCGAGGACGCCAACGAATACCATGTCATCGCCACGGGATCGTACATGGGTGTCTCCAAGCATCCCGACGCATCGTTCCCCGTCGGCAAGGTCACCATGCTCACCTTGCACCCGCTCACGTTCCTCGAGTTTCTCGACAATGCCGGCGAGGCGGGACTGGCCCGTCTTATCGCCCAAGGAAGGTTTGCGGATGTCAGCGAGGTGTTTGCGAACCGTCTGATCGCCCGTCTCAAGGAATACCTGTTTACGGGTGGCATGCCGGCAGCTGTGCTCGCGCGGCTCAACGGCGCGGACGGTGAATCGGTGCGCGACATACAACGCACCATCCTCGATGCTTACGATCTTGACTTCTCCAAACACGCGCCAGTGCGCCTGCTCGACCGTCTGAGGCTTGTATGGCAGACGATGCCTGCGCAACTGGCGAAGGAAAACCGCAAATTCGTGTACGGTGTGGTTCGTCCGGGTGCACGTGCCCGCGATTTCGAGGAAAGCCTCATGTGGTTGCGCGATTACGGAATCGTCACCCGCGTGCCATGCGTTGACGCGCTGCGTTCTCCACTCAGCGCCTATGTCGACGTATCCGCATTCAAATTGTTCACCTCGGATGTCGGGCTACTGGGTGCGTTGGCGAATCTCTCTCCTGCGACCATCGTCGATGGGAACCGATTGTTCACCGAGTTCAAAGGGGCGATGACCGAGCAATACGTATGCCAGCAGCTTGTCGCCCAAGGATACGCGCCAACCTACTGGGCCAATCCGAAAGGGCATGCGGAGATCGACTTCGCCATCGAGGCGGAGGGGACGGTGCGGGCCATCGAGGTGAAGGCCGAGCAGAACCTGCACGCCAAAAGCCTGCGCTACGCGCACGATCATTTCGGTCTCGAACGAGCGTTGCGCCTGAGTCTGAGTGGATACCGGGAAGAGGATTGGCTCATCAATGTTCCCCTTTGGGCGGCCGGCGGACTGAGCACGTACTTGAGTAACCGATAGCGTCATCGGTTTCTGTTCCCGGCTATGCCGACTACATGAAAATGCCGGGGGACTCCCCCGGCTCTGGAGGTCTCACATTGCTGCGGACCTGTGTATGAGACACAGTATCGGATGCTGTCCCGGATTGCAAAGCAATGGTCAGTCGTGGGAAAAATCAGGGGGCGGCGCGGATCACAGGGCTCCAAACCAAATAGATCGCACGATAATAACGCCGGACGTTATGAGAAGGGCATGAAAAAGCCGGAAGCCTATGAAATGCACAGGCTTCCGGCGATGGCGGAGGATACGAGATTCACAACTTCACGCTGTGAAACTGGTGGTATTCCAGCGAAACCGGTCGTGCCGCCTAGCTTCCTTACCGCTCAAATTACCGCTTTTTCGGCGTGTCGCGTGAAAGATCGTGAGTTGGCGCTGCTGATGTTCGATCCCCATTTTGGGCTATACCCCTCTGAAAGCACTCGGCCCGCATCCAATGCAGGATACGGGCCGGTGAAAGCAACCGATAGGTCAAGCCTATCGAACAGCACACAGTATATCATTGGCCGATATGGGTAGGAAATCGACCGTGGATGAACAGGATCGGCAGGAGGTGGCCGAACGCTTTCTGGGACAAGCACGACTTGATCGCTACCGTCGTGAACTACCAGACTTGGAGAAAGCTTTGGCGCTGCACTCTTGGAATCAGGAGTATGCCGGGGCTCTGCACGTTATTCTTAGCTACGCGGAAATCGCTTTACGCAACAGCATCGACCGTGCCTTGTCCCAGCTCAGCGCATCCGAGCTCGACACGGAGCATTGGACGGGAGTGGATTCCTACCGCTACAACGGGGAGAAGAAGCCTTCAGAACGTATGCGCATTCCCTCGGCAATCAGCCCACTAATCCGCACAGATATCTTCAAAGCGCACCAGCATGCTCAGGAAGCCTCGCTGGAGCGTGTCATCAGGCGCAAAAGTCCTAGGGCAGACCGTGGATACGGACATCAGGATGTTCTTGCCCAGTTAATGTTCGGCACTTGGTGCCGTTTGGTAGGCGAGCCATACACCTCGCATAAAACCGAAAGGACACAACGCCTGTGGGCGAGTACGCTGCATGAGGCGTTCCCACAGGTCTCCGCCGATGAAAACGGTCGAATTCAAATCGCCAGGAAACTCATGCAGCTGCGTGAAATCAGGAACCGCGAGGCGCATCATGAAAACCTGTTATATGTGGATCCGGAGAATGTCATTGATGCTGTGATGTCGCTACTTGCCTCCATCGACCCACGGTACACGCGTGGTTGGGTGAATCCTGATGCTGTTCGTCAGGTCGCGTACCGGGATCCTCGTCGTAACGAGCCTATTCGCGCGGCAGCGTTCAAGTTGACGAGCTTGGACATCCATGGCAGGCGACTTACCTCCCGTGAGGTATTGGAAGAACTGATCCGATATTCGGATGCGCACAACGGGAAAGTACTGTTCTGCAATTCCGTGCGCGTGAGAAACCAGTATTTCGGCAAGCTTCGTGAAATCGTACTGTATGCCGACAACGAGCATATCGCGGTTGGCGTGATAGCCGCGCAAGGCCTAACCGAAGAAAACACCGAACCTGACAGTGAATTGCCTGGGTACCGTCGCCCCGTTGAATTCGCGCAATCCGGTTCGTCGGCAGGTACTCGATGGTATGCCATAAATAACTTGAGCATGACCAATCGGACCGGTGATGGCTTTCAAATGCTGGAACGCGATAAGACCCTTCGTGAGGCTTTCGAATCAACAAGAGCAAACTTCATTTACCTTAAATAAGAGGTTTAATAAGAGGGTTGAGGGGCTATTGGTCTGTGTAGTTGATCATTTCCAGTTCCGGTCCCATGTCCTCGGTTTGCGTGTGGCCGGTTTCGTGGAATCCGATATGTCGGTAGAATCCTTGCGCGTTGGCATTGAATGCCATCACCCATAGGACAAGTCGATCGTTGCCGATCGCGTGCTTGCCGGCTTCGACCAGCATCCGTCCAACGCCTCTGCGGTGATGGTCGGCCAGCACGTAGAGCGAGGCCAGTTCCGCCGCGTCGGGTCGGTTGATCGGCGGTCGTGGGGCGCGCAATAGTTCGGTGAATCCGATTACCTGATCGTCGTCCAACGCCACCAATGTCACCTGATTGCGATCATGCACTGCATTGCGCGTCAGTCTGAGCGCAAATTCAGGGGTGATCGCATCCACGATTCCCTGTGGGATGTGGTCTTGATTCAGCTCATGCCATGTGTGTGACTGGACCTGTGCCTTCTGCTCGAACCACTGCGGTTCGATTGGGGCGATGCGAAGCGTCATGAATTTCATTGTAGGCCCGGTGTCCGCCCGGTGTTCGCCTGTCCGGAGGGATTCAGTGCGAGAAATCGTGGTGGCTGCGTTGGGTCCCTCGGGTTTGTGGGATCCAGCGCGGTTGCGGGTGGTTTCGTCGTTGAGTCCCGCGACTTAGACGACTGCCCCCACAGTTACCTGTCAGCTGTGGATTGGAAATCATTGGAATTCTGCCGTTTTGTGGTGGTGCTGTCTGGCCATCTCCGGTTTGATGTCGATGCGGGCGGGTGTTGTTGTGGGACTCAGCGCGAACATCGCGGGGAACCGCGTTGAATCCCCCGGAACAGTCTTAGCTGCGCTGAATCCCCTCAGGCTATCGAGGCGGGCCATAACGGAGGGCGGGTGGAATGGCGAAATGGCTTGAAACCGTTGAAATACCACCGTTTTCGGCATGAAAAAAGGTCTTTCGAATTTCTCCGAAAACCCTGTTGGCGGAGTATATGAGACCCCAACCTTCATCGGGGCTCAGCACTGCCGCCGCTTGGCGTTCACGGGCTTCACGCCTCCGCCGTGCCGCCTCCGTTACCACGTCCGCGGCGTGGCGTGAAAGGTCGCTCGCATGGTTTACGGTCATTCCGGATTGTTGTCAGTTTTGTCAGGAATTGGTAGGATGGTGTCAACGTAAGGAGAAATCATGACTGCCGTACTTGAGCCGCCCCGGGCTGCGGGGACGACGATTCCGCGTGGTGACAGGGCGTTGGTCGATGCCGATGGTGACGTGGTGGAGCTGAACGCCGAGGCGTACGAGGCCGCGTTGAACGCCGCGCTCGGTGTGATGGGCCGTCGTCGTATGATCACGACCGGCGAGGCCGCGAGGCTGCTGAACTGCTCGGCCCGCACGGTTGCCCGCATCCTCGATTCCGGTCGTCTCCCATTCACCCGCAACGGCGCCACCGGTCGGCGCATGGTGGATGTGGCCGACGTGATGGACTATCAGCGGCGCGAGCGCGAGCGTATGGAGCGGTCGCTGTCGTCGATGCGCCGTGCGGCCGTGGAGATGGGCCTGTACGACGAGGACGACGCGGCCTACGTCGCCGATTTCGACTGACGGGTCGAAACTGGGGCGTGATCGGGATGGCGTCGTGAATGCGATGCATGCCGTCGTCGCCAGCAAGGACAATCCGCCGCGGACCATGGGCGAGGAGCTTGAACACCTGTGCAAACTACGCCTCGACAGATTCGCCGACGGTATGGAGCAAGCGATTCGATAAGTCGATTGCGCTGGCAATGACCGGATGTTTGCCTCCCGTCCTCCGATTTCCCGCCCCAACGTGAGGCGGTCCGGCAAAGAAGCGGTCATTATGAGGTGGGGTCGTGCCTGTCCATCCGGACATCCACGCGAAATGCGGCGCCGGCGTCGACTGGAACGACTGACGACTTCCGTACTCGGGTCGTCTGCACATATGTGCAATCCGCGCCGATTCCTGCATGAATGTGCACTCCATTGCGCCTGGGTGGCATAAGAGCGGTTCACGCTCTGTAGCGTGTCGATTGTCGCCTGCATAAGCAGACTGCGCAAGCAGACACGACAATTAAGCCAATCTCAACAAAAAGGATGCTCATGTTGGAAGTCGATAATCTGGGGAAGCGGTATCCCGGCGCTGACCGGATGGCGTTGCATGACGTCAGCTTTACGGTCGATCAAGGCCAGATCGTCGGACTGATCGGCAAGAACGGCGCCGGCAAGACCACGATGCTGAAGATCCTCGCCAAGGCGCAGCGTCCGACGTGCGGCATGGTGCGTTACA
This sequence comes from Bifidobacterium callitrichos, assembly GCF_008698085.1. Taxonomy (NCBI): domain Bacteria; kingdom Bacillati; phylum Actinomycetota; class Actinomycetes; order Bifidobacteriales; family Bifidobacteriaceae; genus Bifidobacterium; species Bifidobacterium callitrichos. The sequence continues at coordinate 23,753 of NZ_RZJP01000004.1, forward strand.
ACCGGCAGGATCTGTTCGCCCACCCCGGAATGCTCGATGATTTCGGTATCATGATCGCTCCGGTGTTCTACCCGCATCTGAGCGCCGTCAGAAACCTCGAATTCTATCTCGACGTTCACGGCAAGTCCGCATGCCGTCGCAACATCCGTCCGGTGCTGGAACTGGTGGAGCTGTGGGACAATCGCGACCGCAAACCTGCCGGATTCTCGTTCGGCATGAAGCAGCGGATGGCTCTGGCCATCGCTCTCGTGGCCGACCCGAAGTTCATGCTGTTGGACGAGCCCTTCGTCGGCCTTGACCCCGATGGCATTCTGGAACTGGTAGACGTGCTGGGGCGATGGGCGCGCGAGCGCAGCGTGACGATGATTGTTTCGAGTCATCAGCTCAAGGAGCTGGACTCGCTGTGCGATCGCTACCTGTACATGGAGAACGGGACGCTGGCGGACCAGTTCGACGGCAAGCAGCCGGAAGTGACCGTAATCGCGCTGCGGCGTCCCATCGATGATCCTGGCTCGCTAAGCGTCCGCTTCCCTGATGTCTCGGTGTCCGATGCTCGAGCCATGCATGTGGAAATCGCGTCGGACATCCCATGATCGGCGATGTCATGGCGTGGCTTGCCGAGCATTGCGGCATTGCCTGCGTGACGGCTAAGCCGAGCAGACTCGATGCTTGTTTCGGAAAGGTGCGTGGTTGATGCGCATGACGATGCTGATGTTCTCGAATCTCGCGAAAATGCGCGAGAGCCTGATCCTGTTCGCCTTCGGGCTGTTTCCCTTGGCGCTGCCGGTGGTGAATCTGTTCGATACGCAGTTCATGCAGATCGGCGGGCAATCGGGCAGCGTGTCCTATCTGGACTTTCTGGCCGGCGTGGTGAATTTGCAGCATACGATGCTGCTTCCCATGATCGTGATGTTCTATCTCGCGTGCACGCTGCTGCATCAGGAGATTGCGTCCGGTCGTCTGTTCCTGTACAAGGACATGCCGCGATCCGCGGTGTTCGGTGCCAAGATCGGCGCATTGCTTGGTGTGTACGTCTGCTACATGCTGCTGCTGTCGGCGGTTTCCGTGATCCTGTATTTCCTGTACCTGACGCGATTCGAGTATGCTTCCGGCACGATGCTGCCGGCGTCGCCGTCCGACGTGCAATCGGACGTGCTGTCGATCGGTGGCACGGTACTGGTCGCCATGATGTGCATGCTGGCTGCTATGGCGCTGTCGGTTCACTGCTCATCCGGCGTGACGATGCTCGGTGGTGTGCTGCTGATGCTGATCGCCACCATTGCGCCGATGCTGCCATCCTTGCGCTACGTCATGCCGACCGGATACGTGGTGCTGCAAGGGCAACTGGGTTTTGGTGCGGCGTGTGGTGCCATGGTCGCCATCGGCGCGCTCTATTCCGTTGCGTTGTATGCCGTCGGCCGATCGTTGTTCGCCACAGTCGAATACTGAGCTGCGGGGCTGAGGGGAATCGTTGCGTGGAAGTACCATTGACCGTCTTCCATGCTGCTGCGGACGGTTCCGCCGATGCGCTCGATTGCCTTGGCGTGCGACTGCAGGCCTCGTCCATGGCGGACGCCGGTCAGTGGACCGGTGGAGCCACGGGCCGTCTCCGTACGATTCGTCTGGCTGATCGTGACCGCATCGGGCGTGATCTTCACCACCAGCGCGTAGGCGTCCTCTCCCGGCTGAGCGTGCCGGATGATGTTCGCATACAGTTCCTTGACCAGAGCGGAGATGATCGGGTAATGGGGATGCTCGCTCAGGGCACTGTCATCGCCTCGAATGAGCGAAACGCCATTGTATCCGAGCGCCGCCGCGGCACCGTCTTCGGCATGGATGATGTCCTGCAGCCGCGGAGCGTTGCTGGACGTGTTGTCTGGCCGATCGGAACCGATATCGGACATCAAATCGATGACATCATGCACGTGATTGAGCGCGGACTGCGCTTCGAGTCGGATCGTGTTCATGGCGGCTCGGACATCGTCGCCGACTTGCGCGTCATGCTCCCATTTCCATGCCAGCATGGCCACGGCGGACAGCTCCCGCGTCACCGAATCATGAATCGTCGTCGCAAGCCGCTGATTGTGCTCGATCCGTTCGAGACGATCCTGTCGCCGCTGCTCTTCGAACGCCAGCGAAGCCTCTTTCAAACGGGCGTCGGCGTAGACGCGTATCAGCCTGCATAGCAGCGCGGTCATGCCGAACGGCATGATCCATGACAATCCCCATAGCACCGCATGATCCGTGCCATTGATGACATTGCTGGCTACATCGCTGAGCGCGGCGACGACGACCGCTAACACCGGCCACCAGATCCGCCGTGAGGCATAGGCGATATAACCGATCAGTGGGAAAACAGCGAACGGCGCCCAGATGAGCGGGACGGGAGCCACCTCGCACAGCACATGCAATGTGAACATGGCCAGACATGCCGGCATCGGTGCGAACGGCATGGCGCACGTCAACGCGAACTCGATGGCGATGAGCGTCCAAGACACGGCGTTGGCGGGCGGCTCCATGATCAATTGGATGATGATCGCGGCCAGACATGCGACCGCGGTGAGATACACGCTTTTGCGCCGGCGAATATCGTTCGCTCTATCGCCAAACACAGCGGATGGTCCGCGAGTCGGATGATGCATGATCCTCCCTGAATGGCCTGCGCATGCTTATGGACGAGAATGGGCGAACTTCCGGTGTTCACTATACTGTGCGATGGGGTAAGGGAAGGAACAGGAAGGCCACGATACGGGCGTGGCAATGCCAACGAGACAAGGAGAACGCGATGCCGGCGATTGTCGAAGCGGGCGTGTTGGACAACGATGTCCTGGCTTTGGAGCGCATGGCGGCCATTTTGCCGAAGTTGCTGCCGGGGCTTACGGTGTCATGGTCGACCACCAGTGCTCAGGAGGCGGTGCGCCGCTGCTTGGATCCGCAGTGGCGGCCGATGCTGCTCATCGCTGATGTGGAGTTGGACGGTACGACCGGTATGGACGTGTGCCGGCAGATCCGCTATGGTGCCGATCATCCGTTCGTGTTGGCGGTCAGTTCGTTCAGTCCCAGGACGTATGCGGCGGAAGCTGTCGCAGGCCGGCGCGCAGGGGCTTGCGGTCAAGGGCAACATGACGCAGATGGCGGTGGCGCTGCATCGTGTCGCATCCGGCGGTACGTTTAGCCCAGTCGACGGCGTCGACTTTCCGACTGCGTCTGACGCGCATGTGCGGCTGAGCGAAGAGCGGCCCCGGCAGACGGGGGCTGGCAGGTTGAGCGTTGTGGAACGGCGCATTCTCCAGCTGACGTCTGAGGGATACTCCACCGAGGAGATCGCCGGGCAGCTGGGTATCGCGTCCGCTGCGACGGTTCGGTCGCATACGCGCAACATTCGAGAGAAACTTGGCGCGCGGACGCTGAGCCATGCCGTCGCGCTGTGGCTACTCGGCGACGGCGACTAGGCGCGCGAATCACGGTTGCTCGCCATGCGGCCGTGGAGATGGGGGAAATGAGGGCCTGTACGACGAGGACGACGCGGCCTACGTCGCCGATTTCGACTGACGGATCGGAGTCTGTATCGTGTGCGTCACAATAGGATTCTGAAATAGGAGTCCCATGGTTTTGTGGTCGCTGCTCACATTTTTGGATGATAAAATGTGCAAGACAACCACAAAATCATGCCGTGCGCGACTGTGCTATGCGACGCGATTGGCTTTATACCGTTCTCCCCAGTCACGCAAAGCGTTGATGACGATTTCGAGGCTGCGGCCGGTGTCGGTCAGCGAGTATTCGACACGTGGCGGTACCTCCGCGTAGACCTCGCGGTGCACAAGGCCGTCGGCCTCCATCTGGCGGAGGTTCGCGGTGAGCACCTTCTGGGAGATATGACCGATCGAGCGGCGAAGCTCGCTGAACCGCTTGGTGCCGTCCAATAGGTCGCGGATGATGAGGATCTTCCATTTGTCGGAGATGAGCGTGAGCGTCGTCTCCACGGGACACGCCGGGAGTGCGTCGACAGTAATCATGATTATGTCTCGCTTAAATCGTTGGAATCGTCCAATGGTTTCTTTTAGGTTACTATAGCACTTTATTGTGCCTTCTTCCTTTTTGGGTTGTACTTCAATATCGTAAAGCATGTCAACGTGATAATGATGCGGTGCCGCAATCGGCACATGCAAACAACGAACAGACGACCACAAAGGAGATCATGATGACCAAGAACATCGCAGTTGTGGCAGCGAACGGCAAAGCTGGCCGTGCCATCGTCAAGGAGGCCGTCGATCGCGGATTCGACGTGACCGCAATCGTGCGCGGTGAGAACGGGACCGTCGCCCCGCATGCGCTCATCAAGGACCTTTTCGACCTGACTTCCGCCGATTTGGCTGGATTTGATGCCGTTGTCGACGCGTTCGGCGCGTGGACCCCAGAAAGTCTGCCGCAGCATTCCACGTCGTTGCGGCACCTGTCTGACGTGCTCTCCGGCACCGACACCCGTCTGATTGTGGTGGGTGGTGCCGGCAGCCTGTACCTTGACTCCGCGCACACGGTGCAGCTGAGCCAATCCGAGGGATTCCCGGAGGCGTTCAAGCCTCTTGCCGCCGCGATGGGCAAGTCGCTCGCTGAATTGCGTGAACGATCCGACGTCAAGTGGACGTACGTTTCGCCGGCCGCTGACTTCCGCGCCGACGGTCCGCGCACGGGCGAGTACGTACTGGCCGGTGAGGAATTCACCACGAACGCGGACGGCGAAAGCGCCATCAGTTACGCCGACTACGCCGTGGCCATCGTTGATGAGCTGTCCGCTGCGCCTGACGATGCGCATGTCATGAAGCGTATCTCCGTGCGCTGGTAGGAGAATGACAGCATTGTCGGCATGCGCTCGGCGTACCTAACAAGGCGTTTGCCAAGCGCGTGCCGACTGCCGTCCGCCAAGTGCGCGCTGTTCTCTCTCGTCGGTGAAAGATACTTAAAGCGGTGTGAATGCCGGCTTGGGTTTAGATGAGATCTACTGAGCTGTCAGCTGATGCTTTCGGACCTTTTTGAGGAAATTCTTTCTGAAATTTCCCAGTGGTCCGAAGAAACGTTCGTCGGTCGCGGTCTGTTCGTGATTCTCGTACTTGAGGGCTGTCAGTTCGATGGTGCAGATGAGATCCGCTATCTGTGCGAGCCGATAATCCGTCGGAGAGCCCTTGCGATAGACGATGGCCTGCTTCGAGAGCGCGTACTCCACCGCGCCGTGAATGGCCTGTGTGATGAGGCTCTGTCCGCCGTCGTAGTACACCTTGATGGCGTCGAAGCTCTGGAAAAGCGTGAGATGGTCGAATACGATGTTGACGATATCGCGTTTGATGCGTGTTCCCAGCTGGTCCAAGGTCGCGTAATCCGCTTTCCGGTAGATCAATGTCACATACTGTGCGGGAAGTTTGCGCAGCGTGGACATGAAGTAGGCGAGCAGCCGTTTGCGCTGGCTGATGCCGAGCCGCTGATAGTCGTCATGCCCGTTCAGCAACGGGGAAGCGTGCATGGGGATATCCGGCAGGCCGGCATTGCGGAGCAGCTGCTCGTATGCGGTGAACACGGGGATGACGGGATCGGATTGATCGTGGAACACCAGCGTCAGCGCGTAGTAATTGGACTGGAATCCCTGTTCGCCGCTCTCGTCGGCGAAGATCGAGACGTCCGCCATGACGCCCCCTGAAAAATAAAAAATGCCGGGGGACTCCCCCGGCTCTTGGAAGTCTCACATTGCTGCGGACCTGTGTATACCGACGATTACCAGAAGACGTCGTGATTTGCAATGACGGTTGGACAGGGTGTCGTCATGGCCGCGCCGGAATGGGGCTCCTGCGCTGTTGGTGCTGATTGTGGTGGGATGTTGACGCGAGTATGAAATCATACTATTCTGTGAGTATGATTTCATACTCGAAATATGAACGGAAGGTGTGATCGTGGAATTCAGGCAGAATGAGACCTTGCGTGAGTTCGATCGACTGAACCGGCAGATCGACGGGCTCTATCACGAGATAGCCGTCGCTCGCGGGTTGTCCGACAGCGCATACGGCATCCTGCAGGCGATGCTGGTTCTGGGGGAGGGATGCACCCAGACCGCCGTGTGCCGGTACGCGTGCCTGAACAAGCAGACGGTGAACTCGTCCGTCAGAAGGATGGTGCAGGACGGGCTGATCGAACTGCGCCAAGGTGGGGGCCGGGAGATGCGCATGCATCTGACCGCACAGGGCGAGCGCGTGATGCGCGAGCGAGTGCTGCCGGTCGAACGCGCCGAGAACGAGGTGTTCGACGAGATGCCGATCGAGGACCGACAAGCGATACTGCGACTGGTGAATCACTATCTTGATTCCTTCCGCCGCAAGATTGAGAAGTTGGAGGAAGCGCGTTGATCCACCGGATGTTGAACACGATCGGGCTGGGAGTGCTCGGCATCGATCCCATTACCGCCGTGTACATGATGTCGATGAGACTGCGCGGAGAGGGGAAGTCTCGCATCACGTTGTTCTTCCTGTCCTTCGCGGTCTCCACGATCCTTGTCGGCACGGTGCTTGCGGCGTCGATGGGAGCTGCGGCGGCCGACGCTCTGCAAAGCATCCTGCCTGATGACGACAGCCGGTTCTGGGCGATCGCGGAATTCGCCGTATCCATCGTCATCCTGATATGGGTGACGAAGAGGGTCTTCGCCGGCCCCAAGCGCGAGAAGAAACAACCGCGGGAGGCTGTCCGCAGAGGCGTGTTGGGGCATGTCGCCATGGGTTTCGTGTTCGCGGTCACTTCGTTTACCGATCCCACGTTCTACGCGGTGATGCTTATCGGCGGGGAATCGCGCAGCGTCGTCACGGCCGCGCTGCTGCTGACCCTATGGTTCGTGGTCAGTCAATGTCTGGCGATGGTCGTGTACGCCGCCATCCAATGCAATCGCCTCGACGCGCTCGCCGCCAGACTGGACGAGTGGAAGGAGCGGAACCTGACGATGTTCAACCGCGTGCTGCACGGTGTGCTGATTGGTATTGCCATCCTGCTGACCGCCGATGCGACAGCCTATTGGCTTACCGGTGGGTATCTCCTGTAACTGGTGTCATGCATCCGTCGCTGCGTCGGACGAGATTGACATAGCGTTTTGGGGCAATGAAAAATGCCGGGGGATTACCCCCGGCTCTTGGAAGTCTCACATTGCTGCGGACCTGTGTATGAGACATGGTATCAGGGTATTACTGCTGATTGGGTTCGTCGTCCGTGTAGTTGATCATTTCCAGTTCCGGTCCCATGTCCTCGGTTTGCGTGCGACCGGTTTCGTGGAATCCGATGTGTCGGTAGAATCCTTGCGCGTTCGTGTTGAATGCCATCACCCATAGGACAAGTCGATCGTTGCCGATCGCGCGTTTGCCGGCTTCGATCAGCATCCGTCCGACGCCTTTGCGGTGATGGACGGTCAGTACATAGAGCGAGGCCAGTTCTGCCGCGTCGGGCCGGTTGATCGGCGGTCGTGGAGTGCGCAGCAGTTCCGCAAATCCGATTGCCTGATCATTGTCCAGTGCCACCAATGTCGCTTGATTGCTGTTGTTCGCAGCGTTACGCGTCAGTCTCAGTGCGAAATCGGGGGTGATCGCGTCCACGATTTCCTGAGGGATGCGGCCTTGATTCAGCTCACGCCATGTATGTGACTGGACTTGTGCTTTCTGCTCAAACCACTGCGGTTCAATCGGAGCAATGCGAAGCGTCATGGGTTTCATTGTAGGACCAGTGTTCGCTTGTTTCGGGGGACTCAGCGCGAGAAGCTGGGGTGGTTGCGTTGAGTTCCCTGGATTCGCAGGGCTCAGGGCAGGAATCGGCTTTTGTCGTGCTGAGTCCCTCGCAGGCGGGCGAGATGGACATAGGAGAGTGCGCAAATCACGGAATGGCTTGAAAACGTTGGAACGCCGCCGCTTCAGCAATGACCCCCCTCCTTCCTTTGAGCGGGGAAAAGGCGATGGCGGAGGATACGAGACACCAACCTTCAGCAGGGCTCAGCACTATTGCACTGCCGTTTGGCATTTACGGGCTTCGCGCCTCCGCCGTACCGCCTCCGTTACCACGTCCGCGGTGTGTCGTGACGGGCTGTAACGGCATCGTCCGGTGGTTGGGACGCATGCACTTCGTCATGTCGGCTGTGTCGTCGCAGCATTGCTTTTCGCTGAATTCTACACTGAATACACTGAATTCAGTCATTGATACGCTGAATTCAGTGTAGATGCAGCGAATCGTCGTCAGTCGATTATCGAAGTGTGCTTAGTGAGAACTGCGTAGGCACGCTTTCTCTGGCTCGTTTTCGAGGTTCAAGACTCCAATGTACCTGCACATTAAGTCGCATACCTAGGAACTTGACCTTGAAACCTAGGAAGTCTACTGTTGAACCTAGGAAGTTGCAGGGTTTGGGTTCCTAGGTTGCTTCCTAGGTTCTTCTCCGACACGCAGGGAGGTTCCATGTTCTCCAAGATCGTTACCGACGATGACTTGGCCGTGGCGGTCAATACCATGCGTGAAGCCAACACCGATCTGGCCGATTATGAGATCAAGGATGCCAAGGGCGGTTTTCCGTCCTCCGTGGTGGATTCCATGGTGGCGTTCGCCAACACGTCGGGCGGCGTGGTCATTCTCGGCATCTCCGAGAAGACGTTCGATTCGGTGAATGTGGACGTAAAGATGCTCCAGAGCCAGCTTGCGCAGGCGGCGCGTGACCGCATAAGCCCGTCCATCATGGCCGACATCCTCGTGCTGCATTACGGCGACAAGCCGGTGGTCGTCGCCAATATCCCCGAACTGGACGTGCGCCAGAAGCCTTGCTACATCCGCAAGGATGGCAGGCCCAAGGGCTCGTATCTGCGCACCGGCGATGGCGACTACAAGATGACGATGTACGAGATCGATCGGTTCATGGAGAACCAGTACCGGATGGCCCGCAACGATGTCGCCATCGTCGACGAAGCCACAGTGGATGACTTGGACCAGACCCTGTTGAACGGATGGCTGAACATCCAGCGAGGGGGATCGTTTGGCGGCACTGCGTCCATGAGCGATGAGCAATTGATGGTCAATCGTCGTGTGCTGGCCTACGATGCGCAGGATGTGCTGCGTCCCACGGTCGCTGGGTTGATGGCGTTGGGGACTTTCCCGCAGAAGTTCTTCCCCCGGCTGAACATCGTGTTCTCGGCGTTTCCCACGTCGGTGAAGGGCGATATCGCGGCGGGCGGTCGAAGGTTCGTCGATTCGCAGAACATCGACGGGTCGATTCCGGTCATGCTGCTCGCCGCGTTGCGCGCGGTGTCCCGCAACATCAGGCACGGTGCCGTGGTCAAGGGCGCTTTGCGCGAGGATGTGCCGGAGTATCCACTCGCCGCAGTCAGGGAGGCGGTGGCGAACGCCCTGATGCACCGTGACTACTCGCTGGACGCGCAGGGAGCACCGGTGCGTGTGGAGCTGTACCCGGATCGTTTGGAGATCATCAATCCCGGTGGTTTGTTCGGCCCGTTGACCGTGGACGAACTCGGCAAAAAGGGCAGCACCCAGTCCCGGAACCAGTTCCTCTCGCGCATTCTGGAGGATGTACCGTACACGGATATCGATGGTCAGGTCGGTCGCGTGGTGGAGAATCGCGGCACTGGGTACGCGATCATCGAAGGCTCTCTTGCCGATGCGCTTATGGACCCTCCGGTGCCGGTGAGCACGCTGAGTGAATTCCGCATTATCTTTGGGCGTCGCAGGATGACCGAGCAAGAAGGGACTTCCCACTCGCGGGATAACATGCGCCAGGCGATTCTCTCGTATCTGGCCGAGCGGAACAGCGCCAGCACATCCGAGTTGGCCAACGCGGCGGGCGTGTCCCCGAAGACCATCCGCGACTACCTGTCCGGTCTGATGGATGAGAATCTTGTCGAGGGCATCGGATCCAAGTACAGCCCCAAGCGCCGATACCGGCTGGTGGCTTCCGAGTAGACATTTCTGAGTAGGAGCCGCGGCCGTGTCGAATGCCTTGAACCCGAACATGAACCTAGGAAGTTACCTAGGAACCTAGGAAGTGGGTGTGGGTAAGGTTCCTAGGTTCGGGTGTGGGTTCGGGACGGTGCCCGCAAGGTCGGTACGAGGCTTTGGGCATCCCCGCAAAATGCGGCGCCGATATCGACTGGAACGACTGATGACTTTCATGCCCGGGTTGTCTGCACATATGTGCAATCCGCGTCAATCCCTGCGTGAATGTGCACTCCATAGCTCAATGAGCTGGCATCGCTGTGCGATCGCTATCTATACATGGAAAACGGGACGCTGGCGGACCAGTTCGACGACAAACAGCCGGAAGTGACCGTGAGCGCGCTGCAGCGTCCTATCGATGAGCCCGGCTCGCTACGCGTCCGCTTTCCCGATGCCTCAGCGTCTGACGCGCATGCGCGGTTGAGTGAAGAGCAGCCTCGGCAGACGGGGGGCGGCAGGTTGAGCATCGTGGAGCAACGCATTCTCCAGCTGACGTCAGAGGGATACTCCACTGAGGAGATTGCCGGGCAACTGGGTATCGCATCCACTGCGACGATTCGGTCGCATACGCGCAACATCCGAGAGAAACTCGGCGCGCGGACGCTGAGTCATGCCGTCGCGCTGTGGCTGCTCGGCGACGACGATTAGGCGTGCGGCAGACCGGTAAGACGTGGTTGGTCGCTGAATTCTGGCTCGAGCGCTATCGGTATGTTCTACGTATCGATTTCATGCGGGGCAATGATGTCCGAGGCTTCTTCTCCGGCTTTGTCTGCTTGTCTCGGGGGATTCAGCGCGAGAAAGCAGGGTGATCGCGTTGAGTCCCTTGGATTCGTGGGATTCAGTGCGGTTGTGGGTGATTTCGCCGTTGAGTCCCGCGACTTGGACGCCGGACCTGTATCCGGCTGTCGGTCATGGAATAGGAATCATTGGAATTCCGCCGTTTTGTGGCGGTGTCGGCTGGGCGTCTTCGGCCCGGTGTTGGTGTGGGTAGGTGTTGTCGTGGGACTCAGCGTGAGAATCGCGGGGAATCGCATTGAGTCCCTCGGATTCGTGGGACTCAGGGCCGGAATCGGCTTCGGTTGCGTTGAGTCCCACGGAGGCAGATCGGCGGAATGGTTTGAAAACGCTGGGATTCCGCTGCTTCGGCAATGAAAAAGCCCTTTTCCTTTGGGTGGGAAAAGGGCGATGGCGGAGGATACGAGATTCGAACTCGTGAGGCTGTTACACCAACACGCTTTCCAAGCGTGCGCCATAGACCACTAGGCGAATCCTCCGTGTTGTCTCTCCACCCCTGAACAAGCAGGCTTCGAACGCAACTCGTCATACGATACCAGCTTCTGCAAAATCTGCCACCATACGGCGTGTTGTGTTGCGCTGCAACGGTTTTGGGGATTACGGATTCATTGCTGATTGGCCGTGAGGCTCGTGCTGATTGGTCGTGAGGGCCGTGGCGGGGCGTAGTGAGAGAATAAAGCACATGACTGATGTGAAGGTTTCCGAATCGAAAGCCGCAAAGACCGTGAAGGCCGCAAAGGCTACCGAGGCCGCAAAGGTTGCTGAGGCCCACAAGCCCAGCAAGACCAGCAAGTCCGCCCCCAAGTCCATCGACCACCTTGCGATGGTCATCACCACGTACAAGCGCCAGAATCTGCTCGCCACTCTGTTCGAGTCGATTCTCGCGCTTGAGCAGGCCCCGTGGCGCATCATCGTCGTGGACAACGAGCAGTCCGACGAGACGAAGTCCATGGTCGCCGATCTCGAGGCCAAGGCGAACGCGCAGTGGGGTAGGACCGTCGCCGACCGGTCCGGCAACCAGTCGCGCGTCGTCTACGCGCCGCAGACCGCGAACCTCGGCGGCGCGGGCGGCTTCTCCGCGGGCGTGAAAAAGGCGTACCAGTTGGGCGCCGAATGGTTCTGGGTGATGGACGACGACGTCGCCGTCCTGCCTGACGCGATCGCCAAGCTCGCCCCGTGGACTCTGCGCCACGAGGTCATCCAGGGATCCCGCTTCGACTATGACGGCGGCCCGTTCTACTGGCAGTACGACTTCCGCATCGGCCTGGGCATCCCGAACCCGATCGCCCCGGCTGCATTCGGCCGCGCCGGATACCGCACGATGAACACGCTGTGCTTCGAGGGCGGCCTGTTCAACCGTCGCGTCGTCAAGGCGATCGGCCTGCCCGACCCGCGCTTCTTCATCTACTGGGACGACACGATCTACGGCTATCGCGCGAGCAAGGTCACCGCGCCGATCGTCGTGCCCGACGTGGTGCTGCGCCGCACGCGCGAGATCGGCAACTGGGACATCGCCGGCGTGCGCCAGCTCAACTCCACGTCCGACATGAACCGCTACCACATCATGCGCAATCGCGGGTACATGGCCCGCTACTTCATGGTCTACGGCGATTATCGCCCGTTCCTCTTCGCGCTCGGCACCGCCGCGACCGCCGCCAAGGAGCTCATCCGCCTCGTCATGGTCGATCGCGAGCACCTTAAGACCGGCATCGTGCAGATCGCCAAGGGCTGGTGGGATTCACGCAAACTCCTGCACGACCGCTCGTGGCGTCCGATGCCGGCCCCGCTGCCGGACACGCTCGATCTCGACGACTGATCCGGTTGAATCGGAGCCGCCCGTCACATGTCGATCAAGTCGATGAACACCGTTCCCGACACGGCCACGCTCGGTACAGCCACGTCCGGCGCGTCTGCATCCGGTGAGTCTGCCATGCCACGGCGCGTGTGCCGTCTCGCCCCGCCCATCGCCCTGCCCGCGTGCATGACGATCGGCGTGCTGCTCGCGTTCGCCGTGGTCGTCGCGTGGTTCCCCAAGGGGGACGCGGCGTGGCAGTATCCGCTGCATCAGATCGACGCGCCCGCCCACTACTACTTCATCCGGCGCATCCTCGACGAGGGGATCGGCGCGGCCGCGCACCTGTGGCCCAACGACGCGTACTATCCGCCGCTGTTCCACCTGCTCGCCGCCGGACTGATCGCGATCGCGCGGCTTGTCGGCGTTGAGATGACCATCTACACCGCGTTCAACGTCGTGTGGATCGCCGGCGCGGGACTCGTCTGGCCGGCCGGCATGCAGCTGCTCGCCTCGTACTGGACCTGCCGCGGCCTGCGCGACGCCCGCGCCGGTGCCGGGTCACGGGGTACGCCGTCTGATCCGTCCGAGGCGAGTGCGGATTCCCCGCTGGCGCAGTCCCGCCTTTTCCCCTGTGCGATGGCGCTGATCGTGCCGTTGCTGTCGGTCGCGTCGGCCAGCCATCCGTTCCAGATGCTCGCCTCCGGCCCGCTCGTCGCCTACGGTCTCGCCTTCTCGTTGCTGCCGTTCTGGCTGTACGCGACGCTGCGACTGTTCGACGCGATCGTCGCGCGTTCCGCGATCATCCGCTGGAGCGCGATCACCGTGTTGACCGGCGGCATCACCGTGTTCGCGCACCCGCGCATGACGTTCACCTGGCTGCTGTTCATCGGCCCGTTCCTGCTCATGCGACTGCCGTGGCGATTCATCCTCGCCGCGCTCGCCGCCTGTGTGCTCGGCGCGGGCGCGTTCCTCGCGTACATGGTCACGCACTACAAGTCGAGCCGCTACTTCAATCCGGGCGACTGGTTCCACACGTTCGTGCCGAATCGCACGGTTCCCGACGCGTTGCGCGTGTTCGTCACCGACAACATCGACGGGCCCGCGGGAGTGGCGATGGCGGTGGTGGTCGTCGCGGCCGTGGGGGCGACGATTGTTGCGATCGTTGCCAAAACAATGCGCAAGGATGCGATTTCGGTGCTGTTGGTCGTGGTGCTGTTCGGACTGCTCTACGTGTGCTCGACCGCGCTCACCGGGTGGTTCCCGAACATCGTGGCGGCCGCGTGGTATCGCGCCGAAACCAGGCCCCTCACGATGATCCCACTCGCCATCGTCACGCTGCTCGTCTTCGCCGCAAGCGCGCTACGCGACTTGTCGATGCACGCCGCTGGATCGGTCGGGACTCGGAACGCGGCGCGAGACGAGGCCGAAGCCGGTGCGGTGCACCACCGCAATGCCGACCGGGGCATATCGAGCATCGCCCGTGTGTCATCGGCGATCATGGTCGCCGTCCTCGCCGCGCTCGCCGTCGGCGCGCAGTTCGGCGGCGTGACGAGCGGTCCCGACGGGACGCTCGCCGGCTGGGGCAACGCGAATCGTGCCAGACTCGCCCGCGACATCTACGCGAACATGACGCTGACCGACGCCCAGCCCGACGAGCAGCTCACGGACACCAAGTACGCGATCCTCGCCGACATGGCGCGCACGGTCGAGCCCGGCGCGGCGGTCATCTCCGACCCGCTCAACGGGTCGATGTACGGCAAGACCGCGTTCGACGTGAACATGCTCTACCCGATCTACAATCCGATGGCCGAGAAGAACGGCGCGATCTTCGGTGCGGTCGAGCGTGCGTTCGACTCCGGCGACAAGACGACCCTGCTCGACACGGTCTGCCCGATCGAACAGGACAAGCCCGAATACTTCCTCGTGATGGGCGGTCAGGCGCCGAGCCTCCAGATGTTCACGTTCCGACAGCAGTACGACCCGTTCCATCGCGAGGACCTCATCGCCAAATACGAGTCCGACGGCACGCTCGTCAAGGTACGCGACTACTCGGATCGCGCCGACTATACCAAGGGGTGGGCGCTCTACCGCTTCGGCTGCACACGGTGAGGTAGAACGGGAGCATGCTCTTCCAAGCCTGCTCCCTGCTGCTGGTCATCGTCGGCGTCTACGCGCTCAAGCATCTGCATGTGTTCGGCGAGCGCGACTACAAGGTCGCGCAGGGACTCGTGTTCAACCTGACCCTGCCCTGCGCGATCATCCTGTCGTTCGCGACGAACAAGCACGACATGCGCATGCTGTGGATCGTGCTGTTCGGCTTCTTCGCCTGCCTGATCCCGCTGTTCGTCGTCTATTTCGGATCGCGCGGCGACGAACGCAACTACCGCGCCTTCCAGATGCTCAACGCGTCCGGTCTCAACCTTGGCGCGTTCTGCCTGCCGGTCGTGCAGACGTTCATGGGCGCGTCCGCCGGCCTGCCGATCATCATGCTCGATATCGGCAACGCGACCGTCGCCACCGCCGGGTCGCTGACGATCACGCGCACGCTGCTCAAGATGGACGACGGTTTCAAGGCCCTGCCGTGGCGGCTTCGTCTGCGCAACATCGCCCGCGACTTCCTCGGGTCGATCTCGTTCGACATCTACATGCTCATGCTTGTGTTCATGTTCCTGCATATCACGATCCCGCAGCCGATCGTCACCCTGATCACGCCGTTCGCCAACGCGAACGCGTTCTGCGCGATGGCGATGATCGGCCTCATGATGGAGGTGCCCGACAATCGCAAGGACAAGGTGGAGCTCGCGAAGGTGATCGCGTGGCGTGCGGTGTTCGGCGTGATCATCGCGCTCGCCGCATGGTTCCTGCTGCCGTTCGACGCGCGCATCCGCGAGATCATCGTGCTGGGCGCGTTCTCCCCGGTCACGATCTTCTCGACCAAGTTCACCGATTCGCTGACCGGCAACGCGAAGCTCGCCGGCTTCTCGCTGACCGTCACCGCGATCATCGGCCTGGTGGTGATGACCGTACTGCACGCCCTGCTGCCTACGGCGTGACGCGCCCGCTTGCGCGTTCCGTGGGAACGAGACGCGGAAACATATCGTTCTTGTAGCGGTCGTAGAATGTGCCCGATTCGTGAGACGCACATAAACGACCATACGGACGATGGGGGCCTTGATGAGACTGACACCACGGGAGACCGACAAGCTCATGCTGTATTTGGCGGGACAGCTCGCCAAGGACCGCAAGTCGCGGGGGGTGAAGCTCAACTACGTCGAGGCGATCGCGCTGATCTCCTCCGAATGCGTCGAACGCGCGCGCGAGGGCGCGACCGTCGCCGAACTCATGTCCTACGGGCGCACGCTGCTGAAGCCCGAGGACGTGATGGACGGCGTCGCCGAAATGCTCGAGGTCGTCGAGGTGGAGGCCACGTTCCCCGACGGCACCAAGCTCGTGTCGATCCACAACCCGATCGAATCGACCGAGAAGCTCGTCCCCGGCGAATACCTGCTCGCGGACGACGACCTGACCCTGAACGACGGCAAGGACGCCATCGAACTCGACGTCGTCAACACCGCCGACCGCCCGATCCAGATCGGCTCCCACTTCCACTTCTTCGAAGTCAACAAGTACCTGAAGTTCGACCGCAAGGCCGCCTACGGCAAGCGACTCGACATCGCCGCCGGCACCGCCGTGCGATTCGAGCCGGGCGAGGCGCACCGCGTGCGCCTGATCGATATCGGCGGCACCCGCGAGATCCATGGCTTCAGCGCTCTCGTCGAAGGCCGGCTCGACGACCCGCAGGTGCGCGAGGCCGCGTTCAGGAAGGCCCACGAACTGGGCTTCCTCGGCATCTGAGACTTGATTCGATCGGCAGGAACATCGGCAGGAACACGGGGACACACATCATGAGCAAGACCATCACACGCAAGGACTACGCGGGCATGTTCGGCCCGACCACCGGAGACCGCGTCCGCCTCGGCGACACCAGCCTCATCATCGAAGTCGAGAAGGACTACACGCACTACGGCGACGAACTGAAGTTCGGCGGCGGCAAATCGTTCCGCGACGGCATGGGCCAGTCCAGCGTCCAGCTCGACGCCGAATCGCCCGACACCGTCATCACCAACGCGCTGATCGTCGACTGGACCGGCATCTACAAGGCCGACATCGGCTTGAAGAACGGCAAGATCAGCGCGATCGGCAAGGCCGGCAACCCACAGACCATGAGCGGCATCACCCCCGGCCTCGAAGTCGGCTCCGGCACCGAGGCGATCGCCGGCGAGGGCCTGATCGTCACCGCGGGCGGCCTCGACACGCACATCCACTTCATCTCTCCGCAGCAGATCCGCACCGCGCTCGCGGGCGGCATCACCACGATGGTCGGCGGCGGCACCGGCCCGGCCGACGGCACCAACGCGACCACCTGCAATCCGGGCGCGTTCCATCTGGCCCGCATGATCGAGGCGGCCGAGGCGCTGCCGGTCAACATCGCCTACCTCGGCAAGGGCAACGACTCCAGCCCCGAGCCGCTGCGCGAGCAGATCCGCGCCGGCGCCGCGGGTCTCAAGATCCATGAGGACTGGGGTTCCACGCCGGCCGTCATCGACACCTGCCTCGGCGTCGCCGACGACATGGACGTGCAGGTCGCGATCCATACCGATACGCTCAACGAGGGCGGCTGCGTCGAGGACACGATCGCCGCGTTCAAGGGACGTGCGATCCACACCTACCACACCGAAGGCGCCGGCGGCGGCCACGCCCCGGACATCATCCGCGCGGCCGGCTTCCCGAACGTGCTGCCGAGCTCCACGAACCCGACGATGCCGTACACGCGCAACACGATCGACGAGCATCTCGACATGATGATGGTCTGCCACCATCTCGATCGCAATGTGCCGGAGGACATCTCGTTCGCCGACTCGCGCATCCGCCCCGAGACGATCGGCGCGGAGGACGTGCTGCACGATCTCGGCATCATCTCGATGATGAGCTCCGACTCGCAGGCCATGGGCCGCGTCGGCGAGGTCATCACCCGCACGATCCAGACCGCCGACAAGATGAAGAAGCAGCGCGGCCCCCTGCCGGAGGACGAGCACGACAACAATCGCAACGACAACTTCCGCGTCAAGCGCTACGTGTCGAAGTTCACGATCAACCCGGCCATCACGCACGGCATCGCCGACTACGTGGGGTCGATCGAGGTCGGCAAGATGGCCGATCTCGTGCTCTGGCAGCCGTCGATGTTCGGCGCGAAGCCGGAGATGGTCATCAAGGGCGGCACGATCGCCTATTCGCGTATGGGCGACGCGAACGCCTCGATCCCGACCCCGGAGCCGGTCTACTACCGCGACATGTTCGGCGCGCTGGGCCGTGCGCTGTCGAGCTCCTGCGCGACGTTCGTCTCGCAGGCCGCGGTCGACGACGACATCAAGGGGCGTCTTGGGTTGGCGCGTCAGGTGCTGCCGGTGCGCGGATGCCGCACGATCGGCAAGAAGGACCTGAAGTTCAACGACACACTCGCCGACATCCAGGTCAACCCGGAGACGTTCCAGGTGACGGTCGACGGCGAGCTCGTCCACTCCGATCCGGCGTACGAGCTGCCGCTCACCCAGCGCTACTTCCTGTTCTGAAAGACGCTCTGCGGTCTACATCGTAAAGGGTTCGTAGTAGATGTCGGTTGATGCGACGCCGTGCTTGGCGAGGATCTCGCGCACCGCGTCCATCATCGGCATCGGACCGGCGATCAGGTAGATCGCACCCGGGCGGATCATCGGCGCGATCAACGCCTCATCCGCGCGGCCGGTTTTCAGCCGCACGCGCGTGTCCGGCGACGAGGCACCGAACCGTTCCAGCTCGTCGCGGTAGATGAAGTCGCGATCCGATCGCGCGGTGTACAGGAAGTCGACGATGCGCGGGCTGGGGGTGGTCGCGGCTGCGCTCGCGCCCGCATATGCGGTGAGCACGCCGATCAGCGGGGTGACGCCGATGCCGCCGGCAATCAGCACTAGTGGAGTGGGGGAGTGTGCGGGCGACTGCGCGTCATGCTCTTTGATGAACTCGGCGTAGCGGCCATACGGTGGCACGACGCGCACGCGCTCGCCCGGCTTGAGCGAGGCGATCTTTGAAGTGAAGTCGCCGTCCGCGCGGATCGCGAACGACATGACCGGGGCCTGGCGGGATGAGTCCTGGCCATCGCCCGCATACGAGTTGGTCAGCGAGAACGGGTGCAGTTCATGCATCCCGCGTACGCCCGGGAACGAGATGAACGCGAAATCGCCCGGATTCCAACGGATCGAGGAACTCGTCCCGGACGTTGCCGTACGCCCGGAATCGTCGATCGCGATACGCAATTCGGTCACGCGCGGCGCGATCGGACGAACCGACGCGACGCGACCGCGCAATGTGAACGCGCGACGGCTCACCGAGCTCCACACGTAGTAGGCGAATACCGCGATCGTCGCCGCGTCGAAGAGGAACAGGAACGGGCGGTTCGACGCGATGTAGTCGATCACATGCACGTGGATGACGATCAGCGCGATCGCCACCAGATTGAGCCGGTGCAGCCACACGCTCATCTCGTGACGGAACAGCCGCTCCAGCGCACGCTTGACCTTGGCGAGCCAGGCCACGCGCGACGTCAGCCATCCGGCCATGAACACCAGCGACCACACCGCCACCGCGATGAACAGATACAGTCCCGTATGCCCGGTCAGGCTGATCAGCGCGCCCGCACCCGGCAGCAGCGACTGGTGTACGAACGCGAGGGCGATCGCCAGAATCGCCAGCACGCCATGAATCATGTACATGTGCGGCAGGCCGACCGTGCGGTCCACCCAGCGCGGACGGCACGCGAGATACACGGCCGCCAGCATCCACGTGTACGCGACGACGCCGATCTCCGCGCCGAACAGCGTATCGGCGTACAGCGCCGGATAGCCCGCGGCCAGCGTCGCGAGGAACGGCAGCGGCACGATGAACAGTACCGTGGCCCATGCGAGGGCGATATGCGAGGTGAGGAATTTCATGATTGGTCCTTGATGTCTCTCTTCGTTGTTTGTGATGTTCCCGGCGTGATCTCGGCGACCGTTCCGTCCGCGCGCACGAGCACTGCCGAAATCGTAGTGCGGGCGACGTCGTTGCGGGCGATCATCGCGCGGAAGTCGCGCTCGCCGGCGCTAATCGCGGCCGTCGCCCACATGTCCGCAAACGTGAGGCGATCGTCGACGACGGTGACCTGTGCGAGATCGTGCGCGCGGCGGGTGATGTGTTCGCCGCGTGCGGAGGTGCCCGATGTGGCGATGCCGCCGTTGCGCAGGGTGATCGTGCGCAGGGTCGCGTCGTGTGTGGGTGAGAAGGGGTCGGCGACGCCGATGTTCCACGTGAAACAACTGTTGTTGCTCACGCCGGTCTGGATGTCGCCGCCGCCTCCGATCGCCGCGGCCTCGCATCGGCCGGTGTCGAGCAGTGGCTTGAGGAATCGGCGATGCGCTTCCTCCACGGCCCAGCCCTTGACGATGCCGGTCGGGTCGTAGACGCCTGCGTGCATCGGGTCGAAGTGCCCGTCGGTCAGGGCCTTGGCCTGCTGCGCGAGCGCGTAGATCTCGGCGAACGCGGTGACGGGCCGGCCGTCGAGCGGACCGGGATGCAGTAGCGCCGACCAGTCGCCTCGTCTTGCCGCCGCGACCTGGGAGTCATCGCGGAACGGGGAGAACGTCGAGTCGACATCGGCGAGGAATGCGGCGATGCGCGGCGTGACCTCGTCGAGCAGGGTGTCGAGATGGGACGCGGGGGAGTCCTTGGTGATCGGGTCGATCCGGTTGTTGTCGGGGCCGGTGTCGCCTGTTCGAACCAGCTGGATGGTGAACGGGATGGTCATCGCGTGAATGACGCGTGCCCTGATGGTCGGGCGAGATGATGTGGGTGCCATATCTGGAGTATCCGGAGTCGGTGTGATGTCATGTCCGGTGTCCCTCAGGGGGACTCGTTGTCGTCATTTGCCGGCGTTGAGCGACTGGTTGATGGCGTCCTGGAGCGAGTTGACGAACGCTGTGGAGGTCTCGGTCGCACCCGAGACGAACTGGATTTCGGCGCTCTGCGCGCTGATCGCCCGGTCCGTCAACTCGGGGATCGCCTGCGCGTTCACCGACTGCGAGCGACCGTGGGTCGGCATCTTGACCGTCGTGATGTCGGTGATTTTGCCGCCCTTGACGGTGACCTGCAGCTGGATCTCGCCGTACGCGTTCGGCGACGCGACGGATGTGTACGTGCCGTCCTGAAGTTCGCCGGACGACGCGGAAGATGAGGAATCCCCGGATGAGGTGCCCGAGCCATCCGCGCCGCTGGAACCGGACGTTGATCCCGAATCGGCGGAACCGCCTCCCGATCGGGTCGACTGGGTCAGAGTGCTGGACGTCCCCTGCTGTGCCAGATGCGGCTTGACGAACAGCAGGAACGCATCGGCCACGATGGCCAGTCCCGCGACCACGGCGATGGCCACTTTCGTGATGGTTGCCTTCATGATGATCCCCTTCATACATGTGATACAAACGCCTTGTTGGGCATGCCGGATACGTCATGGCTAAGCCCTGTGGAACGCGTGCTGCATGGTACTGCGTGAGCCGTTGACACGTTCTGACGACCTCACGATACCTATCGCGATCTGGATGGAAAATAGGGGAAAACTGAAAGAGGGCTGAAAAACGGTATTATTGTGACATATCTCTCATCGAGGTATTGTCGGCGGCTGTCAGCCTTCGGTCACCATGTCGGCGACGTCCTTGATGAAATCGAAGGCGTCGTCGCCGCGCGTGGTGAGCAGGCGCACGCACACGCCGTTCACCGCGCGGCTCACGCCCAGTTCGCCGACGAGACCGATCGCATCCGCATGCGAGCGGATGCGATCGATCAGCGCGTCCTCGGCCGCGATCCGCGCCGCCTCGGCGTTCGCGCTGTTGCTATCGGTGCCGCCGGCACTTGCCATGCCGTCATCTTCGCGCGTCTCCGGCAGGTGCGCGTACAGCACACCGCAGTGGGTGAACTCGCGCCACATGCCGATGCCGGTGTAGTCGAACGCGTCCGGTTCGAGCAGCATGCGGTCCGCAAACGCGAGCCGATCGCCCACATACACGCGCATGCGGTTCGTGAACCGGCGCATCGCCCACCGCTCGTCCATGCCGACGCGGCCGCACGTCACCACATCCGCGTATACGAACGTCGACTCGGGGGCGATATGCGCGGTCGTCAGGTTCGAGAACGTGCTGCCGCGGAACGGGATCACCGGGAACGGCAGGAACACGGCTGTCGCGTCACCCCGCGCGGTCAGTTCGATCGTGCGCGACGCCGACCCGTCGGCCGTGTCCAGCACTTTCTCATAGCTCTGCGTCCTGATCGTCGAATCGGTGCCCGGGCCGAAGTCGATCTCGATATGCGCCTCATCGCCCTTGAGAAAACCGGGGGAGGCGAGCATCACGATGAAATCGGAATGACGGCCGTTCGTGAACGGCGTCATCAGCTTGAACGGCGCCTCGAAATACACGTCGTCGATCTTCGTGCGCCCATGACGGAACGCGGTGGCCAGACGGAAAGTGCTACTGCCCATAGGTGAACTCCTGAATCACACGCCTTCGAACAGGACGTTCTTCTTGATCCACGCGATCACGTCGTCGACGCCCGCGCCACCCATCAGATCGGTGAAGATGTACGGGCGGCCGTTGCGCATGCGCTCGGAATCGCGCGCCATCACATCCAGATCAGCGTGCACCAGCGGCGCCAGATCGGCCTTGTTGATCACCAGCAGATCGGAGCGCGTGACGCCCGGGCCGCCCTTGCGCGGGATCTTGTCGCCCTCGTCGGTCGCGATCACGTAGATCGTCGCGTCGGCCAGATCCGGGCTGAACGTGGCGGACAGGTTGTCGCCGCCCGACTCGACGAACATGATCTGCACATCCGGATGCGCGGCGGCCATCGCCTCGCACGCCTCCAGATTCATCGAGCAATCCTCGCGGATCGCGGTGTGCGGGCAGCCGCCGGTCTCGACGCCGACGATGCGGTCGGGCGCCAGGCGGCTGTGCTCGATCAGGAACTCGGCGTCCTCCTTCGTGTAGATATCGTTCGTGACGACGCAGATGCTGTATTCGTCGGCCATCTTGCGGGTGAGACGCTCGATGAGCGCGGTCTTGCCGGAACCGACGGGACCGGCGATGCCGATGCGTACGTAGGACATGTGTTCTCCTTTTTTCGGTTGGCCGGTGTGGCGGGATATATACGATACGCGACACACTCAAGGCCGTTCGGCCAAGCCTACGGTCGCGTATCGTATATATCCCGCCACACCTCCGTTGAATGGGCAGGTACGTAGGTTGTGTCCTACGTAGGGGAGTAGGGGTGAGGGACTAGCTCATGTAGAGGCGGGAGTAGAGGGTTTCGTGTTGCATGGCGGCTATGTCGATGTAGGCGCCGGAGATACCGAGATCCTCGGGTTTCAGGGTGAGGGCGATGTCGACGGCGCGGATGAGTCGCGGGAACGAGTCGTGCAGCGCCACCTGGCCGACGTACTGGCTTAGGGGGATCGCCTTCGCCGCGCACATCGTCAGGGCGCTGAGCAGCGAGTAGCCGTAGGTGACCGCGGCCTCGCGCACGCCGACCGCGTGATCGGCCGCGTACAGGCCCATCGCGATCGCGTGGACGCCACGGCACTGTCCGGCCGCGATGAGTCGCGTGTACAGATCGAGCTTCGGCGATCCGTACAGTGCGTCGGTCGCGCCCTCCAGACGGTGCCGCTCGGTGCCGTGCTCGTGGACGGCGATGATCTCGCTGTCGCGCGTATCGCGGGTCTCGTGCGCGCCATCCATCTGACGGACGAGCTTGATCAGGCGGGTGCACATGCGCTCGCTGCCCTCGCGGATCTCGCGCGCCGACTGCAGGGCCGACGCCAGCTCGTCCAACGCAACGATCTTGCGTTCCAATCCGGCTTCCGACAGACGCTTGTCGGTGCCGTATTTGCCGGCCAGCACCATCTGCCCGATCTCCTTGTACGGGGCGATGGCCAGATAATCGCGCATGTACTGCTCGAAATCGGCGCCGCGACGCAGGAAATCGCGTTGCACGAACGTCTCCATGCCATTGGACAGCGCGAACGCGCCCACCGGAAACACGCTGTCGCACACCTGCAGCATGGCGAGGTGCCGCGCCTGCGCGTCGTTGAGCGCCGCGATGTCGGCGTTTTTCATGGTCATATGGAGTGCCTCGGATCGGAATGGAACGTACGGACGAGTTCAGTGCGTGTGCCAGGTGCGGCCGCCGTCGTGGCTGTGCGAGCCGTCCGGGCGATGCAGCACGCCGTTGAGTTCGTACTCGGCGTCGGCCTCGGCCTCCTGCTCCTCTTCGGCCACGTCGCCCGTGGTCTTGTTGGTGCCGGGGATGATCGTGCCGGTGCCGGCGTGCGCCTTGACGATGAGGAAGCCGTCGAATCCGCCCTCGATGATGTGCGGTTCGTAGCCGATCTTCTTCGTGTACTCCATCGTCGGATGGTCGTACGGCACGAGCACGCGATCGTCCTCCACCTTGAGGCTCAGGTGACGATTGCCCAGCTCGAAGCACAGACGACCCATCTCCTTCATCGAGCTCACGGGGATCTCGATGAGCTGCGCGGTGCGGATGCGCGCGAAATAGCGCTTGTCCGCGGTTTCGGCGAGCACGTCGCCATCTTTGATGGTCTGGCCGACCATCACGCCGATTTCGGTGCCGTCCTCGGCGACCTTCATCATACGTTTCTTGTCCGTCTCGAACCAGTCGAAGGCGACCGGCACCTCGAGTTTGCCGTCGTCGTACTGCTGGCTGATGATGTTGCCGGTGATCTCCTTGGCGATCATCCGCCCTCCTTATCGCGAGTGCCATGCGGTTCACGCGGCGTGACGAAAGGCTTTGCACACGCTGCTGCTGCCATGATCGTCATGCCGGGTGTCCGCTGTACGGACACTCAGTGTAGGGGTCCCGATGCGTCGTTGTGTAACGAACACATGATCGGAAACTCGGAAAATACCTCGGAAAATATCCGATGAATCGCGATTTCGTCGTGATGATGCATCGCGCGTAATCGGCGTGTTGCCAATGA
Organism: Bifidobacterium callitrichos; assembly: GCF_008698085.1. Taxonomy (NCBI): domain Bacteria; kingdom Bacillati; phylum Actinomycetota; class Actinomycetes; order Bifidobacteriales; family Bifidobacteriaceae; genus Bifidobacterium; species Bifidobacterium callitrichos. Next base: position 48,460 of record NZ_RZJP01000004.1, read on the forward strand.
TTTCAGGCTGTGCGAAGTTCTCGTTTACATGGTGCATCACGCATGTGATATTACGTTCCCAACGACGCAAGGTCGGATGATCCTCCGGCGGTGCGACGGCATTCCCCATCAGCGATGTCCACGATGTGGACGAGAGAGAGGCTGACATGTTGTATGATCCGCAATCCGTGACGTTGGCGATGCATATCCCCGACAACTTCATCTCGCCGTCCACCGGCGCGGTGTTCTGGGTGATCATGATTCCGATCTGGGTGCTGTGCTTCCGTTCCGTGATCCGCAGCAGCACCCCCGAGAAGATGGCGTACCTCGGCGCGGGTGCCGCGTTCTCGTTCCTCATCATGATGTTCAACGTGCCGACTCCCGGCGGCACCACCGCGCACGGCGTCGGTGGCGCGCTGATCGCCCTGCTGCTCGGCCCCCAGTACGCGACGGTCGCCGTGTCGGTCGCGCTGCTGCTGCAGGCGCTCCTCTTCGGCGACGGCGGCCTGATCACGCTCGGCGCCAACTGCTTCAACATGGGATTCGTGCTGCCGTTCGTCGCCTACGGACTGTATGTTGCTCTGCGCAAGATCCTGCCCGACGGTTGGAAGGAGCGCGTGGCCGAATTCATTTCCGGCTACATCGGCATCACGCTTGCCGCGTTCTGCGTCGCGCTCGAGCTTGGCGTCCAGCCGCTGCTGTTCCGCGATGCCTCCAGGCAGGCGCTCTACTTCCCGTTCTCCTTCGCGGTGACGATCCCCGCGATGCTCATCCCGCATCTCGCGGTCGCGAGCGTGGTCGAAGGCCTGGTGACGGTGGTCGTCGTCGAGTTCGTGCGTCGCACCGCGCCGGAGATCATCGAGGCCAACGCGCGAGTCGCTGCCGGTTCGGGCACGTCGACGTCCGGCGAGTCTGCCGCCCACTCCGGGCTGCGCCGCTCCGCATGGATCGCGCTCGGCGTGGTCGCGCTGCTTTCCCCGCTCGGCCTGATCGCCACCGGCGATGCGTGGGGTGAGTGGGGTGCCGAGGACTTCATGACCGCCACCGGCCTCAACTACGTGCCGCAATACATCGCCCATGGTTTCACGTGGAACGCTCTGCTGCCCGACTACTCGCTCGCCGGTCTGCCGGACATCGCCGGCTACATCCTGTCCGCCGTGATCGGCATCGCCGTCATGACCATCCTCTTCCGTCTGCTCGCGTTCGCCGTGCGCGGCAGTAAGGCGCGGGCGTGACGACAGAACTGCCGGCGTGGCTGGGGGAGTCCGAGCGGTACGAGCCGGTCGATGACCGGTCGTCGTTCATCGAGCACAATCTCGCGCATCTCGGCGGGATGCTCGAACAGGTCGGCTCCCCGCTGCCGGTCACGCACAGTCCGATCGACCGTGCATTGTGCGCGGTATCGCCCGCCCTGCGCCTCATCGGCGTGCCCGCCGCGATCGTCTGCGTCAACGCGACCCGCAACATGCTGTTCGCGTACACGATGCTCGCGGTCGTCCTTGTCATGCTGGCGATGCGCCCGGCGCGCATGATCATGGCGATCGTCAAACCCGCGCTTGCGGTATGCGTGCTGAGCTTCGTCCTGTCCGCGCCGAGCGTGCTCATCGGACAGTACAGCGCGCCCGTGCGACTCGTCGTCAAGGCGTTCGTCGCCGTGTCGCTGGTGATCGCGCTCGCACGCACGGTGCCGTGGAACCGCCTGATCGCCGGACTCAAGGGCGTCGGCTGCCCTGATTCGGTGATCTACGTGTGCGACGTGACTGTGCAGTTCATCGACATCCTCGGACGGTCGATGGTCTCTTTGCTCGATGCGTTGAGACTGCGCAGCGTCGGCCGCGATTCGCACAAGCTTATGTCCGCGGGCCGCGTGATGGGCGCGCTGTTCCTGCGCGCCAACACGCAGGCGAGGCAGATGGCCGAGGCGATGGTCTGCCGCGGCTTCGACGGTCACTACCATGTACGCCGCGATCCACTTGTTGCCGTACCCAACGCGATCTACGCGCTCGTCATCGCTGCGATGATTGCGCTCGCCGTCTATTGCGGATAGGTGGTGAGTTCCTCCTCTGTCGGCAAGGGCTCGGATTGTGGGCATTTGGCCCCCTCAGACGAGGGGGCTGTCAGCGGAGCTGACTGGGGGAGTGAACGGGGTGGAAGTAGTGTAAACGCGAAACGCCGAATTGGAGGAATGATGTTTGATGGGGATCCGTTGGTTGAGTTGTCGCATGTCCGCTTCGCGTATGCGGATACGGGGAATGCCGATGCCGGTACGGCCGGCCGTCGCACTGTGCTCTCCGACTTCAACCTCACCGTCGAACGCGGCGAATGCGTTGCGCTGCTCGGGCCCAACGGTATCGGCAAGACCACGGTGATGCGCATCGTCAACGCGCTCGATTTCCCCGACTCCGGCGAATACCGCTTCGGTGGCACGCTGGTTACGCGCGCCGAGGTCGAAAAGCGCAACAGCCGGTTCGCCAAGGCGCTGCATCAGCGCATCGGCTTCGTGTTCCAGAACTCCGATACGCAGCTGTTCTGCCCGTCGGTGGGGGAGGAGATCGCGTTCGGCCCGACGCAGATGGGTCTGCCGGACGCGGAGGTCGATCGTCGCGTGAACGATATCGTCACGCTGTTCGATTTGGAACGGTTCGTCGATCGCGCGCCCTACCGCCTGTCCGGCGGCGAGAAGAAGCGCGTCGCCGTCGCCTGCGTGATGTCGATGAACCCTGATCTCATGGTGCTCGACGAGCCGACCGACGGCCTCGACGAGGAGAACACTGCACTTGTGGTGCGCGTGCTCAAGGCCTACGTGGAGGCCGGCAAGACGGTATTGCTGTCAACCCACCACCACGACATAGTCGAAGCGCTCGACGCCCGCATCGTAAGAATGTCGGGGCGTAGCCTCGGCCCCCTCTGACGAGGGGGCTCAAGATGAGGACGGTCACACGCCCGCCTGCGCGAGACGCTCCTTGATCGCGTTGATGATGACCGGGTCGTCCTCCAGCGTCGGCAGGAAGATATCGCCGGATTCGATCGCCTGTACGCGCGCCTTCATCTTGGCGGCGAGTCGCCCGTCCGTCAGGAACAGACGTTCGACGATGAACGGGCCGTGCTCGTCCACCAGCGTCTCCTCGATCTTCGGATGACCCACGTGATTCGTCGGCACGATTTCGACGCCGACCGCCTGGCCGACTCGCGCGGCGAGCGCCTGCAGCTGCTCGAACGGCTCGGGGAAGTGGGGCGTGCCGTGCGCGATGAGCAGCACGCGACGATTCGGGAACGCCTCCACGGCCGCGCCGAGCGTGCGTTCCAGATAGCGTTCGACCGCGTCGGTCTCGGCCAGCGGTTCGGTTACCGTGACCTTGATCGACGGGTCGAGCACCTTGGCCGACCGCGCCGGAATATCCCAGCGCATGTGCGTGGCCGAATACAGCAGCACCGGCACGATGACCAGATGGTCGACTCCGGGCTGCGACTGCAGGTCGTTGATGCCGTCCTCCAGGGTCTGCTCGTCGCCCTCGAGGAACGAGATGCGGCCGAGCTGGCCCTCGTCGGCGATGAATCCCGCGAGCAGTTCGAGATTCGACTCGGGGATCTTGCCGCGGCGGCCGTGCAGTACGTAGAGATAACCGGTGGTCATAGTCGGTGCTTCCTTTGAAGACGGGTTTGTACCGGAAGTCGGTTTGACTACCCCTCAGTCCCGCTTCGCGGGCCAGCTCCCCTGACAAGGGGAGCCGAGTATGGGATGGATGGACCTCCGGTACGGAATAGTAGCTGGTAGCTCAGGCGGCGAGGGTCTTGGCCAGGTCCTTCAGACGGGCGATCGCGTCGTCGTCGGGGGCCAGCTCGATCTTGACGCTCGGGGCGGCCAGTTCCGCGCCGTCGTCGGTGACGAGCTTCTCGAAGAAGTCGACCGCCGCGCAGAAGTGCGGGTAGCTGGTGTCGCCGGTGCCGATGACCGCGACCTTCTTGCCGGACAGGTCGGCGCCGTCCAGATCGTCGTAGAAGTCGACGATGCCGCCGGGCACCTCGCCGTTCGCGCCGTCGGACCAGCTGGCGATGACGTAGTTGTCGGCGCCGTCGAAGAACTCGTCGACCTCCACGCCGTCCTCCGCGTCGATGACCTCGACGTCCTGCCCCAGATCCTCCAGCGCCTCCTGCAGGATCTCGACGGCTTCCTTGGTGTTGCCAGTCGCGCTGGTGTAGATGATCTTGGTGCTCACTTCAGTACCTCCGGTAGGGTTTCGATGAATTGGTTGAGGGTTTCTTGGAAATGATCGGTTCCCTGACGGTTGTAGTAGTCATAGAACGTTTCGGTTCCCACGTGGTTGTCCTGATAGTCGGTCAGGATCGACGCGACCGCGTCGGCGAGCTGCTCCTTGGAGAACACTCCCTTGAGCGGCTCGTTGAAGTGGCCCTCGCCGAGGAGGCTGCCACCTACGGAGAGCTTGTAGCCCTCCACATGCTGACGGTCGGGGGTGCGCGCGTGCACGCCCTCGATACCGATGTCGGCGATGGATCGGTGGGCGCAGTTGCTGCCGCAGCCGGTCATCGTCACGTTGATGGGGGTGTCGAACGCGAAGCGCTTGTCGAGGTTCTCGATCAGCGGCTTGAACACGGTCTTCGTGTGCGCGTTCGCGAGGTTGCAGTACTCGGCGCCGGTGCAGGTGTTGCCGTAGTCGGCCAGCAGATGCGGGTGGATCGAGAAGCGCTCGAAGATCGGCAATGCCTCGACCTCGGCGAGCTTGTCCTCCGGAATCCACGGGATGATCAGGTTCTGGCAGTGATCGAAGCGGATCTCGTCGCGTCCGTAGTTGCGGGCCACGTCGGTCAGCGCGCGGAAGTCGTCCGCGGTGATGCGGCCGGACGGCACGGAGACGCCCACGTAGTAGTAGCCGTCCTGCTTCTGGCGGTGCACGCCGAGCGCGTTGCCGCTGTTCCAACCTTTGACCTTGCTACGACCCTTGGTCTGCAGGTCGGGCAGGGACTCGCGCACCTTGTCCTCGAACTGCTCGGCTCCCCAGTCGGCCACGAGGAACTTGAGGCGCGCCTTGGAGCGGCTGCGGCGGTAGCCGTAGTCGCGGTACACCTGGCAGATCACCTCGGCCACGTCGGCCACGCGATCGGGGGTGACGAAGATGTTGAGCTGCTGCGCGAGGTACGGCTTCATGCCGAGACCGCCGCCGACGTACACGTTGAAGCCCTTGACGGTGTGACGTCCGATGCGCTTGGTGGCGGGCGTGAATGCCACGTCGTTGATCTGCGCGTCGGCGGAGTTGTACACGTTGCTGCTGATCGAGATCTTGAACTTGCGCGGCAGGTTCGAGTAGTCGTAGTTGCCCTGGAAGCGGTGGTAGACGTCCATCACGGTCTGGCGCGTGTCGAACAGCTCGTCCGGGTCGATGCCGGAGAGCGTGTTGTCGACGATGTTGCGGGTGATATCGCCCTCGGCGCCCACCGTCGTCAATCCCACGTTCGTGATGCCGGCGAAGATGTCGACGAGCTCCGCGAACGGGATCCAGTGGTACTGCACCGCCTGACGCGTGGTCAGGTCGATGATGCCGTGGCCGTACTTCTCACCGATCCAGGCGATGTGATCGGCCTGCTTGACCGTGATGCGACCGCCCGGGATCTTGATGCGCATCATGAAGTATCCGTCGGTCTGCGGCTTCTGGACCGTCAGACCCGCGTACTTGAAGTACATGAAATAGCTCGGGTCGATTTCCGAGAACGGCTTCTTCACCAGCTCGGGGAGGTCCTTGAACACGTCAAGGCCGTCCTCCTTGAGCTTGGCGATCTCGTTGCCGTTGAGCTTCTGATCCGCCCATGTGGCGATGTAGCTCATGCTGCCCCCAATTCGAGTGATGGAACCCCTGTTGAGTCGGGAGCCTACAAACGTCGCATTGCGGTGTCAAAACGGGGATTCGGGGGTTTCACGGGGTCGCGGTGGCGTGAAACCGTTGCGATTCCGCCGTTTCCCGCATGTTTCACGTGAAACATGCGGTTCCAAGGTTGGTTGATGGTTCTAGTTGTCATCCGTTATCAATCGTTGGAATTCCGCCGTTTTACGGGTTATGGCCGTACTTCGTGTCACCGGCGTCGGTCCGTATACTGACGCCTATATGATCCGACGGCCGGTCATCGGGGCCACGGGAGACTGGCATCGCATTGACTACCCCGGCTCGCCTGTCGGCTCGCACGTTGCCTGCAAACAGCTCTGCTGTTTGCTTCACGGCAACGTCTTGACAGGGGGAGCCGAAGTGGTGGTGCGGGGAATCCGGCATGGGGTCATGAACATCAACACGGATACATTGGGGGAAACCACATGAGCGAAGCAATCACTATTGAAGAGACCACGCCTGAGGATGTGAACGGGCAGCAGGCGGAGGCCGGCTCCGCTGCGCCCGCCATCACGGACGTGACCGTGATCGGCGGCGGGCCGGTCGGCATGTTCGCCGCGTTCTACTCGGCCATGCGCAACCTCGACGTCACGCTCGTCGACAGCCTGCCCGAGCTCGGCGGTCAGGTCGCGGCCCTCTACCCGGAGAAGCCGATCCACGACATCGCCGGATTCGTCTCCGGTACCGGTGCCGAACTCGTCGGCAACCTGAAGAAGCAGATCGACACGTTCCCCGAGCGCATCACCGTGTATACGAACGAGGAGGTGCGTGGCCTCGAGCAGCTCGCTGACGGCACGTTCACGCTGACCACGCCCGCGCGCGAGATCCGCACGCGATCGGTGATCGTGGCGATCGGCTCCGGCGCGTTCACGCCGCGTCCGCTCGCGATCGACTACGATCGCGAGCGTCTCGACGGTCACGGGGTCTTCTACTTCGTCAAGCATCTGGCCGACTTCGCCGGCAAGACCGTGGCCGTGGCGGGCGGCGGCGACGCGGCCATCGACTGGGCGCTCGAACTGGAGCGCATCGCCGGCAAGGTCGTGCTCATCCACCGTCGAGACAACTTCCGCGCGCTCGAGTCGAGCGTCGCGCGACTGAAGGAGTCGACCGTCGCGATCCTCACACCGTACAAGTTCACGTCCGTGACCGGCGTGCCCGACGGCGACGGCCTGCACATCGAACTCGCCAAGATCAAGAGCGACGAGACGCTCGCGCTCGACGTGGACGCGCTGCTCGTCAATTACGGCTTCACCTCCGACAACCACCTGCTCAAGGAATGGGGTCTGCCGGTCAAGCGCGGCGATCTGGAGGTCGACGAGTATCTGGAGACCGAGGTACCGCGCATCTACGGCGTCGGCGACGCGGTCAACTATCCGGGCAAGGTCAAGCTCATCTCCGCCGGCTTCGGCGAGGTGCCGCGCGCCGTCAACCACCTGGCCGAGCAGCTCTACCCCGATCGCAAGCAGCCGCTGCACGAGTGATGCAGTGGTGACGTGCGGGTGACGCGCGAATAGCCCGTCATAAGCAACGTCTTCAATGAAGCCGCCTCGGCGTGCCGATGATTGCGGTAACGTCGCGGGTATCCGCGGAACGCCTCCATCGCCCGGGGGAAACGACAGGGCGATGGCAACGGAGGAAGAGACGCCGCGGAGCACACGTGAATGGGGGCTTCAACTTGCGTACTCGTACATCATCCATATCCGCATCGGCGGCGGCGCCGGCCGGCCGCACCCGCGTCTGGGCGATCGTCGCCGCGATGCTCGCCGTCCTGACGATCCTCGCCTCCGGCATGTTCGGCGTGCAGCCGGCCCGCGCCGCCGAATCGACCGATCTCAAGACCCTGCGATTCGGCTACCCGTCGTCGGGTACCAACTGGAACAACGGCGTGCTCGGCGTCGCCCTGGAGAAGGGCTATCTCGACGAGTACCTGAAGCCCCTCGGCTACAAGGCCAGCGGCACCGGATTCGTCGGCGCCGCGCCCGCACTGCACGAGGCGCTGACCGGCGGCGACCTCGACTACGTCGACTACGCCGGATTCGCCGGCATCCTCGGCAAGTCCAAGGGCATCGACACGACGCTGCTGGCCGTGACCGAATACAACTCCGGCTGGCGCCTCGTCGCCTCCACCAAGTCCGGCATCACGTCGATCAAGGACCTCAAGGGCAAGAAGGTCGCGTACATGCGCGGCGCCACCCCGCAGATGTACCTGATCAAGGTGCTGCAGCAGGCCGGCCTCAAGTTCTCCGACATCGAGGCGGTCAACACCGATCTGCCGAGCGGCCTGTCGACGCTCGCCACCAACGGCATCGACGCGGCCGTCGTCTCGGCCGGTCAGGAGCAGCAGCTGGTCGACGAGGGCAAGGCCAAGGTCATCCACAGCGGCATCAAGGCCGATCGCAAGACCTTCTACGAGCCGACCGTGCTCATCGCGCGCACCGACTTCGCCAAGCAGCATCCGGACGTGTCCGCGGCGGTCATCAAGGCGCTGCTCAAGGCCAAGGACGACATCGTCAAGGATCCGGCCGCGTTCAACAAGCTGTCCGCGGAACGCTCCGGCAACCCGCTCAACGTCGTCGAGGCCACCGCCGTCGACGATCCGAAGGTCGGCCATCCGGTGACGCTCACGCCCGCGCTCATCAACTCGATGAAGCAGGTGCAGCAGTTCGAACTCGACAACAAGCTCATCGCCAACCCGATCGACGTGCAGGCATGGACCGATCCGGCCCCGCTGAAGCAGGCCATCGAGGAGTATGAGCAGGGCAAGGGCGTGGCCGCGGCCGACGCGACGAAGGACGCCACGGCCGCCGTCGCCGGCGTCGTGGATGATCAGGCCTCCGCTGGGGCGTCCGGCGCGTCCGGCGGTGCCGCCGCACAGGGCCGCGCGAATCCGGCTTTCGCGGCGATCGCGCTGCTCGCCGGCTACGTGCTGTTCGCCGGCGTCGTGATCGTCGGCCGCAACCGCGTGCGCGCCTGGCTGTCCGCGCTGAATCGCAAGGAGATCGCCGCCGCGTCCGTCGCCGACGACTCGTCCGACTCGGGCGCCGAAAACTCGACCGCCGCTTCCCTCACCTCGCGCATCCAGTCGCTGGGCGTCACCAAGCGGATCCTCGACGTGATCTTCCTCGTGCTGCTCCCGATCGGCGTGTTCGTCGTCTGGCACGTGGCGACCGCCTCCGGCCTGATCTCCACGCTCGTGCTGCCGACGATCTCCTCGGTGGCCGACACGATCGTCGGCCAGCTCACCTCCGGCACGTTCAAGGGCGATCTTGCGATCAGCATCAGCCGCATCCTCAAGGGCTACGGACTGGCCGCCGTATTCGGCATCTTCTTCGGCGTGATCATGGGCATGAGCCTGTCCGCGAACCGCTTCTTCATGCTCGCATTCAAGGCGATCCGCCAGATCCCGATGATGGCCTGGGTGCCGCTGCTGGTCATGTGGTTCGGCATCGGCGAAGGCTCCAAGGTGGCCGTCATCTTCCTCGCCGCGTTCTTCCCGATCCTCATGAACACGATCGACGGCATCACGCGTGTCGACCGCAAGCTCGTCGAGGTCGGCAACATGTACCAGCTCTCGCGGTGGCGACTCTTCCGCGAGATCTACCTGCCGGGCGCTCTGCCGTCGATCTTCGTCGGCCTCAAACTGGCCCTCGGCATCTCCTGGATGGCCGTCGTCGGCTCCGAGATGATCGCGGCCAGCTCCGGCATCGGCTTCCGCATCAACGATGCGCGCAGCCTCATGGATTATTCGATCGTATTCGCCGGCATGATCGTCATCGCCGTGGCCGGCGTGCTGATGGACGTGGTGCTCTCCGCGATCTCGCGGGCCGTCACCCCGTGGGAAACGATTAGAAAGGCAACAGCATGACCGTGGACCTGGATATCGAAGGACTGGGCAAGAGCTTCGTCGTCAAAGGCAAGCCGATCACCGTGCTCGACGGCATCAACCTGGAGGTGCGCGACGGCGAACTGCTCGTCATCGTCGGGCACTCCGGCTGCGGCAAGTCGACACTGCTCAAGATCATCGCCGGACTCGAACAGCCGACCGCCGGCCGCTGCGAACTCAACGGCCACGAGATCACCAAACCGGGCACCGACCGGTGCATGATCTTCCAGGAGCATCGCCTCTTCCCATGGATGAGCATCGAGAACAACGTGCAGTTCGGCCTGAGGGGACGCCCCAAGGCCGAACGGCAGCGCATCTCCGACCATCTGCTCGACCTGGTCAAACTCGGCGACTTCAAGGACGCCTATCCGAGCCAGCTGTCCGGCGGTATGTCCCAGCGCGCGGCCATCGCCCGGGCGCTCGCCACCGATCCGGAGATCCTGCTGCTCGACGAGCCGTTCGGCGCGCTCGACGCACTGACCAAGATCGAACTGCAGGACGAGCTCCTGCACATCCGCAAACAGCAGCACAACACGATGATCATGGTCACGCACGATATCGAGGAGGCCGTGTATCTGGCCGACCGCATCGTCGTCATGTCGACCCGCCCGGGGCGCATCGAGGAGATCATCGACGTCGATCTCGGCGAGCATCGCGACCGCGGCAGCAACGAGTTCGCCGCGTACAAGAGCCGCGTCTACGACCACTTCCTGCGCACCCGCGAAGTAGTCAAGGCATCCTGAATCAATCACCCCACCAACTAGGAGGACACAACACCCATGGGCTATCCCACCATCTATCCGACCGGCGTCACCCTCTACGACAAGGACGCGGCGTGGAACGGCTACACGCTGTTCCCGACCCCCAAGGGCGCGCTCCTCATTGACATGAACGGGCGGGAGGTGAACCGCTGGGCCGGGCTCGCCGGATTCCCCAACAAGCTGCTGCCCGGCGGATCCGTGTTCGGCTCCTCCGGTGCGCGCGGCGGCTCGGCGGCCTATCAGGACCAGCTCGATCTGCTGCAGGTCTCGTGGGACGGCAAGGTCGAATGGAAGTGGGATCACACCGAACTCGTCCACGACGAGGGCCGCGAGCCGCGCTACATGGCCCGTCAGCACCACGATTTCGAACGTGAGGGATCGCCCACCGGCTACTACGCGCCCGGACTCGACCCGAAGACCGACTCCGGCAACACGCTGATCCTCACGCACGAGAACTCGTACCACCCCGAGATCACCAATCAGCTGCTCATCGACGACAAGATCATCGAGGTCACCTGGGAGGGCGAGGTCGTGTGGGAGTGGCGCGCGGCCGACCACTTCGAGGAGTTCGGCTTCTCCGAAGCGGCGCGCAAGTCCCTGTACGCCAACCCCGCGATGCGCGGCGAGGCGGGCGGCGACTGGCTGCACGTCAACTGCATCTCCACGCTCGGCCCCAACAAGTGGTTCGATCGCGGCGACCTGCGATTCGCGCCGGATAATATCCTGTTCGACGCGCGTAACGCGAACATCCTCGCCATCATCGACAAGCAGACCGGCAAGATCGTGTGGAAGCTCGGCCCGGACTTCGCCGAGAACGAGGCCGTGAAGAAGATCGGCCCGATCATCGGCCAGCATCATCTTCACCTGATCCCGCGCGGCCTGCCGGGCGCGGGCGATCTGCTCGTCTTCGACAACGGCGGCGCGGCCGGCTACGACGCGCCTAACGCCATCGCCCCGGATGGTGTGAGCGCCGTGCACCGCGACTACTCGCGCGTGCTCGAGATCAACCCGGTCACCCTGGAGATCGTCTGGCAGTACACGCCTGTCGAGGCCGGATTCATGCCGTTCTCCGACGGATCCAAGTTCTACTCGTCGTTCATCTCGTCGGCTCAGCGACTCGAGAACGGCAACACGCTGATCACCGAAGGCTCCGACGGCCGCCTCATCGAGGTGACGCCCGACCATCGGATCGTGTGGGAGTACATCAGCCCGTACTTCAAGGAGTTCGCGCCCGGATTCGCCACGAACATGGTCTACCGCGCCTACCGCGCCCCCTACTCGTGGGTGCCGCAGGTGCCGGTGCCGGAGGAGGAGTCGATCGCGCCGATCGACGTGACCACGTTCCGCGTGCCCGGCGCGCGCGATGACGTGCTCAAGGTGACCACCGTCGACGGCGTCGACCCGAACAAGCAGTCGCTCACCGGTACGGATGACGACGAATTCGGCGGGGATGCGTCGGATGGCGGGAAGGGTGATGCCGGTGATTCCGGTGCTGGTGCTGGTGCCGGTGCCGGTGCCGGTGGTGCCGGCGAATCCGGTTCTGCCGACGGCGCCAATGGTTCCAATGGCTCTAACCAGTCCAACCAGGCCGATCAGGCCGACGCCACCCCCGATCACGCCGACTTCTGCATGGTTCGCCTCGACAAGGACGATATCAGGAACCTGAGCGCCGCCCGCAAGTCCGACGGCGGCCTCTTCGGCAAGTCCGGCGGCCCCAAGATCACCTACACCCTGTAGCTGAGCCGGTAGAACCTGTCGGGGTTCCTACAGGGTTTCTGGCTGGTAGGTTTCTGTCGGTAGTCAGGCCCCGGAGTCTTGACTCCGGCAACCCGGTTCTTGGAGTCTTGACTCCGGCAGTCCGGCCCCGGGAGTCTTGACCCCGGAATCTGGCTTTCGGCCCTTGGAGTTTCGGCTCCGATAACCTGGCCCCGGGGGTTTCGGCCCTTGGATGTCTCAACCCCCATTCCCCGTACGCTGAGTGACAGTCAGTATACGGGGAATGGGGGTATCGGCGGATAATCACCCGTTTTCGTACGCCTGCGTCACGGCAGCGTACGAAAACGGGTGATTTCGTTGGAATGGCCACCGTCTCCGTACGCCTGTGCCATCTCGGCGTACGGTAACGGTGGCTAGCTAGTGGAACCCTACTTGCAGAACTCCTCGTCGGCCCAGGTGAGGACCTCGTCGAGGATGTCGAGCTGCTCGCGCAGCTCCTCCTCGGTGATGATCAGCGGCGGGCAGACGTTGAGGTTCGATTCGCGGCCGAACGTGTAGAACCCGCGCTCCCTGAGCTTGGCGAAGATGGCGGGCATGCGTCCGTTGGACGTGTGATACGGGGCCATCAGCTCGCGGGTCTCCTTGTTCACGACCAAGGTGAGCGCGGCGAACAGGCCGATGCATCGAGCCTCGCCGACACAGGCGTGACGGCGTGCGAAGCCCTCCAATGTCGGCTTGAGCACGCTCTCCAACTGCCTGACATGGGCGCACAAGTCGTGATCCAGATAGTACTGGGTGGCGGCCAGGCCGGCCGCGCAGGCCAGCGGATGACCGGAGTAGGTCAGACCGCACGGCAGCGGATGGGTCTCGAAGAACCCGGAGATCGCCTTGCTGGCGATCACGCCGCCCAACGGCACCGTGGCGCCGGTGACGCCCTTGGCGAAGGTGATGAGATCCGGCACCAGATCGAAGTTCTGCCAGGTGAACATCTCGCCGGAACGCGCGAACCCGGCCATCACCTCGTCGCAGATGAGCAGGATTCCGTTCCTGTGGCACAGCTCCGCCACGCCCTCCATATAGCCCTTCGGCGGCACGAGCACGCCGTTGGCGCCCACGATCGACTCCATGAGGATCGCGGCGATGGTCTCCGGCCCCTCGTAGGCGATCTGCTCCTCCAGCTGATGCAGGTACTGTCGGGTGCATCGCGCCTCGTCCTCGGGCGTGCGGTCGAAGCCGTCCTCGTAGACGGACGGGTTGAGGAAGTGCACGAAGCTTGGGGCCGCGCCGCCCATCTCGTACGCGAACCTGCGCCAGTCGCCGCTGGCGAACGCCGATCCCAACGTGGAGCCGTGATAGGAGCGGTAGCAGGAGAGGATCTTCGGCCGGCCGGTGTAGAAGCGGGCGATCTCGATCGCGTTTTCGTTGGAATCGGAGCCTCCCAGCGTGAAGAACACGCGCTGGAAATGCTCCTCGCCGGCGATCCTCACCAGCAGACGGGCCAGTTCGCCGCGCGGTTTGACCGCGAAGTTCGGGGCGATATAGCACAGCTCCTCCGCCTGCTTCCTGATCGCCTCCACCACCGCCTGATTCTGATGGCCAAGGTTCGAACAGACCATCTGCGAGCTCATGTCCGCATAGCGCTTGCCGTCGTAGTCCCAGAAGTAGATGCCCTCGGCGCGCTTGACCGCGATGACCGGCCCGCCCTGCTTCGCCCACGGCTGGAGCACGTACTCCTGATGCAGTCGCGCCACTTCCTGCCCGGTCGGATCATTCACGGTCGGATTGCCCATAGTGTTCTTGTTCCCCCTGATATATCGACATTCATCATCGTCGACGAGACGTATACGGCCTGCCGAACGAGGCCGATGGCCGCAGTATAAGCACGGCGGCCCATCGCGGCGAAACGGTGCGGAAAGCCTGAAACGGCGGGGTTATGCGGTTCGTTAAACGGTCATAGGGAGCGTCTATAGGCGATTTTCCGATTTCGGGGGATATGGGCGGATTCCGCCGGTTATTCTTGAGCACAGAGGTTCCGCTGAGAGCCGCGGCGTGCAGACGCCGTCGCATTCGGCACGGAACATCGGCGCGTCCGACCGTCGTACACGACCGCGACGCGCACATCTCAACAGACCGTAGCTACTTGTTGTTCTGGTTGCGGGCCCAATGAATTTCACAGCAATAAGGGTCTCGGCCAGTGTGACGGCCCGTCACAGACGCGACCCGGCCGGACATGGGGGAAAGCAAGCATGACTGCGGCAATAGGCATCGAACGAGTGAAGACGTGGACACGCCCCGTCACAAGGCGCGTGGCCGCACCGGAACCGAACGGGGAGCCTCGGGCCGTTCGCAGGCGCATCCCCGTCAACAGGCTGCAGGCCCTGATCTCGCTGGTCGGCTTCGTGGCCGTCTGGTGGGCGGTCACCGCCACCAGACTCATCAACCCGCTGTACCTGCCGAGCCCGGGCGCCGTGTGGAACGCGTTCGTCAAGGCCAACACCTGCAATCCGATCGCCGCCGGATCGACGCGCATCGTGTGCGGCGTGCAGCAGTACTTCCTGTGGCAGCATCTGCTGATGAGCCTCGAACGCATCGGCGTCGGACTCGGCTTCGCCATCGTCGCCGGCGTGCTGGTCGGCTTCCTGCTGTCGAGCGTCGCATGGCTCAGCCGCGTGATCATGCCGTACATCAACTTCGTGCGCGCCCTGCCGCCGCTGGGTTACATCGGCCTGCTGATCGTATGGTTCGGCATCGGCGACACCACCAAGATCTGGCTGCTGTTCCTGGCCGCCTTCCCGCCGATCGTGCTCGCCACCATCGACGGCATCAAGGGCGTGAGCAAGGACCGTATCAACTCCGCGCTGTCACTGGGCTCCTCGCGACTGCAGCTGCTGTCGCTCGTGGTGCTGCCGAGCGCACTGCCCAGCGTGCTCAACGGCATCCGTCTTGCCGTCGGCTTCGCATGGACCACGGTCGTGGCCGCCGAGCTCAACAACGGCATCCCGGGCATCGGCGCGCTCGCCTACCTGTCCGGCACGGAGATGAACACGCCGCTGACCATCGCCTGCATCATCGTGATCGGCATCGCGGCGCTCGTGCTCGACGGCATCCTGCAGCTGGTGATCCACGCGCTCACGCCGTGGGTCGGTAAGGAGTGATTCCGGGGGAGCGGTGACGCGGACGGTGGGGGCCGTCCGCATCACCTGCGAATCACAGCACGTGACGATGTTTCACGTGAAACAACGACTTATCCGAAAAACATAGAAGGGGAATCCATATCATGTCTATCGATCTCAGGCGCTCCGGTTGGGTGAAGCGCGCACTCGCACTGGTGGCCACGGTCGCGGCCGTCGCATCGGTCGCTGCCTGCGGCCAGATGCAGACCGCCGATCAGGTGGCCGGCAATACCAAGGCGACCAGCGCCTCCGGCTCCTGCGTGACCAAGGAGAACACCGACTTCACCGGAACGCTGCGCATCGGCTGGCAGGCCATTCCGAACGCTGATCTGGTGGTCAAGGACCAGAAGCTGCTCGAAGCCTGCCTGCCGAAGGCCAAGGTCGAATGGAGCCAGTTCAACTCCGGTGCGGACACGCTCCAGGCGTTCGGCGCCAAGTCGCTCGATCTCGCACTGCTCGGCTCCAGCCCCACGGTCAAGGCGGCCAGCGCGCCGCTGAACCTGCCGGTGCAGGCCGTATGGATCAACGACGTGATCGGCACGGCCGAATCGCTCGTCGCCAAGGACGGCATCACCTCCGTCAAGGATCTCAAGGGCAAGACGGTGGCCGTGCCGTTCGGCTCCACATCGCACTTCTCGCTGCTCTCCGCGCTGCAGAACGAGGGATTGAGCGAATCGGACGTCAAACTCATCAACCTTGACCCGGATAAGATCCCCGCCGCATGGCAGCGCGGCGAGATCGACGCCGCGTGGGTGTGGGATCCGGTGCAGAGCGAGCTCAAGAAGGCCGGCGCCAAGCCGGTCACCTCCAGCGCCGAAACCGCCAAGCTGGGCGCGCCCACCTACGATCTCGAAGTGGCGGCGACCGACTTCATCAAGACCAACCCGTCCGTGCTGGAGACCTGGACCGCCGTGGAGAACCACGCCATCAAGCAGGTCGCCGCCAAGGACGGCAAGGCCATCGACTCCATCGCCTCCCAGCTGGGCATCGACCCGGATCAGGTCAAGCAGCAGCTCGCCGGATACGAGTACCCGGACGCGAGCGAGCAGGCCAAGACCTTCACCGACGATCTGCCGGCGACCTTCAAGAAGACCGCCGAATTCCTCAAGCAGCAGAACGGCATCGACGCGGTGGGCGACAGCTACGACTCCGCGCTGTACGCCGACGCGATCAAGCAGGTCGCCAAGGAGAACTGAACCGATGACCGTTACGGACGATCTCACGGATACCACGGACAACGCCACGGCCAACACGGATGATCGGAGCGGCGTGGTCATCCGCCACGTCACCAAGACCTTCGACACCGAGCGGGGCGAGAAGGTCACCGCACTGCACGACATCAACCTGACCATCGCCAATCACGATTTCATCTGCGTGGTCGGCCAGTCGGGATGCGGCAAGACCACATTGCTGAGCATGCTCGCCGGATTCGAAAAACCCACGGAGGGCGAGCTGCTCATCAACGGCCAGCGCATCGAACGCCCCGACGCCAAGCGCGGCGTCGTGTTCCAGAAGCCGCAGCTCTACCCGTGGCTCAACGTGCGCCGGAACGTGGAGTTCGGCATGAAGGTGCAGGGCGTGGATCGCGCGCGCCGGGAGCGTATCGCTGACGAGTATCTGGCGATGGTGGGACTGTCCGACGCGGCCGATCGTCGCCCGTACGAGCTGTCCGGCGGCATGCAGCAGCGTGCGCAGATCGCGCGCGTGCTCGCCACCGATCCCGACCTCATCCTCATGGACGAGCCGTTCGGCGCGCTCGACGCGTTGACCCGCGAGAACCTGCAGGTGGAGCTGCGCCGCATCTGGCAGGAGAAGCGCAAGACCGTGTTCTTCATCACCCACAGCGTCGACGAGGCGATCTTCCTCGGCACGCGCGTGATCGTGATGACCGCCCACCCCGGCACCGTCAAGATGGACGTGCCGGTGACTGTGCCGCGCGACCCCGACCACCCCGAGGACATCGACGCGGTACGCAACACCCCGCAGTTCATCGCGCTCGAGCACGAGATCTCCGACGCGATCCACCACTGACCTTCGCCTCGACAATCGATCGAGCGGGTCGCCAATCAGGGCCCATGGCCTTATTCATTCATGGCCCGGGTCCTTTGTTATTCCAGCCACCGTTTGCGTACGCTGAGTGGCGGTCAGTATACGGGGAACGGGGGTATCGGCGGATGATCACCCGTTTTCGTACGCCTGCGTCACGGCAACGTACGAAAACGGGGGATTTCGTCGGAATAGCCACTGACGGCGTACGCTGAGGTCATCTCAGCGTACGGTGGCGGTGGCTTAGTATCCCGCGGCGTAAATTCGTTGATGACATGACTACCTCTTAGTCCCGCTTCGCGGGCCAGTTCGTCCAGCAAATAATGACCGTTATACGCGCGCTTTGCTGGCTTGCCTGTCGGCTCGCATGCTGCCTACAAACAGCTTGCTGTTTGCTCTACGGCAGCATCCTGACAAAGGGAGCCGAGAATGGGATAAACGAATTTACGGCGCGAGATACTAGGGATGGTAGACCACGTACATAGGTTGCCGTCAGTCCGTGAGTCCTGCGATGGTGCGGCGCATCTGGTGGAAGGCGCCGTGCTCGCGCAGGTAGTCGCGCAGATAGGGCAGTTTGAAATCCACATGCCCGTAGGAGGACTGATAGATGATGTCCTCCTTGATGAGCTGTGTGCGGTAGACGTTCGCGTAGATCTGATCGCGTTCCAGTCGTTTGGCTATGACACTGGTTGCGGACGGACCGTCGTCCTGGGCCATGGCGAGCAGGTAGGCGCGTGCCATGGCCGACAAGCCGTCGATGGCGGGGCCATGCACCATATCGCCGAGTTTGAGTTTCGCCTGGGCGATCCCTCGCTCGGCGGCATCGACGGTGATCTCTCCGGCATCGGCCGTAGGTCCGGTTTCCGATGCGCGCCATGCCCAATAGCCAACCAACTGAATCATGAACGGATACCCATTGGTGGCGCGTGCGAGCATCGACAGCACTTCGTCATCGGCATGCTTGCCATTGGCGGTGACGGTGTCGGCAAACGCCTGACGCACCGCGTCGAGTGGGACGTCGCCCAGATGCTTGCGTTCCGCACGACGTAGGAACGTCAGGACGTCATCATTGATGACGTTCTCCACCATTGATGGCAGCCCGGCAAAGATGAAGGCGATATTGCGCTGTTCCCGGATGAGATGCTGCACGGCGGTGGCCAGCGACCTGATTTCGGCGATGCTGGACGCCTGTACCTCGTCAAGGGTGATGAGAATGCCGCGATGTTTTCTCTCCAACTTGTCGAGCTTTGCCGACATCGCCCTGCGAAAATCAAGTGTGCGCTCGGCGGGTGGAGCGAATTGCGCTCCACCCAGATTCACTGATGCCGAAATCGGAGCGCCTGGAATGGATATCGAGGCGGTAGGCATGGTCAGTGAGCTCAGGTGCGATTTGTCGTCTTCATGCAATGCGTCGATGAGACGATTGATGAATCCCGCCTCGGCGGTCTCGTCGATGACGAGCCAATCGCGCTTCCGGGCGATATCGCCGAGAGCATTCAGCATCACGGTTTTGCCGACTCCTCGTGCGCCGGTCAGATACATGAGACGGCCGGGAGCTCCTACGCCATCATCCAGTGCGTAGGAGAAGTCCTCGATGTCATCGGTCCTGCCAACCAGCACAGGCGGAGTCATTCCCGCAGTGGGCTTGAACGGATTGGCCATATGCGCTCCCGTCATTGATCCTGAATTCACGCAACTTATAAAAGATATAATACTTATAAAAAGTTATAAAACGGGATAGGCCTCCGTTTGCGTACGCTGAGTGGGGGTCAGTGTACGGGGATTGGGGGTATCGGCGGATGATCACCCGTTTTCGTATGCTGCCGCGTCGTAGGCGTACGAATACGGGTGATTCGGTCGGGATGGCCACCGGCAACGTACGCCTGTGGTTGCTCAGCGTACGGTGGTTGAGGGAACTGGGTTTCGGATGGAGAAACCCGGTGGATGAAATGGAGTTGGAAGGCCGAGACCTGGTGGGTGACTGGTGAACGAGGGGCGAGACCCGGCGGATGACCTATGAATGGGGGTCGGAGCCTGACGGATAAGTGGGTGGGGAGAAGTTACTACTTCTCGGAGTCGGAGTCGGAGTCGGAGTCGGAGAAGTAGTCGGAATCCTTGTAGAGGGCGTCGGCGGCCAGGCCGGAGGCGAGGACCATGTCGCGGATCTCGTTGAACAGGGCGTCGTCGAGCTTGATGTCTCCCATCGGATAGTCACGGCCCAGAGCGTGGTACTTGCCCTCGCCGAATCGGTGATAGTGCAACGGCTGGTAGGTGATGTTCGCCTCGCGGCCGCCGAGCCCATGCAGGAAGTCGACGATCGCCTCGATATCCTCAAGCGAATCGTTGAACCCCGGAATGATCGGCGTGCGCACCAGTTTCGGCAGATCGGGATGATCGGCGCACAGTCGAGTGAAATTGTCGAGGATGCGCTCGTTACCGTACCCGGTCCATTCGCGATGAACCGCCGAATCCATCGACTTGATGTCGAACAGCACGTAGTCGAGGTGTTCGGCGGCGCTCGCCAACGAGGCGTACGGCGCGTATCCGCAGGTTTCGATGGCGGTGGTGATGCCGCGTTCGTGCGCGCCCGCGAGCAGGTTCGTCAGGAACGTCCGGTGCGCGAGCGGCTCGCCGCCGGAGACCGTGAGACCGCCACCGGAACGGTCGAAGAAGACCTCGTCGCGTTCGACGATGTCGAGGATCTCGTCGACCTGCATCGGCTTGCCCTCAAGCGTGATCGCCTTCGACGGGCACGCCTTGGCGAAACGGGTGACCTCGTTGAGATCGAGCTGGTCGAGCACGGCGCGATCAAAGGAGATGTCGATTGAAGATGCGGTCGCGTTGCTGCCTGTGGCATTGCCGTGAACGGCATCATTCCGACCGTCGCTACCGTCGCCGTCAACTCGACGCACCGCCGACGGGCACGCCAATGCGCAGCGGTCGCAGCCCATCGAGGCGATGCACTTGTCGGCCACGAAGCTGACCTCCGGGCCGAATCGCTGTGATTCCGGATTGCTGCACCAGGGGCATCGCAGCGGGCATCCCTTGAGAAAGACGATCGTGCGGATGCCGGGGCCGTCATGCAGCGAATAGTGCTGGATGTTGAACACCATCGCCGAGTCCTTCGGGGCCAGACGCCGCCATTCGCCGGTGGGGCGGAGCGAGGCCTCACGGTCTGCGAGGATGCGTTCGGTGAGTGCGTGCTGCATGGTGGGACCAGACTTGTGTATGCGGGTGATGTATGCGGGTATGTGGCGTTTGCGGATGTATGTGAATCGGCCAGCCCCCTCGTCAGAGGGGGCCGATACCACTCAAACAAGTGCAAGACGGGCCACTAGAACGCCTCCTGCTCGTTGCGGGAGATGAGCTCGTCCTGCAGGTCCTTGGACAGTTCGGTGAAGAACGCCGAGTAGCCGGCGATGCGCACGATCAAGTTGCGGTACAGCTCGGGGTGCTTCTGCGCCTCGCGCAACGTCTCGTTGTTCATCACGTTGAACTGCACGTGCCACAGCTTCAGATCGCGCCACGTCTCGATGAACTCGACCAGCTTCTCGGTGCCCTCACGGCCCGCCACGCAGCCCGGGGAGAGCTTGATGTTGAGCAGTCGGCCGGCGTGCTCGTTGTGATCGAAGTTCTTGGTCAGGTAGTTCGACAGCAGGATCGCGGTCGGACCCTCGTGGTCGGCGCCCTGCGCGGCGGACGATCCGTCGGACAGCGGCGTGAACGCGCGGCGTCCGTCCGGCGTGGCGGACACCACCTTGCCGAAGGGCACGTGACTGGTGAACGGCACCAGACGGATGTCCATGTGCACGCCGATCTGCTGGGAGTACTTGGCGGTGAACTCCTGCGCGGTGCGATCGAGGACCTTGCCGATCTCGTCGGCGTACGGGTCGTCGTTGCCGTAGGCGGGGGCGTTGCGCAGCAGCTGGCGGATCACCTCGTAGCCTTCGAAGTCGTGCTCGCACGCCTCCTTGAGCTCGTGCAGGCTGATCACGTGCTCCTCGAACACGAGCTTCTTGATGGCGGCGAGCGAATCGATCACCGTGGCGAAGCCCATGTACTCCAAGTATCCCAGGTCGATGCCGCCGGGGATCTTCGGCTGATGCAGGTCGATGCACGATTCGCGGCACAACTTCTGCAGCATCGACCCCAGCGGGGTGGCGAAGTGCTCGGCGCGCAGGCGGATGATCTCGTGCTGCTGGATGAACGCGTGCTTGAGCAGGTTGTTCTGCTGCCTGAGGAACGCGGCGAACAGGTCGTCGAAGCTCTGGAAGTCCTCGAACTCGCCGGTCTCCAGACCGAGCACCTCATCGCCGTACTTGAGCATGCGGCCGTTGTACATCACCATCTCCAGTGCGGCCGCGAAGTTGATGTACGCGTTCGGGCTGGTGTAGGTGTCGCGGTTCGGCATGCGGCATTCGGCGCAGCCGGACACGGAGTAGTCGAGCGCCTCGTCGAACTTCGCGCCCTTGCTCAGCAGCAGCGGCACCACGTCCTCGTCGTTGAGCAGCTTCGGGAAGCCCTCGCCGCTCTTGATGGTCAGGGCCACCTCGCGCAGGTAGCGCTTCGGCGAACGCGTGTGGATGCGCGCCGCGAGATCCGGGTAGTTGAGCGGGAACTCGCGCTTCGACTTGAGCAGGATGTACGTCAGCTCGTTGGTCGCGTCGTAGCCTTCGGGGGTCTGGCCTCCGATGGTGACGGCCTCCCAGTGGGCGTAGCCCTCGTTGAACGCGCCGCCCGCGTCGGACAGATACAGGTCGATGTACTGGGCCATGTCGACCCACATGCATTCGAACAACTCCTGCGCCTCGTCGGCGGTGATGCGTCCCGCCTCCTTGTCGGCCTTGTAGAACGGGTAGAGGTACTGGTCCATGCGGCCGTTGGAGATGATCGTGCCGGTCTTCTGCTCGATGCGGCTGAACAGCTGCGTGAACCACTGGCTCTGCATCGCCTCGTAGAAGGTGCGTGCCGGGTGCTCGGGCACCCAGCGGCAGGTTTCGGCGATGCGCTGCAGTTCGGCGGCGCGCTTCGGATCGCCCTCCTCGGCGGCCTGGCGTTCGGCCTCGTCGGCGTGACGGTTGGCCCACAGGATGATGGCGTTGGCGGTGAGGATCTCCGCCTCGAGGAACGGTCGCTTCTCGCAGTTGTCGATCGGGGAGAACTCGTCGAGTTCGGCCAGACGCTGCTCGGCCTCCTCGCGCAGTCCGCCGAAGCCGCGCTTCAGGACGATCTCGTAGTCGTGGACCCACTGCAGGCTGGAGCGGAACGATGCGGTCTCGTTGACCACGTAGCGGGAGGTCAGCGCCTCGTCCGGATTGTAGGTGAGCTTCATCGTCTCCGGGCCGAGCGCCTTGGCGAGGTCCTCGTGGAAGGTCTTGCCCTTCCAGTACGGGGCGATGTCCTCGATGATGGTCTTCGCGTCCTCCGGTGCGATGTCGAACGGCGAGCTTTCGCGCGTGGGCAGCTTCTTGATGGCGAGGTCGAGCGTATCGCCGTCGAGTTCCGGGTAGAGCAGTCCGTAACGGCCCTCGCCGCCGCCGCGTCCGACGATCAGCTGGTCCTTGTCGACGTACACGGTGGCCTTCTCGGCGTAGTGGTACAGCGCCTTCGCCCAGCGCAGCACCAGCGGCTCGCCCTCGGTCCGGCGGAAGCTTTCGGTGAACAGCAGTCCTCGTTCGACGTCGACGTGTGGCTTCTGCGCGCGGATTCGCGCCAGAATGTCGTTGGCTCGCGTGTGATGGGCGGGCGTCGCCTGCTTGTTCTCGATCTGCTCCTGGATGCGCGTTTCCTGCGGCGAGAGAACGGTCGTGCTCATATGTGTGTATTCCCCCTGATGACATGTGATGTCTCACCGCGTTGAAACCCCCGATTGCGGTGATTACCGGCCATTCTATGGGGGATTCGAGGGCCGACAGGCGGTATCGCGTCAGGAACGCTATAGCCAAATGCTATGGCGCATCATAAGGCGCGCACGGCCCCCTCTGACGAGGGGGCTGGCAGCCGAAGGCTGACTGGGGGAGAGACCGGGGAAGAAGACATGCCGTTGATAATCGGCGATAAGCAGCGTCTATAGGGGGCCGCCGTGCCGCGCGATGCCGCTGACGTCATAATGGGATATCGGCCGCGAGCCGTCATGAGTCATGGCGGCGGATCGGGGAAGACGGCCGTTCATCGGCGCGATCACGCGCACGCGATCATACGTTCACACGAAAGGTGGCAACAGGTGGGGGACTCCGCACGTCAGATTCATTTCAACGGCTTCGTCAAGGACTGCGTGGGGCACCAGTCCTCGGGCATGTGGCGCTATCCGGGCGATCGCTCGGCGGACTACACCAAGCTCGATCACTGGATCGAACTGGCCCGACTGTTCGAGCGGGGCAGGTTCGACGCGATGTTCATCGCCGATCTGGTCGGCTATTTCGACGTGTACGGCGGCAACGTGGATTCCGCGCTGCGCACCGCCTCCCAGCTACCGATCAACGATCCGACCACGCTGGTCTCCGCGATGGCGGCCGCCACGCACGATCTGGGATTCGGCGTGACCGCCGGCGTCTTCTACGAGCACCCGTACACGTTCGCCCGGCGCATGAGCTCGCTCGATCACATCACGAACGGCCGCGTCGGCTGGAACGTGGTGACCGGATATCTGCCCTCCGCCCTGCGCAACATGGGCCAGCAGGACATTCCGCACGACAAGCGCTACGACTACGCCGACGAGTACATCGAAGTGCTCTACAAGCTCTGGGAGGGTTCGTGGGAGGATGACGCCGTCGTCAGGGACAAGGCCCACGACGTGTACGCCGACCCGGCGAAGGTGCATCCGATCAACCATCACGGCGAGTTCTTCGACGTGCCCGGCATCCACCTGTGCGAACCGTCGCCGCAGCGTACGCCGGTCATCTTCCAGGCGGGCGGATCGCCGCGCGGCATCCGCTTCGCCGCCGAGAACGCCGAGGCGATCTTCGTGACCGGTCCGACGCCGGAACTGGTCGCCCCGACCGTCAGGCAGATCCGCGATTCGCTCGAGGCCGCCGGACGCGGCCGATACGATGCGCGCATCTTCATGATGCTCACCGCGATCACCGCCAACACCGAGCAGGAGGCGTGGGACAAGTACCACGATTACGAGCGGTACGCCTCCACCGAGGGCGCGCTGACGCTGTACTCGGGCTGGATCGGCACCGACCTGTCGAAGTACGATCTCGACCAGCCGCTGGACGACATCGAATCGAACGCCATTCAGTCGACCGCCGCGAACATGCAGAAGGTGACCGGCGACGACGGCAAGCGATGGACGGTGCGCGACATCGCCATCAGGCGCGCCATCGGCGGCAACAGCCCGGTAGTGGTCGGCTCCGGCGAGCAGGTGGCCGACGAGCTGCAGCGCATCGTCGACCTCACCGACGTGGACGGCTTCAATCTCGCCTACGTGACCAATCCGGGCACGTTCGAGGACATCATCGACTACGTGGTGCCGATCCTGCAGGAGCGCGGCGTCTACCAGACCGACTACGCGCCCGGCACGCTGCGCAACAAGCTGTTCGGCGCAGGCGATTATCTCAAGCCCACCCATCCGGGATACCGGTACAAGGTCTCGAAGTGAGGCATGGGCGCGACCGTCGTAATCGTTCGTAATCGTTCGTAATCGGCCGGATTCCAAGGGCTGATAAGGGGTTCAAGATTTTAGGTCTAGTCAATATCCCGGTTTTGGCCCGTCGTGGCATTGCGGATGCGCGATACTGGAGGCTACGCGTGGTCAGGTTGGGATTTGACCGCGGCGTAATCCACATTTTCAGAACAATCGTGAGCCGTCACGGCTCGAACACAACACATAAACACATATCGGGGGAACAAGGGGAATGAACGCATCCACGAGATCATCGCTGGCAGGCAGGGTCATCAAAGCGGCGGCCACGGCGGTCGCTCTGGTCATGACGCTGGCCGCCTGCTCGAGTCCGAGCGCGCTGATCGCCAACGCGAACGACAAGTCGAAGGGCAGCAACAGCGGCAGCACCACGACCGTGCGCATCGCCGCACAGCCGTACCCGCTGTATTCCGACATCTGGGTCGCCTACGAAGAGGGGTATCTGAAGGAGGAGCTCGCCAAGGCCAAGGCCAGCTTCACGTGGGATTCGTTCAAGAGCGGCCCGCTGGTCAACGAGGCGGTCGCCGCCGGCAACGCGGACGTCGGCTACATGGCCGACCTGCCGGCGATCATCGCCAAGTCGACCGGCCAGGACATCAGCATCGTCTCCAACGTGGCCTACGGCGAGAAGGCGCTGGCCGTGCTGGTGCCGAAGGATTCGCCGATCAAGACGGTCGCCGACCTCAAGGGGAAGAAGGTCGGATACGCCGTCGGATCCTACGCCGAGCACCTGCTCGCCCTGCTGCTGAGCAAGGACGGTCTGACCCTCAACGACGTCACCTCCGCGAACCTGTCGGCCGACGATCAGGTCGCCGCCCTGCAGAACAAGAGCGTCGACGCGATCGTCATCTGGGAGCAGTACATCACCAAGCTCGAGGATGACGGCACGGCCCGCGTGCTGGCGGACGGCACCGGCATCAAGCGCGGCAACATGATCACGTACTTCACCACCGACTACGCCAAGCAGCATCCCGAGGTGGTCAAGGCGTACAACCGCGCCGTCCAGCGTGGCGCCGACCTCATCAACAAGGATCCGGACAAGGCCGCCGCCGCGGTCTCCAAGGACTTCGGCGTGAGCGCCGACCAGCTCAAGAAGATCTGGACCCGTCTGACGTTCACGACCAAGCTCGAATCCGCGGACATCGACGCGATCAAGCAGGTCGAGGACTTCGCCTGGAAGAACGGCATCCTCAAGTCCGAGGTCGACGTCGACAAACTGATCGACACCAGCTATCAGAACTGACTGCTCTCCTCCCCGCGAAGCGGGACTGAGGGGTAGTCAACAGATCGCAATGAACGAAAGGTGGAAGTGCAATGGTGGAGAAGGTAATCGCCGGGCTGCCGGCATGGGTGCGCGGACGTTCCGAGCGTCCGGCGCGTCCGAACGCCGTCGGTGAGGTCGTGAGCGGCAAGACGGCACAGACCGGGGCCGTCGGGACGGCCGCAAAGACGGCCGTTCGCAGACGACGCAAGGCGTCGACGCTCGGACTGACCGGCATCTCGGGATGGCTGCTGTACTTGGTGCTGCCCGTCGCCATCGTGGCCCTGTGGTCGCTGTACGGCTCGGCCGGTCAGACGCAGTCCTACTCCATGGTCACTCCCCAGCAGATCGTCGCCGCCGCGGTCGAATACGCCACCGACGGCGAACTGCTCATCAACATTCTGGTGAGCTTCACGCGCGTCCTCGAAGGATTCCTCGTGGCGCTCGCCGCGGCCGCCGTACTGGGCGTCGCCGCCGGCATCTCTCGCAGGTTCGAGCGCTTCATCGACCTGGTCATGCAGGTTCTGCGCCCGATTCCGGGCATCGCGTGGATCCCGCTGGCGATCCTGTGGTTCGGCATCGGCGAGAACTCGAAGATCTACATCATCTTCATCGGCGCGTTCTTCCCGATGTTCGTCAACATCGTCGACGGCATCAAGGGCATCGACAAGCGATACTTCGAACTGGGAGAGGTGTACGAGATCCCGAAGTGGCGGTTCATCCGTCAGGTGGTGATCCCCGCGGCCCTGCCGCAGATCCTCACCGGCATCCGCCTCGGCCTGTCCGGCGCGTGGATCTGCGTGGTCGCCGCCGAGATGATCGGCGCGACCTCCGGCGTGGGCTTCATGCTTTCCGACGGCCGTTCGATGTCCCGCCCGGACGTGGTGATCCTCGCCATGCTCCTCATCGGCGTGATCGGCAAGCTCATGGACGACGTCGTCGAATGGCAGCGTCGACGCATCGTCAAGTGGCTGTGAGCGTGTATGACTGACGACATCATCGACATCCGCCACCTCACCAAGGTGTTCCACACCGACAACGGTGACGTGGAGGCGCTGCACGACGTGACGCTCAACTTCCCGAGAGGCGGATTCACGTCGATCATCGGACCGTCCGGCTGCGGCAAATCCACGCTGCTGCGCATCATCGGCGGACTCGACACCGACTACGACGGCGAGGCCCTGATGGACGGCGAGCCGATCCCCGGACCGGGACGCGACAAGGGCTTCGTGTTCCAGGATCATCGCCTCCTGCCATGGCTGTCGGTGCGAGAGAACATCCGCTTCGCCCTGCCGCCCGAACACAAGAAGGACGACGCGCTGATCCAGTCGAACATCGATCTGGTGGGACTGACCGGCTTCGAGGACGCGCTACCCAAGCAGCTGTCCGGCGGCATGTCGCAGCGCGTCGCCATCGCGCGTGCGCTCGCCAACCGGCCGAAGATCCTGCTGCTCGACGAGCCGTTCGGCGCTCTGGACGCGATCACCAAGATCAAACTGCAGGACCAGCTGCTGCGCATCTGGCAGAGCGAGCACATCACGATGGTGATCGTCACCCACGATATCGATGAGGCCGTGTATCTGGGGCAGACCGTGGTCGTGATGAAGCCGCATCCTGGCGAGATCAAGCGCGTCGAGCACGTTGACTTGGGCTGGCCGCGTCAGCGCATCGGCGAGGCGTTCAACACCGCCAAGGATTCGATCTACCAGGAGTTCTTCGCCGCCAACTGACTTATATTCGGCTCCCCTTGTCAGGGGAGCTGGCCTACGAAGTAGGTCTGAGGGGTAGTCCGGTGAGCAGTAATAATGGTTTTACAATTCACTCGACAGATTATCGAGTGAATATCCAGTTATTTCTGACATGCGGGCATGCCGCTATTGATTCCTTCGATAGCGACATGCCCGTTTTTGCTGTAATGGCGAGCTTGCCGATGCCGGAATCGCCCGCTTAGAATCAAATCAACACGGCGCAGTCAAGCGCATCGGAACCATGTGAGAGGGATG
The DNA here is from genome assembly GCF_008698085.1 of Bifidobacterium callitrichos. Classification (NCBI taxonomy): domain Bacteria; kingdom Bacillati; phylum Actinomycetota; class Actinomycetes; order Bifidobacteriales; family Bifidobacteriaceae; genus Bifidobacterium; species Bifidobacterium callitrichos. The sequence goes on from NZ_RZJP01000004.1 coordinate 76,821, forward strand.
TCGGGGGACATCCGGAACCGATACGGGGGCGGTCGGCGAACCCAGCCGGCTGACGGGCAGGTGCCGTGGCAATCACCATTCGAAAAAGCAGAGGGGAAGCATCTCGTGACCGCATCAACCGTACCGTCGACCGCCGCAGCGGCGGCGACGCAGCAAACGCAGAAAAGCAAAGTGAAGGAAGCCGTTCCGGCCGCCTCCGAAGGCAACAGGATCCTCGGCAGCGAGGACTGGTGGGCCGTGTTCATCGGCCTCGGCATCGTCGTGCTCGGCTTCGTGCTGTGGGCGGCGGGCAGCTCGCTCAACCTGTTCGCGGCGAAGATCCCGGGCTGGGGAACCTGGTCGTTCCTGTTCGGCGGCGGCGACGTGACCAAGAACGGCGTCACCACGCATGCGGCCGGCCTCGCGGGACGCTGGCCGAACATCGTCCTGCTGTTCGCCCTGTTCGCGGTGGTCTTCGGACTCGCCGCCTACTTCCTCAAGCTCAAGGTCTCCGCCTTCCTCGGCGGATTCCTCGCGCTGTTCATCCTGAGCTTCGCGGTCAACGTGTTCAGCACCTCGAAGTTCGCCTCCTCGTACAACCTCGAGGTGCCGCTCGTCGCGCTGGTCATCGGCCTGATCATCGGCAACATCGTCAACGCGGAAGGCTTCTTCGGTGGCGCGCTGCGCACCGAGCTATACGTGAAGGTCGGCATCGTCCTGCTCGGCGCCACGCTGCCGTTCACCACGATCCTGTCCGCCGGCCCGGTCGCGTTCCTGCAGGCCACGTTCATCGCCGTCTCCACGTTCCTCGTCATCTACTTCGTCGCCTCGAAGGGCTTCGGCCTCGACAAGCGATTCGCCGCGACGCTCGGCGCGGGCGGCTCGATCTGCGGCGTGTCCGCCGGCATCGCGGTCGGTTCCGCCGTCAAGAGCCGCAAGGAGCACGTCTCCGCGGTGATCTCCATCGTCGTGGTCTGGGCGATCATCTCCATCTTCCTGCTCACGGGCCTGTCCAAGGCGTTCGGCCTGCCCGACGGCGTGGCCGGCGCGTGGATCGGCACCTCCGAGTTCGCCGACGCGGCCGGCGTGACCGCCGCCTCCAGCTTCGGCGAGCAGGGCATCGCGGCCTTCACCCTGATGAAGGTCGTCGGCCGTGACATCTTCATCGGCGTGTGGTGCCTGATCCTGGCGTTCATCGCCATCACGTACTGGGATCGTCAGGACCGCGTTGCCGAGGCCAAGGCCGCCGGCAAGGACGTGAACGCGCTGCCCAAGCAGAAGCTCGACGTCTCCCAGATCTGGCACCGCTTCCCGAAGTTCGTCATCGGCTTCTTCGTCGCCTCGATCTTCCTGACCATCGTCATCGCCACAGCCGGTGCGGGCTCCTCCGCGAGCATCAGCAACGATCTGATCGCGCCGGTCAAGGAGCTGCGTACGTGGGCGTTCACGTTCACGTTCCTCTCCATCGGCCTGACGACCCGATTCAAGCAGCTGTCCTCGCTCGGCTGGAAGCCGATCGCCGCCTTCAGCATCGGCGCCGTGGTCAACATCATCCTCGGCTTCATCCTGTCCGCAGTGCTGCTGCCCGGCTTCTGGTCCACCATCTCCGTCGCCGCCTGACGTTCGGCCTCAATCAACCAACCAACCAAACGGCACCGGGAGCTTCTCCGGATTCTTCCGGACAGGCCCCGGTGCCGTTTCCACATCTTCCAAATCCCGTAAGGAGCCCACATGTCCTTCACTGATCTGCTTGCGCGTCCGCGCGAGGCCGATACCTCCGGCACCACCTCCGATTCCGGTCTGCCCGTCGTGTGGCATGTGATCGTCGACATCCCGTTCGCGAACTGGACGCTGCGCCGCACCGGCGTCACGTTGGAGGACGCCGCCGAGGATCTACGCCTGCGCTCGGCCCGACTGGCCCGCGCGCAGGCGGTGCTCGCCACGTTGCGCCGCGTCAGCGGCTCCGACGACTGGCAGGTGTCGATCACACAGCACGGCATCCGTGCCGAACGCGATGGCGAACCCTTCGAACGTCTCGATCAGGAGCTCGCCGACGCCGGTTTCACCGCCGACGACTTCATCGTCCACGTCGAATACGCCCGTTCTTGGGGCATGCTCTAGTCCACAAGCAGGCGTTCGATGGCCGTCTGGAGGACATTGTCACGCGAACCGGGAGACACTGCCAAGCCTCCGTCGGCTTCGATCGCTGCGGTGGTGCTCGGGCCGAGCGTGTAGTACACGGGATTCACCGTAAAACACTGCGGAATCCGCTGCATGATGGACCGCAGCCGGCGGTAGGCTGAGGGGCTCGTCACGAGGATCCGGTTGATGCGGCGGTTATGGTCCGGCTGCCTTGCGTTGCCGGGATCATCGGCGTCCTCGGTGCGATTCGGCCCATGCGTAAGCGCCGTGTCGATCGCTTCGCATGCACGTGATTCGCATTCGTCATCCCAATAATTCTCATAGATCTGCACTCGCTCAACGTCATCCGGCAGCGCGCTGTGCGCCACGGACAGCGAACCGCACAGATGCACCGCATGCCGGTAGCGCATCCCGGCGAGCAGCGCTGCGACTCCACGCTGGTTCTCCTCCGGCGGAGTGAGGATGGTCACCTTCGTGGTGGCGGTGCCGGCTGATTGCGCGACTGCGGCCATACGGGCGCTCAGCAGAAGCAGCGTGGGGGAGCGGAGTACGGCATCGAGCCACTCGGGGTGGGCTAGGTAGGTGCTCAGCGCGAAACCGCTGGTGATCACGATGACGTCCGCATCGCGGATCGCGCGCAGGCCGGCGTCGCCCGGATCCACGGCGCGCAGTTCCTTGAGCGGACAGTACACGGGTGCCGCGGCCGAGGCGGCCGCCAGTCGACGCTGCTGTTCCCGATCGACCCGCCGTTGTTCGATGGTGAGCAGGATCGATCCCGATGCCGATGAGTCATGCACAATGATGATGATACGTTTGCGGATGCGTCGATATATGTCGCATACGGCGATCGGTGAGACGGATGGCGCATGAGCCCGCCCAGACACGACTGGACACGACGGAAAGAAGGGGTACAAGGCGATGAGCGATGGATTGGTGTCGTTGGTGGGGGCCGGCCCGGGCAGCGTGGACCTGCTGACCCTGCGCGGCAAGGACCGCATCGAGAAGGCCGACGTGATCGTCTACGACCGCCTCGTTAACCCCGAACTGCTCGATCTTGCCAGACCCGACGCGCAGCGCATCGACGTGGGCAAGTCCGCGCATCATCACCCGGTCAAGCAGCGCGAGATCAACGATCTGCTCGCGCGTCTCGCCAAGGAGGGCAAGCGCGTGGTTCGGCTCAAGTCGGGCGATCCGTTCGTGTTCGGCCGCGGCGGTGAGGAGCGCGAATACCTCAAGTCGCAGGGCGTCGAGGTGGAGGTCGTGCCCGGCATCACCAGCGCGATCGCCGGCCCGGCGGCGGTCGGCATCCCGGTCACGCATCGCGATTACGCGTCGAGCTTCCACGTGATCGCCGGACATCGCAAGCGCGAGGGGCATGAACTTGACTGGAACAACATCGCCCACATGGAGGGCACGCTCGTGTTCCTGATGGGCATGGAGTCGCTGGGACGCATCGTCGAGAATCTCGTCGCTAACGGCATGCCGGACACGACGCCGGTCGCCGTGATCCAGTGGGCCACGCGCGCGGACCAGCGCGCCGTGGGCGGCGACCTCGCGACCATCGAGCGACAGGTGGAGGAGGCCGGACTCGGTGCCCCCGCCCTCATCGTCGTAGGCGGAGTCGCCTCCCTCCTCGACGCGTAAATCGCCGTTACCTCCGGCCGAGGGGGCTGTCAGCGAAGCTGACTGGGGGAGAGGTTGCTATGCGTAATCGCCACGGCGACGCGTGACTACACTTGGGAATCGTTGTGGGATGTATCGATATACAAACGAAACGAGTGTGGGAACAATGACTACTGCGAACGCGAACGATAACGCAACCATGAACGCGGCCAATGCGGCCAACGCGGCCAACGACGAGGACGAGCCGCTCACCGCTCCGGGTACGAGCCCGTACCCGGTCGACCTGCGCGTCGCCGGCGAGCCGGCCGTCGTGATCGGCGGCGGCAGGGTCGCGACCCGCAAGGTCACGCACCTGCTCAACGCCGGCGCGAAGGTCACGGTAATCAGTCCGGAGCTGGACGAGGCGCTCGCCGATCGCGCGAAGAATGGCGAGATCGCCTGGCAGGCCAAGGACTACGAGACCGGCGATCTGGCCGACGCCCGCGTGGTCATCGCCTGCACCGACGATCCGGCCGTGAACCACCAGGTGGTGGCGGACGCCAAGCCCGGCCAGCTGGTCAACAACACCGCCGACCCGCAGGAATCGGACTTCTTCAACGTGGCGGTCATCGAGCAGGGCAAGCTGATCGTGACCGTCTCCAGCAAGGGCGTCGACCCGGCGCTGGTGCGCCGCGTCAAGCAGCGTCTGGCGGGCGTCCTGCCGGATCTGCTCGCCGGCGAGGAGTGATCAACCGGATCGGATCAGGTCACTTCCGCTCGAGCGACGGGTAGCGCAGCACGAAGTTCGTGTCCATCACCACGCCGCTGATGTCGCCGCCGGTCACCGACTGGGACACGCTCTGCAGCAGCGGCAGGATCGGCAGATCCTTCGCCGCCACCTGCTGCACCTGCTTGATCGTGTCGAGTCGCTGCGATTCGTCGGTCTGACCGGCCTGCGCCTTGAGCAGCGAGGCCACCTGGGGGTTCTCGTACCCGTTGCTCACGAATCCGTCCGGGGCGAAGTACGGCGTCAGATAGTCGGACGGATCCGGGTAATCGGGCGCCCAGCCGATCTGATAGGCGGGGAAGTCGCCGTCCTGCGAGTCGGTGACGACACGCTGCTTCGAATACTGCACCCATTCGGTCTGCTGCACGTTCACGGAGAACAGTCCGCCGTCCTCCAGCTGCGTCTTGATCGCCGCGTACTCGTCGGCGGACGACGGTCCGTAATGGTCCGTGTTGTACTGGATGTTGAGTTTGACCGGCGTCGTGACGCCAGCATCGGCCAGTGTCTTGCGCGCCTTGTCGACGTCCGGCTTGCCCGATCCGTCGCCGTACGCGCCGGTGAGCGTGTCGACGAACCCGGCCTGTCCCGCGGGGATGAACGAGTACAGGGGCTTGTACGTGCCCTGATACACGTTCGTCGCGAGCGCCGAGCGGTCGACCAGATCCGCGACCGCCTGACGCACCGCCTTCGCCTTGTCCGCGTTGGCGTCGGCCTGCTTCGACCCGAACGGCTGGGTGCGCAGGTTGAATACGAGATAGCGTCCGCCGCCGCCGTTGCCGGTGACGACCTTGAGCTTGTCGTTCTTCTTCAGATCGGTGATGTCCGTGGGGGTGAGCGAACGGTACGCCACGTCCACGTCGCCCTGCTGCACGGCCAGTTTGAGGTTCGACGAATCCGCGTAGTAGCGGGTCGTCACCTGCTTGTTGTGCGCCGGTTCGATGCCCTGATAGTCGGCGTTGCGCACGAACAGCGCGTGGTCGTTGCTCTTGTATTCCCTGAGCGAGTAGGCGCCGCTGAACCCGTTGTCCTTGACGACCTCGTCGTCGGTGGCGAGCTTGTCCTTCGGATACGCTTGCTCGTCGACGATGCCGGAGGCGGTCATGCTGAGCACCGGCTTCAGCGTCACGTCGTCCTTCACCGAGGTCGTGAAGACGACGGTGGTCGGGTCGGGCGCGTCCACGTCGGTGATGTTCGCGAACACCGACACCGGACCGTTCTCGGAGTTGATCTCCTTGATGCGGTCGATACTGAACTTCACGTCGCTGCTGGTCAGGGCGTGGCCGTTGGTGAATTTGAGACTCGACTTGAGCTTGACGGTGAACTGCGTGCCGTCCGCGTTCCAGGTGCCGTTGTCCGCCGCGAGATTCGGCACGATGTCGGCCTTGCCGTCATGTTGTGCGAACAGCGGCGCGTAGATCTGATACGCGGTCTGGATCGAACCGAGTTCGGAGATGCCTGCCGGGTCGAGGCTGACGACCTTGTCGGTCGTGCCGACGGTGATGGCGGAGGCCTGTCCGGTGGCCTCCGACGAACCCGTCGTATCGCCGGCCCCCGCACCGGACGCGCCCGATCCCGCGCCGTTCGTCGTCCCGCCGCACGCCGCGAGTCCCGTGATCAGCAACGCCGCGATCGCGCCGGTTGCGATGTGCCGCACCGCGTTACGGCGCACATCATGATGTGATGACATACTTCCCCCTACCCCCTCTGATTTGGTGTTGATCTCTCCATGCACGGGTATGAGCGCGGTCATACGCCCCCAGCGCGCCCATATCTCAACTGTACCCGTTGCCGATCGCCGAACGTGCATCTCCGATCACTATCGCTCGGTTTTGGCTATTCCAAAATTCGATAACCGGCTCAACCCGGGTGGGGCGAGTCGGGGGAAGGGGAGAGGCGGGTGGTTGGAAACTGGGCTATAGCGGGGAGCCTGCGGAGTGCAGGTCGCGGATGACGGAGGCGATGAGCTCCTCGGGCGCGGTACCGGTACGCTGGGTGGCGGTTCCGTCAGTCGCTCCGATGACCATCTCGACGGCATGGCCGGCGGTCGACTCGGTGGCTGCGGCTGTAGCCGTGGCGCGGTAGACGCGCGAGCCGTCGGGCGTGGCGACCATCGCGTCGAGGGTCAGGGGAGCGCCTGTGGTTCCTGACACGGCACGGCCATCCGTCGAAGCTGTGGGATGTTCCGACACGTCATGCAATGGCGTCCGTGGTGTCTGTGGTGTCTGTGGTGTCCGTCGTGCGTACGCGCCGATGGGCAGTGTGCAGTTGCCGCCGATCGCGCGCATGAACCCGCGCTCGAGCGTCACCGCCTCGCGTGTCGGCGCATCATCGATCCGTGCGAGCAGTTCCCGCGTCGTCTCGTCATCGGCGCGGCACTCGACCGCCATCGCACCCTGCCCCGCGGCCGGCAGCAGCACGTTGCGCAGCGAAAGTCGATGGAGTCCGGTCGTGTCCGGTTCGAGGCGATTGAGCCCGGCTTCGGCGAGGACGATCGCGTCGAGATGTTCCGTCGCGATCTTGCGGATGCGGGTGTCGATGTTGCCTCGGATCGGCACGATCTCGAGATCCGGGCGCAGATGCAGCAGCTGCGCCTGACGCCGCTGGCTGTTCGTGCCCACTCGCGCGCCGGCCGGCAGGTCGCTGATCGAGCGCAACGGCTCCGGGCCAATCAGGCAATCGAACGGCGAATCGCGTACCGGTGTGCAGCCGATCGTCAGACCCTCCGGCAGCTGCGGTTGCACGTCCTTGAGACTGTGCGCGGCGAAGTCGATGGTGCCGTCCTCGAGTTCACGTTCGATCTCCTTGACGAACACGCCCTTGCCGCCGATGACGTGCAGGCTGGACGTGCGGTCGCGATCGCCCTGTGTGACGATCGGCACCACCTGAAATTCGACGCCGGGCGCATGGGCGCGCAGCATCCCGATGACGAGCTCGGTCTGGCGCATGGCCAGACGGCTGGTGCGGGTGCCTACCTTGAATGTCGTGATCATGGAATGGGTGGAGGATGAAGGGATGTCGGATCACCTGCCGGACTTGCGGGCCTTGCGCTGATGGCGGTGGTCGACGAACGCCTTCGATCCCCGGTCGGACAGCTGCGAGACGATCGCGCCGAACGCGGCCGAGACGGCGGCGAAGACGAGGCTGGAGACGAATCCCTGCGGCGCGTCGGCGGCGAGCCCGCGCGCGAGGTTGCGTTTGCTGGTTCCCCGATCCCAAAGCATCTGGAACGCCTTGCCGGCCACGAGGCCGACCACGGACGGGAACGCCCACTTGAAGAGTTTGTCGCCCAGCGAATCGGGGTCGTTCAGTCTGCGTTCGCGCATGTCGTTCACCTTTTCGTCGATGCGGTGCAATGCCTCGATGGCCTCGTCGGCCGAGGAGTAGTCGGAGCCGGCGTCGGCACCTGTGCGGGCGGCGTGGGCGGCGGCGTGCCGGCCGGTGCCGGAGGTCCCGCCGGTGGAGTCCCCCGTGCCGGTGCCGTGCGTCTCATCGTTCAGCGTCTCGCTCATAGCGTCCAGTCTAGTGTCTCGCCTGCCGCACCGCGCACACTCAGGCGTGAGGTGATACCAGTAAGTTTCGCTGCCTTGAACTACCCCTCAGTCCCGCTGCGCGGGCCAGCTCCCCTGACAAGGGGAGCCGAGTATTGGCTAACGGGGCGCAAAGTGGGTGGTGGATGTTATGGCGACTCGACGAACCGCGGTGGAGCCGGGAGCGTTCACGGGCTAGAGTGGGAGTCATGAGCGAACACACTACTGACGGCACTGTGGCCGTCGACGCCCGCGGCGGGGCCGGTTTCCTGGTGCTGCTGCGTCATGGACAGACCGCATGGAGCGAATCGGGCCAGCACACCGGACGCACGGACATCCCCCTGACCGAGGTCGGCCGCGAACAGGCGCGCGCGGCAGGCGAGAGGCTGCGCGCCGCGTTTCCCGGCGGATTCGACGCGGGATGCGTCTTCTCGAGTCCGCTGATCCGCGCGCGGCAGACCGCGGAATTGGCGGGATTCCCCGATCACGGCGTGCTGGACGGCATCGCTGAGTGGGATTACGGCGGGGCCGAGGGCCGCACGCGCAAGCAGGTGTGCGAGGCGAGCGGCTTCCAGTGGGACGTGTGGCGCGACGGCCCGCAGTCGCTGCCCGAATCGCTGCAGGGCGATTGGGACGAAACGCTGCCGAGCGGCGTGACGGTGCCGGTGCACGCCGGCCCCGGCGAGACGGTCGACGAGGCCGCGACCCGCGCGCGCGGCGCGATCGAGGAGGTGACGCCGCTGCTCGAGGCCGGCCACAACGTGCTGCTCGTCGCCCACGCGCACATCCTGCGCATCCTGACCTCCCAGTGGCTCGGCGTCGACCCGCACTTCGCGAGGCTCCTGCGCCTCGACACGGCCCATTACTCGATCCTGAGCCGCTACAAGGGCGACAACGTCATCGAGCGCTGGAACTGCTAGCGACCGTATCGCGATTGCCCGAGTGACAGGGAGAGGCTGGCTTTAGGCCATCACCGGCACTGCAAACGATAGGCACGGCGTGTCGCGCGATCATGCGCAAACGCGCCGTGCCTATCGTTTTTGATACCAAAATCGATGTGAGCGCTCTCATCGTTGCGAACGCTTGCATTAGAAGCGATCACAACAATCGCCGGAATCACGCGGTTTTATAGACAGATAACGACGATGTGTCATTTCTGACGCAATGAAACACCCCGAATTCTGCCATCGTTTGCAAAAACGGCGAACATGCGTCATAATGAATCGCGTCGGAACAAACTTCGAGGCGCCAAAGCCGACGCCACCAACCCCGGTCGGCCACACCGTCCGAGGAGCAACAAGGAAAGAGAAAGGTTCGATGATGAATCGCACACTGAAGTCGACGATCAGCATGGTCGCCATCGCAGCAATGTCCATCGGAGCGCTCGCCGCGTGCGGCTCCAGCACGTCGGGTGACGACGCCAAGGGCAAGGTCTACTACCTCAACTTCAAGCCGGAGGCGGCCGACCAGTGGACCGCGCTCGCCAAGGAGTACACCAAGGAGACCGGCACCGAGGTCAAGGTGCAGACCGCCGCGTCCAACACCTACGAGCAGACCCTGAAGTCGGAGATCGCCAAGACGGAGGCGCCGACCCTGTTCCAGGTCAACGGTCCGGTCGGCTACCAGAACTGGAAGCGCTACACCGCCGACCTGTCCGGCACCGACGTGTACAAGGAGCTCACCAACCAGGACGTGGCCCTGAAGGACGGCGACAAGGTCGTCGGCGTGCCGTACGTGATGGAGACCTACGGCATCATCTACAACAAGGACATCCTCAACAAGTACTTCGCGCTCGACGGCGCCAAGGCGAAGTCCGTCGACGAGATCGACAACTTCGACACCCTGAAGGCCGTCGCCGACGACATGCAGGCGCGCAAGGACGAGCTCGGCATCAAGGGCGCGTTCACCTCCGCCGGCTTCGACTCCAGTTCCGACTGGCGCTTCAAGACCCACCTCGCCAACCTGCCGCTCTACTACGAGTTCCAGAAGGACAAGGTCACCGAGCAGCCGGCCACGATCAAGGGCACGTACCTGCCGAACTACAAGAAGATCTTCGACCTGTACATCACCGACTCCACCACAGACCGCACGCAGCTGAGCGCCAAGACCGGCGATGACGCCAACTCCGAGTTCGCGCTCGGCGAGGCCGCCTTCTACCAGAACGGCACCTGGGCGTGGACCGATCTCGAGAAGGCCGGCATGAAGGCCGAGTCCGTGGGCATGATGCCGATCTACACCGGCGTCAAGGGCGAGGAGAAGCAGGGTCTCGCCACCGGCTCCGAGAACTACTGGTGCATCAACGACAAGGCGTCCGACGCCGACAAGAAGGCCACCGAGGACTTCCTCAAGTGGGTCATCACCTCCGACACCGGCAAGAAGGCCCTCTCCGAGGACATGGGCTTCACCACCCCGTTCAAGACCTTCGATGACGTCAAGTTCGACAACCCGCTGACCGAGGCCGCCGTCGAGGACCAGAAGTCCGGCAAGACGCAGGTCAGCTGGAACTTCACGATGATGCCGTCCGAGGAGTGGAAGAACAAGCTTGGTCAGGCGCTGCTCGAGTACGCGCAGGGCACCGGCGACTGGAACGCCGTCAAGACCGCGTTCGTCGACGGCTGGGCCTCCGAGTACTCCGCGACCCACTGATCGTCTCTGATCCTGATTCCTAACTTGATGCCCCGATGACGGCCGTTCTCCTCCTCGGCCCGTCACCGGGGCATCGTCATGTCCGGGCTGATGAGCCGGGCGGCCCGTCGATTCAGCGCCGGCTCGCGGTGCTCGATCGCACCACCAGCTGTGCCGGCACCTTGCGCAACGGCTCCCTCACCTCGCGCCCGTTGATGAGGTCCATCGTCATGCGGGCGGCCGCGCGGGCCATCTCGACCGGGTCCTGACGGATCGTCGTCAGCCCGATGTCCGCGGTGTAGAAGCTGTCGTCGTAGCCGATCAGCGACACGTCGCCCGGCACGGACAGCCCGTTGCGTTCGAGCTGGAACATGAGCGGCAGGGCGATGCCGTCCTCCTGGCACGCGATCGCCGTCGGCATCGTGCCGAGGCTCATCAGCTGCGTCACCACGTCGCCGATCTGGTAGTGTCCGTCGGCGTCGACCTTGCACACGATGACCTGCGGCTCGATGCCCTCGCGCCGGCAGCAGTCCATGAACACGTCGAACCGGCCCCGCACCGAGAAGCTCAGCGAGATGTCGCGGTCCGTGCTGATGTACGCGATGTCACGATGCCCGAGGTTCATCAGGTGACGCGCGGCCAGCGTCGAACCCTGCTCGTCGTCGATGTTGACCGCCGCCGCGAACCCGTGGGCCGACGACTCCGCCGTGTTGATGCCGATGATCGGCACGTCCACGCTGGCCAGCTGTCTGGTCTCCTCGTCGTCGATGTCGAACGAGACGACGATCACCGCGTCCGCGTTGCGGCGCACCGGCAGCATTTCGAAGAACTCGCGGCGTTCCTCGATCGAGGAGATCTGGAAGATCGAGATGTCATAGCCCTCCGCGTGGAAGACGTCGTTCAGCCCTTCGATCACAGAGGCGGTGAACCACAGGCGGATATGGCCGCTCATCAGCACGGCGACGCGCAGCGCACGCCCGGACTTCAGCGCCGCGGCCGAGCGGGAGAGCGAGAAGTTGAGCTGGCCGGCCATCGCCAGCACGCGCTCGCGGGTCTTCGCCGAGACCAGATCGGGCCGCGTGAAGGACCGCGACACCGTCGAAATGGAGACGCCCGCCGCCTTGGCGACGTCCTGGATGCTGCTGCTCATGAAACCACCTTGTCGTTCGGATGTGTGGGGCGCCGTACGTCAGCCGGAGCGTGCCGGCCGCCGGAGCGTGCCGGCCGCCGGAGCGTGCCGGCCGATCGCGCCGGACGCCCGGTCGCCGCACTTGCTGTACGTTGACTGCGTGCTTGCTGCGCTTACTGCAAAGACTTCCCGCGTAGGAAAACCGCGTATCGACCAGCTTACACGGCGCAGACCGTCGACTCGCGATGACGACGATTGCATTACAAACGTTTGCAAAAACAGGTCAGAATAGGGGAAATCGCAAAAAATAGCCAATACATAGCGATGAATGACTATTGCTGGGGTGATTGGTGGGGGAGTGCGAAACGCCGCAAATGACAACGTTTGACATCGCGGCGCCGTGCGGTTACGATGTCACTACAACAACGGATTCGTTCGCCGGCCGCGAGTCGGCGGAAGTCGTGGCACGCAGCGGTGCGCGGCGCTCAAGGAGGAGGATTATCCATCATGGTTAGCATGGCCGGCAAGGCGATACGGAAGTGGTGGGCGCTATTCGCGCTACCCACGTTCGCCGCGTTCATCATCGGGTTCGTGGTGCCCTTCATCATGGGCGTCTACCTGAGCTTCTGCGAGTTCACCACCGTGACCGACGGCGAGTTCGTCGGCCTCAAGAACTACGTCAAGGCGATCGGCGACAAGGAGTTCCTGCACGCGCTCGGCTTCTCCACCGCATTCACGATCGTCACCACGATCGTCATCAACGTGGTCGCGTTCTTCATCGCGTACATGCTCACGAAGGCGATCAAGGGGTCGACGATCTTCCGCTCGGTGTTTTTCATGCCGAACCTGATCGGCGGCATCATTCTGGGCTACATCTGGCTGCTGTTGCTCAACGGCATCCTCGCGCACTGGTCGCGCGCCCTGACCTACTCCGCCACGTACGGCTTCTGGGGCTTGGTCATCCTCGTGTGCTGGCAGCAGATCGGCTACATGATGATCATCTACATCGCCGGCATGCAGGCCCTGCCCACGGACGTGCTCGAGGCCGCGCAGGTGGACGGCGCGAGCGGCACGCAGACGATGTTCAAGATCATCATCCCGCTGATGATGCCCTCGATCACCGTGTGCTCCTTCCTGACCGTGACCAACGGCTTCAAGCTCTACGACCAGAACCTCGCCCTGACCAACGGCGCCCCGAGCAACATGTCCGAGGGCCTCGCGATGAACATCACCCGCACGTTCTACGGCCGCATGGGCTGGGAGGGCGTCGGCCAGGCGAAGGCCGTCCTGTTCTTCATCCTGGTGGCGGTCATCGCGCTCATCCAGAACAAGCTCACGACAAGCAAGGAGGTGGCGGCCTGATGAACGCCGACAAGGTCAAGCACGGAGGGCTCTGGACTGCCCTGTTCACCGTCGTCTCGCTGGCATGGGTCTTCCCGATCGTGCTGGTGGTCATCAACTCGTTCAAGCAGAAGGCGTACATCTCGAAGAACGCCTTCTCCCTGCCCGCCGGCAAGGCGTTCGTCGGATTCGAGAACTACGTGCGCGGCGTGGAGACCACCGACTTCTTCGCGAGCTTCGGATGGACGCTGCTCATCACCGTCGGATCGGTGTTGCTGATCCTCGTGTGCACGTCGATGTGCGCGTGGTGGATCGTGCGCGTCAACAACTGGGCCGCCAAGTTGCTGTACACGCTGTTCCTGTTCAACATGATCGTGCCGTTCCAGATGGTCATGTTCACGCTCTCCAAGATCGCCGACATGCTGAAGCTCAACACCCCGTGGGGCCTGTGCATCGTGTACCTCGGCTTCGGCGCCGGCCTCGCGGTGTTCATCTTCACCGGTGTGATCAAGGGCATCCCGGTCGAGCTGGAGGAGTCCGCGATGATCGACGGCGCGTCCGTGCCGCGCATCTTCTTCCAGATCGTCGTGCCGATCATGAAGCCGTCGATCGTGTCCGTCGCGATCCTCGAGGCCATGTGGATCTGGAACGACTACCTCCTGCCGTACCTGACCCTCGACCTCGGCAAGTACAAGACGATCTCGGTCGCCGTGCAGTACCTCAAGGGCGGCTACGGCTCGGTCGACATGGGCGCCATGATGGCCTGCCTGGTCCTCGCGATCATCCCCATCATCATCTTCTACCTCATCTGCCAAAAGTACATCGTCAAGGGTGTTATGGCTGGTGCCGTTAAGGGATGATGACTCGTGTCATCATCCCTTGGGTGGAAGCCCGGTGGGCTTCCACCAGGTGCCAGGCCGAGGGCTGTTGGGTCCGAGACCGGGTTTGGGTCCGCCCGTAGGGTGGTCCGTGGTTGCGGGGCCGGAGGAGGTGCCGTTAAGGGATGATGACTCGTGTCATCATCCCTTGGGTGGAAGCCCGGTGGGCTTCCATCAGGTGCCAGGCCGAGGTGCGGCAGCGCCGAGGCTGGTGTTGGGTCTCGCCGTGAGGCGGGTCCGTTGTTCTGGAGGGAGCGGTGAAGGGCTGAAAGCCATGACCTCCGTCGGTGTGGCCGTACGTTGATTGGGGCTAATGGCGAACAGCCCCCAGAGAACGTACTGTGGCCGTGCGTCAGCGTACGCTCCCTGTGGCTAAATCCGTGTTACCCCGTGTTTTCGTATGTTGACCACAGGCAGGCGTACGAAAACACGGGGTAACACGATTATCATCCCGGGCAACGTACGCTGAGCGCAGTCAAGCGTACGTTGCCCGTGTGCAGTCAGTTTATTGCCACGGTCTTCGTACTCCTCGCTCCATCGGGCCCCCATCAGGACTCCATCGGGGTTCCATCGGGTTCCCGACGGGAACCCATCGGGAACCCCGGGATATGTAAGAACCGTGGTAATCACAATGGGCCTCCTCCGGGGCCGTTTTCCATCAGAACAGACGGTGTACTGGTGGGGAAGGGACTCGGAGGAGGCCCATACGTATGCCGTTAGCGTCCTTCAGTTACTGCCAAGATCCGGACACTCACGCGCTTTGTGCCGCACGTTCCCCGGCAGCGGCAAAACCGGTGTGACGGGAAACGGACGCTCGTTCGGCGTCAGCGCTCGATGCCGTACTCCATGTACGCGTAGTTATCGAAGAAGCGGTCGTCGTCGCGATCGGTGCTCGAATGGTGGATGTTGTTCTCCTGCATGATGGGCTCCTTTCACCCGTATTGCACTGTTGACTATGGTCTACCGCTCTGTTGTGTCGCCTGTGTATGCCTCCGGAAAACGGCGGATGAACTCGTGCGGAACGCTGGTTGCGATGTACGTTGCGGAGGATGGGAGCTTCTGCCGGGATGGGGTGGGATCCGGAATCGTGATGACGAGGTGTGGCGTTGAGGACGGCACGTGAGCGCATGAGAGAGGGCCGTTGCAGTTTTCTGCATCGCCGTCCGGAGACCATGTCTGTGGCGTATAGCATCGGCGTTGATGGCCGGACGTGATAGTCGATCCGGTCGTCTGATGCTTTATCGACAGAAAGGAGAATCATGAAGGTCGGGATGCGACGAGTGCATGTGCTATCCGCCATCATGGCCGTGATGGCATTGCTGGTTGGAATGGTCCTTGCGGGGAACGCCCATGCGAGCACCGATGCAGATGAGTACATTCACATCGGCAATGTGAAGGTGGCGCGCTCGCTGGGGGTGACTACTGAGGCTCAGCTTCAGCAGCGTTACAGCGAGGGCTATCTGAGCGTCGATTTCAACGAGAAGGCGGAGATCACTGCGATAAGGCCGCTGAACGCCGAAGAAATGAAGGAGATGCAGCTGACCGAGAATCAGCCTGGTGTAGTAAACGAGACACGTGTTCCTTGCCACGCTTCTGATGTCTGCCTTACCTTCCAAAATGGATCAAAGCGAGGCTTCTACGGAACCGGCATACGGGCGGGCAACTGGAGAAATGTCGCGTCGTCGAATTCTGGGAAATGGTACGCTAAGTATCGCATCGTTTACAAAGGCGGTAGTTATGATACGCCGGTAGTGCCTCCACATACCAGAGGGGATCATAAGGGGAATACTATTTCGAAAGTTACTATTATACAATAACTATTGTATAATAGCGCGTATAGTTCTCAGGGATATTCTGACATGGTCAAGTGTTAGGGTATCCCAAAGATCCGAAAGTGGGTGTCAATGAATTCTAATAAGAGACGATTGGCGGTTCTGTTTATTCTGGCAATTGTATCTCTTATGGGTTCATGTCTGTATAATTATATTGATAGTACAGCGTATATAGTTATTGATAATGTAAAAGTTGCTCGATCAATGAAGATCAAGAGTAAAAATCAATTGGAATCAAGAATTAAATTAGGGTATATCGATGTTGTTTTTAATGAGAAGGCTGAAATAGATGTTGTTCGTCCGTTGCCGTCTATAGAAGATGCTGGTCCGCAAGGTTCTTGTTCAGTGTATTATCGCTGGGTTTGTGGATAATAATGTGTATGAGGTTGGCTTTTTCAAGCATTACAAATAATTAATGCAGTTTTCTGCAATCGCATAAAACAAATATGAGAGTACTAGATAATATGTTATTGTCAGAATAAGAAAGGAAGAAAAATGAACAAACTTATACGACTAATAGTTTCTGTATTTACCATTATGTCAATGGCAATACTGATGCCTCAGGCCGCTCTTGCGTATGATGGTCAGTTTAATAAAGACAAAGAAAATGGGCATAATTCAACAGTTTGTCGTTTGTGTGGTGATTCGAATAATGGAATCAGTGAAAAGGGAACAAGGCCGCCGTTCCAATTGATTGGAGCGGTAAAAGATATATCAGGGGGTAAGACGTATTCTTTCAGTGGGTAGTTGCCGGGGATATTATACAGCAATTATAGGTTTAAAGGCAAAACGTCATACATGCTTAAAATGACAAAAGTGACTCAGCCGGTTACGATAAGAATTACAAAGTACATTAAGGCTGATGATTTGCATAATCCTACAGTTGCTTCGTTTACAGCATATACGAGTGGGGCAGTGCTGGGATTCAGTGCATCAAAAACAAGTGATCAATTCTATATTGAGTTTTCTTCAGACTATGACAGTACATTTGCGGGTTATGTGAAATAACTTGGATTATTGTGCAGGAGAAACGAAAGATCTCCTGCAAAATGCTATTATGAATAGTTTACAGTTGAAAATTGTTGCTTGCGTGTTTATGGTAATTGACCATTGTGCGGTGTTTGCTTCGCCTCACATTGCACTTCCGATGCATTGGATTGGTAGGCTTGCAGCTCCTGTATTTGTGTATCTTTGCGTGTGGAGTTGTAAGTACACAAGAAATATCTGGAAATATGCGTTCAGCTTATATTGCGCAAGTGTTATAATGATCGCTGTAGATGCGCTGATTAATAGCACGTCGAATGTGTTTAACATGCTGTTTCAAATTGCTTTAGTAATAGCGATTCTCTCACTTAGCAAAGTTATTTATAGGGTCTTTCTTTTATCATTCTACATAGTATGGCAGTTTTTGTCATCTCTGTTAGTTATATCGATTTTGCCTGTTTGGGGAGATGCTGCTCAGTATGTTCTTTCTATTGTCCTTGGTAACTTAGTGGATGGAGGTTATTTTTGGGTTTTGTTTGGGGTTGCTTTATTTTACTGCCGTGAAAATGATGTTGTCGTCTCAATATGCGTGATGACGTTCTCAATTATTGCTTTCTTTACTCAGAATCTAGGATTCGAACTCATGACTTTAGTGGGTCAAAATTTTCCTGTGATTGGTGTTGTTCGAACTTTTGGATATTTTGGACATTGGGGTCCTTTGGTTAGTAATCAATGGATGATGGTGTTTTCATTTCCTCTATTATGTCTATATAACAAAGAGAGGGGATTATATTCAAAGTTTGTGTTCTACTTCTTCTACCCAATTCATTTGATTATTATTCATGCGTTCATGGTTATGCTTAATGTATCTCTTGGAGCATAAATAATTAAAATGGACTAGAACGGAATAGCGGCATGCATTGACCAAATGCCTTTGGTTTGAACTTCTAGTGTTCCGTTCATCGCGGTAATGATTTCGCTGTATCTTTTCAGTCCTGAATTCATCCCTTTCATATGCATCTTTTCATTGGGTTCATGTACACATTTATCGCTTAATTCAAGTGTTACTTGACTGGCTGTGGTTGAGATGAGCAATGTGTATTCATATTTTGGATCTGAGTGTTTTGTAATATTGCCAAATAGTTCATGAATAAAATCGATAAGGAACCGTTCGATATGTTCGGGTAATGTGTTTATATTTCCTATGGTGATGATTTCGCCATAGTAACCCATGTTTTCGATGCGAGTTTGTTGTTCCTTGATCTCTTCCTCAATATGTTTTTCTTTATTCTTAATATTTTGAGAACTATTTATCTGAGTTGATTTTGTGTCTGATATAATAAATGTGCTGTCTAGAGTTGTTATCGATTGACGTGTATGGTGTAATGCGTTCGATGCGAGATCGCGAATTGTTAGTAATTCCTTTGTCTGGTTACTGATTCTATCCGATGTATTGTCTGTTATCGAGGTATTATTGTCTTCAAGTTGTTTATTGATGATCATTATTATGTTTGTTAAATCATTCGTCGTGTGGTCATGTAACTCTCTTGCGATTTGCATGTTGTGCTGTAAGGTTATGGTTTTTTGATATTCTTTTATGTGTTGTGCATTAATTCTAAAGCCGTGGCCGATTCCTGCGCCTATTACAATAAATGCAATAAAAGTATATGCACTTCCTGCTCCCATTATCCCTGTCGGACGTATTATACCGTCAAGTATCATTATGAATGAGTATAATAGTGACATTGCATAACCTATTAGTGGTTTGTTGTAAGTGGAAACAGCTATTGCGGATATTCCTAGTACAAGCAAAGATAATGGTACAGGATCGAGAATGGTTTCTCCTAATGCCGTAATCCAAAGTATTGCATATGAAGCAGAAATGGGATATTTAATATAATATATTATTATTATCGTTGTTGTGATAAATAGGACTACGGTGAGTCCCAGTTCTCTTGTCGAGGGTTCTATTGCTTGCAGTAGAATCAGATAATTTATGAATTCTACGATTGCTGTTGTTCCTATAATTAATGCCATTAGTGAAAGATATGGGTGTGCAAATTGTTTTACTATCTTCTTAATCATCTATCTAACTCTTTACACGATATGCATGGATCGACAGTAATCCATTGCTTCCAGCCAGGTGGCAACGCCGAGCTTCCGTTTGATGTTTCTTCGGTGTGATGAGACTGTGTCCGCAGTGATACCCATGCGTGCGCCGATCTGCTTGCTGCTGAGCGCGCCCAGACTGAGGGCGACGATGGTGCGCTCGATGTCGCTCAGTGGCTTCGTGACGTGGTTGCGGGTATTCGATGTTGGTGCCGTTTCCGCTGCGGTCTGTTGTTCATCGGCTATCTTTTTGATTGTGTCAAGCAGCCCCTGGCCAAAGGTCGCCTTGTCAAGTAGCGTGACGATGCCGGCGTGTGCCGCGGCCTGTCGATAGGTGTCGAGATTGTACGAGGTCATGCCGATGATCACAGTGTGTGGCGATCTACTGAGTATCAACGAGGCGATCTGAGGTCCGGTCACGCCGTTCAACGCCATGTCGATAAGCAGTATGTCGGTCTTACCTTGCCAGTTTCCGGTCATACGACATTCCTGGATCGCGTAGGCAGGGGACGTGGTCGACCAGATCGTCACCTTACGGTGCAACCTACGACTTTGTGACTCCAGCATTCGTGTGATGCTGTCCAAAGCGAGTGCATCGTTGTCCAGTATCCCGATGCGAAGCAGCGAGTCTGTAACTGCCGATGCTGAAGCGGTTTCTTTTCCTGAGTCTTCAACGGGGTTTTCGTGATTCATGCTCTAAGTATATGCGAGATTAGTGCAAAGGCAGAATGTGCTATGCAGTTTTCTGCAATGTGTCGGCAAAAAGATGATGGGATAAGTTATCCTTGAGTACATCATCTAGAGTTTTTTGTCAAAGGAGATTGAATGATTAAGTGATAGAAAGAGATTAAAACAAATAAGCAATATGGAGGGAAAAATGTATCATTCAAAGCATGTTTTGTCTATTCTATTAACGGTCGTAATGTTGCTCTTGCCTGCTAGATATGCGTTTGGCGACGATATTAGTCAGATTGAGCTTTCTCCGCAAGAACTTGAGAGTGCTACTGTTGCCGACCCCTCGGGAGCGGATCCCAGTTCTGTGATGCCCTTATCTAAGGACTCTGAGCCGTTGACTATTCCTGGTGGAAAGGGAACTTTGACTTCAAATGCTTGGCGGTCGTCATCATATACAGTCTCTGGGAATACGTTAAAATGGGACTACCAAGTATCTGCTGTTTACTCCGGTAATAGGAAAGTGTCTAAGATAAGAACAACGTGGAAGGGTTCTGCTTCTCTTAGAAACTCTGCTTCTATTAATTTGGGAATATCATCATCTGGAGGAAGTGCTGGAGCTGGCGGTGGATGGCAGTACGTGAGCACTGTTGCAAAATATTGGGAAAACAATAACGGCGCAAAAGAAGCAAGTTATCGTTCTAATATGGTTGTTGCTCCGGCAAGAGATTATAGGAGTGATACTATTTCAATTGTTAATACAGCGCGCGTGCAATTGAGTGGTGATAAGAAGTCATACGAAATTAGCGCTAGTTGTTGATATGGTTTGGCGGACTATGATGTCCGCCAAACCATTGGAGGTGTATATACGTGCGTAGAAAAGCGTCGTTGCTTGTGGCTGTTTCTTGTGTCGTTGCTGCCGTTCTTTTGTCTGTTTCGTGTGGAGTTAGTGTAAATACGGACAACAAGGACGGTAAGTCAGTAAGCAATCAATCTGACAATTTATATTGGTTGCCCAATATTACTAGGAAAAGTGAAGTATATATCTACGATAGATTGTCGCACCGGTTGGCTACTTTTGATGTCGATAAAGAACAAATAGTCAATAGAAATGACAAGCCGAACTTCATGCAATATGAATTTAATGATATTCGGTCCAATATTTATACTTCTGGAGATAGTATTTCTAATCATTTTACAATACTGAAAGTAGCAGATAACAAGATTCGCACTTTGTGGAAAGGTGATGAGAATATTGCCGTTTTTCCTTTAGCTTTTTCGGAAGGTACTTTATATTTCGTACAAAGCGTATATGGGGAGAATGGCGACGAAAAATATGAAGATCGTGCTATATATTCTTTTGATGAGAGTGCTGGTGATATGGAATGTCTTTCAGAGACCAAGGGAATGAAGATAGACTCCGGTGTTCTTATAAATAATGATCTTTATTTCACTGTATACGATGACTCATCGAATAAGTACAATCTATTGAGACTGACTCTATCTAGTGGCTTTGATCCAGTTCTTATTAAAGATGGACTGGAGTCTGGATCTGTCTATAAGAATAATGGAGTAATATGGATAGAAGAACGGGATAGTATATGTAGTTTAGAAAATGAAAAGACTTGTATTCATAAATCGGAATTTAATTATTTCTATGGCGAAAACGTCATTCAGCTTGATTCTCTATATGAGGACAAAATGCGTTTGACTATTAGGAATTCTTCAGATAATTCAGTCCGATTCTCCGTGGATGATTGTATTGGTTTCCGCTATGCTGATTCCACTATGGACATATACAAGCATGATGGTGGTTTTAAATATCGTCTTGAGTAGTTCTTCCTCGTAGTGTCGTCCTGCGTCATATATCCGTTGATGATCTGTTTGCCTCTCAGACTTGCTTTGTGAGACAGTGTCTTGATGAGAGATAACGTAAACGGACATCTGACGCAGGACACATATGGGATCTCTGCTTAGTGCGGCGCCTGTCAGCGGACGAGCCAGGCGGTGGCGTCCTGCGGGAGACGGTCGTCGTCGGTGAGCGGGGCGGAGGTGAGGATCACCGCGCCGTCGGGCAGGGCGACCGGCTCGGAGCCGAAGTTGGTCACCGAGGTGAGTGTGCGGCCCTCGGTCGCCGGGCGCGCATATGCGATGACGTCGTCATGGCCCTCGTCGCCGTCCAGCCAGTCGAACGTCGAAGTGTCGCCGGTTGCGGTGAGGAGCTTTGCGCGCAACGCCAGCGCGCGACGGTAGAGGTTGAGCATCGACCCCTTGTCGTTGGCCTCGACGTCGGCCGCGAAGTCCTTGAACCACAGCGGCTGCGGCAGATGCGGCTCGGCCGCGGGCGAGCCATTGGCGCAGGTCGCGGGGGAGAAGCCGAACGACGTGCCGGCCGCGAAGTCCGGCGACCACGAGGCCGAGGCGATCGCGGGGTAGTCGCCCTCATCCGCGGACCCATCGCCCGTGTGATCGTCCGCACGATCATCCGCAACCCACGGCAACGGCACGCGGCAGCCGTCGCGGCCCTTGTCGGTGAAGTTGCGACGCGTGTTGAACGGCGTCGGATCCTCGAGGCGATCCCACGGGATGTTCGCGACCTCGAACAGGCCCAGCTCCTCGCCCTGATAGATGTACACGGCGCCGGGCAGTGCCAGCTCCATCAGTGCGGCGGCGCGGGCGCGACGCGTGCCGAGCGCGCGGTCCTCGGTGTACGAGGTGCCGTCGCGCAGCAGCCAGTCGTGCGCAAGCTGATGATAAACGGGGCCCTTCACCTGCGGCAGACCGTAACGCGACGGGCTGCGCGGCACGTCATGGTTGTTCATCACCCACGTCGTGGTCGAGCCGTCGGTCTCGGCGGCCGCCTCGAGACCGTGACGGATCGCGGAACGGAACTCGTCGACATCCCAATTCGCCTCGGCAAACTCGAAGTTGAACACCTGACCGAGCTCGGCGGTGTCGGCGTACAGGTGCTGATGCTCCGGCACCACCCACGCCTCGCCGACCGCGAAGCGCGGCGGGTTGTACTCGTCGAACACCTGGCGCCACTCGCGGTAGATCTCGTGCACCTCGCGACGATCCCACAGCGGGCTGGTGAAGTCGTGGCACAGCACCTGCTGCACGGTGTCGGCGGGCATGTCCTCGAGCGGCGTGCTCTCGAGGTCCTTGGCGAGGCCGTGCGCCACGTCGATGCGGAATCCGTCCGCGCCGTGGTCGGACCAGAATCGCAGGGTCTTCTTGAACTCCTCGTGCACGTCCGGGTTTCTCCAGTTGAGGTCCGGCTGCTCCTTGGCGAAGATGTGCAGGTACCACTGGCCGTCGTCGACCTGCTGCCAGGCCGGCCCGCCGAACAGCGACTGCCAGTCGTTCGGCGGCAGCTCGCCGTGCTCGCCGCGGCCCTCGCGGAAGATATAGCGGTCGCGCGCGGCAGATCCGCGGCCGGCGGCCAGCGCCTCCTGGAACATGATGTGCTTGTCGGCCGTGTGGTTCGGCACGATGTCGACGATCACCTTGATCCCGGCCCCGTGCGCGGCGGCGACCATCCGATCGAAATCATCCATCGAGCCGAGCCTCGGGTCGACGTTGCGGTAGTCGATCACGTCGTAGCCGCCGTCGGCGAGATCCGACGGGTAGAACGGCGACAGCCAGATCGCGTCCACGCCGAGGTCCCTGAGATAGTCCATCTTCTCGGTGACGCCGGCGATGTCGCCAAGGCCGTCGCCGTTCACGTCCTTGAAGCTGCGCGGGTACACCTGATAGACGACGGCCTGCTTCCACCAGTCGTCGTGTTCGTTGTTCGCGGTCATGCTGTTCCTTTCCCTTTTCGTGATGACAACGATATCATTGAAAACGTATGCAATATGATGTGATGTCCGCGGCGAAGCGGGCGCGCGAGTGATCGACGGAGGTTCGACGATGCGATTCCTGTCACCCGATTCCGGACTCATGCGAGGCCTTGGCGACCTCGTTGACGCGATCTGGATCAACATCCTGATGCTGGTCACCAGCCTGCCGCTGGTCACGGTCGGCGCCGCGCTGTCCGCGGGATTCGACACGGCGCGGCGATCGTTGGCAGGCGAGGGCGGCGGCGTCACCCGCAACTATTTCCGCGCGTTCCGTGCGAACCTTGTCAAGGCGACCGCCCTGTGGCTGCCGTT
The DNA here is from genome assembly GCF_008698085.1 of Bifidobacterium callitrichos. Lineage (NCBI taxonomy): Bacteria > Bacillati > Actinomycetota > Actinomycetes > Bifidobacteriales > Bifidobacteriaceae > Bifidobacterium > Bifidobacterium callitrichos. The sequence continues at coordinate 100,582 of NZ_RZJP01000004.1, forward strand.
CCTTGTCGTCGGCGCGGGAGTCGCCTACTCGTGGATCGTGTTGCGGATCACGCCGCTGCTCGTGCCGAAGTTCGGCCTGACCGTGCTGTGGGTCATCGGCTTCGAATGGGCGTTCGCGCTGCAGTCGCGATTCGAGAACCCGGTCGGCCGGACCTTCGCCAACGCGTACGTGTTCGGTGTGACCCGATTCGGCTACACGCTGGCGATGGTCGCGATCGACGCGGTGTGGATCGCCCTGCTCGTCGCCTGCTGGTTCTACCTGCCGCAGGGGCTGTTCCTGCTCGTCGTGATGGGGTACGGCACGGCGACGATGCTGCACGTGCCGGTGTTCGAGTGGGCGATGAAGGCGTATCTCTCTAGATGAATGACTACCCCTCAGACCCGCTTCGCGGGCCAGCTCGTCCCGCAACTGCGGACGCGCTGCGCGCGCAGCTGACTGGCTCGCATGTCGGCTCGCACGTTGCCTACAAACAGCATTGCTGTTTGTTTTCACGGCAACGTCCTAACAGGGGGAGACGAGATGGGCTAGTTGTTCATCACCCGGGCCAGCGAGAGCACGCGCGGGTCGGCGAACACCTCGTCCGTGTGCACCACCCGCCCCGAGGCGTTCTGCAGCGGGATGCGCCAGTTCGGGTACTGGTCCGATGTGCCCGGCTGGTTGACTGTCGCGTGCTGGCCGGTGCCGTCGACCAACGCCGCCTGACGCAGCAGGGAGGGCGTGGCGGTCAGCATCGCGTGCATCGCCTCGACGATCTCCTGCTCATGGCCCGGCACGTCCGCGGCGGCCTCGGCGCTGAGCCGGCCGTCCTCGACCAGACGATCCAGCATCGCCTGGCGTTCCGCGCGTGCCGAGGCGGCGAACACCTCGACCGGTTCGGACAACAGATGCAGACGTTCGCGCAGCGCGACATGCTCGAACTCCAGATAGCCCGCGGTCGGCGGCAGATCGTGCGTCGTGACCGACGCCAGCGCCTGACGACGGTAATCGGTCGGAGGCTTGTACGGGTCGCCCGCGTTCGGCGAATCGTCGACGCGCGCGAACCACTCCACATCGGTGCCGAGCACGCCGCGATCGGCCAGGATTCGGCGCACGTAATCAGGCACCGTGCCCAGATCCTCGCCGATGACCATGCCGTTCGCGCGCGTCGCCTCGATCGCGAGCACGGCCAGCATCGCGTCGTGATCGTACATGACGTACGCGCCGCCCTTCGCGCCCCTGCCGCGGGGAATCCACCACAGACGGAACAGGCCGAGCACATGGTCGATGCGCACCGCGCCGGCGTGCGCGAAGATCGAATGGACCATCTCGCGGTACACGCGGTATCCGGTGCGCTCGAGATAGCGCGGGTTGAACGGCGGCTGACCCCAGTCCTGACCCTGCTGGTTGTAGAAGTCCGGCGGGCAGCCGACCGTCACCGAACCGACCGCGAACCGCTCCGGGCTCCACCACACGTCCGCGCCGAGCGCGTGCACGCCGACCGCCATGTCGAGCATCAGCCCCAGCGCCATGCCCGCGTCCTTCGCGGCCGACTGCGCGGCGGTGAGCTGCTCGTCGGCGATCCACTGCAACCAGCGGTTGAACTCGAACAGGTCGCGATGCTCCTCGACAAGGGCCCTGACCTCGGGCGATTCGCGGTTCGTGCGGTCGAACCACGAATCCGGCTCCCACGGCGCGCCCCACACCTCGAAGGCGACGCACCACGTCGCGAACGCGTCGAGATCCGGGCCGGCGTGACGCTTGAACTCCTCGAACGCGCGATCGCGCTCCGGCGTGCGCGGCGCGTCGAAGATCAGACGCAGCGCCTCGCGCTTCGCGGCCCACGAGACGTTGAGATCCATCGGATTCGGGTCGTCGTTGCGGCCGGCGACCCGCGCGTGCAGGGCGTCGACGCGCTCGCGGTCGGCGGGGCTGAGATCGGCGTACTCCGGCACATCCTGCGGGCGGATGTACGTGACGTTGAGGAACCGGCGCGATTCCGGCAGGTACGGCGACGGCTCGAGCGGCGGGATCGGCGCGCCCGCGTGCACCGGGTTGATGAGCATGAAGTTGGCGCCGGACTTCGCGGCGGCGTCGGCGGCGAGGCGCTTGAGGTCGCCGTAGTCGCCCACGCCCCACGAGTCGCGCGAGCGGACCGAGTACATCTGCGTCATCCAGCCCCAGCGCTGGCGGGTCCTGACCGCCTCGGGCAGGGCGATGCGCCTCGGGGCGACGATGAGCGTGGCGTCGGCGGTCTGCTCGGCCATCTCGACGTGCAGGGTGTGGTAGCCGATCGGCAGGTCGGCCGGCAGCGTCAGGATGCGGTCGCCGCTGTTGAAGTCGGGCAGGATGTCGGCGGGGTCGCTGCGCAGTTCGGTGCCGTCCTCGAGGGTGATGGTGACGGTCGGCTCCTCGTCGGGGATGTCAGCGGTGCCGGGGGCGTCGGGGTCCGGCGCGGGTGCGGCGGTGTCGGTGACGGGTGCGGCGGTTTCCGGGCGATGCAGCCGAATGGTGGCGGGGCTGGGCGTGGGGGCGTCTGGGTCGCCGTCCGAGTCGCCGTCCGGCCCGTCGACCGTGATGACGATGGTCGACGACGGGAGCAAACGTTTGCTGTTTTCCTCCTCGATTGCCGCCTGCGACCGCGCGATCGCCTCGTCCGACGTGGCGTCGACGCCGAGCGCGCCGAGCACGTTGACGAGCACGTCATCGTCGATCTCGACGTAGGTGCCGAGCTGGTCGATGTACGAGGTGGCCACCCCGCTCACCTTGGCGAGGCGGATCAGCGGGCGAGCCAGACGTTCGGCGCTTTCGGTGCGCTGTGTGCCTGCAGTTCCCTTGTGGTCCGCGGTGTCTGTCGTGGTCTTGGTGTCGACCGGCGACTGGGTCGGCACGTCGGTTGGCGTCTGTTCGCTCATGGGTGTGCTCCTTTGGGTGCGGCTGTGTGCACGCTGCGTCGCGTGCCGGCCGTCGTGCCGCTACTGCGCGACGCGACGGCATCCGGGTGCGGATTGCTGCTGTTGCATACGACCATACCGCGTATTGACATCGTTTGCAATACGGTGGGTGTGGCTAAGTCGAGTGTTCAGGGCTGCTTGTTCATACGTATCTGCGTTATGAGGGGTACATTTCCTGCTTTGCAGACCTCTATCTCGCTTACGAGGGGTACCTGGTGTGGGTATAAGAGCCCAAAAAATGGCTTGACGGCCACGAGGGCTGGCCATTCTCGGGGCTTTGTACTTCGGGTAGATACCCCTTGTAAGCGAGATAGATGTCCGCAGGAGTCCCGAAGTACCCCTCATAACGCAGTTAGCGCAGGATCGCGAGGGATTGGGGCGGCAGAACCAGCCCGTCCGTGTCGATCGACGGCTCGCCGACGGCAAGGATGATGGCGTGGGCGTGGTCGGCGTCGCCGAGGTGCAGGTGCAACGTGTCCCGACCGGGGTTCATCGCCACGATGACTGAGTCGACGGTGTCTTTCGCCGTGCGGCGATAGGCGAAGAGCCTCCCGTCGCCGGACAGCACCTCAAAGCCGGCGTCGGAGGCCAGGGCCGGTGTAGCGTGGCGGAACCGCAGCACGGCCTGCATCCATCGCCACAGCGAATCCGTATCGGCCATGCGATCCGCGACCGTCACGGGTGCGGCGCCCGGCGCCGACGGGCCGCTCTCGACCGGCAGATACAGATCGGCCGGGTCGCCCGCCTCGGAGAACCCGAGATTCGGCAGGCCCGCATCCCACTGCATCGGCGTGCGGCTGCCGGTGCGCACGTAGCCGCCCTCCTTGGTGGGCAGCGGACGGTAGCGCATCGCGATCTCGTCGCCGAAGTAGACGAACGGGCATCCGGGCATCGTCAGCAGCATACCGTACGCGATCTTGAGCTCGCGCTCGCTCAGGCGCTGGCCGACGCGCAGCGTGTCGTGATTCGACGTGATGAGGTCGAAGCGGCCGCCCGCGCGCTCGCAGTCGCGCAGCTGCGGCTCGTACTGCTCGAGGAAGCCGCGGATCGATTCGCCTGAATCGGCGTTGAAATAGCTGTGATCACCCTCGCGCACGAGTGGCGTATCGGTGTTGCGCAGCAGCATGTTGTAGCCGTTCGGATTGCCGTCCCAACGCCAGTCGAGGTAGAAGTCCATGTCGAAGCCGGCCTGCATCGACTCGTTCGGGCGCCCCCATTCGGAGACGAACGCGGCCTCGGGGAATTCGGGGCGGATCTTCGAGAACATGTACTGCCAGGTGCGGATCGTCGCGGGCTTGCCCCAGTCGTCGTGCTTGACGAGACTGTCGGCCATGTCGACGCGGAAGCCGTCGGCCCCGCGGGAGAGCCAGAAGCGCATCACGTCGACCATCGCGTCGCACGTGGCGAGCGCGTCGGGGCCGAGCGCGGGCTTCTGCCAGCCTTGTTTCGGATGCGCGAAGCCATAGTTCAGCGCCGGCTGGCATTTGAAGAAGTTGAGGATGTAGGTGCCGTCGCGTTCGGTCTCGCCGCCGATGAACGGCAGGCCGTCGCCGCCGGAGATCCAGCAGTCGGTCCAGATGTAGCGTTCGGAGACGTTCTCGCCGGCCGTTTCGCCGGATCCGCCCGCAACGCGGTCGGCCGGATCGGGCCGCGCGCTCGCACGGAACCAGGCGTGCTCCTCGCTGGTGTGGCCGGGCACGAGGTCGAGCAGGACGTGCATGCCGCGTTCGTGCGCGGCGTCGAACAGGGCGATGAGATCGTCATTCGTGCCGTAGCGCTCCGCGACCTTCCGGTAGTCGCGCACGTCGTAGCCGGCGTCCTTGAACGGGGAGTCGTAGCAGGGGTTGATCCACAGCGCGTTGCAGCTGAGGTCCCTGATGTAGTCGAGTTTCGCGGTGATACCGGGGATGTCGCCGATGCCGTCGCCGTTCGAGTCGTTGAACGACTGCGGGTAGATCTCGTAGAAGCATGCGTCCGCAAGCCATGCGGGGTGGTCGGGGTGATGCTCGTGCTGGTCGGTGATGTCTGCGATGTCGTTCATGGTGCCCTCCTCATTGAACACGCCGGTTGTGTCTCCAGTGTCTCGCGATTTCCTGAAACGACTGTCAGGATACGCAAGTAATGCGAACCTTGTCAATACGGCATGAAACGCCGTAAAACGTTGAAAAATCAACATAAACACACCGACACGCGCGAAAGAAGCGCAAGAAGTTTGCATACGTATGCAAAATCTCGTACACTGGTCCCAACACGAAAACACGGTCCGGCATGGTCGGCAATGAGGCTGCGGTGATCTCGCCTCATCGGCCAAGGTCGGAGTCGACGTGGGGAGTCGCATGGTGGGCGGCTCCGAAGGAAAGGAATCAACGATGATTGCACGATGGAAGAAAGCCCTTGCGGCCGTCACGGCGTGCGTGCTGTCGTTCGGCATGCTGGCCGCATGCGGCACGGCCGGCGCCGGCGCGAACGGCGGCGAGGTCGAACACATGACGCTCGTCGTCTGGGCCTCGCAGGAGGATCAGGTCGACTCCGACTCGTGGCTGCAGACCATGGAGAGCGAGTTCGAGAAGCGTCACCCCGAATACGACATCACGTGGAAGAACCAGGTCGTCGCCTCGGCCGACGCGGCCACGATCGCCAAGCAGGATCCGACCGTCGCAGCGGACGTGTACACATTCGCCTCCGACCAGCTCGGCACTCTGATCGACGCCGGCGCGGTCGGCCAGGTCAGCGATCCGACCATGAAGCAGCTCAAGGCGCAGACCGCCGGCAACGAGACGATGCTCAACACCGTCACCGCGCCCGACGGCAACGCGTACGGCGTGCCGCTGGCCGGCAATACCTGGTTCATGTACTACCGCAAGAGCAAGTTCACCGAGCAGGACCTGACCTCGCTCGACGCGATGCTCGCCAAGGGCAAGGTCTCCTTCCCGCTGACCAACTCGTGGTACCTGCCTGCCTTCTACATCGGCGCCGGCGGCACCCTGTTCGGCGAGGACGGCACCGACGCCAAGTCCGGCGTCCAGTTCGGCGGCGAGATCGGCGCGGCGGTCACTAATTACCTAGTCGACCTGCGCAACAACAAGAACTTCGTCAACGACAAGAACGGCTCCGGTCTGGCCGGCCTCAAGTCCGGCAAGGTCGACGTGGTCTTCACCGGCAACTGGGACGCCGCCACCGTGCGCGAGAACCTCGGCGACGACTGGGGAGTCGCCAAGCTGCCGAGCTTCAACCTCAACGGCAAGCAGGTGCAGATGCGCGCGTTCGCCGGCTCCACCGTCTACGCGTGGAACCCGTACACCAAGCACCCCAAGGCCGCCGACCAGTTCTCCGCGTTCCTGTCGAGCACCTACTCGCAGAAACGCCACTACGAGATGCGATCGGTCATCCCCTCCGACGTCGAACTCGCCTCCGAGTCGGACATCAAGAAGGACGCCGTCGCCCAGGCCCAGATGGACACCATCGCCGACACGTCCGTCGTGCAGCCGTCCATCGACCCGATGAGCAACTTCTGGGGTCCGTGCGAGAACTTCGGCAACTCCATCTACAACAAGGAAGTCACCCACGACAACGCGGCCAAGCTGACCGAACAGTGGATGAAGTCCTACGAGAACACGCTCTGACGCCGCGGACGGCACAGCCCGCAGCAACCCCAAGTCAAGGTAGACAAGGACAAGACAAGGACAACAATCATGGAAGCAACCGTTTCCCCAACCAAGAGCGGCAAGCGCGCCCGCCGCAGGCCGGCGGACTACATCCCGCCGTCCCGCTACACCATCCGCGGCGCGGCCGGGCAGGGCGACGCCCTGACCCGACTCTCGTTCCTCGTGCTCGGCGCCGGCAACATCGCCCGCAGGCAGATCGCCAAGGGCGTCCTGTTCCTCGCCGTCGAGATCGCGTACATCGCGTACATGGCCGTCTCCGGCGTGCCGGCGCTCGCGAACCTCGTCACGCTCGGCTCGCGCACGCAGACCAAGCAGAAGATCGACGGCTATTGGTACTACGATCCGGGCGACAACTCGGTGCTGCTCATGGTCTACGGCATCGCCGCCGTGTTCATCACCGTGCTGTTCGTCGTGTTCTGGTCGTACGCCGTGCGCAGCGCGTACAAGGCGCAGCTGCTGGCCGCCGAGACCGGTTCGGCCCCGACGTTCGGCGACGATCTGCGCAACATCACCGACCGTAACGGTCAGGTGGCGTTCATGGCGCTGCCGGTGGCGGGCATCCTCGTGTTCACCGTGCTGCCGACGCTCATCATGATGTGCATCGCGTTCACGAACTACGACTCCGACCACGTCCTGCTGTTCGACTGGGTCGGCTTCAAGAACTTCGGCCAGCTGTTCAGCGCGACCGGCGAGGTCAACGCCACGCAGTTCACCTCCGTGCTCATCTGGACGCTGGTGTGGGCGTTCTTCGCGACGTTCCTCAACTTCTTCCTCGGCCTGTTCCTCGCGATGGTCATCAACCGCAAGACCACCCGGTTCAAGGGATTCTGGCGCGCGGTGTTCTCCCTGTCGATCGCCGTGCCGCAGTTCGTCTCCCTGCTGGTCATCAACCAGATGCTCCAGCCCGAGGGTGCGATCAACCGTCTGCTCATCGAATGGGGATGGATCGATCAGGCGCTGCCGTTCTTCACCGACACCACATGGGCGCGCGTGACCGTCATCGTCGTGAACCTGTGGATCGGCATCCCGTTCACGATCATGCAGATCACCGGCATCCTGCAGAACATCCCGGCCGAGCAGTACGAGGCCGCGAGGCTCGACGGCGCGAACTGGTGGCAGGCGTTCACGCAGATCACCATGCCGTACCTCGTGTTCGTGCTCACCCCGTACCTGATCACCACGTTCACCGGCAACGTGAACAACTTCAACGTGATCTACCTGCTCTCCGGCGGCAACCCCACGCCCGTGGGCGACACGGCCGGCAAAACCGACCTGCTGATCACGTGGCTGTACAAGCTCACCGTCGATCGCGGCGACTACAACCTCGGTGCCGTCATCGGCATCTTCACATTCATCACGCTTGCGGTGGTCTCGCTGATCACCTACCGTTCCAGCGCTTCCTACAAGGATGAGGGAGGATTCCGATGAGCAGCAACATGAGCGGCAACCGTTTCGATATGACTTCCGTGACGACCGCGACCGCCAAGCCGGCCGGCAACCCGTTCTGGCACGACCAGCGTAAGCGCCGCATCGTCGGCGACGTGCTGAGCCATCTGCTGCTCGCCGTGCTCGCCGTGATCTGGGTCATCCCGATCGTGTGGGTGTTCCTCGAGAGCTTCAACAAGAACCCGGGGCCGTACAACGAGACGTTCTTCCCGACCGAGTACACGCTCGACAACTACGTCAAGCTGTTCACCGACAACCACGTGCTCAACTTCCCGCGCATGTTCATGCACACGTTCGTGATCTCCGTGTTCACCTGCGCGATCAGCGTGTTCTTCGTGCTGTGCGTCGCGTTCTGCATGAGCCGCATGCGCTTCCGCTTCCGCAAGTCGTTCATGAACATCGTGCTGGTGCTGGGCATGTTCCCGGGCATCATGTCCGTCGTCGTGATCTACTTCATCCTGAAGTCCCTGGGACTGACGCAGGGCGTGGGCGTGACGATCGCGCTGATCCTCGTCTACTCGGCCGGCGCCGGCGCGGGCTTCTACGTGATGAAGGGCTACATGGACACGATCCCGATGTCCCTCGACGAGGCCGCGTACCTCGACGGATGCACCCGCTGGCAGGTGTTCACCAAGATCATCATCCCCGTGTGCAAGCCGATGCTCGTCTACCAGGCGCTGACCTCGTTCCTCGGCCCGTGGCTCGACTTCGTCATGGCCAAGGCGATCGCCCGCACGCAGGACAACTACACGGTGGCTCTCGGCCTGTACCAGATGCTCTCCCGCGAGTACCTCAACGACTGGTTCGCCCGCTTCGCCGCGGCCGCAGTGGTCATCTCCGTCCCGATCGCCATCCTCTTCATCATCATGCAGCGCTTCTACCAGGAGTCGATGACTGGAGCGGTGAAGGGATGACACCCGTGTCACTGCCGCTGGCCGTGGTCGATGCGACGCCCGCCGAGCCGGCGATGCCCTGCCCTGATTACCCCGTGTACACGGGTGACGACCTCGGTGCGATTCCCGGCGCGCACGGCACCACCTTCCGCGTGTGGGCGCCGAGCGCCTCCGGCGTCACCCTGCGACTGTTCACCGCCGGATCGGACGGGGAGTCGGTCGAGTCCGCCGAACCGTTCGAGACCCACGAACTGACCACCGGCGCGGACGGCACGTGGCTCGTGCGCTGCGACGGCGTCGGCCACGGCGTCTACTACGACTACCTCGTGCACTTCCCGAACGGCGAGACGCATCGCACCGCCGATCCGTGGGCGCGCGCCGCCGGCGTGAACGGGCGGCGCAGCATGGTCGTCGACCTCGCACGAACCGACCCGGACGGCTGGGCCGACGATCGTCGCCCGCACGTCGCCGCCAAGGATCTCGTCATCTGGGAGACGCACATCGGCGACTTCAGCGCCGACCCGGCGAGCGGCATCCCCGCCGAGCATCGCGGCACGTACCTCGCGTTCACGCACGAGGACACGAGCGTCGACGGCGAGGGCGACTTCCCGACGTGCGTCGCGTACCTGAAGCACCTCGGCGTCACCGCAGTGCAGCTCATGCCGTTCTACGACTACGGTTCGATCGACGAGTCGATTCCCCGCGACGACCCGAACCGCGGCTTCAACTGGGGCTACGATCCGCTCAACTACAACGTTCCCGAAGGCTCGTACTCGACCGACCCGTTCCACGGCGACGTGCGCATCAGGGAATGCAAGCGCATGATCCAGGCACTGCACGCGGCCGGCATCAAGGTGATCATGGACGTGGTCTACAACCACCTGTACTCGCCGGACAACTGGTTCGAGCGCATGATCCCCGGCTACGCGCTGCGCCGCCTGGCCGACGGCACCTTCGCCGACGGCTCCGGCTGCTCGAACGACGTGGCCAGCGAGCACCCGATGATGCGCAGGTACATCGTCGACTCGGTCGTCCACTGGGCGCGCGAATACCACGTCGACGGCTTCCGCTTCGACCTGATGGGCCTGATCGACGTGGACACGATGAACGCGGTCCGCACCGCGCTCGACGCCCTGCCCGACGGCGCGTCGATCCTCATGCACGGCGAGCCGTGGTCCGCCCGCGAGACCGCGCTCGACCCGAACCCAGATCACCCGGTCATCCTCGCCGACAAGCGCGGCCTGCCGTACCTCGACCCGCGCATCGGCGCGTTCTGCGATTCGACGCGCGACGCGGTCCGCGGCCACATCTTCTACCAGAAGGAACCCGGATACCTGACCGGCGCCGCCGACGATTTCGCCGACGACATCCGCCGCGCGGTCGACGCGTGGCGCGGCACGTCGCGCGAGAGCGCGAGCGTGGGGCAGGTGATCCAGTACGTCTCCGCGCACGACGACCTGACCCTGTGGGACAAGCTGTGCGCGGCGATGCGCCGCATGCCGGGGGAGCGCGACTACGCGGCCGGTGGCTCTGCCGTCGGTGAGGCCGGCGCATGCGACGACCTGATGCGCGCCAACCGCCTGGCCGCCGGCATCGTCTTCTCCTCGGCCGGCGTGCCGTTCCTGCTCGGCGGCGAGGAGTTCGCACGCACCAAGCACGGCGTCTCCGACTCGTACAAGAGCCCGGTCGAGCTTAATCGGCTCGACTGGCGTCGCGCGCGGCGACTATCCGGACTGGTCGACCACTATCGCACGCTCATCGCCCTGCGACACGGCAACCCCGCGTACTTCGGCGGCGCGCGCATGGTCGTCGAACGTGACGACGCGGCCGTCGTCTTCCGCGTCGGCGACGACTGCATCGCCATCAACCCGACCGGCAGCGCCCTGACCCAGCCGACCGTCGATCTGGAGACCCTCGGGCCGTACGATGAGGTCACGAGGATCGCGCCCGACGAATGGGCGTGCATCTACGCCTCGATCGGCGCCGACGGCGATGCGGGCTCCCGCCCCGCGCTCGCCGGCAGGGCCATGCCCCTGCCGCCCTACAGCTTCGCCGTCTGGCGCCGCCGCAAGTGATGTAAGGAGAGATGACGATGAATCAGCCGAACCGGTCGCGTGCGTCGCGCGGACTGACCTCGTTCCGACTCAAGGTGATCGGTGCGGTGTTCATGGCGTTGTCGATCGCCTCGACCACGCTCATGCCCGCGATCCTCGGCGTCTCGCTCGACGCCGGCGCGGGCATGGCGTCGATCTCCTCCGCCGACATGGTCTCCCTGACCGAAATCGTCCTGTGCGAGATCGTCTCCTGGTGCGCCGTCCCGATCTACGCATGGCTGCTCGTCGACGGTTATCGTCACACGCGCGGCGTGTGGGCGTACGTCGGTCGCCTCGCCGCGCTCGCCGTCGTATGCGAGGTGCCCTACGACCTCGCGACCTCCGGCAAGGCGTTCGACATGTCATCGCAGAACCCGGTGTGGGGATTGGTCATCGCCCTGATCGTGCTCGCCTTGCTCGACTGGACGGCGGCGCGATTCGGCCGTGCGGCCGCACGCGTCCTCATCTGCCTGGCGATCGTGCTGGCCGGCATCATGTGGAATCTGCTGATGAACGTCGGTCTGCGCCAGCACGTCATGTACGCGGGCGCGCTGACGCTCGGCTTCGCGCTGATCTTCCGGTATCTCGCCGCCCGCGAGAACACGATGATGATCACCGCCGGATTGCTCGGCGCGATGATGCTCATCGTGCCGGCCGTCGGCGTCATGTTCCTGCACTGGCGCAACGGCGAGACCGGCTATGCGCGGCCGTGGACCAAGTGGGTGTTCTACGCCCTGTATCCGGTCATGCTGCTGGTCGGATGCGTGTTCACTGTGCTGTAGCCGCGCCTAGGCGGCGGTGTAGGGGGCGTCGGTGTCGCGTAGCACAAGCTGGGCTTCGACGGTTTCGTGGGCCTCGCTTGCGTCCAGCTTCTCGCCGTTGATCAGCTTCAACGCCTTGCGTGCGGCGGACCGGCCCATCGCGCGCGGATCCTGACGCATCGTGGTCAGGCCCATCTCGCGCGCGTAGATGCTGTCGTCGAAGCCGATGATCGAGTAGTCGCGCGGCGTGCGGCGACCGTATCGCTCGAGTTTGATGATCATCGGGATCGCCATCATGTCCATCTGACAGCAGATCGCATCGGGGAACTCGCCGAGTGCGAGCAGCGCGGAAAGCGCCGAATCGACGAACTCCGGACCGCGCGGCACGCTGAGCACGCGCCAGTCGAGATCCCTGCGACGGGCGGTCGCCTCCTCGCACGCGCGGATGAAGCCGCGCCCGCGGGCGTCGATCGAGGCGTCCATATCCGTCGCCTCGGAACAGGGGTACACGATGTGGCGATGCCCCAGTCCGATCAGATGCTGCGTGGCCCTGTACATGCCCTCTTCGTCTTCGATGCTGATCGAGGCGTCGAATCCGGTGGTCGAGGGGATGTTGATACCGATGATCGGCACGTGGATGCGCTTGAGCTGCTCCACCTCGGGCGGGTCGATCGCGAATGACGCGACGAACACCGCGTCCACGTTGCGCCTGATCGGCAGGTCCGTGAAGAACTCACGCCGATTCTCCGCCGTATCGATGTGCTGGAACAGGGAGATGTCGTAGCCCGCGGGATGCATCACCGACTCCAGGCCGGCGAACACCTCCGTGTTGAACCAGCTGGTGATCTCCTCGTTCATCAGCAGCGCCACGCGGTTCGTGCGTCCGGATTTGAGCGCCGTGGCCGAGCGGGAGATGTTGAAATCGAGGCGATCGGCGATGTCGAGCACCCTGCGCCGCGTCTTGTCGGAGACAAGATCGGGGCGTGTGAACGCGCGGGAGACCGTCGAGATGGAGACGCCCGCCGCCTTGGCGACGTCATGGATATCGGCTTTGGTCATCGGGCTCTCCTCCCATCATCGCCGGAGTCAAAGAACGGTACACCATCATACTGCGAACGTTGGCAACGGTGGATCGCGTTGCAGCAAATCGTTCTCAATAAGAAACGTGTGAGGATTGACGGGTCGTCAATCGAACGTTGAGATGGCCAAAATGGCGTGATTGCGCCGTTTCGTCCGTGTGGTGATGTGTGCGGAAATGTGTGGGAGGCTCACACATTTCTTATTGAGAACGATTCGCTGCAAGTTCCCTCTCGGCGACCGGTCGCCGAGAGGGGCAGCCCCCATTTAAAACTTGAGCAACACCCACTCAACTTTTTGTGTGGAATATGGGAATAAAACTTGCGAGTCGGAAGTTGAGTGGTGTAGGCTCAAGTTTTGGAAGGTCCGAGAGACGATCATCCGGAACTCGGGCGAAGAACGTAAGAACGAATAAGACAAAAGGAGCACACATTATGGCACGTGCAGTTGGTATCGATCTGGGCACCACGAATTCCTGCATCGCTACTCTTGAAGGCGGCGAGCCCACCGTCATCGTCAACGCCGAGGGCATGCGCACCACCCCGTCCGTGGTGGCGTTCAGCAAGTCCGGCGAGATCCTCGTCGGCGAGGTCGCCAAGCGTCAGGCCGTGACGAACGTCGACCGCACCATCTCCTCCGTGAAGCGTCATATGGGCACCGACTGGACCGTCGAGATCGACGGCAAGAAGTGGACCCCGCAGGAGATCTCCGCGCAGATCCTGATGAAGCTCAAGAGGGACGCCGAGGCGTACCTCGGCGAGCCGGTCACCGACGCCGTCATCACCTGCCCGGCGTACTTCAACGACGCCCAGCGTCAGGCCACCAAGGACGCCGGCAAGATCGCAGGCCTGAACGTCCTGCGTATCATCAACGAGCCGACGGCCGCGGCCCTCGCCTACGGCCTTGAGAAGGGCAAGGAGGACGAGCGCATCTTGGTCTTCGACCTCGGCGGCGGCACCTTCGATGTCTCCCTGCTGGAGATCGGCAAGGACGACGACGGCTTCTCCACCATTCAGGTCCAGGCCACGAACGGCGACAACCACCTCGGTGGCGACGACTGGGATCAGAAGATCATCGACTGGCTGGTCTCCGAGGTCAAGAACAAGTACGGCGTCGACCTGTCCAAGGACAAGATCGCGCTGCAGCGTCTGAAGGAAGCCGCCGAGCAGGCCAAGAAGGAGCTGTCCTCCTCGACCTCGACGAGCATCTCCATGCAGTACCTGGCCATGACCCCCGACGGCACGCCGGTCCACCTCGACGAGACGCTGACCCGCGCCCACTTCGAGGAGATGACCTCCGATCTGCTCGGTCGCTGCCGTGCGCCGTTCAACAACGTGCTGCGCGATGCGAACATCTCCGTCGGCGACATCGACCACGTCGTGCTCGTCGGTGGTTCCACCCGTATGCCGGCCGTCAAGGAGCTCGTCAAGGAGCTCACCGGCGGCAAGGAAGCGAACCAGTCCGTCAACCCGGATGAGGTCGTCGCCGTCGGCGCGTCCATCCAGTCCGGCGTCATCAAGGGCGACAAGAAGGACGTCCTGCTGATCGACGTAACCCCGCTGTCGCTGGGCATCGAGACCAAGGGCGGCATCATGACCAAGCTCATCGACCGCAACACCGCCATCCCGACCAAGCGTTCCGAGGTCTTCTCCACGGCCGAGGACAACCAGCCGTCCGTGCTGATCCAGGTCTACCAGGGCGAGCGTGAGTTCGCCCGCGACAACAAGCCGCTGGGCACCTTCGAGCTGACCGGCATCGCGCCGGCTCCGCGTGGCGTCCCGCAGATCGAGGTCACCTTCGACATCGACGCCAACGGCATCGTGCACGTGTCCGCCAAGGACAAGGGCACCGGCAAGGAGCAGTCGATGACCATCACCGGTGGTTCCGGCCTGCCGAAGGACGAGATCGACCGCATGGTCAAGGAGGCCGAGGCTCACGAGGCCGAGGACAAGAAGCGCAAGGAGGATGCCGAGACCCGCAACCAGGCCGAGGCGTTCGCCTACTCCACCGAGAAGCTCGTCAACGACAACAAGGAGAAGCTGTCCGACGAGGTGGCCAACGAGGTCACCGAGAAGGTCAACGCCTTGAAGGAGGCCCTGAAGGGCGACGACATCGAGAAGGTCAAGACCGCGCAGAGCGAGCTGATGACCTCCGCCCAGAAGATCGGCCAGGCCCTCTACGCCCAGCAGGGCGCCGAAGGTGCGGCTGGCGCGGCTGGTGCCGGTGCCGCCGGTGCCGCGTCGGGCTCCGCCTCCAACGGCGGTGACGACGACGTGGTGGACGCCGAAGTCGTGGATGACGACGACAAGGACAACAAGTAAGGTTCCGTCCGATGGCTGAATTCAACAAGGACGACTACCTGAAGGATCTGCCGGACCCCGACGACGCGCGCGACACCGCCGCGTCGTCGGCCCCGGCCGACACCCCCGCCGACGCCGCTGCCGCCAAGCAGTCCGCCCCCTCCGACGAGTCCGCCAAGACTTCGGCTCCCTCTTCTGCCGAGTCCGCTCAGACCTCGGCTCCCTCTGATGAGGGAGCTGGCGCGGCGAATGCCGCGACTGAGGGAGAGACCTCCGGCAAGACCGACGCCGCCGGCAAGGACTCCGACAACACCCTGACCCCGCTGGGCCAGGCCAAGAAGGAGGCCGCCGACTACCTCGAGGCCCTGCAGCGCGAGCGCGCGGAATTCATCAACTACCGCAATCGCGCGAAGAAGGAGCAGGAGCGCTTCCGCCAGCACGGCATCATCGACGTGCTGACCGCGCTGCTGCCCGCCCTCGACGACATCGACCGCATCCGGGCCAACAGCGAGATGGACGACTCCTTCAAGGCCGTCGCCGCGAAGATCGACAAGGCCTTCGAGAAGTTCGGCGTCGAGAAGTTCGGCGAGGCTGGCGAGGACTTCGACCCGACCAAGCACGACGCGATCCTGCACAAGCCGGACGCATCGGCCGAAAAGGAAACCGTCGACACCGTGGTGGAGGCCGGCTACCGCATCGGCGACCGCGTAATCCGCGCCGCCCGAGTAGTAGTCTCCTCCCCCCAAAACTGACCATTCGGCTCCCCTCGCAAACAGGGGAGCCAATTTATACGACTTACGAAAGGAGACATGAATGGCTGAGAACGAATGGCTGAGCAAAGACTTCTACAAAGTCCTTGGTGTCTCCAAGGACGCCACCCCCGAGCAGATCACCAAAGCCTACCGCAAGCTGGCGCGCAAGTACCACCCCGACCTCAACAAGACCAAGGAGGCGGAGGAGAAGTTCAAGGACATCTCCGAGGCCTATGACGTGTTGAGCAACAAGGATCAGCGCCAGAAGTACGATGCCATCCGCCAGTTCGGCATGGGCGGCGCCCGCTTCGCCGGCGGTTCCGGTCAGGGCGGCTTCGACGCCTCCGGATTCTCCGACATCTTCGGTTCGATGTTCGGACAGGGCTCCGGCATGGGCGGCAACGGGAACATCCGCTTCACCACGTCCGGCGGCGGCAATCCGAACCTCAACGACATCTTTTCGATGTTCGGCGGCGCGGCCGGTGCCGGGTCGCAGGGCGCGTACGGTGCTGGCCCCGGAGGCTACTCGTATGAGGAGCCTCCGACCCCTACCAAGGGCAAGGACCGCAACTCGAAGATCACCCTGACGCTTCGTCAGGCTGCCAAGGGCGCGACCGTCTCGCTGTCCGTGGACGGCTCGAAGTTCAAGACGCACATCCCCGCGGGCGTGCGCGACGGCCAGAAGATCCGTCTGGCCGGCAAGGGCCACGCGGGTTTGAACGGCGGTGCGCACGGTGACCTGTACCTGCAGGTCAGCGTCAAGCCGGATTCCAAGTTCACGATGCGCGGCCATGATCTGGTGATGGATCTGCCCGTGAGCGTGGGCGAGGCCGTGGCCGGTGCGAAGGTCGAGGCCACCGATATCGACGGCGAGACCGTCACGTTCAAGGTGCCCGCCGGCTCGTCCAGCGGCACCGAGGTGAAGGTCGCCGGCAAGGGCGTGCAGGTCGGCAACACGCCGGGCGATCTCATCGGCCGCGTGATGATCCAGGTCCCGGTCAAGCCGGGTCTGGGCGTCAAGCACGCCGCCAAGGAGTTCGACAAGGCCGCGGGCGACTACATCCCGCGCTGAGCGACAAGTGGCACAAGTGGTTTGGAGGTGAATGATGGCGAGGGTCGCGCGTGAACTGCGCCAGCTGTACGCGATGTGCGCGACGGCGATCGTGCTTGGTCGCGCCGATCTCGACGGCGCCGACGAGGCCGGCTTCGATCTTGAACTGCCGGTGTTCACGATCGGGCAGGCTGCCGAAGTCGCCAACATCCACCCTCAGACGCTCCGCCAGTACGATCGCGTCGGACTGGTCGTCCCGCAGCGTACGGAGGGCGGTGCCCGCCGCTACTGCCTGCGCGACATCGACCGCCTCGTCCAGGCGCAGCGAATGATCCAGACCGAGGGCATCAACCTGTCCGGCGTGACGCGCATCCTCACGCTGCAGGAGGAGAACCGGCAGCTGCGCCGTCAGGTGCGTCGTCTGCAGACGGCCGGCGAGGAGAGCGTGTTCGCCGCCGGGCGCGATGGCGACATCGTCGAGATGCAGCGGTCGAACAGCGCGCGCATGTGGCGTCGCGCGATCCGCACGCAGATGCGCGAGCTGCCGGGCCGCCCGGCGCCGCGCCCGTCGCGTGGCGTGGCGGACGCCGGCGACGCGTTCGGCTACGGTGATTCGCCCGACGACAAGTCGCTGGTCATCTGGCGCTGAATCGCAGATCTTTGTTGTCATTTCCGTACGCGAGGACCGTTATTGCCGGTCCCGCGTACGGTTTTTCTATTTCTCCGCACGATTCCGGCACGTCGCGCGCGGCGACTGTCGGGCTGGTTTGGTGTGATGGAACCGATGGAAAGCCGCGGGGGATCCGTGGCCTACGCGCGACGGACGGAGGAATCATGCTGCTCAAGGCGGTGTTCTGGGATCTCGACGGCACTCTGATCGATTCGGAGCCGCTGTGGCACAATGGCGAATTCGAAATCGCCGCGGCCAACAACGGCACGTGGAGCGAGGATCTCGGCTGGGAGTGCTCCGGCACGCCGGTGCCCGATGTGGCGCGGCGCATGATCGAGCACGGCTGCACGCTGTCGGTCGAGGAGATCGACAGGCAGCTCAAGCAGTACGTGTTCGATCAGGAGAAGATCCACATGCCGTGGATCGACGGCGTGACCGACGTGCTGCGCGCGCTCAAGGGGGCCGGCATTCCGTCGATGCTGGTGAGCACCTCCCCGCGTCCGATCGTCGAGAACGTGCTCGACGCCGCTCCCGGCCTGTTCGCGGGCTACGTGTGTGGCGACGACGACGCCAAGCACAAGCCGGATCCGGCGCCGTACCTGCTGGCCGCCTCCAAGCTCGGCATCGCGCGTGAGGACATGGCCAAGTGCGTGGTGCTCGAGGATACGCTCGTGGGTCTTACCGCGGGCGCCGCGTCCGGTGCGACGACGATCGCGCAGACCTGCACGATCCGCACCGACACGTCCGCCGGCCCGCAGTTCGCCTCGATCAACGGCTACGCGGGCATCGACCCGGCCGCGCTCGACGGTTTCGTGCGCCAGCGTCTGGAGGCGTGAGACAGTCCCGGCGTGACGCCCGCGGCTGATAGAGTGACAGCGCTATGGCTTTTATCAATTTCATTCTTGAACTTCTGAAGGATCCGCGCGCGGCGATCGCCGGGTGGATCGCGATGGGCGTGGCGCCCACGCTGGGCTTCATCTTCCTGATCGTCTTCATCGAGACGGGTGTGGTGTTCTTCCCGTTCCTGCCCGGCGACTCCCTGCTGTTCGCGGCGGGCGTGTTCGCTGCCCCCGACGCCATGACCGGCAAGGCCGCGCTGCCGTTGCACTTCCTGCTGCCGGTCGTCTGGCTCGCCCCGATCGTCGGCGACCAGTGCAACTACTTCATTGGCCACTTCTTCGGCCGCCGCATCATCCAGTCCGGCAAGGTCAAGGCGATGACCCCCGAGCGCATCGCCAAAACCGAGAAGATGATCGAGAAGTGGGGCCCTCTGGCCGTGTTCCTCGGCCGCTTCTTCCCGTTCATCCGCACGTTCATGCCGTTCATCTCCGGCATCTCCGGCATGCGATGGAGCCGTTTCGCGCCGTTCTCGGTGCTCGGCGGCCTCGTGTGGTCGTCGCTGTTCACGCTCCTCGGCTACTTCTTCGGCAACATTCCGGCCGTGCAGGATCACTTCGAGCTGGTGATCGTCCTCATCCTGCTGGTCTCGCTCGCTCCGACGATCATCGGCCTGTTCAAGGCCAAGTTCGGCAAGAAGAAGCCCGCCGCCCACGCCGCCAAGTGACGCCCGCAGCTTCGACGTTCCGGCATTCCGACGCTCCGACTCAGGTCCGGTCCTCATCCTCAGGAGGACCGGACCTTGTCGTATCGGGCGAGTCCCACATTCGGATTTTGGTAGTTGTGAGATTCGGATTTTAGCGGTTGATGCGTAAGGTATTTGCGTGTTGGTAGAAGGAAGGCCGGAATTTGGCGGATTCTGAGGTAACGAGCGAGGGCGTGGGGCGGCGTCGATCTGATGGCATCATGCCGACGGGATATCGCTCGCGGATCGTCGACGCGCAAATTGAAAGATATATGCGCATCTTTGGTGCCGTGGAGATCGCCGGTACCAAGTGGTGCGGCAAGACATGGTCAGCACGTGCGCATGCATCCAGCATCACGTATGTTGATCGCGGTAGCAATCTGGACGTGGCTCGTGCGGATCCGTCATTGATGCTGATCGGAGAACGTCCCCACGTCATCGACGAATGGCAGCTTGTACCGGATATCTGGGATGAGGTGCGCCATGGTGTCGATGACGAGCCGGGAGAAAAAGGGAGATGGCTCCTCACTGGATCGTCCACTCCTCTAGGACGGCAGGCTCCACATCACAGCGGTGCCGGACGTATCCGGATGAACCCCATGACACTTACGGAATCCGGTGTATCCAGCGGTGAGGTGAGTCTTGCAGGTCTGTTTGGTCATCGATTCGCTGCTGCCAGATCCCCGGTTGATACTCGATCCTTGCTGGATGCGGTGTGCCGTGGCGGATGGCCGGAGGCGGTGGGCCGGGATCGAGATCAAGTCCAGTGAGGACAAGGTCCCCGGTGCCGCGGCCAACTTGGTTCGTATGCGCGAGAAACTGCTGAAGAATCCAAGCGCCAGAACACGTGAGCCGGAGTTTTTGGCTGTGCTTGTTGGCGTAGGGGGATTCGCGTACCGACGCAAGGAGGATGGAATCTATGTGATTCCGGTCGGTGTGCTCGGGGCATGACATAAATTGGTGCGATTGGCGATTTCTCCGCGTGTCGAGTTGCGAACGCGTGGGAATCGACTATATTGAAGCGAGTTGTCCTGCGGAGCAAGACAACACACCAAGGGGCTGTAGCTCAGTTGGTAGAGCGCTTCGTTCGCATCGAAGAGGTCGTGGTTTCGATTACCATCAGCTCCACAAACCCTCCGGAATTCCACCTCCGGAGGGTTTTTCTTTTTCTCCGGAAGGTCCGGGATCCTCGCTGGATGGCTCTAGGCGAGAGGTTTCTGCGGGATGGTGTCAGGGGGAGCTCGCTCTGGTCCGGTTCAATGAGAGGCGTGTGCTGGCGGGTGACCGGAATCTCTCGCTGGAGTGGTGTTTGGGGAGAGATCGGTGCTTAGGACTGTCGGGAATCTCTCGCTGATGAGGTACAGGCGGGAGACCTGTGCTGGACAGTGACGGAAACCTCTCGCTAAGCGGGGTGTTAGCGAGAGATTGGTGTCAAGAGCGTGCGGTGAGCTCTCGCCGACAGGGGCTTGGCGAGAGATCCACGGCAGGTGGTGACACGGGTGTCTCGTTGAGTGGGGCTAGCGGGTATGGAGGATGGAGGAGCGCAGTGGCGGTGACCGCCATCCTGCTTCGTGCGGCCCGTGATCCGGTGCCGTCCATTCAGGCTCCGTCCATGCACAGCCCATATCCGCGAATCATCCTTGGGCACGATTTGCCCGGGGGCATCGACCCTCCTAGAGTAGGGCGGCATGTCATGCACCACCATTCTCGTTGGAAAAGCAGCCAGCTACGACGGTTCGACCATCATCGCGCGTGACGATGACTCCGGTTCGGGCCGCTACGATCCCAAGCGCTTCATCGCCGTCGCCCCCAAGGACCAGCCGCGCCACTACAGGAGCGTCCTGAGCCACGTCGAGATCGATCTGCCGGACAACCCGTGCCGGTACTCGATCGTGCCGAACGTCCTCAACAACCGCGGCATCCTCGCCGAGGCGGGCGCGAACGAATACAACGTCGCGATGAGCGCGACCGAAACCATCGCGGTCAACGAGCGCGTGGCCGCCGCCGACCCGTTCGTCGAACTGGTTCCCGCGGGTGAAAACGCCGAGATCCCAGGCGGCATCGGCGAGGAGGACATCATCACCCTCGTCCTGCCGTACGTCAGGACCGCGCGCGAGGGCGTCGCCCGTCTCGGCGAACTGCTCGAGGAGTACGGCACGTACGAGTCGAACGGCGTGATCATCTCCGACGTGGACGAGATCTGGTACGTCGAGACGATCGGCGGCCACCACTGGATCGCCCGCCGCGTGCCCGACGACTGCTACGCGACGATCCCCAACCAGCTCGGCATCGACGACTTCGACCTGTCCGACGCGTTCGGCGATCAGCGCGAGTACATGTGCAGCGCCGACCTGCGTGAGTTCATCGTCGACCATCACCTCGATCGTACGATGCGCGCGCACACCTCCCGTCGCGCCGTCGCCAGCCATCGCCGCGACCGGTTCAACCCGCGCGCGGTGTTCGGCGACTCCACGCCGAAGGACCACATCTACAACACGCCCCGCGCCTGGTACATGCAGCGCCATCTGAACCCGAGCGAGGATTGGGATTCGCCCAACGCGCGATTCACGCCGATCTCCGACGACATCCCGTGGTGCCGCGTGCCCGAACGCAAGGTGTCGATCGAGGACATCGACTTCCTGCTCGGATCGCATTTCGAGGACACGCCCTACGACCCGTACGGCACGCTCGGCACGCCCGAATCGCGCCACCGCTACCGCCCGATCGGCGTCAACCGCACCGGACACATGGTCGCGATCCAGCTGCGTCCGTACGCACCGGAGGCCTCCCGCGCGGTGATGTGGATCTCGTACGGTTCCGGCCCGTTTACGACCGCGGCCCCGTTCTACGCGAACGTGCGCGATACGCCCGCCTACCTGCGCGATACGACGCCGGAGGTGTCGACCGCGAACCTGTACTGGACGAACCGTCTGATCGCGGTGATCGCGGACGCGCACTGGTTCGAGACGCAGAACCTGATCGGCCGGTACGTCGAGCAGGTGCGCGTGTTCGGGCATCGCCTGATCGAGTCGACCGACGCCGGAATCGCGAAGGCGATCGCGGCGTCGACGGCGAAGCGGTCGCCCGCGGATCGACCGTCCGAGGACGCGCCGGCCGGTGTGGGCGATGGCATGACCGGTGTGGGCGGTGCGGCCGGTGCGGCCGACGTGCCGGCCGCGCTCGAAGGCGCCAACGAGCGCATGGCCGCCTTCCTCGAGACCCACGCGCACACGCTGCTGAACGACGTGCTCTACACGTCCAGCAACCTGATGCACAACAGCTTCGCGATGTCCGATCGCTGGATCTGATCCCTAGGATGGCCCCCTCTGATGAGGGGGCTGTCAGCGGAGCTGACTGGGGGAGAGAAGAGGAGCGGACCATAGGGCCGCGTGAGACACGGTATCGGCCGAAGGGCGATGCCGTGTCTACATCACCTTGGTGCTTTCGAGGTTGCGGATGATCCAGTCGTTGAGGCGGATCACGGGCTTGCGCAGCATGAGGCCGAGCAGCAGCGAAGGCACCAGGAACAGGGCGAGCTTGCCCATCGAGATCCAGTACTCCATGCCGTAGTAGCCGGCCATCGCCGAGTGCATCGCGTCGACGCCGTACGGGAACAGCAGCCACTTGGCGATCACCTGGAAGAACGGCGGCAGCGTCTCCACAGGGAACGTGCCGCCGGAGCCGGCCACCTGCATGACGAGCAGCACGACGGCGATCGCCTTGCCGATGTCGCCGAACGACACCGTGAGCGTGTACACGAGGTTCGAGAACACCAGCGAGGCGAGCCATCCGGTCATGAGGAACAGGAACGGATGCTTGCACTGCACGCCGAGGTAGAACAGGTCGCCAAGGCACACGAGCGTGCCCTGCAGCAGCGCGAACAGGCCGAAGATCATGTATCGGCCGAAATACTCCTGATGTAGTCTGAGCCCGAACTGACGCGCGTTGCCGGGCGATTCGGAATGCGGCTTGCGCAGCACGTCGAGCATCGCGCCCGGTCCGGCCGCGCGTCCGATCCTCACCGCCTCGCGCAATCCCACGTCGGAGCCGAGCGGCAGGTTGTTGCCGAGCCCTAGGATCACGGCCTTCTCATGGTCGGAGATCGACACCTTCATCATCGCGGCGAGCACGATCGCGCCCACCCAGATCGACAGGATCGTGTAGAACGGCGTCATCGCGGAACCGTAGTTCGCGATCGGATAGATCGCCTTGCGATCCACCTGAACCGGCGCCGACAGCAGCGAGGCGATCTCCTCCGGGTCCGCCGACATGATCGCCGACAGGCCGTTCGCGCCGGCCCCCGCACCGGACGTTCCACCCGCGCCCGATGCCCCCGACAGTCCGCTCGTCAGCGTCGCGAACTTCGCGTCCAGATCATCCAGCTTCGCCGCCGAATCGGTGAGCGCCTTCGACACGTCGCCCAACGCGCCGCGCGCCTCCTTGAGGCCGCCGCCGATGCCGTCCGCGAGCGACGCCATGCCGCCCGTCGCGCCGGACAGGCGGTCGATCACGGTGCCGGTCTGCGCGGTCAGCTCGTCGATCGACGTTTCCAGCGCGGTCAGCTGCGGCTTGAGCGTCGTGCGATACGTGTCCGCCGCCTTGTCGACCGCCGCACGCGCGTCGGCGACCTGCGCCTTCAGCTCCGCGCGCGTCCGCTCCGCGTCCGCCGTATCGTCGTCGATCCGCTGCGCCGCGTCGCCCAGCGCCGTGGCCGCGGACGAGAGCTTCGCCTGCGTGTCCGCCGCCTGATCGGCCGCCGCGTTGAGCGCGTCCTTCACCGCCGGCAGCGTCGCCGACCCGGCGAGCGCGCGCAGCGACTCGGCGTACTGCCCGTACGCGTCGGCGTGCGCCTGCACCTTGCCCTGCAGCGTGCGCAGCGCGGCCGACGTCTGCCCGGTTTGCACCTTCACGTCGTCGAATGCGGCGTCGATCTCCTTGGATACCTCCGCGTACGCCTTGTCGGCGCGTCTGAGCGCGGCCTCGGCCTGCGCGCTCGCGCTCGACATCACGTTTTTCAGCCCATCGGCGCCCGATTTCGCCTGCGTCATCGCCTGCTTCGCGTCCGCGGCGGCCGATCCGGTCGAGCCGAGCAGCTTGTCGGTCGACGCGACGAGGCCTTCGGTCGACTTGATGAGGCTCGCGTACGCGCCGACCTGCGCGGAGGCGGATTTGAGCTGCGACGACATCGCCTTGATATGCCCGGTGGCGTTGGTCACGTACTGCTTCATCTGCGGCGTGTCCGCGTATTTCGCGACGTTCGACGCCAGTCCGATCGCGACCTGGCCGATCGTCGTGACGAACGTCTGGTCGATGGTCGTGGCGACGGTGGAGGCGCCCTCGTCGGTGATGTGCGGGGCGATCGGGTTGATCTTCTCGTTGAGGTAGTAGTCGAGCTCCGCGTGCTTGACCTTCGTGGAGAACAGGGTCATCATGTCGGCGCTGAAGCTGGAGGGGATGACGAGAGCCGCGTAGTATTCGCCGGAGTGCACGCCGTCGATCGCCTTGTCCTCGCCGACGAACTGCCAGTCGAGCTGGTGGTTGGCGCGCAGGGCGCTGACCACGGTCTCGCCCACGTTGATCGTCACCGGCATGAGGTCCGACTTGTAGCCCTTGTCGGTGTTCGCGACGGCGACCTTGAGCGCCTTCGTGTTGCCGTACGGGTCCCAGCTGGCCGCGATGTTGTACCACGCGTACAGGGCGGGCACGATGACCAGTCCCATCGCCACGATGATCGCGATCACGTTGCGCGTGGCCTGCTGGACGTCCCGTGCGAAGATGCGCCAGATGTTCCTCATCGCGTGCCTCCCTTCTTGCCGTTGCCGCCGTCGTGCTCGCGCCCGTCACGTCCGTTATGCCCGCGTTCGTGCCGTCCGCGCCGCCAGATGTACCCGTTGAGCATCACGTCGCGGAACTGTTCGGCGGTCATCGCGCCCGTGCCCAGCTGGCGCGAGTAGCTTTCGCGCGTGTATTCGACGATGATCAGGTAGGCGTCGATCACGATGATCGACACGATCCACGCGGTGAGCATCGCGATCTTCGCCTGCGTGGCGAACAGCAGCACGAGGAAGACGATCGGCAGCACGGTCAGCATCACCAGACCGGAGACGATGAGCTTCGGATAGCGTGCGAAGAACCGGTGCGCGCGGCGCGTGAGCAGCTCGCGCAGATCCTTGGAGCCGGAGACCTCCCGGAGCACGGAGGTCAGGCTCATCCGCTCGTTGACCATCGTGTTGTGTTCGGTGATCATCAGGTCGGTGTCGCTCAGACGGCTGTCGAACAGGGCGTTCAGGTTCATCGCGTAGCGGCGTACGACCAGTCCGATGAACAGGGCGACCGGCAGATAGTAGGCGAGGTGCAGCATGTCGAGCCAGTAGTGGTTCTCGTACATGCCGCCGATCGGCCCGCGCATCGCGTTGATGCCGTACGTGAACGGCAGCCACGGATGCAGCTCGCGGAAGAAGTCCGGCATCATCTCGATCGGGTAGAGGCCCGAGGCGCCCGGGATCTGCATGATCACGAGGATTACCGCGACCGCCTTGCCGATGTGTCGGAACGCGGCCGCCATCGCGTAGATGATGTTGATGTACACGAACGAGCAGAAGATGCCGGCGAGCAGGAACAGCAGCGGATACTCGCATTGGATGCCGAGCAGCAGGTCGCCGACGCAGGCGATGACCGCCTGCATGAAGCCGATCACGACGAGCAGCAGCCAGCGGCCGAGATAGGCCTGCGTGGCGGTCAGCTGGATCAGCCCCTCGCGGTCAACCTCGAGCTTGTAGATCGCGATGAGCACGAATCCGCCGACCCACAGCGCGAGGTTCGTGTAGAACGGTGTGACCGCCGAACCGTAGTTCGCGATCGGGTAGACGGTCTTCGTGGCGAGCGTGACCGGACTGCCCATGAACGCGCCGAACTCCTTGTCGTTGAGTTTGAGCCGGTCGCGCAGCTTGGCGTACGTCTCGGAGCTCTCGATCGAGGCGACGTCGTTCCTCACGGTCGTCACGTCCTGCTCCAGGGTTTTGAGAGAGTCGCGCGTGCCGCCGATCGTCGTCGACGCCTCGGCGAGCGTCCCGTCGAGCTGGGCGAACAGGCCGTCCGCCTGCGTGATGGTCGTGTCGAGCGAGGTGAGCGTGCCTGCGAGCGTGCCGTTGAGCGCGGCGAAGCTGCCCAGCGACGCGTTGAGGTTCGGCATGATCGAGGTCGTGAGGCTCTGGCGTGCCGCGTTGAGCCCCGCGATACCGCCGCTCGTGGTCGTGCCCGCCACGTTCGACAGATGCGTCGTGACGTCCTTGCCGGCGCCGATGAACGATGTCGTGTTCCTGTGGAAGTCGCTGACCTGCTGCTGTTGCGTCTTGACCGCCGTGTCGATCACGTTGATCTGGCTCCAGATGTGACGTCCCAGCGGATCGGTGGTGTTCTCGTCGATGCCGGCCTTGGCGAGCGCGGCCTTCACATCGGCGATCGTTTGGGCCGTGGCGTCGAGCGGAACCGAGATCGTGGTCGTGATGCGGTCGACCGACGCCTGCGCGTCGTTGAGCGATCCGGTGATCGCGCCGGCCGCGATGTTCGCCTGCACGCCCACACCGGACAGCTGCGCCGACCCGAGGTCGAACGCGCCGGTGAGCACGCCGCCGAAGCGCTGCGCGTCGTTCTGCGCGGTGTCGAGGAGCGTGCCCGCGTTGTTCGACACCTTGCGCGCCGCGTCGAGCTCCTTCCTGAGCTCGACGAGCGTCTGCCGCGCCTGCGCGACGGAGTTGCGCGACTGGTCGAGGCCCGCGCGCGTGCGTCCAAGCGTGTCCGACGCCTTGCGGATGCGCGCGTTCGTCCTGTCGAGATCCGCGATGATGTCGTCGGTCGTCTCGCCCGCCTTGCCCGCGATGTCGTCGCTCGCCTTCGTGACGGCCTTCGCGACGACCTCGCCGACGGTCGACACGAACGTCTGGTTGATCTGCTCGTCGATCGTGTTCGCGCCCGTATCGGTGATCTTCGGCGCGATCGCGTTCTTCTTCTCGTTGACGTAGTACGTGATCTTCGGGCGGTCCGCGGATCCGGTGACCACGCCCGCGAGACTCTCGCTGAAGTCGTCGTCCAGCACGATCGCCGCGTAGTATTCGCCCTTCTGCATGCCGTCCATCGCCTGCGCGCGGCTGACGAAGCGCCATCCGAGCTGGTGGTTCTTCTTCAGCTGCGCGACGACCTGCGCGCCTGCGTCCATCTTGCCCGCGATCGGCGAATCGGTGCCCTTGTCGTCGTTGACGACGGCGACCTGGATGTTGCCGGTGGCGGAGTACGGGTCCCAGTTGGCGAGGATGTTGAACCACGCGTACAGCGACGGGATGATCGCCACGCCGAGCGTGACTACCAGCGCCACCGGATTGCGCAGAATCCGCATGAGATCGCGCGTAAACACCTGCCAGATCGTGCTCATGCCGTTTGCCGTCCCTCTCTTGCCGCGATATCCGCGATACCTGCGATATCGATATCCGAGATGCAGATTACTCAGGACCGGCGTCGCACCGCTATATCGTGGGCGAAAAACAGGTGTGCAGATGAACCGATACTGTCCGGATAGTGACTGCATCGGCGGGCGGAAGATCATCGCCGGTTGGCTCGGGCCGCGCAATTCAGAGGGAATTTACGTAGCCTGCGGTCTCCCACACGCGCGAATGGGGGATACTGGAACCATGACTAGCACAGACGACGTTATCGAAACCCCGGATTCCCAGCTTCACGACGAGCCGCGGCCTCTCGCGGCCGTGCGCATCCCCGCCGGAACCGTGGTGCTCGCGGCCACTCCGATCGGCAATGTGTTCGACGCCTCCGAGCGACTGAAGGCGCTTATCGAACAGGCCGACATCATCGCGGCCGAGGACACGCGTCGACTGTACGATCTCGCGAACCGACTCGGCGTGCACGTGAACGGCCGCGTCATCGCCTACCACGATCACAACGAGCGCAATAAGGCCGACGGCCTGCTCGACAACGTCGAGACCGGCGCGACCGTCCTCGTCGTCTCCGACGCCGGCATGCCGACGATCAACGATCCGGGACTGGCGATCGTGCGCCGCGCCATCGAACGCGGACTGCCGGTCACCTGCGCGCCCGGACCGTCCGCCGTGCTCGACGCGCTCGCCCTCTCCGGCCTGCCCACCGACCGCTTCTGCTACGAGGGATTCCTGCCGCGCAAGCACTCCGAACGCATGCAGCACCTGCGCACGCTCCTGCCCGAACGGCGCACGATGGTCTTCTACGAGACACTGCACCGCATCGACGATTCGATGGACGACCTGCTGGAGGCGTTCGGGCCGAACCGTCGCATGGCCCTGTGCCGCGAGCTGACCAAGGACTACGAGGAGGTGCGCCGCGGCACGATCATCGAGATCCGCGACGGCGTGCGCGAGGATCCGCCGCGCGGCGAGATGGTGCTCGTCGTCGCCGGCGCGTCCGACGAGGAGGCGACCGCCGCCGCGCCGAGCACGCTGTCCATCGAGGATCTGGCCCGACTGGCCATCGACCGCGCGCTCGAGGACGGACTGCGCATCAAGGAGGCGATCAGCCAGGTCGCCGAGGAGCACCCGCTGCCCGACGGCACCCTGCCCAATCGCAAGCAGATCTACACCGCGGTCCTCAAACTCAAGCAGGACTGAATTCCTGCCGATTCGCCCGCCGCTGGGCGTAGATGCGGCTGACCGACCGCAGGAGGGTGCGCGCCTGCGGGACCGTGGGCATGCACGGGTTCTCGTCGAGGATCATCATGCAGTCGCCCGGCGAGAAGTCGTACGCGTCCATGCAGTCGGCGATCGGCTCGATGAGCAGCATGTCCTCCGTGCGATCGCCGAAGATCGTGACGATGTCGCACACCGTGCGCGCCGGCCGCGTGATCCGCAACGGGCCGATGCGCGCCAGATCGCGGTGCTCCACCTTGCGGTCGAACGCGCGCACGCGGCGGCCGTGATGCGTCTTGCGAAAGTGCGAGCGCGACATCACGTCCAACGTGTCGGGGAACGTGCCGCCCATCCACACCCACAGGGCGGTGAACGCGCAGGCGATCGTCGCGAACGGGATGATGCGTTCGGTGATCATCGCCCGCCCGTACAGGGTGTCGGCGTGCTCGGTCCAGTATCCGCTGCGCGAGTCCAGTCCGCCGACCGACCCGATGATCGTCAGACGTTTGAGACTCAGCGGCCCCGGCAGATCTCGGTCGACGAGGATCGGCGGGATGATCGGCTTCGGCCGTGGCGCTAGCGGCATGCCCGGCGTCACCGGCTCGGCCGGCGCGGGAATCGTGTCGCGGGGCGCGTCCGGTGCCGTGCTTCGCAAAGTCGCCGGGGGATTGGGCGGTGACGCATCCTGCGCGATACCCCGCGAGACTGCCGGGGGATTGGTCGGTAACGCATCCCGTGCGGCGTCCGATGGCATATCCGATGTGAGGTTCGATGTGAGGTTCGTCGTTGAACTGTCCATGCACCCACGATACCGGCCGAGCGGTCGGCCGTGTACCCGTCATACGGTTCCCGTGGACGACGGTGGATGACCCGGTGGATGACCCGGTGGATGAGCCGCGGCGTCCGTTCTCGCGTCGGTCTAGTTGCCATAACGCGGTCATTCCGACCGTATCGGCGTGTTATGGCGAGATCCGCTGCCACAAGTGTTCGGGAGGGGGATTTCGGGTGCGTTGTGCCAATAGGTGTCTGAGGCGTTGTGGATGCGATTGTCGTAGAATGGCGGAATTCCAAGGATCCGGTCATGGAGGGGCGTGTCACGACGTTTGCGGTTCGTTGATTTCGCTGTGTTGTGGCAGGACCCGTTGCCACAACTGTTCGAAAGGGGCGGGATTCCCGTGGTGTGGCGGGGATTGCTGCCACGGGATCGCGAAGATGCGATTCCGGTCGCGTTGTGGCCGGGCAGTGGGCCACAACGGTGTGGAATCGGCGCGTCGTGCGGGTTGTGGCAGGAACAGCCCTGGCATCAACACGGCGTCAGCCCAGTATCGACATGGCATCAACTCGGCATCAACTCGGCATCGACCGGCATCGACCGGCATCGACCCAGTATCGACGCGGGCGTCGCCAGACCCTGGGCATCGAGCCTCCTTCCCGCCGGCAATATGGCGGATGATGATACGGCGGATGGCAATGTGGTTGACGATGGAATCGGGCATTCAACACGCCGATCCAATTGCGCACTTACCGAGACAGCCCGACGGTCCCGTTTTGTCTATTACAATTGTAGTGGGATCGATGGGGATCCCAACCTAAGGAGAAAGATGTCAATGAAAAAGATTTTTCCCCAAAAAGGACGATGGTGATTGATGAATAAATGCTCCGTGCTGTCGATCGTGGGTTTGCTGTTTCTTACGATTGCCTTATATTTCACTGCCGTTGGTTCCATTCTGCTGATTATGTGGTGTCTTGTTGTGGCTTTCGTGTGTTCTTTGGTTTCGCTTGTGTTGTTTGCTATTTCTCTATACTGTTCGCGCCGAATCGGTAAGGCGTCTATCGGTCGGAAGATATCCTGTTATGCGATTCCCGTTTCGCTGATGGTTCTTGGATATGCCAGTGTGGTTGTTGTGCTGATGATTTTCCATTTTGCGTTTGCCGGGTGATCGTGGCCGTGGGGTGTGAGGATGCGGGACATGCTCCGTCGACACTTCCACAGCCGCGGTTAGTATCGAGCCTTATGAGTCATATTTTGGTCAATGTTGCATGGCCGTACGCGAACGGCCCCCGCCATATCGGTCACGTGGCCGGTTTCGGCGTCCCGTCCGATGTGTACGCGCGCTACGAACGCATGAAGGGCAACGACGTGCTGATGGTCTCCGGCACGGACGAGCACGGCACCCCGATCCTCGTCGAGGCGGAGAAGGAGGGCGTCACCGCGCAGGAGCTGGCGAACCGCTACAACCGAGTCATCGCCAAGGATCTGTGCGATCTCGGCCTGAGCTACGACCTGTTCACCCGCACCACCACGGGCAACCACGAGCACGTCGTCCAGGAGCTGTTCAAGCAGTGCCTGAAGAACGGCTACATCTACAAGGGCACGCAGAAGGTCGCGATCTCCCCGTCGACCGGCCGCACCCTGCCCGACCGCTACATCGAGGGCGAATGCCCGATCTGCCACACCGAGGGCGCGCGCGGCGACCAGTGCGACGCCTGCGGCAACGAGCTCGACCCGGACGAGCTGATCAACCCCGTCTCCAAGATCAACGGCGAGACCCCGCGCTTCGAGGAGACCGAGCACTTCTTCCTCGACCTGCCGGCGCTCGCCGAGGCGAACCTCGCATGGCTCAACACCCGCGAGGGCTGGCGCACCAACGTCATCAACTTCTCCAAGGGCCTGTTCAAGGAAGTCAAGCCTCGCGCCATCACGCGTGACATCGACTGGGGCATCCCGGTTCCGGTGGCCGGCTGGATCGACAACCCGAACAAGAAGCTGTACGTGTGGTTCGACGCCGTGATCGGCTACCTGTCGGCCTCGATCGAATGGGCCCGCCGCAAGGGCGACCCGGAGGCGTGGCGCGCATGGTGGAACGACCCGAAGACCCCGGGCTACTACTTCATGGGCAAGGACAACATCACCTTCCACTCCCAGATCTGGCCCTCCGAGATGCTGGCCTACAACGGCCAGGGTTCCAAGGGCGGCGAGACCGGCGAACTCGGCCCGCTGAACCTGCCCGAGCAGGTCGTCGCCTCCGAGTTCATGACGATGGAGGGCAAGAAGTTCTCCTCCTCGCGCGGCATCGTCATCTACGTCAAGGACATCCTCTCGCGCTACCCGGTGGACGCGGTGCGCTACTACATCTCCATCGCCGGCCCGGAGAGCTCCGACTCCGACTTCACGTGGGCCGAGTTCGTGCGCCACAACAACGAGGAGCTCGCCTCCTCCTGGGGCAACCTGGTCAATCGCGTCGCCAACCTCATCGCCAAGAACTTCGGCGAGATCCCGGCGCTCGACGAGGATTCGATGACCGACGAGGACCGCGCGCTCCTGACGGAGACCCGCGGCGCGTTCGACTCGGTCGGCGGATTCATCGAGAACCATCACCAGAAGGGCGCGCTCATCGAGGCGATGCGCGTCGTCGGCGACATCAACAAGTACATCTCCGCCGAGGAGCCGTGGAAGATCAAGGACGACGACAAGCGTCTGGCCACCGTGCTGCACGTGGCCGCGCAGGCCGTCTCCGACGCGAACCACCTGCTCGCCCCGTTCCTGCCCCACTCCGCGCAGAAGGTGTGGGAGGCCCTGGGCGGCAAGGGCACGTTCTCGCCGCTGCCGCGCCTCGAGGAGGTCGAGGACCTCGACAAGCCGGGCTTCCACTACCCGATCATCACCGGCGACTACGTGATGGGCGAGACCGTCCATCCGTGGGAGAGCGAGCCGATCGAGGTCGGAGCGCCCGTCGCCAAGCCGACGCCGATCTTCGCGAAGATCCCGAAGGAGGCCGTGGAGGAGGAGCTGGCGCGCTTCGACGAGGCGCTCGCCGCCCGCCGCGCCGCTGAGGCCGAGCGTCTCGCGGCGGCCAAGGCCAAGCTCGCGGATGCCGAAGGCAAGGCTGAGGACAAGTCCGAGAACAAGTAGTTACAAACCTGTCACACAGTGTTGAGAGTTCTTTCAGGAACGCGCATCGTTCCTCTAAGAAACGGGCGGTTAACTAAAGACTGTCGGCGGATGAAGTTGAACCGCAGGCGAGGTTCTTCCGGACCCCATAACTGAACCCTTCTTCTCTCTTCTCTCTCACCCGGCGGCTTCTCACCGCCGGGTTTCTTTTTGCCAACACGCGGAGGTTCGCGGATTGCGAACGGGTGGGGGTTGTCTAGACTGGTATGCGTTTGCGAAACGCGACGCGTTCGACGCCGTGCGCCGGCCAGGAAGCCGGAGGCGGGCGTCGGCCGGTGGTGAAGGAGAGGCCGGTCACACGCGTGTGGTCGTGAATCGTGGCGGCAACGAATGCCGCGCGCGGCGAAGGAGAGCGCCGTGCCAACCACAGGCAAACAATCCGAAGAAACGGTGACTTCCCCCATGTACGTCGATCCGGGAACCAACCAACAAGCCGGCAACATCCGCTGGATCCTGCCCTACTGCAAACCCGATCTTCCGCGCGTCGTCGGCGCGCTCCTCCTGTTCATCGCGAACAACGCGATGGCCCTGACCATCCCGATCATCTCCGGTCTGATCGTCGACCGCGTCATCGTCGGCGGCCACACCGACGAACTGCTCAAGTTCTGCGCACTGATGATCGCGATGACCGTCATCCGCGTCGGCGCGCGCTACGGCTACCAGATGTGGATGGAGCGATTCGGCCAGAACTCCGTGTACCGCCTCGTCTCCGACGAGTACGAGAAGCTGCACGAACTCGACTTCACCTACTTCAACCACACGCGCACCGGCGACATCATGAGCCGTCTGACCTCCGACACCGACGCGATCCGTCACTTCCTGAGCTGGGTGAGCTACCAGATCGCCGACTGCGTGGTCATGTTCATCGGCGCCCTGTGCGTGATGGTCGCGATCGACTGGCGACTCGCGCTCGCGCTCGCCTGCGTCACCCCGTTCATCTTCATTCTCACGCGCGGCCTGTCGACGCACGCGCACCCGCTGTTCTTCGCGATCCGCAACTCGCTGGCATCGCTCAACTCGATGGTCGAGGAGAACATCGAAGGCAACCGCGTGGTCAAGGCGTTCGTCCGCGAACCCTACGAGACGCAGCGATTCGACGAGCACAACGACGACTACATGCAGCGCAACATGGCGCTCGCCTACAACTCGCGCCGGTACATGCCATGGCTCGACGGCCTCGGCTTCTCGCTGCAGCTCATCACGCTCGGCTTCGGCGGCTTCCTTGTCATCAAGGGGTACATGACGCTCGGCAACCTCGTGAGCTTCAACTCGTTCCTGTGGATGATCGACGGCCCGGTGCGCGCCTCCGGATGGCTCATCAACGACTGGCAGCGATTCAACGCCAGCTGCATCAAGATCAGGAAGCTCCTGACCGAGAAGTCGCGCATCGTGGAGAAGGCCGACGCCGAACAGGTGGTCGCCGGCAGGACGGCGGCTGCGGCCTCGGCCGCGTCCGCGGCGTCCGCGTCGGGCAAGACCGCCGCATCGCCCGCAACAACGGCCCCAACCCTGCACATCACCGGCGACATCCGCTTCGACCACGTCTCCTTCTCCTTCCCCGACGACCCGAACACGCCGATCCTCACCGACCTCGACTTCCACGTGCCCGCCGGCACGAAGCTCGGCATCCTCGGCGAGACCGGCGCGGGTAAGTCCACGCTCGTCAGCCTCATCTCGCGCTTCTACGACCCGACCTCGGGCCGCGTGCTCATCGACGGTGTCGACGCGCGCGACTGGCCGCTGGCCACGCTGCGCTCGCAGGTGTGCATCGTCGCGCAGGACACGTTCCTGTTCTCCGACACGATCAGGGGCAACATCGGCTTCGGTGCCAATCGCCTCGACACCGACGGCTACGGACGTCCGCGCACCGGCTCAGGCGACGGCGCCGACGACGAGTTCATCCGTCGCATGGCGCAGATCGCCGGCGCCGACGGCTTCATCCGCTCGCTGCCCGACGGCTACGGCACGATCGTGGGCGAGCGCGGCGTCGGCCTGTCCGGCGGCCAGAAGCAGCGCCTGAGTCTCGCGCGTGCGCTGGCCGACGACCCGTCGATCCTCATCATGGACGACACGACCTCGGCCGTCGACATGGAGACCGAGGCCGAGATCCAGCGTCATCTGCGCGAGATGGACGGCGACAAGACAATCGTCACCATCGCGCATCGCATCTCGTCGGTGAAGGATTCCGACCTGATTCTCGTGCTCGAGCGCGGGCGGATCGTCGAGCGCGGCACGCATGCCGAGCTCGTGGCCGCGCACGGGCGCTACTGGAGCATCTACTCGAAGCAGCTCGGCGCCCAGTCCGGCGCCGCGCAGGGATTCTAAGAGGACTTGACTTACCATGGCACAACGTAATACGTTCCGCGAGGACGAGGAACTCGAGGAGACCATCAACCTGCGCGACATCGCGCGCGTGGGCGTTTATCTCAAACCGTATCTGCCGCGTGTGGTGCGCATTCTGGCGGTCGTCATCTCGATGAGCTGCATCGTCGTGAGCGTGCCGTACCTGACCAAGATCATGATCGACGAGGCGATCCCGAACAAGGATCTGACCAAGCTGGGGCTGCTGGCCGGCGCGCTGGCGTGTCTGATCGTCGTCTACGAGCTGGCGCTGCGCTATCGTACGGTGGCGATCACGCGGGTCGGTCAGCTGATGCTCAAGGACATGCGCCGCGACCTGTTCACGCACATCCAGACGCTGCCGTTCAGCTACTTCGACTCGCGTCCGCACGGCAAGATCCTGATCCGCGTGGTCAACTACGTGAACACCCTGTCGGACACGCTCTCGTCGGGTCTGATCAGCGTGTTCGCCGACGTGTTCACGTTCTTCGTCACGCTGATCGTGATGTTCGTGATCGACTGGCAGCTGGCGCTGTGGAGTCTCATTCTCTTCCCGCTGCTGATCCTGTGGGTGCGCGTGCTGCAGCATTTCCAGCGCAAGGCGTATCAGAAGCTGTCGAATAAGCAGAGCAACTTGAACGCGTTCATCCACGAGTCGATCGCCGGCGTCAAGACCACGCAGACGTTCGCGCGCGAGAAGACCCAGTTCATGACGTTCCAGCAGCAGCAGGACGACGTGCGTACCGCGTGGATGGCGGCCAAGCACATCGAGTTCCTCATGTGGCCGGGCGTGCAGACGATCTCCGTGATGACGATCTCGTTCATCTACTTCGTCGGTATCACGGGCTTCGGCGGCGTGGACGTGACCACCGGCATGCTGATCGCGTTCGTCGGCTACGCGAACAACTTCTGGAACCCGGTCATCAACATCGGCAACTTCTACAACCAGCTGGTCACCTGCTCGGCGTACCTCGAGCGCATCTTCGAGACGCTCGACGTGGTCCCCGAGATCGAGGACAGGCCGGGCGCGCGCGATCTGCCGCAGATCGCCGGCCGCGTCGACTTCAACGACGTCGTCTTCCGCTACGAGGAGGGCGGGCGCAACATCCTCAATCTGGTCGACTTCCACGTCGAGCCGGGGCGCACGATCGCGCTCGTCGGTCCGACCGGCGCCGGCAAGACCACGATCGTGAGCCTGCTGTCGCGCTTCTACGACGTGTCCGAGGGGTCGGTCGAGATCGACGGCCACGACGTGCGCGACGTGACGCTCGCCTCGCTGCGCCGCCAGATGGGCGTGATGCTGCAGGATACGTTCATCTTCTCCGGCAACGTGCGCGAGAACATCCGCTACGGACGGCTCGACGCGACGGACGAGCAGATCGAGGCGGCGGCCCGCGCCGTGCACGCGCACGAGTTCATCATGGAGCTGCCCGACGGCTACGACACGGTGGTCGAGGAGCGCGGTTCGACGCTGTCCGCCGGCCAGAGGCAGCTCATCGCGTTCGCGCGCGTGCTGCTCGCCGATCCTCGCATCCTGATCCTCGACGAGGCGACCTCGAACATCGACACGCGTACCGAGGAGGCGCTGCAGGCGGGTCTGCGGCACCTGCTCAAGGGGCGCACGTCGTTCATCATCGCTCACCGTCTGTCGACGATCGAGAACGCGGACGAGATCTTCTACATCGACCACGGTCGGATCGTCGAGCACGGTTCGCACGCCGAGCTGCTGGCCGCGCGCGGCGCGTACTGGCGCCTCTACGAGTCGCAGTATGCGGCGATCCGCGCGTAGGGTGCGCGGGATCCGGGGGATCCGAGGGACTCAGCGTCGATTTCGTGTGTATTTGCGTTGAGTCCCGCGGATTCGTGGGACTCAACGCGATTTCCCGCGATTTGTTCACTGAGTCCCTTGGATTCTCTTGATTTCACTCAACGTCGTCTGCTGCCACTACTCAGAAACGGCGGAATTCCAACGTTTTCTTGATCGGCATTCAGTCGTTGGCGATGGAGGTGGGATTGGTCGTGGGACTCAGCGTTGATTTCGTGCGTAATCGCGTTGAGTCCCACGGATTCAAGGGATTCAGCGTGACTTCCCGCGATTTGCGCGTTGAGTCCCACTGGATCCCACCGAGTCCCGCGACAGGCGCCGTTGTTTCACGTTCCGCGTGTCATGGATAAAAGTAGGTTAACGTTAAACATAAATGATGTGAGCGGTAACAGACCGCATCCGCCTACTGCGATCCTGTGGCGCCGCGCCGTGGGGGTCGCTGGTCGGCGCGATCCCCACGCACATGCGATTTTCACGGATGTCAAAGGAGCATACGAACATGACCGATTCCGCAACGACGCCCGAAGCCGCGCGCCACAGCACGCCGCTCAAGCTCAGGGACGTGACCGTCACCGACGCGTTCTGGCACACCGAGCAGGAGCTCGTGCGCACGGCGGTGCTGCCGTTCCAGTGGAACGCCCTGAACGACAACGTGCCGGGCGCGGCCCCCAGCTACTGCATGCACAACTTCAAGGCCGCCGCCGCGCAGAATGCGCGCAAGAACACGGAAGGCAAGCAGTTCGTGCCGCCGGCCTACTCCTACCGCGGTTTCGAGTCCAAGCCGGAGGATCCGGCCCACCCCGATCCGGACAAGTTCTACGGATTCGTGTTCCAGGACACCGACTTCTCCAAGTGGGTGGAGGCGGTAGGCTACAGCCTCGCGCATCACCCGGACGCCGAACTCGAGGCCACCGCCGACAAGGCGATCGACATCGTGTGCGCCGCCCAGCTCGACAACGGCTACCTCGACACCTACTACATCCTCAACGGCATGGACCGCGCGTTCCACAACCTGCGCTGGCACCATGAGCTGTACTGCCTCGGCCACCTCATCGAAGGCGCGATCGCCTACTACGAGGGCACCGGCAAGGACAAGCTGCTCAAGGCCGCCGAGCGTTTCGCCGACTACACCGCCGAATACTTCGGCCCGAACGAGGGCCAGTGCAAGGGATACCCGGGCCACGAGATCGCCGAGATGGCGCTCGCCCGCCTCGCCGGAGTCACCGGCGATCGCAAGTACCTGGACCTCGCGAAGTTCTTCATCGACGAGCGCGGCACCGAACCCAACTACTTCCGCTACGAGGGCGAGCGCGACAAGAAGGACGGCAGCGCCGACACCGACTGGCGGTTCGACTATCCGTACGCGCAGGCCCACGAGCCGGTGCGCGAGCAGACCGAGGCGGTCGGCCACGCGGTGCGCGCCGGATACCTGTACTCCGGCATGGCGGCCGTCGCGCGCATGACCGACGACCCGACGCTCGCCAAGGCGTGCGAGAACCTGTGGCGCAACATCGTCGACAAGAAGCTGTACGTGACCGGCGGCATCGGCGGCACGCGCGAGGGCGAGGCGTTCTCCTACAACTACGACCTGCCGAACGACTCCGCCTATTCCGAGTCCTGCGCGGCGATCTCGCTCGCGTTCTTCGCCCGCCGCATGCTCGAACTCGACCCGAAGGCCGAGTACGCGGACGTGATGGAGCTCGCCCTGTACAACACCACGCTCGCGGGCATGGCCCTCGACGGCAAGAGCTTCTTCTACGTGAACCCGCTGGAGGTCAATCCGTACGCCTGCCACAAGGATCGCAGGCTCGACCACGTCAAGCCGGTGCGCCAGAAGTGGTTCGGCTGCGCCTGCTGCCCGCCGAACATCGCCCGCATCGTCGAATCGGTGCAGGAGTACGCGTACACGGTCTCCGACGACGCGTCCACGCTGTACACGCACCTGTACATGGGCGGTGAGGCGAAGGCCGCGCTCGGCGGCGTGCCGGTGCGTCTGAGCGTCGACGCCGACCTGCCGTGGCACGGCGACGGCTCGGTGGTCGTGCACCTCGGCGAGGACTCGGACGGCGTGTCCGGCCGATTCACGCTCGCCTTCCGTCTGCCCGGCTGGGCCGGCGCGCAGGGAGCGGCGGCCGCCGCGATCTCGGCGACCGGCGAATCGCCCGAAGCCGACGGATCGCCCCGCATCACGCGCGACGTGCGCGACGGCTACCTATACCTCACCGGCGAATGGCGTGATGGCGACATCGTCTCCTTCGACTTCCCGATGCCGGTGCGCATGCTCAAGGCCAACCCGCTCGTGCGCGAGGACGTGGGCAAGGTCGCGTTCACGCGCGGCCCGATCACGTTCTGCGCCGAGGAGCGCGACAACGGCGCGAACCTGCACCTGCTGCATGCCGACGTGGCTAGGATCCTCGCCGATCCTGGCTCCATCAAGGTCGAGGACTTCGATTTCCATGCCGGCGCCAAGGGCATCGACGATCAGGGCCAGGGCGAGGTCGATCAGGTGACCCGTCACATGGTCAGGCTCGAAGTGCCCGCGTGGCGCGAGGTCGTGCCCGCGTCCGTCGCCGACGCTCCGGCGGGCGATTCCGCGGACGCGCCCGCGTTCTCCCCGCTGTACGCGCAGTACGCGCCGGCCGAACGCGAGTCCGTCACCGCGACCCTCATCCCGTACTTCGCATGGGCCAACCGCGGCGAAAACGAGATGACCGTCTTCCTGCACGACTGATCGCCCGACCCTATTCCGACTAGACTGACCCGTATGACCGATGATCAGCAGAGTCAGACGAACGGCGGCGGAGCGCTGAACGACGAGCAGCAAAGCTCGATCGCGGCGCTCGCCGCCGAGAACACCTATGTGAAGCAGTCGAAGTGGAAGACGTTGCGCGAACTGCCGGCCGCCGACAAGTGGCCGTTCTTCGTGCAGCATTTCCTCGTCGGCACGATCGCGGTGGTGGTGACGATCGCATTCGTCGTCTCGCTGGCGGTCACGTGGCTCACCAGGCCGCCGCAGACGGAACTGTCTGTCGCCGGCATCGGCATGGGGGAGTACTCCGCCCAGCTGGACGAGCTCAAGACCGGATTCGTCAAGGCGGAAAAGATCGACGACGACCGTCTGATCGACATCGACGGGTCGTTCACGATCGCGATGCCGGGCGGTTCGGGCACCGCCTCTCCGACCGGCTCGTCGAACGGTTCGACCAACTCGTACACGGACGACTCCGCGAAGCTCATGACGATGGTCTCCGCCGGCGACGTCAACATGATCGTCGCCGACAAGGCCACGTTCGCCGAACTCGTGCATCGCGGGCTGATCGGCAAGGTCTCCGACGTCGAGAAGGGCGATGCCGCGCTCGGCAAGCTCGCCGCCGCCGGCGCGCTGGTTGACAAGAAGGGCGAGCCGATCGCGGGTACGTCCTCTTCGGATGACGCCGCCGCGGCCGGCAAGGCGTACGGTCTTGCCTTGTCCAAGTCCGCCACATGGTCCGGAGCTGGTGTCGCAGGCGGCAAGGGCTTGCCCGACGACGCCGTCATCGGCTTCGCCAACGTGGTCGACGCCACCCACGCCTCCCGCGCCCGCGACTTCGTCACCTACCTCCGCTTCGAGTGACGCAGGAAACGGGGTTGACTTGCACATTTCTTGTACGTAATATGT
Source organism: Bifidobacterium callitrichos (assembly GCF_008698085.1). Taxonomy (NCBI): domain Bacteria; kingdom Bacillati; phylum Actinomycetota; class Actinomycetes; order Bifidobacteriales; family Bifidobacteriaceae; genus Bifidobacterium; species Bifidobacterium callitrichos. Next base: position 141,243 of record NZ_RZJP01000004.1, read on the forward strand.
GTTCTACTTGCACATTTTCTGTATGAGTTATGGGGTGAGGTATGGAACGTACGGCTATGGAACAACTCGACGCATGGAAGTCGTCCCGTAACCGTAAGCCGCTTCTCATCCGTGGCGCGAGGCAGACCGGCAAGACATGGCTTTCGGAGGAATTCGGACGTACTCGGTATTCTTCGGTCGCCCGGATCGACCTGATGAACAACGAACGTGCACGGGGATTCTTCGAGGGTGATCTGGATGTGCGCAGAATCCTGCGAAACATCAGCCTTGAAACCGGAGTCCCCGTCACTCCGGACACGTTGGTCCTGCTCGATGAGATTCAGGAATGCCCCAGGGCGTTGACCTCATTGAAGTATTTCTGCGAAGACGCCAGAGAATATCATGTCATCGCAACCGGGTCATACATGGGTATCGCGCGGCACAGGGATTCGTCATATCCGGTCGGCAAAGTGGACACGATCACCCTGCGTCCCATGGATTTTCTGGAATATCTCCGGGCCATTGGACAGGGGATGACGGCCGATGCTATTCGGGACGGCACCGAAGACGGCGGAATCGCGCAGTTGGATTCCGTGTTCCGGGACCGCCTATGCGCATGGCTCAAAGAGTACATGGTGGTGGGCGGCATGCCGGCTGTGGTCTCTGATTTTGCGGAGCATCACGATTTCGCCGAAGCCCGAAGACTGCAGCGGGAAATCCTCGACGATTATGACAGCGACTTCTCCAAACATGCTCCGCTGCGTATGCTGGAACGGATCCGCATGGTCTGGGCTTCTCTGCCATCGCAGCTCGCCAAGGAAAACAGGAAATTCATCTACGGCGCCCTTCGATCCGGCGCCCGTGCGCGGGATTTTGAAGAGAGCATCCAGTGGCTTCGCGACTATGGGGCCATTGCCAAGGTCTCGGCGGTGAAGGCCATTCGCACTCCGTTGGCCTCCTATGAGGATCCATCGGCATTCAAGCTGTTCGCCGTGGATTGCGGCCTTCTGGGTGCTTTGGCGCGGCTTAATCCCGCTGCGATACTCGAGGGAGACGCCCTGTTCACGGAGTTCAAGGGTGCCTTCACCGAACAGTATGTGTGTCAGCAACTGATTGCGCAGCACTTGACCCCGTATTATTGGGCATCGTCGACAGGGCGCGCGGAAGTTGACTTCGCGGTCGATCATCCCGACACGGTGTTGCCCATCGAAGTCAAGGCCCAGGAGAACCTTCAGGCGAAAAGCCTGCGTGTGGCGGCCAATCATTTCGGGCTGGATAGGGCGGTGCGCACCAGTCTGGCCGGTTATCGCGACGAAGGATGGCTGCTCAATCTCCCGCTGTGGGCGATCGGACAACTATCGAACACCGACATGCGTCGGTCGATGACGCAAGATTGATCACAGATGCCGGTACGAGTGGCGGGAATAGGCAGACAGGCGACAGGTGGGAAGAACCGGGATAGGGGCTGCGCATGAGCAACAAGGGAAGGATCACTGGCGGCAGGACGACGCTGCGGGACGTGGCGGCGGCGGCCGGCGTCTCCCCGATGACCGCGTCGAACGCACTGCACGGCAAGCCCGGCGTCAGGGAATCGACCCGGACCAGGGTGCTCGCCACCGCCGAAAGACTCGGCTATCGCATCAATCTGACGGCGAGCATGCTCAAATCGGGGCGCAGCAACATCATCCACATCATCGTCAACGCGTTCGACGCGCCGTTCTACTCGAAATTCGTGCAGTCGCTGACCGTCGCGACCGCCGAACGAGGTCTCACGCCGTTCGTCGAGCAGACGCACTATTCGCCGGCTGAGGGGCAGCGGGCGCTCGCCTCCAACCCGTTCTCCGGGCAGCTGTTCGACGGGGAGATCATCAACGCGGCAGGCCTGGACGCGCCCGGGCTCGAATCGACGGGACTCGGTGCAGGCGCATCGCATCACGGTCGTCCGATCGTGCTCATCGAGGGCTGCGAGGAGACGCCCAGCGTCGACTCGGTGAACTTCCCCAACGAGGATGGGGCGCGCGCCGCCATACGCCATTTGATCGATCGCGGATGCCGTCGCATCGCCATCGCCGTGGGATGCGGGTACCTGTCCCGCGCGGATCTGACGCATGCCGAGGATCCGCAGCAGCTGCGACTGCGCGGAGCCGGCGCCGCGCTGCTCGACGCCGGACTGCCATGCGACGAGACGACCGTGTTCACTGCGTACAACGCCGCGACCGGCATCGAGGCGGGCCACGCCATTGCCGATGCGTCCGATTCGTCCGACTCATCTCAGGCGTTCGACGGCGTGTTCGCGGCCACCGATTATGCGGCGTTCGGCGTGCTGCGCGGTCTCGCCGATCGCGGGGTGCGCGTGCCTGACGACGTGAAGGTCATCGGCTTCGACGGCGTCACGGCCGGCACGTACTGCGTGCCGACCCTGAGTACGATTCAGGTCGATTTCGACCAGCTCTCCCGGTTCGCCCTCGACATGATCGCCCGACGCATCGAGGAACGCGGCGATTCGTCCACGCCCGCCGCGCCCCCGGAACGCGTCACCGTGGGCTACACGCTCGTCGCCCGCGAATCCACGGAGGTGTAGAGCGAGAAGCGATGCTCGCCGGCCTCCAGTGTGGTTCCGGCGGTGACGGCCTCATGCGTATCCTCGTCGACGATGTCGTCATCAAGCTCGTCATCAAGCTCGCCAAGGCCGAGATCGAGGATCGCGTGTACGCCCTCCGGCACGGTCACGACGAGACGGCAGGAATCATCGTCGCCTGCCGTCCACGACACCGCGATCGTACCGCCGGACGGCACCGCATGCGAGGCCGCCCCGGAACGGATCCCGTGACGAATCGCTTCGGCGATGAGTGGAGCCACGCGCACCGTGCGCCAGCCGGGTTCCGTGATCTCGAGTCCGCCGATCGCCGTGTGCATCCAATCGGCCACGGCACCCAGCGCGTAATGGTTGAACGAGGTCATGTCCCCCGGATTCACCTCGCCGTTCGGCAGCATCGAATCCCACCGCTCCCACGTGGTTGTCGCGCCCATGCGTACCTGATACAGCCATGAGGGGCAGCGGTCGGACAGGAACAGCGAGAACGCCTCGCGGGCGTGGCCGGTCGCGCACAGCGCGCCCAGCACGTACGGGGTGCCGGCGAACCCGGTGCCCACCACGTACCCGCGCTCGCGCACCAGTTCGACGAGCCTGTCTCCTGCGATCTCGCGCAGGCGATCGCGGTCCGTGGCATCGTCCTCGAGCAGATCCAACGCAATCAGCAGCGCGTACGCGCACTGCGTGTCCGAGGTCATGCGGCCATCCGGCAGCACGAACCGCCTGCGGAATCCGTCGCGTATATGCGCGGCCAGCTGCTCGTAGTGCGCCGCGACCTGCGGATCGCCGACCACGTCAAGTATCCGCGCGACCAGCTTCGCCGAATTCGCGGCGAACGCGGTCGCCACGAGGTTCTTCTCGGTCATCGCGCGAGCGGCGTCGTCCGGCGGGGCCGTCGGGTCGAGCCAGTCGCCGAGCTGACCGCACCACACCTCCGGTCTGCGATCCCACACACCATCGTCGGACAGCAGTCCCGCGACCTCGTCCATCCAGCGACGGGCGAGCGGCAGGTGACGACGCAGTATGGACGCGTCGCCGGTCGCCATGTACAGCGCCCACGGCACCATCACGACCACATCGCCCCACAAGGCGACCGCCGCCGGCTTGCCCCAGCCGGGCGAGGGGTACGGCACGTAGTAGGGCACCGTGCCCCACTTGTCGGTTTCGATCGCGACATCGTCGAGCCAGCTGTCGAGGAAGCCGGTCACGTCGTACAGGTATGCGGCGGTCGGCGCGAACACGGCGATGTCGCCGGTCCAGCCGAAACGCTCGTCGCGCTGCGGGCAGTCCGTCGGAATGGAGACGAAGTTCGACAGCATCGACCAGCGGATGTTCTCGTGCAGGCGATTCACGCGATCGAGCGAGCAGGAGAAGTCGCCGAGCGGGCGTCGTGCGGAGCTGTAGACGCGCGTGAACAGATCGTCGGCGGTGAGCGGGCGATCCTCGGGCCAGCCGCTGATGCACGCATAGCGGAACCCGTGCATCGTGAACCGAGGCTCCCACCAGCTCTGCGTGGTGGGATCAGGGCCGTTTGATCCCTCGCGACCGGACGCGATGTAGTGATCGCGCTGCACCGCGCGACGCAACGGACGCGTCGCCGGAGTGCCGTCCGGATTGAGCACTTCGACATGCTGGATCGTGATCTCGGCGCCTGCAGGCAGCCCCTCCGGGATGCGCAGGACCACGCGCTGGGTGCAGTTCTGGCCGAAATCCACCAGCCAGCGGCCGTCGGCAAGACGGGTGATCGCGCTGCCTGCGGGCAGATGGCGCTCGCCGATCTCTCGCACCGCGGTCGACTCGTCCGCCGGGTAGAGCACGGACGGATCGAACTCCAGCTCCTCGACCGGCTGCCAGCGTGCGGAGTCGGTGCCGGGGCCGACGGCGCTGAGCGGCAGTCCGAATCCCGGCAGGGCCTCGCGCGCATCGTAGGTCTCGCCCTCGTACAGTCCGCTTGCGAGGATCGGGCCGTTCGTCGTGCGCCACAGACCGTCCTCGGCATTGCTTGCGATGACGGTCGTGCCGCCGTCCGCGTCGACGATCTCCAGCTGGGCGATCAGGCCGAGCCGGTCGCCGTAGCAGTCGCGCTCGCCGCCGCCGAAGCCGATACGGCCGCGATACCAGCCGTCGCCGAGCCAGAAGGCCATCGCGTTGCGGCCGTCCGCGATGAGATCGGTCACGTCGTACGTCCAGTACGGCAGGCGCTTGCCGTAGACCGTCCATCCGGGCGTGAGCACGTCGCGGCCGACCCTGTGGCCGTTGATCTCGCATTCGACCAGACCCCACGCGCTCAGCGTGAGATGCGCCGAGGCAATCGTGGGGTGTGAGTGGAGTGGGTGGTCGAACTCGCGCAGGAATACCGGCGGCCGGCGCATGTCCGGCGCGCGGTCGAACGGCGTGGAGTCCGGCCCTGCGATCATGCGCGCCTGCGACGGCGCGTGCGGGGCGATCGGTCCATCTGTCATGAGGTTCCCTTTCCGCTTCGGCCGTCAGTGGCCGTTGCAGAGACCTAGGTGTATGTAACGGTACATATTGTACTGCGCAATCGGCAAAAGAGACAGTGAAGAAATGTCGTGTTGCATATTGTTGTGACTGTAATTACGATATGTATCGATACATATAATAATGCTGTTCGTATATATATCAATGACTGGGATCCATGGATGGTCGGGACCCGTGGCGAACGGCGATGGAACGAAAGCGAGAGACATATGTCCGAGAACGCGTCAGCGTCCGCCACATCCATCGATCGCATCCTGTTCGGATGCGCCTACTACGACGAATACATGCCCTACGACCGTCTCGACAGGGACATCGAGATGATGAAGGCCGCGCACATCAACGTCGTGCGCATCGCCGAATCGACCTGGTCCACCGAGGAACCGCAGCCGGGCGAATTCGACTTCCACCACGTCGACCGCGTGCTCGACGCCGCCGAGCGCGCCGACATCAAGGTGATCATCGGCACGCCCACCTACGCCGTGCCTTCGTGGCTCGTCCGCCTCGACCCCACCGTGCTCGCCGACACCCCGAACGGCCACCGCGGCTACGGTCCGCGCCAGATCATGGACATCTCCAACGCCACGTACCGATACTACGGCGAGCGCATCATCCGCCGGCTCGTCGCCCACGTCGCCGATCGCCCGAACGTCATCGGCTATCAGGTCGACAACGAAACCAAGTACTACGACGTCGTCTCGCCGAACGTGCGCCAGATGTTCGTGCGTCACGTGCGCGAGCTGTTCGACGGCGATCTCGACGCGCTCAACCGCGCGTGGGGACTCGACTACTGGTCGAACCGCATCGACGCGTGGGAGGACTTCCCCGACCCGACCAACTCGATCAACGGGTCGATGCGCGGCGAGTTCGACGCGTTCCGCCGTGGGCTCGTCAGCGAATACCTCGCCTGGCAGGCGTCGATCGTACGCGAGTACGCGCGCAGCGACCAATTCGTCACCCAGAACTTCGACTTCGGCTGGAAGGGCGGATCGTACGGCGTGCAGCCGGCCGTCGACCACTTCGAGGCGGCCCGCGCGCTCGACATCGCCGGCGCGGACGTGTACTTCCCGACGCAGGACGAGCTCGACGGGCGGCGCATCGCGTTCGCCGGCGACCTGACCCGCGGACTCAAGGGCGGACGCAACTATCTGACGCTCGAAACCGAGGCGCAGGGCAACATGGGCTGGCTGCCGTACCCCGGCCAGCTGCGATTGCAGGCGTACGGCAACCTCGCCTCAGGCTCCGATTCGGTCATGTACTGGCATTGGCATTCGATCCACAACTCGTGGGAGACGTACTGGAAGGGCATCCTCTCGCACGATTTCGAGCCCGGTCGCACGTATCGCGACGTCATGGCGATCGGCGCCGAACTCGAGGCGCACGGCGATCGGCTGCTGCACTTAAGGAAGCGCAATCGTGCGGCCGTGATCGTGAGCAATCGGTCGCTCACCGCGCTCGAGCAGTTCTCGCTGGAAGGCGGATTCCGCCGCGGCGGGTCCCAGACCGATTACAACGACGTGGTGCGATGGATGTACGACGCGCTCTACGAGCTCAACATCGAATGCGACGTGATCGACGGCGACCGGCTGGGGGAAAGCGGCGTCACCTCCAGCGGACGGGCGCTGAACGAATACGACCTCGTGCTGGTCCCGGCCATGTACTGCGCGTCCGATGCCGCGCTGGAGGCGCTGCGCGCGTACGTCGCCGGCGGCGGTCATCTGGTCGCCTCGTTCAAGTCGTTCTTCGCCGACCCGCAGATGAAGGTGCGGTGTGATCGCCAGCCGCACGCCATGACCGACATGTTCGGCATGTGGTACAACGAATTCACTCCGCCGCACAACGTGGGCCTCGACTTCGCGCAGGCGCCAGCCTCTTACGTCGACGATGAAGCCCACGATGAAGCCCACGCTGAAGCCCAAGTGTTCATGGAACTGCTCATGCCCGCGTCCGCGGACGCGTCCGCGGACACCGAGATCCTCGCACGCTACCATCACCCCGCATGGGGCGATTACGCCGCGATCACGCGCCACATGTTCGGCGGCAACGACGGCTGGGCGGAATACATCGGCACGATGACCTCGCCCGAGGTCATGCGCGGCCTCATCGCCGACGCGGCCGACGCTGCCGGACTGACCGGCGCCGACGACTGGCCGCGCACGCTCGCCGGCACGGTTGACGTGCGCCGCGGCGTCAACCGCGCCGGCGAACGCATCGACTACTTCCTCAACTACTCCGCCGATCCGGTGACGTTCACCCTGCCCGTATCCGGCGAGGATGTGCTCTCCGGCGACGCCCGTTCCGCCGGATCGCAGGTCACTCTGGCTCCCTGGGATCTCCTCATCCTCGCCGAGTCATGAAGATGAGGTCGACCTCTAGCATCTCGCGCCGTTAATTCGTTTGTCCCACTCTCGGCTCCCTCCTTGTCGGGGGAGCTGGCGATGGCGAAGCCGAGTCTAGATACTCGGTTGCACCGCCGCAGACCGACTCGATTGCGTTGCCTGGCTGTGCGCCTTAGCCGTGTCGCTCGGCTGCGTTGCCCGGCCGTGTTGCTCGGCTGTGTGCCACTCAACGCAATTTTCGGCGATTTTGGCGTTGAGTGGCACGACGATGCGTCATCACCGCCTTGCCGTCTTTTTGACATGTTGTCAAAAGGGCCATTTTCCAACGATTCTGCGATAGTCGATATTGCAAGGGCTGTCCCTGCCGACGATGTGTCTGCCACTCAACGCGAAAAATCACCAAAAACGCGTTGAGTGGCGCGGTTTTCTGCCACTCGGCGAACATCAAACGATTGACATGCGCTGAGTGGCAGACCCGTCACGCTGCCATCACCGATCCGCCCCGATCACCGTATCGGATCCTACGGGATCGGATGTTTTTCGCAACCTCGCAACCCCCAATAACGTTGGATCCTACGGGATCGAACGTAATGGAACGAGAAATGGGGGTTCTCGTAGTGGATCCTATAGGATCGGACGCAATGTGCCTAGACCGGGGCTAGACACTCAGGCCTGATTTGTTTAGCGAGCGGATAGTTGACGGAGGGCACTAGCCGATGGCGATGCGGAAGGTGATCGGGGCGTCGCCCGGGACGGCAGGCGCGTGGACCTCGAGCGCGTGCTCGTCACGCGTCCACTCCAAGCCCTCGCCATCGCCCTCGCCATCGGTCGGCCCACCCAGCAGATCGATGCGTCTGATGAAGCCGTGGAAGTCCGCGTTGTGTGCGGCATCGCCCTTCCTGAGCCGTTCGAACCGGTACACGCCGTCGTCCGACGGGCGCATGACGATGGCGTACAGGTTGCCGCCGTTGACCGTGTAGCGTACGCCGTTGGGGAAGCCTGTTGCTACGTAGGAGCGGCGTGGAGTTGTGGTGCGTCGCCGTTTGCGGGACAATGGAGATACACAGGGAAGTGGGGGCGATGATGCGTGATTCAGGACAGGTTCCATTCGATATGACGCCGGTCGAGGAGCCGGATCTCGCCCGATACCATATCGGCGGATTGACCAAGCCGGCCGAGTGCTCGGAGGATCTGGCGCTGCCGGAGCAATCACGCACCGACGAGCAGGCGCTGCGCGATGATATCGCCCGATTGCGGACCCGCCTGAATGAAGCCGTTCAGGCCGAGCAGGCAGCGAGCCAGACCGAGGAGGTCGATCGGTCCGTCGAACAGCAGAACGTCGAGGAGGAAGAAGAAGAGGACTCCACAGGTCAGGCCGGCATCCTCAGCAGGATGGGCTATATGAAAATAGAGGCTTCCTTGTTGTTGGATGGCGATTCATTGCATCCGGCTCCGAACACCCCGGCAAGGGCCCGGTTGCAGGCTGCATACGACAAAGCCGTAGCGGCGGGCAAGACCGGCGAGCGGGATGTGGTGCTCATCGAGGAGCTTGAGAACGCCTATGTCGCGTATTTCGGCGATCGTTATCCGGGCAAGCAGCCGACGCTACGGAAATGGGATTGAGTCCTCCGTCTCGGCAGTCCGCGGGGGACTCAGCGCGGTCAAGGCCGATTCCGGCGTTGAGTCCCGCGAATCTGTGGGACTCAACACGATTTCCCACGTTTTTCGCGTTGAGTCCCGTGACCACACCCGCCCGCACCGGTACCGGACCGGAAACGACCCGTCAAGACCGCCGCAAAACGGCGGAATTCCAATGATTTCTATTCTGCGATCGGCGGGCGGTCACGGGGTGGGCGTTCAAGTCCGCGGGACTCAGCGACGAAATCGCCTGTAATCGCGTTGAGTCCCGCGAATCTGTGGGATTCAACGCGAATCCCCACGTTTTTCACGCTGAGTCCCCCGCGAGTCAGGCGGACAAGGCGAACAGGAGGCGCAACAGGGACGGGCAGCTTAAGGAACTCTTGCGTTGGTATGCGCCGTCGTCCGACGGGTACATGACGACGACGTACGGATGCTGCCGCTCAGCGGATGCGGACGTAACGCGTGGCGCGTCCGGAACCGATCTTGCGGATGGTGCCGTCGTTCTGCAACGTCTTGAGTGCGCGTTCGATGGTGGTCAGGCTGATGTCCGGCAGCTTGGCGTGGACGTCGGCCTTGGATATCGGCACAAGTGTGTCGTCGAACAGGGAGGCGATGCGCTGCGCTTTGGTCGCCCGTTCGCGGGTCGTCGAATTCCCTGTACGCGGTGAGGATCATGCCGAGCAGGTAGTTCGTGAACGGCTCGTAGTCGTTCTCTCCCTCGTTCCATCCGACGGTGCTCGCCGCCAAGGCGTCGTAGTAGGTGTCCTTGCTGCCTTCGATGAGATGTTCGATGCTCACGTATTTGCCCACCTGGTAGTCGTTGCGGTAGAGCAGCAGCAGTGTCAGCAGTCGACTCATGCGCCCGTTGCCGTCGTTGAACGGGTGGATGCAGGTGAAGTCGAGTGTGAACATGGCGATGGTGAGCAGAGGATCGGTATGCCCATCCTGAATCGCCTCCGCGTATGCGTTGCAGATGCGCCCCACCAGTTCCGGCGTGGCCAGTGCCGATGGCGGGGCGAAACGTACGCGCCGATTGCCATCGGTGTCCCGCTCGATGATGACGTTGTCGCTGTCCTTGAAGCGTCCGCCGAAGGTCAGCGGCGTGTGGCGGAACAGATCCCGATGAAGTTGGAGTATGACGTTGGGCGTGGGCGGGATGTAATCGTGGCTTTCGTGGATGATGGCGAGCACGTCGCGATATCCGGCGATCTCCTCTTCGGCGCGATTGCGCGGGGTGACCTTTTCGGCGACCAATGCGTTGAGTCGTTTGTCGCTGGTCGCGATGCCCTCGATGCGATTCGAGGCGTCGGTGCTTTGGATGCGCGCGATGTTCGTCAGCGTGGTGAGCACGTCCGGCCGGATGCCGGTTCTGGTGTTCTGCCGTCCTCGTTCCTCGTGGATGGCGGTGAGCAGGCTCGTCGTGCGTGGGGTTGTCAGTTGTTATGGTTTTTACTTGCTTTGCTCTGTTTTACCGTGATATGTTTTGTTCATGCGCGCGAAGGAGTGGGCGGCCCGTGAGGGTTTGAACGAGCAGACGGTGTGGAAGTGGTGCCGTGAGAACCGCATGCCCGTTCCGTTCGAGCGTTCGGGTAGCGTGTGGCTCATCCATGACCCGAAATACGAGAAGACCGACATCTCCGCTGGCTCTCGCGTCGTCTGCTATGCGCGGGTGTCATCGTCCGACCAGAAGTCCGATCTGCAACGACAGGCGGATCGGTTGAAGTCGTTCGCGATCGGCATGGGCGCGACCGACATCCAGGTGGTCATGGAGACCGGTTCGGGCATGAACGACAAACGGCGCAGACTCAACCGCATTCTCGCCGATCCGACCGTGGGTACGATCGTCGTGGAGCATCGGGACCGGTTGGCGCGCATGAACGCGGGACTCGTTGAATCCGCGCTGAAGGCACAGGGGCGTCGGCTCGTTGTCGTGGACGACTCGGAGCTGGATGATGATCTGGTGCGTGACATGACTGAGGTGCTGACCTCGTTCTGCGCACGCCTATACGGTCGGCGCGCTGCGAAGAACAAGGCACGGGCCGCGTTGAAGGCGGCGCAGGATGCTTGAGGCGGTCAAGGTGGCGCTTGACCCGACGCCCGCGCAGGAGCGTCTGCTGTTGTCGCACGCGGGGGCGGCCCGTTTCGCGTACAACGCGGGATTGGCGCACGTCAAGGAAATGCTGGAGGCCAGGGAGAAGCCGGAGTGGTCGCTGTACGCGCTGCGCCGCTGGTGGAACGTGAACAAGGACATGCTGGCCGTGGGCTCGGACGGGACTCCGTGGTGGCGGGAGAACAGCAAGGAGGCGTACAACAGCGGGCTGGAGGCGTTGGCGGCTGCGTTGTCGAACTGGTCGAAAAGCCGTGAGGGGCAACGCAGGGGCCGCAGAATGGGTTTCCCGAAGTTCAAATCGAAGGGCAGGACGACGCCGAGATTCGCGTACACGACCGGGAGTTTCGGGCTGATCGACCGTGACTCGAAGGCGTTGAGACTGCCGCGTATCGGCCGCGTGCACTGCATGGAGAACATCGCCGAACGCGTCGGCGGTGCGAGGGTGCTGCGCATGACCGTGAGCCGCCGTGCGGGACGCTGGTACGCGGCGTTGACCGTCGAACGCGAATACAGGACGCCGGCACGTCCGCCGAAAGGCGGCGCGGTGGGCGTCGATCTGGGCGTGAAATCCTTGGCGACGCTCTCGGACGGCACCACGATCGCCAACCCGCACACGCTCAAGGCCAATGAACGCCGTCTTAAGCGGGCGCAACGCTCGCTGAGCCGCAGACAACCCGGCTCGCATCGGCGCGCCCACGCGCGGGAACGAGTCGTCCGACTGCACGCGCGTGTCGCCAATCAGCGCCGCGACACGTTGAACAAGCTGACCACATGGCTCGCCGACACGTACTCGGACATCGGCATCGAGGATCTGAACGTGGCGGGCATGGTCAGAAACCATCGGCTCGCCAAAGCCATCGAGGACGCGTCGTTCGCGGAACTGCGCCGCCAGCTCGAATACAAGACCATGCGCACCGGCGCGCGTCTGCATGTCATCGACCGTTGGCATCCAAGCTCGAAACTGTGCTCGAACTGCGGGAGCGTGAAAACCAAACTCTCCTTGGGCGAGCGCACCTACCATTGCGGGACCTGCGGTCTCGTGATCGACCGCGACCTGAACGCGGCCATCAACATCCAAGTCGCCGGGAGTGCCCCGGAGACCCTAAACGCGCATGGAGGGGACGGAAGACGGAACGACGCATCACGTCGTGCAACGCAGACCCCGGTGAAGTGCGAACCAAGCAGCCACGCAAGCGGCGTGAGACTTGGAGCGGACGATCGCAAGACCGTCCTGCAAACCAAAACAAACTAGTTTGCAACGGTGAGCAGCCCGCCCGCCGAGGCGATGTAATCGAAGTCCCGCATGCGGCGCCTTCCTTCTGCATCATCGGCTTTATCTGCATCATGTTTTCTGCATCATATGATACCAAAATGATGCAGAAAACAGGGGGGCGAAAATCGAGAAGGACAAGACTGATCCCGTCCGTATCCCGCTAGGGAAGGTCAACTTCTTGCGGGAATCGGACGCTGACCGTGCGCTGGGCGTCTGATCCCTGATAATAGAGGGCGATTTCTGGCGAGAAACGGACCCTAACAACGCGAATCGCGTCCGATGCCCGCGAGGAGTTCGGTTGCTCTATCGGCTAACGGATGCCGGGATGCCGGAGCGTGCGACTTACCGCGGGCGATGCAGAACTCCGATGGTCATGGTGCCAAGTGTGGTTCGAAGAGGTCTCTCCGCACGCTGACCGTTGATTTTGTGAGTATCGAGGTCTTCGTAACTGTTGATTTTGTGATTTTAGACTAGACTGTAACCGTTGAGTTCCTTTGGGCGATGGGTGAGGAGCCATTGTCCCGTGCGATCGCGGATTCGTATGCGCGGCTGCGGCCGCTGCCGGATTCCCTGCATCGCAAGGCGATGCGTTTGTTCAGGGAATACATGCTTGTTGGAGGCATGCCCCAGGCGGTCGAGACGTATATCCGTACTCGTGACTTTCACCGAGTGGATGAAGTCAAACGGGACATTCTGAAGCTATATCGCGACGATATCGTCAAGCATGCCGGTTCGGCCCGACGTCGTGTCACGCTGTTGTTTGACGGGCTGGTTTCGCAGCTGTCGCAGCATGAGAAGAAATACCGTGTGTCGTCGTTGGAGCCTAACGCGCGGATGCGTGAATACGATGAGGCGTTCTTCTGGCTTGCCGATGCGTGTGTCGTCAATGATTGCGTCAACTCGACTGATCCGACTGTAGGCTTGAGCGCCTATGCGGATCGGGCGATGATCAAATGCTACATGGCGGATACCGGGCTGCTGGTCACTCAGGCGCTCGCCGATTCGAACGTCACCGAGGATGACATCTATCGGGATGTCCTGTTGGGGAAAATCTCCATCAACGAGGGAATGCTGACCGAGAACGTCGTGGCGCAGCTCCTTCATTCCAGTGGACATGGCCTGTACTTCTATTCTCGCAATGACCGTGATGACGCCTCGAGGACCATGGAAATCGACTTCCTGATCGTTTCCCGTTACCCGAATGCGGCGATGAAGCCGCGCGTCAGTCCGATTGAGGTCAAATCGAGCAACCGATACCGTACGTCGTCCCTTGACAAGTTCAAGGAACGGTTTTCCGGGCGTGTGGGGCTGGAGTACGTGCTCCACCCAAAGCCATTGGAAGTCAGAGGTGACAGGCGCTATCTGCCGTTGTATATGGCGGGATTGCTGTGACGACATTCCCGATAACGTTCGTCGATGACAGGACGGGGTCGTCGTCCTGTCACCGACTTCGGGCGATGCTCTGAGCAGCGGACGCCGGAGCGTGCGACTTACCGTGTGGATTCGCGTTCGATGAGGGTGAATCCGACGGTCGTGGTCGAGGGGCGCCAGTCGCCATCGGGATTCTCGATCTGGCGCAGCAGCTGCGAGACGGCGATCTGCGCGAGCTGGTCGAGATCGACCGAGATCGTGCTCAGGGTCGGTACCGAGTACTCGCCGGTGCGGATGCCGTCGAATCCGATGACGCGTGCGTCGTCGGGCACGCGCACGCCGCGATCGGCGAATCCGCGAATAAGGCCAAGCGCCAGTGAGTCGTTCATGCACATGTATCCGTCGAAATCGGCGTGCTCATCGGCCAGTTTGTGCGCGATGGCGACTCCTCGTAGCTCGTCCATGCCGGCGATTCTGATGACATGCTCCGGATCGTAGGGGAGCCCGTTGTCGACGAGGGCCGAACGTGCGCCGCGCAGTCGCAGCGGATCGTTGGAGGCGTGATCCTTCATCAGCTCCTCCACCTCCATGTACGGGCAGGTGGTGACGATGCCGATGTTGCGGCATCCACGATCGATGAGATGCTGCACGCCGGCTCTGGATCCCATCTCGTTCGGCCAGTTGACGGCGCTGACGGTAGGGTTGTGCAGACAGTCGTCGAGCAGCACGGTGGGGTTGCCGGATTTGACGATCTCCGGTTCCGTGATGCCGGAGGCGTGGGCGATGGTGCCGTCGAACATGCTGCCGGAGAAGTACGGGCTGCGCATGGCCTCGGCGGCGGATTCGGCGGAGTATCCGGTCTTCTGCAGGAACGGGGTGAGTCCGTTTCGTATCACCTCGGTGGACAGCGAGTCGATGAGCTGCGAGTAGAACGGCAGCCGGTACTCGTTGACCATGATGCGGATGATGCCGCTGCGGCCTGATTTGAGCGAGCTGGCCTGCACGTTGACGCGGTAGTTGAGTTTCTCGGCGACGGCGAGCACTTTGGACCGCGTGGATGCCTTGACTCCGGGCATGTCGCGCAGCGCCTTCGACACGGTCATCGGTGTGACGCCGACCTCCTCGGCGATGTCCTTGAGCGTCGGTGCTTTTGCGTTCATGATCCTGTGTGCTTCCTTCTTCACTTACGTGGCGGATGATGCGGCCGTGCATAGTCCGATGTCGTCTATGGCTGTCCCGCCGCGGTGGTGGTTGAGCTGCCTCTACCTAGTTGACTCAACCATACCTTTGCATTGGGATAACGATAACTATAGTTTATCGGTAACCGTGTGGCAAGAAACGCCGGTTCGCCACGCCGATGAAGAAAGATGAGGGCGCTAAAAACGTTGGAACATCAGGGATGGTAGCGTAATCTCAGAATCCGGTTTGACAGCTGGGATTCTTTGATGCTATAACTTTTGACTGTGGAGAAAAGTTAACGATAATCATCCGGTTCGCGCCACGAAGATGTGCGATCGAAGCGGTCTTGCAAAGGACCGCTGACGGCGATGGCGAGACGTGGACCGGATGGTGATCGTAGTGATCTTCAGAAAGGAAGATTCAAAATGACACACCGCAGTGTAGCGAAGAAGAAGATCGTTGCGGCCGTCGCGGGCGTGAGCGCCCTGTCGATGCTGCTGGCCGGTTGCGGCGGCAGCGGCAGCGAGGCCCAGATGGAGAACGGCAAGCCCGTCGTCACCATCATGGTCCAGCAGAACACCGCCCAGATCGACGTCGCCAAGCAGAAGTGGGCGCAGGACCTCGAGAAGGAGTCCGGCGCAGTCATCAAGTGGCAGCGTGTTGACGACAACGCCTGGACCCAGCAGAAGAACGCGTCCCTGACCGGTGGCGATGTCGCCGACCTGTCCATCCGCGCCTACCACCCGGAGGATGCCGCCCAGTACCCGCTCTTCGAGAACCTCGCCGACGACATGGACTCCCTGCCGAACGTCGCGAAGTTCTTCAAGGAGAAGCCGCTTGCCAAGAAGATGGTGGAGATCGACGGCCAGATCAACGTCCTGCCGTCCTCCCGTGGCAAGTCCTTCCAGGCTTCCGGCCAGCACATGCTGATCAACAAGGTGTGGCTCGACAAGCTCGGCCTTGAGGTCCCGAAGACCTGGGACGAGCTGACCAAGGTGCTTGAGGCCTTCAAGACCCAGGATCCGAACGGCAACGGCAAGCAGGACGAGATCCCGATGAACGTGCGCGCCCTCGGTACCGGCTCCCTCGGCAACTGGTGGAGCATGTTCCTGCTCATCAACGGCGCCGGCGTCGTCACCTCCTTTAACGCCGGTCCTTCCGGCCAGGGCATCGCCGTCAAGGACGGCAAGGTCTACAGCTGGGCCACCTCCGACCAGTTCAAGCAGGTCGTCGAGTACTACCACGAGCTGTTCCAGAAGGGCCTCATTCCCAAGGACGCCCTGACCAAGGACGACTCCAAGTACCAGGCCGAGCTCAAGTCCGACGGCGAGACCGCCCTCACCGGCGTGGCCTTCGGCTGGGACGGCACCCAGTTCGGCGTCATCGGCTCCAAGCTCAACAAGGAGTACATCACCATCCCGGTTCCGGCCGCTCCGGGCGTCTCCCAGGACGAGACCGTCTGGGACGCCTCCGGTGACTACAACGAGTACGAGGACTACCACATGGCGATGAAGAAGGATCTGCCGGAGGAGACCAAGAAGGCCGCTCTGAAGATCATCAACCTCCTCTACTCCGAGAAGTACTCCGTCGAGCAGCTCTACGGCTCCATCCCGGACTACACCACCGATGACGGCAACCACACCTACACCATCAAGAAGCAGTTCTTCAACGAGGCCGACAACGGCAAGGCTCCGGCCCTGCAGGATCGTCTCGCCGGCTGGATCCCGGACAACGTGAAGTTCAACGGCGCCCAGGACGCCGACGCCATCCAGGCCGCCGACGCCCCGTACAAGGAGCAGTACTCGCACCTTGACCAGACCAAGGACAAGATGCCGGTGTACGTGCGCCAGAACACGGAGGACACCAACACCTTCTCCAACAACAACGCCCAGATCTGGAACTACGGCATCCCGGTGGTCTCCAAGTGGATCCTCAACGGTGGTGTCGACCAGCAGTGGGACGAGTACGTCAAGCAGGTCAACAACCTCGGCATGAAGCAGAACGTCGAGCTGTGGCAGAAGGCGTACGACGCCGCGGTCAAGTAAACCGATGATGTGAACCGGTGGTTCGGCCGACCATGCGAATGGGCGTGGCCGGCCGAACCACCGGGGACCGTCATCCTACTTCACGCGAGTAAGGAGGAGTTGTGTCAAGCGTTGTAGCAAACAATGTGACGCCGGTACGTAAGGCGGCAGGCGTCTCGGACGCGGTCGAAGTCATCGACAACGAGAAGGCGCTCAAGGCGATGCCGCTGCCGAAGCGGCTGGCCCGTCACCTCAAGATGTACTGGCACCTGTGGGTGATGGTGCTTCCGGCCATGATCTTCGTGGGCATCTTCGCCTACATCCCGATGTACGCCCTGCAGATCGCCTTCCGCGATTTCGATCCGACCAAGGGCCTGACCGGTGGACGATTCGCGGGTCTCAAGTACTTCAACCAGTTCTTCAAGTCCCCGATCTTCACGCAGGTGCTCACCAACACGGTGCGCATCTCGCTGTGGACGCTGGTCATGGGCTTCATCGCCCCGATCATCCTCGCCCTGCTGATCAACCAGATCGGCTCGAAGAAGATCAAGGGCTTCGTGCAGACGATCACGTACATGCCCCACTTCATCTCCACGGTCGTCATCGTGGCGATGATCAACATCTTCCTGGCTCCGAACACCGGTCTGATCGGCCGCTTCTTCGAGGGCTCCAACCTGCTGGAGAGCACGGGACTGTTCACCACGATCTACTGGGTCACCGAGGTCTGGCAGCACGTCGGCTGGAACTCGATCATCTATCTGGCGGCGTTGAGTTCGGTCGACACATCGCTCTATGAGGCCGCGAAGATGGATGGCGCAGGCCGTCTGCAGCTCATCCGCTACGTCGACATCCCGACCATTCTGCCCACGATGTCCATCCTGCTCATCCTCAACATGGGTAACGTCCTGAACGTCGGCTTTGAGAAGGTCTGGCTGATGCAGAACGCCATGAACCTGCCCGTCTCCGAGGTCATCTCGACCTACGTGTTCAAGATGGGTATTCAGAGCAACCAGATTTCCTACGCAACGGCCATCGGCCTGTTCAACACATTGATCAACTTCTTCTTCCTCGTGCTTGCGAACTTCATCTCCAAGCGCGTGTCGGATACGAGCATCTTCTGATAGGAGGGTATGGGTCTTATGAGCGCAGCAACATCTCAGGGCTCCGTCGCCCCGCGTCTGAGCGGGGACGAGATTCCCTTCAACAAGCATCGCAGGTTCAAGCAGCAGTCGGTCGGCGACTGGATCGTCGACATCATCATCGCCCTGCTCGTGGCGTTGATCGTCCTGCTGATCCTCTACCCGTTGTGGTTCATCATCATCGCGTCGTTCTCCGATCAGGGACTGGTCTCCACCGGTAAGGTGACCATCGTTCCGCTGGGCTTCCAGCTGGGCGGCTATGCGAAGATCCTGGCCGACTCCCGTATCTGGCTCGGTTACTGGAACACCATCGTGTACACCGTGATCGGTACCGCGCTGAACATGCTGGTCACCATGCCGGCCGCGTTCGCGCTGTCCCGCCGCGAGTTCAAGCCCCGCCGCATCATCCTGTTCTTCTTCACGTTCACGATGTTCTTCGCCGGCGGCATTATCCCGAACTACCTCCTGTACAAGCAGCTGCACCTGCTCAACACGATGTGGGTCTTCATCCTGCCTGTCGCGGTCAACGTATTCAACCTGATCATCGCCCGCTCGTTCTTCGAGACCTCCATCCCGGAGGACCTGCACGACGCGGCCCAGATCGATGGTCTGAGCTACGGCGGCTACTTCCTCAAGATCGTGATCCCGCTGTCCGCGGCCATCATCGCCGTCATCGGCCTGTACTACTTCGTCCAGCACTGGAACGACTACATGACGGGTCTTATCTACGTGCGTGACTCCTCGAAGCAGCCGTTGCAGATCGTCCTGCAGAACATCCTGCTCGCCAACCAGACGCAGCAGGGTGGTGCCGGAACCGGCGGCGCCTCGATGGCCAACCAGCAGCAGCTGGCCGACCAGATCAAGTACGGCGTGATCATCGTCTCCACCCTCCCGCTCCTCGTCCTCTACCCCTTCCTCCAGAAGTACTTCAACAAGGGCGTCATGATCGGCGCGGTCAAGGGCTGAGCCGTTAAGCGGGAAGCCCGGTGGGCTTCCCGTAGGCTCAGCCTGAGTGAGGCGAAAGCCGAGCGAAGGTGGCGTTGAGCCCGGTCGAAGACCGGTCCTCAATTGCTGGATTGATCGGAGATCAGTCCTTGAGGACAGCCCAGTGGGCTGTCCGACGGCACCGCCGAGGATCCGCCGAAAGGCGGGCCGAGGCAGCATTGAGCAATACAATTCTTGCCGGAGCCAGCGTGCAAGCCGGAAGGTAAACATCTCTCCTTCCTACCAACCGGTTTGCCGCCGGCCCCGGCATCCTCTTTTTCCCCCGAACTATCTCCCGAAAGGCGTATACCATGACCATTCACCGCGTGCCGCAGCCCCAGGCGCCGGCCGACCCGTACGGCTACCTGCTGGTCCACTTCATCGAGGATCCGGAAGGCTACGCCGAGCGCATCTACCTCGACCTGTCCGACGGCGACAACCCGGAGCGTTGGAATCCGCTCAACGGCGGCCAGCCGATCCTCACGTCGAACCTCGGCACCACCGGCGTGCGCGACCCGTATCTGACCCGCAACCCGCAGACCGGTCGTGTCTACATCATCGCCACCGATCTGCGCGTGTTCGACGGTTCCGGCCGCGGCTCCGACGCCAGCTCCCCGTGGTACGACTTCTCGCATCACGGCAGCACGAACCTCATCATCTGGTACTCCGACGATCTGGTCCACTGGAGCGAACCGCACGAGCTCGACGTCTCCCGTCGCGCCGACGGTACGCACGCCCAGCTGGGCATGGCGTGGGCGCCGGAGGCCCTGTGGGTGCCGGACTACTATCCGGAAGGCTCCGAGGCCGAGCATAACGGCAGCCGCGGCGCGTTCGTCCTCTACTGGTCGAGCAAGCTGTTCGCCGATGACGACGTCGAACACAAGGACGACGACGTCTACGATCGCGTGCTGTGGGGCGCGACCAGCGACTTCACCAACGACACGTTCGAACTCGGTGGCGTGTTCATCGACGCGGGCGTGCCCACGATCGACACCACGATGCTCCAGCGCGAACTGTCCGACGGCACGATCCGCACCTACCGCGCCACGAAGAACAACGGTCCCCACTCCAACATCTGGCTCGACGCGACCAACGTGCGCCGTTGGTGGGAGCCGGGCGTCCTGTGGGAGCCGATCCAGCACGAGATCGGCGCGGATTGGACCGAGAACGGCAGCGCCGGTGGCGTTGAAGGCCCGGCCCTGTTCGCCTCGCACACCGACGATCGCGTGTTCCTGTACGTCGACGTGATCCCGTCGATCGGCTATCGCCCGATGGTCACGACCGATCCGGACAAGGGCTTCGACTACCTGCGCTCCGACGACTTCCACATGGCCCCGCACACCAAGCACGGCGGCGTTATCTCGCTGTCCCGCGCGGAATACGAGCGTCTCAAGGCCGCCGACGGTACGATTGGCTGAAAGCGGGTCTTAGGGTAGCCGGTATCGCAATTCGACGAAAGGAGCGGTCGTGCATCGGTTCGCACGCGGATACGAGTACTTCTGCCGCATCATCCTGATGCTGATGGTCGTGCAGGTCGCATTCATCGCACACCTGCTGCTCGGCGTAGTGGTCGTGGGATTATTCCCCTCGATCGCCGCCTCGTACGCCACCTATCGCACATGGCTGATACAGGTGGACGACCGCTCCTGGACCATCACCCAGACGTGGACGACGTTCCATCGCGCATGGAAGGCCGAGCTGAAGCGCGCGAACATCTTTGGATGGCCGCAGTTCCTCATCTGGCTGCTGCTGGTGTGGAACTACTATCTGCTCAACTGGAACGACATGGGGCGTCTCGGTCTTGCGCTGTCCGGCGTGAGTCTGCTGGTCAACGTGCTCTACGGCCTGTTCATGATGGTCTCGTGGGCCGTGTACGTGAATTTCGACGAAAGCCCGTGGTGGGTGGCGCGCACTTCGATGCAGATGGTCATCGCCCGCCCGTTCTGCTCGTTCATGGTCGCGGTCCTGTTCGTCGTGACCGTGTGGCTGTACACCACGTGGACCGGATTGATGGTCGCGCTCGGACTGAGCGTGCCGATCTTCCTGACGATGATGGCGATCTACTCCTTCGGCCGGCTCCCCGGCATGGACGTTCACGTCCTGGAACCAATGGAAAAAGACCTCAAGAAAAGCAACTGATATGACTCATGACGTATACGAGGCCTATGTGTGGGCCTACTTCACCGGCGACACCGGCGGCAACGAGCGGGTGAGCCTCGCCGTGTCGAACGGCAACGACGCGCTTTCATGGCGCACGCTCAACGGCGGCGAACCGCTGTTCGTGTCGCAGTACGGCACGAAGGGACTGCGCGACCCGTTCATCATGCGTCTGCATGATGGTTCGCCCGACGGTTCGCGGTTCGCGATCATCGCCACCGACCTCAACGTGGCCGCCCTGCACGGCGACTTTGGCAAGGCGCAGCGCGAGGGATCGCGATACCTGGAGATCTGGGAGTCGGACGATCTCGTGCATTGGGGAGCGCAGCAGCACGCGCTCGTGTCCGGCCCCGAGGCGGGCAACTCGTGGGCGCCCGAGGCCCACTGGGTCGAGGAGACCGGCGAATACGCGGTCTATTGGTCGTCGAACCTGTACGGTGGCGAGAACGGTGGTGAGGTCTCTCCAGACCAGCGCACCCACCCCACCTACGGGCGCATGATGATCGCCACCACCAAGGACTTCCGTACGTTCTCGCGCCCGCAGGTGTGGATGGACGTGTGCCGGGGCAACGGTTCCGACGGCCGCGGTCTGATCGACGCGACCGTCGCCCGCGACGGCGACCGTTGGTACCGGTTCGTCAAGGACGAGAAGACGATGACCGTGCGCGAGGAATGGTCGCACGATCTGTTCGCGCCGGTCGTCGGAAGCCTGCCGGGGGAGTCGGGCTCCCTGTCGGACGCCACTCATGATTCGGCCTCCGGCTGGCACCTCGTACGCGAGAACGTCGGCGTGGGCCTGCCCAACGGCGAACGCGACGAGACCACCGGCGAGCCGAAGCTCTTCACGCGCGGCGAAGGACCCTGCATCTTCCGCGCGAATCCGGGCGATGTCAACGGCTTCAACTGGTACCTGTTCATCGACCAGCCCAGCTACCACGACGGCCCGAACCATTACATCGGCTTCGCCACGCAGGACCTCGCCGATCCTGACGGCTGGACGCCGGTCAGTGGCAAGCTGCGCGAAGGCCTGCCGGTCAACGCGGACGGCGGCAAGCCGCGCCACGGTACGGTGATGCCGATCACCGCCGTTGAACGTGATCGCCTGATCGCCGCATTCGGGTGATTTGACTTCCGCTGCAGATTGAAGGTTGCATCATGTTGCTGATCAATGACCGTCGAGCCCCCGTCGACCTGGAACCCGGCTGCGTGCCGGTACTGCATGTGCGGGATGATGCCGCCGAGACGGCTGGGAAACTGGCCACTGCCGCGGACCTCGTGCACGGCGGCGATCCGGTCGCCTATCAGATCGTCGTCGACGAGACGCCGACCGACGCGGCCGCCGGTCGCGGCGCGATCTGGGCATCATGGAACCAGCCGGCGGCGTCGCAATCCGTGGACCGACAGGCATTCGGTGAACAGACGCCATCATCGTTGCCGATGCGGTCATTGCCCGAGCCGCCTGAGTCTCCCGACATCTGGACGGATGGCGATGCATGGGGCGGCGTCGCTCTGGACGGCCTCGACACCTCTCCTTCGCGTCGCTACTGGGCGTCCCTACGTTGGCGGTACGCCGACGGCACTCACGGTGCGTGGACCGAACCGGTCATGTTCGGCACCGGCGCGGGACGCGCATGGCAGGCCACCCCCATCTGGGGCCCCGACCCCGACGACCGTGCCGGCAATCGGCCCCCTCTGACGAGGGGGCTGTCGGCGAAGCCGACTGGGGGAGAGACCAGCCAGACCACGAAATCCTCCGACCTTGGCAACACCTCCGGCTGGGCGTTCCTGCGCGGTTTCCTTCGACTTCCCGACAGGCCCATCCGCTGGGCCACACTCAATGCGACCGCCGCGTCGACCCGCCCTGCGCGTCAGTTCGTCTATCGCATGTGGGTCAACGGCACGTTCGTCGGCGTCGGCCCGACCTTCCCGATCGGCGATGAGACCCGATACGACGGCTACGACGTCACCGGACTGCTGCGCGCGAACGATAACAACGCGATCGGCGTCATCGCGTACACGATGGAAGATCGCCGCTTCCTCGCACAACTCGACGTGTGCTACGAGGACGGCGAGATCGAACACTACGGCACGGGCGATGCGGGTGACGCGACCGCCGAGAACTCCACGCGTGCGATAACCTGGTGCGCACTGCCCGAGCCGTGGGCCGTGTACCCGCCGTCCGCGTCGATCGGCACCCAATACTTCGAGGCGCCCGCCGAGAACCTCGATGCGGACCGATTCCCGCACGGCTTCAGCGAACCCGATTTCGACGATTCCGCATGGGCGCCGGTGCAGGTGAAGCCTGCGTTCGAGCGGCTGGAAGCCACTCCGACAGACAAGATGATCGCCGTGGACGTGCATCCCGCGATGCTGCGATGCGTGACCCGCTCGCTCGACCGCGACGCCGCCGATGGCGAAGTCGCCGCCGCGCCCCGTCTCGTCGGCGTCATCGCGGACTTCGGCGCGGGGTACATGGGCGGCATCCGGCTGGACCTCGACCCGCGTGAGCCGATCGACGTCACCATCCGATACGGCGAAACCCTGAACGCCGACGGATCGGTGCGCTACCACCTCTCCGCCGGCAACGTGTACGAGGAGCACTGGCATGTGACCCCGGGCAGCGGACCGCTGGAAACATGGGGTCTGCGCGTGTTCCGCTACGTCGAGATCGACGTCGCGCAACCGCCGGCGCAACCCTCCTCGTGGGACGTGCCCACGCCGACCGGGCTCGACGAGCGCGCCGCGGCGATCGGACGCATCATGTCGCGCGGCATCGGACCGGACGGCGCGATCAGCGCGGTCGCTCTCGTTTATCCGTCGTTGGCGGGGCGGTCGACAGAGCGTTCTGCGGGCCGGTCGGCGGGGCTCCCGGACTCGCTCGCGAATCCGCTCGCGTACCCCGGGTTGTTCCGTTCCTCCGACCCGGCGCTCGACAACGTCTGGCGTCTCTCCGCGCACACCATCGAAGCGTTCAACGGCAACATCTACGCCGATTCATGGACGCGCGAACGCGCCCCGTACGAGGCCGACACGTGGATTCAGCAGCGGGCGCACCTCGCGCTCGACGCCGCCCCATCGCTCGCCGAATACACGATCGACTGGCTCGCCATCAATCGCACATGGCCCACCGAATGGCCGCTGTACCTGATCCTCGCCGTGCACGACGCGTGGATGTACTCCGGTTCGGTCGAGTTCGTCGAGCGACTGTACGACCGGCTCGTCGCCCTGCTGCCCGAGCGGTACGTCGACGATGAAAGCGGTTTGGTCGTCAAGGAACCCGGCGAATCAAGCCATATGGACGGCGATCTGGTCGACTGGCCGCCGTCCGAACGCGACGGCTTCGCCTTCGGCGAGGTCAACACGGTGGTCAACGCGCTCGCATCACAGGCGTACGCCGACATGGCCGAACTCGCCGGCGTTCTGGGGCGGGGGAGCGACGCATCGCGATTCGCCCGCGTCGCCGCGCGCATGCGCTCGGCCATTCACGAACGGCTCTACGACGCCGATCTCGGCGCGTACCGCGATGGTCTCAACGGGTTGAACAGGCCAGACCATGCGCTGCAACCCATCGAACACGCGTCGCTGCACGCGTCGGCGTTCGCGCTCACCTTCGCCGAAGTGCCGCAGTCGCGGGTCGATCGGGTCGCCGCGTTCCTGCGCGGCAGGGGCATGGCGTGCAGCGTGTACGCGGCCGCCGCGTATCTGCTCGGACTGTATCGCAATGGATTCGGCGCCGACGCGACCGTGATGATCGCGGATCCGCGCACCACGCACTCGTGGGCGTACATGCTCGTGCAGAATGCGGGCGGGGTGATGGAGGCGTGGGACATCGCGCGCAAACCCAACACGACCTACTCGCATCCGTGGGGCGCCTCGCCGGCGTTCCTGCTGTCCGAGGGGCTCATGGGCGTGCGTCCTCTCGAACCGGGCTATCGCCGCTTCGAGGTTGCGCCCCAGCCGTGGGTCGGCAAGCGTGTCGGTGGCGTGGATGTCGGCGGTGACGCGGATGCCGGTATGGGTGCTACTGACGTCATTCGCGAGGCCTCCGTGGTCGTGCCCACTCCCGCGGGCGACATCAGCGTCTCGTATCGGGTGCTTGCCGGCGAATCGTCGGCATCATCGGCATGCCTTGACGGGGAATCCGCCGCGCACGCGAATGACCAATCCGGCGCGCAGGGGCATGACGGGCTCAGGGTGCCCGAGGAGGTCGTGCACTGTGTCTCGCCTGCGCCTGTCCTCGAACTTGATCTGACCGTCCCCTCGCGCACCCGCGCGGATGTGATCCTGCCGACCGCCAGCTACCGGGATCTCGGCCCCGGGCATCATCATCTCATCGGCTGAAGCCGTGCCGTTGGTCGGCTGTTAGTCGGCAGGTACTGGTCGGCGTTGATTGTCGGCATCGGTAGGCGTTGTGCTTCGTGCGCGTTGGCTTGCCGGTTCATTGTTGTAGCGCTATAATTATAGCGCTACAACAATGCAGTGCATGCGAAGAAGCGAGGTAACTCATGAGCGCAGTAACCGTGTCCGGCAACGCCGGCAATGGCGCCGAGGACAACGAGACCAACAAGATGACCGCAGCTGCCGACGTCAGCGTCGAGAACTCCGGCGCCGACGCCAAGAAGCTGGATCCGGCCGCCATCGCGGCGCAGATGTTCCGCGTCGACGAGTCCGGAACGGCCGTCGAATGGACCGGCGACGGCGAATACATGCGCGTCGAGGCGTGGGGCGCCGACAGCGTGCGTGTGCGCTCGCGCCTGATGAACCGTCCGCTCGACACCGACTGGGCGCTGCTCAAGCCCACCACCGATTCCGAGTCTGGAGCCGATGCCTTGGGCGCGAAGCCGACGATCACCGTCGACGGCACGGGCGCCGTGCTCGTCAACGGCAACATCACCGTCCGCCTCGCCATCTACGGATGGCAGCATGACCACATCCGCCTCTTCTTCGAGAACACCGCCACCGGCAAGACCCTGTTCAAGGAAGCGTCCGACGGCGGCGCCCTGCGCCTCAGGGCCCGGGCCCATCGCCCGCTCGAATCCGGCGCCGAATCGCCGATCGCCTCCTTCGAGGCGCCGGCCGGCGAACACCTCTACGGCATGGGCGAATACCAGCAGAGCGTGCTCGACCTGAAGGGCTCCACGCTCGAACTCGCGCACCGCAACTCGCAGTGCTCGGTGCCGTTCGTCATCTCCTCCGCCGGATACGGCTTCCTGTGGAACAACCCGTCGATCGGCCACGTCACGTTCGGCCTCAATCGCACCGAATGGCACGCCGACTGCTGCGACCAGATCGACTACTGGGTCACCGCCGGCGACAGCCCGGCCGAAATCGAACGCCACTACGCGGACGCAACCGGCCATGCGCCGGTCATGCCCGAATGGGGCATGGGCTTCTGGCAGTGCAAGCTGCGCTACTGGAATCAGGAGCAGCTGCTCGAAGTCGCGCGCGGCTTCAAGGAGCGCAACATTCCGATCGACCTGATCGTCATCGACTTCTTCCACTGGCCGCTCATGGGCGACTTCCGCTTCGACGAGGAGTTCTGGCCGGACGCCAAGGCCATGACCGACGAACTGCACCGCATGGGCATCAAGCTCATGGTCTCCATCTGGCCACAGATCGACCTCGAATCCGAGAACTACGACGAGATGAAACGCCGCAACTTCCTCGCCAAGACCCGCACCGGCAAGGACGTGGGTATGTGGTGGCCGCGTGACAGCCAGTTCTTCGACCCCACCAACCCCGAGGCGCGCGAATGGGTCTGGGCCAAGATCAAGCAGAACTACACCGACCTCGGCGTCGACGCGTTCTGGCTCGACGAGGCCGAACCGGAGTGGGGCGGCGACTACGACTACGCGCACTACCTGTTCCACCTGGGACCGGTCGGCAAGGTCGGCAACATCTATCCGGCCCTGTACAACAAGACCTTCTACGACGGACAGCTCTCCATCGGACGCGAAGGCAACACCGTCAACCTCTCGCGTGCGGCATGGGCCGGCGCCCAGCGCTACGGCGCCCTCGTGTGGTCGGGCGACGTGCACTCCACGTTCGACGACTTGAAGTCGCAGATCACCTGCGCGATCCACATGGGCGCGGCCGGCATCCCGTGGTTCACCACCGACATGGGCGGCTTCGCCGGCTCCGACATCACCACGGACGACTTCAAGGAACTGTTCGTGCGCTGGTGCCAGTTCTCCACGTTCCTGCCCGTCATGCGCAACCACGGCGACCGCGGCCCGAACAACCACCAGGTGCTCGACAAGCGCGGCAACAAGATCACCCACGTGCACACCGGCGATGACAACGAGCCGTGGAGCTTCGGACCGCAATTCGAAGCGACCATGGTCAAGTACATCAACCTGCGCGAGGCGATGCGCCCGTACACGCGCGAACTGTTCCGCGAAGCCCACGAGAACGGCCAGCCGCTCGTTCGCGGCCTGTTCTACGAGTTCCCCGGCGAGGAGGCCGCAGCCGACATCGCCGACGAATACACGTTCGGCCCCGACCTGCTCGTCGCGCCCGTCACCGAACTCGGCGCCCGCTCGCGCGAAGTCTATCTGCCCGGCGGCGAGACGACCACGTGGACGAACCTGCACACCGGAGAGACCTTCACCGGCGGCCAGACCATCGATGTCGACGCCCCGCTCGACGTGGTGCCTGTGTTCGCGCGCGACGGCCGCGATCACGGTCTCGCCGGTCGCATCTGAGTCGCCCCCCCGTCTCCTCGTTCCCCGTCTCAGGTAGGTAGAATCGACAGCTATGGTCACACTGGATGATGTCGCGGCGAAGGCCGGAGTCTCGCGCATGACCGCGTCGAACGCGCTGCGCGGCAAATCGGTCGTCAAGGCGTCGACCGCGCAGCGAGTACTCGCCGCCGCCGCCGAACTCGGCTACCGGCCGAACCTCGCCGCCCGCCAGCTGAGCTCCGGGCGCACGCACATCATCGGCCTGTCCGTGGCGGACCTCGACTTCATCTTCCCCGCCGCGCTCGCCGCCGATCTGTCCGACGAGGCGGCGCGGCGCGGCTACCAGCTCATCACCCAGCAGACGCGTATGTCGTCCGACTACGAGCGTGCGATGATGAACTCGGCCAGTGCGCAGATCTGCGACGGCACGATCGTGTGCTGGCCGAGCTCCGACCTCGATGCGATGGCCAATTTCGCCGCGACCCATCCGCTGGTCGTCCTGGACGGTCATGGCCTCGAAGGTCGCGTGGACACCGTGTTCACGCCCAATCGCGATGGTGCCCGGTCCGCGGTGACGCACCTCATCGAGCAGAGCGCGCGGCGGATCCTGGTGCTTGGTGCGCGGTATCTTCCCCCGGAGGAACTCGCCCGGATACGGGACTGCGATGACGCGCGGGTCGGCGGTGCGCCGGACCGCGACACGCAAGGCGGCGGTGCGGTGTTGGTCGAAAGCACCGTGCAGGTCAGCAACGCGAGTCTGCGCCTGTGCGGCGCATGGGAGGCGATGGGCGAACATGGCGGCGTTCCGTACGAGCCGGACGACGTCTACCTGTGCGGCTGGGATCGCCGATCCGGCTACGAGACGATGCGGCAGATCCTGTCCGAGCGTTCGCCGCGCGACTTCGACGCCGTCTTCGCACTGACCGATTCGATCGCGATCGGCGCGCTGAAGGCCCTGACCGAAGCGGGCGTGCATGTGCCCGAGGACGTGATGGTCATCGGCTTCGACGGCGTCACGGACGGCGCATACATGAATCCTGGCCTCACCAGCGTGGCCATTGACACCAAGGAGATCGCAACGGTCTGTCTCGACCTGCTCATCGACCGCATCGAGGGTGCACATGGCGGCATGAGCGCGGCTGCGCGCAATATCGGCGAAAACCATGCAACCGCAGCCGCTGCAGGGGTCATAGGGGCGTCTGTTGGTTCAGTGGTTCCTGCGCCTGCCGCGATTGGCGGACCGGCTGGGGGCTCCGCGGTCGCCACGGATCCCCGCTTTGCAGATCGATCTGCGGGTCGTTGCGTTCCGGCCTCTCGTACTCGTGTCCTTTCCTACCGCATAGTCGCCCGAGGCAGCGCCGAGCGGCGTTAAGCGCGGAGAGGCGCGGTATCTGCGTCATGAGAGATACTTTGGGCCTCTTGCGGACATCCATCTGCGTTACGAGGGGTACTTACCTCATGTATAAAGGCCCCAAAACGGCTTAATCTCGTTGAGGACAAGCCGTTTCAGAGCCCCTATACCCGCGAGACGTACCCCTCGTAACGCAGATGGATGTCCGCAAACCCCCAAAAAGCACCCCTCATAAGCGAGATGGCTCTCGTCAGGTGACATCGCGATCCTTACGCTGTCACGTTTTGCGTAACGTTTTTCCTGAGTTTTATGGGTACGTTTGTCACGTTTTGCGTAATAGGTGCACTGGGTCCGCATCCATTACGCGGTCTATGGGCCCATCGCGCGGTGAAGTGACCATCGCGCCATGTTTGGCCCATGGAGCGGTGTGGCAAAATGGCGGAATTCCGCCAATCCGTAAAATCGGCTCACCGCTCCATGGGGATTTCACAGCGCGATGGATGACGCAACGGGTGGATGGGAAACGCACGCATCCGCGCTCACAGCGCGAAGGCGGCCTCGATGGCGTCGTATTCGGCGGCGGTGATCGGCAGGATCGCGCCGTGGCGCTTCTTGAGCTTGCCGAAGTCGATGTCGTCGGCGACGGCCCAGTCCTCCGGCTCGCGGCTCGACAGGTCGGCCGAGCGGAACGACAGGTAGCCCTTGGCCTCGGCGAACTGGTCGCACATGAGGCCGTAGCGCATCTCGCGGCCGTTGATGACCTTCACGTCGGCATCGTTGTAGTGGAACAGCTCCGGACCTTCGAGGTAGTTCCACGAGTAGCGGCCGTTGCCGAGGATGTCGGTGAGCGTGCCGACGTACGACCACTCCTGCGGGTCGTCGGTGCGCAGCGTCTCGCGCATGGTCGCGTACGGGTTGCGCGTGCGTTCGATGGTGATTTCCAGATCCTTGGAGGCGCGGTACCACCAGCCGTCATCGTCGCGCATCATCGTCGTGTCGATGATGCCGGCCGCACGATCGATCCACTTGACCGGATCTGAGAAGGTGCGGAAGTCGGTGGTGGTCGCGTAGTACATGTTCGTGCGATCACCGAGTTCGTTGTTGAGCGGGCTGCCCGGCTCGTCGGTGTTGGTCCGCGTGGCCCAGAACACGATCCACTGCTCCTTGTCCGGATCCCAGCAGGCCTCCGGGGCCCACGCCATGCCGGCTCCCGGGATCTTCGAGGCGACGTCCACGAGCCGCGGCTCATCCCAGTGGACGAGGTCGGGGGAGTCCCAGACGACGAGTCCGGTCGATCCGTTGGTCGTGGCGCCGTCGTTCGGACCCCATCCGCCGCGGTAGTGGATGGACAGGTCGGTGGCGATGATGTGGAAGCCGCCGCGCGGGTCGCGTTGGATATGCGGATCGCGCACGCCCTTCTCGCCGCCGGTCCAGGTGAGCGCCGGCTTGCCGGCCGGACGCAGGTCGTGCCAGTGCACGCCGTCGCGGCTTAGAGCGAAGTAGATCTGTTCGTCCAGTGGGGTCTTCTCGTCGCCAATGAAGTGGACGAACAGGTAGGCCTCGGTCTTCGGGGTCGACGCAGTGCTTTGCGTGATCATGGGCACTCCTTTGTCATGCTCTTGTCGTGGTTGTCGCCATCGTCGGTGGTTACTGAAGCCCAGTATATGGTTATCGATAACTCTAGGCAAAACGGTGTTTTGCGTGTGGGTGTAGGTGTTCGAGTGAATGCTGCATACTTGCGTGCGCTTACTCATGATTGACGTTTGGACACGTCTGTGACGGTGTGCTATGGGGTGCTGTGATGCGGACGACTGCGACTTGCTGTGTCTTGCCAATACTGATAGTAGCGCTACAATAATTAACGTTAACCACAGTAGTGAAAGCAGGATACGATGACGAATCAGACGCTTCCCCAGGCGTGGCGCCCGCCGATGGGCTGGAACAGCTGGGACTCCTACGGCACCACCGTCACCGAGGACGAGCTCCTCGCCAACGCACGCTTCATGGCCGAGCACCTCAAGGACGCGGGCTGGGACACGCTGGTCATCGACATCGACTGGTACGACCCGACCGCGCGCGCCCACGGCTACAACGCCAACGCGCCGCTCATCCTCGACGAATACGGCCGCCAGCTGCCCGACCCGGTGCGATTCCCGTCTGCGGCCGGCGGCAAGGGCTTCAAGCCGCTCGCCGACAAGGTCCACGAGCTGGGGCTGAAGCTTGGCGTGCACATGATGCGCGGCATCCCGCGCCTCGCCGTCGACAAGAACCTGCCCGTGTACGGCACCGACTACACTGCGAAGGACGTGGCCGACCTCAAGCACGTGTGCAAGTGGAACCCGGACAACTACGGCCTCAACCAGAATCACCCCGGCGCACAGGCGTGGTACGACGCGCAGCTCGACCTGTTCGCCTCCTGGGGGCTTGACTTCCTTAAGGTCGACGACATGCAGACCCCGTTCCACGTCGACGAGATCGCCGCCTATCACCGCGCGATCGCCAAGGCCGAAGTCAAATACGGGCGCGCGATCGACCTGTCCCTGTCGCCCGGCGGCTGGGTGTCGACCACGTACGTCGACTTCCTGCGCGAGAACGCACAGATGTGGCGCATCTCCGACGACCTGTGGGACCGCTGGGAGGACATCTACCAGCAGTTCGCGCGCCTCGCCCGCTGGGCCCCGTTCCAGTCCACCGGCCACTGGGCCGACGCCGACATGATCCCGTTCGGACACATCGGACTGCGCGCCGAGCGAGGCGACGACCGCCAGTCGCGCCTCACGCTCGACGAGCAGAAGACCCTCCTCGCCCTGTGGTGCATGGGCCGCTCGCCGCTCATGGTCGGCGGCGATCTGCCCACCAGCAACGACGACGCGATCGCCCTGCTCGCCAACCCCGCCCTGCGCGAGGTGACCGCCGGATCGACGAACAACCGCGAACTCGTGCGCGAGCGCCAGTTCGCCAAGTGGTGGGACGAGAACAGCTATCGCGGCGAGTTCATCGTCTGGGCCGCCGACGCCGCCGACTGGGCCGACGGCACGCCCTCCGCGCATGCGGGCGGCCACTACGCCGCGCTCTTCTGGACCGGCGACGACGAGTACGAGATCGGCGGCAACATCCAGCTGCAGTCGATCGTCGGCCTCGACGCGCGCGACGACGACTGGACCCTGACCGACCTCTACGCCGACGCCCCCGGCGCCAAGGCCGACGTGCGCATCGAAGGCGAAGGCTCCGACCGCGTCATCACCGGCACGATCCCGCCCCACGGCGTGCTCTGGGTGGCCCTTGACAAATGATTCAGTTCCCGGGATTTCGTCGCGGAATCCCGAGAGCCCACGAAAGGAACAAAACGATATGACCGACACCCTCATCGCAACGCTCGACAAGGCGGGCGAGCGCTCCATCAGCACCGACCTGTGGGGCGTGTTCTTCGAGGACATCAGCTACGCGGCCGACGGCGGCCTCAACTCGGAGCTCGTCCAGAACGGCGCGTTCGAATACGATCGTGCCGATCGCGAAGGCTGGAGCAACTACAGCTTCTGGCGCGAGGTCGTGCCGGAGGGCACGTTCGCCGCGTTTGCGATCCGCGATGTCGCGCCCGTGGCCGACGAGAACCCGCATTACGCGGTCGCTGAAATCGGCAAGGTCGGGGAGTCGGGCGATCCGTCCGCCGCTCCCGCCCTCGAGAACGTCGGCTTCGACGGCATGACGTTCCGCGCAGGCGAGACGTACGATTTCTCCGTCTGGACGCGCGCGCACGGCAGGGGTCTGCCGATCGTCGTCTCGCTGATCGGCGACGACGGCGAGACGCTCGCCTCCGCAACCGTCCACGCGCCCGCATCCGCCGCCAATGGCGAGTGGACGCAGCTGCACGCGGAACTGAGCGTGCCGGGTACATCGGGCGAGTCGGTGTCCAACGCGTCGGGCGATCCTGCCGCCGACGACGTCTACGCCGGCAAACCGGTCGTCGCGCGCCGGGGCGTGCTGCGACTCGCCTTCCCCGAGACCGGCGTCATCGACCTCGACTCCGTCTCGCTCGAGCCGCGCACCACCTACAAGGGCCTCGAGCACTTCCGTCCCGACCTCGTCAAGGCGCTCGCCGACCTGAAACCCCGGTTCATGCGCTTCCCCGGCGGATGCGTCGCGCATGGTCTTGGCATCGACAACATGTATCACTGGGATCGCACGATTGGACCGGTCGAGCATCGCCCGCACGACTTCAACCTGTGGGGTTACCACCAGTCCTTCCGATTGGGCTACTACGAGTACCTGCGCCTGTGCGAGACGATCGGCGCCAAGCCGCTGCCGGTGCTCGCCGCCGGCGTGAGCTGCCAGAACACCAGCCAGGGGCCGGTGCCGATCGCCCTCGAGGACATGCCCGCGTACATCGACGAGGTGCTCGCCCTGATCGACTTCTGCAACGCGGACCCGGCCACCAACCAGTGGGCCGCCAAGCGCGCGGCGATGGGCCATCCCGAGCCGTTCGGCCTCGAATACCTCGGCATCGGTAATGAGGACCTCATCGACGACGTGTTCAAGGACCGCTTCGAGCGCATCTTCGACGTCGTCAGGGCCGCACACCCGGAGATCACCGTCGTCGGCACGATCGGCCCGGCGCCGGCCGGCCGCGACTACGAGCAGGGCTGGGACTACGCGCGCAAGGCCCGCATCCCGATCGTCGACGAGCACTCCTACCAGTCGTCGAGCTGGTGGTTCCACAACCTCGACCACTACGATCTGACCGACCGCGAAGGCCCCAAGGTGTACTTGGGCGAGTACGGCTCGTGGGGCACCGGGCTCATCAACGGCCTGTCCGAAGCCGCGTTCATGGGGCGTGCGATGGAGCTCAACGGCGACGCCGTACACATGGCGTCCTACGCGCCGCTGTTCTGCAAGAACGGCCACGATTCGTGGAACCCGGACTTGATCTACTTCGACAACGAGCACGTCTACCACCCGTACAGCTACTGGGTGCAGAAGATGTTCGCCAACACCACCGCCGACACCGCGTGGCCGGTCGCGCTTTCGGGGCCGACCACGCTGCGCCGTGATCTGCCGAACCGCATCGGACTGCGTATTGGTGGTGGCGCGAAGGCCGACATCACCGACCTGTCGATCGAAACGGCGGATGGCCGTCGCGTCGATCTGCCGGACGTCGAGTACCGCGGCAGCGGAATCACGCTGGATACGCCGGATGATCTCGCGGCCGACGCATACACGATCCGCGCCACCATCACCTACTACGAGGGCATGTGGGGCGTCGGATTCGACTTCGGCGACATCGACGGCAAAAATCACAACGGCGCGTCGTTCGGCCGCGGTTTCGCGCTGCGTTTGGTGCGCGACGGCTCCGGATACAACCTCGCCAACACCGAGGCGTCGATGGACGCGGTGCGTCCCGGCACCGTGTGGCACGCGCGCATCGAGGTCGCGGACCGCGGCGAGTCGCTGGCGTTGTACATCGACGACCGGCTCGTGATCGAAGGCCGTGAGGTCGCCGAGGAGCCGCGTCGCACGGTGTCCGTGTCGCGCGATTCCGCGGCGGGCGTCGACTACATCCGCATCGTCAACGCGCTGCCCGATGCGGTCGACGTGGATCTGACGCAGGTGCTCGACGCGCTGGGACTTGAGTCTGGTGAGGGCGATGGCGCGGTCGTCACCGCGACCGCCACCGTCCTGACCGGCGATGACCCGTACGCCGGGAACAAGGGCGCCGAATCGCCCACCGCTCCGGTCGTGATGACCGACGTCGTGTTGGCCGGTAGCGCTGGCAAGGCCGCATACACGGCCCCCGCCTGGTCGTTCACCGTCCTCGCTATCCGCCACTGACAGTTTTATTGATCGATCTCGGTCCCCTCTGACGAGGGGGCCACGTCGCGCCAGTCACCACCAATTCCGGACAGAAAGGTCGCAACCCTCCCATGACCGACAGCGAAAGCGACGCCCTACGCAGCGCAATCGACTCGTCGAAGGGCCGTCACATCACCTTCCCGCAGGCGTTCGGCTACGGTATCGGCGATGTGTTCGGCGGCGGCCAGTTGACGCTGATCACGACGTACCTGTCGCTGTTCTGGACGCGATTCTGCGGCATGGACATCGCCACCTCGCAGTCGGTGATCGGCATGAGCGCGCTGGTGAGCGCGGTGGCGGCCCTGTTGTTCGGCGTGCTCGACGACAATCTGTACCGCTACGATGTGGGCCGGCGGTTCGGTCGGCGTCGCTTTCTGCTGATGCTGACCTCGCCGCTGCTGCTGTTCGGCGTGTTCCTGTGGATCCCCGGACTGCCACTTGCCGCGTACGCGGCCGCCTACGTGCTGTGGGTGGTGCTCGCGCAGATGTTCGCGACCTCCTACAGCGCGCTGCCGGGGGAGATGACGACTGATTTCACCGGTCGCACGAAGCTGTCGACCGTGCGTCTGTTCGTGTCGACGGCGTCGACGACGGTGATCCCGCTGGCGGGCAGTGCGGTCCTGTCGGTGACGGGCGAGGATCGGCCGGTCGGGTATATGGTGTTCACGATCGCGACGGTCGTGGCGTTCTCGTTGGCCGTGTTCGTCTGCTGGCGTCGCACCTGGGAGATGACGCCGGAGGCTGCCGGTTTCGGCGCCTACGCGCGTGGCGAGGTGCGCGACGGGCATATTGGTCTGGCTGGTTGGGCTCGTCGTATGGTCAAGGTGTTGCACGAGTATGCGACGACGCTTCGGGTGAAGGAGTTCCGCAAGCATCTGGCGATCTATCTGATGGTGCAGGTGTCGATGGACGTGTTCGGGCAGACGTTCGTGTTCTTCGTGGTGTTCGACTGGGGGAGTACGGCCGCGTTCGCCTCGCTGCTCTTGGGTTGTGCGGCGGTGTCCCTGCCGTTGATGCCCCTGTTCGGCATGGGCATGACGAAGCTGGGCCCGCGTCGCATGTACGCGATCAACTTCGCCGGATGCCTCTCCGGCGTGGCGGGTCTGCTGCTGGTGTGGGTGCTGGCGGGTCGCCTGCCGGGGCCGGTGTGGACGGTGGTGGCGGTGGCGGCCTCGTTGTGGTTCTTCGCGTTCAAGTCCCTGTGCGGCTACCTGCCGTGGGCGGTGTTCCCGTACATGGCCGACGTGGATCAGGTGGTGACGCGTCGCTACCGGTCGGCGACGTTCTCGGCGATTCAGGCGTCGTTCCGTCAGCTGTTCTCGGGGCTGGCGACGATCCTGGTGGGCGTGGTGCTGGGCGTTGTCGGGTTCGATGCGACCCGGTCGGTGCAGTCGCCGACGGCGCGGATCGGCGTGGGCGTGGTGCTGTTGGGCTGGTTCGGGGTGTCGATGGTCCTGTGCTGGCTGATCTCCGCGCACCTGAGGATCGACAAGAAGACCGATGGCATGGTGCTTTCCGAGATCGACCGTCTGCAGTCCGGCGGGCGCAAGTCGGCGGTCGACAAGGAGACCCGTCGCACGATCGAGAAGCTCACCGGCATGCCCTACGACCAGGTCTGGCTCAACGGCGGCCGGTGACCTCGGTTCCTTTCAGACCTTCCTTTTCAAAACCTCCTCGAACATGTCCTTTACCGGAACGAATAGCATATCCGGGTCGTTCCGGTATTTCGCCAAGGTGGCTTCGTGCATTGGATTCTTGGTGAAAAATGCCAGGGTTGTTTTCCGATATCCGCCAATGAGACCGATTCGTTCCCGCAATGCCTCGATCATCTCGGTTTCATCGACTCTGTTGCGCCATTTGCATTCACCGAGCAGTATGTGCTTTTCGGCTGGATCGGCCGCTACGAGATCGATATCCGTTTCCTCTCGTTTCATCGGATTGTTGCCCCACCATTTACCTATCTGTGTAGGCATCAGCGGTAGTGTTCCGGCACCGAAGGAACGCAGTACCCATTGCTGACACATGCTTTCGAATTGTTGTCCCACATATGTGGCGAATGGTCCACTTTGCGCGATTCGTTGGGCAAGCCTCTCTCCGTTTCCTGTTTCGATGAGGGTGACGTTGGGAGCCACGAAGTGATACCAGTATGCGAAAAATGGATCTACGATGTGGACATGGGATTTCCGTGAGGTGGGTTTCTCCCCGAAGGGCACGGCCTTTTCGATAAGCCGTAGACCTTCAAGCGTTTTCATATAGAAGGGCAGGGATGTCTGTTCGATGCCTATGCGCTCCGC
Organism: Bifidobacterium callitrichos; assembly: GCF_008698085.1. Taxonomy (NCBI): domain Bacteria; kingdom Bacillati; phylum Actinomycetota; class Actinomycetes; order Bifidobacteriales; family Bifidobacteriaceae; genus Bifidobacterium; species Bifidobacterium callitrichos. The sequence continues at coordinate 178,703 of NZ_RZJP01000004.1, forward strand.
AATGACTTTCGATGTGTTGCATCCGTTGCTGATGGCCTGAAGTATGGAATCATAGATGGCGGGGCTTTTGAGCTCCTCTCGTAGCAGCATCATCGGCTCTTCATACAGCAGTCCTGTCTTGTTGAAGCAGAGGGACGCTACGTTTTCCTCGTAGGTCAGATCCGGCCTGAGCTGTGCGAGATAGTATGGGGTTCCGCCGAATGTTGCGTAATACAGCACCTTATCCTGCGGTGAGCAGCTGGCGATGAATTCGGAGGCGTCCAGATAATCAAACGGCTGCATACGTAGTTGTCCGGTTCGTCTGCCGTATAGAGGGCTTTTGTATCCGAGCACACGGTTTTCCATGAATCCCTGATTGCTGCCGGAAAGAATGAGCATGGTGTTGGTGTCTTTGAATCCGTGATCGATGGCGATCTGCAGGGTTGATGGCAGACTCGGCTCGGCCTCAGCGGCGTAGGGGAATTCGTCAAAGACGATGACGAGCTTCTCTCCGGTATTCTGTTGGGCCTGTTTGACGAGGTAGTCGATGGCATTGCTCCATGTCCCGAAGTTCAATACATCCGGGTATCCGAAGTATTCGGACATAGCTGCGGAGAAGGAACGAAGAACCAGTTGGGAATTCTGCTGCCGTGCAGTGAAGTACAGGGCCTTGCGTCTTGCGAGGAAGCGGTCGATCAATGCGGTCTTCCCTACGCGTCGACGTCCGTAAATCACCATCATCTCGAATCTGTCGCTGTCGTACATGCGATTCAGCGCGGTGAGCTCTTGCTGCCGTCCTACAAACATGGTTGCTTCTTTCGTCCCTGGCGTACCGTCTGTGCCTGAAGATAATGATAACACTATTATAGAAAATCCTATAATAGAATATTCTATTATAGGATTTTCTATAATAGATTCGTTGGTTCGGGGTGCCGTACGTTCTCTGTGGCTTGGGACGGGGATGCCCCGATGGGCGTACGGTGAGTCGGGCTGAGCGTACGCCCATCGGGGTGATGCCGGTTCTGTCACCCGTATTCGTACGCTGACTCCGGCCTGGCGTACGAATACGGGTGACAGAGCAGGGAAAGCCACCGGGAACGTACGCTGAGCATAGGGTGGCGTACGCAGAATGGGAGTCGGGCGACAATAGCCCCCGGGGACGTACGCCGGATGTGTAGCGGCATACGCAAAACGGGGGCGGATGGTGGACGACCACCGGGAACGTACGCCGGGCATGGGGCCGGCGTACGTACAACGGGGGTTGAATGTCCCGCCGATCAGAGTCGGTCGATGAGATAGAGTCGGGAGGTGAAGTCCGGGCCGATGTTGGTGTCGTTGATGCCGATATGCATGAGTTCGGCACCGGAACGGACGACACCGGGGGTGATGGGGGCGGCCTTGGTGTCGGTTCCGGATTCGGCATCGGCACTGGTCCCGGTGGTCCTGGCACCGATACCCTCATCCTCCGCCGAGTATCCGAGTCGCCCACGCAATGCGTCGTCGGGGCCAAGGCCCGGCCCCAAAACCGTCGTCACGCGGTACATTGCATCCGCGTCCAGCCCGCGCAGACGCAGCCGCGACTTGTGCCGGTTCGGCATGCCCAGAATCACATAGTCGCCAACGATCGCGTGCGCTTGGTCGGCCGAGACGACCATCCATGCGGCCTGACGGTGATCGTACGGCGCGCGCAGGCGGTACAGGTCGCCATTATGCAGGAGCGGCGCGTGCTCTTTGAAGAACGCGACCTGCCGCGCGATCTCGTCGAGCTCGTCTTCCCCCACCTGCGTCAGGTCCATCTCGTAGCCGAACGTGCCGAACATCGCGACCGAACCGCGCATCGCGAGCGACTCGGATCGCCCGGTCTGATGGTTTGGCGTGATCGACACGTGCGCACCCATCGACGAGACGGGGAAGAAGTAGCTGGTGCCGTACTGGATCGACAGGCGTTCGACCGCATCGGTGTCGTCGCTGGTCCAGATCTGCGGCGAGTAGGCGAGGATACCCATGTCGAAGCGCGATCCGCCGGACGCGCAGCCTTCGATGATGAGGTCGGGGAACGCGGCGAGCAGTCGCCGGTAGAGTGCATACACGCCGAGGATGTAGCGGTGGAACACCTCGCCCTGATGCTCGGCGCCGCGCGTGGCGTCGTACGCCTCGGTGATGAAGCGGTTCATGTCCCACTTGATGTACGCCACGTTCGCGGAGTCGAGGATCGCGTGCATGCGCTCGTAGATGTGGTCGACGACCGCGGGATTCGCGAAGTTGAGCACGTACTGCTGGCGGTACACGGCGCTTTCGCGGCCTGGGGTCGCGATCACCCAGTCGGGGTGCGCCTCGTACAGGTCGGTGGCGCGGTTGACCATCTCCGGCTCGAACCACAAGCCGAATCGCATGCCGATCTCGTTGATCTTCCGGGCGATGCCGGCGATGCCTTCGGGCAGTCGCTCGGGATTCGTGATCCAGTCGCCGAGTCCCGCGCGATCGTTGACGCGCGCATGATCCCCGCGACCGAACCACCCGTCGTCGAGCACGAACAGCTCGATGCCGGCCCTGTGCGCGATCCGCGCGAGTTCCAGCAGCTTCTCCTCGGTGAAGTCGAAGTAGGTGGCCTCCCAGTTGTTGATGAGGATCGGCCGTTCGCGCCGCGCCCACTGCGGGCGCTCCAGATGGTCGAGGACGATGCGGTGGAGGGTCTGACTCAGGGCGTTCAATCCGCGATCGGTGTAGCCGAGCAGCGCCTCGGGGCTCTGGAACGAGTCGCCGGGCGCGAGTCGCCATGCGAATCCGGCCGGGTTGATGCCGAGCTGGAGTCGGGTGGCGCCGTACGCGTCGACCTCGGCGTGCAGGTCGAAGTTGCCCGAATAGACGAACGACAGGGAGAACGCCTCGCCCCGGTCCTCGTTGGTGTCGGGTCGGGCGAAGAGAGCGTTGGGGCTGAAGTAGGGGCTGCTCGCGCCCCACATCGAGGCGACGCTTTGCACACCCGGGTGCAACGGCTGGCGATGCGGCTCGCGTTCGCGCGCCCACGCGCCGGTGAACTCGATCATCTCGTAGTCGCTGTCCGGCAGGTCGAGGTTCAGGCTCGCGATGCGTTCGATCGTGACCGGTTCGTCGCCGTGGTTCGCGACGAGCACGCTGCGGGCGATGACCGGCTCGTCGCGGAAGATCGTGTAGTTCAGGGTGGCGGTGAGACCTGTGAGGTCGTCGACGAGATCGATGCTCAGGGTCTCGGCACCGGTATCACCCGGCACTGAAGTCGCGTATGTCGCCGGCAGTCCCTCGAGTTCCGGCTTGCCGGGGGCGACGCGGAACCCTGCGTACCGGAAGTCGGTGATGCGCGAGCCGTTGCCTTGCAGCACGGTGATCGCGGGACCACGGAAATCGCCGCGTCCGTATTCGGGGAACTCCTGGCGCGACTGCTCGATATGCAGCTCGCCGTGCTCGTCGGCGGTGGTCGCCTGCACGCGGAACCCGTCGTCGACGAGATAGCCGAAGTCAGGGCGATCGGGCACCGCCGCGCCGGTGTACAGGTTGATGAGCTTGCCTTCGACGACCTTGAGGATCATGCTCACCCGCCCATTGGTCAGGTGGAACTGGTTCAGGTCCTCATTGACTGTGATCAGGGATGTCATAGGGTCTTCCCTTCGTTGCGAACACGGCATGGTTATCGTTAACCACAGCGTATCACGCCGCAGCGGGTTTTGCATCACGCCCGCATTGAGCGGGTGCTCGAGATGATCACCGGCTACATTCAGGCCGGTTTCCCCGATGCCACACTCAAGCAGGTGGAGCATCAGGCGCCGAAGATCGCGATCAGGAACGACTGACCGTTCTTCATCCCCGCGGTTCCGTGGCCTGCAGGTACTCCCGCAGGAACGGGATGGCGAAGTCGACGCGGCCCCGCGCCGGTGCGGCGATGATGTGCTTGTCGAGCAGCCGTTGCCGGTAGATGTTGGCGTAGTTCATGCTCTCTCCCATGCGCGATGCCACCACCGAAGTCGATGACGGCACATCATCCTGGGCCATCGCGCGCAGGTAGTCGACCGCGCGTTCGGAGAGCTGGTTGACGACCGGGGCGCATACGCCCTCGCCCAGCTTCGCACGCGCCTGCTCCACGCCCGAACGCACGTCGTCGAGGAGTATGGCGTTGCCGCTCACGGACGGGGTGGTGTTTTCGCGTCGTCTGGCCTGTCGCCAGATGTGGTAGCCGACCAGCTGGATCATGTACGGGTATCCGCCGGTCGATTCCGTCGCCAGAGTCAGGGCGTCGTCGCTGATCGTCACGCCCGCGCCGCGGATCGAAGTGGACAGTGCGTGATGAACGTCATCGAGCGGGACGTCGCCGAGCTGCTTGATCGATGAGCGACGCAGGAACGTGAGCACTTTGGCGTTCAGCAGGTCGGAAACCAGTGAGGGCAATCCCGCGAATACGAACGCCACTTCGGCGTTGTCGCGCAACATGTGCTGGGCGGCGGTGGCGATGGCGGTCATGTCCTCCATCGAGGCGTCCTGCGTCTCGTCGATGGTGATGAGCAGGCCCTTGCCTTTGCCAAGGGTTTTCAGTCTGGCAGTCATCGCGTCACGGAGCGTCGACGGCCGCAGGGCTGGAGCAATGCTTAGTTCGCCGAGGCTGGCGCCCATCGCGGACGGTTTGATGGTTAATCCCGCGATCCGTCCCGGTTCAGGGGCGATGCGGGCGATGAGTCGATCGCACAGGCCGTTCGAAGCGGTTTCGTCGATGACTTCCCAATGATGGGTTTTCGCGATCAGTCCGAGTTCGGTGAGCATTACCGTTTTGCCGCTGCCTCGCGGTCCGGTGATGAGCATGAGCCGGTCGGGCGCTCCGGGGCCGTCCTCCAGTCCTTCGCGGAAATCCATGCTCACGGATTCACGTCCGATGAGCACGGGAGGCATGACGCCCGCGGTCGGTTTGAACGGATTGGGAGGGAACGGCATGTTGAGCTCCTTCGACCTCACGACGATGTACCGTACTCAGTGTAACAAATAGAAAAACTATAGAACAAAGTCTGTTCGTGTGCTGGAGTGTCTGCTATGGCAGCGTTTGCAGGTGATTTCGGCATATCAGGTATGCGGAAAATAGAACAAATAGAACAGGTGGATAAGCGCTGCATGGGTGCGGCTGGCGTTCCCCAGTCGGCATCGGTCTGCGGGGTTCTGTGCGGTGTTCCGATTCCGGTAACGGCGTACGGATACCGTGGCTTGAAGGAGGGTAGCCTCGCGGAGCGTGCGCTGAGGATTCGTCAGCGTACGTCGGGCGGGGCTTGATCCCGCTTGTCACCCGTATTCGTACGCTGCCACGCTCGCAACGTACGAATACGGGTGATTGGATGCCGATGACCCCGGGAAACGTACGCTGACGAAGTCTCAGCGTACGGGGAATGGGGCTTACGGGTTTGGAGACCCGGGAGGAACTCAGCGGCAGGGGCGGGTGAGGGGCTGCCAGGGGTCGAGTTCGACCGGTTCGGCGGTGAGCAGGGCCCGGGTGGTGTCGTCAAGGTATTCCTTGCGGATGATGAGCTCGGTGACGAAGCGGTCGAACCACTTGTCGGACATCACGTAGTAGCCGTCGACGCCGGCGTCCTTGCCCCAGCTGTTCTCCACCTTCCAGCGATCCGGCTTGCCCTCGGAGTCGAGGTTCACGCCGGTGAAGGTCATCGCGTGGTTGCTCGGGCTGTCGGCGTACTCGAGGGCGTCGGCCTTGTCGAGCGTGAACTCGGTGCCGAACAGCTGGTCGACGCGTACGACCGACTGGTCGAAGAAGCCCTCCTTGCGCAGCGAGAACTGCGTGCAGTCGCAGGCGAACCAGATCGGGTGTCCGGCCGAAAGCTGGTCGATCGCGGCCTTCTTGAACACGTCGAGCGGCACGTTGACGAACTCCATGTCGCCGGCCTCGGCCACGTTCGCCGTGTAGCGGATGCGGTATCGCGTGTTGAACGGCGTGCGCGCCATCGGCGCGTTGGCGAGGGTCGCGAGATCATTGACGTCGACCGGCACGTACTTCCGGTAGAACTCCAGCGGGGTGATGCCGGTCTCTCGGATCTGCGGGCGATCGTCCTTGCCGGACTTGTCCTTGTCCTTCTTCTCCGACTTCTTCTCCGATTTCTCGGCCGAATCGCCCTTCTTGTCGTCCTTATCCCCGTCCTCGTCGTCCTTCACACGCGCGAGGAAGTCGAACCGCTCCGGTGGCTCGCCGAGCGCGATCGAGCAGATGCGGTAGACGACCGACATGTACTCGTCCTTGATCGCGCGCAGCTCCTCCACGCCCGTGCCATCGGCCGCATGGCGACGACGCAGCTCGATCGCGAACTCGCGCAGCTTCGAGTTGAGGTACTGCTTGAAGTCGTCCGAATTGCGCGAATTCGCCGACTCCGGGTACGCGCTCTTCGGCGCCAGGCCGTACTTGTTCACCAGCGCCGCGAACATCTGCCACCATCCGCCGTCATCGGACGGGCCGTCGTTGATGATCTCGAACAGACGGTCGTCGCTCGGACGGTCAAGCGTCGACAGCACGTTCTCGAGGTACGTGTTCGACTTCTCCATCGTGTCCCAGAAGAACAGGTAGGACTCGGAGAACTCGAAATCCTCGAGATTCCAACGGTGCATCAGCTCATAGCGCAGCGTGTTGAGCGAGGCGAACATCCAGCAGCGGCCCGAACGCTCCTGATCGGTGATCGACCCCTGCTTGAGCTCGATCGAGAAGTCGCGCGGCAGCTCGCGCACGCCGCGGTAGTCGGTCGCCGCCTTGAGCACGCCGGCCGACACGGCCGCGTTCGCCGCGACGAGGTTCGCGCGCTCGCCGTTGAAGTGCTTGGAATAGTCGCGCAGCAGCTGAGGCTTGATCGCCTTGCCCTCGTTGAGATCCGTGTTCGTCATTGATGCTCCCGCCTGATGAATGGCCTGATATAGGGCCGATGAATGATGCCGGCTGACCGTTCGGTCGTGTCCGCGATCGAGCGCAAAGTCCAGCGGCAGTATACGACCATCGTCTGCGAAGACAGGAAACACAAAATTAACAAATCGAGTATTGACTTCCTTGCAAGTTTATGAAAGCCCGGAAAACAGCCGCTGAACGATTGCTGAAAAAAGTAAACCGGGTGATTTTGCCTACATTCACGTGTGTCACCTGTCAATACCTCATCTCAAATGTTGGATTCCGTTTGGGGAAACAAACGGGGGAGGGTATCACATCGCATAGCAATTTCGGGAATGGCCGGGAGCGACCGGTAATGACCGGAGTGATCGATTGGAGGTGTGAGGATGCTCAAATACATCGTCAAACGAATCGCGAACTACATCGTCATGCTGTTCGTCGCGGTGTCAATGACGTACTTCCTCGCAAGCGCGTTCATGGATCCCCGCTCGAATTACATGTCGCGCCATCCGCACCCGCCGATCGCCTCGATCAACCGTTCGCTCGACAACGCGAACATCAACGACCAGACGCCGGTCATTCTGCGTTACCTCCGCTGGCTCAAGAACATCGTGACCCGCTGGGACTGGGGTCTGAGCCCCGACCAGTCGCCGGTCGGCCCGGCCATCGCCACGCGCATCGGCGCCTCGCTGCAGCTGGTCACGCTCGCCACGATCCTGGCGATCATCCTCGGCGTGAGCTTAGGCGTCTACACCGCCATCCGCCAGTACCAGTGGCAGGATCGCGTGCTCAACGCGACCGCCACGTTCTTCCTGGTCATCCCGGCGGCGGTCATGGGACTCATGGTCGTGCTGCTGGCCATCAACATCAACAACCTCGCCGGCGTGCGCGCGTTCTACGTCACCGGCCTGCACTCCTATCAGGGATCCAACCCCGTGCTGTGGGTGCTCGACTATCTGCAACATCTGATCCTGCCGACCATCGTCATGACGATCCCGGGCATGGTCGGATACCACCTGACGCAGCGCACCTACCTGCTCGACACGATGAACGCCGACTACGTGCGCACCGCCCGCGCCAAGGGCCTGCCGCTCAACATCGCGATCCGCCGCCACGCGCTGCGCACGAGCCTCATCCCGACGGCCGTGGACGTCGCGTTCTCCATCGCAGGCGTGTTCACCGGTGCGGTCATCACCGAGAACGTGTTCGCGATCAACGGTCTGGGCATGTACTTCACGCAGACCATCAACCAGAACGACATCAACGGCGCGGTCGCGGTCGCCGCGTTCGGCGGCGTGTGCACGCTGACCGGCGCCCTGCTCGCGGACATCTTCTCCGCGTGGCTCGACCCGCGCATCCGCCTGAGCTGATCCATCGCACTTGCGTACTCGAAGGACCATCGAAATGAATGATACGGAAGTCATGATCGAAGACGCCGACGCCCAGTCGGACGAAGTCCAGCAGGCTCGTCAGATCGAACGGGCCGAACAGAGCCAGCAGCCGGACCAACCGGAGCGGCCGACCCAGCAGGACGACGACGACTTCAAGCGCACCGGCCGCCTCATGCTGTATGTGCGTCGCTTCTGCCGCCGCCCCTCCGCGGTGGTGGGCCTTGTGGTGCTCGTCATTCTGATCTTCTTCGCGATCTTCGGCGCGAAGTTCTCCCAGTGGACCTACGACGATCCCGACTTCGCGGCGCTCGCCTCCCCGCCCTCGGCCGAGCACTGGCTCGGCACCACCGTCGGCGGCGGCGACATGTACGCGATGATCGTGCGCGGCCTCGGCCGTTCTCTCACCATCGGCTTCATCAGCTCGATCGGTACGACCGTCATCGCTGCGCTCATCGGCACTGCGGTCGCCTTCTTCGAGGGCTGGTTCGAGAAGGTCGGCATGTGGGTGCTCGACATGCTGCTCGTCGTGCCGTCCTTCCTGCTGATCGCCCTGATCGTCGGCATGGCGTCGGGCGGCAGCGACTGGGTGTGGCTGGCCATCGGCCTGACCGCGTTCGGCTGGATCGGCTACGCGCGTACGCTGCGCACCCTCACCCTGAGCCTGCGCGACCGCGAATACGTGCGCGCCGCCAAGTTCATGGGCGTTCCTTCGTTCACGATCATCGTGCGTCACCTCGTGCCGAACCTCGGCTCCGTGCTCGTCATCAACACGGTCCTCGGCGTGATCGGCGCGGTCAACAGCGAGACGTCGCTGAGCTTCCTCGGACTCGGCATCAAGGCGCCCGACACCTCGCTCGGCACGCTGCTCAATGCGGGTCAGTCGGTCGTGCAGACCTCGCCGTGGGTGCTGCTGTTCCCCTCGATCGTGCTGATCATCCTGACCTTCTCCGTGCAGCTGATCGGCGACGGACTGCGTGACGCGATCGACCCGTACTCCCGCTCGACGGGCAAGGCCAAGTGACCGAGTGACACGAGTGACAAGTGAGTGACGACGAGATGAGTGACGACATGAACGACACGACCATGAACGATACGACCGGCGAGCCGGTCATCGAGGTGCGCGACCTCACCGTGAGCTTTGCCTCCGAGGCCGGCACCGTGCACGCGGTGCGCGGCATGAACTTCGACCTCTACCGCGGCAGGACGCTCGGCATCGTCGGCGAATCCGGCTCCGGCAAGTCCGTGACCTCCATGGCCATCATGGGCCTTCTGGACAGGAATGCGAAGATCACCGGATCGGTCAAGTACCATGGCGAGGAGCTCCTGACCAAGACGGATCTCGAGATGAGCAAGATCCGCGGCAAGGGCATTGCGATGGTCTTCCAGGATCCGCTCTCCGCACTGACCCCGGTCTTCTCGATCGGCGATCAGATCAAGGAGGCGCTGGTCACCCACAATCCGAAGATGACTGAACAGCAGATCCACGATCGCTCCATCGAGCTCATGGATCTGGTCGGCATCCCGGACCCGGAGGACAGGCTCAAGTCCTTCCCGCACGAGTTCTCCGGCGGCATGCGCCAGCGCGTCATGATCGCCATGGCCATCGCCAACGATCCGGACGTGATCATCGCCGACGAGCCGACCACCGCCCTCGACGTGACGATCCAGGCGCAGGTGCTCGAGGTGCTGCGCAAGGCCCAGCGCGAGACCGGCGCCGCCGTCATCTTCATCACCCATGATCTTGGTGTGATCGCCGGCATCGCCGACGACATCGTCGTCATGTACGCCGGCCGCCCGGTCGAGAAGGCTGACATCGACACGATCTTCGCCCATCCGGCCATGCCGTACACGATGGGTCTGCTGGGAGCGGTGCCGCGCTCCGACCGTGAGCGCGCCAGCCGTCTCGTGCCGATCCCCGGCTCCCCGATGAATCTCGTCAACATGCCCAAGGGCTGCCCGTTCGCACCGCGCTGCCCGCTGGCCACGGACGTCTGCCGTCGTAGTGAACCGCGTATGGCTGCGGTGCCGGGGCGCTCAGGGCAGTTCGCCGCCTGCCATCGCACCGCCGAGATCGTCTCGAAGGGGCTCACCTTCCGTGACGTGTATTCGGTGGGCGAGGGTGTCGCCTCGAAGTTCGCCGGCGTGCCGCGTGAGAAGCGTAAGGTCGTGCTCGACGTCAAGCACATGCGCAAGACGTTCCCGCTGACCGGCGGCGGGTTCCTGCGCCGTCGGATCGGCGAGGTCAAGGCCGTCGACGACGTGACGCTCGACGTGCGCGAGGGCGAGACCGTCGCATTGGTCGGCGAGTCCGGCTCCGGCAAGTCGACGACGCTGATGGAGATCATGGAGCTGCGCCAGCCGCAGGCCGGCGAACTGACCGTGTTCGGCACGAAGCTCGAGGGGCATCTGCCGCGCGAGAAGCGTCGCGAACTGCGTTCGGCCGTGCAGTACGTGTTCCAGGATCCGATGAGTTCGCTCGACCCGCGTCTGCCGATCTACGACATTCTGGCCGAGCCGATGAAGGTGCAGCACTATTCGAGCGAGCAGATCCGCAAGCGTATCGCCGAACTTATGCGTCTGGTGGAGCTCAATCCCGATCAGGTCGATCGTTTCCCGACGCAGTTCTCCGGCGGTCAGCGTCAGCGCATCGCGATCGCGCGCGCCTTGTCGGTCAACCCGAAGCTGGTGCTGCTCGACGAGCCGGTCTCCGCGCTCGACGTGTCCATCCAGGCCGGCGTGATCAATCTGCTGGAGGACCTGCAGAACAAGCTCGGCGTGGCCTACCTGTTCGTCGCCCACAACCTGTCGGTGGTGCGCCACATCTCCAGCCGTGTGGCGGTGATGTATCTGGGCAGCATCGTCGAATCGGGGGACACGGAGGACGTGTTCGAGCATCCGCTGCACCCGTACACGAAGGCGCTGATCAGCGCCGTGCCGGTGCCCGATCCGGTCGCCGAGCGCACGCGCCGGCGCATCGTGCTCGAGGGCGAGGTGCCGAGTCCCACCGAATCGTTCAAGGGGTGTCCGTTCGCGGGTCGATGCCCGCTGATGCCCACCCTGAACGCTGAGCAGCAGGCGCGCTGCCGTGGCGAACGCCCGGCGCTGCGCCCGTATGACACTTCCCGGCCGGGCGGCCATCAGGTCGCATGCCATTTCGCGTGATCCACAAGATCCTCGGCATGACGGTCGGATATATCAGATATATCAATAGAGAGGAAGCAATCATGAACAAGATGCGCAAGGTGACCGCACTGGTCGCCGCCACCGCTGCCTTCGCCATGCTGTTGGCTGGCTGCGGCGCGCAGAACGGCGGCAACGGTACCTCCAATGGTTCCGCTACCACCACCGAGGAGCCGGCCGCCGGCTTCGACTCGTCCTACACCGGCGACCTGCCGATGCCGAAGACGACCGAGCGTTACGACAACCACCAGAGCCGTGACAACGTCAAGGACGGCGGCACGCTGACGCTGCCGATCGTCGAGATCGGCCCGAACTGGAACTACCTGTCCACCGACGGCAACACCGGCTACATGTCCGATCTGTGGAGCTGGTACCAGCCGAGCCTGCTGATGACCGATCAGGTCGGCGGCGATCCGCTCAAGGTGAACCCCGACTACCTGACCGACATGAAGCTCGTGAGCTCCAACCCGATGGTCGTCCAGTATGATATCAACCCGAAGGCCAAGTGGAACGACGGCACCGATATCGACTGGACCGCGTTCAAGACCATGTGGGAAGCCTCCAACGGCACCAACCCCGCCTACAACCCGCCGAGCACCGACGGCTACGACAAGATCAAGAGCGTCGAGCAGGGCAGCAACCCGAAGCAGGTCATCGTGACCTATTCCACCCCGTACTACCCGTGGCAGCTCGTGTTCACCAACCTGATCAACCCGAAGGCCGGCGATCCGAAGACCTTCACCGAGGGCTGGGTCAAGAACCCGCACAACGAGTGGGCCGCCGGCCCGTACAAGGTCGATTCCTTCTCCGACACGCAGGTCACCTTCGTGCCGAACGAGAAGTGGTGGGGCGACAAGCCGAAGCTGGACAAGATCGTCTACAAGCAGATGTCCGACGCCGCCTCGCTCAACGCGTTCCAGAACGGTGAGATCGACGCCGTGGGCGCCTCCACCAAGGACGACATCAAGGCCATCCGCTCCGTCAAGGACGCCCAGCTGCGCTACGGCTACAGCACCAAGACCCGTGTGCTCGAGTACAACGGCAAGTCCAAGCCGCTCGACAGCCTCAAGGTGCGCAAGGCCCTGACCCAGGCGTTCGACGCCAACACGTACAACAACATCCAGTTCCAGGGCATGAACTGGAAGGCCGAGCAGCCCGGTTCCGAGATGCTGCTGCCGTTCCAGAAGGGCTATGAGAACAACATGCCCGCCGACTCCAAGTACAGCGTCGACGCCGCCAAGAAGACCCTCGAGTCCGACGGCTACAAGATGGGCTCCGACGGCTACTACGCCAAGGGTGGCAAGACCCTCGAGGTCTCCTTCACGTTCTTCGGCGACGACGCCACCCAGCAGGCCCTCGCCAACGCCTACCAGGCGATGATGAAGAAGGCCGGCATCAAGGTCAAGGTCGTCAACAAGTCCGAGGCCAAGTTCTCCGACACCGTCACCAGCGGCGACTATCAGGTCCTGCCGATGGCATGGCAGTCCCCCGCGGCCCTCACCTTCGTGACCTCCGCCCCGCAGCTGTACACCTCCGACGGCCCGTCCAACTTCACCTACGTGGGCAGCCCCGAGGTCGACAAGCTCGTCAAGGTCGCCGGCAACCACGAGAAGTACGACGATCAGACCAAGGCCGTCAACGCCGCCGAGAAGGCCGCGCTCAAGCTCTACGGCACCGTCCCGGTCTCCAACCCGGGCGATTACTACGGCGTCAAGAAGGGTCTGGCCAACTACGGCCCGTCCGGCTTCGCCGGCAACCTGCCGCAGGACATCGGCTGGGCCAAGTGAGTAATGCTTCCCGTCGGGGTTAGTCCGGAGCGGCTTGGTACACCGATTCGGTCCGACGGGATATGATCACGGCCGTCGTGCGTCTTTCTCTCCTGAATTCTCCGCACGCGACCCGTGATTGGTTGTGTCCTCCCGTCTTAAGGGCCGGATTCTCTCCACGAGATGAGATCCTGGCCCCCGGGCGGGAGGTTTTTCATATGCGCCCGAACCGCCTGAGGTTTCCGGTCGGTTCCGGGTATCGGTCTCCGGTTGTACCCAGTCGATCCTCGGTTTCGGTCTCCGAGTCCCCCGCGTGCCCCGGCCATTCCCCCGGTCGTCGGCCTCCAGTGCCACTCAACGTGTTTTTGGGTGATTATCGCGTCGAGTGGCAGCATCGCGTGCCATTCAATGAAGAAACGGGCGATTTTTGCGTTGAGTGGCAGTTCCTTCTGCTGCTCGGCGGTTATTCCGTGGTACGGGGTTCTCAGAAACGGCCATTTTCCAACGATTCGCAATTGCGAATCAGGCGTCGTGTGTGTGGATGCCGCTGCTCGACTGCCACTCAACGCAATAATGGTCGGAAATCGCGTTGAGTGGCACGAAATCCTGCCACTCGACGCGATTTTTCGTCAAATCACGCGTGAGTGGCAGGAAAGCCCGCTTCGAGAGGCATCACAGCAAGGCATCACAGCACGGAGCGGGTGTCGTTTTCGTAGGAATTGCGGCCCTGGCCGGTGGCGGCGGTGGTGCCGCCGTCGACCGGCACGACCAGTCCGGTCAGGTATGCGGCGTCGTCGGAGGCGAGGAACAGGGCGATGCCGGCGCAGTCCTCGGCCCGGCCTGTACGGCCCAGAGCCACGCGGTCGAGGTACGGCTTGACACGCTCGGGATCGGTCCACACCTCCTTGTTGATGTCGGTTTCGATGAAGCCGGGCGCGAACGCGTTGACGCGCACGCCCTTGGCGCCGTAATCGAGGGCGACGCAGCGTACGAATCCGTTCATCGCGTGCTTGGTGGAGTTGTACGCGGTCTGCCCCCAGTCGCCGCGCAGTCCGGAGACCGACGTGTCGACGACGATGTTGCCGTGCGACTTGATCAGGTGCGGCAACGCCTCCTTGGTCAGGTAGAACAGGCCATCGAGGTTGACGGAGAACAGTTTGTGCCACACCTCGTCGGACACGTGCTCGACCTCGCCGCCCTCGAAGACGCCCGCGTTGGAGACGACGACGTCGAGGTGTCCGAACTCCTCGACGACGGAGTTCACGAGTTCCGCCACCTGCTCGTGGCTGGAGACATCGGTGATGTGCGTGTGGCCGTGTTCGTAGCCGGCGACCGTCTCGTCGAGCGGCGCCTGCCGACGTCCGACCGCGACGACCGTGGCGCCGTTGTCGAGGAAGGCGCGGGTGACGGCCCGCCCGATGCCGGTGCCGCCGCCCGTGACGATGACGACTTTGCCCTCGAAATGATATGTATTGCTGGTCATGAAGATCCCCTTCGATTAGGTTGTGCGATGGTCGGTTGACGGCCGCCCATTCTTTACTGTAGTGATCGCAGTCGCATGGCATGCGGATGGCTGATGTGATCTGCATGTAATTGACTGGGAATGAGTGAACAGGATGGAACATGATGAAAAGCGACCTATGCTTGATTCGGCCTGACCACGCGGGCCGTACGCTGAGGGTTTGCCAGCGTACGTCGGACGTGGGTTGATCCCGGTCATCACCCGTATTCGTACGCTTGCGGCGCGGCACCGTACGAATACGGGTGATAGGGTGCTGATGACCACGGGGAACGTACGCTGCCTGCGTGGCAGCGTACGGAGATAGGGGGTCGGATGCCGATGGCCACGGGGAACGTACGCCGTATGTCCGACGGAGTGCGGAAACGGGGGACAGGGTGACCGGATGCCACGGGGAACGTACGCCGGGTCACCCCCCAGTTAGCTCGCCTACACTGGGTAGCTATGAGCAAGCATCATCATCGTGACCGCAGTTGGGCGCCGGCCCCCGAATCCCTTCCCGCCGACGCGCAGGTCATCGACAATCACACGCACGTTGCCTCGGTCGTGCCGTTCGCGCGGGCGATGAGTCACGAGGCCGTCGCCAAGGGCCAGCCGGAGGTGCCGGTCTACGGCGTCGACGAGCTGCTCGCGCAGGCGGCGGCGGTCGGCGTGACCGGGATCATCGACTGCGGCTGCGAATACCCGAACATGCAGAAGGCGATCGACATGGCCGTCGACCACCCCGGGCAGGTGCACGCGGCGATCGCCATCCACCCCAACGAGGCCGTGCGCCACGGACATCGCGCCGAACCCGGCCCCGACGGACTGCCCGTCACTTACAAGCCGTACCACGACGTCAGCTTCGACGACGCGATGGCCGAAGTCGCCCGACTCGCCCGCGCCTACCCGGATCAGGTCGTCGCGATCGGCGAGACCGGCATGGACCTGTTCCGCACCGGCGGCAACGCGATCGCCCTGCAACGGGAGGCGTTCCGCGCGCACATCGCGCTCGCCAAGGAGCTCGGCCTGCCGATGCAGATCCACGACCGCGATTCGCACAAGGAGGTCATCGAAACGCTGCTGGCCGACGGTGCGCCGGAACGCACGGTGTTCCACTCCTATTCCGGTGACGCCGAGATGGCCGAGATCGCGCGTGAGCACGGCTGGTACCTGAGTTTCTCCGGCACGGTGAGCTACAAGGGCAACGACGGGATCCGCGAATCGCTGCGCATCGTCGGCCTCGATCACGCGATGGTCGAAACCGATGCGCCGTATCTGACGCCGATGCCGTACCGCGGCCGCACGAATGCGCCGTACATGATCCCCTACACGCTGCGTGCGATGGCCGACACCCTCGATCTTCCCCTCGCCGAGGTCGCCCGCGGCACCCGCAACACCACCCGCACCGTCTACGGAGTGTGAGCGGCGTCCGGTTCCCTGAATCATGGTCATACGTTGGGATAAGGTAAGCGTTAAGAATTTGTGAGGTTTTCGTTAGGGCGCTACCATGTCCTTTCGAAATAGACGTCGAACAGTCCAAATAATCGTCCGACGGGAAGTTTAGGGAAGATCGCGGGTTGCAGTTGGTCCCGCGCGAAGACCGGTGGAGGACCGAACGTATGGCTGAGTCGAATCAGAGGCCCGAACGCGCCCGAAAAGGCAGCGGCGACGCTCAGGGCATCGATCAGAGCGTCAGCAACGCTACCAATTCCAGCAGTGTCAGCAGCAACGTCAATAGCACCAATAGCGCCAACAGCAGCGCCAAGTCTAGAGGCGAATCCGGCGGCAGGCCGCGGGTCGGCGGCAGGCCGGCAAGCGTCCCGCCGACGGCGACCCCGGCGGTGAAGACCGCCGAGAAGGCCGCCGTGGCCAAGGCCCGTCAGGAGAAGGAGGCCCTGCTGCGTGCCGACACCTTCACCAACGCGCCGAAGGTCTCCCGACGCACCCTCACCAAGGAGGAGCGTCAGGAGCTCGTCAAGCAGGCCGAGGCCAAGAACAAGGAGGCCGAGAAGCTCGCCAACACCGCGGCTCGCGGTCGATTCGGCCGCTGGTGGGCGCGCCTGCAGTCCGGTCCGGACAAGGTCACGTGGGGCATGGCGATCGTCGCGCTCGGCGTCGTCTACGGCGACATCGGCACCTCGCCCCTCTACACCGCGCAGACGTTCCTGTCCGGCCAGGGCGGCATCGGCAACGCCGACCGCGAGGCCGTTCTCGGCATGCTTTCGCTGGTGTTCTGGTCGATCACGCTGATCACCACCGTCAAGTACGTGCTCATCGCGATGCGCATCGACAACAACGGCGAGGGCGGCATCTTCGCCCTCTACTCGCTGATCCGCCGCTACGGCGCATGGCTGGCGATTCCCGCGATGATCGGCGGCGCCGCGTTCCTCGCCGATTCGGTGCTGACGCCGGCCGTGTCGATCAGCTCCGCGGTCGAGGGTCTGCAGACCCTGCCGCCACTCGAGGGGCTCTTCAATGAGAATCCGAGTCTGACATTGATGATCACCGTTGTGATCATCGTCGTGCTGTTCATGGTGCAGTCACGCGGCACCGAGTCGATCGGCAAGGTGTTCGGCTCGATGGTGCTCATCTGGTTCAGCTTCCTCGCCGTCGTCGGCATCGTGAACCTATCCAACGACTGGACCGTGTTCGCAGCTCTCAACCCGGTCTACGGCATCGAGTTCCTGTTCAGCCCGCACAACGCCGCCGGCATCGCCCTGATGGGCACGGTGTTCCTGTCGACCACCGGCGCCGAGGCGCTCTACTCCGACATGGGCCATGTGGGACGCGGCAACATCTACTTCACGTGGCCGTTCATCAAGATCGCCCTCGTCTTCAACTACTTCGGTCAGGGCGCGTGGATCCTCGCGAACAATCGCAATCCCGAATACACCACGATGAAGACGCTCAACCCGTTCTTCCAGATGATGACCCCGAACGTGCGCTACATCGCCGTGATCCTGTCGGTCACGGCCGGCGTGATCGCCTCGCAGGCCCTCATCACCGGCGCGTTCACGATGGTCTCCGAGGCCACGCGACTCAACTGGATGCCGCATCTGCAGGTGCGCTACCCGGCCCGTACGCGCGGTCAGCTGTACATTCCGGTCGTCAACGGCGTGCTGTGCGTCGCGACCCTGCTCGTGCTCGCCCTGTTCAAGGACTCCGAGCACATCTCCGCCGCGTACGGTCTTGCGCTGACGATCACGATGATCACGACGACCGTGCTGCTCGCCGTATACATCTGGCACGACCGCCATCGCGTCGGTGCGATCGTGTTCCTGCTGGTGTTCCTCGCGATCCAGTTCATGTTCTTCATCGCCTCGATGGCCAAGTTCCTGCACGGCGGCTGGTTCACGATGCTGCTGACCATCGCGATCCTGTTCGTCATGTACACGTGGAACGAGGGCACGAAGCTGGAGCGCGCGCAGCGCCGCCACATGCAGCGTCAGGACTTCCTGCCCACGCTGGAGAAGCTGCACGGCGACTTCCGCATCCCGTACTTCGCGGACAACATCGTCTACCTGACCTCCGATAACATCATGAAGAGGCTCGACACGGACATCTTCTTCTCGATCTTCGCCGATCACCCCAAGCGCGCCCGCGCATGGTGGGCGGTGAGTGTCGAGACCACCGACGAGCCGTTCACCCGCGAGTACGAGGTCGAGAACTTCGGCACGAACTTCCTGTTCCGCGTGCGCATCCGTCTGGGATTCAAGGTCTCGCAGTCGATCCCGGCGTACCTGCACCAGATCATGCACGACCTGTCGAAGACGGGGGAGCTGCCGCAGCAGAAGTCGATCTACCCGAAGGTGGACGCCGATCCGAACATCGGCACGATCCGCTACGTGCTGATCCACAAGGCGCTGATGCCGGAGTCGAAGGTCTCCGCACGCGGCGCGCTGTCGCTGTCGGTCAAGTACGCGATCCGCCACGTGGCGGGATCGCCGGTCAAGTGGTTCGGTCTGGCGCCGTACAACCCGCTGGTCGAGGTGCAGCCGCTGTTCGTCTCGACCCGCCGCCCGCCGCGCCTGAAGCGCACCGAGCGCATCGACCGCGACGAGCCCATCACCGCCAACATCCCCCCGGTCAAGTAACCCGTCAAGTAACCCACCCAACCCTATAAGCAACGCTTATACCCGCTGCCGCGCGTCGCAACATATCCGCATTAAGGTAGCCAACCATGTGCAGATTATTGGGATACGCGACAGCCGGGTTCAACCTCAGCCTCAACGCTATCCTTGGCACAGAAGACGTCGTGGAATACCGCGAGATGAGCGAGATCCACAACGATGGCTGGGGATGCTCGATGCTGTACGAGCCGGTGGAGACCCCCGGCACCCAGGATGGCGGCGCACCGGCCCCGGAGACCGGCACCAAGCTCTACAAGACCACCGTCGCCGCCCGACTCGATCCGGTGTTCCCCGAACTCGCCTCCGAGCCGGCGCGCGGCGCCCTGTGGCATCTGCGTCTCGCCTCCTCCAATCTGCCGCTGATCCTCGAGAACCAGCAGCCGTTCTTCACCAACGGCCTGAGCTTCATCCACAACGGCGACATCTCCGACTCCCACGGCCGCAACATCGTCACCAACGACCAGTACCCGGTGAGCAACAGCGTGTTCCTGTCCACCGGCGGCCGCTCCGATTCGGCGATCTTCTTCGCCGTGATCCTCGAGTACCTCGGCTTCGGCTACGAGCTCGACGAGGCCCTCGCGCAGGCCGTGCGCGAGCTGCGTCAGGCGTACCCGCGCTCCAGCTACAACTGCATGATCCAGTCGCAGGACCAGTTCATCGCCCTGAACGCGGCCGGCCGCGAGCGCACGTCGTCGCGTATCGTCGAGATCTACGACGAGTACGGTCAGGGCGCGAAGGCGCTTGACTACCGTGTGATGCGCTACCGTGCGCTGACCGACGAGGACGGCGCCCCGGCGGGCATCGTCGTCGCCTCCTCCGGCTTCGAGCAGACCGAGGCCGACGGCTGGGCCGAGCTCGGCAACGATCAGATGATCGTCGCCTCCAACCGCACCGGCGAGTGGTCCATCCGCTCGATCTAGCGGTTCGCTCTACAATGGGGCTCATGATCCCCACACTTGAGCAGATCGACGAGCTGCACCATAAGATCGCCCCTTCCGAGGCCGCCTACGACCTCGTGCACACGCATTGCGTGATCGTTTCGCGCATCGCCCGCGCCCTTGCCCACCGTCAGAATGCGCTGTTCATGCGCCGTTGCACGCTGCCGGCCGGTTCCCCCGAACTTGATCGCGATCCCGATTCGGCGGGTGCGTCCCTGCTGACGCTTGGCACGCCGGCCGACGCCTCCGGTGACGCCTCCGATGCCCGGACCGACGTCCCGCAGCTCGACTTCGCCGTCGCCCCGTCCGACAACGTGACCGGTGGCCGCGTGCCCCCGCGTCTGATCGACGAGCGACTCGTCACGATCGGCGGCCTGCTGCACGACATCGGCACCTATCAGGTGTTCAAGCACGACGGCAACGACGACGAGCCGCTCAAGTTCAACGGCAAGCAGTACATCAAGCACGGCCTGCTCGGCTATGAGTACCTGCTGGAGAACGGCGTCGACGAGTCGATCGCCCAGTTCGCGCGCAATCACACCGGCGTCGGCCTGACGCGCGAGGACGTCGAGCGTCAGGGACTGCCGTTGCCGCCGGCCGACTACGTGCCGGTCAACCTGGAGCAGGAGACCGTGATGGTGGCCGACAAGTACAACAGCAAGTCCCTGCCGCCGAAGTTCGTCACGGCCGAGGCGTACACGCGCCGCGCCGCGAAATTCGGCGAGGAGAACCGCCGCCGCTGGCTGGAGCTCCTCGATCAGTACGGGGTGTTCGACGTGTGCCCGATGGCCGCCGAATACCACATGATCGTCATCTGACGGGTCATCCATCGACCACGGGACGGCTCAGTCGGCGAGCTTGTAGACCTTGTCGGCTCGATCGGCGACCTCGTCCGAGGAGGTCACGATGATGACGGCGCGCTTCGGATCACGGGCGTGGGCGATCGAGACGATGAGGTCGAGGATCGCCTTGGCATCGTTCACGCTCAGGCCCTTGGTCGGCTCGTCGAGGATCAGCGTGTCCGACTCGCAGCTGATCGCACGGGCGATCGCCACGCGACGCTGCTCGACCAGCGCCAGATCGCGCACCTTCCTGCCGCTCGTCGCCTCGCCGAATCCGACCTTCGCGAGGAACTCGCGTGCCGCGATCGGCTTGGGCTTCAGATACGTGCGGCCGGACGCGTTCATCGCGTACAGGACGTTCGACTCCGCGTCGAGATCGCCGCGCACCGCGAACCGCTGCGGCACGATGCCCAGACGATGGCCGCGCAGCTCGCCGACCTCGAGTTCGAGCAGGTTCGCGCTCTTCGCCATCGCGGAGCCGGAGGTCGGCGCCTGGAATCCGCCGAGCACCTCCATCATCGTGACGCGCTGCTCGGCGTCATCCGCGTCGGGCAGCACGCGCACCGCGTACAGTTCTCCCGCGTAGAACGCCATCGACGTGTCATCGAGCACATGACGGCCGGACTTGCGGTTCGTGGTCGTCGCGTGGTTGAGCGAGAAGTTCGGATACGACTTCAACAGCACGCGATCCGCGACCTGCTTGTCCACCTCGGATTCGGCCTGCGACTCGGAATGACGCAGCTCGTTCGGGTCGCCGTGCCCGCCGTTCGCCATCGCGTCGCCCGCCAGCGCCATCGTCTCGTTGACGCGACGCGCGTTCGCCTCGGTTGCGGCGGCGCTGGTCTCGCCCGGCACCGTGCCGGCGTCGGCGTCCGATCCTGCGGTATCGGACGTTTCCGAGCCCGCAGAGGCCCGGTTTTCGTCCGATTCAGTAGTATCGAACGTTTCCACAGCCTCCGAGGCCTCGTTTTCGTTCGATCCTGCAGTATCGGCCAGTGCGGCGAGGTCCGCCGACTCGTCATCGTCGTCGAACGTGAAGCTGAAGGACACCTCGGGGGTGGCGGACTCGTCCGCATCCGGTCCGTCGGCCTTGATGGGGGAGTCCGGCGTCGGCTTGTCGTCCGGCTGCTCGTTGATCTGATCCGTCTGATCGGTCTGATCGGTGTTCCTGGTCATCTCGTCCTCCACGTTCCTGGCCTCTGCGCCCTCGGCCTTCATCTCGGTGTCCTCACTGTCCCTGATGTCCTTGACGTCCTTGCCGCTCATGCCTTCACCTCCGTACCGAGCTGCGCGTCATCGTAGGCGACCGGCGCGAACAGCTTCGCGTAGTTGAACGTCGCCACGCGCAGCATCGCGATGATCGCCAGCACGATCGTCACGCCCAGCGAATCCCACACGAGCGTCCACACGATCGTGGAGGTGACGGGCGTCGCGTGACCGCCGGCCAGTGCGGCGCCGATCGACTTGACGCCGAAACCGCCGGCGAGCAGTCCGATCGCGATCGGAACCACGGTGATCATGAACGTCTCGACCATGAACTGCCAGCCGAGGCGGCCCTTGGACACGCCGGAGACGAACGCCATACCGATCTCGTCGGTGCGGCCGAACCACGTGCGGGCGGCGGTCAGCACCAGCAGCAGCACGATGCCACCGATCGCCAGCGCCCATGTGGCCGGGCGGACCTTGGCGGCCAGCGCGTCGAGCGGCTCGATCGACTTCTCATACGCGGCCAGCGACGGCGACGTGATCTCGTATCCGTCGGGCAGCTTCGCCTTCGTGGCGAGCTTGACGAACTGGTTGTACGTGTCGACGTCGGTGAAGTCGAAGATCACGTTGAGATCCGGCACGGACCAGGAGTCCGCCTTGGGGGAGTCGGGGTCGAGGCCGAACGTGTAGGCGGTGGCGTAGGCCGTGTAGATCACGTTCTCGCGATTCTCCTTGGCGAGCTTCGCGGCGGAGGCATCGGAGGTGGTGCCATTCGTGGAGGTGACGTCGCCCGTGTACTCGTAGATGCCGCGCACCTTGAACTCGTACGTCTTCTTCGTGTCGGTCGGATCGCCCACCTTGAACGTGTCGCCAACCTTGAGGCTGTTCTTCTCGGCCACGGACTTCGAGATCAGCGCGCCGGTGGCCTTGGTGTCGGTGAAGACGAGGCCCTTGCCCTCGACGATCCTGTACGTGCCGTAGTCGTTGGCCTTCGCGGCCTTCGCATCATAGAAGCTGCGCAGCTGGAACTCGCCGCCCGTCTTGTCGGCGGATTCGTCGGCCGAGCCGGGAATCGCCTTGAACGTGTCGCCCTGACGCACCGGGAGCGTCTCCGTGAAGGTGTACGTAAACGACACGCTCTTCTCCTGTGCGGCGATCGCGTACGGGTTGTAGTCGGTGAACTTCAGATACTTCGATGCGGTCGACTTGGCGTCGTCGGCCTTCATCGCGGCCGCGGTCTTCGCGGTGGGGCGGAGCACGGCGTTCGGGGTCTGCGCGTTGTAGTCGGTGCCGTGCGCGTCGGACTGCTCCTGCAGGATCGCGAGCGAGGCGATGGTGCCGAACGAGACGAGGAGCGCGACCACCACGGTCAGCGCTGAGATCACCCAGCTGCGCGTTACCGCGCGCCAGGCGTTAGTGAGAACGAACATGCGCTACTTCTCCAGTTCTCTAAGTTCCCTAGACGATTCTGTTCACAGCCAATCCCAGAGCCAACATATCGGCGTGCGGTCGACGACATGGTCGACGATCCGCCGGTAGGTCACCGGTGGGCTCGGCAATGCAACAGTTCAACAGTAAGACAGTACGTCGGCAATAGTGGGCGTTGTCTTGCCCGTTCCTGAAAGCTTCCTTAAAAGCGGAGGGCTGTGGAGACCTGTGGAGTGCTGTGGAGGACTACGGCGGTCCTGCGGCGTTGCCGGCGATGCCACGGCACTCTCTACAATGGACGCAGGAAGAGAAGAGCTTTCCCATGGAAAGATGGAAAGAAAGGAACGGTGAATCGTCATGATGAACCCCTATGTGCGTCCGGGCATCGATGACAGGCCGGATTACGACAAGGCCCTGAGCCCCGAGGACAAGGCGTCGGTCCAACGACTTGCGGTCGATCCGAAGCAGCAGGCTCCGGAGGCGTCGGCCGATCAGCCGGGTGCGCAGGCCGCACGTCTCGCCGCCGACGGCACCACGACCGTCGCCGCCGCGTCCACGGTCGACGCGGCCGTGCCCGACTACGCGTCGTCGTTCCTCGACATGCGCGACCCGATGGTCTCCGCCGACGGCCACCGCCCCTCCGCGATCGAGGTGAGTCGCCTCAAGTGGGGATTCGCGGTCGGATCCTTCCTCATCACCGCACCGTGGGCAGCGTTGAACCTCGTCGCGATCCCGGATCACATCGCCCGCATCGCCGGGTTCGACACCGACGCCGATTGGCTCGCCATCCCGGGCATGGGGCCGGGGCAGTCCATGTTCACCCTTGTACGCGACCTCCCCCTCCTCGTCGTGATCGGCGCGCTGTTCTCGATCTTCCTGAGCCCGTTGGTCTCGGCGTTCTCCGACCGCACCCGCGTGCCGCTGGGCCGCCGTACGCCATGGCTGATCGGCGGCGGAATCCTGTCCGCCCTGATCGCCCTGATCGTGGGTGCCATCGGCAACCTCGCCGGCGTCATATTCTTCTGGATCCTGCTGCAGTTCACGTACGCGGCGCTGATCGTGCCGCTCGCCGCGGCCCTCTCCGAGCGCGTGCCGGACAAGTTCCGCGACGTGATCGAACGTTGGAACGCGATCGGCGTGATCGCCGGTCAGGCGGCCGGCGGCGTGATCGGCGGCCTGTCGATCGCCTTCGGGGCCCGCGAGCCGTTCACGTGCGCCGCCGTGCTGTTCGCGATCTCGGGCATCGCGACCGTCCTCGTCTGGCCGAAGGAGCCGTCCAGCACGTCCCAGCCGCGCGTGCCCCTCGACGGCATGGCGTTCGCCTCGCTCAAACCCCTGCCGCGCGAGGATCGGTACCGTCCGTTCCGCAAACTCTTCTGGTCGCGCACGTTCATGACCTCGGCCATCTCGATGACCGCCGTCTTCCTGTGGTATGTCGTGCGATTCTCGGTCTACGGCAGCGAGCCGATGTTCACCTCCGCGCCCCTGACCCTGCCCTCCGGACTGCTCATCGCGATGCTCGCGCTCGCCTCGCTCGCCGGTACCCTGCTCGCCTCCTACTCCGCCGGCGCGATCACCGACAAGTTCGCCGAGGGATTCGGCCCGTGGTGGCGCGACTCGCGCGCGGCCGTGGTCTGCGCGTGCGCCCTGTACGCAGTCGGTCTCGCCGTGGGCCTTGCGATCGTCGCGATCGGCGGCGAGAAGAGCCTCATGATCTTCTCGTTCATCACCGGACTCGCCTCAGGCCTCTACGACGTGTTCATCCAGCCGCTGGTCGTCGACGCGCTGCCCGACCCGCATGACAGCGGCCGTGATCTGGGCACCTACGCGCTCGCAAGGCCTCTGGGACTGATCATCGGCGCGCTCGGCGGCGAGCTCGCCATCGCGGTCGGATCGCAGATCACGGGGTCGTTCAGTTTCACCGCCGTGTTCCCCGGCGCGATCGCATGCGTTGCAATCGCCGCCCTGTTCCTTAGGAAGTGAGGTGAAGACCGATGGTCGGAATGCGTGACGTGGCGAAGAAGGCCGGCGTATCCCTCAGTACTGTGTCACTGGTCGTCAACGGCACCGGATACGTGTCGGACGACATGCGCGCCAAGGTCCAGGCCGCGATGAAGGCGCTCGACTACATCCCCAACGAGCTCGCGCGCAACCTCGCCCACAATCGCACCAACATCATCGGCGTGATCGTCCCGACGATCCGCCACCCGTTCTTCGCGACCCTGACCTCCGCCCTGCAGCGCGAGTTCTCCGAACGCGGCCTGCGTACGATGCTGTGTTCCACGGCCGATTCGGACAAGGGCGAGGCCGACTACGTCGACATGCTCCAGCGGCACATGATGGATGGACTTGTCATGGCCGCGCACACCGCGCATCCGGTCGGCTACTGGGCCTCGATCGGACGGCCGGTCGTCGCGTTCGACCGCTACCTCGGCCCGGATATCCCCTCGATCGGCTCCGACCACGAGCAGGGCGGGCGGCTCGTCGCCCGGGAGCTGATCGCCACCGGCGCGCATCACGTGGTGATGGTCGGCGGACCGCGCTCGCAGTTCCACGACCTGGAGAATCTCAGCGAGGGCGATGCGGACACCACGTTCCCGACGGTCCGCTACTACCTGACCCTCGAGCACGAGCTGAAGGCGGCCGGCGTGCGCTACGAGTACGTCGAGGCCGGTGAGGTCTACGATCTGGAGGGGTATGCCCACGCGGTGCATGACCTCTTCGACCGGTTCGTGGACGTCGATGCGGTCGTCAGCTCCGATTTCGGCGCGTCCCTGTGCGTGCAGGAGATGCTGCGCCGCGGCATCCGCCCGGGCGTCGACATGCAGGTGGTCGCCTACGACGGCACCTATCTGGCCGACGCCGCCGGCGTGCGTCTGACAGCCGTATGCCAGGACTTCGATGCGATCGCCTCCGCCCTTGCCGCGCGCATGACCGCGCTCATCGAGGGGGAGGAGAGCTCTGCGGCGCCGAGCGATCTGGATCCCGCGGCGGCGGGTGCGTCATCGGCCGACGTGCCGGTGCCGCCTACGGACGGCCGTCTGCCCGGCTCCGCCGTCGAGCTCATCCCCGTGACCCTGCGCAAGGGCTATTCCACCCGCTGAAGGGCGCATTGACCGTCTGCGGATCAGTGCATCGGCGTGTCGAACCGGTTCGAGTTTGACTGTCTCGAACCGGTTCGATATACTGTTCATCAACAGGGCGGCGAGCGGTTGGCTGTCCGGTGTCAATGAAGGCTTCCCAACAAGGAGTTTCAATGAAGAACAAAGTCCAACTCATCACGTATGCGGATCGGCTGGGTGACGGCGACTTGAAGTCCCTCACCGAGATCCTGCGCACCCGCTTCGACGGCGTCTACGAGGGCGTGCACATCCTGCCGTTCTTCACGCCGTTCGACGGCGCCGACGCCGGCTTCGACCCGGTCGACCACACCAAGGTCGATCCGCGCCTCGGCAGCTGGGACGACGTCACCGAGCTCTCCAAGACCCACGACATCATGGTCGACACCATCGTCAACCACATGAGCTGGGAGTCCAAGCAGTTTCAGGACGTCATGAAGCGCGGCGAAGAGAGCCCGTACTACAGGATGTTCCTCACGATGAGCACCATCTTCCCGGACGGCGCCACCGAGGAGGACCTCGTCGGCATCTACCGCCCGCGCCCGGGCCTGCCGTTCACCCACTACAACTGGGCCGGCAAGACCCGCCTCGTGTGGACCACGTTCACCCCGCAGCAGGTCGACATCGACACCGACTCCGCCGAGGGCTGGGCGTACCTGACCTCCATCCTCGACCGCCTTGCCGCCTCGAACGTCAAGTTCATCCGCCTCGACGCGGTCGGCTACGGCGCCAAGGAGGCCAACTCTAGCTGCTTCATGACGCCGAAGACCTTCAAGCTCATCGAACGCATCAAGGAGGAGGGCGAGCGCCGCGGCCTCGAGACCCTCATCGAGGTGCACTCCTACTACAGGAAGCAGGTCGAGATCGCGCACAAGGTCGACCGCGTGTACGACTTCGCCCTGCCTCCGCTGCTGCTGCACTCGATCTTCACCGGCCGCACCGACGCTCTCGCCCACTGGGTCGAGGTGCGTCCGAACAACGCCTGCACCGTGCTTGACACGCACGACGGCATCGGCGTGATCGACATCGGCTCCGATCAGCTCGACCGCAGCCTCAAGGGCCTCGTGCCCGACGAGGACGTCGACAACCTCGTCAACACGATCCACGCCAACACCCACGGCGAGTCGCAGGCCGCCACCGGTGCCGCCGCGAGCAACCTCGACCTCTACCAGGTCAACTCCACGTACTACTCGGCGCTCGGCTGCAACGACCAGCACTACATCGCCGCCCGCGCGGTGCAGTTCTTCGTGCCCGGCGTGCCGCAGGTGTACTACGTGGGCGCGCTGGCCGGCGCGAACGACATGGACCTGCTGCGCCGAACCAACGTGGGCCGTGACATCAACCGCCACTACTACTCCACCGCCGAGGTCGACGAGCAGCTGGAGCGTCCGGTCGTCAAGGCCCTCAACGCCCTCGCCCGCTTCCGCAACGAGCTCACCGCCTTCGACGGCGACTTCTCCTACGAGGTCGACGCCGACCGCTCGATCCGCTTCGCGTGGACCGCCGCCGACGGCTCTACCTCCGCGGCGCTCACGTTCGAGCCCGGCAAGGGCCTCGGCGCCGACAACGCCGCGTCCGTCGTGACCCTCGCATGGACCGACTCCGCCGGTCTGCACGAGACCGACGACCTCATCGCCAATCCGCCGGTCGTTGCCTGACCGGATCTGACCATCTGAATCAAGCCAAATCAAGCCATTTATCAAAAGGGGATATACATCATGGCTGATGCAACCACCACGGCGCCCGACGCCTCCGCTCTGGCCTCGAACGCGCCGATCCACGATCCGTCCGTCTCCGCCGACGGCCACCGCCCGACCAAGGCCGAGGTGATCCGCCTCGGCGTCGGCTTCACCGTCTCCGCCGTCGCCTGCGCCATCCCGTGGGTGGCGCTGAGCTCGCTCATCCTGCCGTACGTGTTCGAAAGCATCGATCCGTCCACCAAGGAGGCGATGCTCGGCACCGTCAACGCCGCCGGCTCTATCGTCGCCCTGCTCGCCAACGTCATCTTCGGCACGTTCTCCGACCTGACCCGCTCCCGCTTCGGCAAGCGCAGCCCGTGGATCATCGTCGGCGGACTCATCACCGGCCTGTCCATCGGCGCGATCGCGTTCACCCACTCGCAGATCCTCATCATCGTGCTGTGGTGCTGCGCCCAGCTCGGCTACAACGCGATGCTCGCCCCGTACGTCGCCACCATGTCCGATCGCGTGCCCGACAAGTTCCGCGGCACCGTCTCCGGCTTCTACGGTGCCGGCATCGCCGCCGGCCAGACCATCGGTTCGTTCGTCGGCGCCCAGCTGCTCAAGAGCGGCGAGGCCGGTGTGTTCGGTGGCTGGATGATGGGTATGGTCATCTTCGGCCTGTGCGGCATCTTCGTGGTCGTCGTCTGGCCTCGTGAGAAGTCCAACGTCGACGAGCCGCGCGAGGAGATCACCGCGAAGTCCGTCCTGCTGCGCTTCCGCCCGCCGAAGAACGCCCCCGACTTCTACTACGCCCTCGCCGGCCGCACGATGATGATGGGCGGCTACTGGATGATCAACACCTACCAGCTGTTCATCGCCCAGGACTACGTCTTCGCCGGCGACCCGGACGCCAAGCTCAAGGCCGCATCCGTCATCGCCAACATGGCCGTCATCACGCTGGTCGTCTCCCTGATCGCCGCCGTCACCGCCGGACCGCTCACCGACAGGATCGGCATGAGGAAGGTCCCGGTTGCGCTCGCCAGCTGTCTGTTCGCCGTCGGCGCGCTGATGCCGCTGCTGTTCCGCTCCGAGATGGGCATGTACCTGTTCGCCGGTATCGCCGGCCTCGGCTACGGCACCTACAACGCGATCGATCAGGCCCTGAACGTCTCCGTCCTGCCGAACCCGGACGAGGCGGGCAAGGACCTCGGCATCCTCAACCTCGCGAACACGCTGTCCACCGTCATCGGTTCGGTGATGACCTCGGTGATCGTGGTGATCGTCAAGTCCGTGATGGGCGTCACCAAGACCCCGCCTGAGGCATACTCGGTGGTGTTCATCGTCGCGATCGTCATCGTGCTCATCGCCTCCTGGCTCATCATGCGCATCAAGCACGTGAAGTAGGTCTTGGTAGGCCGCCGCCGCACATCCTTTCTTTGAACGGGTTCCTTCGGTTCATGTCTGTTCGTGCATGAACCGAAGGAACCCGTTTTCGTTGTCGAATCTGCGCTTGCGTCTTGTATGGTCCGTATTCGTGTCGACGCCTATTCGGGTGACTGCCACAGTTGTTCGGTGGGATCGTCTTCCGTGGAGCGGAAGATATAATTGGCGACTTCACATGATCTCGCCTCGGCGTTGGTGGTGTCGTATGAGTAGCCTTTTCCAGCTTGGGCTTCCTGTCTGTATTGCTCTGCTGTGTATTGCTGGTTCACAAGATTATTGCGTTTAAGGCAGTCGACAAATCCTTCGGCAGTGCTGGAGTAATAATTCGGATTTCCTTTTTGCGTGCCGAATACGTCTTGAATGTACATGACGTATGTGTTGAAGCACGAGTTCCGATCTCTGCCATATTTCTCCTCCTGCTTCGCGGTGCCTCCGATGTGGCGGGCTTCCACGAGCATGCCGTTTGAATATCTGTTGAGGAGAATTTCCTTATATCCTTTATCGAGCATGCATGACTTGTATTGTGACCATGATTGTTCGTACGCGGAGATCGATAGCTCGCCGGATTGCTTTGCCGTTTCCAAAACAGTTCTCTGCTGCTGTGAGAGTGGTGGATCAAGATTGGGGTTCTTTAGCCAGTAATCGATGTAATCGGCGAATGACGAAGCGATTCTCGCTCCTTGCTGTGGCGTGCCGTCACTGGATTTGGAATCGTCGTTCGTGAAATCGCTGGTTGTACTGCCGTCAGAATCCGCGGAAACGGTCTGCGACGCCGAGCATCCAGTCAATCCCATAATCAACAGAGTAAATAGTAATACTCCGTTGAGTGTTTCAAGAAATATTTTCTTCATAAAACCTTATTTCAAGATATGATGATGGCGAGGCTTTTTGCTGTTAAAAAAGCCTCGCCTGTCAAATTATTAACCCCTTATACTTCGTTGTATTGATTGCACTTGTATTGTAGCTCAACGAAAACACTGTTGGTTGCTCGGCCTACTTACTATGTGTAGATTGATCTTCTGTGTGCGCACTTGTGGCTTTGTGTTCGTTCTGCAGAGGATCCGTTGGATTTCCTCGCGTCTGTCGTCTGAGATGAAGCCTGGATTGCCGTAGATCCTGTCTCGCTCGTGCGACCATGAGATCAGGTCCCGGTTGACGGACTTGCTGCCGTTGTCTGAGTCGTAGGAGCGGGTGCAGAACGGCAGATGGGACTCGACCGGTGCCGCGCCCTTGAGCAGTTCGCGAATGCGTTGTTCATGCAAGACGCGTTCTCGGCTCATCCGGTGGCGATGTCATCCACTGTCTGGGTGCGGCAGAACCCGCCCCAGGCTTGGCCCCACTGTGGGGGGGGGCGACGATGTCGGCTTCGACGTTGCCGGTCAGCACGTCGAGCTCGTCTCCGGCCTTCCTGATCGTGATTGAGCCGCGCAAGCTCGCCTGCGGGCATCATGCCTGCCTTGAGATGCTTGACTTACCGGCGCCGTTGAGTCGTGTCATGCAAGCAGATGAAGGGCGGAATTTTCCCGCATGTAAAGAGTTCTGCACAAAGTGAGTAGATGGGGGATTGTGGTCGCTGGAGGAAGGTCTATCATTGGAAGTGATCGGAAGTGGTGGATGTCAATGGTGATTCGCCGATCAGAATCACGGGAATCATATAGTTTCTGATAATTGAGTATTTAAGGAGTGAATGGATGGTATCTTTAAAAGGATCATAGCTGGAGGGGTCTCTTCTGTGGTATGCTTGGGAGTTATGGGTGTTGGTGCCATGACTGCTAACGCAAAAGAACTCCCTTGTGATTTCAGATGCTACACAGAAATTAATGTTAGCGATAGCCAGGATTATTCCTTGGCGATTTCCACTAGTCGGCATACTGTGCGTGTGTATGCGCGTGCAATTCAGGATGGGCTTGCTAGCTATGTCGAAGCAGGTCCTGGTGGGAGGGCAATTGCCGAGAAATGGGGCTCTCCTTACAACTATAATGATGATGCTAAGGCTGGTCGCCTAGGCTGATGCAGATGGAGGCAATGATGCATACTGCGTTTTATGTCAGGCCGATAATGAAGGTGGTTGGGATCATTGCCTGCATCTGTTTGGCATCTGCTTGCGGTGCTCCTTCAAGTAATGCCAGCAAGAGTGAGCCGCAAGCGGATGGCGCATCGTCCAGTAGGTCAAACGGTGGGAATGACGGCGTGACGTCTGCCGCCCCCGGTCAGAAGCTTGCAGGCAATATGAACGATTATATCGATCAGTTGCTGACGTGGGCCAGCAAGGACGAGAAGCCCGTATTGGAGCGGGCGAAAAAGAACGGTGGACTGTCGGCATCCGACTACGAGAAGGCGTGGTCGGATTACAAGTCCTGCATGGTATCTCGTGGCTACAAGCCGTTTGAGCTGATCAAATGGCCCAACGGGGTGTATGAAATGCCGTCGCATATGGTAGGTACTCAGAAGCAGGAGGAAAAATATGCCGAGGATTATCATGAATGCTATGGCAAGAAGATAATGGCCATCGATACTTTGTATACCGCTCAGGTAGGTAATCCATCGCTATACGCCGATCAGACAGAAGGTGTTGCGGATTGCCTCAAGCGAAGCGGTGCGGTGTCGATGGATTTCAGCATCAGTACTTTCAAGAGTGAGATTGGGGCAGGAAAGTATTCGCAGTTCGACATTCAGGATCCGAAGGTCAGAGCCTGCTTTGCCGCTAATGATTGGCATATGGGTCTCCAGAGTGATCCATATGCTCAATTGTGGTGATGTTAACTCTGCTTTAGTTTGTTTCATATAAGTCTGTCGAAATGAGGAGGTACTAATTTTAAGAGTCATTTAGTGAGTTATAATAGTTTACTGTCATATTATATTCTAAGCGATGGTTTATTGAAGATGGCAAAATCATTTAGCGTAGGGATTGTTGATAATGATGAGCGTTCGTTGCATTCGTTACGAGAAATATTAACAGATCTGATCGATGAACTGAGTGTTAAGTGGATGGTGACTTCTGGTGAAGATGCTGAGCCTCTATGCCTTGAGTCCAAGAGTCGCCCAGATATGTTACTTGTTGATATGTCGCTGAATGGAATGCAGGGTCCAGTGCTTTGTCGTCGAATTCGAGAGAAGATTGATGTGATGCCGATCCTTGCTATGACTGCTTTTCCTGTGGAACGATATGCTATTAAGGCCGCTAACAGTGGGGCTCAAGGCATTTGTAGCAAGAATAGTGAAGCTGACTTGGTTAATTGTGTTAATACAATAAATTGCGCAGGTGTTCTCGGCGCAGGTTTTGATACGGTTCGTCATGCTCACGAACGTCTTGTGGAGGAGCGACAGAGAAATGCAAAGAGTTTGACGTTTAAGGAAATGGAAGTGATGGATTATGCTTCCGAAGGAATGTTGGATGAAGAAGTTGCTCATAAGATGAATATAGCGGTGTCAACGGTACGCAAGCATATGCAGAATGCCAAAAATAAGTTAGGTGCAAAGAACCGTTTTCAAGCGCTTTGGATGTGGATTAACGGTGAGGATTAAAAATTGCGACAGTGCTTATTTAGATTCCTCAATTTTATATATAATATTCTAACTCGTAGGTCATAATTTATAGTATATTTTGTTTTGGTTGGTTTGGCAGAATCTTGGTCTGTGGCTGAATGGTATTATAATCCACCTAGAAACATTAGTTCTCTCGTATTTGCTGTTGTTCATCTTGTTGCTATTTTTTGTGTATTATTGAATGCTAAGTTTGGCTGTTTTATAGTAATTGTCGCATCTATTTTCTTTTCTATAAGTCAAAGTTCG
Source organism: Bifidobacterium callitrichos (assembly GCF_008698085.1). Classification (NCBI taxonomy): domain Bacteria; kingdom Bacillati; phylum Actinomycetota; class Actinomycetes; order Bifidobacteriales; family Bifidobacteriaceae; genus Bifidobacterium; species Bifidobacterium callitrichos. Next base: position 211,992 of record NZ_RZJP01000004.1, read on the forward strand.
GATAGCGGCCCTTCACAGATTTGGGGAATCTTAATTTTGTTAGGTATTGCTGCGTATGAATTTAAGGCTTTTATTTCTTTCTTTCTTTTATTGTCGCTTATTGTTTGTCAATTTTTTGTTACACTTAATTTTAATATTGGTCAGTATAGTTACATGACTTTGGCGAGCTTATCTTCCTTTTTTGTTGTCTCCTATTTATTGGGCAAGTCAATAAGTTGGAAAAATATTGCTAATAAAAGACAAGAGGAAGAAAAAATGCTGAATTTAAAGAAAGCCGAGGATGTTAGAAGGCGACGAATTGCCGTCACTATACATGATGGTATGAGTGGATCCTTGTCGCTTGCTACGCGTGAGCTGCAACGTTTGATAAGGAAAACTCCGAGCGAAGTTGAGCGTATTGAACTAGTAAAGGTTAACGGTTATGTGGGTGAAGCATTGATGGGAATGAAATATGCTCTTGATTGTCTTGATGGAGATGTTGATTTTCCTGATATAAAGAATATGAATGATTTGAAATTGCTTATTGCAGATGAGGACGCGAGGCTTAAACGACTTGGATATAAAGGCTCGTGGGATTGTGAGGGGACTTGCTTCTTTAATTCATATATTGGATATGTTGTTGTTTCATTTGTTCGTGAATGTTATGCAAATATTCTAAAACATTCTTTGCCGGGTTGTGTTTATCATATCAGAGTTTCTGTTCTTAGCGGTAATATGAATATTGAATGTTCAAACAAAATTGACAAGGGTCATGATGCTATAAAACACTCCCAGGATGGCTTTTTTTCTTCGGGCTATGGCTTATCGCTTCAAAAGGCTAATATATCAAGTATTGGTGGAAGCTGTGTATATGGCATATATAATGACGAATGGAAGGCAATTGCTTCGATCCCGTTAAGAATATAGTATGCTTTCTTGTTGGATTTTTTAATAGGGTTGCATAGCCACTGAAGCCAAGAATGAGGTCTGGGCTAGACTGAAGCGTCTGCTAATGTTCGTCAAGGCACAGTCTACACAAAATGAGTAGTTACATTTGCCTCTTTCAATTTGCTGTGCTACTATAAACATAGCTGATAAGCTAAGGCGACGTAGCCTTAGCTATATGATTCAGTTGAGGATAGTCAGCTTACTCCTCGCGGAGGGCGGTGATTTTCCTGAAAGTTCATAAAAGGATTATTGCATCTGCTTCTGCTTTTATTACTTGCTTCGTTATCTAATAAGGGTTAATCATGTCTTCGTTTAAGATATGTGCCGGATGGCCGCGGTTTTTCGCGGCCGTTTGTGCGTTTGTGATGTTGGTTGCCGTTGGGGGTTGTTCACATGAAAAGTCCGACGGATCGAGCTCCACAGGTACGGATTCCTCTGCCGTGGATAATGAAGGCCATTCAGGGGATCAACATGATGAAGATTACGAGTTGGTCGGATCGGGGCAGAAGAAGGCTGATTCTCTCAATGCCTATATCGACCAGATTCTCTCGTATCCGGAGACCACGGACTCGGCCCGTGAGATTCTCACGCGTGCAAAGGCCAACGGTGGCGTTTCGGTTTCCGACTATGAGAGAACGTGGACGAACTACAAACAATGCCTGTTGGATAAGGGGTACAAGGAAATAATCCTTAACAAATATCCCAACGGCATATATGAAGAGGCGGCGTACTATGCCAACGGAACCCCATCGCAGATACAGAAATTCGATCAGGACAGACAGCTATGCTTCAAGGATGTCGGTCCGGTCAATGAAGTGTTCAGTATGCAACAGGGGAATCCGAACCTTGCGGCCAACGTCAACGAGGCGATCGTGGACTGTCTTCACCGCAATAACCTTGTTCCGAAGGAATACACCGCCAAGCAGTATGCCGCCGAACGGGCGGAGGGCGATCTCAAGGCCTTCAGCATCAATATCAAGGACCCGGGTGTTCGCGGATGCGAGGTGGCCAACAGCGTGTTCGCCTCATACCCCGATGACAAGCTGGAACATCCATTTTAGGCATGTACGACATGAATTGTGCATATAAGATGAAGCTGGCTTAGGCTCGGATATCCGGCATATGAGTTGGGGGAAGTCATGAGGGGAAAGCAGGGATTGCGGTCCAAGCGGGAACGGACGAAGGGGTCGCGTGCCCGTACGGTTCCGGTGGTCTGGCTGTTGTTGGCCGTGATCACGGTGGCGGCGCTCACGGTGGGGGCGTGCGCGTTGTGGCTGCCTGATCGCGCGCCGGCGTTGCTGGGAGCCGGTGGCGAGGCGACAAGCGCGCCGGCGGGCGTGCAGGAGTATTCGGGTGGCCAGCAGGTCACGGTCGTGCCGATGATGTCCGCCGATCGGGAGCTGATCGGCAACGCGACCGGCACGGTGACGACCGACTGGTCGGGCGAAGGACTGACGTCGGGGCGCCGCGCATACCGGGTCAACGATCGCATGGTCGTGGCTCTGGCGACCGCATCCCCCTGTACCGCGATCTCAAGGCGAACGATACAGGCGACGACGTGCGTGCGCTGAACGACGAGCTCAACCGTCTGGGCTACCGGTCCTCACCCGGCTCGAACAGGTACACGTGGCGCACCGTGCAGGGCGTGAGCCAGCTGATGAAGGACAACGGCAACACGTCCGACGGTTCGCTCGCCCTCGCCGACACCCTGTGGATCCCGTCACCGCAGGTTGCGGTCGGCTCGTGGACCGCGTCTCAGGGGCTCTCGGTCACGGCCGGCAGCTCGGTCGGTTCGATCGGCGGCACCATCGTCAAACTCGCCATCAAGAACGGCCAGCCCTCCGATCGGGACCGTACGATCACGGTCCTGGGCCAGAGCGGCACCCTGCCGGCCGGCGCCACCGAAGTGACCGATGCCGGGTTCTGTGCGAAGGTCGCCGCGACTCCGGAATTCACCGGCATGCCGAAGGATGCGCGGTCGACGGGATTCGACGCGACCGTGACCCTGCCCGAGCCGATCCGTGTGCTGCGCGTGCCCTCTGGAGCCGTGTTCGGTATCGACGGACAGTCCGGATGCATCGTGCCCACCTCATCCAAGGGGACGAGCGGCGGCCGTGGATCGGATGATCCGATCAAGGTGACGATCATCGGCGGCGAACTGGGCGCGAGCCTCGTAAGCCCCACGGACGTATCGGGCGCCTCGATCAACCCCTCCTCGATCACGCGCGTGACCATCGGACGCGCGCTTGACGGCCTGTCATGCGGGCGGTAAAGGCGGCAGGGATGGTGACGACAACGGGCGAATCCATGGACGCGGCGGTGCGGTCGCACGGCATCGACGATGCCGACGGCGGCGATCGCTACGTGTCGGTGCACGGACTGGCGCACCGGTTCGCGGGCACCGACCTGCTGTTCGAAGGGCTTGACTTCACGGTGCGGCCCGGCCAGACGGTTGCGGTATGCGGACCGAGCGGATGCGGCAAATCGACACTGTTGTCGATCCTCGCAGGATGGCAGAAGCCGTACGCCGGAAGCGTGGAACGCCACGGGATCGACCGTATCGGCTGGGTGTTCCAGAACCCGTACGGAGTGGCCGGACGAACGGCTCTGGACCATGTGGTCTTCCCGCTGCTGTGCAAGGGCATGCGTCGGCGCGACGCCGAACCGCTCGCCATGGAGGCGATGGGCCTGTTCGATCTGGGGTACGCGGCCGACCGTCGATTCAGCGACCTGTCGGGCGGTGAGGCGCAGCGGCTGATGCTGGCCCGGGCGGTGTGCTCGCGTCCGGACATGCTGCTGGTCGACGAGCCGACCGCCCAGCTCGACACGCGCACGGCCCGCTCGGTCAGCCACGTGCTGGGCAATCTCGCTGGCCGGGGCATGATCGTGCTGGTCGCCACCCATGATCCGGACACGCGCGACGCATGCGGACGGATCATCGATCTGGCCGACTACGCGCCCGGCACCCGCTCCGACGATACGGCCGACGATGATATGGCCGATGCGGATACGGCCGATGTGGACGCCGTAGGGACCGGCGCACGGGGGGAGGAGTCGCGATGAGGCTATGGGCGGTGCTTTCCGAGGCATGGCGCAACGTGGGCGCGGGCACGGCGCACGCGCTCGTGATGGCGATCGCGGTGCTGCTGGCCGGCGGCCTGCTGGGCGGCTACGAGGCCGTATCGGTCGAGACGCTCGAATCGCAGGCGGTCACGCGCATCCGCGCATACGCGGATGTCAAGACCGTGGTTGGCGCGCCTGTCGACGGAGCCGCATGCGACGCCCTCGCCGCGCCCGCATCCTCATCCGCGTCCTCGTCGGGACTGCCGTCCGTGTCCGGCGCGATGCGTCAGGGACCGCAGGTCACCCCGCTGGCCACCCCGGGCCGTGACGTGTCCTCCTACGAGGCGACCCCCGGCATGATCCGCCTGATCACGGCCACGGATCACACGCGCCGAGCGGACGCATCCGGCGTATGGGTGTCCACCGCCATGGCCCGCGACTTCGGACTGACCACCGGCTCCCCGCTGCCCACCGACAAAGGCGCGACGCATGTCGCGGGCGTGTTCGACTGGCCCAACGACGGACGCGACACCCGCTTCGCGTACGCGATCGTCACGCCCGTATCGCCGTCGGACGGCACGTTCGAGGAATGCTGGGCCAAGCAATGGCCCGCCGACAGCGCGCTCGACACGCTGCTGCTGTCCGTGGCGCGCGTACCCGACGTCGCCGGCGCGTCCCCGGGCTCGGCCGGCGTGACAGCGCTCAACAAGGGCTTCGACTCCCACTACGACGCGCAGGCCTCCTATGCGAACCGCCCCACGCGCAGCATGCCCTACGCCGGTCTCGCGATCGGCCTGCTCATGGGCGTGATCGCGGTGCGTCGACGCCGGCTCGAATACGCCGGGGCCCTGCATTCGGGACAGTCCAAGGGCGCGCAGCTCTTCGGCGTCGGCGTCGAGACCCTCGTCTGGTCCGGGGCCGGCACCATCGTCTCCATTAGCCTGATCGGCGCATACTGCGCGCGCATGGTCACCTCCGATCCGCTGGCCGTGTTCCAGACCGCCATCCGCACGCCGATCGCCCTGCTCGCCGGCGCGCTCGTCGCCGCCCTGCTCACGGCACTCACCATCCGCGAATCCCAGCTCTTCCACTACTTCAAGACCCGATAGACGCCCGACGCCCGAACACCTGTTTCCCGTGTCCGCCGTATTACGAACAGTGACGCTGTTCACATAGTGAACCCCCGCTGGTTTGTCACATTACGCGCGCCTATGTTCTGTGTCCAGATCGAGCGGAAAGCCAAGACAAGCCGCTTGATGACATACTTCGAGACCGAAAGGAGGCCGCCGCGATGACTGGATACACTGCCCTCAACACCGTTAGCGAACTGGTTCTGACCGTCGTTAACGTCGCTCTGCTGTCCGCACGAATTATTATCCCGTCTTCGCTGGCGGACTGATTTCGGCTTGATGAGCTTGAGCCCCGCTGGCGAAGGCAGGGCGGCAAGCATCGATCACGTTTGAAGCCCTGCGCAAGATAGCGGGGCTTTTTCATTGTGCGTCCTTTCAAGGTCCGCGGCCCACAGCCCACAAGGCGCCGGGTCTACGGTATCGGGGCGATCCAATGGCAAGCATTCCCGGAAGAGAACAGACAAGAACCAAACGAGATTGGAAGGGATTCCTCTCATGACTTCAGTCGACACGACCGCAGCAGGCAAGGCGAAGAGCCTGGCCCGCGATTCGGTCAAGACCGTGATCGCAGCATCCATGGTCGGCACGGCCATCGAATTCTACGACTTCTACGCTTACGGCACCGCAGCGGCCAATTACTTCCCGCACATCTTCTTCTCGGCGAAGGACAACCCGACCGTCGCCCTGCTGATGAGCCTGCTGACCTTCGCCATCGCGTTCATCGCCCGCCCGCTCGGCTCGCTGGTGTTCGGCCACTTCGGCGACCGCATGGGCCGCAAGACGACGCTGGTCGTCTCCCTGATGACGATGGGTATCGGCACCTTCCTCATCGGCTGCCTGCCGACCTACGACCAGTGGGGCGTCGCGGCGGTCGCCGTGCTGTGCCTGCTGCGCTTCATCCAGGGCATCGGCCTCGGCGGCGAATGGTCCGGCGCCGCGCTGGTCGCCACCGAGAACGCGCCTGAGGACAAGCGCGCCCTGTACGGCTCCTTCCCGGAGCTCGGCGCTCCGATCGGATTCTTCCTGTCCAACGGCACCTACTTCATCCTCGAATCCTTCAACGACTCCGACGCGATGCTCGCCTGGGGCTGGCGCGTGCCGTTCCTGCTGTCCGCGATCCTCGTGATCGTCGGCCTCGTCGTCCGAGTCCACATGGAGGAGACCCCGATCTTCCGCATGGCCCAGGAACAGAAGAAGGTCGTCAAGTCCCCGCTCACCGAGGTCTTCAGGAAGTCCTGGAAGCAGGTCCTTCAGGCCACCTTCCTTGTGGCCGTTACCTACACGCTGTTCTACACGCTCGCCACTTGGTCCCTTGCATGGGGCACCAAGGAGCAGGGCGAGGGCGGCGGTGGCCTCGGCTTCACCAACCAGGAGTACCTGCTCATGCTGATGATCGCCATCTGCGTGTTCGCCCTGTTCATCGTGATCTCCTGCGTCAACGCCGATAAGCTCGGCCGCAAGCGCGTGATCACCTTCTCCTCCTGCGCCCTCGTCGTGTTCGCCGCCCTGTTCCCGTTCCTGCTCAACGGCCAGATCGTCGGCCAGCGCAACTTCTTCGCGAACATGGTGTTCCTGTGCGTCGGCTTCGCCCTGATGGGCACCGCCTTCGGCCCGATCGGCGCGTTCCTGCCCGAGCTGTTCGACGCCAACGTGCGTTACTCCGGCTCCGGCATCGGCTACAACCTCGCCGCCATCGTCGGTGCGGCCTTCGTGCCGACCATCGCCACTTGGCTGTCCTCCCACTGGGGCGTGCACTCCGTGGGCATCTACCTCGGCGTGATGGCCGTGTGCTGCCTCGTCGCGGTGCTGACCTGCAGGGAGACGAAGGACGTCGATTTCACCAAGTGAAATCGACGGCAGGTTCCTGCCTTCGCTTGGCTGTCGCCTCGCTCAGGCGTCGCCTACTGACAGTCCACTGGACTGTCAGCTTCACGGCGCCGCCCGGACATCGATTTCACCAAGTGACATCCTTGCTCGGCCCCCTCTGACGAGGGGGCTCCCGCGAAGCGGGTGGGGGAGAGACTACCCCTCAGTCCCGCTTCGCGGGCCAGCTCCCCTGACAAGGGGAGCCAAGGGGGCTATCGACTACGGCTGAAGCCCAACATTCCAGCTGTAGTCCGCCAAGATTTCATAACTGAAAATCACAACTCAATATTTGGACGCGGGGGACCGCGTCAGTCACCGGGCGACTAGAAATAAGACCCAGTGATCGATGACTTTCAACGTCAAGGGACACAATCCTTTCTCGCCGAAGGCCGTCAGCAATCTCACCGATTGCCGGGCGTGCAGTTTTCGTTCGGCATACCGAACAACATAAAGGAGTGCCAATCATGGCAGCAACTATCTGGTACGAGAAGGACGCCGATCTGTCCGTGTTTGATGGCAAGAAGGTCGCCATTCTGGGCTACGGCTCCCAGGGCCACGCCCACGCGCTGAACCTTCGTGACTCCGGTGTCGACGTGGTCGTCGGCCTGCGTCCGACCTCCAAGTCCGTCGAGTTCGCCAAGGAGCAGGGCCTTGAGGTCAAGTCCGTTCCGGAGGCCGTCGCCGAGGCTGACGTCGTCATGATCCTTCTGCCGGATCAGTACCAGGCCGCCGTCTACAAGAAGGACGTTGAGCCGAACCTGAAGCCGGGCGCCGCTCTGGCCTTCGCCCATGGCTTCAACATTCACTACGGTTACATCAAGCCGTCCGAGGATCACCCGGTCTTCATGGTTGCCCCGAAGGGCCCGGGCCACATCGTGCGTCGTGAGTACGCCGCCGGCCGTGGCGTCCCGGTCGTCGTGGCCGTCGAGCAGGACCCGGATGGCAAGACCTGGCCGCTGTGCCTCGCCTACGCCAAGGCTCTCGGCGCTCTGCGCGCCGGCGCCATCAAGACGACCTTCACCGAGGAGACCGAGACCGATCTGTTCGGCGAGCAGGACGTCCTCATGGGCGGCATCAACCACCTGTGCGACATGGGCTTCGATGTGCTGACCGAGGCTGGCTACCAGCCGGAGATCGCCTACTTCGAGGTCTTCCACGAGCTGAAGATGCTCGTCGACCTCGCCAACGAGGGTGGTCTGAACAAGGCCCGTTGGTCCTGCTCCGACACCGCCCAGTACGGCGACTACACCTCCACGGTCATCACCGAGGAGACCAAGAAGCGCATGCAGTACCAGCTCAAGCGCATTCAGGACGGCTCCTTCGCCAAGGAGTTCATGGATGATCAGGCCGCTGGCGCTCCGAAGTTCAAGAAGCTGCAGGAGGAGTTCTCCCACCCGCACCTCGAGACCGTCGGCCCGAAGCTGCGCGCCATGTTCTCTTGGAACAACGGCCCGGCCAAGGATCAGGACGAGGCCGAGTCCTTCAACGGCAAGATCGCTCGTACCCAGGTTCAGTGAGCCCGGCGCGGCCCTCAGCTTGGCCGCATGAGCGTCGCCTAAACGCGACTGAAGTCGTATGACCAAAGACCGCCATTCCGATCTCTATCGGTTTGGCGGCCTTGTCGTATATGGGCTCCATATGTAATGCGGATGCGTGGGCGTATGGATGTGCGGAAGTGGCGTGCCTATCTTGATTCCGGGGATTCGAGGACGAAATCGGCCGGAACTGTGCTGAGTCCCACGTATTCGCGCGCGGATTGGTGGGACTCAGCGCGGATACGGCCATTCTTGGCGTTGAATCCCTCGGGATTAGTGACTGACCCCGGAATGTGTCATGGTGTCTTCGTTCCATATAGATGCGTCCACGATATGGTTCACAAAGTCGTGATTTGGCCCACCTTGTGGACGCAAACGTGCCGGCGGGGCGCGTGTCGGTAGGATGGAGCCCAGTTTCGAGGACACAATCCTCAACGCCTGGCATCGCCCCGACCCCGCGGCCGGAACACCGGAACATCGACCGGCAATCCGGCGGACACGGACGAACGCCACATGCGCTACATGCGCAACCACAACAACACCGTGTGCCGACCGCGCGAACCGTATGTCGCGGAAGGTACGCAAGTTAAAGGAGTGCTACATGGCTGCACAGATCTGGTATGAAAACGACGGCGATCTCTCCGTGCTCGAAGGCAAGAAGGTCGCGATCATCGGCTACGGCTCCCAGGGCCACGCCCACGCGCTGAACCTGCGCGATTCCGGTGTCGACGTGGTCGTCGGCCTGCGTCCGACCTCCAAGTCCGTCGACTTCGCGAAGGAGCAGGGCCTTGAGGTCAAGTCCGTTCCGGAGGCCGCCGCCGAGGCCGACGTGATCATGATCCTCGCCCCCGACCAGTACCAGCGTACGATCTGGGCCAACGACATCGAGCCCAACATCAAGCCGGGCGCGGCCGTCGCGTTCGCCCATGGCTTCAACATCCACTACGGTTACATCAAGCCGAGCGAGGATCACCCGGTCTTCATGGTCGCGCCGAAGGGCCCGGGCCACATCGTGCGTCGTGAGTATGCCGCCGGCCGTGGCGTCCCGGTCGTCGTGGCCGTCGAGCAGGATCCGCGCGGCGACGGCTGGGCGCTGACCCTGGCCTACGCCAAGGCCCTCGGCGCTCTGCGCGCCGGCGCCATCAAGACCACGTTCAAGGAGGAGACCGAGACCGATCTCTTCGGCGAGCAGAACGTGCTCATGGGCGGCGTCAACAAGCTCGTCGAGATGGGCTTCGAGGTCCTCACCGACGCCGGCTACCAGCCGGAGATCGCCTACTTCGAGGTGTGCCACGAGCTCAAGATGCTCGTCGACCTGATGAACGAGGGCGGCCTGAACAAGGCCCGTTGGTCCTGCTCCGACACCGCCCAGTACGGTGACTACACCAACACCGTCATCAACGAGGACTGCCGCAAGCGCATGGAGTACCACCTCGGCCGCATCCAGGACGGCTCCTTCGCCAAGGAGTTCATCGACGATCAGGATGCCGGCGCCCCGCACTTCAAGGAGCTGCAGGAGAAGTACTCCAACGAGCGCATCGAGACCGTCGGCCCGAAGCTGCGCGCCATGTTCTCCTGGAACAAGGACGGCGTCAAGGATGCCGACGAGGCCAACTCCTTCACCGGCAAGATCGCCCGCGCTCAGGTGCAGTGAGCGATCTAAGGCGTACAGCGAATCGTTCTCACTAACAAACGTGTGAGGGTTGACGCTGCGTCAATCGAACATGAATAATCCCCGAAATCAGCTTCCTTCCGCTGGTTTCGGGGATTTTCGTCTATGGGCGATCGTGGGCGATCCCGTGCGATCGGCTCACACTTTTCTTAATGAGAACGATTCGCTGCAGCGTAGACATTATCTTATCTTAATTATTATAATCGTGATACAATAAATCGTGATGCAATAAGCTATCCGACGACGCAGTGACGGAGGCAAGGGCCGCGAACAGCAAGGGAGGCGTCATGGCATTCATCGGGCGTGAAGACGATCTGAATCAACTTGAGGAATGTTTCGCCGCGCGCAAGGCGCAGCTGGTGTTCGTATACGGTCGGAGGCGCGTGGGAAAAACCGAGACCCTCAGTCATTTCTCGCACGGCAAGGAAACGCTGTTTTTCGCGGCCCAGAACGCCACCAAGGAGGAGCAGCTGGAATCGTTCTCCCGCCTGATGTTCGAGGCCGGCGCCCCCGGTCGGGACTACCTCAGCCGTTACCCCTCCTGGGAGAGCGCGTTGAACGAGTTGGCACGATTGCCCGAGCCGAGGGGCGGCGCGCGAAGACTGGTCGTGTTCGATGAATTCCCGTACTTGGTCAAGTCTGATCCGTCACTGCCGTCGGTACTGCAGAATCTCTGGGATCACACGTTGCACAATGCGAATCTGATGATCGTCATCTGCGGCAGCGCTATGAGCTTCATCGAGAAGGAGCTGTTGGGAGAGAAGTCGCCGTTGTATGGTCGGGCGACCGGCATTCTGAAGATGCTGCCTCTGCCATATTGGGATGCAGTGCGGTTCTTCCCCGACTACGGCGGTGAGGACAAGGTGCTCGCATACGCGATGTTGGGCGGCATCCCCCGGTACCTTGAGGAGTTCGACCCGGACGAGTCCATAGAGGCGAACATCAAGCGCCACATCCTGCGGCGCATCTCCCCGCTGTACAGCGAAGTCGAGTTCTTGCTGCATGAGGAGCTGCGGGAGACGGCGAAATACAACAGTGTGATACGGGCCATCGCGCTTGGCGCCACCTCGCTGAACGAAATCGCCACACACGCGATGATGACAAATGCTACGGTCTCGTCCTATCTCGCCAATCTCATGGAACTCGGCATCGTGGAGCGCGAGTTCCCGGTCACCGCGAAACTCAAGGAGCGGGCGAAGGGTGCTCGGGGCCTATACCAGTTGAGCGACAACTTCTTCCGATTCTGGTATTCGTTCGTGTTTCCCTACCGCTCGGAACTGGAGCGGGGCGATGTGGACGGCGTGTACGAACGGCATGTCGGGCCGGTGCTGCATGATTTCGCGGGCAAGCCGTTCGAAGCGCTATGTCGTGAGTGGGTGTGGCGCGAGAGCATAGCCGGGCGTCTGCCGTTCCACGCGCGCGAGGTCGGGCGTTGGTGGGACCGGCGTGATGAGATAGACGTGATGGCAGTCGATGGATCGGGGGCGGCGGCGATCATGGGTGAGTGCAAGTTCCGTAATACTCCGGTGGATCGCTCGGTGCTGAACCTGTTGCGCGACCGCGCCTCGCGCACGGGGATTGACCGTCGCACGTATGTGCTGTTCTCGCTTGGCGGTTTCACGCAACCGTTGCTCGACGACGCCGCGTCATCCGAATCCGATGTTCGGCTGGTCGGTGTCGACGAGCTGTTCGACTGATTCGCTGTTACGCGTTATTTCCTATTGCTCACCTGATAGGCGACGAACAGGATCGCCAGCCAGATCACGCCGGCGATCACGGCCACGCGATAGCTGGCGGAGAAGCACATGAGCACCACGACGAGCGCGAGGAACGCAAGCACAACCCACGGGGTGACGCGCGCGAACGGCAGCTTGAAGTGGATCGCGTCGAGCGCCTCCTGACCCGAGAGCCCGGCCAGATCGGTGTCCTCGGGTGCGCCGCCGGCCGCCACCACGCGACGGAACTTCATCTCGGTGATCATGATCATCGTCCAGTTGATGATGCCCGCGATCGTGGCGATCGACATCAGATAGTTGAACGCGAAATCGGGCCATACGAACACGACCACCACGGCGAACGCGGTGATCACGGCCGACGTGAGCACGCCCGCCACCGGCACGCCATGCGCGTTCAAGCGGCCGAGGAACGCGGGGGCGTTGCCCTGCTTGGCCAGCGAGTACAGCATGCGCGAGTTGGCGTACAGGCCGGAGTTGTACACGCTTATCACGGCGGTGAGGCACACGAAGTTCAAGATACCGGCGGCCGCGTGCACGCCCACCGAGTCGAAGATCTGCACGAACGGGCTCGACTTGCCGTCGATCGTGTTCCACGGCACGACCGCCATGATCACGCCCAGCGCGCCGATGTAGAACACGAGGATACGCCAGATGATGTCATTGGTGGCGCGCGGGATCGTGGTCTTCGGATCCTCGGTCTCGCCGGCGGTGATGCCGATGAGTTCGGTGCCGCCGAAGCTGAACATCACGACGACGAGCGCCATCAGCAGGCCCGTCCACGAGCCGTCGGACGCGCGTCCCATCAGGCCGTTCGGCAGGAATCCATCGCCCACGGTGAACCAGTTCGCGAAGCTCGCCTTGACGCCCGAATCGGTCGGCAAGGCGAAGACGATCACGGCGAGGCCGCCGATGATCATCGCGATCACGGCGACGATCTTGATGATGGCGAACCAGAACTCGAACTCGCCGAACTTGGAGACGCCCAGCAGGTTCGCCGCGCAGATCACGACGAGGAACACGGCCGCCGACACCCACGTCGGAATCGCCGGGAACCAGTAGTTGACGAACGAGCCCACCACCGCGAGCTCCACCATGGAGACGAGGATGTAGTTGAACCAGTAGTTCCAGCCGGAGATGAATCCGGCGCGCTTGGACCAGTATCGCGTCGCGTAGTAGCTGAACGCGCCCGCCTTCGGGTCCTCGACGCTCATTTCGGACAGCGCGCGCACGATCATGAAGATCGCGAGGCCGCCGATCAGGTAGGCGAGCAGGATCGCAGGGCCGGCCAGCGCGATCGACTCGCTCGAGCCGTAGAACAGGCCCGTGCCGATCGCGCCGCCCAGCGCGATCAGCTGGATATGGCGGTTCTTCAGCGACTTGCGCAGCGTCGCCGGCACCGGCACGTCGTCGGTCTCGCGCGGCTTGTTGGGCTGTGGCGCGTTTGCAGCGCTCATGGATATTCTCTTTTCTCTCGTGTTATTGTGCGATACCGTCTGGGATTGGGCGGGTGCTGGTGCATCCGTGCGATGCGGCATCATGGACAGCAGTATTGTACGGCTGTCATACTGTGTGACGCGTTTCACAGCCAGAGTCGTAGTCGTTTGCGGAAGTGTTTGTGTATGAGGCATCTGCGATGACGGATAAGTTGTGTGACAGTCCGTTTCGCCCCGTCACGCGCTTGTCCGGCGTTCGCAGGCAGTGTCGGAGCCAGGCTGTTCCGGTTCACCTGTCCGTTGCCCGGCCATATTGGCGGGAATGGACATCGTGAAAATGATGTGCGCCACGGATTCCGGGGTGGCGGCGAGATCGGTTGCGAGCCAGTGTTGGATGAGACCGATACTGCCGGAGACGGCGAACCGCATGCGCATCTGCGCCTCCTGCGGTGTGGCGGCGCCGGTCTGCATCCGCTCGACCATTGATTGTCTGCCGTAAATCAGTTCGAGCAGTTGCTGTTGGAATCCGACGTCCGCCTTCGGACTCATCAGCACTTGCAGATGATTGCGATTGTCGGCGATGTATCGGCACACGCGTTCGATGATGTGTTCGATGCCTGCCGGGTCCGGTTGCTTCATGAGCTGGTCGAGCGCGGCCGTGACCCATGCCATGGTGTCGTCCTCGATATCGTGCAGCAGCTCTTCGATGCTGGAGTAGTGGGCGTAGAACGTGGATCGGTTCACGTCCGCCCGTTCGCACAAGGCTTTGACGGTGATGTCACCGAGCGCCTGATCGCGGAGCAGCTCGATGAGTGCGTCCTGCATCGCGGCTCGGGTATAGCGCGTCCGTCGGCTTTCCGTCAGACCTTTGGCCTCTTTGGCTTCTTTGCCCATGATGTTGCCTTTCTGCTCGATAGTTCAATTCCGGAAAGTTGAGGAAAGTTGATTTCCATGGAATGGCGAGTGCGACTGACGTTGCCGTTCCTGCGTTTCCCGGCTCGTTGTCACGCGAGCGTCGGCTCATTTGGAGGAGCTCGGGAAAGTTGCGGCATGTGGCCGTGCGCCTGATCATGCCCATATGGGGATGTATTGCATGTAGCGAGGCGCTGTCTTCGGATCCAAAGGTTTGATGAGGGTTCTCTCCATAGTGCGTTTGATGAGTTTGGAAATCACTGGCTGTGATTGCTGTCCGAGACCGAATCGATGTCGAAGACTGCTGTTGGTCATATATGCTGATCCAGCGTCTTCATTGATATAGCGAAGGCAGGCGTGCATATAGCAAGCCCATTCCCTGTCGTCCATGGAGATGCTGTTGAACGGGCGCTCCGAGTAAAGCGTAACGCGTGTTCCTGTGTCATATCCTCGGATCCTCGGTGAAGGTAGCTCCATGAGTTCGCAGGACATGGCGATTTTGTCCCAGCCGGTACCGAGCTCTTCGCAGATTTTCATTCGGCGCATGAATGCGGCGGTGTCCTCATTGCGAGAGCGTGGCGGCGCGTCGATGATTCGCATTTGGTCGACCATGAGCGTGCCGGGATTGGTGATCTCCATGCGATGGTCGAAGATCTCGACCATCGGACCCGCTCCGGTCACGGTGAAATCCTGATGGATGAGGGCGTTGGCCACAGCTTCTCGAATGGCCAGTTCGGGGTAGTTCCCATGCTCCTCCCTCAATGACTTGCCGACTATCTCACGGGAGGGTGTCATGGCACTGATCAGTTTGATAAGTCCGTCGAAATCAACGGCGTAGCCGGTGGTGTATTCCTCTTCCTTGCTTGAGCCCATGCGGTTATCGCCGTCGTACCGGATGATCCTGACAGTCTTACGATTCAGCCGTGGGAAATCGGTGAGGTGTTTGGCGAAAAGAAGGGCGCCCATGTTGGAGATGGAATACCTTCCATCGTCCTGTCTGATGACGATCCCCTCCTCTTCAAAGTAGTCCACAATCGCTTGCATGGTTGAAGGATAGGGACGATTGAGATGGTCGAAACAGGATTGGGCGTCAAGTGATGACAGAACCTCTGTTGCGGTTAGATTGTTTTTGGCGATGTCGTTCTCGAACCTGCTGGCGCGTAGGCGATCCCATAGAGCTGTTTGCTTCGATGGCACGTCCCGCAGTTTTTTCGTATAGCTGCCGACTCGGATGTACTCTGTCTTGTTGAATGACACGGGACGGTTCACGGCGCTGCTGATCTTGAGAACAAGCACATGTCGTTGCTCGTCGATTTGGGTGCGTAGAAAATCCAGTTCGGTATTGCCTGACAGTTGTGTGCGCACCTAGTTCTCAATCTCCTGCTGCTTGACGTGCATGGTGCGCCACTCGTTATCGGTGCCGAGTATCTCGTGGGTGGCGTCATCGACGCCCCAGATCAGGTAAGCGAATGGGTGTCCGGCGAGAGCGGCACCGTTTGCCAAGGCGCTTACATCTTCCCCGATCATTTCGGGGGTGTACTTGTTGTGCTTGAACTCCAGCCATTCGGTTTCGGCTGGTTGCTTGGCAAGTTCATTCACCAATAGCGTCAGATTCTCCATACATGCATTATCCTCCATCGGGAAAGTTAGGGAAAGTTACTGATATTGCTGCGGCCGATGGTGAAGACGTTGAAAATCCAATGTTTTATGGTCATTCGCTGAATGGAATCGGGATGGTATCGGGTGTGTGGGCCTGAATGTGATGGCTGAGGAAAGTTAGACGGGCATGGATCGAATGGTTATGACCGGCGTCCGACATTTATCGACTCGACTGTTGGTTGTGGAACCGACACAGTGTTGTTTTACTTGATGATAGCATTCATCAACTCGAAGTCCGGGCCGTGCGTGTATGAGCGGACGGGTGTTTGCGGCGGAGGTGAGCGACATGGCGTACATCGAATTCGACAACGTGGTCAAGGAGTATCCGACGGGCGGCGGGCGGCCGATCCGGGCGCTCGACGGCGCAAGCTTCACCGCCGATCCGGGCGAGCTGACCGTGATCCTCGGCCAGTCGGGCGCTGGCAAGACCACGGCCCTGAACATTCTGGGCGGCATGGACACCGCCACCTCCGGTCGCGTGGTCGTCGGCGGCCGCGACATCACGGACCTCAGGAAACGCGACCTCATCACCTACCGTCGCAACGACATCGGATTCGTGTTCCAGTTCTACAATCTCGTGCCCAATCTGACCGCTCTGGAGAACGTCGAACTGGCGTCGCAGATCTGCCCGGACCATTTCGACCCGGCCGACACGCTGCGCAAGGTCGGGCTGGGGGAGCGGCTTGACAACTTCCCCGCGCAGCTGTCCGGCGGCGAGCAGCAGCGCGTGTCGATCGCCCGCGCGATCGCGAAGAAGCCGAAGCTGCTGCTGTGCGACGAGCCGACCGGCGCGCTCGACTACGAGACCGGCAAGGAGGTGCTCACCCTGCTGCAGGACATCTGCCGCGAGCAGGGGATGACCGTGATGATCATCACCCACAACTCGGCGCTCGCCCCGATGGCGCACAAGGTGATCCACTTCCGTTCGGGCCGCGTGACCGCCGCCGAGGTCAACGAGCATCCGACGCCCATCGCCGACATCGAATGGTGAGAGGAGGCGTGTGATGACCGGACGCGCGTTCGTCAAGGACATGCTGCGCTGCTGGCTGCGCTCGTGGAAGCGATTCGTGTCGATCGCGGTGATCTCGCTGCTCGGCGTGGCCGTGCTCACCGGCATCTACGCGGGATGCCGCGACATGTTCCGCGGCGCCGACCGGTTCTACGATGCGCAGGGTCTGCGTGACATCCAGGTGGTCTCCACGCTCGGGCTGACGTCCGACGACGTCGACGCCCTGCGCGCGGTCGACGGCGTCGAAACCGTGCAGGGCATGCGCAGCCAGGCCGTCAAGGTGCCGATCGACGGCGCCGAGAAGACCGTGACGATCAACGAGATCGCGGGCGGCGGCGCCGGCGGCGGCTCGGGCGATGCCGCGGCTCTCGACCGACCATATCTTGAATCCGGCCGCATGCCCACAAGGGCCGGCGAGGTGGCCGTCACCCGCAAGTTCCTCAAGGACAGCGGCTACAGGATCGGCGACAAACTCACCGTCACCCCGGTCGCCACGGATGATGCCAACACGGATTCCGCTGACGATTCGCCCTCATTCCCCACGCAGCTCACCATCACCGGGCAGGTGCTCGACCTCGCGGACCTGAGCAACCCGGACGGCATCAGCAGCGAGGCGTTCCGCAACAACGCCGCCTCCGACTACGCGTTCTTCGCGCCCTCCGACGGCGTGACCGGCGACGTCTACACCTCGATCAGCCTCACCGTGAGCGGCGCCAAGACCGAGGACACGTTCTCCGACCGCTACGATCGGACCGTCAGAGCCGTCGTCGACCGCATCACCGAGCAGATCCAGTCGCAACGCCAGAAGGCGCGCCGTCAGCAGCTCATCGACGAGGCCCAGCGGAAGATCGACGACGCCCGAGCCAAGGCGAGTCTGCAGCCTGCCGAAGTGCAGGCGCAAATGCAAGCGCAACTGGACCAGCAGCGTGCGCAGGTGCCCGACAAGATCGCGCAGGCACGCTGGTATGTGAGCACACGTTCCGCGATCGGCGGGTTCAGCCAGCTCAAATCCGACGTGAGCTCGATCGAATCGATCGGCCGCGCGTTCCCGGTCGTGTTCCTGACCGTCGCCGTGCTGATGAGCCTGACCGCGATGACCCGCATGGTCGAGGAGGAGCGCGGCCTGATCGGCACCTACGTCGGCCTCGGTTACGGGCCGGCCGCGATCGCCGCCCGCTACGTGCTGTTCGCCGCGCTCGCCTGCCTGATCGGCGGCGGACTGGGACTCGTCGCCGGTTTCATCGGGATTCCCGCGTTCCTGCTTGTCGTGTTGCAGGGCCTGTACACGGTGCCCGGCGTGCGTCTCGAATACGACTGGGTGTACGGATCGGCCGGCATCGCCCTGTTCGTCGTCGGCATCGTCGTCGCGACCATCGTCGCGTGCGCGGGCGAACTGCGCCAGACGCCGGCCGCGCTGATGCGTCCGAAGGCACCGAAGGCCGGCACGCGCGTCCTGCTCGAACGCGTGCGCCCGGTGTGGCGTCGCATGGGATTCCTCAACAAGGTGACCGTGCGCAACATCATGCGATTCAAATCGCGCTTGATCATGACGGTCGGCGGCGTGGCCGGCTGCACCGCGCTGATCGTGTGCGGCCTCGCGATCAACGACAGCGTCGACGCGATCCCGGCGCGCCAGTATCAGGACATCTACCGCTACGACCTGATGGTCGTCACCGATCACGACGATCTCGCCGCCGTCGAGCAGCGACTGCGCGGCGACGGCAAACTCGACGGCGCGATGACGCCCGCACGCATCGACAACGGCGAGATGACCAACGCCGCCGACGAGTCGACCACCGTCCAGCTCGTCGCCGTGCCGGCCGCCGGCGACTTGGGACGGATCGCCGATCTGCGTGTCGTCGCCGACGGCACGATGGGGGACTACCACACTGGTGATGAGATCAAGCTGGGCGATACCGCCGGTACCGGGGCCGCCGCTTCGCCGACCTTCACCGGCTCCGGCGTGATCGTTTCGCGATCCGCCGCGGCCTCGCTCGGCGTCAAGGCCGGTGACGAAATCACCCTGCGCAACGGCGATTCCGAACGCGCCAAGGCGCGCGTCTACGCCGTCAGCGAGTCCGTGATCGGTTCCGACCTGTACATGACCACCGCCTATTACAAGCAGCTGTTCGGCGCGGACGCCGGGGACGACGCGTCCGACACGGTCTCCGACGGCGTCGAACTGAATGCGATCTACGCGAACCTGAAGGATTCGGACGACGACCAGATCGACTATGCCGCCAAGCTCGGCCGCGACGCGAAGGTGCTGAGCGCCGTCAGCAACGCCAAGCTCGAGCGGAGCTTCGAGTTCAAGCTCATGGCCGCGGTCGTCGCCCTGATCGTCGGGCTCGCAGGCGGACTCGCGCTGGTCGTGCTGTTCACGCTCGCCAACACCAACGTGTCCGAACGCGTGCGCGAGATGGCCACGCTCAAGGTGCTCGGCTTCTACGATCGCGAAGTGCACACGTACGTGAACAAGGAGATGATGATCCTGACCCTCGTTGGCATCGTGGTCGGACTGCCTCTGGGGCGCTGGGTCGGAGGTCTGCTGACCGCAGCCCTCAACATGCCCGGCATGTACTTCGAGGTCCACGTGCATCCCGCGAGCTATCTGATCGCCGCCGCAGTGACCCTCGCCTTCGCACTACTGGTCCAGCTCCTCACCAACCCAGTCCTAGACCGCATCGACCCCGCCGTCTCGCTGAAAAGCATCGAATAGCGTAGTAGTAAGTAATGCTGGGTCCGGAGGGCAGGGCGGTTTGCCATGCCGGACACGCTCAAGGCCGCTCGGCCAAGCCTACGGTCCGGCACGGCAAACCGCCCTGCCCTCCTCGTTCATGCAAACGTTACGAAAGAAGCGGAAGAATCGGAATCGCGAAATATACGCTGAAACGTAACGGAATGCCGAAACGGAGCGTGAGGGCGGCGGTCCGCTGTTGCGGACCGTAAAGACTTGGCCCATTGCGCTGCGCGCAATCGTCGCAGCATAGCTGCTCCCCTCGCCTATGGACAGTCCACTGGACTGTCCATTGACGGCTCGGCCCGGAGCGTGTCCACAATAGCGGACCGCCGCCCCCACGCGGCCCCGCTGGAACAACAAAGTTCAATTTTGAGTCGCAAAGCGCAAGAGAAAAATTGAACTCGGATGTGCAAAGTTCACAGAGGCGTTACATGATAATTGAACTGAATGAACTTCTTCGTCCGGTCCGGTGCTACAGTTTGAACCTGCATTGAACACGCGAATCGAGAAGTGAGGTCGGCTGTATGAGCGATGCGAACACGCGTTCGGGCGGCATGAACGGCGTAGGTGGCACGAGCGCAGGCGCGGACGGTGCGACCCTGAAATCCGTCGAGAGCCTCGATGCGAACAATGAGATGGATCGCGGCCTCAACAATCGCCACGTCCAGTTCATCGCCATTGGCGGCACGATCGGCACCGGCCTGTTCCTCGGCTCCGGCAAGTCGATCGCCCTGACCGGACCGAGCATCGTGTTCGTGTACATCGGCGTCGGACTGGTGATGTTCATGCTGATGCGCGCGATCGGCGAGATGATGTACCGCGATCCGAGCCAGCACACGTTCATCAACTTCATCACCCGCTACCTCGGCAACGGCTGGGGCAAGTTCGCCGGATGGTCGTACTGGATCGTGCTCGTGCTCATCGGCATGACCGAGATCACGGCCGTCTCGACGTATTTCATCACGTTCTTCAACACGTTCGGCATCGACCTGAGCGCGTGGAAATGGCTGATCGAGCTGGCGTTCCTCGTCGTGCTCGCCACCATCAACCTGATCGCCGTCAAGGCGTTCGGCGAGGCCGAGTTCTGGTTCTCAATGATCAAGATCACACTGATCTGCGCGATGATCGTCACCGCCGTGGTCATGGTCGTGATCGGCTACCATTACGACTCCGTGCAGATCGTCGGCCAGAGCGCGCCGTCGCCCGCCGGTCATGCGGGTCTCGACAACCTGTTCACGAACTTCTCGATCGCGCCGAACGGCTGGCTGGCGTTCCTGATGAGCTTCCAGATGGTGTTCTTCGCGTATGAGGCGATCGAATTCGTCGGCGTGACGGTGTCGGAGACGCAGAATCCGCGCAAGGTGCTGCCGAAGGCGATCAACGAGATCATCATGCGCATCCTGATCTTCTACGTGGGCGCGCTGGTGGCGATCATGTGCATCGTGCCGTGGACCACGTTCAAACCGAACAAGGACGGCTCGTTCGCCTCCCCGTTCATCATGGTGTTCCAGTACGCGGGATTGAACTGGGCGTCCGCGCTGGTGTTCTTCGTGGTGATCACGGCCGCGTCGTCGTCGTTGAACTCGCTGCTGTACTCGGCCGGCCGTCACCTCTACCAGCTGGCGATCGAGTCGGAGTCGCCGGCGTTCCAGAAGGTAGGCGTCGTCTCGAAGCGTCGCGTGCCGGCGCGTGCGATCCTCGTGTCGGCCGCGCTGGTGCTGCTGTCGCCGGTGATCAACGCGTTCCCGCAGGTGTCGAGCGCGTTCGTGCTGTTCTCGTCCGCCTCGTCCGCGGTGATCATCTTCATCTACATTCTGACGATGGTCGCGCATCGGCGCTACCGCCGTTCGGCCGATTTCATCCCCGACGGCTTCGTGATGCCGGCCTACAAGGTGACGAACACCATTGCGATCGTGTTCTTCGTGTTCATCTATGTGACGCTGTTCCTCGCCTCGGACACGATCGGCTCCGCGATCGCCGGTCTGGTGTGGCTCGCCGTGTTCGGCGGCTACTGCCTGCTGCACGATCATTTCCAGAACCGCGATCTCAAGGCCGCGTTGGGCCGCTGAGTTCGTGGCTCTGGCGGTCGGCCGGGTGCGACTCCGATCTCGTCCGTCAGTGGGTTCCGCTGGCGGGCGATCCGCAATTGTCGGCGTGCTGCGCGCGATATGCGTGAAAGAACTGTGAAGACGCATATGTGACGCAGGGGAGGCCGGGAGTGTTGTGGTCGCGATGCGCGTGTAAAGAGGCGCGCGCACGCGTTGGATCGCCCGCCTGTTCGTGGCATGTCCGCCCGAGATGGCGTTATCGGCGGCATTGCAGTCTTTTTCTGGCGGTGGATCGACGTGTAGCCGATATCTGTATGGCCTTGGGCGTGGTGCTCATCTGCTGGTGGAAGGTCATCGACCGGCTGAATCTGTTCTGATTGCGATGTGTCGGGCTGTCTTCTTCGCATGGGACCGTTCGAACAGCGGTTCCTCGGTGCGGGTCGATGACGACTCGTGTGCGGGATCGCTTCGTCTGAACGCCGGATCGGGGTTCGGGGGACGCATAACGACACATTTCTAGGGAAGGACGTGCGATGAGGCACGAATGGCATACCACTAGGCCGAATGGCCGCGGAATCTGCGGGCCGGGAGCCTCGCGGAGACGGAGAACTTCAGGAACACGGGACACGACAAGGCCGATCTGGCCGGCAAGATCGGCACGGCCGACGCCGACGAAACGCCGTGCACTGGAATCCCTGATGTGCAGGGCGGGGACGTGTCTGACCGTCGCGGTGATGCTGCTGACCGTATTGTCGCCGGCGTCCGTAGCGGCAGCGGCCCCGGTGGCCGTCACCGGGTTCGCCTCGGTCCGCGGCGGTTCCGTCGCCGTTGCCGCGGACAGGGATGCGGCCGACACGACGATCGTCGCCGAAGGCCCGTCGTCCAC
This sequence comes from Bifidobacterium callitrichos, assembly GCF_008698085.1. Classification (NCBI taxonomy): domain Bacteria; kingdom Bacillati; phylum Actinomycetota; class Actinomycetes; order Bifidobacteriales; family Bifidobacteriaceae; genus Bifidobacterium; species Bifidobacterium callitrichos. The sequence continues at coordinate 234,608 of NZ_RZJP01000004.1, forward strand.
CACGCTGCCGGATGGCGTGACGTGGGCGGACGTACGCGGCTACATCGACGAGCAGTTCCCCGATTCGGCCGTGTTCGCCGACGCGGTGTACGACGCGATCCGCGACTCCGGTCAGGACTACACGGATGAGCAACTCGAGCACGCACCGCAGGGCGTGCCCGATTCCGCCGCGGACGTGATCTCCTATTTCGGCATCGATGACCCGGACCACACGACGATCACCGTGTCGCGCCCGTTGGAGGACGGTGCGGTGCTGACCGGCGTCACGCTGCTCACGAACGTGGGCGTACTGAAGATCGCCGACACCGGTTCGCACAAGAGCCTGGCGTTCATCGAGGACGCATACGAGCCGGCCGGCGAAGGCGAACTGCCGTACAATACGCCGGAAGGTCCGGCGATCGAGCTGTCTCCGATCAACCTGACCGTGCTGCCGAAACGGCCGTACGAGTACAACCTGACTAGGTCGCGTAGCGGTCAGCATTTCTTTGAAACGACCGCACTCAACAACCTCTCCGTTTCGATGCTGCGCAATCCGAAAGGCAAGGACGCGTCGGTCGTCATCGACACGACGCTTACCGGGCGCGGGGCACCGGTCGACCTGACTCCCATCAGCGCGGCCGGCTCGACGGAATCGACCGAATCACCCGGCAAAACCGTGCATCCGACCGACATCACTCCGACGTTCAAGTATCGAACGGACCCTGAGACCACGCAGCATCCGACCGACCGGGTCTCCACCAAAGACAATACCGTCACGATGTCGATCCCGGCCTGCGGTGATGACGGCGAGTACACCGAGCGACTGGCGTTCAACCGGCTCTACCGCCATTTCGGCGGTACCGTTGAACAAATACAATCCCTCGACTATCACTACCGCACCAGCGTCACCTATTTGAGCGCCGTGCACATCTCCGGAGAGGCGGTGATTCTGGGCGACGTCACGGCGCGCAAGATCGACGCCACCAACCAGCAGCCGCTGCGATACGCGCGATTCCGCCTCTACGAGGACAAGGCCGCCACCAAGCCAGCGCGTCAGGCGGACCTCACCGTGGCCGGCCAGATCCAACGTGACGAGAACGGCGGCATCAGGATGAAGGAGACCGACGTCGCGGACAGTGGCGAGGACGGCGTCGTGCGGTTCGAATACCTTCAGCCGGGCGACTACTACCTCAAGGAGATCGCCCCGCCGGCCGGCTACGACCTGCCCGATCCGAATCCGGTCAAGGTCACGGTCGTCGGCACGGACGGCGACAACGCGATCACCGGCCCGTCGATCACCGGCGGGCAGGGGAGCGAGGCCGAGGTGCTCGTCGACGGCGTCACCGGTCGCGCCGACAACTTCAGGAACGCGTCCAGCTGGTACACCGCCACGAACAACATCACCCGCACCTCCAAACTCGACACGATCCGCGTGGACGACGGCGTGTACGTCAGAAACGGCGGCAAGGCCATCGCGGTCAACGATTTCACGGCGAGCGGAGAGGGTCTCAAGCCGCTCGCCGAGGCTGCCCCGATCGGCGACGACGGCAAGCCGGATCTGTCCGGAGCGTCCGCGGAGGGAAGCGGGTACACGGTCACGTTCGGCGATAAGGGCGACGAATCCGCCACCACGCAACGGTTCGAGACCACCGCCGGAGCGCAGGATGCGATCAACGCGATGATCAAGGGCAGGCAGCTCGGCTGTTCGACCGCCACGATCAGCGTCGACGCGGGATCGCGCGTGTATCATCGTGCGGCCACGGACGCCGATATCGTGACGATCGGGGACCGGCCGCTGCCGGTGTACCTGCGCATCCCCGCCTCCAAAACGCTCGAGGGCGGCGACGAGGCGTTCGAGGACGATCGATTCCGCTTCACCATCGACGGCGCCGACAGTCGCGGCGAGATCCACGAGACGGTCGGGGTCAAGTCGACCGGCACGAAACTGGGCAAGCACTACGGCGTCGTCGACTTCAGCCCGCTGACCTTCGACAAGTCCGGATCATACGAGTTCACCATCACCGAGGAGGTCGACGAATTCGATCTCGGCGTCAGCTACAACCCCGAAGGCGTGTCCTACAAGGTGTACGTCGACGTCGGGCCGAACTGGCTCGGCAAGTTCAAGATGAACGGCGAACCGGCCGATGAATCGGACGGAGACGAGGACGATAAGGAAGACAAGGACGAGGGTGAGACCTCCGACACGCTCAAGTGGTATCAGGGACTGGCCGCCACGGTGCACTACGCCAAGGTGACGTCTGGCGCCGGCGGCAAACCGGTCGTCGGCGAGAAGACCCTGCTCGGCACCTATGACTCCGAGCAGACGAACGTGGCCATCAAGGCGGAAGACGGTTCCATCACCGGGTTCACGCCGAACCCGAAGCGACCGTTCACCGGCCCGCTGATCTTCGTCTTCACGAACGTCGCCAAAACCACCACCCTGCCGAAAACCGGCGCCGGCGGCATCGTCGCCATCGCGGCGGCCGGAGTCACGCTGCTGCTCGTCGGCGCGCTGATCGTCACCCACGCATCGCGTCGCCGCGCTCGCCGATGACGCATGCATCGGCTTGCCATCGGCTCACGGCATCGCACGGCAATCGCATGAATCACATGCATGAATCACATGAGAAACCACATGAGAAACCACATGAGAAACCGCAGAATCACACAGAAAGGAACAACGATGTTCACCAACCACCAACCCACTCGCCGCACGCGTGACGTGCGGGGCGCAGAGGTATCGCCCGATCTCTCCTCCCGGTTCCGGGGAACCCACATATTCGCGTCGCGTACGGTCGCAGCGGTAATCGGCGTGCTCGCGCTGGTCGCAAGCCTATCGGTGACGCCGTCGGCGGCGCTCGCCGCCAGCTCCGGAACGGCTGCCGGCACCTTGCCGGTCGCCTCGACTGGCGCGCCGCTTTCCAAGGATTCGACCGCCGAACTGGTCGTACGCGGCGTCGAAACCGGGTCGACGAGCGTCGCGCATCGGGTCATCGAGCTGAAGCTCGACGCGAACGGCGCATCGCCCGCGGCGCCGCCCTACGCGTGGGCCGAACCGCTGCGCGAGTTCGTGCGCGACTACGACGCGAAGCACGGCGTCGATTTCATCGCGGACGACGATTCGGTCGGCGACGCCTACGCCGGACTGCAGAACGATGAGACGGGCGATCCGACAACCGCGACGGCCGGGCAGATCGCCGATTTCGCCGATCGACTCGCCAGGTTCATCTCTGAGCGGTCGGCCGGATCCAAAGGATCCGAAGGATCCGAGGGGAACGGTCTCGCCGGTCTTGAATCGCACACCGGCGTGACAAGCGCGGTGAGCGGAGGAGACGCGTCCGACGCCGTCGCGACCTTCGCCGGACTGCCGCTCGGCGGTTACCTCGTGATCACGGCCGGCGGCCCGCGCGTCCATCGGCCGGTGATCGCGAACCTCACACCGCAGTACGACGCCGAAAGCAGGCAATGGCTCGTCGCCGAACGGTTCGAGGCGGTGGCCAAGCATTCGTCACCGGGCGTCGACAAGTCGATCAACGAGCAGCGCGACGACGGACACGTGTCGGGCCGTGACGCGAAGGATTCCGGTTCGGACGTCATCGCGATCGGCGACGCCGTCACCTTCGACCTGCGCGCCGACGTGCCGGTCTTCCCGAACAATGCGATGCATCGCGATTTCACGATCGCCGACACGATGTCCGCCGGACTGACGCTCGTTGGGGAGTCGATCGAGGTGCACGGCGTCACGGCATCCGCCGAACCTGCCGGCGATGACGCGGAAACGCGTCTTACCGCCGAACAGTACAGGCTGAGCGTGGGAGCGGATGCGGGCTCCGGGGCCGACGGGCGGACGTACACGTTCCGCATCGACCTGGGCGGCACATACTACGACGGCATCCGCGGCTACGACGCGATCCACATGCGCTACCGGGCGATCGTCAACGATCGCGCCGTCGTCGGCCCGACCGGCAATCCGAACGAGGTGACGTTGGAGTATTCGAACGACCCGTATCACTCCCAGTCGCACGAAACCGACAAGGACCGCGTGACCGCCTTCTCGTACGGTCTCGAAGTCGTCAAGACCAGTGGCGATGGCAAACCGCTCTCCGGCGCGGTCTTCGCGCTCGGAGGCGATGTCGCCGACACGTACGAGGGCGTGGTCCCGCTCACCGAATCCGGACACTATCGCCTGCCGAAGCGTGACGCCGACGGCGGGATCGTCGACGAGGATCAGGGCGCACTCACCCGCGATCTGACGGTCTCCGACTCCGGACAACTGTGGATCTCCGGCCTGCGACCGGGCTCCTACACGCTCACCGAAACGCAGGCTCCCGACGGATACACCATCATCACCCAGCCGATCCCGTTCAGCATCGTCGACACCGCGACCGAAGACGATCGCACCGACGTTGAATTCACCGGCATGGTCGTCGGACAGAAGACCACCGGCTACGCGTACGGGGAGGTACGGAACTATCGCGGCGGGCTCCCGATCACCGGTGCCGCCGGCGTGATCGCATTCGGCGTCATCGGCGTTCTGCTCGCGGGCGGCGGCGTGACGCTGGCTGCGGTGATGCGCCGACGCCGCAGATGAGGCGCCGCGCATGAGACACCGCATGAGCGTGCGATCGCGCGTGCGGCGAGCCCTGCCGTCCGCGATCGCCGCCATGCTGGTCTTCGCCGGGATCGCCCTATGCGCGTACCCGGCGATCGCCGAATCAGCCGCCCGCCGCGATCAGGCGCAGATCATCGCCGGCTACGATCGAGCGTCCCGTTCGGTCTCGGACGAGCGGCGCGAACGCCTGCTCGCCGAAGCCGAACGATACAACGCCGCATTGGCGGGCGACGTTGCGTCGGGTGATGCGGCGGGGGACACTGCGGGCGGTACCGGTGATGGTGGCGCGTCCCAGTCGTCCGCCGCATCCCCGCGCTATGAGGATCTGCTTGATCCGAACGGCGACGAGGTGATGGGCGTGCTCGCGATCCCGGTCATCGACCTGAAACTGCCGGTGTTCCACGGCGTCGGCGATCGCGCGCTCGCAGCCGGAGTCGGCCACGTGCCCGCCAGCGCGCTGCCGATCGGCGGCACGGGCAATCACAGCGTGATCGCCGGGCATCGCGGGCTGCCGTCGGCCGAACTGTTCACGCGTCTCGACGAACTCGAACGCGGCGACGTGTTCACCATCACCGTGCTCGGCGACACGCACACCTACCGCGTCATCGGCATCCGCGTCGTGGACCCGGATGCCGTGGCGGTGGGCGGCGGAACCGTTGGTGGTGGCGGAGTTGCGGGCGGTGGCGGAACTGCGGGCGGTGGCGGAGTTGCGGGCGGCGGCGAGTCCGCGCTGCTTGCGTTGCAACCCGGACTGCTCGCGTCGCAACCCGGACGCGATCTGGTCACGCTCCTCACCTGCACGCCGTATGGCGTCAACACGCATCGACTGCTGGTCACCGGCGAGCGCGACCGCGATCTCGAACGCGCCGGCGTCGACCTGTCCGGTTCCGCGAGATCGCACACGATCCGCATCCCCGCTTCGCCCGATGCCTGGCTGCGCTCCGGCTGGGCGGCGGCGCTTGCCGTTGCGGTCGTGCTCGCCGGCACCGCAGTGTTCCGTGCTATTCGTGTGTTTCGCGTGTCAAGTACCGGGCGTCACCGTGCGGCCGGTGCCGATGTCGGTGCTGGTGCCGGTGCTCCGTGATCGTGTCCATCGCGCGGTCGCACTGTCCATCGCGCGGTGATTGTCCCATGAAGCGGTGTATCTCCCATCGCGCGGTGACGGAAAATGGCGGAATTCCGCCAATGTGCCAAAACGGCTCACCGCTTCATGGGCAAAACACCGCGCGATGGGTGTTGGGAGTGCGTGATGGGTGTGCGGTGGGTGACGGGTGATGGGGTGTTGGGTGACGGGTGATGGGGTGATGGGTGTTGGGTGACGGGGTGTGCGGTGGGTGACGGGTGATGGGGGTGATGAGGGCGTGATAAACGTATAAAAGCGACCTTTCGGTCGCTTTTATACGTGCGTAATTTGTATCTGCGATTGCATCGACTCATGTCATTCGCCGTTGTGTGGCTCAAAGCATACGTCTGTCAGTCGTGGTGTCAGTCATCCGCGATGTCCGATGGTGTTGTGACCCCGGTTTCTTCGATCCTCTTCGACTTGGGTTCGATCCAGCATTCCCGCGCACGGCGTTCGCAGTTCCGCGCGCATCGCCCGTCCATGGGCTGCTCTACTCACGATTCATGCAATATGTGCGATTCGGCCGACCTTTTCGACGTTCACCATTCATGGTTTGTCCCATGTCGTCCGACGTCGTGTCGCGCGTTCAGGAACGCGACGGACGCCCGGCAGGTGTCGCGTATTGCAGTGCTCCGTGGACGAGGGCCGCGGTGTAGTGCATTCCGCACATGCCCGCCTCCTCTGCCTGATGGGTGCAGCCGGCTATGCAGCAAACGTTCCGTTCCATGATCTTCTTCCCTTCCTCGGGTCCTCTTTGAGGGCTTCGGTGCCCTACATGAATCCACTATAGTCTCGGGGTGCCTCCTTGGCCAGTATTTGGACATCTTCTCGCATATTTTGTTACGTATATCACAGGAAACGCGGCAATTGGACCGGTTCGATACTGCCCTTGCGGCGTTTCGCGCTTCGATGCCGCATTTGTCCGACATTTGCTCGTCGTGGTGCGGTTTCGCGTGGCGTGGCGCGTTCGGTGGCCTCGCCTTCGTGCGATGATGGAGTCATGAGCAACGGGGATTCCGCGCTGCGTGGCGCGACGGATTATGCGAACGACGTAGATTTCGCGGGGCATCGCATCCCGCGACTCGGCATGGGCACGATGGCGCTGTCGATCGAGGGGAGACCGGATCGCGATACGGCGATCGCGACGATCCATGCCGGACTTGACGCCGGCGTGCGCTACCTGGACACCGCATGGTCGTACTACCTGCCGAGTGCGCCCGGTGTGGACGGCACCGGTGTGGACGGCGATTTCGGCTACGGCGAGATGCTGGTGCGCGATGCGCTCGCCAGCTGGGACGGGCCGCGCGACGAGGTGCTCGTCGCCACGAAGACCGGATATCGCAGGACGATCGACGTGACTGTGGCATCCGACGGCGTGTCCGATGACGTGTCCGGCGATGGCGCTACGCGAGATGAGTCTGGCGAATCCCGCCAGCGTCTGCAGGCGGCCGGCAGCCGGTACGGCTGGATGGCCGATTCGCGGCCCGAGACGATGATCCGCGACGCGAAGGAGTCCGCGCTGCATCTGGGTGTGGACGCGCTCGACCTGCTGTACTCGCACGGGCCCGATCCAGCCGTGCCGTACGAGGATCAGATCGGTGCGCTCAAGACCCTGCTCGACGAGGGTGTGATCCGCTATGCCGGTATCTCGCGCGTCGACAACACGCAGATCGACGTCGCGCGCGCGATCCTCGGGGATGGACTGATCGCCGTGCAGAACCAGTTCTCGCCGTCCCACCCCGATCCGGAGTCGACGATGGCGCATTGCGCCGAGCTCGGCCTCGACTTCGTGTGCTGGTCGCCGCTCGGCGGGTTCCTCGATCCGTTCGACGCGCGTGCCTACGATCCGTTCCGCGCTGTCGCGGCCGCGCGCGGTGTCTCGTATCAGCGCGTCGTGCTCGCATGGGAGCTGACCCGCTACGATCGACTGTTCACGATTCCGAGCGCGCGCAACCCGCACGAGATCCGCGACTCGTTCGCCGCGGTCGACCTGCGTCTGACCGACGAGGAGATGGCGACGCTGAGGTAGTGTCCGCCACGGATCGCTCTCGATGAGAGTTGTTTACGGTGTGAGATAATCTATGATGGATTGCTCTCGAAATGGAGGCGTGTATGGGGTTCGAGCAGGAGGCGTACGACGAACTGGTCGCCAAGGTGTGGTGTCACAAGTCAGATATGCAGCGGGAGGTGACGCGCGGCACCCATGGCGAGCATTTCGTCATTCGCCTGCTTGCGGTCCACGGGGCGATGACCCCCTCGCAGATCGCCGACGCCCTGCGCGTGAGCTCGGGCCGCGTGTCCACCGTGCTGTCCGCGCTGGAGAAGAAGGGCATGATCGTGCGCGAATCCGACCCCGACGACCGTCGCGTCGTGCACGTCCGCTTGACGCAGGACGGTGAGACGACTGCTCGGCGCGATATGGAGGAGATGCGTTCGGCGGTGTGCTGGATCTTCTCGCAGATGGGGGAGCGGCGCACGCGCGAGTTCGTCGATCTGTCGCGCGAGTTCATGACGTACATGTCGATCTGCCGCCCTGGCGAGCCGCGCCCCACCGCCGAGGAAGTGCGCAAGGCGTTCGAGCAGTAGGGCAGTAAGCGAGTCCATTTCTCTGGCCGCCCTTGTCGGGACACGCCGAGCATTGCGTGTAATATCTCTGGGTGTAAGTAATTTAAGACTCAGAACTATTTCGGAAGGCTGTGGGTTGGTATGCACGGTCGGAACGGTCTGGGCAGAGTCCGGGGCGGATTGCGGGATGACCACGGTCAATCCGCTCGGTCCGGCCAGCAACTCAACCCACAGCTCACAATTCAGCCCAATCCAATCCAACTCAAACCAGACAGGGGGATTCCAATGCTTCGCATCATGAAATACCTCTCCCAATCGGAGATCGCTCAGATGCTTCTTGCGCTGGTGACCATCGTCGGACAGATCTACTTCGATCTGAAGCTGCCCGACTACATGTCCGACATCACCAGGCTCGTCGAAACGCCGGGCAGCCAGATGGCCGACATCTGGATCGCCGGCGGCAAGATGCTGCTCGTCTCGCTCGGATCGGTCGCCTGCGCGATCGTCACCGGCTTCATCTCGGCGCGCGTCGCCGCCAGCTTCGGGCGTCGCCTGCGTTCGCTCGAGTTCCGCAGGGTCGAGTCGTTCGGCCCCGCCGAGATGGAGCGGTTCTCGACCGCCAGCCTCATCACCCGCTCAACCAATGACATCACGCAGATCCAGATGTTCATCACGATGGGCCTGCAGCTCATCGTCAAATCGCCGATCATGGCGGTCTGGGCCGTCGCCAAGATCTCCAGTGACGGCGTCGAATGGACGACCGCCACCGCGATCGCGGTCGTCGTGCTGCTCGTCACGATCGTCGTCCTCATGGCGATGGTCATGCCGAAGTTCAAGGCGATGCAGGCGCTGACCGACAACATCAATCTGGTCGCGCGCGAGAACCTCACCGGCCTCAAGGTCGTGCGCGCATACAACGCCGAAAACTATCAGGAGTCCAAGTTCACCAAGGCCAACAAGGAGCTCACCGACACGCAGCTGTTCACCAACCGCGCGATGGCCATCATGATGCCGCTGATGAACACCGTGATGAACGGTCTCATGCTCGCCGTCTACTGGATCGGCGCATACCTCATCGACGCGGCCGCCCTGACGGACAAGCTCACCGTGTTCTCCAACATGGTCGTCTTCTCCAGCTACTCCGTGCAGGTCATCATGAGCTTCCTGCTCATGAGCATGGTGTTCGTGCTCTGGCCGCGCGCCGATGTGTCCGCGCAGCGCGTGCTGGAGGTCATCAACACCGAGCCGATCGTCAAGGACGGCTCAGGGGTCGCGCCTGTTTCACGTGAAACAACGTTGCGCGGCGAGGTCGAGTTCCGCGACGTGAGCTTCACCTACCCCGATTCGCGTGAGCCGATGCTCGAGCACATCTCGTTCAAGGCCACGCGCGGCCAGACCGTCGCGTTCATCGGCTCGACCGGCTCCGGCAAATCGACCCTCGTCAACCTCGTCCCGCGCTTCTACGACGCGACCGAAGGCCAGGTGCTCGTCGACGGCGTTGACGTGCGCGACTACCGGATCCGCGACCTGCGCGACAAGATCGGCTACGTACCGCAGTGCTCCGTGCTGTTCAAGGGCACCGTCGCGGGGAACATCTCGTACGGCGACGAGACGCACGGCGAACCCGCCGTCGGCGGCACCGTCCGCAACGACCGCATCCGCGAGGCGGCCGACGTCGCGCAGGCCACCGAATTCGTCACCCGCATGGACGATGGCTTCGACTCGTCCATCGCGCAGGGCGGCTCGAACGTGTCCGGCGGCCAGAAGCAGCGCCTGTCCATCGCGCGCGCCGTCTACCGCAACCCGGAGATCCTCGTCTTCGACGACTCGTTCAGCGCGCTCGACTTCAAAACCGACCGCGAGGTGCGCGACGCGCTCGCGACCCACGCGAAGGACGCGACCAAGCTCATCGTCGCCCAGCGCATCGGCACGATCATGAACGCCGACCTCATCGTCGTGCTCGACGAGGGGCGCGTCGTCGGCGAAGGCACGCATCGCGAACTGCTCGAATCCTGCGAGGTCTATCGCCAGATCGCCGAATCGCAGCTCAGCCAGACCGAACTGACGGCCTGAATCGCCAGAAATCGACATTGAAAGGACTTTGACATGCCAAGAGGAATGGGACACGGCGGGCCGGGAAACGGCCCCGTCGAAAAGCCACAGGATTTCGGACAGACCATGGGCAAGCTCGTGCGCTTCTGCCGTAACTACATCCCCGTCATCATCATCGCGCTCGTGCTCGGCGCCACCGGAACGGTGTTCCAGATCATCGGACCGGACAAGCTCAAGGACATGACCAACGAGATCACCAAGGGTCTGCCTGCGATGGTCCACGGCAAACCGGTCATGGGCGTCGTCGACTTCGATGCGGTCTCGCGCATCGGCTTCACGCTCGTCGCCCTGTACGTCGGATACGCGGTGCTTGGCTACATCCAGAGCTGGCTCATGGCGAACGTCACCCAGCGCACCGCCCAGCGGCTGCGCGAATCGATCAGCGTCAAGATCAACAAGCTGCCGCTGAGCTACTTCGACAAGGTCAGCTACGGCGACGTGCTCTCGCGCATCACCAACGACGTCGACGCGATCGGCCAGACCCTCGGCCAGTCGCTCGGCTCGCTCATCACGTCGACCACGCTGTTCGTCGGCGCACTCGTCATGATGTTCTACAACAACGTGATCATGACGCTGTCCGCGATCGGCGCAAGCCTCCTCGGAATGGTGCTCATGATGACGATCATGAAGGCGTCGCAACGCTACTTCACGCGTCAGCAGATCGCACTCGGCGACGTCAACGGACACGTCGAGGAGATGTACGCCGGCCACATCATCGTCAAGGCGTACAACGGCGAGGCCGACTCGATCGAACGCTTCGAAAAGTACAACAACGATCTGTACGATTCCGGCTGGAAGTCGCAGTTCCTCTCCGGACTCATGATGCCGCTCATGACGTTCGTCGGCAACCTCGGCTACGTGGTCGTGTGCGTGGTCGGCGCCGCGCTCGCGATGAACGGAGACATCGAATTCGGCGTGATCGTCGCGTTCATGATGTACGTGCGACTGTTCACGCAGCCGCTCAGCCAGTTCGCGCAGGCGTTCCAGAACCTCCAGCGCTGTGCCGCCGCATCCGAGCGCGTCTTCGGCTTCCTCGAGGAGCCGGAGATGGCCGACGAATCGGCCAAGCCCGCGCTGCTCGGCACGAAGTACGCCGGTGGATGCGAGGTGAAGGGCGACGTCGAATTCGACCACGTGCGCTTCGAATACGAACCTGGAAAGCCGATCATCCATGACTTCTCGGCATCGGTCAAGGCCGGACAGAAGGTCGCGATCGTCGGTCCGACCGGCGCCGGCAAGACCACGATGGTGAACCTCCTCATGCGCTTCTACGAGATCGCGGGCGGACGCATCATGATCGACGGCGTCAACACCGCGAGCGTGCCACGCTGGAACGTGCACGAACAGTTCTCGATGGTGCTGCAGGACACATGGGTGTTCCACGGCACCGTGCGCGAGAACATCGCCTACGCCAAGCCCGGAGTCACGGATCAGCAGATCGAGGAGGCGTGCAAGGCGGTCGGCCTGCACCACTACATCATGTCGTTGCCTGACGGCTACGACACCGTGCTCGACGAGAACACGTCCCTGTCCGCCGGGCAGAAGCAGCTCCTGACCATCGCCCGCGCGATGGTGCAGGACGCGCCGATCCTCATCCTCGACGAGGCCACCTCCTCGGTCGACACGCGCACCGAAGAGCTCATCCAGAAGGCGATGGACGCGCTCACCGTCGGACGCACCTCGTTCGTGATCGCGCACCGCCTCTCCACCATCCGCGACGCCGACATGATCCTCGTCATGAACCACGGCGACGTGATCGAACGTGGCACCCACGAGCAGCTGCTCGAAGCCGGCGGCTTCTACGCCGACCTCTACAACAGCCAGTTCGCGCTCGCGGGCTGATGGCTGGAACCTCCGATGTCGTTCGCCGACCCATCTACAACCGTCGGCTCGCCGCACTCACGGGACTGAGTGCATAGCTCCTCGTCCCTTGAGCCCTGGCTCGGCTCCCCTTGTCAGGACATTGCCGCGAAGCAAACAGCGGAGCTGCTTGCAGGCAACGTGCGAGCCGATGGGCGAGCCGGCAATATGCGCGCGGCATGGCGCGTCCGTAATTGCGGGGACGGGCTGCCCGAGGGCCTGAGGGGTAGTTTGTCCGCGAGTCAGCCGGTGCGTGATCGAAGCGTAAGCCGGTTCTCTTCCTGCCGCTCAACGTGTTTTTCCCTGTATTTTGCGTTGAGTGGCAGCATGTCGTGCCGTGGCGTGCAGCATGACATGCGGTGCCGTGCCGTGTCGTGCCACTCAACGTCAAAATCGATGGGAATCGCGTTGAGTGGCAGCAAACCGTGCCACTCAACGCGGATTCCATGTGTTTTTGCGTTGAGTGGCAGACGTGCCTTCCATCGCGATTGGCCACTGTCGTCCAGCAGAGTGCGATGGCAATGAGAATCGTTGGAAAATAGCCGTTTTGACAGACTGTCAATATTGCTTATGTGGCGCCACGGTGGGTTGCGGAGGAAGGCCGCTGCCACTCAGTGCAAAAATCGGTCATTTTCGCGTTGAGTGGCACGTGATTCTGCCACATAATGTTCTTAAAACGATTGACGTATGTTGAGTGGCACTACCGGATGAAGAAATCGCCGGGGAATCCGGCCGATCGCACGACGGTGCGGTCGGAATTGAGAACGGCGCACTCGAACGCCGCATAATTCGGTGTTGTGGCGCACGTGGCGTTGGGTTCGGGTGGTGCGGAGGGCACCGCGATGTGTTTCGGTGTTACAGCGCGTGCGGCGTTGGACGGGGTGCCGTGCGGGGTGTTGCCGTAGGGGGTGTCGTACGGGGTGTTGTGAGGGGTGCCTTGCGAGTCGCGTTGCGACGCCGTGTATTCGGTTAGTCGCTTGTGCAGTTGGTTTGCCGGTGTGGTGAACAGGGCCGTGGCCACGCCGTCGGCGAGCGCGGTGGGGAAGTCGATGCTGATAGGGCGGTCCGCGGCGGCGTGTGCGGACATGGGCACGTACACCCATGTGGCGGCGACGTCGTTTTCGGGTAGACCGTCGACGGCGTTGAGCAGGTGATGCAGCCGGTGACCGGCCGCCTCCCAGTGGCGTCGGCTGGGGGAGCTCGCGCAGAACGCACCCGCGCCGACCTGCGCGGTGCCGACCGCGTTCTCGGTGTTCGTCGGGTCTTCGAGCGCGATGGTCAGCGGTTTGTCGGGGGATCGAACGAGCAGATCGCCGCCCGCGTCGATGACGTAGCGGGAACCCGCATCGTCGGATTGGCCGGCCTTGGTCGGGCCGCTGTCTGCGCTTGCGCCTCCGTCTGATTGAGAAAGGACGATGCCCGTGTGCTCTCCGAGGAATCGCTGTGCGATGAGGTCGACGAGATAGCCCTTGCCGCATGCGCCGAAGTCGAGCGCCACCGGGCGGCGGGTGACGAGCGTCGTGCCTCCCGGGCCGCGACGTTCCACATCCTCGCGCCAGGTCGCACGACCATGCATCGAGCCGAGGTTCCAGCCGTTTGCGGCGGCAGGCGATGCCGAAACGGTCTCTGCGGCGACTGGTGATTTGGCGGGATGCCTGTGGTCGCCGATGGCGTCTCCGGCGAGGTTGCCGCCGCCGGCGCGTTTGCCTGTGCCGGAGTCGGCTGGCGCAAGTGTGTCGGGGGAGAGGTGGAACGAGTACCGCGCGTCGTAGCCCAGTCGGATGAGGTCCTCGCCGATGCACGGGTCTATCGCGCCGTCGGTGGCGTGGGCGAGCGCGTCGTACAGGTCGAAGAGCGGGCCGGCCCAGTCGGGGAAGTCGAACGAGCCGCCGTGTGCCGCGCGGCGCATCTCATCGACGAGCGAGTGCATGCGGAATCGGGAGAGCGCCTGCTCGTACTCGTCGATGAGGATGTCGATCGCGTCGTAGTTCGAGATGCCGCGCTGTGCCGGAATCGAGGCCGAGGAGGGCGAGTCGTCGACCGCGAAACCGTCCGGGTCGAGCGGCGACTGGATCAGCAGTCCGGTACCGAGCGCGTGCGGGAACGCCATCGTATGTGGTGCAGGTGTGCTCATACGTCTCATCGTAAGGGGGTTCGGTGGCGGGAATAGGCTTCGCTTGGTGAATAATCGAAGTCGCTTGCGCAGTCGGAAGCGTCGCTTGGCACATAGACTGAGTACAAGCCGGATTGTCTGAATTGAAGAGTGTGGGAATTCCGCCATTTTCCAACGCTTCGTCCTGCGAGAGACGGCGGTCGTACTCAAGACCCCTGCCAAGTGTCGGCACGGACTGCGCAATCGCCATGTCCATTGGTCAAGTATGGTTTTCGATTGCGCAGGTGACGTAGGATGGGGCCTTGGACGCCCATGATACGATTGACACTGTGTCAATACTGAACGCTGAGCGCCGGCGCAAGGATGCGTCGATGGCATATCGAAAACTCGTCACGGAGGTGTGGTGATGATGGATGCGGTGAGGAACAATGCGGTCAGGGACCTGCCGGGCGCCAAGATCTGGGCGTTTGCGGTCGGCCAGTTCGGCTGGGCGCTGCTCGGCGGCATCATCTCGAACTGGCTCGTCTACTTCTACCAGCCGGACAATGAGACCATCGCGCAGGGCCAGACCGTGTTCGTGCCGCAGGGCCTCGCGATCCTCGGCGTCGTCACCGTAGTTGGCGGCATCACCGCGTTCGCGCGCTTCTTCGACGCGTTCGTCGACCCGGCCGTCGCCTCGCTGTCCGACCGCTGCAACGCGCGATCCGGCCGACGCATGCCGTTCCTCAAATTCGCCGCCGCCCCGCTCGCCCTCGTCACCGTGCTCGTGTTCTGGAGTCCGGTCAACGGCACCAGCTGGGCCAACGCCGCCGTCCTGTTCGTCACCGTGATCGGCTACTACATCGCGCTCACGTTCTACTGCACGCCGTACAACGCGCTGATCGCCGAACTCGGCCACGACTCGAAGCAGCAGCTCGCCATCTCCACCGCGATCTCCTTCACGTGGGTCGCCGGCACGGCGGTCGCGTACGTCGCGCCCGTCATCTGGGGCGGATTCGTCGGCTCGTTCGGACGCGTCGGCGCGATCCGTCTGACGTTCACGATCATGGCGATCGTCGCCTGCCTGTGCATGCTCGTGCCGCCGCTGACGATCAACGAGCGCGATTACGTCGACTCGAAGCCGACCTCCGAATCGACCGTCGAATCGCTCAAGCAGACCTTCTCCGACGGCGAGTTCCGCAAGTTCGTCTGCTCGGACGTGGTCTACTGGGTGGCGATCACCACGTTCCAGACCGGTCTGCCGTTCTTCGTGACGAGTCTGCTCAAACTCCCCGAGACCACGACGACCATCTACTTCGTGCTCATGACCGGCGTTTCGGTGCTGTTCTACGTGCCGGTCAACATCCTCGCGAACCGCGCCGGCAAGAAGCGCCCGCTGCTCGCCGCGTTCGTGATCTTCACCTGCGCGTTCGCGTTCGCCGGTGCGCTCGGCTCGGGCGCGGTGTCGTTCCTGCCTCCGATGGCGCAGGGGCTGATCCTGTCCGTAGTCGGCGCGATCCCGATGGCCGCGTTCGGCATCCTGCCGCAGGCGATCGTCGCGAACATCGCCGACGCGAGTTCGAAGACCACCGGTCAGGACCGTCAGGGCATGTTCTACGCGGCCCGCACGTTCGCGATGAAGATGGGGCAGTCGGTCGCGATGCTGCTGTTCACCGGCGTCTCGACGATCGGCATGGCCTCCGGTGCCGGCTACCGCATCGCCGCCGTGTGCGCGGCGGTCCTGTGTGCGATCGGCGGCGTGGTCTTCGCGTTCTACGACGAGCGCAGGGTGATGGCGGTGCTGGAGGGTTGACGGTGTCTTGCCATGCGGAACGAGGGTGAGACAGTGGTGCCCGATGTCCGCATGGTGAGACATGTCGAATCGGGAGGTAGGCCGGATTTTGGCCGTTTTCCAACGGTTCACCGTGAGTAAAACCATTGGAAAACCCCGACTACCTCGATTGCACGCAAAAATCAAGACTGTTGTTTCAAAAATTTTTCTTCTATCCTGTGGGCAGTTTTGGATTAGAGAGGAATTTCAAACATCATGTCTTCACGCGCGTTCGCTGTGCTCAAACGCGCCTCGGCCGGCCTATGCTCGTCAGCCGCGGCGCTGTTGGCCGTGCTCATGATCGCCGCGCTCGCCGTCGCCCCGTTCGGGGGATCGGCCCGGAACGGTCAGAGCGGCCCGCTGGCGATCCTCGCCCCGCGCTCCGCCTCGGCGGCCGAATCGTCGACCAGCTCCGCCACCGACTACGAGTCGTGGACCGCCGTCGCCAAGGCGATGGACAAGCAGCTCAAGTCCGGCGTCAAGGAATACAAGTCCGGCAATACCGCTGGCTCCACCTCCGACTTCATGGCCGCGTACAACTCGATCTACGTGGCCTCCAATTTCACCGCCGTCGTCAGCCAGACGATCGGCGCCGACAAGCAGGCCGCCCAGCAGCAGGCGTTCCAGGACATCCAGAACCTCTCCTACGTGCCCGGCAACGATGCGCAGATCGATGAGAAGATCACGGCCCTCACGGCCGACCTCGACGCCACCGGCCAGCAGCTCGACGCCAATGCGCAGCTCGCCAAGCCGCGCGCCTACGCCAAGGCCCTGCAGGATCAGCTCGCCAAGGAGCGCAAGGAGCTCGACGCCAAAAAGAAGAAGAACCCCGGCAAGGGCAACCGCTCCTGGACCGACGTGGCCAACGAGATGACCCCGATCCTCGACAACGCCTACAAGGCGTACGAGAAAGGCGACGGCGCCAAGGGCGCGACCCTCGTCAACAACGCCTACTACCAGTACTACGAGAAGCTCGGCTTCGAAAAGAACGTGATGAACGCCATCAGCGGCAGCCGCGTCTCCGAGGTCGAATACCAGTTCAAGATGTCCCGCAAGGCGATGAACACCGGCGCCTCCCTCAAGGAGACCAAGAAGCTCATCGACGACCTGAAGGCCATGCTGGTCAAGGACGCGGGCATCCTCGACGGCGGTGCCGCCGACAAGGAGGGCGGCTTCACCAAGTTCATCACCAGCGCCGTCGGCCAGTCGTTCATCATCCTCGTGCGCGAGGGTCTTGAGGCGCTGCTGGTCGTGGCCGCCGTGATCGCCTACCTCGTCAAGTCCGGCAACAGGAAGCTCACCAAGTGGATCTACGTCGGCGTGCTCGTCGGCCTCGCCGGTTCCGGCGTCATCGCCGTGATCTTCGGCCTGCTGTTCGGCGGCTCCGGCCCGCAGCAGGAGATCATGGAGGGCGTGTGCGCGCTCATCGCCATGTGCATGCTGCTGTGGACCAGCAACTGGATGCTCAACAAGAGCTCGGTCGAGGCATGGAACCGCTACATCAGGACCAAGACGGAAGCGGCCGTCAAGACCGCCTCCTCGCAGGTCGAATCCGGTGAGCAGATCGCGTTCGGCACGGTCGTCTCGCTCGCGATGCTGAGCTTCCTCGCCGTGTTCCGCGAGGGCGCCGAAACCGTGATCTTCTACGAGTCGATCTACTCGATGAGCCAGGATTCGAAGGGCATGTGGATCGGTGGTATCGCCGCGGCCGTCGTGCTCGTCATCATCTTCCTGATCATCCGATTCACATCGGTGAAGATCCCGATCGGACCGTTCTTCCTCGTCACGTCGATCCTCATGTCCGTGCTCGTGGTCGTCTTCGCCGGCGGCGGCGTGCACGCGCTGATCGAGGGCGACCTGCTCCCGGCCATCTACCTGCAGGGCGTGCCGACGAACGACTGGCTCGGCTTCTACCCGTACGTCGAGTGCATCGTGGCGCAGGTGCTCGCGGCCATCGCCGTGATCGCGCTGTTCGTGGTCGGCTTCGTCAAGCAGCGCAGGCTCAAGGCGTCCGCGAACGCCGGAGCCGTTGCCGCGAAGTGACCGGCCCCGTCATCCACTCCACAGACTTTCCCGAGTAATCGATAATTCAACAACCAACCAATCTGTGAACTCCAATCACAACCCCAACATAGGAGAGAACAAGAAATGATGAAGAACAAGAAGATGGCCGCCCTGCTCGGCCTGCTGCTCGCCGGCTCGATGACCTTCACGATGGCCGCCTGCGGTTCCTCCAACACCAGCACCGCCGACACGAAGTCGGACTCCTCCTCGCAGTCCTCCGATTCCTCCAGCTCGGACTCCTCCAGCTCCGATGACGCCGCCGCCTCCGACGCCGGCGCCGGCTTCGAGGAGGTCCCGGTCGGCCCGTCCGGCACCGCCGAGGAGCAGGATCAGGAGGTCGGCCCGCTGACCGTCGGCGCCGTCTACTTCCAGCCGATCGACATGGAGCCGTCCTCCATGGGCCTGAAGGCCGCGGACGCCTCCTTCCACCTCGAGGCCGACATCCACGCCAACGAGAAGGGCACCGAGCTCGGCTACGGCAAGACCGACTTCATCCCGGACCTGACCGTCAACTACACGATCATCGACAAGTCCACCGGCAAGGAAGTCGAGGGTGGCACCGCCACCTCCGGTACCTTCATGCAGATGAACGCCTCCGACGGCCCGCACTACGGCGCCAACGTCAAGCTCGACAAGGCCGGCACCTACCAGCTGAAGCTCTCGATCGAGTCCCCGGCCAAGAAGGGCTGGATGCTCCACGTCGACCCGGAGACCGGTGTCAAGGGCCACTTCTGGACCGAGCCGATCGAGGTCACCTTCGACAACTGGGAGTACACCCCGCGTCAGTGGTGATTGTCTCCGCCGCATGACAACCCAACAGAGCCCCCTCAACTTCAAGAGGGGGCTTCGGTCCGTTTGCGGCATATTAGCCAAAACCCCACAAGGAAAGGGCGCGAATGCTTGAACAATTCGTTGCGGTGATGCCGGGGACGCTGGCCCCCGCGTTGCTGATCATGTGCCTGAGCGTGATGCTCACGGTCGGCGAGGGCAAGGACAAGCCGATCAGCTCCCATTGGCGCCTGTGGGGATTCATCCTCGGCACGATCGCGGCGATCGTGTTCGCCACCCTGCGCGCCACCGCCGTCATCAACCAGCGCACCTTCGTCAACCAGCCGGTCCTCACGGTCGCCGTCGTCGTCGACCTGCTCGCGATCGCCGCGGTGATCGCCTCCCCGTGGATCGTCAAGGACTGGCGCAAACACGCGATCTGGATGCACCTCGCGAATGCGGTGTCCGCGATCGCGATCGCCCTGACCCTCTTCTACGCCCTGCCGGACGTGATCCTCCAGCTGACGATCTGGGTGGAGCCGGACGCCCCGATCTTCACCTCAGACATGCTGCTGCGCGCCCTCGGCTTCCTGCTCGGGCTCGCGATGTCGGCGATCGTCGCCCTGATCTTCCGCACGATGCGCTCGACCGCCGTGCGCATCTCGTTCACCGTCGCCTCGGTGCTGATGATGGCGATCCTGTTCATCCAGCACGCGACCGGCCTGCTGCAGATGATCCAGGCGCATTCCCTGTACTTCCCGCGATTCCTGTTCCAGCCGCTCGTCTTCTCGATCAACCACAACCAGCAGATGATCATGGTGCAGGCGCTGGTGTTCGCGATCCCGGCCGTCGCCTCGATGATCGCCGGATTCCGCATGACGACGAAGCCCGAGCCCGGCGTCAACGAGGCGACCGTGCGCCGTCACAAGGCGTTCCGTCGCCACGCGATCGCCTCGGCCGTGTGGAGCCTCGTCGCGATGATCGGCGTGACCCTGACGCTCACCGTCGGCGTGTCCGCCACCACCCAGCAGATCACCCTTTCCCCGCCGGAGGACTACTCGTTGAAGGACGGCGTCGCGACGATCACGTTCGCGCAGGTCGAGGACGGTCACCTGCATCGCTTCGAATACAAGGCGAAGGACGGCACCGAAATGCGCTTCATCATCATCAAGAAGAACGGCGGCGCGTACGGCATCGGTCTCGACGCATGCGAGAACTGCGGCGACGCCGGCTACTACGAGAAGGACGGCAAGATCATCTGCAAGAAGTGCGAGGTCGCCATCAACCTGGCGACGATCGGCTTCAAGGGCGGATGCAACCCGATACCGTTCCCGTTCAAGATGGGCGGCGGCAAGATCACGATCCAAACCGCCGATCTGGACGCGCTGAGCGCCCACTTCCAGTGATGCAGTCATTTCCAGCAGTCAGACGGGAGGCAACATCATGTTCTTTCTGCGTATGATCGCGCGGTCGTTCACGCGTCAGCTGCGTCGGCGACTGCTCATCGCCCTGACCGTGTGCCTGTCGGCCACGGTGTCGGTGGCGATGCTCGGCGTCGTCTTCGACGTGGGTGACAAGCTCAACGCCGAGCTGTCCACGTACGGCTCGAACATCACCGTCCAGCCGAAGGCCGACGCGGTGGTCTCCGACCTGTACAACACCGAGGCCGGCGCGGCGGCGGGCGACCAGTCCGACCCGACCGCGTTCCTCAAGGAGTCGGACGCGCCGAAGATCAAGACGATCTTCTGGGCGTTCAACATCACGAACTTCGCGCCGCAGCTCAACGTGCACGCCACCGTCGACGGCGTGGACGTGCCGATCGTCGGCACGTGGTTCAACAAGACCCTCAAGCTCGCATCCGGCGAGTCGACCGTGGTCGGCGTCGACGGCATGCGCTCGTGGTGGAAGCTCGACGGCGCATGGCCGAAGGACGACACCGATCAGGGCGTCATCGGCACGACCCTCGCCCAGAAGCTGGGAGTCAAGACCGGTGACACGATCACCCTCACCAAGAAGACCGCCGACGGCAAGACCAACGAGCAGAAGATCAGGCTCACCGGCGTCTACAACTCCGGCGACGACGACAACGGCTCGCTCTACATCGCCTCGTCCACCGCGCAGGTGCTCGCGAACCTGCCCGACTCGGTCGACAAGATCGAGGTCAAGGCGCTGACCACGCCGGAGAACGATCTGGCGCGCAAGGCCTCGCAGAACCCGGCCGCGTTGAGCCAGGATGAGTGGGAGACGTGGTACTGCACCGCCTACCCGAGCTCGATCGCCTACCAGATCGAGGAGGTGATTCCCGGCGCCGTCGCCAAGCAGGTGCGTCAGGTCGCCGCCCTGCAGGGCAATGTGCTGCAGAAGACGCAGGCCGTGATGATCCTGATGACCGCGCTGAGCCTCGTCGCCGCGGCGGTCGCGGTCGCGAACCTCATGGCCGCGTCGATCTCCGAACGCTCCAGCGAGCTCGCACTGCTCAAGGCGATCGGCGCGACCGACGGCGCGGTCTCCCGCCTGATGCTCGCCGAAACCGCCGCGATCTCGCTCGTCGGCGCGCTCGTCGGCGCGCTGCTCGGCTCAGGCGTCGCGCAGCTCATCGGACAGGTGGTGTTCTCCTCGGGCATCACGATGCGCCCGATGGTGTTCGTGCTCGTGTTCGTGCTGCTCGCGTTGACCGTGCTCGTCGCCGCATCCTCGTCGATCCGCTCGATTCTGAGCGTCAAGCCCGCGGAGGTGCTCCATGGACGCTGAGTCGGAGCGCGTGATGCGGGGAATCGCAAACGACATCGTGATGGAGGGAACCGACCTATGACCAATACCGGTATGTTCTTCCGCATGCTCTTCGGCGCGGTGTTCCGCCGCCGTTCGCGTGCGATCATGGCCGTCGTCGCGTCGCTGGTCGGCGCGGCCACGCTGTTCTGCCTCGCGGCGATCTGCATCGCCGTGCCGCAGCAGATGAACGATGAGATGCGCGCCTACGGCGCGAACCTCATCGTCACCCCGACCGGCGAGACGACGGATTCTGCGTCGTCCGACTCGGCTGGTTCCTCCGCCACGAAGTCGGGCATCGACGCGGCGATGGTCAAGCACACCACCGAAATGGTGCGCGCCAAGGGCTCCGCCAAGTACGCGACCTACCGCTACGAGAACGTGCGCGTCAACGCCGCGCCGTACGTGATGGCCGGCGTCGACCCCGCGCAGGTCGAGAACCTCAACCACCACTGGAACGTCGAAGGCTCCTGGCCCACCGACGGCAAGGTGCTCATCGGCCGCGACGTCGCCGACGCGCTCAACGCCAAGATCGGCGGCGGCATCACCATCGGCTACCGAGCCTCCGACAACGCCTCCTCCTCGGCCTCCTCTGACGAGGGGGCTGGCTCGGCGAATGCCGAGACTGGGGGAGAGACCTCCGGCCAGACCGGAGAGACCTCCGCCCAACCCACGCAGGACGGCCGCGTCTCCAGCGACATCATGGACACCAAGGGCACCGAATTCCGCGTCGCCGGCATCGTCGACACCGGCGGCAGCGAGGACTCGATCATCTACGCGACCAACGCCGACGTCGACAAGCTCACCGGCGTCACGCGCGGCGTCGACGTGATCGAATACTCCGCCTCCGCATCCGGCGACGACCTCGCTGCCACCGTCAAGTCGATCAACGACATGACCTCGATGCACGTCAAGGCGCAGCAGGTCACCAAGATCACCTCCTCCGACACGCGCATCATCACGATGCTGCAGACCCTGTTCTGGATCGTCTCCATCGTCGTGCTCGTCCTCACGCTCGTCGGCGTCTCCACGACGATCAGCTCGATCGTCTCCCAGCGCAGCTACGAGATCGGCCTGAGGAAGGCGCTCGGCGCATCTAGCGCCTCCATCGGCATGGAGTTCTACGTCGAAAGCGCGCTGTACGGCCTGATCGGCGGCCTCATCGGCACGGGCATCGGCTACGCGCTGGCCCGCGTGCTCACCGGCGTCGTCTTCCAGCGATCGCTGCCCGTCAACTGGCCGCTCGCGATCGGATCGGTGCTCTTCAGCGCGCTGATCGCCGTGCTCGCCTCCATCCCGCCCGTCTCGCGCGCCTCGCGCATCGACCCCGCCATCGTGCTGCGCGAGGAGTAATCGCGCACAATCCGCGTCAATCCGCGAAAAAGGAATCATCATGCTGCTTGAACTCGATCACATCTCGAAGATCTACGGCGACCTGCACGCCGTGGATGACCTGAACCTCACCGTGCCGCAGGGCGAATGGCTGGCGATCGTCGGCTCGTCCGGCTCCGGCAAGACCACGCTCATGAACATGATCGGCTGCATGGACTCGCCGTCCAAGGGCTCCGTGAAGCTGGAGGGCCGCAAGCTCGAGGACTTGAACGCCGCGCAGCTGGCCGACGTGCGCAAGAACATGATCGGACTGGTGTTCCAGAAGTTCTACCTCGTGCCGCATCTGACGGCCGTCGAGAACGTGATGGTCGCCCAGTACTACCATTCGGTCGTCGACGAGAAGCAGGCGCTCGAGGCGCTCGATCGCGTCGGACTCAAGGACCGCGCCCACCACCTGCCCGGACAGCTTTCCGGCGGCGAGCAGCAGCGCGTGTGCATCGCCCGCGCGCTCATCAACGATCCGAAGCTCATCCTCGCCGACGAGCCCACCGGCAACCTCGACGAGAAGAACGAGAAGATCGTCCTCGACCTGTTCCGTCAGCTGCACGATCAGGGCACGACGATCATCGTCGTCACGCACGACGCGCTGGTCGCCAGCTGCGCCGAACGTGAGATCATGCTGAACCACGGCGTGCTCGTCGGTGAGAAGTGGAACGATGAGAAGGCCCGCGCCGCATACGAGGCCGAGGGCGGCCGCCCGGCGTTCACCGGCTCCACCGAGGAGGGAGCCCAGCGCGAGGGCGACCTGCCGATCGGATTCGCCGATCCGACCAAGGCCGCCAAAACCGGCGGCGAGGAGTGAGAATATGAGCGATAGGAACGATAAGGCCGTCAAGGCGGTGGCCCTGACCGCCGCCACGCTGGCCCTCTTGGGCGGGGTGGCCGGCTGCGGCGAGTCGAAGGCCACGCCGATGGACGACCAGTACTCGGGCAACTCCGGTGAGACCCAGCAGTCCCAGGAGGAGCAGTCGCAGTCCAGCGGCGATGCGGGGGCGTCCGACGACTCGTCCTCGTCCGACGCCGCAAGTGGCAAGGACACCGGCAACTACAAGGACGGCACCTACTCGGTCAACGGCCAGTACGGTCCGGTGGGCGAGGACTCGATCGACGTTCACTTCACGATCAAGGACCAGAACATCGAGACGGTCGAGGTGATCGGTCACCCGTTCACGCAGATCTCCAAGCAGCATCAGACCGATTTCGCCAACGCGATCAACGGCGTCGTCGACGGCAAGCCGCTCAAGGGGCTCAAGGTCGACAAGGTCGCCGGCGCCAGCTGGACGTCCGACGCCTTCAACAAGGCCCTCGACGTGGTCCGTCAGCAGGCATCCGTCCAGTAGCGTTGCAGCGAATCGTTCTCAATAAGAAAAGTGTGAGGCTCCGCCGGGGCGCTATCGCACATCACTAGGCCGAAAACATTGGAATTGCAGGCTTTTTGGCAATGTGCGATTGTGCGATCACGTGCGATGGCCTCACACTTTTCTTATTGAGAACGATTCGCTGCAACGCTACGCGATCACCTTGGTGCTTTCGACCTTCTCCACGTACCATCGGTTGAATCTCACCAGCGGCTTCCTGAGCACAAGGCCGATCAGCAGCAGCGGCGGAACGAACAGCAGCAAGGCGCCGAGCGCCCACCAGTAATCCATCGCATAGATGCCCGCGATCGCGGCCCTCAGGGCCTTGACCGAATGCGTGATCGGCAGCAGCGGGCTGATCCGCCCGATCCACGCGGGCAGCATCTGCAGCGGATAGGCGGCGTTCGAGCCGGAGATCTGCACGATGAGCATGAGCACGCCGATCGCCTTGCCCACATTGCCGAAGCTCACCGTCATCGTGTACGTGAAGAACGAGAACACCAGCGAACTCACCCATCCGGTGAGCATGAACAGCATCGGGTGCACCGCCTGCACGTGGATGAACAGCAGCGCGCCGGCCAGCGAGAACGTGCTCTGCATCAGTGCGATCAGCCCGAACACCCCATAATGGCCGAGGAACAGCTGATGCGGCCGCGGCGCGACGCCGCCCGCCCGCTCGGCCAGCTCCTCACGCACACGGCGTGACACGCTCGTCTTGAGCGTCACCACCATGAGCAGCGCACCCACCCACAGCGGCAGGATGATGTACAGGGGAGCCAGCGCCGAACCGAAGTTGCTCACCGGGAACAGGGCCTTGCGTTTGAGCTCGACCGGTGCCGACAGCACGCCCGCCAGCTTCTCCGGATCGTTGCCGAGCACCTCCTTGACCATCGCCATATCGCCGCTGTCGAGTGCCTTCGACAGTCGCTCGTTGAACGATCCCAGCTCCTTGCCCGCCTTCGCGAGCTTGGCGGACACCGATTCCAGCGTCGTGCGCACGGTGGCGAGGTTCTTGCGCGCGCCCGACACCGTCGTTCCCAGTTCGTCGAGCGCGCCGTCGAGTTTTGCCGACGCCGTGTCGAGCGCGCCCGTCGCCTGATTGACCGACGACTCGATCTGGTCGATCTGCGTCTGGAGCGACGCGTTGAAATCGGATTTCACGCCCTCGATCGCGGCCTTCGCCTGCGCCGCCAGCTTCTTGATCTCGGCGCGACGCGCCTGCGAGTCGGCGCTGCGATCGCGCACGGTCTTGGCCGCGTCGCTCAGACGCTGCTGCAAGGTCTTCTGCAGGGCGATCGCCGTGTCGAGACGATCCAGCGTCGGGTCGAGCAGTCCCTGCAGTCGTTCGGGAAGCGCCGCCTGCACGGAGGCGATATCGGTGCGGATCGACTCGTATTCGGCGATCTGATCGCCCACGTGAGCCGCCTGCGTGTCGAGAGCGGCGGCCGTGTCCTCGGCCTGCGTGGCGGTCGAAGCGTACAGCTTGTCGGCCGCGTCGGACACCGCGCCGTAGCTCGCCGCGCTCGCCTTGAGCGCGTTCGACAGCGCGTCCGCCGCATCGTTCATCGCCCCGGACACGTCGTCGACCCCCGACTTGGCGCTCTTGAGCGTCTCACCGGCGGCGTCGGCCGAACCGCCGACTCCGGCGATCAGCTCGGCCGAATCGGCGAGCAGCGCGTCGGCCGAACCGGTCAGCGACGCGTAGTCGCCGATCATCGACGACGTGTTGCCGAGCGTCGTCGAGAACTCGCTGATATTCGCACTGAACCGGGCCAGCGCGGTCTTCGACTCCGGCTTCGACAGGTCGTCCGCCAGCGACGACGCGACCGACAGCGCGGTGCTCGTCAGCGTCTTGGCGAACATCTCGTTGATCTGCGTCGACACCTCGCTCGCGCCCTCCGTGGTGAGGTTCGGGGCGAGCGCGTTCTTCTTCTCGTTCTCGTAGTAGCTGATCTTCACGCTTTGCGCATCCGAGGAGAAGAACGTCATCATCTTGCTGCTGAAGTCCTTCGGAATGACGATCGCCGCATAGTATTTGCCCGATTTCGTCCCCTCGATCGCGTCCGATTTCGTCGTGAACGTCCAGTCGAGCTGCGAATTGGCGCGCAGCGTGTTGACGACCGTGTCGCCGATCGTGATCCTGACCGGGATTAGATCCGATTCGTAGCCCTCATCGACGCTCGCGACCGCGAACTTCAGGTTCTTCAGGTTGCTGAACGGATCCCAGCTCGCCGCGACGTTGAACCAGGTGAACAGGCCGGGAATCACCGTGAGTCCTATCACGATGATGATCGAGACGATGTTGCTCGTGATCCTGCGCACATCGCCGGTGAACAGACGCCACATGGTCCTCATCGCTCGTTCCTTTCCTCGGTGGTGTGTGTGGTGTCTTCCGCGTCTGCTGTGTCCTCGGGGCTTTCGGCGGGCGAAGTCTGCTTCTCTGCCTTCGTCTTCACGCGGGCCATCGCCTTCGCTTTGCGCGCCTGCGACCGCCTCTCCCGTGCCTGCTCGCGTCCCCGTTCGATGCCGTGGATGTACGAGCGGATCGCCTCGTCGTCCAGATTGCCCAGTTCGGTCTGGCGGCGCAGGCTATCACGGACGTACTCGATCGTGATGAGGAACGCGATGATCAGCAGCACCCAGATCAGCCAGGCGAGCATCGCCTCGAGCTTCGTGTTCGGCGTCAGCGAGAACGTGACGACGAGGATCGCCGGCACCACCAGACCCGCGATCAGTGCGCCGCGCTTCAATCGCGGATACTGCGCGGCGAACGCCGCCGCCTTGCGCTCGATGCGCTCGCGATACCCCTCATGGTTGGCGAGCACGCGCATCGCCGCGGTCACCCGGTATTCGGTGCCGGGCATGTGCACCGGTTCGCCGATGATCATGTCGCTCTCGTCGATCTGACGCGCGAACAGGCGATTCACGTTCGCCATCAACGGTCGCACGACCAGTCCCAGCACGAACGCGACGACGGCGAACAGCAGCAGTCGCCCGATCTTCGAGAACCAGTAGCCGCCGTAGAAGCCGCCGATCGTCTCACGGAACGCGTCGATCGAATACGTGAACGGGAAGAACGGGTACAGATTGCGGAAGAAGTCGGGCATCATCTCGATCGGATACAGGCCCGACGCGCCCGGGATCTGCAGGATGATCAACGCCACGCAGATGCCCTTGCCCACATGCAGGAACGTTGTCGAGAACGCGAACACGATCGACGCGTACACGAGCGAGGTGATCACGCCGGTCGCGACGAATGCGAACGGGTTCACGCTCTGCACGCCGATGATGAGATCGCCCAGCGTCGTGACCGCGCCCTGCGCCGCGGCGAACAGGCCGAACAGCAGGAAACGGGCCATATAGCCCTGTGTGATCGTCATATGCTCGATGCCCTTGTCGTCGGTCTCGAGCTTCATGATCACGGCGAGCGCGAACGCGCCCACCCACAGCGCCATGTTCGTGAACAGCGGTGCCATGCCCGAGCCGTACGCGTTGATCGGGTAGAGGATCTTCGTGTCGATCACGGTGGGGGAGAGCATGAACTTGGCGATGCGATCCGTGTCGAGCTTGCCGGAACCGTCCTTGCCGCTGCCGCCGAACAGGTCGGACAGCATGCTGGACGTGTCGAGGGCCTTCAGATCGGTGGAGGTCGTCTCGAGCTTGGTCTCCATCTGCTTGAGCGCCTGATCGGTGTGATCCAGCGAGCTGATCGTGCTCGCGGCCGCCTTGTCGAGCTGATTCAACACGACGTTCGTCTGCGAGATCAGCGCATTCTGACCGCCCAGTCCTCCGGCGATCGTGCCGGCCGTGCCCGCCAGCGTGTTGAGACCGCCGTTGAGCTTCGGCAGCGCGCCCGAGGTGATCGCCTTGCGTGCCGCCGAGTTCGCGGCGAGCGACGACTGTGTGGCCGTGTCGAAGCTCGTGGCGAGCCCCGACACCGAGGCGATGGTCGCGCCGGTGTCGGTGTTGAGCTGTTTGATGTCGGCCAGCGTCTGCGTGGTATGCCGGTTCTCGGTCTCCAGCTTCGCAATCGCCTTGGTGAGCGCCGCGCCGCCGCCGTTCGGCAGCTCAGCCGCGATGGCCTTGAGCTTCGCAATCGCCTGCGTGTTGGCGTCGTTGACGGTCTGCAGCGTCGTGATCGCATCGCCCGCCGCGCCGTTGGCGACCGTCAGACCGGCCGTCACGTGGTTGACGCCCGCGCTCGCCTGCTGCGAGGTCTGCGACAGCAGGGACGAACCGTTGTCGAGCACGGTGTTCGCGTTCATGGTGAACGTGGTGATGCGCGCCTGGGCGCCATTGATGCGGGTCGACAGATCGCCCAGTCCGGTGCTCGCCTTGCCAAGCAGCGTCTGCGTGCGGGCGAGCGCCTCGCGCGCGTCCTTCGTCTTGGCCGGGGTTTTGCCCAGCGTGGTTTTGAGCGAGCCGATGATCTTACGCGTGTTCGCGACGTCCCGCCGTGCGTCGTCGAGATCGTCGAGCACGTCCGAACGCATGGCGTCCGCCGTGCCGCCGGCCGCGTCCGTGGCCTTGTTCACCGCGTCGGAGAGCGCCTGACTCACCGTGGAGACGAACGTGCTGTTGACCTGATTGTCGACCGTGCTCGCGCCGATGTCGGTGATCTTCGGGGCGATAGCGCTCGCCTTCTCGTTGACGTAGTATTCGAGCTGCGGCTGGTCGCCGCCGGTGATCGCGCCGATCATGTCGTCGCTGAAACTCGCCGGGATGACGATCGCCGCGTACGCTTCGCCGGACTGCACGCGGTTCAGTGCCTCCGATTCGTCGGTGAACGTCCATCCGAGCTGATGGTTCGCCTTGAGCTGCGTGACGATCTGCTTGCCGAGGTTCGTCTTGCCGACGAGCGCGTTCTCGGTGCCCTTGTCGTTGTTGGCGATGACCACCTGGATGCCCTGCGTGTTGGTGTACGGGCTCCAGAATCCGATGATGTTGAACCACGCGTACAGCGGCGGGATGAAGATCAGTCCGGTGACGATCACCCATGCCGCCGGTACCCTGAGGATGCGGATGAGGTCGCGTTTCAGTATCGCGAAAACGTTGCCCATGACCTTATGTTTCCTTCTCTCGTCCGTGTGGCCGTTGTGGTCGTTCCCGTTCGGAGCCGTCGGACGTTGCCGTCCGGGCCGTGAGGAGCTTCGTGCCGGTTCTCCGCTCCATAGTGTCGTCGTGGTCGTTTTGTGATTGGACAAAGTTGACATGTTGTCAACTTTTTGGCATCCAATGACCCAAGTATCGCAACACACCATAGACCATGTGTTCGGAACAACGGGGCGGTGGTGCCGGATTGCCGTGTCGATGGGTAAAGTGTCTAATTATGGGCCGTGGTCTGTTGACGAGGACGGAGCTCGGTGACGATGTAGGTGACGGCACCTAGCGATGACGGCGATAAACACTGGCGTCACAAATTCCCGAGATCTTTCCATACTTCGGTAAAAAGTGACGGTAACTATTGCTGAGCGTCACAAATTCCCGAGCACAGGGGGGATCTCGGGAAAAAGTGACGCTGACTAATCACCAGCGTCACCTTTTCCCGGGCGTAGGGGAAACCTCGGGAATTTGTGACGCCAACATTGGGGAGGGAGGATGGGGGCTAGGGTTGAAACATGACGATCCCCGTCGAAATCGTATTCGACGGGGATCGTTGGGATTGCCGAGGTTATCAGGCAGTGATGCCGTCACCGGAGGAGGAGCCAGTGGTCAGGCCGGTGTCCGAGGAGTTGGAGCTGGAGGAACCGCTGGAGTCGGAACCGCTGGTATTGCTGTCGCTGCCACCGTTGCTGTTGCCGTCGCCACTGTTGCCACTGTTGCCGCCTTGGCCGCCGCTCGGCGGCTGACCCATCTGGCCGTTCTGGCTGTTGCCGTTGCCGTTCGTCGACGAATCGGAATCGGAGGAACCGCCGGAGGAATTGCCGCCGGGCATCTGGCCGTGACCCATGCCGCCGCCCATGCCGCCCATCTGGCTCGACTGGCCTGCTGTGGAACCGGAATCGCCCGACAGCGCGTTCACCGTGAACCCGCCGGCCACGCCGCCGAGCAGCCCGCACACCAGTGTGACGCCAGCGACGATCGCGATCGCCTTGCCGCTGATCTTCGAGACGATCGCGCCAGCGCCCGCGGCGCCCGCACCCGGCGTGCCGAACGTCCCGTTTCCATTGCCTCCGATTCCGGCGCCGCTTCCGCCGGCGAACGGATTGTCGCGATACGGCTGCTGATACGTTTGACCGTTCTGCTGTGCGACATTGCCGTGGACGGTGCCATAGACGGTACCGTTGGAGACGGGCTCACCGTTGTTGCCGGCAAGAGGGGCGTTGCCGGCAACACTCGGTGTCCCCTGGGGTGTCCCCTGGGGCTGGGCGGCATACTGCGAAGGAAGTGCGCCGGGCGTTCCCGACGGGGTGTTGGCGGCGATGCCATTGGCGGCGGCGGAGGCCTGCCTGTTCTGGTTCGACGCAACGAGCGGCACTGTCGCCGCCGTTTCGTCGGCCTTTGGGGCTGTGTTCGACGGCAGTACCGTGGTCTGCTGGTCGGGGGATTGTCCCTGCTCCTGACGGGGCTCCTGGCTGAGGTCTTGACGGGAGTCCTTGCGGGGATCGGTGATGTTGCTCATGGTTGGTCCTTTCATGGAATGCTTGGTGTTGAGTGGGGATGGAAGCGAAGCCGTGTGGTCTGGATATGGTCGGGGCGCGATCGGGGCGCGATCGGGTTGACAGTTCAGACCATGGTCCACGAGGTCGAGGTGCCGAACTGCGTGTCGTAGTCCGATCGGTCGATGAGATCGGTGGAGAGCGTCGTGTCGTCACCGGTCGCCGTATCGGGCAGCGTCGTCGAATAGTCGCCGCTCACTGTGACCGTCACCGATCCGGTGCCCCTGACCACGGTCTTGCCGCCGGCCTTGATCGTCACCGTATTGCCGTCGGAGTCGACGATCTTGCCGCCGGATGCCACGTTGAGTGCGGACACGGTCGTGTCATCGGTCACGACCCACGTCGAGGTGCCGTCCACATTCACCGTGATCGGTGCGTCACTCGTCGAATCGGAGGTCGCGCTCGCGTTCTCGGTGATCGAGGCGATGCCCGTCCACGTCGAACCTTCGAGCAGGTTCAGCGTGACCGACGAGATCGTGTCGGCCGCAACCGTGCCCTCAAGCGTCTGTCCGCGGCCGGTGAACGACACCGTCGCGCCGTTCGACCCGGCCTGGCCCCAGTTGTTCGAGTCATTGCCGGCCGCCGTGATCAGCGCCGCCTTCGACGAATCGAAGTCGAGCGTCGTGTTCGAGAGCACCACGTCGGCCGTCGTGTTCGTGAAGTAGAACATCGACCCCGATTCGATCGACGATTTCAGCGTCGAATCGGCCGCTTGGAACGTCGCGTGCTCGCCGGTCGAGGCTTCGGCGTCACCGGAGGTCGACTGGTAGATGATCACGCCGTTGGCCACCGGATCGCTCGCCGTTTTGCCGGTGATCGTGCTGGTGAGCGTGGAATCCTTGATGAGGATCGTGTTGAGCCCCTCCATGCCCGCGATCTGCGAGCCCGACGACGTGCCCGTCACGTTCGTAACCTCGACGTCGCCGGTCGAGTACAGCAGCGGCGAACCGGATCCCGCGGTCGACAGCGTGGCGTCGTTCAGGGAGATCGAACCGCCGCCGCGATCGGTCGCGACGGTCGCGGAATGGTCACCCTGCGTGTCCGCGGTGACCTCGCCGGCAAGGATCGTGCCGCCGTAGGTCGCGTCCAGCGCTCGCGAATTGTCGCCGGTCGTGGCGATCGTCGTGTCGTTCACGAGCGCGGTGCTCGAGTCGGTCGCGAACACGGCGCTCGACCCGGATGAGTCGGCGCTGAGCTTCGAGCCGGAGATCACGGTCTTCGATCCCTCGCCGACGGTCAGGGAGACGGAGTTCGTACCGTAGAAGTTGTTGTTGTCGGCGTTGTCCGAATCGCCCGACTTGGTGAGCGTGCCGTTCGCGATCGCGAGCGTGCCGCCGTTCTGTGCGAGCGCCGCGTTCTGGTCGGCGTCGGTCGCGGACGTGGTCTCGCCCTTCGATTCGACCGATTCGCCGTCGGCGGTGAGCGCGGCGGTGTACGTGCCGGAGTAGTCGTAGGTCATCGTGTTCGCGCCGCCCATGCCGGTCGGCTGTCCGGTGATCGATGCGTTCGCGCCGTTCGCGCTGCCTGCGCCGGATGACGTCGCGCGGAGCATCGCGGTGCCGGCCGCGCCGCCGCCGAATCCGACGACGAGGGCCGCTGTGGCGGCGATCGCCGCGATCCTGCCGGTCGGGGGTTGGATGGTGCGGACGCGGGTTGCGTCGTTGCGCCGCCGCTTGCCGGTCGCATGCCTGTTATCGCTCATGGTTGTTGCCTTTCGTCGGGGATCCGCGGTGTCGTCCGGCCCCGTGGTGCCGGGCCGTGACGGTGGTCTCGTCTGACCTGCTACGGCTGGCATGACGATCGCTCGTCGACTGTCCCGTCGAATCCTGTCCGCCGCGACGCTTGCGGTGCGACGGACCTCGTTCGTTGCTGGTATCAGTACACCGCCCGTTCCCGGATAGGGCCTTGGGTGACCGTGCACGGGCTCTGAAACCTTCCGACGACCTTTCCGAACGTTCCTTGAACGTTTCCTGAACGCCGAAGCCGATGTGCTCGGCTGAGCGGCAGCGCTGTGGAATCACCGATGAGTAGAGTGGACGCAACAGATCTTGCAGGAATGGAGAACCCGATGTCCACTGAGCATCGACCCGAGAATCCGAGTCGGACCGGCCTGTCCTCGGCCGCGATCGCCGATCTGGCCGCGGATGAGGTCGACGAGACCGTCGACCTCGACGCGAAGCGACTGCCGCTCATCATCCGCATCTACGGCGTGCTCGTGCTGCTCGACGGCCTGGCCACGCTGCCGATCGTCGTATTCGCCTCGATCGACGCGGTCAAGGCGATCATGCGTGGCGAGCTCGCGTTCAACGCGATGAGCCTGACCGCCGACCTGAACGCGCTCGACGCCGTGGTCCTCATCGTCTCGGCGGCCGCGATGATCGTCTTCGGCGTTCTCCTCATCAGAAACCGCCGCCGCTACGCCGCGCGATGGGCGTACGTGCTCATGCCGATCACACTCGCCGAGGGCATGCTCTCGCTCGCGCTCGAGGGACTCGGCCCCAATATCCTGCCGTCCGGCATCCGGATGATCATCCTTGTGGCCGTATCGATCGCGGCCGATCCGTCCCTGATCGAGGAGCGACGACTCCAGCGCGCCCTGAAGCGCATGGAGGATCGCGATGCCTACGAGCAGGCCGTCAGAGCCGGTACGCTCGGCCGCGACCCGTCCGGCAAGGGCTACATCTCCCTCGACTTCTTCAACATCTTCTGGCTGTTCACCGTCGCCTGCGTGTTCGGCCTCGCCATCGAAACCGTCTACCACATGGCGATGTACCACGGCGAGCTGCAGGATCGCGCGGGCCTGCTGTGGGGTCCGTTCTCGCCGATCTACGGCTGCGGCGCCGTGCTCGTCACCGTCGCGCTCAACCGATTGTGGAAATCGAATCCGTTCCTCATCTTCTGCGCGTCCGCGGTGATCGGCGGCGCATTCGAATACGCGACCAGCTGGTTCATGGAGGTCGCGTTCGGCATCACCGCGTGGGACTACACCGGCCAGTGGCTGTCGATCGACGGACGCACCTCCGGCAAGTACATGTTCTTCTGGGGACTGATCGGCGTGGCCTGGGTGCGATGGATCCTGCCGCGCCTCCTGCGCCTGATCAATCGCATCCCCTGGAAGGTCCGCTATTCGCTGACCACCGTATGCGCCATCCTCATGGTCGTCGACATCGTCTTCACCCTGATGGCGCTCGACTGCTGGTACGGGCGCATGGCCGGCCTGCCGCAGGACTCCCCGATCACGGCCTGGTTCGCGCGCAACTTCGACAACGATTTCATGTCCGCGCGATTCCAGACCATGACCCTCGACCCCTCCAAGGCCGGCCGTATGTGACGTATGTGATCAGAGCCCGTACTGCTCGCGCGCGAAGCGTTCGAGCGCCGGGATCGAGCGCTTGACCTTCTCCGTGTCGATGCAGTACGCCATGCGGAAGTATCCCGGCACGCCGAAGCTCTCCGACGGCACGAGGATCAGATCGTACTCCTTCGCCTTCATGCAGAACGCGGTCGCATCCTCCTCGAGCGCCTTCGGGAAGATGTAGAACGTGCCGCCCGGGCGCACCACGTCGAAGCCGATCGAGGTCAGCGCGTCGTACAGCAGGTTCATGTTCGTCTCGTACACGCCGAGATCGGAGGTCTCGTCGAGCACCTTCGCGACGCCCAGCTGGATCGAGCTCGGCGGGCAGTTGTGGCCGGTGCCGCGCGAGATCTGGCCCATCATCGGCACGAGCAGCTCCGCGTCCGTGGCACGCGGGTTGACCGCCACGTAGCCGATGCGCTCGCCCGGCAGGGACAGCGACTTCGACCACGAGTAGCAGGTGAGCGTGTTGTCGTAGTACTTCGCCGGGTACGGCTGCGTGGCGCCGTCGAACACGATCTCGCGGTACGGTTCGTCGCTGATCAGGAAGATGTCGTGGCCGTACTCCTCCTGCTTGACGCGCAGAAGGCCCGCGAGCTTGTCGAGCGTCGCGGCCGAGTACACGGCGCCGGACGGGTTGTTCGGCGTGTTGATGAGCACCGCCTGCACACCCGGGTTGAGCGCCGCCTCGAACGCCTCGAAGTTGATCTGGAAGTTTTCGGTGTCGGCCGGGATCACGGTCAGATGCGCGCCCGTGCCCTCCACGTACGGCTGGTATTCGGGGAAGTACGGCGCGAACGTGATGACCTCGTCGCCCGGCTTGGTCACGGCGCGCATCGCGTGCGCCAGTGCGCCCGCCGCGCCCGTGGTCGGGAAGATGTGATTGCCGGTGTAATCCATGTCGAACCGGCGATTGAGCGATTCGGCGATCGCGTCCTTCACACTCGGAATGCCCAGCGACGGCGAGTAGCCATGGATCGCGACCGGATCACCGTGCTCGTACAGGTCGACCATCGTGCGCGAGAAATCGGCCGGCGCAGGCACGCTCGGATTGCCTAGGGAGTAGTCGAACACGTTCTCGTAGCCGATCTCCTTGCCTCGTGCCGTCGCGTATTCGCTTAAGGTGCGGATGACGGATTTGCCGCCCAGCATCGCCTTGTAATGCTCGTTGATCATCGATTACTCCTTTGCCTGATGACAGTTGTCTGATGTCTGATCTGATGTCTGACATGTGACGTCCGATTCATGTGCCTTCTATTCAACCACTTCAACCGCTCGACGTGACGATTCGCTTCCGATGCTTGTCCGCGTTCCCGTGTCCATCCGTGGTCCC
Organism: Bifidobacterium callitrichos; assembly: GCF_008698085.1. Lineage (NCBI taxonomy): Bacteria > Bacillati > Actinomycetota > Actinomycetes > Bifidobacteriales > Bifidobacteriaceae > Bifidobacterium > Bifidobacterium callitrichos. The sequence continues at coordinate 270,480 of NZ_RZJP01000004.1, forward strand.
GTGGTCCCGTGGTCGTCCGTGGTGCGACGTATCCGACGGCAGATCCGCCGCAAACGGATTCCGCCGCGGGTAAGACGCCCCTCGCCTTAGGCCGCACACGGCGATAGACTCGGGACTGTGGGGGATCTCCGCACGCCACGTTCGCGCGGACATGTCCCCGTAAGTATTGTTGTCAGTCGACTGAAAGGCAATGCAATGGCCGAAGCTACGGCAAACATCGGTGTGATCGGATTGGCCGCGATGGGCTCGAATCTGGCGCGCAATCTGGCGCACCACGGCAATACGGTGGCCCTGTTCAACCGTCACTACTCGCGCACCGAGAAGCTGATGGAGGAGCACGGCTCCGAGGGCGCGTTCGTGCCGGCGAAGACGCTGGAGGAGTTCGCCGCGTCCCTGAAGCGCCCGCGCACCGCGATCATCATGGTCAAGGCCGGCGCCCCGACCGACGCGGTGATCGAGCAGCTCGAGGAGGTCTTCGAGCCGGGCGACATCATCGTCGACGGCGGCAACTCCTTCTTCAAGGACACGATCAAGCGTGAGAAGGCCGTGCGCGCGAAGGGCTTCCACTTCGTCGGCTGCGGCGTGTCCGGCGGTGAGGAGGGCGCGCTCAACGGCCCGTCCCTGATGCCCGGCGGCACCGTGGAATCCTGGAAGACCCTGGGCCCGATCCTCGAGTCGATCGCGGCGAAGGTCAACGGTGAGCCGTGCGTGACGCACATCGGCACCGACGGCGCCGGCCACTTCGTCAAGATGGTGCACAACGGCATCGAGTACGCCGACATGCAGGTCATCGGCGAGGCGTACGACATTCTGCGCCGTGGCCTCGGTATGGACGCCGAGGAGATCGCCGACGTGTTCGACGAGTGGAACAAGGGCGATCTCGACTCCTACCTGATCGAGATCACCGCCGAGGTGCTGCATCACAAGGATGCCGCCACCGGCAAGCCGTTCGTGGACGTGGTCGTCGACCACGCCGGCATGAAGGGCACCGGCACGTGGACCGTGCAGACCGGTCTCGAGTTCGGCTCCCCGGTCGCCTCGATCGGCGAGGCCGTGTTCGCCCGCGCCCTGTCCTCCCATGGCGAGCTGCGTGAGGCCGCCCAGCAGGAGGGTCTGGCCGGTCCGAACAAGACCATCGATCTGGACGGCGAGGATAAGGCCGCGTTCATCGAGGATGTGCGCAAGGCGCTGTTTGCGTCCAAGGTCGTCGCCTACGCCCAGGGCCTCAACGAGATCCAGGACGGTGCGAAGACCTACGGCTGGGACATCAACCTGTCCGAGGTGGCTCGCATCTGGCGTGGCGGCTGCATCATCCGCGCGCAGTTCCTGCTCGATCGCATCACCGAGGCGTTCAAGGGCGACAACCCGCCGGCCTCGCTGCTGTTCGACCCGTACTTCGAGAAGATCATCGGCGAATCGCAGGATGCGTGGCGCCGTGTGATCGTCAAGGCGATCGAGGCCGGCATCCCGACCCCGGTGTTCTCCAGCTCCCTGGCCTACTACGACGGCCTGCGCTCCAAGCGCCTGCCCACCGCCCTGACCCAGTCCCAGCGCGACCTCTTCGGCGCCCACACCTACGGCCGCGTCGACAAGCCCGGCGTCTTCCACACGCTGTGGGCCGAACCGGGCAAGCCGGAAATCGAGGAGTAGCCTCGATTCCCGGCTTGAGGACAGTCCGGTGGACTGTCCGACCGGTTCGGTGGTTGGCGGCTATGCCGCCAACCCAGCATTGGGTCTCGCCGAAGGTGAGTCCATAATTGCGGATCGAACCGGGCAAGCCGGAAATCGAGGAGTGAGGCTCCTTTTGTATAAGCGCTCGTGAATTTGTTGCGCTGAGTCGTGGTCAGCGCAACAAATTCACGAGCGCTTGCCATTCAACGCCAGAATCGCCGAAAATGACGTTGAGTGGCACAGATCTCTGCCACTCAACGCTGAGCAACGTGATTCCCCATCGTTTTCTGTGCTCAGTCACATTCAGCGTCACATATTTCCGAAAACAATCCATCCCCCGGAAATATGTGACGCTGAGTTAGTGGCAGCGTCACATATTCCCGAGGTTCCGGATTATTTCGGGAATAAGTGACGCTGAGGAGGAGAGGGATGCTGCTCAGGGGGTTTGGGGTCTCGGGGCTTGGGACCCAAAACCCCTTCGTCAGCTATACGAGTTGAACGACCGTCTCCTCGGTGGAGAACCAGATGAACTCGTCCACGCCGCCGGCGAATGACGACGGGTACTCCGGGTCGCCGCCCTTGTCCGCGCCCGCGAACACGTGCGCGAGCGATTCGGCCTTGCCGGCGCCGGCCGCGAAGAACCACGTGCGATGCGATCGCGCGATCAGCGGCGCGGACAATGAGACGCGCAGCGGCGGCATCTTCGGCGAGTGGCTCACGCCGACGGCAAGACGATCGCGCACCTCGACCTCGTGATGACCGGACGATGCCGGGAACAGCGAGGCGTAATGGCCGTCCGGTCCCATGCCGAGGATCATCAGGTCGATGACCGGTTCCGGTCCCAGCTCGCGCGTCAGCTCATCCTCATACCTGCGAGCCGCCGCGTCGAGCAACGCGTTGTTCTCGGCATCCGCGGCCGATCGCACGAACTCGTCGGTGGAGGCCGCGTCGGCCGTGACCTTCGCGATCTCGTCCGCCGGGCGCACGTCCGGCGCCATTTCGTGGATGTTTGATTCCGGCAGCCTGCCGTCGGCGATCAGCTGGTCGAGCAGCAGCCGTCGGGCCTCAAGCGCGTTGCGATCGGCGGAATCGACCGGCACGAACCGTTCGTCGCTCCACCAGAAGTGGACGCGCGACCAATCGATGGACGCCGCCAGCGGATCGGACAGCACCAGTCCGAGCGGCTGGGCGGCCGAACCGCCGGAGAGCGCGACGTCGACACGTTCGCGCCGGCTGCCGTTGGGCAGTCGCTCGGCGAGCAGATCCAGCAGCGTCAACGTGAGTCGCTGCGCGCCGGCCTGGATCATCAGATCCTTGTTCGGGTAGACGATGAGTGTGCGGTTAGCCATGGATCAACTCCTATTCCGTTCGATGACGTGCGATTCAGTGACGAATCAGATCCCATCCCTCGTTGATGACCTCGGCGTAGATCTCATCCGGGTCGATGCGACGCAGCTCCTCGGTCAGGCAGTCCTCGATCGTGCGCACCGGCACGGAGATCGGCTGCGGTGTCTGACCGGGCATCGAGATCAGCGCCTGATCCTCGTACGGGCGTTCCAGCGACACCACGCCGTCGGCGCGCGTCAGGTACACGCCAGTGACGGCTTCGGCGTCATCCACGTATTCCACGTCGACCGGCACGCCGAGCTTGAGTCGCAGCCATGCGCACAGGAGATCCATAGGCAGGAACTCCTTCGGACCGCTCACCTTCACGGCGGTGATCGGCAGGTGCGGCGGTTGGTCGAGCATCGAGGCGAGCATCGCGCGCCAGACGGTCAGTCGCGTCCACGACAGGTCGACGTCCTCGGGCGTCCAGTTGCGGCGCAGGCGTTCGATCGTCGCCTCCGGGTTGTTGGAGTGCATCGCGTCGGTGAGACGACTGCGGGCCATCGCGCCCATGAGATCCTTCGACGGGTTCGACGGGGCGGTGGTCGGCCACCACGCCACGACCGGCACGTCCGGCACGAGCAGCGGGATGACGAGCGTGTCCGGGTGATTGATGAGCCCGTTGCGGGGACGCAGGATGATGATCTCGCCCGCGCCGGCGTCCGCGCCGAAGCGCACCTGCGCGTTGAGATTCGATCCTGCGGGGCCGTCGGTCAGATCGACCGCCGGATTGTCGGTCTTCTCCATCGCCTTGACATTGTCATCGCCATTGCCGCCGTTGCCGTTGGCAGCGCTGTTGGCCGTCTTGTCCGGCACGATCGCGATCACGCGGCACGGGTGCTCGCGGCTGGCCGCGTTCGCGATGGCCAGCGCGTGCTCCAGATCGGAGTCGTCGGTGGCGATGAGCAGTGTCAGCACGCGGCCGGTCGCCGACTCGCCGCGCTCCTCGTGCAGCTGTTCGATCTTGTGGGCGATTTCGCGCGTACGCGTGTTCGGCATATCGATGATCATGGCATCCTCCAGTGGCGGCCTTCGCGCGCCAGCATCTCATCGGCCTCGGCCGGACCCCACGTGCCTGCACGGTAGGGCTGCGGCTGACCGAGCGTGGACCAGAAGTCTTCAATCGGATCGAGGATCTCCCAGCTGAGGTTCACCTCTTCGGTGGTCGGGAACAGCGGCGGATCGCCGAGCAGCACGTCGAGGATCAGTCGCTCGTAGGCCTCGGGGGAGTTCTCGGTGAAGGAACGGCCGTAGCTGAAGTCCATGTTGACGTCGCGGACCTCCATCGTGGAGCCGCCGGGGACCTTCGCGCCGAATCGCATGGTCACGCCCTCGTCCGGCTGGACGCGGATGACGATCGCGTTCTTGCCGAGCTCGCGCACGGCGGTCTGCTCGAACGGCAGGTGCGGCGCGCGCTTGAACACGACGGCGATCTCGGTGACTCGCTTGCCGAGACGCTTGCCGCAGCGCAGGTAGAACGGCACACCGGCCCAGCGGCGCGTGTCGATGTCCAATTCGATGGCGGCGTACGTCTCCGTGGTCGACTTCGGGTCGATGCCCTTCTCCTCCAGATAGCCGACGACCTCGTGCGAGCCCTGCCAGCCCTTCGCGTACTGGCCGCGGGCGGTGTGCAGCGAAAGATCCTTGGGCAGCCGCACGGCGGAGAGCACCTTGGTCTTCTCCGCCGTCAGGTCCTTGGCGGTGAAGCTCACCGGCTCCTCCATGGCGGTCAGGGCCATGAGCTGGAGCAGGTGGTTCTGGATGACGTCGCGCGCGGCGCCGATGCCGTCGTAGTAGCCGGCGCGGCCGCCGATGCCGATGTCCTCGGCCATCGTGATCTGCACGTGATCGACGTAGTTCGCGTTCCAGATCGGCTCGTACATCGAGTTGGCGAAGCGCAACGCGAGCAGGTTCTGCACGGTCTCCTTGCCGAGGTAGTGGTCGATGCGGAACACCGAACTCGGGTCGAACACCTCGGAAACGACGCGATCGAGCTCCTTGGCGCTGGCGAGGTCATGGCCGAACGGCTTCTCGATGATGACGCGTCGCCACGCGCCCTCGCTCGAGCGTGACAGTCCGGAGGCCGCCAGCTGCTTGGCGACGATCGGGAACGCGCGCGGCGGCACGGACATGTAGAACGCGTGATTGCCGCGCGTACCGCGGTCGCGGTCGAGCTCCTGCACGGTGGCGCTCAGTCGCTCGAACGCCTCCGGGTCGTCGAACGTGCCCTGCACGAAGCGGATGCCGGCGGCGAGGTTCTTCCAGGTCGACTCCTTGAACGGAGTGCGGCAGCGGGCCTTGACCGCGGTCTTGACGAATTCGATGAAATGCTCCTGCGTCCAGTCGCGTCGCGCGAAACCGGTCAGGCCGAAACTCGGCGGCAGCAGACCGCGGTTCGCGAGATCGTACACGGCCGGCAGCAGCTTCTTCTGCGCCAGATCACCCGTGACGCCGAAGATGACCAGACTGCACGGTCCGGCGATGCGGGGCAATCGCAGGTCGCGCGGATCGCGCAACGGATTGATCCATGTGGGTTCTTCACTCATGGTTCTTATCGTAGCCGCGGGCGAGGGGCTTTCGTCAAGGGCGTACCGCGCGGAATGCGTGATTTCGCGCACGCAGGATATAGACCGTGGTTATGACGCGTGTGAACGGTTCAGGTTCAGGCGTGACGCCCCGAATGCCGAGGCCGCTTCATCGGAGCGCGATCAGGGCGATGAGGTTGTTCACGCGGCGAAAGCCATAGGTCATGCGGATGGCGACCTTGATCCGATTGTTGAGCGCCTCGAGCCTTCCGTTCGAGTGGCCCGGCTCGATCGTCCTGAGGTTGTCGGGGCGGTGTCTGATCTTGCGTGAGAGTTCGACGATCTCGGGGATGTGCGAGCGGGACGCCCGGAACATCCAGTGTTTCAATTCGGCCCCGGCCTGCGCGATGGGGGTATTTGGGTAGGTTGCGCAGGAGTTCCCTGAGCTACCAAGCCCGGTAGAGCTGTTCCCCGTCGTGTTTGTTGCGTCCCCTGCTCGTTTTGTCCGCCCGTCTCGCGGGACTCAACGCGCAAATTGCGGGAAATTGCGCTGAGTCCCACGAATCCGGGGGATTCAGCGCGGTTATGGGCGATGTCGTCGCTGAGTCCCACGGCCTGAACGCCCTGCCCTGCGGCCGACTGTCGGTCGTGGAATGGAAATCGTTGGAATTCCGCCGTTTCATGGCGGTGTTGACGGGGCGTTTCCGGTCCGGTGACGGTGCGGGCGGGGGTTGTCGTGGGACTCAGCGCGAAAAACGTGGGGAATCGCGCTGAGTCCCAGGGATTTGCGGGACTCAGGGACGGAATCGGCCTTGGCTGCGCTGAGTCCCTCGCGAGACTGCCGACAACGGACCATGGGAGCGTGCGCAAATGGCGGCTCAATCCGCCAGCAGCCGAAATCCTGGTGGCGCCAGCGGCGCGGGATGCCGCCACGGTCATAGTCCCGGGCCATCCAACGTAGGCGGGATGTTCACAACGAGATGGGGCGAGCGAACATGTCGAGCCATTCATCAGGGATAGAAATGGGAAAGCCTCGAAACCGTTGGAATGATTGGCTTCGAGGCTTGTTCGTGGTGCCCCCCGTGGGATTCGAACCCACAACCCACGACTTAAAAGGACGCTGCTCTAACCGTTGAGCTAGAGGGGCAACATTGCCAAGATACACGTCGTGACACGACAATTCAAGCCATGAAGTGAAACGGCGTTGCGCAGGACACCGGCGTGGGGTCGCGTCAGTCATCTGCCTTGCCATGCTCGTGCTCGCGATCGTGATCACGGGTCAGTTCTCGTATCTCACGTTCGAGTTCCTCGATGAGCCGTTTCTGACGGGCGATGATCTCGTCTCGCGGATCGGCCGGTTGTTCGTCGGCCGGTTGTTCGTCGGCCGGTTGTTCGTCGGCTGATTCATCAGCCGATTCGCGAACGGGTCCGTCAACGGGTTCGGCGATCGGTTCGTCTATTTCGTTCGGTTCCTCATTCGGTTCCTCATTCGACTCATCCGATTCATCCGGTTCGTCCGACTCTCCCGGTTCCTCGTCCGGTTCACCCGGTCTCACACCCGGTTCACCCGGCTCCTCGCCAGGCTCGCCGGCGATCCGGGTGTCCTTCGCCGAAACGTTCTCATTCGGAACGGAATCGTCGTGATCAGCGTCGAAATCGGCCTTCGCGAAAGGGCCCCGAACGAGAATTGAAGCGGGGGGGGGTGTCATTCCGCGGGATGTCGCGCTCGCCGCCTGATCGTCCGTCGTGACATCGCCGTCGGTCGTCACACCGCCATCGGTAGTGACCTCGCCGTCGTCAGCCGCATCGCCGCCGTCGATCACGCTCGTCTGCTCCAGCTCCTGACGCTTCCACCGCGCGAAACAGCGTTCGATGCGCTTGTATCCGACCAGTTTCGGGTCGAGTCCGGCCTCGCGGAACAGCGCCGTCGGGCTTTCGCCGTGACGGTAGCGTTCGAGGCATGCGCGGCGGAAATCATCGGCGTACCTGATCCGCGTCGCACTGGCGCGCGCGACGGCCGGCAACGATTCGAGATAGGCGATCTGTTCCTGAGTGAACGTCATGATCAGTCCCCCTTATCTGTGAGATCCGTGAGATCTGCGAGCCATCCGCGTGCGTCCCCGCGCGAGGGCTGCGATTCCTCCATTGCCAAGGCCGTCGTTCTCGCGCGTACCAACCTTGCGCATATGATAGCCCTGTCGTTTGATTTCGGCCATCACATTCGTGTGAATTGCCATGAATTGCCGTCCGATGAGACATCATCCGTGAACATCCGTGAAAGGGGAACGAATCATGCACACGACCGCCTTGGCCTCCGCCATCTCCGCCATCTCCGCCATCGACCTGAGGAACGTCGATCTGTCGAATCTCGACCTGTCCGCCGTGGACCGGTTCGTGGTGTGGTATGGCACGCTGCCCCAGGAGGTGCGCACGCTGCTGAGCGTCGCCGTCGGCGCGGCCGTCGCGTACGTGATCTTCAGGATCGTCGTGAAGATCATCAAAGGGGTGATCGTGGCCGTGATCGGTGCCGTGCTGGCGTTCCTGCTGACCACCGTTCCCGGCAACATGATCCTCTCCAACGCCTACGATCGCGTCGAACAACAGGTGACCACCAGCATGCAGAGCATGCAGCACTGACCGAATACGCTGAAAGCCCGGCCGATCGGGGCCGGGCTTTCGAGAGAGGAGAAGAAAGGAGAAGAAGGAAGTTCAGTTGTTGCGGTCTGTTCGACTGCAATTCCTATATAACCGCATCTTCTTCAACACTTCATGCGCGTTTCCTGAGAGTTGTATGAGAAGCGCGATGGGACGCGATTCAGCTCACGAATACGTGTTCGTCCAGTCGCTTGAGCGCCTCCTCGACGCGCGTGAGCGGCAGCGCGAAGTTCATCCTGACCGTGTGCGATCCGCCGAACGGGCGGCCGTCCTGCCAGGCGACGCCGACGTCCCAGCCTTGTCTGAGCAGCTCGTCCATTGTCAGTCCGTGCGTCCGGCACCATCCGGAGCAGTCGAGGAACAGCATGTACGTGCCCTGCGGCCGTGCGAGCTCCACGCCTTCGATCGCGTCGAAATACTCGAATCCGGTGCGCAGGTTGTGCGACAGCACCTTGAGCAGCTCGTCGAGCCACGCCTCGCCGTCCTCCGAGTACGCGCCGATGAGCGCGTGCATCGACAGCACGTTCATATGGTTGTATCCCGTGCGTGCGCCGGACGATTCCAGCCGATCGCGCAGGTATCTGTCATAGACGATGTGATAACTGCCGATCAGTCCGGCCAGATTGAACGTCTTGCTCGGCGCGTAGAACGCGATCGTGCGATTGCGCGCATCCTCGCTCACCGACTGCGTCGGGATGTGGTGATGCGTGTCGAGGATCAGATCCGACCAGATCTCGTCGGAGATGACCACGCATTCGTTCGCGCGATACACCTCCATCGCCCGCTCGATCTCCTCGCGTTCCCACACGCGGCCGGTCGGATTGTGCGGCGAGCAGAACACGGCGATGTGGATGTTGCCGGCCTTGAGCCTGCGATCCATGTCCTCGTAGTCCATGCGCCACACGCCGTCGGCGTCGCGCTTCAACGGGCTGTGCTCGATGCGGTATCCGGCGCCCTCGATCGCATGCATGAAGCCGATGTACGTGGGGGAGTGCACGAGGATCGACTCACCCGGCGCGGCGAACGCGCGCAGCGCCGACACCAATCCACCGAGCACGCCGTTCTCGTACCCGATGTGTTCGGGCCTGAGCCCCTTCACGTCGTTGCGCCGGACCTGCCAGTCGATGATCGCGTCGAAGTACCGGTCGGTCGGCTCGAAATAGCCGAACAGCGGGTGCTCGAGTCGACGCGCGATCGCACGGGTGATGGATGGCGCGGTCGCGAAGTTCATATCCGCGACCCACATCGGAATCGCGTCGAATCCGGGCATCGGCGCTCCCGGCGCCATGCCGTCCCTCCGCCCGATGGCGTCGACGGCCAATGCGTCATGGCCGTGACGTTCGGGAACCGTCGTGAAATCGAACGTGGTGATCAAACCCTCATCACCTCATGCGTAGATGTTGCGCGGACGCATGTCGTCCGGCAGGCCCTCCAGCAGCGTCTGGACGGAACCCTCCTCGAACACGGAGCGGATGCCCGCGGCCAGCAGCGGCGCGACGGACAGCACGGTCATATTCGGCAGTCGCTTCTCCTCGGGGATCGGCACGGTGTCCATCAGCACGATCTCCTTCGCGCCGCACTTGGACAGACGCTCGACGGCCGGGCCGGAGAGCAGACCATGCGTCGCCACCAGCGTGACGGAGCGGGCGCCGGCCTCGCGCAGCGCGCGCACGGCCTCGCAGATCGTGCCGGCGGTGTCGATCATGTCGTCGACGACCACGCAGTCGCGATCGAGCACGTCGCCGATAATGCCGTGGGCGACCGCATGGTTCGGGCGCGTGATGTCGCGCGTCTTGTGGATGAACGCGAGCGGAACGCCGCCGAGCTTCGCGGCCCAGCGCTCGGACACCTTGATACGGCCGGCATCGGGGGAGACGACGGTGGTGTTCTCCAGCGGCATGTGGTTGCGCACGTAGTCGATGAGCACGGGGGTGGCGGTCAGGTGGTCGACGGGCGCGTCGAAGAAGCCCTGCTCCTGGGCGGCGTGCAGATCGACCGTCATGATGCGGTCGGCGCCGGCGGTGCGGAACAGATCGTAGATGAGACGCGCGGTGATGGGTTCACGTCCCTGATGCTTCTTGTCCTGACGCGAGTAGCCCATGAACGGCGCAACCACGGTGATCGTGCGGGCGGAGGCACGCTTGAGGGCGTCGATCATGATGAGCTGCTCCATGATCCACTTGTTGATCAGTCCGGAGTGGCATTGCAACACGAAAATGTCCGCGCCGCGCACCGGTTCGGTGAAGCGCACGTACATCTCGCCATTGGCGAAGTCATAGGCCGTGGTCTCAAGCACCTTCGTGCCGAGGCACGCGGCGACCTGATCAGCCAGCTCGGGGTATGCGCGGCCGGTGACCAGCGCCATACGTTTGTCCGGAGTGCCTTCAAGCAGCGACGACATGTTTCGTTTCCGTCCTTCGTGTTTTTCCGCGTACGTAATGTCAGTGTGCCTATATCGGGCCATCGGGTCGGCGCGATGGCGCCGGGCCCTCGAAACAGCTTCTCACCAGTGTACTAGGGGCCTTGGGAAAAGCCCGCGGGCGTTGCGCGTGTGTTCATGTCGCACCGATGCGTTATCTTGGTGAAGTTGTGTTTTGTGGCCCTCGCGGCCGCGGAACAGTAACGCGTAAGCACACTCCTGCCGCGGAAAGTCCGTGGCCGAATAGTCCGAAGGAGGTGGGTGATGTCTGCGCACAAGTACGAACTGATGTTCATCGCCGATCCTGAGCTGGATGAGCGCGGTCTGAAGAAGCTGACCGAGCAGTATCTCGAGCTCGTCACCAAGGAGGGCGCCGTTGTCGATGAGCCCGATTACTGGGGCCGTCGCAAGCTCGCCTACGAGATCGCCGGTAAGACCGAAGGCAACTACGTCGTGGTGACCTACACCGCCGAGCCCGCTGTCAGCGATGAGCTCGACCGTGTCCTCAACCTCAACGAGTCCGTGATCCGTACGAAGATCCTTCGTAAGGACGCCAAGTAAAGCGTAAAGCGTTAGCCCAGCGTTCGCGCTGGATATGGATAAGAAGGTAGCGTCATGGCAGGCGAAACCACGATCACCATCATCGGCAATCTCACCGCGGATCCCGAGCTGCGAACCATCGGTTCCGGCGCGACCGTGGCGAGCTTCACCATCGCGTCGACGCCGCGCACGTACAACCGCCAGTCCGGCCAGTTCGAGGACGGTCAGGCGCTGTTCATGCGTTGCTCCGCGTGGCGTGACCTCGCCGATCACTGCGCGCAGTCCCTGTCCAAGGGCATGCGCGTGATCGCGCAGGGTCGTTTGCAGCAGCGCTCCTATCAGGCGCAGGATGGCTCCAACCGCACCGTCGTGGAGATGACGATCGACGAGATCGGCCCCTCCCTGCGGTACGCCACCGCTCAGGTGACCCGCCAGTCGTCCGGTCAGGGCGGCTTCGTGGGTCGTCAGGGCGGCAATGGCGGATTCGCCGGTAACAACGGCGGATACGGCAACGGCGGCAACGGCGGCTATTCCGGCGGTGCCAGCTATTCCGGCGGCAACGGCTACCAGGGTGGCGGCTCCTTCGGCGGCGGTCAGCAGACCGCTGCGCAGGCCCCGTCCGCTCCGGCGCAGAGCCAGGCTCCCGCGGCCGATCCGTGGAGCAGCGACGCCGGCTCCGGCTCGAGCTTCTCGACGTTCGGCGGCTCCTCCGATTTCGGTGGCGGCTCCGACGACGATCCCGAGTTCTGATCCCGGTCCCGGTCCGGTCCGATATCCAGCCAGTCGCATTCGCGCTGGCCAATGATTCTTAACGCACAGGGCGCCATGCGTCCGAAACTTCCAAGCATCACATCGTAAATAAGGAGAACATCATGTCACGCAAGAGGCCGCAACCGCCGGTCAAGCCGTTCAAGAAGAAGCCGAACCCGCTGAAGGCCGCCAAGGTCACCGAGATCGATTACAAGGACGTCGCGCTGCTGCGCAAGTTCATTTCCGATCGCGGCAAGATCCGTTCCCGTCGTATCACCGGTGTGACCGTGCAGGAGCAGCGTGAGCTCGCGAAGGCGATCAAGAACGCCCGCGAGATGGCCCTGCTGCCGTACGCCACGTCCGGTCGCTGAGTTAGGAGCTGAAGAACATGGCTGATACCAAGGTTATTCTCACTCAGACCGTTGCCAACCTCGGTCACTCCGGTGACGTCGTCGAGGTCAAGGCCGGTTACGCCCGCAACTTCCTCATCCCGCAGGGCCTTGCCTTCGCGTGGAACAAGGGTGCCGAGGCCCAGATCGTCGCCATGAAGCGCGCCCGTCTGGCCAAGGCCGTCGCCACCCGCGAGGACGCCGTCGCCGCCAAGGCTGCCATCGAGGGCTCCGCCGTCGAGATCGCCGCCAAGGTGTCCGAGTCCGGCAAGCTGTTCGGCTCCATCTCCAAGGAAGCCATCGCGATGGCTCTGCTCGACAAGGCTCCGGTTGATCCGAAGGCCATCACCGTCGAGTCCATCAAGACCACCGGTGAGTTCCCGGCTGAGGTCCAGCTCCACCCGGAGATCTCCGCGAAGTTCTTCGTCAAGGTCGTCGCCGAGTGATTGATTCCGGCGAGTCGCTCTCACGCGCCTGTCGCGACGAGGCATCGCCGGACCCCATCAGACTGCAGGTCTGAGCTTAAGCACTGAGAACCCCGCTGCATCCGCGCGCGTTAATGCGCACGATGCAGCGGGGTTCTTGTATGTGCGCGGGGTGGTGCGGTGTGTGCGGGAGGTGGTGTGTGGTGTGGCTCGGATGACAGGAATCTCTCGCTAAGCGGACTCTAAGCAAGAGATCGTAGGTATGGCGTAATGACGATCTCTCGTTGAGCGGCTTTCAGTGAGAGATCGCTGCCGGATATAGGCGGTGACCTCTCACTGATCGGCTGTTGACGGGATATCTTCGTGAGGCTATAACGGGAACCTCTCGCCAGAAAGGTCTCTATGAGAGATCGATCTCATCTGATGGCGGTTATCTCTCGCGGGGCGGTTTCTCGGCGAGAGATTGTCGTTACGCTGTGACGGGATTCTCTCGTTAGGAGCCCTCGTTGTACCGATATGCACCGTTGAGCCGTGAATCGGATAATCGCGGACCTGCCGTGTAAATCGCGACACGCCGAAGGTTGCGCTCAGGTGAAATGCGTGTATATTAATCACCTGTTGCAAGGAACACTTCAACATCTAACCAATGCCCCTGTAGCTCAGTTGGTTAGAGCAGCTGACTCTTAATCAGCGTGTCCAGGGTTCGAATCCCTGCGGGGGCACAATTAAGGCACTGACCTGAGGTCAGTGCCTTTTTCGTTTATATACACCCCTACTATTCCTGCGAGCAGGACGGATGGCGGTGGATCCTGCGGTATCGGACGTTCCGGATGCATATGGGGCTTTGAATACGGTGGATCCTACGGCATTGGACGAAATGTGGCCCCGTTGCGGGTTCCAAACGTTCGATGCCGTAGGGTCCACCGTTCTGCGGGCTGCGGGAGTGCGTGAGACGTCCGATCCTGTAGGATCGAACGGCGCGACACGCGGGAGCGGAGGCGGGTTGCGTCAGAATCAGAGTCGTGTATATTAGTCACCTGTTGCAAGGAACACTTCAACGTCTAACCAATGCCCCTGTAGCTCAGTTGGTTAGAGCAGCTGACTCTTAATCAGCGTGTCCAGGGTTCGAATCCCTGCGGGGGCACAATCAAGGCACCGACTTCAGATCGGTGCCTTTTTCGTTGTGCGGTGTGCTCTGTCGGTATCCCAGAAATGATGACATGCATTTCTGAGAATGATTGACCTCACCCTAGCATGGGAAGGGCCTGTTGTTCGGGGCGTCCATTCAGACACATGAAAGGCACATATTGTGAAATCGTTCCGCGTAATAACAGCATTGTTGGTTCCGCTTGGGATGCTTGTGGTGACCCTTTGGCCAACAAACTTGAACTAGGACGAGCTTTTCGATGCGATGTAGGCGTTCGCTTGGTTTGGGGCCTTGCCATAGTCCTCGTATACGTCCTTCTGGCATTCAGAATGGCGCCGCATATGCGATCCGTGCTCTTGACTGCGGTGGTGAACAGCATCGCATGCGTCGTCAGCATTGTTGTGTCCTGGGCTAGACCGTACCGGCCCACTGCCGTCATTATGATCCTTCTGACCGTAATGATTGGTTCGTCCATCGCGTTGGCCATTTGTTTCCCGCACCTTCCCCTGACGGACATCTTCGTCATGGCAACTGCCATATCCACTCTTGTCGTGGCGAATCGCAGCCACCGGAAACCTGCGGAACCCAGTCGGAAGTAGCGATTGCAGCGTTTCGGAAGGGAGGGCTCGGTTCAGCCCTCGGCGTACACTTAGGTCGTTTGCCTGACGCATGTTGCGTCTCCGTCGCATTGTCGTCTTACCAATGCGCTGTACCGCAATCACGACACAAGAGGAAAAGAAGAGCAGTGGAATACTCCCTCATGACCAAATTGGCCGCCGAGTTCTTCGGCACCGCCATCCTGATGATCTTCGGCAACGGCTCCGTGGCCAACGTCGAGCTCAAGAACACCAAGGGCCATCACGCCGGTTGGCTCAACATCGCCATGGGCTACGGCTTCGGTGTGATGTTCCCGGTGCTCATGTTCGGTGCGATCTCCGGCGCGCACATCAACCCGGCTATGACCATCGCACAGGCCGTCAACGGCCTGTTCCCGTGGAGCGACGTGATGCCGTACATCGTCGCCCAGCTGCTGGGCGCCGCTCTCGGCCAGTTCATCGTCTACCTGACCTACTACCCGCACTACAAGGAGACCGAGGATGCGGACGCCATCTTCGCCACCTTCTGCACCAGCGATGCGGATGACAAGAAGGTCAACTACTTCCTCAACGAGATGTTCGGCACGCTCGTGCTGGTCTTCGGCGCGCTGTGCTGCCTGCTGGACCCGTGGGGCGAGAAGGATCCGGCCGCGGCCGCGATCGTCGTCGGCTTCATCGTGTGGGGCCTCGTGACCTCCATGGGCGGCCCGACCGGCCCTGGCCTGAACCCGGCCCGCGACCTCATGCCGCGAGTGCTGCACGCCATCCTGCCGATTCCGTCCAAGGGCTCCTCGCGTTGGGGTGAGGCGTGGATCCCGGTCGTCGCCCCGATCGTCGGCGCGATCATCGGCTGCTGGCTGTTCACCATGTTCTTCGGCTGATCGCCAGTGCGAAGATCCTGATCTCATCGCAGCAGCAATGGGAAGGGCTCCGATCCCCGTAAGTGGGACCGGAGCCCTTCCCATTGCTGCTGTATCGCCCGGCTACGCCACCCTCGCGCCCCAGATCGACTGGTTGCCTCCGATGGCGGAGAACGTCAGCGTGGGCGTGTGGTCGCGTTCGTCGGGCAGTACGGCGAACACGCCCGTATAGGTCACGCCGTCGATGGTGATGGCCATGTCGCTGGCGCAGCAGCGTACACCGGCCGGGGTCTCGCCGATCAGTCGCCATGATCCGCGGGTGACCGGGCCGTCGGTGGACCGCGGCAGGTTCGCATCCGGGGTGTCGAAGAAGTCGATCGCCTCGCCACTGGTCACCCTGCCGTCCGCCTCCAGCGTGATGGACTCCGGGCGATTGACGCCGAAATACGCGCCGTCATCGGTATGGATGCCGTTGAAGAAGGTGTGCGGGTCGTGACGCACCAGCTCGTATCGTCCGGCGCGCGCCGACGGGTGGGACGTGAGGGCGGGGCCGCAGTCGGCGTGCATCTGCGGCGCGACGGCGGCCCCGCCCTGATAGAGGAACGGCGCGGCGGTCAGCCAGCCGTCCGCGGTGGGCAGCAGCTCGCGGATGTGCGACTCGTATTCGCCGTCGTCGCGCCCGACGAAGCGCGTGTGGTAGACGAGGAACAGTCTGCCGTCGCTGCTGCGCGTGAGCACCGAATTGTGCCCTTGCGACGCCTCGATGTCGCGCTCGTGCGCGGGGGAGAATCCCCATTCGACCGAGGAGGTGAGGCGGATGCCCGTGTCCTTCTCGTGATTGTCGGGGATCTCGCCGTTGGAGATCGCCGGATTGCCGTTCTGATCGACGTACGGGCCGATGAGGTTCCGTGAGCGGAACAGCCGCACCTGATAGCCTCCGGTCCGGCCGAGCCAACCGTACGACATGAACAGGTACCACCAGCCGTCGTGCCGGACGAAATACGAGCCTTCACCCGAATTCCAGTAGCCGCCGGCCACCTTGACGCCGTAGTACGGGTCGGAGGCGTCGTGTACGAGCGGATAACGGACGCGATAGTCGCGTAGACCGGTGGCGGGGTCGAGCTTGAACATCCAGATGCCGCCGAACCATGAGCCGAAGCTCATCCACAGTTCGCCGTGCGTGCAGCGGATCGGCGCGGCGTCGATCGCGTTGATCCGCGTGTCCTTCAGCGACATGTATCGGCTCAGATCGCCGTGGGCGGCCGCCTCTCCCAGCACGCGCGGCACGTCGGTGCGATCCACGGTGTCTGGGGAGAAGCCGGAGTAGACGACCGGGCCGACGTACGTCCAGTCGCCGTCGAGCCGATCGGCCGTCAGTAGCACGATGACCGACCGGAACTCGTGCCCGTTGACCGACAGGTACATGCACCATTTGCGCATGGTCTCGTTCCAGATCACGTCCGGAGCCCACGTGTTGCTGGTCAGATCGGGGTTCTCGGGCTGCTCCGGCCAGTCCTTCCAGATATCGCCGAGCAGGGCGTACGGGTCGCGGCTCAGGTTGTTCTCGAAGGGCTCCCAGTGCACGAGATCGATGCTGCGCGCGAACTGGCGGTGCGTGCCGACGATGTAGTACGTGCCGTGGTCCTCGATGATGGCCGGATCGTGGATGAGCGCGGGCGTCGCGTTGCTCGACGGGGCGCCCGACGGGACCGTCGACGTGGCGGCCGACGTGGCGATGTGCTGTTCCTCCATGGGGATTCCTCGCTTTCGTCCCGTCCTGCTTACTTCTGTGAACCCCAGGCGCACAGGTTGTCGCCGATGACGGAGAAGGTCATCACGTCCTTGCGATCCTTGTCTCGCGGCAGCTTGTCGAATGCGCCGTGGTATTCGATGCCCTCGAGCGTGATGGTCATGTCTCCCGTGCCGTCGGACTTGTCCAGCTTCCACGTGCCGGTCTTGTCTCCGGTGACCGTGCCGTCGGCCGCGAGCGTGATGTCGACGGGCTTGTTGACGCCGCGATAGTCGGTGCTGGTCTTGTCGGTGACCTTCTTCGGTCCCTTGAACACGGTGTTCTGCGCGTGGATCACGAACTCGTAGTCGCCGGCCACGTCGTCGGCCGTGTACTTGGTGTCGGCCGCCTTGGTGCCGGTGTATTCGTACGGCGCGGCGACGAGCCATCCGTCATCGGTGCCGAGCAGCTCGTGCACGCGTACCTCGTGCTTCTCGCCGGTGCCGGAGAAGCGGCTGTGGTACACGACGTACATGGTGCCGTCATCGTCGGTGAGCAGTGAGTTGCCGCCCTGTGCGACCTCGATGTTCGCGTTGTCATTGCCGCTCCACTGGATCGAGCTCATCAGGCGAATGCCGTTCTCGCTCTGCCAGTTGTTGCCGATGGCGCGCGTGCTGATTGCGGTGTTGCCCTTCTCGTCGACGTACGGTCCGGTGAGCTTGTCGGAGCGGAACACGCGCATCTGGTATCCGCCGGTCTGCGCCAGACCGCCGTAGGAGAGGAACAGATACCAGTGGTCGTTGGCGTGGATGATGGCGTTGCCCTCGCCGGAGTTGCCGAAGCCGCCGGCGATCTTGATGCCGTAATAGGCGTCGGACTGATTGGGAACGGTCTGGTAGGTGGTGGCGTAGTCGCGCAGGCCGGTCTTCGGGTCGATCCTGAACATCCAGATGCCGCCGAACCAGGAGCCGAAGCTCATCCACAGGTCGCCGTTGTCGTCCTCGGAGATGTACGGGTCGATCGCGTTGATGCCGGTGTCGGTCTGCGAGGTGTAACGAGTCAGGTCCGCGCCTTCGCCGAGGACCTTCCACACGTCGGTCTTGCCGGCGTTCACCTTCTCGAATCCGGAATAGGTCACCGGTCCCACGTACGTCCAGTCGCCCTCGATGTCGTCGGCGGTGAGCAGGACGATCGCCGAACGGTAGTTGGCGCCGTTGATCGACATGTACATGCACCACTTGTTCATCGTCTTGTTCCAATACACTTCGGGCGCCCACATGTTGCCCTTGACGTCCGGGTTGGATGACTGCTTCGACCAGTTGGTCCAGATGTCCTTGAAGATCGTCTCGTAGTCGGTGCTCAGATTGTTCTTGAACGGTGTCCAGTTGATCAGGTCGTCGCTCTTGAGCCAGGCGAGGTGCGATCCGAAGATGTAGTACTTGCCATTGGCCTTGACGATGTCCGGGTCGTGCGATTCGCCGCGCTTGATCGTAGCGGTGCTGGTCTGTCCGTCTGTCTTGGATGAGCCGGACGACGACGAGGACGCCGTGTCGGACGAGGACGTTGTGCCGGCGGTCGAGCAGCCGGCCAGCGTACCGATGAGCATGGCGGCGGCCAGGCCGGTGGTGATTGCCTTGCGTAGTGCACCTGCGAATGTCATGGTTCCTCCTTTGAACGCATGCCGGGCATGCCGGATGGTTGGCGCATGGCGATGCCGATGCGATGGATCAGGCAACGCCGCATTTGTACATCGATGTAAATCCGTCTATATTATACATCGATGTAAACTTCTTGTCGAATCGAAAGGACAAGGAATGTCCGATTCCTACTCCCTGCTGTGCTACACGCGCATCCCCACGGCGCGCGAAGAAGCGAACAACGCGGACATCGCGTTCAGCGTGCACCTGGCGCTGCGCTCGCATATCGACGGCTCATGGACGCCGCTCAACGAGAACTACGGCATATTCTTCGCCGCAGGCGTGCCGATCGCCGCCGCGGACCGACGCTCGCGTCGCGCATGCACCGCGGCCGGGCGGTTCGGCGACGATCCGTATGAGGGCGTCGCCCGGACCGGCGAATCGAAGCGACTCAAGGCCAGTGCCGCCGTCACGCACGGTGCGGTAATGCCCGGCGTGGATATCGAGCTCAAAAGCCTCAAGGACCCCTATCTTTTCCGCACATCCACCGGACGATTCGCGATCGTCGCGACCCGTACCGCCCGCGGTGGAGCCCCGGACGGCTCCGAACGCTCCGCGTTCCTTCTGGCGACCAGCCGCGACCTGACATCCTATGATCAGCGCGGCTTGGTGCGCCTTGACACCGATAGAGGTGTGCATCGCCCGTCCGTCGCCTACGATGCCGCCGCCAAGCGATACGTCATCCGTTGGCGTGACGACGATGGCGTGCCGATGCGCGCGACCTGTGCCGATATCATCGCCGCGGCGGGCGGCGCACCGTTGCCGATCGAGGTGTCGGACGCAGGCATCGGCGACGCATCCGCGATCGGGCGAGATGCTGCGACCGCCGCGCATTATGACATCGCCGACGTCGTCCCCGGCAACGAGATCTCCATAAGCGGGAAGGAGGCGGCCGCGCTCATCGCACGATTCGGCCGCGTCTACAACACCGGCGTGAGCGTGCAGGAGATGACCGTTTCGTCCGCTTTGCGTGACGGTGAGGCGCGCGACCTGATCGGATCGCTACGCCGTACCACCGCAAAACTCCATTACTCCGACGGCTCCACGGCCATGCGTGCCGTCGATTGGGACGCCGCACAGCTCGAGGCACTCGTCGACGATGCCGAGACCGGTCGACTGCGTGCCGGCGAGCGTCGCAGCATTCGCGGCGTCGTCCGTCAGCCCGTCTATCCGGTGCCATTTGCCGTCGAGCGCGCCGATCCGTCGGTGTTCGCGTGGAACTTCAACGGCGAGCCGATGTTCCTGTTCATCGCCACAGACGATACCGACGGCAACTGTGTCGATCCGAATGACGGGGCGACGCATATGCCGTTGCGGGCGGCATCGTGCATCGCGGATTTGGCGGATGAGAACGGCGGCAGGGAACGTGAGGACGACCTGCTCAGGTGCGGTGATCTCAACTCGGAGGGGCGTGCGATGACCGGCTGCTTCTGGGCGCCGGAACTGCATGTGATCGGCGGAAGGTTGTCCATCCTGTTCATGCCATGCTTTGACGGAGAGCAGACCAATCCCGACGGCAGTGCGAACGATCGTGCGGGCAAGCCGGACATGTGGACCGGTCGATGCCATATCATGCAGCTCAAGCGGGATGCCGACGGACGTGATCTCGATCCGCGCGAGCCGGGCAATTGGACCGTGCCCGAACCGATTCTCGGTATCGGGGAGAGGGGCCTCAACCCGGTGGAGCGCATTTCGCTGGACATGACCGTGATCGTCGACTCCGGTCGCTGGTACTACGCGTGGCAACAGGTGGGCAGCGTGTGGATCGCCCCGTTCGATCCGTCCCGTCCGGCTCGCCTGACCGGTGAGCCGACGCAGATCGTCGTGCCGGAATTCGCCTGGGACAACATGATCGCCGAAGGGCCGAACGCGTTCGTGCATGAGGGGAGGATCTTCCTGATCTACTCCGGTTCGGCCGTAGGCATCGACTACACCACCGGACTGGTGACGGCTCCGGCGGGCGTGCGCGCCGATCTGACCGATCCGGCCTCATGGACGAAGCTCGATTATCCGCTGCAGAAATCCGGCATCTACAACGGTGAATGGCAGTTGGGGACCGGGCATGGCATGTGGTCGCATGACGAGGACGGCAACCTCATCTACGTGTTCCACAACGCGGAGTATGAGAACGGGAGATACGGCGGACGGGATGCACAGGTGCGCCGCGTCCATTGGTCGAACGAGGGCATGCCGATCCTCGACATGCAGCGAGACGAGGAATTGAGCCCGGTCTATGCTGATATAACGATGGAAATCGCCGTGCGGTAAGGCCGCCATGCGGCGTGGGGTCTGTTTTTCGGCCCTCCGATCCGCCGGACATGGGCAGTACAAGGCATGACGAGCATCCGTCATCATCGAGAACAGAATATTGAGGATTTTCCATGGTCAAGAAAACATCCGCAAAGGGCGGCGATCACGTCGTCACCATGCGCGAGGTCGCCAAGGCCGCCGGTGTGTCCATCAAGACCGTGTCGAATGTGGTCAACGACTATCAATTCGTCTCTGATGCGACGCGTCAGAAGGTGCACCGGGCCATCGACGAACTCGGCTATGTCATGAACGTGTCCGCGCGCAATCTGCGTCGCGGCCGTTCCGGCATCATCGCGCTTGCGATTCCCGACCTGCAGCTGCCGTATTTCGCGCAGTTGTCGTCGCTGGTCATCACCGAGGCGAAGAAGGTCGGTCTGCGCGTGATCGTCGAGCCGACGCTGTATTCGCGCGAGGGCGAGCTGGACGCCCTGCATGGTTCGCAGACGGCGATGGTGGACGGGCTGATCTACTCCCCGCTGGAGCTCGGTCCGGATGATGCCGCCGAGGTTGACGTGGATTATCCTCTGGTGCTGATCGGCGAGCGCATCTTCACCGATAAGGTCGATCACATCGCCACCGAAAACGTGGAGGGTGCCAAGCACGCCACCTCGTATCTGCTGCAGAGCGGGTGCAGGCGCGTGGCCGTGGTCGGCGTGCATGAGGGGGAGGAGGTCGGTTCGGCCGCCCTGCGATTCCGAGGCTATCGCGAGGCGCTGGAGGAGGCCGGCGTGCCGTTCGACCCCTCTCTGGTGGTGCCGATGAAGATGTGGCATCGTGTCGACGGCGTGAACGCGATGAACGCCCTGCTCGACTCCGGTGTGCGTCCGGATGGCGTGGTGGCCCTCAACGACATGCTCGCCTCCGGCGTCATGCATTCGATCCAGATGCACGATCTGCGCATTCCCGAGGATATTTCGGTGATCGGCTTCGACAATTCGGACGATTCCCAGTACCTGTCGCCGTCGCTGACCTCCATCGCGCCGAATCTCGAGGCCGTGGCGCGTCTGTCGGTGCGCGTGCTCAAGAACCGCATCGACGGGCTGCCTCCGTTGGATGATGCGTCGACCGCGCCCGTGTTCCGCAAGGTGTCGTCCTCTCTGGTCGTGCGCAACTCCACCCGCAGAATGTAGCGCCTCGCGACACCGGTTCTCCGGCGCAGGACTCCGGTGTTCTGCGCCCGCCCTCAAATTGGCTTTACATCGTTAGAAACGCCGAGTTGTTACATCGTTGTACATCTGATATATTCAACGATGTAAACACTGAGCCACTTGGATTGCGGAAGGAAGAAACAATGACTGTTTACAACAATCCGATCGTGCTCCAGCGTGCGGATCCGTGGGTGGTCAAGGTCGACGGCGAATACTATTTCACCGGCTCCGATCCCGAATACAACTGCATCGCCATCCGTCACGCCTCGACGATCAACGGCTTGCAGCAGGCCCCGGAGACCGTGGTCTGGCGCAAGCACGAGTCCGGAGCGTGCAGCAAGTACATCTGGGCTCCCGAACTGCATCGCGTGAACGGCGTATGGTACATCTACTTCGCCGGCGCGGAGCATGAGTTCGAACCGAACGGCATGCCCACGCATCGCATGTTCGTGCTGGAGAACACCGACGACGACCCGACCTCCGACAACTGGGTGGAGAAGGGGCAGATCGCCACGCCGATGGACTCGTTCTCGCTTGACGCCACCACCGAGGTGATCGACGGTGTGCAGTACCTCGTCTGGGCGCAGAAGGACTACGCCATCCCCGGCAACTCCAACCTGTACATCGCCCCGATGTCCAACCCCTGGACGCTGGCCGCAGATCCGGTGATGCTCTCCAAACCCGAGTACGACTGGGAGTGCATCGACTTCCTCGTCAACGAGGGGCCGGCGTTCCTGTTCCATGAGGACGGGATCTACCTGACGTACTCCGCGTCCGGCACCGGCGTGCCGTATGCCGTGGGTCTGCTGACCGCACAGCGCGGCTCGGATCTCATGGATCCGGCGAGCTGGACCAAGAGCCCGGTGCCGGTGTTCAGGACCTGCGCCGAGAACGGCCAGTACGGCCCCGGCCATAACTCATTCACCAAGTCCGAGGACGACTCCGAGGATCTGATGATCTACCATGCCCGCAACTACACCGATATCAAGGGCGATCCGCTCTTCGATCCGAACCGTCACGCCCGCGTCGGCGTGGTGCGCTGGAACGCGGACGGAACCCCCAACTTCGGAGTCCCCGAGCCGGACAATCTCTGGACCCCCGTCACGACCGATGTCCTGCCGCCCGACGGCGGACCGCGCGCCGGCACCCGGGTCGAGGAGATTCCGGTGCAGGCCGCGTAGGGCTGTCTATAATCCACAATCCGCCAATTCCATCGGTGTGTCACGCAGTTGTACAACGATAGAAATGGCGTTATAATCAATTCCAACGTTGTAAATGAGCGCTGCGGCTCGACAAAAAGCAAGTCCGAAACAGAGATGTTGACGAGGCGTGCACCTATTCGCCCGGTAAGGCGGGAACCATCAGGGATTCGTCAGGGCGCGGGCCCCGCGCACAACACAAGATTCTCGGGAAACCAAGAGAACCAAGGAGGAAATCCAATGAAGATCAAGAAGAACCTCATCGCGGCCACGGCGGCCGTGCTGGCGGCCGGCATGGCGCTGGCCGGCTGCGGTTCCAGCAGCAACGGCGGCGATGTGCAGAAGACGGCCGACGGCAAGGTGAAGATCACCATGTGGCATGGCTTCTCCGAGGCCGACGGCAAGACGCTGGAATCCATCGTCGACGACTTCAACAAGTCCCAGGACAAGTACGAGATCGACGCCCAGCTGCAGCCGTGGAGCACCATCGGCGAGACGATGGTCACCAAGGTCACCACCGGTGACGGCCCCGACTTCGTGACCACCGGCGCCGACAACGGCCAGGGCTGGTCCATCGACGGCACCTTCCAGTGCGTCACCGACTTCTATGACGACAAGGACAACGGCACCGACGAGTACCTCGACAACGTCGTCAAGCAGGTCACCTTCAACATCGACGGATCCGAGGAGAAGTGCGCCGTCCCGATGGGCTACGCGCCGACCTCCGTGTGGTACAACACCGACATGTGGAAGGCAGCCGGCCTGACCGACGCCGACATCCCGACCACGTGGGATCAGATGCTCGAGGTCGCCAAGAAGCTCACCAAGTCCGACGGCTCCCAGTACGGTCTCGCGATGGCCGACTCCGGATGGGCCGCCTTCATGAAGGGCAACGGCACCGGTCTGTACACCACCGATGGCAAGGTCTCCATCAACTCCAAGGAGAACAAGGCCTTCCTCGAGAAGATGCGCGCCTTCTACAAGGGTGGCTACGCCCTGTCCGGTCTGGACGACACCGCCGCCCGCGAATCCTTCGAATCCGGCCAGTCCGCGATGGTGATCGTCGGCCCGTGGGAGGACCAGGCCGCCACCGACAAGGGCATCAACCACGACACCTTCGCCGTTCCGGACGGTGACGGCACGTACAAGTACTCCGACGGCAAGACCGGCTCCAACACCGGCTCCACCGGCCTGTACTGGTGGGTCACCTCGCAGGTCGGCGACTCCGAGAAGCTACCCGGCATCTACGAGTTCTTCAAGTTCTACAACAACCACGACAACCAGGTGAAGTGGTCCCTCGGCTCCGCCTACCCGCCGAACAACAGCACCGTCACCGAGGATGAGCTGTCCGAGCGCCCGCTGATCGCGAAGATCGCGCAGTACACCGACAACTCCTACATCGGCATCGCCGGTCTCAAGGGCGGCTTCGGTGACATCGCCGCCTCGCTCGACACCCTGACCCAGAACACCGTCCGCACCGACGATGACATTCAGGGTCTGCTCGATCAGGCAGAGACCTCCATCCAGGGCTACCTCGACGAGTACGCCGACAACTGATCGGCTCACCCGGACGACTGATCCGGTCGGCTGATCCGCGGTCCTGACTCCCGCGGACCAGCCGCCGATCATCCCGAAAAGCAGCCCACGTTCCGCCTCCCCATGTTCCGCACGGACGCAAAGTGCATGGGGAAGGGGGAGGCGGAACATCCCCATCGCCCAATCCACGTGTCCTTTTGGAGGAGCAAAATGACCACAGCAACTTCGCCGCGAAGCGAAGCACATCAGGTCGCCAAGGAGAACCGGAAGGCCATCCAGATGCGCAACCTGCGCACCGGCATCCTGTTCACCGCGCCGGCGCTCATCGTCCTCGCGATCTTCGTCTTCTATCCGGCCGTCCAGACGTTCATCACGTCGCTGACCAACGGCCGCATCAATTCCAACGCCCGACGTCCAGCCAAGTTCATCGGCTTCCAGAACTACATCACGCTGTTCCAGAGCCGTGACTTCTGGACCGACGTCAGGAACACCCTCGTATACGCCGTGCTGTACGCCCCGATCGTCGTGATCGTCGCGCTTGCGTTCGCACTGCTGCTCAACCGCAAGGACCTCAAGTTCGTCGGATTCTTCCGCACCTGCATGTTCCTGCCGTTCGTCATCTCGCTGACCGTCGCCGCCATCGCATGGCAGTTCATCCTCTCGCCGTCCCTCGGTCTCGTCCCGTACTGGATCTCGCTGCTCGGCGGTCCCGAGCACATCGATCTGCTCGGCACCCGCGAGACGTCGATGGCCACCATCGTCTTCATCACCGTGTGGAAGATCTTCGGCTACTTCATGGTCATCTTCCTCGCCGGTCTGCAGGGCATCTCCGCCGAACTGTACGAGGCCGCATCCCTCGACGGCGCGAGCGCATGGCAGAAGTTCCGCTACATCACCCTGCCGGCTCTTCGCCCGACCTTCAACTACGTCGTCATCTTCGGCCTCATCGGCTCCTTCCAGGTCTTCGATCAGGTCTTCATCCTCACCTCCGGTGGTCCGGCGCGATCCACCGAGACCATCGTGTACCGCATCTACACCGAGGCGTTCGGCAACGGCAAGCTCGGCTACGCATCGGCACTGTCGTACGTGCTGCTCATCATGACCCTCATCGTGGGTCTCGTTCAGCTGTACACCAACAACAAGCATGAGAAGGAGGAGATCGCATGAGCACCGCAGCCGCAACCTCCGTGAGACTGACCGCGGAGCAGGAAGCCGCCAACGCGCGCATCAACGCCGAAAACGAGAAGCTGCGCAGGAAGGCGCGCACCAAGCGCAACATCAGCCTGACCCTGAGCTACATCGCCCTGATCCTGGTGACGTTCCTCATGATCTTCCCGCTGATCATCGTCGTGATCGTCTCGTTCACGCCGAACGCAGTCACCCAGACGTGGCCGCCGAAGGTCATCCCGAGCGCGTGGACCCTTGAGAACTACACCAGCCTGTTCCAGCGTCTGCCGATCGGCCGCGAGCTGCTCAACACCGTCGTGTTCGCCGGCGCCGTGACGATCATCTCCGTGTTCTTCGACTCGCTCGCCGCCTACGGCCTGTCCCGCGTCGACTTCAAGGGCCGTGGCATCCTCCTCGCCGTGCTCATCGCCACGATGATGATCCCGGGCATGGCCCTGCTCATCCCCGTCTACAAGCTTCTCGGCTCGATGGGTCTGGTCAACAGCTACCTCGGCATCATCATCCCGCGTATGGCCGATGTCGGCGGCATCTTCCTGCTACGCCAGTTCTTCATCTCCATTCCGAAGGATCTCGACAACGCGGCGCGCATCGACGGTGCCGGTGAGTTCCGCATCTTCACGCAGATCATCCTGCCGAACGCCATGCCGGCGATCCTGACCGTGGGCATGTTCAACTTCATGGGCAACTGGAACGACCTGCTCTGGCCGTTGATCATGACCTCCAAGCCGGAGACCCGCACCATCACCGCAGGCCTCGCGATGCTGACCGGCCACGGATCCTCCGTAACGCCGTACGGCGTGGTCATGGCCGGCGCACTGATCTCCGCCCTGCCGCTGCTCATCGTGTTCTTCTTCGTGCAGAAGCGCTTCGTCGAAGGCATCGCGATGACCGGCATGAAGTAACCAATCCGTATCGCGTCGGTTGTTTCCCTTCTTCTTCCTCGGCCGTACGCGATATCTCCACCGGGTGCCGTACCGCAGCTCCTCCTGCGGTGCGGCACTTCTGCCATCTGCTCTGCCATCTGCCCGGAAAACACCGTTCGGCATCGCCCGGCTGCGGTCGGCCCGCGCACGAGTCAGTCGGCTGTCTCCGTCAGACTTGACTCTCGCTCCCTGATCGTGGAGGGCGCGGTGAACTGCACGCGTCCATGAACCGTCACACCTGCCAGCGTCGGCGCCTGTCCTTCGATGCGATCGCAGATGAGCTCTACCGCCGTCCGGGCCACTTCCTCAAGATTCGGATTCACCGAGCTGAGCGACGGGTACAGGTACTGCGAGTCGACGGAATCGTCGAACCCGAACACCCGGACGTCCTGTGGCACCCGAATGGACTGCCGGCGCAGCTCCTGCAGCACGCCCGCGGCCAGCAGATCGCTCATGCACACGATGCCGTCCGGATTTAGGCCTGCGGCGAGCATCCTGCGCACGGCCTCCTCGCCGCCTGGCTGATGCCACATGGCCGCCGGGATCTCCAGCGCCGGGTCATTGGGCAGCCCGGCGTCGCGCAACGCCTGTCGATATCCTGCGAGCCGCAACGGGGCGGCGCCGGCGGTCTGCCCGTCATGCACGCCGATGATCGCGATGCGTCGGCATCCGTGTTCGATCAGACGGGTGGTCGCATTGTAGATGCCGACGCGGTTCTGCGTGGTCACGCGATCGAACGAGGTCAGCGGCAGCTGGTCGCCGATGATGACCAGCGGGTAATCGACGTCAATGACGGGTTCGTCCGCCGCGGACAGATGCAGGGGACTCATGATCATGCCGTCGGCGAGCGAGGAGAGCGGTCCGTGCAGCAGATCGAGCTCGTGCTGCCTGCTGACTCCCGAAGGGCTGAACATCACCTGTCTGCCCCGCAGATGTGCCTCCTCGATGATCGAGGACAGCAGTCGCGCGAAATACGGCACCTGCGGGTCGGGAATGCACAGACCGATGATGTCGCTGCGCCCCTGACGCAGGCTTTTGGCCGTCACGTTGACGCTGTAGCCCAGTTCGTCGATCGCCTCCAGCACCTTGCGCCGGGTGCTCTCCCTGACGAACTCGTACCCGTTGACGACGTTGGAGACGGTTTTCAGCGATACTCCGGCCAGTTTGGCGACGTCGTTCATCGTGACGCGCCTATGGGCCATTCCGCGGGCCATGACCTTCACCTTTCTTCCGATTCTTCCGATCCGTCCGTTGATCCGTCCGCCAGTATGCAACGACGGCTCCCCTCACACGAGGAGAGCCGTCCATACTGCGTACTGCGTCTGTCCGCTTTGGCTCACTGCTCGAGGAAGAGCTGCGGGGCCTTGTCGAAGTTCTTGGCGCAGTGCTCGCCGCAGAAGTAGTAGGTCTTGCCGTCGTGCTCGCGCGTGATCGCGTCGGCGTTCACCGCGACGGTCATGCCGCACACCGGGTCGGTTGCGGTCTCGCCGTCGGTGGGGGCTGCGTGATGCATGTGCATGTGGTTCATTTCCATGGTGTTCTCCTTGTGATTGGTGTTATGGGAAGTGTTGTCCGTGGTGAGCATGGTCCGTTCGTCGATGATCACGTGCGGGCCGTCGCCCGACGGCTTGGCGGACTCGGCGGTGTCCGCCGCACTGCGTCCGGTCACCGTCTCCGCGCTCGGATGCGCGAGATTCAGGCGATTCGCGTTGAGCACGAGGCACACCGAGCTCAGCGCCATCGCCAGTCCCGCGATCATCGGGCTGAGCAGCCATCCGGTGAACGGATACAGCACGCCGGCCGCGATCGGGATGCCGATCACGTTGTAGCCGAACGCCCAGCCGAGATTCTGCCTGATGTTGCGCATCGTCGCCTGCGAGAGGTTGATCGTCCTGATCACGCCGCGCAGATCGCCGCTCATCAGCGTCACGTCGGCCGACTGCATCGCCACGTCGGTGCCGGTGCCGATCGCGAGTCCCAGATCGGCCTGCGCGAGTGCGGGCGCGTCGTTGATGCCGTCGCCGACCATCGCGACGAGTCCGTCGTGCGGCTCGCGCTGCAGCTTCTCGATCCAGTACGCCTTGCCGTCCGGCCTGACCTGCGCGATCACCGTGTCGATGCCTACCTCGCGCGCGATATGCGCGGCCACGTCGGCCTTGTCGCCCGACAGCATAACCGTGCGGATGCCGGCGGCGCGCAACGCGGCCACCGCCTCCTTCGATCCCGGCTTGATCGGATCGCGTTCGTAGCTGGGACGGCTCCAGTCGGTCGAATCGGCGTCGGCCACGCCGCGCGTGATCGTACCGGTCTTGTCGAAGACGACGACGCCGATCCGGCGCGCGTTCTCCAACGCCTTCGCGCTGGTGACGAGCACGCCGTTCGTCGCGCCGACGCCGGTCGCGGCCGTCACCGACAGCGGCGTCGCCAGTCCCAGCGCGCACGGGCAGGCGATGATGAGCACGCTCACCGCCGTGACGAGCGCGTGCGCGAGCGCCGGATCGGGGCCGATCGCGAACCAGATCGCGAACGTCCACACCGCGATGATGAACACCGCCGGCACGAACACGCGGGCGATGGAGTCGGCCATGCGCTGCACCGGAGCCTTCGTCGCCTGCGCGCGGGCGACCATCGCGACGATCTGCGAGAGCACCGTGTCGCCGCCGACCTGCGTGGCGCGCATGAGGAGGTTGCCTTTAAGGATGATCGTCGCGCCGGTGAGGATGGCGTCCGCGGGATCGTCGGCGTCCGGCGTGCCCGCCGACTTGCGCACGGGACGCGATTCGCCGGTGATCATCGATTCGTCGACCTGCGCATCGCCCGCGACGACCACGCCGTCAGTCGGGATGCGCTCGCCGGCCTTGACGACGATGAGGTCGCCGGGCTGGACCTCGTCGATGTCGACGTCCGTATAGGCGTGCGGATCGAGCCAGTCGGACGCGGCGGCTTCGCCGTTGCCCGTCGTCCGCGCGATGGCATTGCGACCGGACTCGTCTCCGGCCGCGATCAGTCGGTGCGCGGTGCGCGGACGCAGTCCGATCAGCGCCTGCACCGCCTTGCCGGTGCCCTCGCGCGCCTTCGTCTCCAGAAGGCGCCCGACGAGCACGAGCGTGATCACCACGCCGACCGATTCGAAGTATGGTTCGCGCGATCCCTCCGGCAGCAGCCACGGCGCGATGCACACGAGCAGGCTGTATAGGTACGCGGCGCTCGTGCCGAGCGAGACGAGGGAGTTCATGTCGGGGGAGCGATGCTGCAATGCGGGGAATCCGACGCGATGGATCGGCGCGCCGCAGTAGAACATGACCGGTGTGATGAGCACGGCCTGCAGCCACGGGTTGATGAGCCAGTCCGGCACGAGCATGTGGTCGATCATGTGCAGCATCATCCCGACGAATACGGGCAGGGTGAGCACCGTGCCGAGCGCGACGAGCTTGGTGAGGTTCCTGATTTCGGCGCGACGTTCCTCGGCCTCGCGCGTCTGCGCGGCGGCGAAGTCGGCGCCGGAGGTGGCGGAGGTGGTCGTGTTCGGCGTGTCCGGCGCTGCGGCGGAGGTCGTTGCGGCCGATGTTTCGCCGGCATCGCCCTCCCCTTCTCCTTCGACGCGCAGCAGGCCGTGCACCATGTTCATGCCGCAGGCGAACGGGTAGTCGCCCGCCTTGAGTGCGGGAAGGCGGACCTCCGTGGCGGTGTTGCCCGGCAGCATCGCGTCGAGCCCGAGATCGCCGAAGACGACGTGCGACGTGCATTCGCCGGTCTCCTGACGATCGAAGTTCAGCACGATCGGCACGCCGGCGCGCATCGTCACCACGTCCGGCGAGTATCCGCCCTTGACGGTGATGGTGGCGTGCTGCTCGCCGTCGCCCATCTCGCCCTGCGCGGCCTTGCGCGTGCCGAAGAAGAAGCGCAGGATGAGCCATGTGAGCAGGACCGCGCCGATCAGCGATGCCCCGATGGTGAATATGTTGAGTTCCATGCGCCCTTCGTCTCCTTGCCGTATGCCGTGCGTTGCCGTGTGCCGTGCGCCGTGTGCGGCCCGTCGTGCGGATCGGTTTCATTGTATCCCTGATGACAGTGTATACCCTATACCCCTATGGGGTATAATGAGGGGAGTTTCCCTCATGGAGAATCGGTCGGAAGGGACGACGCGCCGGAGGGGCGGCAAGCCGGAAGATACGGCAAGTACGGCAAGGAGGACTGCCATGCACGGTTACGGTGACGACAAGGCGAAGGTGTTGGCGCGACTGCGCCGCATCGAGGGCCAGGTGCGCGCGATCGAGCAGATGGTGCAGGACGACAAATACTGCATCGACGTGCTCACGCAGATCGCGGCGTCGAACTCGGCCCTGAAATCGGTGGCACTGCTGTTGCTCGACGACCACCTCAAGCACTGCGTGTACCAGGCCACGCAGGACGGCGGCGCGGTCGCCGACGAAAAGATCGACGAGGCCTCCGCCGCCATCGCCCGCCTCGTCAAATCCTGAAGCAGGGCTTCGCGCGTCCGTGGTTTACTTGGGGCATGACTGATAACGCTGTTGTATGGATCATGGCCGCGGTCGTGCTGCTGATCGGCTTCGCGCTGGGCGCGGCCATCGGCTTCGTGCTGGGCAAATCGAAGGGGCAGGAAAGCGCGCGCGGCGTCCGCGTCGCCGAACTGGAGGACGCCAAGTCGAACGTCGAATCCGCCAATATGGAGATCGCGCGACTCAACGCCGCATACGCCGAGGCGCGCGCGCAGCACGAGGGTGCCATCCAGCAGCTCTCGTTCGTCAAATCGCAGCTGGCGCAGGCGCAGCAGGCCGAGCAGATCCGCATCCAGCGCGATCGCGAGCGCGCCGAGGCCGAGGCCGAGGAACGGCGTCAGGCCGCGCTGGAGGCCGCCGAACAGCGGCGTCAGGCGGAGGCCAAGGCCGCGGCCGAACAGCGCAGGATCGAGGCGCAGGATGCCGAACGCCGTCAGGCCGAGCAGGCGCAGCGACTGAAGGAGCAGAACCGCGTCATCGAGGCGCTCGCCCCGGTGCAGAAGAACCTCGACGCGCTGCAGGCCAAGGTCGCGCAGATCGAGGAGGGGCGCAAACGCGAGATGGGCGCCCTCGGCGAGCAGCTCAAGGGCCTCAACGAGCAGCAGACGCGCCTCGACCGCGAGACCAGCGCCCTGTCCGCCGCGCTGAGCAACAACAAGGTGCGCGGCGCGTGGGGCGAGGCCCAGCTCAAGAACATCGTCGAATCGGCCGGACTGCTCGAGCACGTCGACTTCGACACGCAGGTCGCGGTCAAGGGCGACGGCGATCGCGACCAGCGTCCGGACATGGTCGTCCACCTGCCTGGCGGCAAGACCATTCCGATCGACGCCAAGGCGCCGTATTCCGCCTATCAGCGCGCCTGCGAGATCCCCGACTCCGCCGGCCCCGACGAGCTCGCGCGCCGGTCCGAACTGCTCAAGGAGCACGCCAAGGCCCTGCGCGAACACGTGAACGTGCTCGGCGCCAAGGCCTACTGGAAGGCGTTCGATACGACGCCCGACTTCGTCATCGCGTTCATCCCGAACGAGGCCCTGCTGCAGGCCGCGCTCGTGGCCGATCCCACGCTGCTCGACGACGCCTTCTCGAAGAAGGTGGCGCTCACCTCGCCGGTCACCCTGTGGGCGGTCCTCAAATCCGTCGCGTACGCGTGGCAGCAGCAGAATCTCACCGAGGACGCGAAACTGCTGTTCGATCTGTCGCGCGAACTCTACGAGCGATTCGCCAAGCTGGGCGAGCACGCCACCAAGCTCGGCGCGCAGATCACCCGCACCGTCGCCGCGTACAACACCTTCGCCTCGAGTCTCGAACGCCGCGTGCTGCCCACCGCGCGCAAACTGCAGAAGATCGACGCGACCAAGGTCATCGCGGAGGTGCCGCTGCTCGACCCGGACAAGAGCAACATCACCGAACTGACCGCCCCGGAAGTCAGCGGTGACGCGGACGGCGACGGTGCCGCGTCGGATGAAGGCTGACATGGACTGACGTCTGATCTGGGCTGAGGTCTGATATGGTCCGGCGTCCGTCGTCGACGATTGCTGACATTCGGTGACGAGACCGGGCCGTATTGTTGGCGCTATGACTGATTCCGGTTTCCGTTCCACTGGTCCCGCCGATCTGCGCGGCGACGCCATCGACTTCGCGGCCCTCGACCCGCGCGATCAGCTGCGCGCCCTCCTCAAGGAGCGCGTGGTCGGCCGCCCGTTCTCCGAACTGTACGGTGTCACGCTCGACCATCACGGCGCCGCGGTGATGGGTCACGTCCTGCTCGACACGCTTGAGGACGCCGGATACTCCGTGGACGACTTCGACGCGGTCGGCGCGCTGACCGCCGCCTCCGTGCCGCTCGTCAGCTCCGTGATCCAGGCCGCCGCCTCCCGCGGTGAGGACCTCGACGGATTCGTCATGGACTTCGTCTTCCCGTCGATCAAGGGCCCGTCGATCAAGGGCAAGCGCGTGGTGCTGCTCGATGCGTGGCTCTCGGAGAAGTCGTACGTGCAGACCAGCTCGCTGGTGACGCTGCGCAACGGCAACGAGCTGAGCCTCGATTTCTCGATCGTCGAGCACGAGGGCGCTTCGGTCGTGGCCGTCGCCTCGCTCGTCGGCGAGGTCGGCGAGGGCGCGGACGAGCACGAGATCACCGTCATCAACCCGGTCGACGACTCGCGCCACGAGGTGCCGTTCATCCAGGTCTTCCACGAGTCCGAACTCAACGCCTGACAGGTCGCATGCATCCCCGTAATCCCATCGATATCGAGGCCGAACGCTCCGGCGAGCCCGTCTTCCGCGAGGTGGGCGTGGGGCCGTGGGCCCAGACCCATCCCGGTGAGCCGCGTCCCGACGACCCGGCGTCGCCGGCCTACGATCCGTACCGGTACGACTCCGCCCTGCTCGATGAGGGCGATCGGCGCAACGTGCTCGACCGCTACCGCTACTGGAGCGTCGCCGCGATCAAGGCCGATCTCGACGCGCGCGGCCGTCATGACTTCGAGATCGCCTGCGAGAACTGGACGCACGACTTCAATATCGGGTCGATGGTCCGCAGCGCCAACGCGTTCCAGGCGCGCCGCGTCCACATCGTCGGCCCGCACAAGTGGAATCGCAACGGCGCGCTGATGACCGAGCTGTACAGCCACGTTGAGCATCATCCGTCGATCGCCGAACTGGTCGAATGCTGGCGCAATCGCATCGCCGGTGAGATCGCCTACGAGCGATCCCGCGCCGCGGCCGCCGCACTCCGCGCGAGTGGGGACGCCACCGGCGTCGCCTCGCATACGGATGCCCTTGCCGAACTCGACGCGGCCGACGTGCGCATCCGGGAACTCGAGGCGGCGCGCGTCATCGCGATGGACATCATCCCCGGCGCTGTGCCGATGGAGACCTACGCCTTCCCCAAGCGCTGCCTGCTGCTGTTCGGCGCCGAAGGCCCGGGACTGACGCAGACCGCCCTCGACCTCGCCGACGACGTGGTCTACATCTCCCAGTTCGGTTCGGTCCGCTCCATCAACGCCGGAGCCGCCGCCGCCGTGACTATGCACGCCTGGATCGCCCAGCACGCCACCATCCGCTGAACGCGGCCCCGACGAACGATCCCCGCCGCCTCTGGCGGTGATCACCCACTGGAGGGATATGCCCGTTGCCTCCTGACGGAAACCTCTCGCTGAGGTGGTTCTTCGCGAGAGAATTCCGTCATTACCCCACCGGAACCTCTTGCTATGAGGGCCGTGTGCGAGAGAACCGTGTTCTGAAATGGCAGAAGTGTCTCGCTGAAACTCCGTCAGTGAGAGGTCCTTGGCATATGGGTAGGAATAACCTCTCACTGGAGAAGTCTCAGTGAGAGCTTCGTGCCACCATATGGCAGCGATCTCTTGCTGATGGGGCGTCAGCGAGACGTCATCGTTGCCTCCTGACGGAAACCTCTCGCTAAGGTGGTTCTCCGCGAGAGGTTTGCGTCACCGTTGCCGTGAGATCTCTCGCCATGGTGGTGATCCGGCGCTATCTGTGAGAGATCGATGTAATACGGTGGCGACGGCCTCTCTCGGACGGACGGGCATGGGACAGGAGCTGCGGGTGGGGTGCAGGGATGCGAGCCCCTGCCGGCTGGGTCGGTCGACTAGAGCTGATTCCTCGGTACCCCGGCGGCAAGCAGCTTGCCGATGAGCGGTTCCCGGCGGATCGCATCATCGAACGTGAATCGGAATATCGTCGTGACTCCGGCCTGGCGCAGCGCGGTCTCGCGTTCTCGTTCCGCGAGTACCACGCCTTGGATGCTTCTGCGATTGGTCATCTCCGGATTCACATACTTCTCCGTGCCATCCAGCTCGCCGACGATGACACGCCCGTCTGGCAGTCGCCAGACGAAGTCGACCCGATACGTCTGCTCCGTAGCGGGGTCGACGAAAGTCGTCTGGATCTCCGGAACCATGAATCGCTGTTCGATGATCGTGCCGCGCGCCAGTGACTCGCCGCCGTTCTCGCTGGCGGGATTCGCATAGTGCAGCAGGCGGAGCACCGGTGTGGAATCCTGTTGTATGCGCGAACTCGCCACCAGCATGTCCGCGATGGACAGACCTCCGGCCATCGCGGAATCGACGATGGCGAGCGCATCGCGGAACTGCAGGGTGAGGCCGCAGTCCACGACGGTGCGGGCGCGATCCGTAACCGGAATCCCGTTGGCGGTGACGATGTGCTGCTCCGGCGGGATCCGTAGTCGTTGGATGCGTTTGCCGGCGGTGGTGTCGGTGCTGCGAGTGGTGGTGGTCACGGTGATCCTACCGTCGTGCAGCCTCCAGCGGTGGTCGAAGCCGTGTGCGGCAGCGGCGGTGAGTCCTCCGAAGACCCAGCTGGGATGCTTCCTCGACAGGGTGCGAGCCATATGCAGCGTACGCTCGGGAGGACTGAGCGATTGCCAGTATGCGGCGTCGGCGTACATATTGGGCATCGCCTGATGGAGCTCGTTCGCGTGTGCACGGCGGGACAGTGCCTGACGCTGTGCGTGTGTGGTCCCGAACGCGCATCGGCGTTCGGATTGCGCCGTCTGAATCAGCGCCGTGACTTCGTGGTGTTGTCTCATGACCCGACCATAAGGGGCGGCACCCGCTGTGGGAGGAGTCGAACGACTCCGGTGGACGAAGCTCCTCGAGGCTTGGGATTCCGCCGATGGGTTCGCTGCGGGATGCTGTGGATAAGTCGTGGGTGGCGTCTGCGCGATGCCGGGCATGTGCGTTAACGGGTCATTGGTGCCCACCTGTGACGGGTATCTCTCGTCGTTACGGACGCGGTTGGTGAGCCGTTTATGCTGGACGGCGATGCGGAACTCTCGCTGAGACACATCAGTGAGAGGTTCCCGTCGCCGGCTGGGGGTAGATGTCTTGCTATCTGCACCGGTGCCGATACCTGTATGCCGGCCGTTAGCATGAACGTCTCGCCAAGCGGGTGATAGGTGGGATGGTTTTGTCATTATGTGACGGTGATCTCTCGCTGAGGGGGTTCTAGTGAGAGATGTATGTCATTGATGGCCGTCGATCTCTTGCGGGAGGAGCCCTTAGCGAGAGGTGCTCGTTATTGGCGGTCGCCGACCTCTCACATGGGGAAGAATGGCGAGAGGTTTCCGTCACCGGCATGCTGGCACCTCTCGCTGAGAGCCGGCTTGGTGAGAGGTATTTGCTATCGGTGTTTGTCCGCCTCTTGCTGGACGGGGTAAGGGGCGGGCGGGTAGAATGGAGGCAGGCGTTGCGTAGACGCTGTAGACGCCGCAATGGGGCGGAGTCGCGGTAGAGCGAAGTGGGTGAGGATCATGAGTGGCAATGGAGCATCGCAGACATCGCACGGTGGTTCGCATGGTGTGCTCGGCAGGGGAGTGCCCGGCGGAGGTACGCCCGATAGGGGAGTGCCCGGTGGAGGAACTCCCGGCGGACATGACCGCATGCGCGGGAACCGATGGGGCGGGCGTCGGCCGTGGGCGGTCGCGGGAGTGGTGGTGCTGCTGGTCATTGTGTGCGCGACGGTGGTGTGGGCGTGGCATCGCGGCAACGCCGACGCCGAAATCGGCCCCTACCAGCTGCCCGCACAGAGCGATCGGCGATACACGCTCAAGGACATGACCGACATGATCGCCGCATGCAACGATCCGGACAACGCGGACGGAACGAAGGCCGAGTTCCAGATCGTGCCCGCGGGCGTGGCGAACGCGACGAGCGCCGCGAACGGGGAGGAACATCCCCCGAGGGACATCAACCTCATCGTCCCCGCAAACGAGGCCAAGGATCCGATGCGATCCGAAGGATTCCAATGCATGGCCGGGAAGCTCGGCATGCCGGACGAGACGCAGCGGGACCTCGTCAAGCAATCGCAGTCCTTCACTGATGAGGCCGGTGCGATGCCGATGAGCTGGAACGAACTGGGATTCCGGGGATGGCAATCCGACGACGGCACGTTCCGCCTGCACATCATCTGGTACGACCCGGCGGCATCGGAGGAATAAAGGATCGGAGGAATAAAGAGATGGGAATAGAGGAATAACGGACGGATAACAGACATGTCCCGCGCGTGTCACAAACCGCTCGTATAGTTAGGCGCATGCCTACATTCACACGCGAAGAAATCGTGCATTTGGGCGATCTGGCCCGAATCGCGCTCACCGATGAGGAGATCACCCGCCTGCAGGGCGAGCTGAACGTCATCGCCGACTCCATCAACAAGGTCCAGGAGGTCGCCTCCGACGACGTGCCGCCGACCGCCAACCCGGTGCCGCTCGAGGCCTACCTGCGCCCCGACGAGCCGGTTACCCCGCTCACGCAGGCCGAGGCGCTCGCCGGCGGCCCGAAGACCGAGGCCGGCATGTTCGTCGCGCCGCGAATCCTGGGAAGCGAGGAGTGAGAGCAGACATGACGCAAGCAACCAACGAACTGGTCAAGCTGTCCGCCGCCGAGATGGCCGCGGCCGTCCGCAAGGGCGAGGTCTCCAGCCGCGAGCTGGTCGACGCGCATCTCGAGGTGATCGAGGCCGCCGAGCCGAGCATCAAGGCGTTCCTCAAGGTCTCCGCCGACGTCGCCCGCGAGCAGGCCGACGCCTTCGACGCCAAGAGCGCCGACGAGAAGGCCGCTCTGCCCGAGCTGGCCGGTGTTCCGATCGCGATCAAGGACATGATCGTCACCAAGGGCATCGAGACCACCGCCGCCTCCAAGATCCTCGAGGGCTGGATCCCCCCGTACGACGCCACCGTCATCGAGAAGCTCAAGGCAGCCGGCATGCCGATCCTCGGCAAGACCAACCTCGATGAGTTCGCGCAGGGCTCCTCCACCGAGCACTCCGCCTACCAGACCACCCACAACCCGTGGGATACCGAGCGCGTCCCCGGCGGTTCCGGCGGCGGTTCGGCCTCCGCGGTCGCCGCGTTCGAGGCTCCGCTGGCCCTTGGTACCGATACCGGTGGCTCCATTCGTCAGCCGGGCGCTCTGACCGGCACCGTCGGCGTCAAGCCGACCTACGGCGGCGTCTCCCGCTTCGGCGCGATCGCCATGGCCTCCTCGCTCGATCAGATCGGCCCGGTCTCCCGCACCGTGCTTGACTCCGCCCTGCTGCAGGAGATCATCGGCGGCAACGATCGCCGCGACTCCACCTCCATCCCGGAGGGTCCGCGTCCGATGGCCGCCGCCGCGCGCGAAGGCGCCAAGCGCGACCTGAAGGGCCTGAAGGTCGGCCTGGTCAAGGAACTCGGCGGCGAGGGCTTCCAGCCCGGCGTCGAGGCCCGCTTCAACGAGGCCGTCAAGAAGCTCGAGGACATGGGTGCCGAGGTCGTCGAGGTCTCCTGCCCGCACTTCGAGTACGCTCTGGGCGCCTACTACATCATCATGCCGTCCGAGGTCAGCTCCAACCTGGCCCGTTACGACGGCATGCGCTACGGCCTGCGCGTGATGCCGCCGGCCGACGTGCCGCAGACCGCCGCCAACATGATGGCCTACACCCGTGAGGCCGGCTTCGGCGACGAGGTCAAGCGCCGTATCATCCTCGGCACCTACGCCCTGTCCGCCGGCTACTACGACGCCTGGTACGGCTCCGCGCAGAAGGTCCGCACGCTGATCATCGAGGACTTCAGGAAGGCCTTCGAGCAGGCCGACGTCCTGGTCGCCCCGACCAGCCCGTCCACCGCGTTCAAGTTCGGCGAGAAGATGGACGATCCGCTGGCCATGTACATGAACGACATCGCGACGATCCCGGCGAACCTCGCCGGCGTCCCGGCCATGTCGATCCCCGCCGGCCTGTCCGACGACGGTCTGCCGGTCGGCTTCCAGTTCATCGCCCCGCAGCAGCGCGACGAGGTCATGTACAAGCCCGCCGCCGCGCTCGAGGCCGCCCTCGAGGAGGACTGGAACGGACCGATCTGGAAGGACCTGAAGGCCCCGTGGCTCGACGGCCTCGCCAAGTGAGACCAAGCATCGGAAGGATCGAAAGAAAAACATCATGGCTGAAAAACTGATGAAGTACGCCGATGCCACCAAGAAGTACGATGTGGTGTTCGGCCTCGAGACGCACGTCGAGCTGTGCACGAAGACCAAGCTGTTCTGCCCGGCCGAAGTTCACTTCGGCGGCGAGCCGAACACGCAGCTGACCCCGGTGAGCCTCGGCCTGCCGGGCTCCCTGCCGGTGGTCAACAAGACGGCCGTCGACTACGCGATCAAGCTGGGTCTCGCCCTGCACTGCGAGATCAACGAGTGGAGCCAGTTCGCGCGTAAGAACTACTTCTACCCGGACATGCCGCGCGACTACCAGATCTCCCAGTACGACAAGCCGACCAACGGCAACGGCTACCTCGATGTCGAGCTGGAGGACGGCACCGTCTTCCGCGTGCCGATCGAGCGCGCCCACATCGAGGACGACGCCGGCAAGAACACCCACGTGGGTGGCGCCGACGGCCGTATCGAGGGCGCCGATCACTCGCTGGTCGACTACAACCGCGCCGGCGTGCCGCTGATCGAGATCGTCACCAAGCCGATCGAGGGCGCGGGCGACCGCGCTCCGGAGATCGCGGGCGCCTACATGCGCGCGATCCGCGACATCGTGCGTGCGCTGGGCATCTCCCACGCCCGCATGGAGCAGGGCAACATGCGCGCCGACGTCAACGTCTCGCTGCGTCCGTCCGCCGACGCCCCGTACGGCACGCGTTCCGAAACCAAGAACGTGAACTCGTTCCGTGGCATCGAGAAGACGATCCAGTACGAGATCCGCCGTCAGGCCGCCCGTCTCGACGAGGGCAAGGAGATCCTGCAGGAGACCCGTCACTGGGACGAGGCCACGCAGACCACCGCCGGCGGCCGTCTCAAGTCCGATGCGGACGACTACCGCTACTTCCCGGATCCGGATCTCGTCATGCTCCACATCACCAAGGAGCACATCGACGAGATGAAGGCCCAGATGCCGGAGATGCCGCGCGAGCGCCGCAACCGTCTCAAGACCGAGTGGGGTCTGACCGACCTGCAGCTGCGCGACATCCTCAACGCCGACGCCCTCGACCTGATCGAGGAGACCGTCAAGGCCGGTGCCTCCGCTGCCGGTGCGCGCAAGTGGTGGCTCGGTGAGCTGTCCCGCGAGGCCAACGCCAAGGGTGTCTCGCTCGAGGAGCTGCCCGTCACCCCGGCCGATGTGGCCGAGGTCGAGAAGCTCATCGCCGACGGCAAGCTCAACGACAAGCTCGCCAAGCAGACCGTCGCCGGCGTGCTCGCCGGTGAGGGCACCCCGGACGAGGTCGTCAAGAAGCACGGCTACAAGATCGTCGAGGACTCCGGTGCGATCGAGGCCGCGGTCGACGCCGCGTTCGAGGCCAACCCGGACGTCGTCGAGAAGCTCAAGAGCGGCAACATGAAGCCGATGGGCGTGATCATCGGCGCCGTGATGAAGGCCACGCGCGGTCAGGCCGACGCCAAGGCCGTCACCAAGATCGTCATGGGCAAGATCAAGGGCTGAAGCCACCAAGGAAGCCAGCTCATCCGATCGGTTGCGTGAATCCCGTCGTCTCCCCGTTTTGTGGGGGAGCGGCGGGATTCGTCGTTTCGATGCCGTTGCGGCAAACGAGGGGCGTGTGGAAATTCGGTTACATGTAACCTATATGTTCTCCCAGCGTTCATACAGCTGAGTAAGATAACTTCGGCAATGATCGGTCGGCAATCATCGGCGATCATCGACCGGATCAGGGCGATCCGGCGCGTTTGATTTTGCGAGGGACGACAGGGAAATGACTGAGTACATGGAAGCGAACACGGCCGCGACGTGGAATCCGGAGCGTCGCGAACTGCCCGCGAGCATCGTGATCCCGCCCATCCGCGGCGAGATGGTGCATCTGCGCCCCGCCACCATGGAAGACCTGCCCAAGCTCGACCAGCTCGACGCCTACTACGGTGCCACCAAGATCACCGGCAAGGACGAGAACGCGGAACGCGCCGTCGTCCACGCGTGGGTTGCGCGCTCCGTCGCATGGACGCAGGGTCAGGCACCGAGCGAGTCCGGCGTGGGCGATCCCGAGGCGCGTCGCACCATTGCCTGGGCGATCCTGACCGACGCCGACCACGATATGGACCACAAGACCGATGCCTCCGCCACCGGCAACGTCATCGGCATGATCTTCCTGATCGACATCGACGGATGGTCCCGTTCGGCGCGCATCCAGATCATCCTCGGCAGGGACTACCGCGGCCGCGGCTACTC
This sequence comes from Bifidobacterium callitrichos, assembly GCF_008698085.1. Lineage (NCBI taxonomy): Bacteria > Bacillati > Actinomycetota > Actinomycetes > Bifidobacteriales > Bifidobacteriaceae > Bifidobacterium > Bifidobacterium callitrichos. Next base: position 312,290 of record NZ_RZJP01000004.1, read on the forward strand.
GCGCGACGCGATGCCGCGCGTCATGACCTACGGCTTCGCGCCGGAGCCGGCCGGACTCGGCATGCATCGCATCTGGGTGAGCGTGCCGGAGCAGAACACGCGTTCCGTCTCGGTCTACCAGTCGCTCGGATTCGTGCCGTCCGGCACGTCGCGCGACGCGCTGTGGGATCCGGTCGGACGCAAGTACCAGGATCTCATCGTCATGGACACGCTGGTCGACGAATACGATCCGATCCGTTCGCTCGAGGCGTTCGGCATGCACCTGATCGAGGACAATCCCGGCGTGCAGGAGGCGCTGAGCGCACGCGAGCACTCGATCGCCATCCAGCAGCGCTCCCGAACGGACAGGTCGGACGGGACGAACAGGTCGGACGGCGGCGAGTCGGCATCGGATGAGCACGCGGTCAAGCATGAATCGCACACCCGGGAAAGCGCATACCGCATGACCCCGCAGGAGGCGCGCGAACGGCTCGGACTGCCGCCGGCAGCGCCCGAGACGCCGACGGGGGAGTCCCACGCGTACGATTCATCCGACGAGGAAAGCAACTGGCCATACGGGCAGAGCGAACGCAAGACGTCGAAGGACGCCTGGTGGCGTACCCTTGGTCGTGGTCGCAAACGCGAAAGCGACAAATAGCGACGCATAGGGCATAACCAGGGCATAACAGGAAACAAAAGGAATCAGGAAGGTATGAGCGCCGAGGATCTCGACAATTACGAAACCGACGCCGAGCTGTCGCTGTACAAGGAATATCGCGACGTCATCAAACTGTTCACGTACGTAGTGGAGACCGAACGCCGGTTCTACCTGGCGAACAAGGTCGACTTCAATGTGCGATCCGCCGGGCAGGACGTGTACTTCGACGTCCAGCTCACGGACGCATGGGTGTGGGACGTGTACCGTCCGAGCCGATTCGCCAAGAACGTGCGCATCGTCACGTTCAAGGATGTCAACGTCGAAGAGGTCCAGAAAACCGACATCGACATCCCCGACGACATCCACTGACCTGAAGTATCTGTGAGGAAACGCACATGGTCGGCGTGCGCTTCCGAGGCCTCCGGTAGGATATGCGTGATTTTGTTATAAGGAGATGAACGTGACCGACAAACAATCCGTGGTGATCATCGGTGGAGGCCCCGCAGGCCTGACCGCGGCATGGGAGCTTATCAAGGACGGCGGCGCCGACAAGTACGACGTCACGGTTCTGGAGGGAACCCGCGAATTCGGCGGTATCTCGCGCACCGTCAAGCACAACGGCAACCGCATGGACATCGGCGGACATCGCTTCTTCTCGAAGGACGACCGCATCATGGACTGGTGGAAGGACGTCCTGCCGCTGCAGGGCGCCCCCTCCTACGACGACAAGAAGCTCGGTCGTGAGCACGACATGGAGCCGGGCGGCCCCGATCCGGAGGTCGAGGACAAGGTGATGCTCAAGCGTCATCGCGTCTCCCGCATCTACTGGAACCGCCACTTCTTCGACTACCCGATCTCGCTGAGCCCCAACACGCTCAAGGCGATGGGTGTCAAGCTCACGCTGGTCGCCGGCTTCTCCTACCTGAAGTCGATGATCCACAAGCTGCCCGAGACGAACCTCGAGAACTTCTACATCAACCGTTTCGGCCGCAAGCTGTACTCCATGTTCTTCGAGGGATACACCGAGAAGCTGTGGGGACGTCACCCCTCGCAGATCTCCGCCGACTGGGGCTCGCAGCGCGTCAAGGGCCTGTCGATCCTCGGCGTGCTCAAGAACGCGTTCCAGAAGCTGTTGCCGAAGAAGCGCTCCAACGCCGAGGTCGAGACCTCCCTCATCGAGGAGTTCTGGTACCCGAAGTACGGTCCCGGCCAGCTGTGGGAGACCGTCGAGCACAACTGCGAGGCCGCCGGCGTCAAGGTCGTCACCGATGCCACGGTCGTCGAGGTGCGTCAGGTCGCCGGTCACATCTCCTCCGTCATCACCGAGGACTCCGAGGGCAACCGCAAGGAGATCCACGCCGACCAGTTCATCTCGTCGATGCCCGTCAAGGACCTCGTCGACGCGATCGACGCCGGCGAACAGGCCGTGCAGGGCAAGCCCGCCCCCGCCGATATGGTCCACATCGCCGAAGGCCTGCCGTACCGCGACTTCGTCACCGTCGGTCTGCTGGTCAAGCACCTGCGCCTCAAGAACACCACCGACATCCCCACCCTCGGTAACCCGCCGATCGTGCCCGACTGCTGGATCTACGTTCAGGATCCGGGCTACAAGGTCGGCCGTCTCCAGATCTTCAACAACTGGAGCCCGTACCTGGTCAAGGACGTCGACAACACCGTGTGGATCGGCCTCGAGTACTTCTGCGAGGAGGGTGACTCCTTCTGGAACATGTCCGATGAGGAGGCCACCAAGTTCGCCATCTCCGAGCTCACTCGCATGCGTGTCATCAGTGGTCCCGCCGATGTGCTTGACTCCCATCGCGAGCGCGTCAAGAAGGCCTACCCCGCCTACTTCGACACCTACGAGCACATGGACGAGCTCATCGAGTACCTCGATGGCTTCGGCAACCTCTACTGCGTCGGCCGCAACGGCCAGCACCGCTACAACAACATGGACCACTCCATGGCCACCGCCATCGAGGCCGTCTCCAACATCAAGAGCGGCAAGACGTCCAAGAAGAACGTGTGGTCCGTCAACACTGACAAGTCCTACCACGAACAGAAGTGACATGACGGCGTTGCCGTTATTGTCGTCGTCATTGTCATTGTCATTGTCGTTGTGACGAAAGGCTTCCTCATTACGAGGAAGCCTTTTTGAGTTTTTGGTCTTTATTGTGTCTTTATTGCTCTGTGCGATGTGGTGTTCAGTAGAGGTTTTTGCGGTGGCAGTTCGTCAGCGTCACATTTTCCCGAGATTTCTCCATCGCGCGGAAATAAGTGACGCTGGTTCCGGGTCAGCGTCACATATTCCCGCGCGATGGGCTGATTTCGGGAAAACATGACGCTGAGGGGATCGCGGGCGCGAGCAGCCTGCTCGACTCCTACGGAATGGGCCTATTTCGGGAAAAAGTGACGCTGAGAGACTGGGATGGGGATACAGATGGGGATGGAGACTGGGATGGAGACCGGGATGGGAATACAGACGGGGATGGGGATACGGATGGGGATACAGATGAAGACTGGGATGGAGACCGAGATGGGGGTACGGATGTGGATGGGGATACGGATGGAGACTGGATGGAGACCGGGATGGGGATACGGATGGGGATACGGATGGGAATACGGATGAAGATTGGGATGGGGATTACGGGGGTATACGGATGGGGGTGAAACGGGGGTTCGGATAGAGGTGCTGGAGGAAAATAGAGAGTCCACAGCCCGTACACGCCATAATCGCAAAGGCCGGTTTGCGTTGGTCTGGGAGACGTTGTATGGTGAGGTCAGTCCGCGAGCATAGGAGTGCGGCGGGCGTTCACAGACGGCGGGAAAAGCCGTAATCACTCTTCAGGCTAGTGCCGGTGTGTCACGTATGCGTCGGTTGGTGCTGTGGAAAGGTATGAATCGTGGCCAATAGCCAGAATCTCGAGGATATGAAGCTGCCGGAGCTCAAGGAGCTCGCCAAGCAGATGGGTCTGCGCGGCACGTCCACCATGCGTAAGCCGGAGCTGCTTGCTACGTTGCAGGCGGCCCGTTCCGGCGGTCAGGCGCCGGCGGGTGTCACCGTTCGTGCACCGAAGGGCGGCAAGACCGCCAGGACGAAGGCCGCCGCCAAGCCGGTCGAGACCCCGATCGACGCACAGTCCGACACTCTGGCGCAGTCCGCATCGAACGACACGACCTCCCCGGCTGAACCGGCGTCTCAGGTCGAACCGAACACCCCGGTCGCCGAAACCGCGCCGGCCGATCAGGATCAGAGCGCGCCGGCCGTCGTCGCGCAGTCCGACGCGCAGTCCGACGCGCAGCCGGAGCAGCAGTCGTCCGCACAGGCCGACGATGCCGCCGCCTCCGTCGTGGCGGGACTTGCCGGATTCGAGGCGATCCCGGCATCGAACGAGGACGCCCCGCGCGAGCGTGCGACGCGCAGCCGCAGCCGCAGGTACGACTACGATCGCGCCGAACGCTTCGATCGCGCCGATCGTGAGCGTGAGCGTGAACGCGAGCAGGAGCGCGACGCCCGCGCCGATAGGCGCGACAGGCGGGCCAATGATCAGGACGCCGCCGCCAGCCTGCTCGACTCCCTCGATCTGAGCGAGCCGACCCCGTCCGGCGAGGAGCGCAAGGAGCGCGGCCGTCGCCACACCATCGACGAGAACGGCGACGAGATCATCGTCGCGAACGTGCGCCGTCGCCGTCGCCCCACCGAGGAGCATGAGCAGAACGAGGAGGTCGTGCGCGATCTTGACGACATCCTCGCCACGCTGCCGACGCAGAACAACGCGCCGCGCGACGAAGAGGACGACTCCCGCCGCAACCGTGGCGATCGCACCAACCACGGCGCTCGCAACGATCGCGGCAACGACCGCAACGCCGATCGGGACGATCACGGCGATCGCCGCGGTCGTCGCATGCGCGGCCGTGACCGCGGACGCGACTTCGAGGAGCGCGAGGATCGCCGCGACCGTGGTGGCGATCGCGCCGAACGCGCCGTCGACCATGTCGAACGCGACTGGGGCGACGACCGCGGTGGACGCGCCGATCGTCAGGATCGTGCGGACCGTACGGACCGTGCGGATCGCACCGCCGATCGCCGCGGCAACGAGGAGCAGAACAACGACCTCGTGCCGGTGGCCGGCATCATCGACGTGCTCGACTCCTACGCGTTCGTGCGCACCTCCGGCTACCTGCCCGGTCCGAACGACGTGTACGTCTCCATGGGCCAGGTCAAGAAGTACGGTCTGCGCAAGGGCGATGCCGTGCACGGCGCCATCCGCGCCCCGCGCGAGGGCGATCGCCGCAACCAGCGTCAGAAGTTCGTGCCGCTGCAGTCGATCGACTCGATCAACGGCATGAGCGTCGAGGAGGCGGCCAACCGTCCGCAGTTCAACAAGCTCACCCCGCTCTACCCGCAGGAGAGGCTCAAGCAGGAGACCACGCCGAACAAGCTCACCGGCCGCATCATGGACATCGTCTCCCCGATCGGCAAGGGTCAGCGTGGCCTGATCGTCTCCCCGCCGAAGGCCGGCAAGACGATCACGCTGCAGAACATCGCCAACTCGATCACCACGAACAACCCTGAGGTCCATCTGATGGTCGTGCTCGTGGACGAGCGCCCCGAGGAGGTCACCGACATGGAGCGCACGGTCCAGGGCGAGGTCATCTCCTCGACCTTCGATCGCCCCGCCTCCGACCACACGACCGTCGCCGAGCTCGCGATCGAACGAGCGAAGCGACTGGTCGAGCTCGGCCAGGACGTGGTCGTGCTGCTCGACTCGATGACCCGACTCGCCCGCGCCTACAACATCGCCGCTCCGGCCTCGGGCCGCATCCTGTCCGGCGGTGTCGACGCGCAGGCCCTGTACCCGCCGAAGAAGTTCTTCGGCGCGGCCCGCAACATCGAGAACGGCGGTTCGCTGACCATCATCTCGTCCGCGCTGGTGGAGACCGGCTCGAAGATGGACGAGGTGATCTTCGAGGAGTTCAAGGGCACCGGCAACATGGAGCTGCGCCTGTCGCGCGAGCTCGCCGACAAGCGCCTGTTCCCGGCCATCGACGTGAACGCCTCCGGCACCCGCCGCGAGGAGCTCATCACCAACCCGCAGGAGCTGCCGATCATCTACCGTCTGCGTCGACTGCTCGGCGGCATGGAGCCCGAGCAGGCCTACCAGACGCTGGTCCCGCGTCTGAAGAAGACCGCTACCAACCGCGACTTCCTCACCGCGATCGTCCAGCAGGCCAACGGCAACGCCGTCAACGGCAACTGATCCATAAGACGGATCTCGGTATCCCGCGCCAATAATTCGTTGACGGGTTCACTACCCCTCAGACACGCTTCGCGTGCCAGCTCCCCTGACAAGGGGAGCCGAAGATGTGGACCAACGGATCGCGGGGACCGGATCCTCGATACGCATTGCGCCCGCCCGTCATGTTACGGGCGGGCGTTTTGCATTACGGGGCGATTACGAATGATTTCCCCGTGTTTCCGCCGTTTGTCGTCCGTCATCCACCGGTTACGTGCGAACAACGTGACCGAATCACCCCGCTCGTAGTGTCGTCACCAAGATTCAAGCGAAATGCAAACGAAGCGAGAATCCCGACATCACCTGCCGCAAGGCTCAAGAGAGGAACGTGATGACGTATGTGGAAGAACATGACGAACACGAGGAAGACGATGCGATCGATGCGATCGCGTGCAATGACCGTGGCGGCGCTGGTCGCGGTGGCGTCGATGACGCTGGCGGGCTGCGGCTCGTCGTCGACCGGCGCATCCGGCGCGTCCGGTGACTCGGGCAAGCAGAGCGCGTTCGTGGCGGCCGGCCTGTTCCCGTCCACCGGCTCGATGGCCTACATCGGACCGTCGAACGTGGCGTCGCTCAAGCTCGCCATAGAGGACATCAACGCGGCCGGCGGCGTGCTCGGCAAGGACGCGACCTCGGTCACGGCCGACACGTCCGACGCCGACCACGCCGACCAGAACACGTCCGCGGCCCAGTCGGTGATCTCGAAGAAGCCGTCCGTCGTGGTCGGCCCGCCGTCCAGCTCAGTCGTCAAGAACAGCTACAAGCAGGTCGTCACCTCCGGCGTGCCGATGATCTCCAACGGCGCCACCTCCACCGCGTTCAGCGGACTCGACAGCAAGTTCTTCCGCACGATTCCGCCGGACACCGTCCAGGGCGCCGTGCTAGGCCAGATCATCGCGCAGGACGGCGTCAAGAACCTCGCCATCGCGGTGTTCAACGACGAATACGGCACGTCGCTGCGTGACGTCGTCGTCAAGACCGTCGAGGCGGCCGGCGTGAACGTCGTCTACGGCGAGAAGGACACGTTCGACCCGACCGAGACGAACTTCTCCTCGATCGCCACCGCCATCAAGGCATCCAACCCCGACGCCGTGCTCGCCATCGCGTTCGACCAGACGGTCTCGCTCGTCAAGGCGCTGAAGACCGCCGGCATCGACACGCACAAGCTGTACATGACCGATGGCAACACCGTCGACCACTCCGCCGACTTCGATGCCGGCATGCTCGAAGGCTCGACCGGCACCATCCCGGGCGCCCACCCGACCGACGCGTTCCAGAAGCGCGTCAAGGGCATCGACCCGAAGGTCAAGGACTTCACGTACGCGGCCGAAACGTATGACGCGGTCATGCTGGCGGCGCTCGCGGCCCAGAAGGGCGGTTCGGCCGACGGCGAGACCGTCGCGAAGAACCTGCCCGCGGTCTCCGGCGTGTCCGGCGGCGAGAAGTGCGATTCGTACAAGGCGTGCCTCGCCCTGTTGAAGGACGGCAAGGACATCCAGTACTCCGGTCAGGCCGGCATCGGCCCGTTCAACGACGCGCACGATCCGTCCACCGCCTCCATCGGCGTGTACAAGTTCGACGCCAGCAACAAGCCGGTCTTCGATCACGCGCAGGAGGGCTCCGTGCCCAAGGCGTGACGGCTGATTCGGTGGAATCCCGGCGGAATCCTCCGATATAGCAAGGCGTTCGGAGCGGCAGCAGCCGTTTCGAACGCCTTTTCGTATGTTCGATCCGTTTGCGGTCTAGGCGACCAGCGCACTTAGCGCCGCGATCTCGGCGTAGTAGCGCTCCGGTTCGAGGCCGTCGACGGTGGCGACGTTGGTCATGTGCACGCCGTCGAGGCCGCCGTGTGCGACGATCGTCTCCAATGTCGCGCGATGCCAGTCGGCCTTGAGATACGGGTCGATCGCCGGCCGACCCATCGCCCGCATCGCACATACGAGCGCATGCGCACCCCAGTTCGACGTGCCGGAGACGATCAGCTCGTCGGTCGGCACCCGGCAGGCGATGCGTTCGCCGTGATCGACGACGCCCTCGATCGCGTATTCGGCGACGCGTCCCATGCCGATTTCGTTGCCGCCGTCGCCCACGCCGATCGTGTGCAGCTGCATCTGCGTGAGCCTGCTCAAGGGGGCGGTCCATTCGCTGATGTCGACGCCGCGCATGTTGCGAGGACGCCCGTCGCGGGCCGGGCCGACCCGTTCGATGTAGATCAGCGTGTCGATCCGTTCGGCCTTCGCCAGATCGATGACCCCGTTCATCCATCCGTCGAACCGTTCGCGCACCGGTGCGATGAGCACGTGATCGTCGGGCAGCATCGCGACGGCGCTCGGACGGATCACCGGCTCGCAGCATTCGTCCGTGACCAGCCACGCATCGCCGCCGATCGCGCGCAACGCCATGCATACCTCCAGCGCGCCCAGCGGTCCGTCGGTCTCCGCAGCCGGTTGGTCGGCCTGCGGAATGTAGAAGCCAGTGACGACCAGTGCGCGCGCCGGCCGTCCCGTGACCAGCTGACGCGCCGCGCGGAACAGGTCGCCGCGTGAGAACGTCATCAGGGTTTCGGAGCCGCGGCCCACGTCACGGCTCGCAAGATTGGCGATGCGTGCGATGCGCGGGTAGAACCTCCAGCTCGCGATGCTCGCGATCGACGACGTATTGGCATCCATGACTGCTCCTCTCAACAGTGTCGATTGAAGGTGGTGATCGACGGTGTCGATTGACGATGGCGGTGATTCCGGTCGGTGATCCGTGTCGAGATCGGCCTCAGATCGGCCTCAGCTCTACCTCAGCTCGGCACGACCTCACCGAGCACGTCGTCGAACCGGACCGCGTCACCCGGCTTGGCCTGCCGGCGTACGGTTCCCGCGACGGGCGCGGCGATTTCGGTCTCCATCTTCATCGCCTCGACCACGACCACCGGATCGCCCGCGGCGACGGTCGCGCCGTCGTCGGCAAGCCAGCGCACCACCGTGCCGGTGATCGTCGAGACGATCGCGCCGGCGGGGCGGGCGGTGCTGTCGGGGAAGCCCGAGGCCTCGGAAGGATTGCCGGACGGACCGCCGGAAATACCGCCGGCCCGATTCGCGGCCGCAAGCAGTCCCGCAAGACCTGCGGTTTCGGCGGTTCCACCGACGGCTGATCCGGACAATGACCCCGTCAGGGCATCCGCCATCCCGACGAGTCCGGCCAGTCCGGCCGGCACGCCGAGTCGCATGCGTTTACCGTCGAGTTCGATCCACATCGTCACGTTCCTCGGCGCGACGCCGCGTGACTTCGGCGAACCGCTCGCCAGCGTGGCGGCGTCGACGTGAGGCAGCAGCACCTCCTCGATCCAGCGCGTGTACACGCGGAACGCGTCCGGCTCGCCTTCGCCGCCGTCACTTTCGCCGCCGTCCGCGATCGCCGTGAAATCAGGGTCGGCGAGCACCCGCTCGTCGAACGCCTTGACCGTCGGCACGCCGTCGATCCTGAGCTCGGCCAGCGCGCGGCGGGCGCGCACGAGACACTCCTCGCGCGTCGGAGCCCAGACGATGAGCTTCGCAAGCATCGAATCGAACTGATCAGGCACGATCGAGCCGGCCGCAACCCCCGTATCGAAACGGACGCCCGGACCGCTCGGCGTGCGCAACGATTCGACGACACCCGGGAACGGCACGAACCCGCGCGACGGATCCTCCGCGTTGATACGGAACTCGATCGCGTGCCCGTGCGCCGGAATCGGAGTGATCGCGCCAGCGGGGGAGTCGCCGAACACGCCCGTCGCCTTGGCGATCACCTCGCCGACTGACGCGCCCTCGGCGATCGCGAACTGCGCGGCGACCAGATCGACTCCGGTCGTCACCTCGGTGACCGGATGCTCGACCTGGATGCGCGTGTTCACCTCCATGAACGACATCGTGCCGTCCGGATCGACCAGAAACTCCACGGTCCCCGCGCTCGCGTACCCGGCGCGCTCGCAGATCGCGACCGCCGCCCGCTCGAGTCGCGTCGTCGTCTCCGGCGACAGGAACGGCGCCGGAGCCTCCTCGATGAGCTTCTGATTGCGACGCTGCAGTGAGCAGTCGCGCGTGCCCACCGCCACGACCCGTCCGTCCAGATCGCCCAGCACCTGCACCTCCACGTGACGCGGGCGGGCGAGGAACCGTTCGATGAAGCAGTCGCCGTTACCGAACGCCACCTCGGCCTCATGCGTGGCCGACAGGAACGCCTCCTCGACGTCCTTCAGCTCATGAACGACCTTGAGTCCGCGACCGCCGCCGCCGTACACGGCCTTGATGGCCAGCGGCAGACCGTGCTCGCGCGCGAAGGCGACCACCTCCTTCGGATCGTGGACGGGTGCGGTGGTGCCGGGGGCCATCGGCGCGCCCACTTCGGCCGCGATGCGCCGCGCCTCCACCTTGCTGCCGAGCATGCGGATGGTGTCCGGGCTCGGCCCGATCCACGTCATCTCCGCGTCGATCACCGCCTGCGCGAAATCGGCGTTCTCGGACAGGAAACCGTACCCGGGGTGCACGGCGTCGGCGTGGGCCTTGCGCGCCGCCGCGACGATCGCCTCGATGTTGAGATAGGTGTCCTTCGATGTCTCGCCGCCCAGCGCGTACGCTTCGTCGGCGAGGTGCACGAACAGCGCGTCGGCGTCCGGATCGGCGTACACGGCGATGGCCGTACGCCCGGTGTCATGGCACGCGTGGATGATGCGGACCGCGATCTCGCCACGGTTGGCGATGAGGATTCGATTGAGACGCATGTCATGCGGTCCTTTCCGGGAATGCTGGTGATTGGGGGAGCGTTTGTGATTGGGACGGTGTTAATGGTGTTGGCGGTGGTGCCTGTGTTGGCGATTGCGGCACGAACCGTATCCGCGCGCCGGGCGGCAGCTGCCCCGCGAGGTCGAGCGACGCGCGCGTCAGCACGGCGATGACCGGGTAGCCGCCCGTGACTGGCTGATCGCGCAGGAACAGCACCGGCTGGCCGCTGGTCGGCACCTCGATCGCGCCGGGAAGCGTGGCCTCGCTGGCCAGTTCCCGGGAATCCAAGCGTTGCAGCGATCGCGCGCCTTCGAGTCTGAGGCCCACGCGATTCGAACGTGCGGTCACGGTCCACTCCTGATCGAGGAACGTGGCGATGCCATCGGCCGTGAACCAGTCGTCGCGCGGTCCCATCGTGACGGTGAGCGTCGTAACGGAACCGTCGATGCGGGGCAGGTCGTCCGGCCACGGTTCGGGGAGTCCGACGGTGGCTGGACAGTCGCAACTGGATGTGGAAGGTGTGCTGATTCGTATTGCCAGCAGCTGTTCGGGGTGCAGGGGTTGGGGGCCTAGGTGGCTCATGGTGTCGGTCGAGGCGGAGTTGAGGATCTTGGGGACGTCGAATCCGCCGCGCACGGCCAGATAGTCGCGGAATCCCGCGCGGGGCGTGCCGATCGTCAGGGTTTCGCCGTCGCGTAGCAGGAACGCCTCCTGCTGAGTGATATGGAACGTGGTTGGATAGCCCGTTGCGGAGACGATACCTGCCATGTCGATGGTGTCCGTTCCGGAAATGGTGATGTCGACGGGTGCGCCGGCCACGGCGACGGTCAGATCGCCGTGCGCGACGAACGAGGCGTCGCCGCCCGTGATTTCGATCACTGGCGTGCCGGCGGGATTGCCCACCAGATTGTTCACCAGACGGAACGCTCGACGATCCGCGGCACCTGAACCGGTGACGCCCATCCGTGCGGCGTCGCGCCCCTCATCCTGGAAGGTGCTCAGCATGCCGGGATTGCGCACCTCCAGAGCCGCGACTGCAGGAACCACCGAGGACGCGTCGGAGCATGTGACGTGCGCGGTGTGTGCGATGTGGTTCTGGCGATGGCCGTCCGAAGTGGGTGATGCGGTCGTCGAGTCACCGACGGGCCCTGCTTCGACGGAGTGCGGACGCGCATCGCTCTGTTCAGGCTGCTGCACAATCGCGTGGTCGGTACGATCGAGCCTGACCTGCGCGCGGACCGGCGTGAATCGCACGGTATCCGCGGGGCTGAGCAGGGCAGGGGGAGTCGCACTCTCGTCCCACATCGGCGTATCGGTCGTGCCGATCAGCTGCCAGCCGCCCGAACTACTGCGCGGGTACACGCCGGAGAACGTGCCGGCCAGTCCGACGGCACCCGCGGGAACGGCCAGTCGGGGCGATGTTCTACGTGAAACATCGAAGATCGGGTCGCCGCCGGTCAGATAGTCGAATCCGGGGGCGAACCCACCGAACGCCACCGTCCACGGGTGTCCGCTATGCCGGGCGACGACCTCCGATTCGCTCACGCCGAGCATTCGCGCCACATTACTCAGGTCCTCGCCGTCGTACACGACCGGGATCTCGACGACCCGCGTCGACCCGGCATGCAGGGGAGGGGTGTCCAGACGGGCGATGGCATCGCACAAGCAAGCGCGGAAACCGTGCGGGTGAGTATCTCCCGCGGCATTACTCGCGGCACCAGTGCTACTCGCGTAACCGCCCGCGTCCACATGAGTCGTATAGCCGGACATGGGCGCAGTGCGGTCCGACTTCCGGTGTGCGGACACGTGAAACATCGCTTCAGCAAGAGGATCGTAGGAGACCAGCACCGTACGCGCCGCCGGCAGCAGCCCGGTCACATACCGCCACACAGAGTCATCGCCGCTGCCGCCGACCGCAGCCGTCACCGCCCGGTCGATCGCCGCGTACAGACGCAACGTGGCGTCGAGATCGGCGAGTTCGACCAGCACCGCCGCGTCCCCGCACGGCAGAAACCGGACATTCGTCGCGTTCATCGTCAGCCTCCGCCCGTCAATTTCGTTAATCCGTTAATCCGTTAGTTTCGCCAGGTTCGTCAGTCTCGCCAGTGCATCGGGTTCGCCAGTGCGTCCATCAGTCCGCCGTGAACGCGCGCACCGTCACGCCGTCGGCGATCAGGCGCTCGCGGATCGCATGCGCCATCGCGACCGCGGCCGGCGAGTCGCCGTGCACGCACACCGAATCGGCCGCGATCGGCACCACGGTCCCGTCGATCGCGACGACCGTGCCATCCAGCACCATGCGCGAGACGCGTTCCGCCACGACCGCGGGATCGCTGATCACCGCGCCAGGCAGCCGACGCGAGACCAGCGTGCCCTCCGGCGTGTATGCGCGATCGGCGAACGCCTCGTGAAACACGCGCAATCCCGCGGTTTCGGCGATACGCCCGACCGCCGAACCGGGAAGCGTCAGGATGCCCAGTTCGGGATCGATCCCACGAATCGCCTCCACCACGGCACCGGCCTGCGCCTCGTCGGCCACGATGCGGTTGTACAGCGCGCCGTGCGGCTTGACGTACGACACGTGCGTGCCCGCCGCGCGGGCCATGCCCTCCAACGCCGCCAGCTGGTACATCACGTCGGCCGTCAGCTCGTCCGGCGTCTCGTCGACATAACGCCGACCGAATCCGGCCAGATCGCGGTAGGCGACGTGCGCGCCCACCGCGACGCCGTTCGCAGCCGCGTTCGCGAGCGTGCGACGCATCACGCTCGGGTCCCCCGCATGGAATCCGCACGCGATGTTCGCGCTCGACACCACCGTCAGCAGCGCCTCGTCGTCGCCCAGCCTCCAGCGGCCGAAACTCTCGCCCATATCGCTGTTCATGTCGATGTTCGTCATGATCGCCACGCCTTTCGTCTCGTTTGCCGTCTCGATTGCACCCGACTCGTGAATCCCATCTCACACCATGTAGTCGAGGTCGCGCTTCGACGTGATCAGCATGTGCCCCGGAGCGTGCGTGATCGCGAACGCCGGCCGCGACGCCATCACCGCCGCCTGCGGGGTCACGCCGCACGCCCAGAACACCGGGATGTCGCCTTCCTCGAGAATCGGCGCATCGCCGTAATCGGGGTGATCGAGGTCGTCGATGCCGATGGCCTCCGGATCGCCGACGCATACCGGCGCGCCGTGCACCGACGGATAGTAGCCGGAGATGCGCACCGCGTCGGACACCTGGCGCGAGGGGATGCCGCGCATCGAGACGACCATCGTCGAATGGAACCGGCCCGCGGATGCGCACGGGATCGACGTGTCGTACATCGGCACGTTGCGGCCGGCCGTGATGTGCCGGACCGGCACGCCCGCCTCCATGAGCGGGAACTCGAACGTGAAACTGCATCCGATGACGAACGTGACCAGATCGTCACGCCAGTAGTCGGTGATGTCGGTGGTTTCGGCGACCAGTTCGCCGTGATCCCACACGCGGTACAGCGGCACGTCGGTGCGGATGTCCGCGCCGGGGCAGGTGGCCGGTTCGGTGACGCCCGCCTCCATCACCTCGAGCAGCGGGCATGGTTTCGGATTGCGTTGGGCGAACAGCAGGAAATCGAAGGCGAGCTCCTTGGGCAGGATCATGAGATTCGCCTGTGCGTAGCCCTTCGCGATGCCGCACGTCGGGCGCACGAGACCGCCGCGAAAGGCGAGTCGCGCCGCCTCGGGCGTCGAATCCGCGTCGAGATCGAGCGATGCGGCGGTCGATGGCGCATGCGGTTCAGACATCGTGTCCGATTCCTTCGTGTCCGATTCCGCGTCCTGCCTTGTATCCTTCATGGCTTCCCTCCTGCTGGATCTATGTATCCGTCACCCTACCGCCGCCATGCATTACGCTTCGCTCCCGTTTGTGACGCGCCGATTACCGGCGTGCAACGCGATGTGCCCGATTCGAAACATCGCGTGGTTAGGTTTGGTCGCACAACGTGCGTATACGGAAAACGAGAGGAGAGGATGGTTCGCATGGCTTCCATCGTGTTGGCAATGGGCAACGGCAAGGTGCTGTTCGGTGGTGGCGATGTCGCCGACATCGCGGCCGTCCCCGATAGGGATCTCATCACGCTGGTCGATCCGGAGGGGCTCAATATCAACGCGTTCGACCTGAGCGTGCTGCGCGGCGACGGCATCTTCGAGGCGACCACCGTGTGGAAGGGCTACCCGATCTCGCTGGAGAACCATCTTCGCCGTCTCGCGCACTCCGCCGCGCTGATGGACATGCCGGTGCCGAACATCGCGGCGTTCACGCGCGCCGTGGATCTGGTCATCGCCGCGTACGACGATCCCGAACCCGGTCCACTGCTGCGCATCATCGTCTCGCGCGGACTCGATCCCGACACCGGTGTGGGCAAGGCCTCCGACGGCACGCCCACGGTGTTCATCTTCCTCGACGCCAAGGGGTCGCTGCACGAGATCGACCCGATCACCATGGCCTCGATGACGCGCGGCTACCCGTCCGACATCACCTCGCGCGCGCCGTGGCTGCTCAATGGCGCGAAGACCCTGAGCTACGCGTTCAACTGCGCCGTGCATCGCGAGTGCGCGCGTCGCGGCGTCGGCGACGCGGTCCTGTTCACCGAGGATGGCTTCACGCTCGAATGCCCGAACTCGTCGATCGTCGCCCGCTACGGTGACACGTTCGTCACCCCCGATCCGTCGATCGGCATCCTGAACGGCACATCGCAGCGTGAACTGTTCGCGTGGGCGATCCAGGAGGGCAGTCGGATTGAATACCGCAAACTGCCGATCGCCGAACTACGCGAGGCCGATCGCCTGTACATGACGCACGGCGGCTGGGTCATCCCCGTCAACGAGCTCGACGGCCGTGCGCTCGACTACGATCCGGCCGAGATCGTCGCGATCAACGACGCGATCCACACCGGCCGCACCCACGACGACGCCCTCACCATCGGTCCGCAGTGAATGCGGATCATGTATCGGGTGCCATCGATCTCCATCCTCGGGATTCCATGCGCAAGTGCCACTGAACGCGAATAACTGCAGAAATCGCGTTGAATGGCACGATTCACTGCCGCTCAACGCGATTTCGAGTGTTTTTCGCGCTGAGCGGCAGTCGACCACGCGCCGACGTTCAATCGCCATTGTTGACGATACGTCAAAACGGCTATTTTTCAATGATTTGATCAATGGCGATGCGATGATTCACGCCGATTCGACGCCCGCTGCTGCCGCACAACGCGAAAAACAACGAAAATCGCGTTACGCGGCACGAATATCTGCCACTCAATGCGATTATGGATGGTTTTCGCGTTACGTGGCAGCGTATCGTGCCGCTCAACGCCACGCAATGCGATTTCGCACGATTTTCTCGTTCAGTGACACCTAGGTGAAGGAGCATGCGGACGGAAGACGGCGGATGGCAGATGGCCGGTGCAACGACCGCGTCCGTGCCGTTGCGGTAAGGTTGGGATTATGAGTGAAACGAACGGCACCACGACGAACGGCAACGCAAACAACGCCGGCACCGGCAGCGGCAATGACAACGAAGGCGGCGACTGGCTGAGCGCCAGCGTCACCCGCAATCCCGGCGAACACGCGACGGTCATCGACTCCGAGCAGGTCTCCGACGATCCCGAAACCGCCCTGACCGTGGCCAAGATCAAGGCGTTGCGCCAGTCCATCGACAACGTCGACACGGCCATCGTCTCCCTGCTCGCCGAACGGTTCAAGTACACGTCCCAGGTGGGCGTGCTCAAGGCCCGCGCCGGCTTCGCGCCCGCCGACTACAAGCGTGAGGACTACCAGATCGAGCGACTGCATCGCATCGCCGTCGGTGCCGGACTCGATCCGGACATCGCGGAGATGTACCGCGAGTTCGTCGTCACCGAGGCGAAGAAGCGTCACCAGCGCATCGCCGACGCGGGCGGCGATCCGGGCGTCCTCGACGTCTTCGCCTGAGACGAGACGAGGCCAGATGAGGAGGCCGATATCCGGTCTTATTCGCGCGTGCGTCTCGGCCTGCGCGCTCGCCATCGCGTCGTCGCTGGCGTTGGGCGGTGCTATCGGCATCGATGCCGCCGCCCAACGTGCCGCGATCCCCTCGATCGACGGCGCCAGCGTCTTCACCGTGATCGATGACGACGGCGACCCTGGAGACCTGTTCCTCGTCGATGCCGGGGATTCCTCGGCATCCGGCTCCGGCCGATCGCTCGCCGTCACACAGGTCGAAGCCGGCAAACGTGCGATCCCGCTCGACGTGGACGTCACCTATTCCCTCGACGGGCCGAATGTGGACCGCGCCGCGATCTCCGGCGCCACCGGCGTCGTCGGCGTGCATATTCAGATCCACGAAACCCTCCTCGACGATCTGGCCGACGCAGGATCCGACGATTCCGGGCGATTCCTCATCGTCTTCACCGTGCCGACGCGCGTGGCTGACGACCTGACCGTCAGCACCGACAGTTCGATCATCGGCACGCAGGGCTCGAACACGCTCGTCGCCGCAGTCGCGCGCGTGGGGGAGCAGATCGACTGCTACATGAACGCGAAGAAGTTCACGATGGGGCAGATCGCCGTTGTCTCCGCGCAGGGGTCTTCAGGCGATTCCGCCACAGCCGCGCTCGCCGCCGAAGCACAGGCGATGGGCAACGGTTCGGCGACGTTCCGCCAGCCGGGGGATTCGGCCGGCAAGGCATCCGGCACGACGGGCGAAGGCTCCGCGTCGACCAGTCGATACCAGCATCTCATCGACCAGCTCACCACGCTGCGCGATCTCGAACGCTCGCTCGCATCGAGCGAAATCGCCAGCAAACAGGCCGATTACGACAAAGCGTTCCACACCTACATGGCCGCCTACGTCGGCTCGTACACGAATCACCTGTCCGGTTCGATCGGTTCATCCACGCAGCTGACCGCACTGATGGGCACCGCCGGCGAGCTGAGCGGCGACACCCCGCTCGCCAAGGCCGTGCTCGGCGAGGCGAACGCCACCGACGCGCTCGCCTCCGCGCACCAGCACACGGGAGCGGCCGACGCGATCGACCAGGTGATCCGCATGGTCCGCGCGCAGGGGGTCGATGGTCTCGCCGACACGCTGCGTCGACGCGCCGGAGAGGAGGAGACCGAAGGCGCCAAGGAGTACTCGGCCGGCCAATCGCAGCTTTCACAGGCGATGATCCCGTATTCGATGGCCTATACCGACGCGTACACGAAGCATCTGAGCACGCTGACCGGTGGCACATCCGCCGACGCGGCATCGCATCTCGACGAGGCGCTTGCCGAAACGGACAAGGAGTTCGCCGCCGGTGGCGCGCATGCCGCGGATGCCGGCAAGGTCGATGCCGCGCTTACGGCTCTCGCCTCCGCGCGTGAGCGCACCGGTGCGGCCGCAGCCTACCGTCAGATCACGCTCCGATTCGCCGACGAGTTGAGCGGCGTGGGCGTGGCCTCGGGTGCCGGGACGTCCGATACTACGGGATCGGACGTTTCCGGTGGGAATTCAGGCTTCGGAACGTTGGAACCTGTAGGATCGGACGGGTCGCTTGCGGCTCGTGCCGAGGTCAGGCGCCTGCGCAAGCTGGCCGATGCCGAGCGCAGGGCCGCCAAGGCGTCCTCCGGCGATGTGACCACCACCGTGGTCGACGAAACCGCCGCTAAAGCCGATGCGAGCGATGTGATGAAGTTCGCCGGAGGCATTCCTGGCGCCGGTGGCACGAGCGGTGCCTCGGGGAAAAAGTCGGGTGTGGACGAGAGCAAGGGCACTGCCGATTCGGCCACCACCTCGGGTAAGTCCGGGGGCGGCAACGAAGACAAGGACACTGCCGGGACCGCGGCGAACCGGCTGTCGCCGTACTTCGGCATGGTCGGCATGGATCCCGGTCCGATGCTGGTCGTAGACACCGACGAGCTCATCAACGACACCACCGTGATCAGCGATGCCGGAGCACTCATCGCCTCCGCCCTCGATCAGGGCGCCGACAGGTTGCTGTCCGCCGGTGCCAGCGCAGGCAACGCCGGCGCCGCCGTCACCAGCTTCCTTATCGTCGAACCGGGAATCTGACGCTGCCAATTTCAGCGACGGGTCATGTCCTCCTCGATCTCCTCGAGGGACTTGCCCTTGGTCTCGGGCACGAAGCGAAGCACGAACGGGATCGACAGCAGCGAGAACACGCCGAAGATCGCGAACGGACCACCCACGTTGTTGCCGAACGCGGCGAGGAGCATCAGGAAGAACTGGGAGACGATGAAGTTGCCCAGCCAGTTCGCGGCCGAACCGAAGGAGGAGCCGATGCCGCGCACGGACAGCGGGAAGATCTCACCGATCAGCACCCAGGCGATCGGGCCCCACGAGACCGCGAATCCGACGATGTAGATCGCGATGAGGACCATGGTCGGGATGGCGAGCACCGACACATCGCCCACGAAGTTCATGATGGAGAGCACGGCGAGCGAGACGGTCATCACGATGGAGCCGAAGATCAGCAGCTTCTTGCGCGGGAACTTATCCATGATGAGCGTCGCGACGATCGTGGAGGCGAAGTTGACCACGCCGATGCCGACGGACACCCAGATCGCGTCGGCCTCGGGGAAGCCGAAGCCCTTGATGAACACCTGCGGGAGGAAGTAGATCACCGAGTTGATGCCGACGAGCTGCTGGAAGAGCATGATGCCGACGGCGGCGAGCAGGGCCGGACGGGCGATGCGGAACAGCTCACGCACGCCACCCTTGGTGTCCTGAGCGGCGACCTCCCTGATCTCGTCGAGCTCGAGCTGCACCTGCGCCTGATCGACGTCCTTGCGGATAAGGGTAAGGACCTTGAACGCGTTGCGGATATCGCCCTTGTTGACGAGGTAGCGCGGGGATTCGGGAAGCACGAGGCCGCCGATGAGCAGCAGTGCGGCCGGCACGAGCGCCGAGCCGAGCATCCAGCGCCAGTCGCGCACGCCCAGCAGGTTGTGGCTGAGGAAGCTGAGGTTGGAGGCGTAGGCGAGCAGGATGCCGAACGTGATCATCAGCTGGAAGAGCGTGGAGAGCGATCCGCGGCGCTCCTTCGGGGCGAGCTCGGCGAGATACGCCGGGGTCAGGGCGGATGCGGCGCCGACCGCGAGGCCGAGGATGATACGCGCGGCGACCATCATCAGGAATCCGGTGGCGGTGGCGCACAGACCGGAGCCGAGCAGGAACAGGATCGCGGAGACGATGAGCAGCTTCTTGCGTCCGAATCGATCGGACAGCGCGCCGATCGACAGAGCGCCGGCGCACGAGCCGATGAGCACGGACGAGGTGATGAAGCCGGTCTGCGAGACCGTCAGACCGAAATCCGATTCGATGAGCGGGGATGCGCCGGAGATGATGCCCGTGTCGAAGCCGAAGAGCATGCCGCCGAGCGCGCCGAACGTGAAGATGAAGGCGCTGTTGAGCGGCCAGCGCGTGGACCAGGTGGGCTTCTCATGCTCCGCGACCGCGCTTACCGCGTCGTCCAGAGTCGTGCCGGTTGTGTGCGGGGTGCTTATGGCACCGCTTACGATGCCATCCGTGATGTTCGATGTCGTCATTGTCGTCCTTTCGTCGTTCCATCCATCGCCGTCGATGAGGTTGCCGCAACAACGAAGAAAGACCTGAGACGGCGTAGGCCGACGCCGCGAGGCTGCAAACGGATGCACACGGTGATTTCCTACGCCGACCCAGGTCTTGCCTCGATGGAGTAACAACCCTGCAATTTCCGCACTGACCATCTTCACTGCCCGTGGTCTGTGCGTTGTCGGTGACTCCAACGATACGACCAGAGAGAGGTTCGACACGCCGTAAAACGCGATTTTCAGAAAACGATTACCCGTTTCGTTACATGGGTTTTACCGTGCGCGTTCACATCGCCTGTGGGTGTCGGTGCCGTCGCTACACGGCTTTCTGCGGTCGCGTGGTAGTGCCGTTTTGCCGGCAAATGGCGTAGAACGCGAAGTGGCCCCCGAATCCGTGTGTATACGGATTCGGGGGCCACTATGAATTGCTGGCTGCTAACTACTCCTCAGTCCCGCTTTGCGGGCCAGCTCGTCCCGCAATTAAGGACGCGCTGCGCGCGCGATGCACCAGCTCGCCTGTCGGCTCGCACGTTGCCTACAAACAGCTCTGCTGTTTGCTTCACAGCAACGTCCTGACAAGGGGAGCCAAGGATGGTCACGGAGAGCGCTAGTTGCGCGGCTTCTTGGCCGGCGGCTCGCCGAGCTCGCTGTCCTCGACGATGACGTCGACGGCGGCCTCGGTCTCGGCCTTGGCGGTCTGCGCGGCGGCCTTGGCGGCTTCGGCCGTGGTCTTCACGGCCTTCGCGGCGGCGGCAAGGGCGGCGAAGTTGATCTTGCCGACCACGCGACCGGCCTCGGCGATGTCATCGAGCGCACCGGAGAGCGACTCGCGCACATCGTCGGCCACGCCCAGCGTGACGGACAGGATCGGGGTCTTCATCGAGACCTTGGCCTTGGACTTGATGCCACGCAGCGCGGCCAGCGTCTCACCGGCATGGGTGAGCAGCTCCGGGGCGACCTTGAACGCGGCGGCCTTGTACACGTCCGGGGTCGGCCATGCGGCGCGGTGCACCGAACCGGCGTGCATCCAGCTCCACACCTCCTCGGTGGCGTACGGCAGGTACGGGGCGAGCAGGCGGGTGAACGCGTCGAGGCCGAGGCCCAGCGCGGTGCGCGCGGACTTCACCGCGGCCTCGCTCGGCACGTGGCCGGTCGCGTCGGCGGTGCCGTAGGCGCGGTTCTTGACCAGCTCGATGTAGTCGTCGCAGAACTGCCAGAAGTAGTTCTCGATCGCCTCAAGCGCCTTGGAGTGCTCGTAGGCGTTGAGCGCGGCGGTCGCCTCGCGCACGACCAGCGCCATCTTCGCCATCGCGGCGCGATCGAGCGGCTCGGTCACGTCGGCCGGGTTCCAGATGATCGTCTCGGAGTCGGAGACGTGATGGTTCTCGTCCTCGCGGCCGATCGCCAGCGCGAACTTCGTCGCGTTGAGCAGCTTGATCGCAAGGCGACGGCCGATCTTCATCTGGCCCTCGTCGTACGTGGCGTCGAGGCCGAGACGCGCGGCGGCGGCCCAGTAGCGCACCGCGTCGGCGCCGAACTGCTCGATCGGCTTGTTCGGCACGACGACGTTGCCCTTGGACTTCGACATCTTCTTGTGGTCCGGGTCGAGGATCCAGCCGGAGAGCGTGGTGTGCTCCCACGGCAGGCACTTGTTCTCGAGGTGCGCGCGATCCACGGAGCTGAACAGCCAGGTGCGGATGATGTCCTGACCCTGCGGGCGCAGATCCATCGGGAACGTGGCCTTGAACAGGGCCTGGTTCTCCTCGCCGGGCTCCTCCCAGCGGGTCACGATCTGCGGGGTGAGCGAGGAGGTCGCCCACGTGTCCATGATGTCCTTCTCGGCCGTGAAGCCGCCGGGCACGTCGCGCTGCGACTCGTCGAAGCCCTCCGGCACGTCGGTCGTCGGGTCGATCGGCAGGCGATCCTCGGACGGGGTGATCGGGTGGTCGTAATCCGCGGAACCGTCCTCGCGAACCGGGTACCACAGCGGGAACGGGACGCCGAAGAAGCGCTGGCGGGAGATCAGCCAGTCGCCGTTCAAGCCATGGACCCAGTTCTCGTAGCGCACGCGCATGAAGTCGGGGTGGAACTTGAGCTCGCGGCCGCGCTCGATGAGCTCGGCGTTCAGCTTCTCGTCCGTGCCGCCGTTCTTCAGGTACCACTGGCGGGAGGTGACGATCTCGAGCGGCTTGTCGCCCTTCTCGTAGAAGTTCGTCATACGCTTGGTCGGAGTCGGCTCGCCGTCGAGGTCGCCGGACTCGCGCAGGTGGTCGACGATGATCTTGCGGGCGGAGAACGTGGTCTTGCCTTCGGTCTCCTCGAAGATCGCCTTGCCGTCCTCGTCGGTGATCCAGTCCGGCACGCTCGCGATGATGCGGCCGTTGCGCTGGATGATCGGACGGGTCGGCAGGTTCAGGTCACGCCACCATTCGACGTCGGTCACGTCGCCGAAGGTGCAGCACATCGCGATGCCGGCGCCCTTGTCCATCTCGGCGGCCGGGTGCGCGAGGATCGGCACCTTCACCTTGAACAGCGGGGAGTAGACGTACTGGCCGAAGTACTTCTTGTAGCGATCGTCGTCCGGGTGCGCGATCAGCGCGCCGCAGGCGGCCAGCAGCTCCGGGCGGGTGGTCTCGATGTAGATCGGGGTGCCGTCCTCGAAGCGGAAGGCGACCTTGTGGTAGAAGCCCGGGTATTCGCGGCTTTCGAGCTCGGCCTGGGCCACGGCGGTCTGGAAGGTCACGTCCCACAGACCCGGGGCGTCCTTCTGATAGGCCTCGCCGCGCGCGAGATTGCGCAGGAACGCCTTCTGGGCCACGCGGCGTGGATGCTCGCCGATGGTGTGGTAGGTCTGCGACCAGTCGATTGACAGACCCAGCTTGCGCCACAGCGCCTCGAACAGCTTCTCGTCCTCGGCGGTGAGCTTCTCGCACAGTTCGATGAAGTTCTGACGCGAGCAGGGCACCTGGTCCTTCGCGTCGATCTTCTTGCCGTCGGTGCCTTCGAACGGCGGCTTGAAGTCGGGATCGTACTTCAGGGAGGTGTCGACGCGCACGCCGTAGTAGTTCTGCACGCGGCGCTCGGTCGGCAGGCCGTTGTCGTCCCAGCCCATCGGGTAGAAGACGTCGTAGCCCTGCATGCGCTTGAATCGGGCGATGACGTCGGTATGCGTATAGGAGAACACGTGACCGACGTGCAGGTGGCCGGAGACGGTGGGCGGCGGGGTGTCGATGGAGTACACGGCCTTGCGGTCGCGCGTGTTGTTGAACTTGTACGTGCCCTGCTCGTCCCAGACGGCACGCCACTTGTCTTCGAGACCGTCGACGCCCACGCGGTCCGGCAGCGGGGTCAGGTTGGCGGTGATGGATTTGGCTTCAGTCATACAGGCGAGTCTATGCAGAATCGGTGACAATACTGGGTTCCCGCCTTACGCGCTTCACTTGCGCGCCAGATCGGCGAGCGACAGTCGATCGTCGGCCATCGCGGCCGTGTATCCCTCGATCCTTGTCGACGCCGCGATCGTGACCTTGCGCGCGTACAGCCAGTCGCTCGCCGCGTCCTCGCTGATCGTGCGCGCGTACGTTTTGAGCCCGTTCGCGTAGGCGTCCTGACTGGTCGCGCCGACGGCGGCCTCATACTGCTGCTGCGCGGTCGCGTTCGTATAGTGCGAGGCCGATTCCGCGTCGGCGAACGACGCGGTGCCGTCCTCGCCGTCCAGTTCGGTGATCATCATCGTGAACCCGCGCGAGGCGACCCGTTCGGCCAGCTGCGCCTGATCGAGCACCTGCATGTCGACGGCGAGACCCGCGGCGGTCATCTGATCGGCGATGGCGCGGGCGATCGACTCGTATCGCGCCGGCGTGATCAGCGTGAACGTGCCCAGATACCGCGATCCGAAGTAGGCGAGCAGCGATTGGGCCTGCGCCACGTCGTGCGTCAGCGTCGAGGTGAGATCCTCATAGCCCGGCTCTAACGGTCCGATCGGTCCGCCGAGCGGCTTCGAGACATCCGTCCGTCCGTTCAGGATCGCCTGCCTGTCGACGATCATGCGCAGCGACTGTCTCACGCGCGGCATGGACAGAGGGGAGTCGGCGTCGTTGTTGAACAGAAGCGTCACCTTGCGCGTGCTCGCCCCGTCGACGGCCGTGAACGGCGTCGCGCCGCCCTGCGAGTCGGCGGCGATCGTCCTCGCGTTCGCGGGATCGGCCGGCACGGCCATGTCCAGCGAACCCTTCTTCGCCGCCGCGACGAGCGCCGCGTCGTCGGCGAAGTAGCGCAGTCGGATCGTGCCGGTTCGCGCGGTGCGTCCGATGTCGTTCTTACCGCGATCGCCGTCCGTATCGTTCGATCGCGACGCGTACGTCCCGTCCGTGCGCGCGGTCAGGGTGATCGCCTCGCCCTTGGCGAATCGCGAGACGGTGAACGGACCGGAGCCGAGCGCGCGCGTCGTGTAGTCGACGGTCGCCTCGGCGTCGTAGACGATGCCGAGCCGGCCGGAGAGCGTGTACGGCAGCGTCGCATCGGGGTGACTCAACGTGATCCGCACGGTGCGCCGGTCCGGATTCGTGACCGATTCCAGCGCGGCGAACCGTTCGGCCGTACCCGGCCACTTCCCCTCGATCGCCCGTTGCAGCGACGTGACGACGTCGGACGAGTCGAGCCTGTCGCCGTTGGAGAAGGTGAGATCGTCACGCAGCGTGAACGTGAGTGTCTTGGCATCATCGGACGTCTTCCATGACGATGCGACTGCGGCGGTGAGCGTGTTGTCGTCGGCCCGTCCGACGAGCGTCTGATAGACGTTGCCGATCAGCGCGCGATCGAGTTCGGGGGAGTCCGCGGTGCGGATGTCGAGCGTCTGCGGAGCGGCGGAGCCGTTCTGCGGTGTCAGTCCTATGGTCGCCGAGGTCGTTGCGGGAGAGTCGGAGCGCACCACGTTCGACGTATACGGCAGGGTGATGCGATGCGTGGTCACCGACCAGCCGGCCCACACCAGCAGGAACAGCGCGGTGGCGACGGCGAGGAACACGATCCACTGTTTCAGTCCGCTGCGGCCGCTCCGGGCGCGTGACCCGCGTTGCTCGTCGGATGGTCCATCGGGCCGTCCGCCCGCCCGATCGTCCCCGTGATTAGCGTTGTTCATCCCTCTCATGCCGCCCAGTCTAGCGTCCAAGGGTGTATAGGCGTTGTGATGCCTATGCGATAGCGAACGACGGACACGTCTCGCGTAGCGGGCAGTTGCCGCAGTCGGGCTTGCGCGCGTGGCACACGTCGCGTCCGTGGAAGATGAGGCGATGGCTCAGGTCGGTCCAGTCCTCGGGCGGGAAGCAGGCGCAGATCTCCTTCTCGACCGCCACCGGATCCGATTTGGCGATGCGCCAGTCGGAACGCCAGCGCAGGCGGCCGGTCACGCGCATCACATGCGTATCGACCGGGAATCCGGGGATGCCGAACGCGTTGCCGAGCACGACGTTCGCGGTTTTGCGCCCGACCCCGGGCAGGGTCACGAGTTCGTCCATCGTGCGGGGCACACGCCCGCCGAATCGCTCGTCGAGCGCGGCGGCCAGTCCCAGCAGATGCTTCGACTTGGAACGGTAGAAGCCTAAGGGGCGGATGATCTCCTCGACATCCTCGGGGTTCGCCGCCGCAAGATCGGCGGCTTCGGGGTAGCGCGCGAAAAGTTCGGGCGTGACCGTGTTGACGCGTTTGTCGGTGGTCTGCGCGCTCAGCACCGTCGCGATGATGAGCTGCAGCGGATTGGCGAAGTCGAGCGCGCACTTCGGCGCGGGGTAGCGTTCGCACAGGATCGCGTATTCGTCGTGCATGCGTTCGATTCGCGCCCGCTTCGATTCACGTGCCATCGCATACGCTTTCGTCGGTGCCGGTAGTGTCGGCTCTTTTGCCATTATTTCTCTCGTACTCTCTCGCCATGAGGAGGACGGTACTGGCCGAGGGAGCCGGAGAACAATGTGAGATTTCGCTCGATCTGCTGTCCAAAATGTGAGCATCACAAATCGAGTGTCTCACTATTTGGACTTATTGGGTTCACTCATCATCACTCATCAAGAGGCGAGTGCTTGGCGGCGTTCTTGGCGGCCGACTCCTCGGCCTCGTCGTCCGGCGGATCGAAACGGTAGCCGACGTTGCGCACGGTGCCGATGAGATGCTCGTACTCGCCGCCCAGCTTGGCGCGCAGACGACGGATGTGCACGTCGACGGTACGCGTGCCGCCGTAGTAGTCGTAGCCCCACACCTCCTGCAGCAGCTGGGCGCGCGTGAACACGCGTCCGGGGTGCTGGACCAGATACTTGAGCAGCTCGAACTCCTTGTAGGCCAGATCGATCGGACGGCCGTGCAGAGAGGCGGTATAGCCGTTCGTATCCACGATGAGGTCGCCGGAGCGGATCTGACCGTCCTCCGTGGTCACGCCTTTATCGCCGGAACCGGTGGAGGCCGCGGCGGTCGGGGAGTTGCCGCGCTCGGACACCAGTCGCAGTCGGCCCTCCACCTCGGCCGGGGAGGCCGTGGAGACCACCACGTCGGCGATGCCCCACTGCGAGTTGACGACGGTGAAGCCGCCCTCGGTCAGGATCAGCACGATCGGCGTGGACAGGCCGGAGGCATGGATGAGGTTGCACAGGGTCTTGGCCGTGGCGAGATCGTCGCGCGCGTCGAGGAACAGGATCGTGTTCTCCGGCATTTTCACCAGACTGGCCGCATCCATCGGCAGCACGCGCACGCGGTGTGACAGCAGGGCGAGCGAGGGCAGTACCGAAGCGGGATTGCTGGCGAACGTCATCAGCGTCAGATCAGTCACGTCTTGCCCCTCTTCTCTATCGGATTTCTTGGAATGGAAATCATGTTTCGGGATTGGCCGAAAACGGACGGGATGCCATGCGGGCCGTTCGGAAGTGGAACTTTCCGTACATGGAACCCTATGCGAATTCTTCAGCTCATTGTACGCGCATATCGCGGACACATAATGTTCACCTTTGTGATGCGTGGACGTCATGCGAACATCCGCGATGTGCGTTTCGCCGGCACGGGAAGCCGTTCCGCCGTGCATCCACGAGGTGCCATCCCGCATGGTGGGTAGGATTGACGGGAGTCAATAGGTCCGCCCGTGCGTCTGCCGTGGGGCGATCGGGCGACACGTGGGAACGTGGGGAGTGAATCATGAGCGAAGACAGCAAGACGGCATGGTCGACCAAACGCGGGGTGATGCTCGGCGTACAGGTCGGCGTGTACCTCCTGTTCGCCGTATTCGGCGGTATATGGGCCGGTCTGTCGGTCTCCGGTGCCGATGCTGCGGCGAGAGGCGTCGCCGCACTGCCCTCGGGAGTGGCCCCCGCGCTCATCGCCGCGATCCTGCTGGTGCTGTTCTGGTTCCACGCGAACTGGCCGTTCCGCGCGACGATGGTCGACCGCGCGATCGGTGTGATCGTGGGGATCCTGTCCGTGCTCGCCGTTTCTTCGCCGCTTATGTCGATCTACGGTATCTCCGATGAGCTCGCCGGCGACCCGCTGAAGCTGCGCACCTATCCGATGGCGCGATGGGCGGCCGCCGTGGCCGGCCTGCTGGTGTTGCTGACGATCGTCTCGTTCGCGCGTCAGATGGCCCGCGAGAACCGTTCGCACCTGATCCGCGCGCTGTCCCACTGTGTGACCGGCGGCGCCGCATCGATCTCGCTGGCCGGATGGTTCTACCTGCCGTATGTGGCGGTGGCGGGCCGGGCAGCGTTCTCCACGGGCGGTGCGGGCGATTCCGCCGGTGGCGGTGTTTCGGCGAACGGTGGGGTCAGCCCCGCCATGTTCATCGGCGTCGTCGTGGCGATGGCGCTGTTCGCCGTGATCCTCGCCGTCGCCTCCGTATGGTGGCTCGACGAGCTCGACCCCGACCCGAAGACCCGATCCCCGTGGATCGGCGTCGCCCTGCTGCCGGTCATGTTCTACGGCCTCGTCGTCTTCGCCGCAGCTCTCTTCCTCCAGCTCGTATAACGACGCCTCGATCCTATAAGGATCGAGGCGTTCCTCGTGCGGGTATCGCGTCAGAACGCGATCAGACCGAGGTGTTCGAGCAGCACCTTGACGCCGATGATGATGAGCACCACGCCGCCGGCGATCTGCGCCGGCTTCTGCCAGCGTGATCCGAAGACACGGCCGATGTAGATGCCCGCGATCGAGAACAGGGCGGTCACGACACCCATCGACGTGACGGCGAAGGCCACGTTGAGCTGCATGAGGCCGAGGCTCACGCCCACCGCGAATGCGTCGATGCTGCATGCCACGGCGAGCGGCAGCATGTGACGCCAATCGAATTCCGGCGTCTCCTTGGCGTTCTCCTCATCCTCCTCGAAAGCCTCGCGGATCATGTTGCCACCGATGAACGCCAGCAGGCCGAAGATGATCCAGTGATCCACCGCGGTCACATAGGAGGCGAACGCCGCTGCGGCGAAGAAGCCGAGCAGCGGAAACAGCGCCTGGAATCCGCCGAACCACAATCCGCATTTGAGCGCGTCGACGAATCGGGCCTTATGCACGGTCAGACCCTTGCCGATGGAAATGGCGAATGCGTCCATCGCGACGGAAACGGAAATAAGCAACGACTGAACAATCATCGAAATCATGGTGTGCGTCAAATGGGTTCATCCCGATGCCGGCCGATGGCGCGCAACAGTCGCGGTCACGACACGGCGAATCCCACGGGATGGGCCTCGACCAGCGCTCCCACACGCCGCCTACGCCTAGGTGAAATTACAGATGACCAGTGTACCGCCGCATATGGAAAAGCGGCCTTCCGAAATCAATCGGAAAGCCGCTTCAGTCAGCGTTCGTGACGGACGAGATCACTTCGCCGCGTTCGCGAGGCGCTCGCGCGCCTCCTTGATCTCCTTCTCGGCGACGTCCGCGCCGGTCCAGTAGTCGCCGGGCTTGACTTCCTTGCCGGGCTCGAGGGCCTTGTACTGCTCGAAGAAGTGCTTGATCTCCTTGAGGTGGAACTCGTTGACGTCCTTGACGTCCTTGATGTCGTCGTAGCGGACGTCGGCCGGCACACACAGCACCTTGTCGTCGCCGCCCTCTTCGTCCTCCATGTGGTACAGGGCCACGGCGCGGCACTCGATGACGCAGCCCGGGAACACGGAGTTCTTGACCATCACGAGCGCGTCGAGCGGATCGCCGTCCTCACCGAGGGTGCCCTCGATGTAGCCGTAGTCGTCCGGGTAGCCCATGGCGGTGAACAGCTCACGGTCCAGGAAGACGCGACCGGTCTCCTGATCGACCTCGTACTTGTTCTTCGAGCCGCGCGGGATCTCAACCACGACGTTGAAGGTTTCAGCCATAATCGGTTTTCTCCTATCGATATATCGGATGAATCGTCCTAACCACAATACCGCTTACGAGCGGGAATCAGTACTCCACGTGCAGCACGTGCGCCACATCGGCCCACGGTGCCAGCGACACGAAGTTGTCCCAGCTCCAGTCGAACTCGCGATCGGTCAGCTCGTCGCGCACATGAGCGCCCTTGTCCGGATCGATGCCGAGCGACGGCAGATCGAGGTGGATGGTGGACTGGTGCGCGTTGTGGCAGTCGAGGTTGACGACCACGATCAGCGTCTCCGGCTTGCCCGATGCGGTCAGCTCGGCGGGCGTGTGGCGCGCGAAGGCGAGCACGTTCGGATCGGAGCTCTCGAGCACCGTGAGGTTATGGTAGCCGAACGCGTCCACATGCTCGCGGCGGATCTTGTTGAGCGAGGTCAGCAGCTTGGCGATGCCGAACTTCTTGGCCAGCGACCAGTCGCGGACCTTGACCTCGTACTTCTCGTTGTCGATCTGCTCCTCGAAACCGGGGCGCTGCTTGTTCTCGATCAGCTCGAAGCCGTTGTAGATGCCCCACGACGGCGAGCCCATCGCGGCGAGCACCGCACGCACCGCGTGGCCGGCGATGCCGTTGTCGCGCACGTAGGCGGTGAGGATGTCCGGCGTGGTCGGCCAGAACGTGTTGTGCTGGTAGTAGCCGTCGTCGCCGTTGGTCTCGGCGAGGTACTCGGAGAGCTCCTCCTTGGTGTTGCGCCACGGGAAGTAGCAGTGCGACTGCGTGAAGCCCACGTAGCTCAGCGCGCGCATCATGCCCGGGCGGGTGAACGCCTCGGCCAGGAAGATGACCTCCGGGTGACGCTTGGTCACGGCGGCGATGACGTCCTGCCAGAAGCGCACCGGCTTGGTGTGCGGGTTGTCGATGCGGAAGACCGTCACGCCGGCCTCGATCCACAGCGTGAGGATGCGCTCGACCTCCTTCTCGATGCCGGGCATGTCCGCGTTGAAGTCGATCGGGTAGATGTCCTGATACTTCTTCGGCGGGTTCTCGGCGAACGCGATCGATCCGTCCGGCTTGGTGCGGAACCAGTTCGGGTGCTCCTTGACCCACGGGTGATCGGGCGAGCACTGCAGCGCGAAGTCGAGCGCGACCTCGAGACCCAGCTCATGCGCCTTGGCGGTGAGGGCCTTGAAGTCGTCCATCGTGCCGAGCTTCGGGTCGACGGTGTCATGGCCGCCCTCGGCCGAGCCGATGCCGAACACCGAACCCGGATCGTCCGGGCCGGCGACCAGCGCGTTGTTCTTGCCCTTGCGGTTGGTCGTGCCGATCGGGAAGATCGGCGGCAGGTAGACGATGTCGAAGCCCTCGGCCTTCGCGCGCTCCAGTCCGGAGACGGACGTCTTCAGCGTGCCCTGGACGATCTTGTGCGTCTCCTGATCGATGTACGCGCCCTCGGAACGCGGGAAGAATTGGTACCAGGCGGCGAAGCTCGACTTCGGACGCTCGACCTTGAAGGTCTGCGGCGCGCTTTCGGACAGGCCGTCGCGCAGCGGGTTGGTCAGGTGCAGCTCCTTCACCTCATCGGAAGTGGCGGCCGCGAGACGCTCCTTGGGGGTGAGGGTCTTGTCCTCCATCACCTTGGCTGCGTCGCGCAGCATCTTGCGCTGGTGCTGCGGCAGATGCGCGTCGGCGGTGCCGGCCCAGCGGTCCAGCAGCTGGGCGCCGGAGGCGAGCGCGTTCTCCACGTCGTCGTTGACCTCGACCTTGATCTTGGCGTCGTGCAGCCAGGAGGTGTACGTGTCCTCCCAGCCCTCGACCGTGACGGTCCACAGGCCCAGCTGGCGCTTGACGGCGGCGAAGTCGGGCTCCCACGGCTTGACGTCGGTGCGCTCGCCGCAGGTCAGTTCGACGGACCAGCGGTCGAGGCCCGGGTTGATGCAGGTCATCTGGCGGCGCAGCATCTCCTTGCCGCGCGCGTTCCTGACGACCGCGGTGGCGCCGACCTTGGTGCGGCCTTCGATGAACACCTGCGCGGTGACCTTGAACGGCTCGCCAAGCTCCACGCGCGCCGGGTAGATGCCGCGTTCCTCGTTCGGCGTGACGTCCATGACGTTGACACGGCCGAACTGGCCCGGCTCCTCGATAGGCAGCGACGGCGCGGGCACTTCGCCCGGCTCCGTGACGGTCTTCACGGCCGTCTTCGCGGCCTTGGCACGGGTGGTGCGGGTCGCGCGAGGCTTGCGTGCACGAGTGGTTTTTACGGTTTTCTCGGCCTTCGCGGACTTCGTCTTCTCCGCGGCGGGCGTTTCGCTCGCGGCCGCGGTCTCATCGGTTACTGCTGCTGCGGTGTTAGCGTTTTCATTCGCAGTCTGCTGTGACATGGCGTCCTTCTCCTTACCTCTGCGCATATCGCGATGGATGATGCCATACGTCCCCATTGTAGGGGCCAAATGGCCGAAATAGTAAGGATGGTGTGGTTGATGGCGCCAAGATGACGTCCGGATGACGCCCGGATGACGTTCAAGATGGGGTGTTCCCCCTACTTGCGCCTGATCATGTGAGCGAGCACAACGTTGTCATGTGCCTGTTCCGGGCTGGACAGTCATCCACAACACGCCGGGGGAGAGGGTTTCCGTCCACATCGTCCGCATGACGGGACAAGGGGCGTGCGGAGCTGACAGTGTGGTCGCATGCGTCCGGTGAAGGGCATCGGACGATCCGTCGTTTCGCGACAGGCGCGGGGCGGATATGTAACACGCACGTAACATGCGCGATGGTGCGCGATGGTTCGCGTGCGTGGGAAAGGACACAATCATGAGGAACGATATGCCACGCATTGCGTCGGATGGTCGATGGCGCCGTCCGCTCGTAGCCGGGGCGGCGCTGCTGGTCGCGGCCGCGATGATCGCGATGCCGGCGGGGGCCGCGCATGCCGGACAGGCCGTGCGTGCCGATGCCGAAGTCGGCGTCGTGCGATCCACGGACGACGGCGCGAGCGGCATCGACGATGGCGACGGCGAACGGCCCGAGCCCGAGCAGCCCGATCCGGACAAGCCGACGCCTGAACCTGAGCCGGAACCCAATCCCGAACCTGAGCCGGAACCCGAACCCGAGCCTGAGCCCGAGCCCGAGCCTGAGCCGGAACCCGAACCCACGCAGGCCGAGCCGAAGGCCACGTCGCCGACCGACCAGCACAAGCCGGTCGGCGTCGGTTCGGCGATCGCCGACACCTTCGACGTGACGGGATTCCCCGACGACCACACCACCGTCGACGGGGATAGGGCGAACGTGACCATCACCCTCTGGTGGTGGTCCGGGGGAGCGAACTTCGAGACGATCAAGGCCGAGGATCTGTTCAGCGATCTCAATCGCCCGGTCGGCAACGAGGAGCCGTACGAGGACCGGAACCACAAGCGGATCGGCTCGTGGGAGTATCCGGCCGTCAACGGGCGCATCCGCATCGGCGACGGCGAGGAGGGGCCGGACGGCAAGCCGGTGACCATCACGGCCGACAAACCCGGCTGGTACGTGTTCATGTGGCGCTTCGACGGCGACGATCGTGCGAAGGCCGCGGCCACGCGATTCGACGATCTCGGCCACGCGCACGTCGTCATCGCCGACGGCGAGCGGGTCGATGATCCCGAGGAGCCCGGCCCCGCCCCGAATCCCAATCCCGAACCGGAGCCGGGTGAACCCGACGACAAGAACGAGCAGGATGGTGGCGACGCCCCGACGCCCGATGCTGACAAGCAGAACGGAGACGACGGCAACGCCGACATCCTCAAGCAGATCTCCGCGCAGAAATACGGCACCGGCAAAACCCTCGCCAAAACCGGCGTCAACGTCGGTGCCGTCATCCTGATCGTCATCTCCACGCTCGGAGTCGGAGCATTCATGCTCGTCGTCATCCGGCGGCATAAGGCGTAAAGCGTGAAAACGAAAATGGTCGAAAACCATGAAGGCTTTCGACCATTTGTTCGTTGGTAGCGGGGCATGGATTTGAACCATGGACCTCTGGGTTATGAGCCCAGCGAGCTACCGAGCTGCTCCACCCCGCGTCGGCTTGTCTTTGCGACAGCTCTATCTAATTTACCGTCGAATCGAAATACGTCAACCCCGGCGTGTCGCGCTATAGTCGCCTTAAAAAGGAACGTGCTGATAGTTGGCCATAAAAAAGAAGTATGAGGGTCGCCGCGCCGCATATCCGCGTGCATACCATAATGAAGACATGCCTATCAAGATTCCCAGTGGCCTTCCGGCCAGAGCCATCCTCGACTCGGAGCGCATCTTCGCGCTCGAGAAGCCCGAAGCGGAGCGTCAGCGCGTCCGTCCGCTCAAACTGGTGATCCTGAACCTCATGCCCAAGAAGATCGAGACGGAGACCCAGCTGCTGCGTCTCATCTCGAAGTCGCCGCTGCAGGTCGAGGTTGACTTCATGAAGACCTCGACGCACGAGTCGACGCACGTGTCGGCCGACCACCTGCTCAAGTTCTACGAGAACCTCGACGCGTTCCGCGACAACTATTATGACGGCTTCGTCGTCACCGGCGCGCCGGTCGAGCATCTGCCGTTCGATCAGGTCGACTACTGGGGGGAGTTCAAGGCGATCCTCGACTGGGCGTCGACGCACGTCTTCTCGACGATGTATCTGTGCTGGGGCGCGATGGGCGCACTCAACTACCGATACGGCGTGCGCAAGGTCGATTACCCCACCAAGATCTTCGGTGTCTTCCCGCAGTATCTGCAGGACGAGTACTGCTTCCTGACCAACGGCTTCGACGAGATCGACCTGCAGCCGCACTCGCGGCTCGCCGGCGTGAACGAGGACGACGTTCGGGCGAACCCCGATCTGCAGATCCTCACGTGGGGGCCGCAGTCGGGCCCGGGTCTCATCGCCACGCGCGACTTCTCCGAGGTGTTCGCGCTCGGGCACTGGGAGTACGGCAAGTACACGCTCAAGGAGGAGTACGAGCGTGACATGGCCAAGGGGCTCGACAACGTCCCGTTCCCGACCAACTACTTCCCGCATGACGATCCGAGTCTGGAGCCGCTGTTCGCCTGGCGCGCGCACGCCAATCTGCTGTGGCGAAACTGGCTCAACTGGGTGTATCAGACCACGCCGTACGACCTGACCGAGGTGCCGGAGCTCCGGGCCGAGAAGCGGCTCGGCACCGATCGCTCGATCCGTCACGAGCCGGGTGCTCCGCGTGAGGACGATTTCGCCCCGTTCCTTCATGACGGATACGGCGTGATCCGCGGGGAGTGACGATCCTTCCCCCTGTTGTCCATCCGCGATATCCGTCCGTGTTGTGGACCTGTGCATGTCAGGGAATGGACCATTTCCTGTCCGTATCGTGGACCGTCATGTTCAAGTAAAAGCGACACAATTGCTCGCTTGTGTGCGCAAATGTGCATTGCGACCGGCTCCATCGGGGCTGATCTGCACATATATCTGCATGTATATCACGCTCGAAAGATAGACAAATCGCCGCGAAACGCCCGGGAAACAGGCGGAAATCCGCGGTTTTACAGCAAAGACCCGAACAACTTCGAGAAAACCCCGGAACCGGCTTGCAATTGTCCGAACGAAGGCAAATAATTTGCATCAGTCATTCGGAGCCGAATGCCGTAAGGATGCGTTCGGCAGGACGCATATCCAACGGCATCCGGTGCCACGACCCGCACGGAACAGAGAAGAGGACGGTTCGCCGCCCGGCGCCTGAACTCCTGCATGCAGCCGCGAACCGACCGCATGCACGGTAACGTCTCGGACATATTCCCCGCCCCGTCGGGTATAGACTGACAGCTGATTTCAAGAAGCAGGAGGCGTGGAATGGTAGGAGAGTTCGCTTCGAGCGTGCTGCTGGCGGCAGCTGAGCCCGAACTGCCGAGCGTCAACGACTTTCTCCCCCCGGAGATCCTGTTCCAAGGGACTCCGTTCGCGATCAACCGCATCATCCTCATCCGTATCATCGCCACCGTCGTGCTCCTCGTGGTGCTTGGCCTGACCGCAAGCCGTGCCAAGCTGATCCCGGGCCGCTGGCAGGGCGTCGTCGAATACGGCATCGAGTTCGTTCGAGACAAGATCGTCTACGACGTGATGGGCGAGGTCCGCGGCAAGCGATACGTGCCGATGATCGCGACGTTGTTCTTCACGATCTTCGTATTCAATCTGTGCGGCATCATCCCGGGCATGAACATGGCGGCCACCGCCACGGTCGTGATGCCTCTGGTGTTCGCCGTCTGGACGCTGATCCAGTACTGGATCGCGGCCATCCGCGAGCAGGGCCTCGGCCACTACCTGCGCCACGAGCTGTTCACGCCGGGCGTGCCGTGGCCGGTCTACATCCTGCTCGCCCCGATCAACATCCTCGAGCTGCTCATCATCCGTCCGGCGTCCCTGACGATCCGTCTGTTCGCCAACATGGTCTCCGGCCACCTCATGGTCGCGACCTGCCTCGCGTTCGCGCAGTACTGGATGGTCGATGCGGTCAACAAGATGCAGGGCATCCCGGTCGGTGCCGTGTGGTTCCTCGGCGGCGCGGCGATGACCTGCTTCGAGGCGTTCGTCGCCTTCCTGCAGGCCTACGTGTTCGCCATCCTCTCGACCGTGTACATCAACCTGAGCTACCCGGAGGCCGACTGACCGGTCGCCCGGCTGATTCCTCCGGATCGCTAGCGTCGCGGCGGCATCGCCGACAGGCGCCCCACCCGGAGGAGAACCCAAGATTTATAACGTCTACCGAACGTTAGAAAGGATACAGAAATGGATATCATCACCCTCGCAGAGGTCACCGGCAGCCTGTCCGTCATCGGTTACGGCCTCGGCACCCTGGGCCCTGGCATCGGCCTCGGCATCCTCTTCGGCAAGGCCATGGAGTCCACCGCCCGTCAGCCTGAGATGTCCGGCAAGATCCAGACCATCATGTTCATCGGCCTGGCTCTGGTCGAGGTGCTGGCCCTCATCGGCTTCGTCGCCGCCCTGATCATCAAGTAAGCGATCAGACCCACAGACGAAAACCGATATGTCCATCACTGAAAGGAGGGCTTGATGACACTCGCGGCAGACGGAATCCAGCTGTTCATTCCGCAGGTCTACGACATCGTATGGTCTCTGATCATCCTCGTCATCGTTGCGGTGTTCTTCTACAAGTTCTTCATGCCGAAGTTCAACGCGATCTTCGACGAACGTGCGGCCAGGATCGAAGGCAACATCGCCAAGGCCGAGCAGGCCAAGAAGGACGCCGACGAGGCCAAGGCCAAGTATGAGGCGCAGCTGAGCACCGCTCGCGTCGAGGCGGCCAAGATCCGCGACGACGCCCGCGCCGAGGCATCGCACATCATCGCCGACGCACGTTCCCGCGCCGAATCCGACGCGGCGCAGATCACCGCCAACGCGCAGCGCTCCATCGAGTCGCAGCACCGTCAGGCGATGGTCAGCCTCAAGGGCGAAGTCGGCACGCTTGCCGCGGCCCTCGCCGGCAAGATCCTCGGCTCCAAGCTTGAGAACGCCGACGTGCAGTCGTCGATGATCGACCAGATGATCGACGATCTGGACAGCGACAAGAAGTGACTTCGTCAATAACGTCGTCAATGACGTCAAGGAAAGGGAGGTGACCAATGCGAGGAGAGGCATCGCGCATCGCTGATCGCGTCTCACGTGACTCGCTGGCACCCAAGCTGCGTGATGCGGGCGAGGAGAACTGGCGCATCGGGAACGAACTGTTCTCGCTGACCAGCGTGCTCGACCACAACATCCAGCTTGAACGCGCGCTCACCGACCCGTCGCGCCCGGTGGCCGACAAGGTCGCCGTGCTTGAGACGCTGGTCGGCGGCAAGGCCCATCCGCTGACGATGGAGATCATGACCGACCTGGTCTCGCGCCGGTGGAGCCGCGCCAAGGACATCGCCAACGCCGTCGAGGACTTCGGCGTCGACGCGATGATGTACTACGCGGACGCCACGGACGCCACCCTCAAGGTCTCCGTCGAACTGGCCGAGCTGCATTCGGCCCTGCTGGGACTGCCGGTCGTGCGCGCCAAGCTGTACGACGATCAGGCACCGAGCGAGGCCCGTGTGAAGCTGTTCCACGAGCTGTTCGACGACAAGCATCTCAACAAGGTCACGGAGCGTCTCGCCGAGCACGCCACCTGCAACCTGCGTCGCCGCCGCTATCTGGAGACCATCCAGTGGCTGATCAACAAGTTCTCCCGTCATATGGGCGAGTCGATGGTCACTGTGACCACCGCCTCACCGCTGACGAAGGAGCAGATCGCCCGACTGACCAAGGTGTATTCCGCCAAGGCCGGACGCGCGGTCCACATCAACTCGGTGGTCGATCCGTCCGTGCTGGGCGGCATGCGCATCCAGATCGGCGACGAGGTCACGGACAACACCGTGGTCGCGCAGCTCGAGAACCTGCGCCGCACCGTCAAGGCGGAGTCCTGACGCCGCCTGACATCCAAGTTTTTCAAGACTTGACCCGAATAATAGATAAGTAATGAAGGAGTGATCATGGCAGAACTGACCATCGATCCCGCCTCGATTCGCAAGGCCCTGGACGACTTCGTGTCGTCCTACAAGCCGAGCGACAATCCCACTCAGGAAGTGGGATATGTCGCCACGGCCGGTGACGGCATTGCGCACGTGACGGGATTGCCTGGTTGCATGGCCAATGAGCTGCTGACGTTCGAAGACGGCACGCTCGGCCTGGCGTTCAACCTTGACGCCCGTGAGATCGGCGTGGTTATCCTCGGCGATTTCGCTGGAATCGAGGAAGGCCAGGAAGTGCGCCGCACGGGCGAAGTGCTCTCCGTGCCGGTCGGCGACGGCTACCTCGGTCGTGTCGTCGATCCGCTGGGCAAGCCGATCGACGGCCTCGGCGAGATCAAGAGCGAGGGACGCCGCATCCTCGAGGCTCAGGCCCCGGACGTGATGCACCGTCACCCGGTCGACGAGCCGCTGTCCACCGGCCTCAAGGCCATCGACGCGATGACGCCGATCGGCCGCGGCCAGCGTCAGCTCATCATCGGCGACCGCCAGACGGGCAAGACCGCCATCGCGATCGATACGATCATCAACCAGAAAGCCAACTGGGAATCCGGTGATCCGAAGAAGCAGGTGCGCTGCATCTACGTGGGCGTCGGCCAAAAGGGCTCGACCATCGCTTCGGTCAAGCAGAGCCTCGAGGACGCGGGCGCCATGGAGTACACGACCATCGTCGCCTCCCCGGCCTCCGATTCCGCCGGCTTCAAGTACATCGCCCCGTACACCGGCTCGGCCATCGGCCAGCACTGGATGTACAACGGCAAGCACGTCCTCATCGTCTTCGACGACCTGTCGAAGCAGGCCGAGGCGTACCGCTCGATCTCGCTGCTGCTGCGCCGCCCGCCGGGGCGCGAGGCCTACCCGGGTGATGTCTTCTACCTGCACTCCCGTCTGCTCGAACGCTGCGCGAAGGTCTCCGCCGACCTCGGCGGCGGCTCGATGACGGGTCTGCCGATCGTCGAGACGAAGGCGAACGACGTGTCCGCCTACATCCCGACCAACGTGATCTCCATCACCGACGGCCAGATCTTCCTTCAGTCCGATCTGTTCAACGCCAACCAGCGTCCCGCCGTGGACGTCGGTATCTCCGTCTCTCGAGTCGGTGGCGCGGCCCAGACCAAGGCCCTGAAGAAGGTCTCCGGTACGCTGAAGATCTCCCTGGCGCAGTACCGTTCGCTGGAATCCTTCGCGATGTTCGCGTCCGATCTGGACGCCGCGTCCAAGGCCCAGCTGACCCGTGGCGCCCACCTGACCGAGCTGTTGAAGCAGCCGCAGTTCCACCCGTACTCGATGGAGCAGGAGGTCGTGTCCGTCTGGACCGGCACCCACGGCAAGCTCGATGACCTCGAGCTGTCCGATGTGCTCCCGTTCGAGCAGGGTCTGCTCGACTACCTCGACCACAACACCGATATCCTGAAGACCATCCGTGACACCGAGGACTTCACCGCCGACACCGAAAAGGCTCTTGCCAAGGCCGTCGACGAGTTCCGCGCCATCTTCGTCACCTCCGCTGGCAAGCCGCTGGTGGAGAAGAAGCCGAACGTGGCTCAGGCCACCCCGGTCGATCAGGAAAAGATCGTGGCGGGAGAGAAATAAGCCATGGGCTCGCAACTCGCATTGAAATCACGCATCCGCTCCACGGAGTCGTTGGAGAAGATCTTCAACGCCCAGGAGATGATCGCGTCTTCGCATATCGCCAAGGCCCGTGACGTGGCCCTGAACGCGAAGCCGTACACCGATGCGATTTTCGATGCCGTGCAAGCGTTGGTGGCGCATACCCATATCACGCATCCGATTGCGGTGAAGGACGAGAAGAACCCGCGCGTGGCTGTTCTCGCCCTCACCTCGGATCGTGGCATGGCCGGCCCGTACACCTCTTCGATCATCCGCGAGACCGAGTCGCTGCTGGCTCGTCTCGAGGGTGACGGCAAAAAGCCGGAGCTGTTCGTGTACGGGCGTCGCGGTTCGACGTACTACAAGTACCGCAACCGTGACGTCGTGGCCACATGGGAGGGCGACACCGACCAGCCCGGCGTGGAAATCGCCGAGACGATCTCCAACACGCTGCTGGACGCCTACATGAAGCCGGCGGATCAGGGCGGAGTCTCGGAACTCTACATCGTCTACACCGAGTTCATCAACATGGTGGTCCAGAAGGTCCGCGTGCTGCGCATGCTGCCGGTCGAGATCGTGGAGGCCCCCGCGGCCGCGCCCGAGGTCGGCGAGGAGCCGAACAAGGACAAGATGGCTCCGCTGTACGTCTTCGAGCCCAGCCTCGAGAAGGTGCTTGACGCGATTCTGCCGAAGTACATCCAGTCGCGTATCCACGAGTGCCTGCTGACCGCGGCCGCTTCGGAGACCGCCAGCCGTCAGAACGCCATGCACACGGCGACCGACAACGCACGCAATCTGATCGACTCCCTGACCCGCAAGCTCAACGCCTCGCGTCAGGCATCGATCACTCAGGAACTTACCGAGATCATCGGCAGCGCCGATGCTCTGAATACAAAGGAAGAGTAGGAACGCACTATGGCTGTAAAGCAGACCACTGCGCCTTCCGAGACCAACGGCGAACCGATCCACGGACGCGTCACCCGAGTCCAGGGTTCGGTCATCGACGTTGAATTCCCGGCGGGCCACATGCCTGACATCTACAACGCCCTGCACGTGACCATCGTCAACACGGGCGCCAAGGAGGAAGGCGAAGCCAAGGCTACCGAGATCACCCTTGAGGTGGAGCAGCACCTCGGCGACTCGACCGTGCGCTGCGTCGCCCTGAAGCCGACCGACGGCCTCGTGCGCGGCGCCGCCGTGTACGACACCGGCGCCTCGATCTCCGTGCCGGTCGGCAACGTGACCTTGGGCCACGTCTTCGACGTCTCCGGCAACATCCTCAACAAGAAGCCGGAAGAGCAGGTCACCGTCACCGAGCGCTGGCCTATCCACCGCAACCCGCCGGCATTCGACCAGCTGGAGTCCAAGACCCAGATGTTCGAGACCGGCATCAAGGTCATCGACCTGCTGACCCCGTACGTGCAGGGCGGCAAGATCGGTCTGTTCGGTGGTGCAGGCGTCGGCAAGACGGTCCTCATCCAGGAGATGATCCAGCGCGTGGCCCAGAACCACGGCGGCGTCTCCGTGTTCGCCGGCGTCGGCGAGCGCACCCGTGAGGGCAACGATCTGATCGGCGAGATGGACGAGGCCGGCGTTCTCGAGAAGACCGCCCTGGTCTTCGGCCAGATGGATGAGCAGCCGGGCACCCGTCTGCGCGTCCCGCTGACCGCTCTGACGATGGCCGAGTACTTCCGCGACGTGCAGAACCAGGACGTGCTGCTGTTCATCGACAACATCTTCCGCTTCACGCAGGCCGGTTCCGAGGTGTCCACGCTGCTGGGCCGTATGCCTTCCGCCGTGGGTTACCAGCCGAACCTGGCCGATGAGATGGGTGCTCTGCAGGAGCGCATCACCTCGACGCGTGGTCACTCCATCACCTCGCTGCAGGCCATCTACGTGCCGGCCGATGATTACACCGACCCGGCCCCGGCCACGACCTTCGCCCACCTCGACGCGACGACCGAGCTTTCCCGTGACATCGCGTCCAAGGGCATCTACCCGGCCGTGGACCCGCTGAGCTCGACCTCGCGAATCCTTGATCCGCGTTACGTCGGCCAGGCCCACTACGAGTGCGCGAACCGCGTCAAGGCGATTCTGCAGCGTAACAAGGAGCTGCAGGACATCATCGCCCTGATCGGTATCGACGAGCTGTCCGAAGAGGACAAGACCACTGTCAACCGCGCTCGCCGCATCGAGCAGTTCCTCGGCCAGAACTTCTACGTTGCCGAGAAGTTCACCGGTCGTCCGGGCTCCTACGTGCCGGCCGACGAGACCATCGAGGCCTTCACCCGCATCTGCGACGGCGTGTACGACGACGTCCCGGAGCAGGCGTTCTCCGGCATCGGCGGTATCGACGACCTCGAGAAGAAGTGGCACGACATGCAGAAGGAACTGGGTGCGTGATGGCTGGATCGGACAAGACCACGATGCAGGTCAACATCGTCGCGGCCGACCACCCCGTGTGGCACGGCGAGGCGAGGAGCGTGACCATCCCGGCCGCCGAGGGCGGCATGGGCATCCTGCCGGATCATGAGCCGGTGCTCACGATCATCAAGCAGGGCACGGTCACCGTGGTTGAACCCGACGAGGATCGCCACATGTTCGAAGTGACCGACGGATTCATCTCCTTCGATTCGAACAAGCTCACCGTGGCCGTCGAGCGCGGCCGCGACGTGCAGTACTCCACTACGGAGGAGCAGTGACCCGGTGGCGATCGGCTGACTGATCGCCTCGCATCGCGAACAACGACAAGCGCCTCGGCGCGTTCCGTCCCGAAAGGGAAGAACGCGCCGAGGCGCTTTGTCATACGTCAGAACAGCCGCAGCGACCCGTCCTCGGTGCCCTTCATGTCCTCGTAGTCGAGGATCAGGCAGCGGAAGCCGCGGTCCTCGGCCAGAACGCGCGCCTGCGGGGTGATGGTCTGCGCGGCGAAGATGCCGTGGACCGGGGCGAGCAGCGGGTCGCGGTTGAGCAGCTCGCAGTAGCGGGTGAGCTGCTCAACGCCGTCGATACCGCCGTGGCGTTTGATTTCGATCGCCACGTGCTCGCCGTCCGCGTTGACCGCCATGATGTCGACCGGCCCGATCGCGGTCGGATATTCGCGTCGCACGAGTTTCGCGCCTTCGCCGATGCGTTCGATCTGCGCGGCGAGATACTGCTGGAGATGGTCCTCGACGCCGTCCTTGACGAGGCCCGGATCTTGGCCGAGATCGAAGGACTGGTCGGAGTAGACGTGGTACAGCGTCACTTCGAGGATGTCGGAGCTCTTCGCGGCGCTCACGCGCAGGATCTTCTCGATCGGACTGTCGTCCGGAGTCACCTCCGGAGTTCCCTCCGGGGTCTCGTCAGGCTTCTCGTCAGGCTCGATCTCCCTGATCGTGCAGGGGGCGGCCATCCAGTTGAGCGGCTTGTACGAGCCCAGTTCGGAGAAGATGAGCAGGCTGTTGTCCGCCTTGATGAGCAGGACGCGTTTGGCGGGAGGAAGGGAGGCGTTGAGCCGCCCGGAGTAGATCGCGGAGCAATCGGCAACAAGGATTCGCATAAGGCCACACTCTAGCGCATGCGTGACAACCGGGCCTCCCGGGCCTACGATGGTATCAACCGGGTTTTGGGAAGAGAGAAGGTCCCTATGAACTGTCCGAACTGCGGCGCTGCATGTGATAATGGTGACCGATTCTGCAATAAGTGCGGCCATCCGCTGATCGAACCGATGCCGACGACCCCGCAGGTGACGAAACCGTCCCCGGTGTTCTGCCTGAACTGCGGTGCCGTCATCACCCCGGGCAACCGGTTCTGCGAACAGTGCGGCGTTCCCGTCGGGAACGATACGCAGCCCCGGACGGTCCCCGCTGCGCAGCCGACTCCCGTCGCCGGGCCGGAGTCCGTTGTCGAACCGGCTCCCGCGCCGCACGTCACCCCCGTCGTCACCGGCGCGGGGCGGACCGCCGGAAGATCCCTGTCCACGCCCGTGATCGCGGCGATCGTGGCGGCAGCGGTGGTCGTGGTCGCCGTCGCCGCGTTCCTGATCATCCGGTTCGTCGGCTCGCGCGACGCGGGCGCGACGGCACCGGGCGCGTCGAACGGTGCGACCAGCTCGCAAAGCGCCCCGAAGTCGAACGGCGCAGACAAGTCCGATGCGGCGAAGACGTGCACGAGCGCGCCCGAAGGCAAGGTGGACACCATCAAGTCGACCGGTGACGGCGTGATCGCCTCCGTGAAGTTCACGTCGGGATGCGACGCGGGCACGTTCTCATCCAAGGACGTGCGCGTCACCCTCACCGAGGACGGCGCGACGGTCGCCGACGCGATCTTCGACTTCACGAAGGAGCCGATCACGAGCGGCAGGTCTGGCAGGACCATCGAACTGTCCTACCCGTTCGGCAGCTACTGGCGTCCGGTGGACCACCTGACGTCGGCCTCGAGCGGCATCGACGTGAAGGTCGCGACCGGCGCGACGCCCGCGTCCGACTCCACGTTCGGCGTCGGATCGGCGCTCGCCGCCGCGCCGGTGCCCGACGCCGATGCGAACGGCGCGGCGCAGACGGCGATCCAATGGCAGATCGCCAACGATCGCAACGCGGCGAACGGGTTCATGACGACGATCACCACGCAGCTGTCCAGCAAGCGTGACGGTCTCGACGCCGAAGGCAAGACCTGGCACTATCAGGACATCTACGAACAGTACCTGACCACGAAGGCCAAGTATCCGAACACGCTGCTCGTCGATTCCTCCGACTGGCCCACCTACCGCAACACCGGCACTAC
This sequence comes from Bifidobacterium callitrichos, assembly GCF_008698085.1. Lineage (NCBI taxonomy): Bacteria > Bacillati > Actinomycetota > Actinomycetes > Bifidobacteriales > Bifidobacteriaceae > Bifidobacterium > Bifidobacterium callitrichos. The sequence goes on from NZ_RZJP01000004.1 coordinate 356,793, forward strand.
CGGATGGTACGTGCTGCTGTCGGGCGAGCGTTTCCCGGACACCGGTTCGGCGAGCTCGTGGTGCGCGGCGCAGGGCATGTCGAAGGACGATTGCATCCCGGTCGATCTGCAGTGATCGAAGGAGATGGGACGACGGTGCAGTTGCGGCCCGGTCAGAGCAAATCGAATCACAACAACAGGAAATAAGGAGTGAAGATGAAGTACTGTTCACAATGCGGAGCGCAGAATCCCCAGACGGCGCGATTCTGCAGACAATGCGGGCATCAATTCAGCATGCAGCCGGCCGCGCCGGTTCCGCCTCCGGCCTCGCCCGCGGAGAAGACGACGGTGCTGCCGCATATGCCTGAGACCGGCATCGGCACGATGGCCACGCAGCCGATCGCACGTCCGAATGACCTGTTCGAGCAGCCGTCCTCGGATCTGTCCGAGCTGGCCGCACTGGTCAACCACTCGATGGACGCGGAACCGCCGGCCACACCTGCCGGACCGGCGAACGACTCGGGAAGCGTGAAGGACGACGCGACGAGTGCCGTGGAGGATGCGGCGGGTACGGATGCCGTCGAGTCGAAGACGAAGGCGTCCACCGAATCCGAGATGGAGGCCGTCACGTCCGAGCCGGTGGAACCGGTGGTGTCCGTTGAGCCGGTGGCGTCCGAGGAAACCAGGACGTTCGACGAGTCCGCAGCATCCGATGCGTCGAAATCCCATGATGAGCCGGTGCCTGATGCCGAGGCGAATCCGCCGATGCAGGAGACACAGGCCGCGCCGGTTCAGCCGATGACGGAACAGCCGTATCAGCAGCAGCCCTACGGCCAGCCCGCCCATCCGCAGCAGCCCGGATTCCAGCAGCCCACCTATCAGCAGCCCGCTGGCCAGCAGTACGAGCCGCAGTACGGATCTCAGCCCGGTCCGCAGCCGTTCGTCCAACCGAATGCCCAGCCTCAGCCCGGTCCGCAGTACGCATCGCAGTACGGTCCGCAGTCTGGCCCGCAGTACGGTTCCGATCAGCGGAATCCCTACGGTCAGCCCGGCTACCAGCCTCAGCCTGGTTTCACGCAACCGCAGCCGGGCTATCAGCAGCCGAACTACCAGCAGCAGCCGGGTCAGGGCCCCGCGGCGCAGCCCTCGCGATTCGAAGCCGAGGCGCGCACCTTCGGCACGTGGCTGAAGACCTTCTTCTCCAAGCCCACCGATGTGGGGAAGGGGCAACCGTGGTATGCGATCGTCGTGATCCTCGCCGTCGCGCTGATCTCGGCATGGAGCTGCCTGCTGGTCATCTCCCATGGAGGCTCGTCGATACTCAACGCGATCCCGGTGTCCTCGATCTCCTCGTCGATCGGCAACGAGGCGCAAAGCGCGGCCCTGCCGGTGTTCATGCTGCTATGGATCACGTTCGCCCTGTACGACTACGGTTCGCTCGCCGTCGCGTGGCTGATGCTGCGCATCGAAGGCGATCCGACGACGTTCGGTTCCTTCCACGACCGTGTGGCGCACGCCCTCGGCCCGTGGGCGGTGCTGAACATCGTCGCGTTCCTGCTCGCGCTCGTGCAGCTTGATCCGCTCGCGATGCTCATCTGGATGCTTGCGACGTCCACGCGTATCACGTGGATGACCTCGCTGGTATGGAACGGCGAGGTGCATCGCGGTCTCGATCCGCACTGGGTCCGATTCCTGTGCGTGCTGCTGCAGGGTGTGCTGATCGGCATCCTGCTGTTCATCCTAATGACGATCACCGGCGCGGTTCTCGGATCGATCGTCGCCTCGCACGCCAGCAACTACCTCCAGCAGTTCACCGGCGGCTACTGAGCGGTTCGGTTCGGACCTGACGGATCAGCCGGGTCCGAACCGTCTGATCAGTACGCGGCGAGGATGTCGATGACGAAGACCAGCGTCGAGTTCGCCGGGATCGAACCGCTCGCCTGATTGCCGTAGCCCTTGTCCGGCGGGATGATGAGGAGCACCTGCGAGCCGACCGTCTGGCCCTTGAGGCCCTCCTTCCAGCCGGTGATGATCCCGCCCGACTCGGACAGGTCGGCGTCGAACGTCGTGTTCTTGTCCCACGAGGAGTCGAACTGCGTGCCGTTGGTGAGCCATCCGGTGTACTTGACCACCGCGTGGCTCGAATCGGTCAGCTCCTGACCGTTGCCCTTGATCAGCGTCTGCGTGACCATCTGGTTCACCGAGCCCTGACCGTTCATGTCGATCGACGGCTTGCCGTCCTTCGCGCGCGTCACCTTCGGCAGGTTCGCCGGCACGTCCGTGACCGTCGTGCCCTCGGCCTTCGTCAGGTCCTTCGACTTGGAGATCAGCGTGTAGGCGAGGATGTACGACGTGCCGGAGCTGTTCGAATCGTTGATGCCGAACGCGATCGTCGAATTGAGCTTCAGTCCCACGATCTTCGTGTACGGCGGGATCTGCTCCAGGTTGCTGTCGGTCAGGGAGATCGAGCAGTCCGGGGTGTTCTTCTCCCACGAGCTCATCAGCTCGGAGCCGTCCTTCACGTTCATCGCGATGCCCTGGGCGCACACGCGGTCGCCCTTCTCGATCGTCGCGCCGTTGCCCTCCTGCAGCACGGCGTACGTGTTGTTCTGTACGGTCATCGGCGTCTTGAACTTGATTGACGGCTTCTTGCCGAGCTCGCCGGTGGCGGTGATGCCCGCGATCTGGTCCATCTTCGTCGAGGACGACGAGGACGAGTCGGAGGAGGACGACTTGGACGAATCGGAGGACGACTTCTTGGCGGAGGAGTCGGAGGAGTTCGAGCCTCCGCAGGCCGCCAGCGTCGCGCACATGGCCAGCGAGCACACGGCCGCCAGCACGGAACGAAGAGTGGGATGAATCATGGCTTTACGCATGGCTATCACCCTAGCCGAAAACCCTGATTTTCCGCCCGTGCGCGCGGACGCTCCTCCACGCCTCCTCCACGTTGGCCTCCCCGCGCTCGGCAAAGGATTGTAGAATGGCCCTATTATGAGACTTACCAAACGCAACAGGAAACCCGAAAACGCGCAGGAGGAGGCGCTTCGGGCGAAGCGCCACGCCATGATCATGCGAGGCGTCGTCACCCCGATTTTCGGTCTGCTCGCCGTCGCGGCGATCGCGTTGGGACTGCTCAACGCCACCGTCTGGCAGCCCAGCCGTACGATCACCGCCGATGCCAAGGTGACGGGCACCCGATACATCGTCACCGATCCGGACGTGCTGGGACTGGTCGACGACCGCGTGACGATCACTGCCGACGGCGGTTCCGGCACCGTGTGCGTCGCGATCGCCTCGTCCAAGGATGCCACCGGTTGGCTCGCCGGACACCCCTACACCCGACTGACCGGCCTGTCCGACTGGACCACGCTGTCGACCGAACGCGCCTCCGCCGGCACCGGCCAGTCCGGCAGCCAGTCCGATTCGGGTGATTCGGGTGATTCGGGCGATGAGGACGTCGCCTTCGCCGACTCCGACATGTGGCGCTCCGTGCAGTGCGGCGACGGCTCCACCGAAATCAAGGCGACCTCCTCGGCCGTCACCGACGTGGCGCTCGTCGACCTGGGCGAAGGGGGCGACTCGGCCGACGTCTCGTTCACGTGGACCCGCAAGACCCTGCCCGACTACTCCACGCCGATGTACTTCCTCGGCGGACTGCTGGTCGTCCTCGCGATCCTGACCGCATCGGTCTTCGCGATGCCGCCGCACAAGCGCCGCAAGCGCGTCGTCGAAAGCGACCCGATCCCCGCACGCGAGGAGGAGGTCTCCATCGCCGAGGCGTTCACCGGAAGCCTCAACGCGATCAAGCCGAGCTTCACGCCGAAGAGCAGCGGGCGACCGCGCCGTCGCCACGCGGTCGGATCGGACACCTCGTCGTCGATTCCGGTCGTCCGGATCGAGGGGGAGAGCGGAACCGGAACGCAGCCGGTGGTCGTCGACCCGTCGTCGCGCAACCTCGTCGCCGACGCCGGTGCGAGCGCGACGCCCGCGCCGACGACGCCCGAGCCGCAGCCGGAACCGGTCGACGACAGCGCCACGTCCGTCATCTCGCAGGACGAGCTGCAGGCGTACTTCGCCCGACTCGCGCGGGAGGTCGGCGAGGAATCGACCTCCGGCGACGATAACGGCGACGACGGCAAGGGAAAGGAGTGAGATCGCCGATGAGGAATACGAGGAACATGATGACACGCTTCGGCCGCACCGCCACGAAGGCGCTTGCGATCGCACTCTCGGCGGGACTGCTGGTCTCGCTCGCCGCCTGCGAGGGGCAGGTGCCGAAGGTCGCCTCGCCCGACTCGTCCACCCACGCCCCCGACCTGACCGTCAAGCAGGAGGAGCAGATCCGTACCAAGATCCTCGACACGCTCGCCGCCTCCGACAAGGCGGTGAGCGCCGACGGACTGGCCGCACGCGTCACCGGACCGGAGCTGGAGATCCGCACCAGCCAGCTCGCCGTCGCCAAGGCCACCGGATCGCTCGACAAGCTCGCCACCATCCCGCGCGGCATGACGCAGACCGTCATCCCGACCGACGACGGCTGGCCGCGCACCGTGTACACGATCACCACCACCACCGAGGACCAGCAGTCCAAGCGACTGCTCGTCTTCACGCAGGACTCCCCGCGCCAGAACTACAAGCTGTGGGGACTCGCCCGACTCTTCCAGGGCGCCGAACTGCCGAAGTTCGAAGTCCCCAAGCTCGGCACCGAAATGGGCACCGCGAACGACGCCAAGCTCGTCGCCACCCCGGCCAAGGCGGTCGAGATGTACGCGGACCTGCTCAACAAGGATGCGCAGAGCGAATACAACGCCAAGTTCAAGGACGATCTGCTCCGCCAGGAGCTGCGCACGCTCGACCAGACCGTCCAGCAGGGCATGGAGGCGAACAAGGGCACGCAGCAGCAGACGTTCACCGTGCCCAAGGACCAGCTCAAGGTCATGCGCTCCACCGACGGCGGCGACCTCGTCGTCGCGCGCATCGACTCGGTCTGGACGCGCCAGGCCGGAGAGGGACGCGAATCGCTGCCCGCCAACAACAACGAGAAGGCGCTGTTCGGCAACGGCAAGGCCACCAGCACGATGAAGGTCACCTACGTGAACGTGATCGCGCTGTACATCCCGCCGGCGGGCGGCTCCGGAGACGCGGCCAAGATCACCGCGGTCGGAGCCGAACGCTACGCCGTCAAGGTCGAAGCGCTGTAATCGCTTTCCGTTTTTCGTGGTCGGCGATATCGGTGCGGAAGTTTCGCTGCGTCACTAAGATGAGTGACGGCGTTATTGAGATTTCGTAAGTCACAGTGGAGGCGTGGTATGGCTGATCAGCCGAAGTTCAATCCCGGGGTTTCTCTGGCGGGGGCCGTCGATCTGGAGGCTCTGGCGCATCAGGTGAAGGCGGAGCCCGGTCAGGCCGGCGGAGCGCCCGCGGCCGGCGGCTACGTCATCGACACCACCGAGAACACGTTCCAGGCGATGGTGCAGACCTCCGCCACGTTCCCGATCCTGCTGTTCCTGTGGGTGCCGACCGACGATCGTCTCTTCCCGATGGCCCGCGCGCTCGCCGATGCGGTCAACGCGCTCAAGGGTCAGGTGCAGATGTCGCGTATCGACATCGCCTCCTATCCCTCGATCGCGCAGGCGCTGCAGGTGCAGGGCGCTCCGGCGCTGTTCGCGCTGATCGCCGGCCGTCCGATGCCGCTGCTGCAGGGCGTCGCCACGGATGACGAGCTGGCGCAGATCAAGGATCAGGTGCTGCCGAAGATCGTCGCGATGGCGCAGCAGTCCGGCGTCACCGGCACCGCGCCGTACTCGGGCGACCCGTCCGCCGATGGTGCCGATGGTACGGGTGACGGCTCGAGCGCGGCCGGCGCCGGCTCGAACGTCGTGCCGCCGGAGCATCAGGAGGCGTATCAGCTGGCGCAGGCCGGCGACTACGCGGGTGCCGCCGCGGCCTACGCGCAGGTGCTTGAATCCGATCCGGGTGACGTGGTCGCCGCGCGCGAACGTGCCAAGGCGCTGCTGCTGGCCCGCTCCGCCAACGCGGACGTGCGTGAGGTGCGTGCCGCCGCGGCCGCCGCTCCGGATGATGTCGAGGCGCAGCTTGCCGTGGCCGACGTGGACATGATCGGCGGCCAGATCCAGGACGCCTTCGACCGTCTGCTCGACTTCGTGGCCGCCGGTCACAAGGCCGACATCGAGCCGGTGCGCAAGCGCCTGCTCGAATACTTCGCCATCCCCGATGCGGCCGATGCGCGTCTTCGCGCCGCCCGCCGCCGCCTCGCCACCCTCATGTACTGAATCTCAGCCCCCTCTGACGAGGGGGCTGTCAGCGAAGCTGACTGGGGGAGAGAATAGGAGGAGTTATATACCTACTCCATCCTCCGATTCTTCCCGAAATACGGCTGGAAATGCGGTCCGTTGGCGGCGAGCTCCCGTTCGAACTCGTCCCGCCACTGGCTGAACGGCCTTCCGGCCAGTCCGTCGTTGTTGAATCGTGGCTGGTCGGTGATCTCGGTGATGCAGAACCTCGGGATCGTCAGGTTCGTGACCGGGGTGGCGCGTTCCGCCTCGGCCACGACCAGCGGCGCGTTCGTTCCTCCGAACACGTCGACGCTCCAACCGTCCTCCGCGATCCACACCGAATAGCGGTTCTTGATGATGAGCGCGCCGCCGCGCTGCACCAGTTCCGTGGCGATGCGGGTGTCGATCGCATGCTCCATCTCATAGCGTGTGCCGCCCACCGATGGGCCCTTGACCGTCACGTAGGCCGACGAGAAGTGGTCGCGGTAGCGTTCGAGGACGTCCATCGGGTCGAGGTCCGGGGTCATGTCGACGCGAATGTCGTGCGATTTGAGCCTGACGCGCAGCGCGTAGTTGTCGGCGTGCACGTAATAGCTTTGCAGGATCAGCGTGGGGGTGTCGCCGTCGTCATATTCGGCGGGCATCTCGCGGCAGAAGAACCGGCGCTCGTACTCGAAATCGTTCACAGGCTCGGACATACCTCAAGTGTAGCGTCTATGACCCGGGCATGTGGCGTCGGATGCGCAAGTGGTGTACAGTAGGGGAGTTGCGTCGCATGCGGAGCGTATCCGTATGCGACGCATGGGTCCGTAGCTCAGTGGATAGAGCGTCTGTCTCCGGAACAGAAGGTTCCGGTAGCACTTCCGCTGGGATGGGGGCTCAGCCTTACTCTCGCTTAGAGAGTGGGATAATTGAAGATTAGGCAAAAATCCCGCCAGACACGATTAGACACGATGGCGGAATTCCCTCGGACTTCCGGGTTCGTCTGCCTCTCAACCGTGAGGTTGGTGAAGGTGGATTCTCGGGTGGATGTGGTGGTATAATTTGCGCGCTTGGGTTCGTAGCTCAGCTGGATAGAGCGTTCGCCTCCGGAGCGAAAGGTCGAGAGTTCGAATCTCTTCGAGCCCACAAGTAAGCCCGCTTCCTAATTTGGGAGGCGGGCTTTTTCTTATTTCAATCCATATTTGGCACGTTGTTTGAGCAGAGGAATGATTGCGCTGAGAGGTATACGTCCATCCTCATTTGGATGAATGTGCCCCCGTTGGATCGATCCATGAGCGGATAGTGCTTGCCGGAATCCGTATTCCCGCTCTGGCGCATTCATTACTCAGTTCGGTCGGAGTGCCCTCCATCGTGGAGACGGATAGCTTGGCGAGTAGTCGGTCGGCCACCATACGCCGGCCCCTTGGACTTGAACTACTTCCGTGGCACCGCCGCCCAGTGGAACAAGTACGCCAATCCCGGCAACGTCAGCGTCCCCACGCCGGCACCTCAGCCCCAGACCGCACCCCAGCCGAGCAAGCCGAACGTAGGTAATGGCTATAGCGTGGTGGTGCGGTCCGGTGACACCATCAGTGGTATCGCCGTGCGAACCGGCTTGTGGCCCGTGACCGCGTGGAGCGTGCCCAGCGGCGACATCAACCGCATCTGGCCCGGCCAGACCGTCACCTACCAGGGCAACGGCACCGCTGTCAGCGCCAATGTGACCGGCACACGGATCCACGTCGTGAAGAGCGGTGAGACATTGAGCGGGATCTTCGGAGCTTCCGGCTGGCAGCGCGTCGCCCAGTTCAACTGGTTACGGAACCCGAACCTGATCTACCCCGGTCAGCAGCTGCGCTACTGAGCAGCCGCCGAACCTTCTGTGGCCTTCGGCCACCACGCTGGAGGCCGCCATTTCTACGTCCAGACCAATTAACTTGAGGAGAACCTTATGGATATTTCCGCAGCGACCACTCTCGCCGCCGGTATCGTCGCACTTATCGCACCGGCGTTGATTCAGGCGTTCAAGAAGTATATCCCCGCCGACTACGTAGGAATGACCAGCCTCGGCATGAGCATCCTGCTCGACGTGCTCGCCATCGTCGCCACCAGTGGATTACGGCTACGGGTGCCGGGGTCGTCGGAGTGGCGCAGGCCGTCTACACGTTCGTCAACCAAGCGTTCGACGGCAAGCTGAGCAAGGACAGCGCCGCAGCGTGATACCGATATTGCCGGCATCCGTCGCCTTTTATGGTGCCGGATGCCGGTTTTTATTCATAACTTCCACCCGGGAAGCGGTCGTTAGTTGCCAGAGACGACGGAGCGTGCTCCGACGGGATCACGCGTAGTGACGAGAAGGGATGCACTCGCCGCAAGAGTAGTGCATTCGGTTGGCGCGTCGGGTAGAGCCCCCTCATAAAGGGTGATTCGCACTGTAGTGGTGTCTTCGTCAATGGCCGCCCGTACGCCGTAGCACTGCGGGTCGCTCATGTAGAAGAACACACGTATCGAGTAGTCCGAGACCACTTCGTATCGGTTCCATGAGGATACGTGCTCGTTATGGAGGTCGGTGCGCTGTTGTATATCGTTCGTGGATTGTGTTGGCGGCTTCGCCTCGGGAGCGTATCCAGGATTTGTAGTGGCGGAGCTGGGAGGGGCTTCGCCACCGCCGGTGGTGCAGCCCGTCATGGCAATAACGGCCAAGACGGCTGCCACCAGTACTGCCGGGAGCCGGCATAGGCGAATCAGATTATGATTATCCACGGCTGCGTGTTCACCAGTCCTTAATCTGGCATGAATACCCAATTGCTGTGCCATTTGTTTCCCGGGTTACCATAGACGCAGTGGCCGGCAGTGACGACGAGACGCTTAGAATCGCTGTTTATGGAAGATCCGGAGCAGACGTAATCCTTACCATTGGTCTGATTGTGGTAGAAGACCTTCCCGTTGGTCTTCGAGAAGTTCGTGACCGGAGGCGCCGCCTGCGGCGTGATCGTGGTTGACGTCGCCGCGACAGGGGAGGAGCCGATGGTAAGGGGATCGTTTGCGGAGGCATGCTGTTCTAACTCCGTGACTTGTTTGTCTACTTCGGCCATGCTTGCCGGGGTATCGGCGGGGATGGCGTTCTTGAGACGCTCGGGAGTCCAATAGGCGGTGACCACAGGATCTCCGCCCTTCGCGTTGAGCTCAGCCCTGCTTTCGATGCTAGTGGGAGTGTAAGTATGACCCGTGTCGGGGTTCGTAACCGGTGCATGAACCGCTGTAGTAGCGGACGAAAGCGGCAGGCCGCTCGGGGTCGTCGGCGTGGCCGATGCTGGTGCCGTAGCCGAGACCAACAGGAAGGCTGTCGCGGCGAGAGTTGCGAGGGTGACAGGGAGGGTTGTTCGAAGTCTCTTCATGCTGATTCCTCTTGGACCGTAGCTTTTGGTGCGATAGGGGGCTGCGTCTGGCGAAACCGGCTCAACGGACGAAGCTGTGAGGCGTTCGAGTCATGTGGCTGAGGGGATGATGGCCACTCAAACCGCAGTAAAAATATAGCTCCTTTGACTTGTATTTGGAAGAGGTGCCTCGTCAGATTGCACTCACTCTTTCGGCGTGTCGGCTACGATCTCTGCGTAACAAGTAGACCGGCGGAATGCTTCCTCGGCCCCGTTTCCAGACATAATCCAGACACGATGACCTCTCGGAACCGCTTGAACGAGCCAAGCCAACCAAGAACAGCAAAGCCTGAAAACGTTGATTTTTCAACGGTTTTGAGGTGTACAAATCTGAGGCGTTTGAGTCAATTAACCCCCGTTCTCAACAGAAGGTCGAGGGTTCGATCCCCTTTGGGCCCGCCATGTCGGGCTGCATACGATGGCGAATGCTGGTAGTGGCGGCCGGTACGATGGAGGTGTACCGGCTCGCAACGAAAGGAACCTGCGATGTCCAACAGTATGGCCGATGGCGATATCATCTGGGCGCAGCGCAAACGCAACTGGTGTCGCACGCCGTTCACCTTCACCACGTACACGTTGACCAACGATGAGATCGCGGTCAAGTCGGGAATCCTTCGCGAGACCTACGATGTGACGAAGCTGTTCCGTGTCGTGGATCTGACGCTTACCCGCACGCTGCTGCAGCGTCTGTTCGGCCTGTCGACGATCACGCTGGAGACGCGAGACCAGTCGTCCGGCGGTCAGCTGGTTCTCAAGAACATCGTCCGGGGGTTCGATGTGCGCCGCGTCATCCAGCGCGCAGTGGACGAATCGCGCAACGTGAATCGCGTCAGCGCTCGCGAGTACATGGGCGACGGTTCGTACGAGGGTGGCTATGACGATGGCTACAACGGTGGCTATGACGATGGTGGAAGGTAAGCGGCTGCGTGCGGATGAGTGAGGCGGTTGCCTGACCGCTTGGTCGAATGGCGTGGTCGAATGGCGTGGATGACGGTTGCGACACGGCGATCGCGACACGCGATTTGCATTCTGCGAAAGTTCGTATATGCTATGTGACTTGTGCGCAAGAGCAATCTTGTTCACAGAAAACATATTCCTGCGTAGCTCAGTTGGCAGAGCATCCGACTGTTAATCGGACGGTCGCTGGTTCAAGCCCAGCCGCAGGAGCCATCTCGAACCCCGGGCTAGTCCCGGGGTTCTTTTGTTTGCCGGCGATTCCAGCGGCAGGCGAGTCTACGGGCGGGCTGATGCGATGCGCGCAGTGCGTCCTTAATCGTGGGCGACTAGCCTCGCGGGGCGAGTCTGGGGGTGGTTCGTTCAGTGCGCCTCCATCTTGCGGAAAGCGCTTACCAGACACATTCCGCATCAGGTACAATGGCGTCCGGCACATGCCGGCACATGCCGGCAGACAAACGGCGATCAGGCTGATCACAAGGAGGTACGAATCATGCTGATCCATCACGACAATCCGACCCGCGCCGACATGCTCGCCCACATGGGCAGCATCCAGCAGGCGGCCTACACGCGTCCGATCGAATATCAGGAGGGACGCTCCCATGGCCTCAAGGCGATCGAGGTGAAGAACGGCCCGCTGCGCTTCATGTCGATGGCCGATCGCGCGCTTGACATCGCGCAGATCGAATACCGCGGCGAGAACCTGACGTTCCTGTCCAAGCCGGGTCTCAACGGCCGCAACCAGTTCGACACGAACGGTCTCGAGGCGCAGCGCTCGATCATGGGCGGCCTATTCTTCACCTGCGGCTTCGAGAACATCTGCGCCCCCTACGTCACTTCGGCGGGCTCGAAGTATCCGGCCGGCAGCTTCCCGATGCACGGCCGTATCCGCACCACGCCCGCCGAGCACGTCAGCTCCGATGCCTACTGGGACGCCGACGGCCGCTACGTGCTCAAGGTCTCCGGCGAGATGCGCGAGGCCGAGCTGTTCGGCGAGAACATGGTCCTGCGTCGCACGATCACCTCCGTGTACGGCACCTCCACGATCACCGTCGAGGATGAGGTGACCAACGAGAGCTTCCGCGAGGAGCCGCTGATGTGGATGTACCACTGCAACGTCGGCTGGCCGCTGCTCGACGACGGCGCCGAGGTCGTCATCCCGAGCCGCAAGGCCACGCCGCGCGACGAGACGACCGCCGCCGACGACACTCCGTGGAACGAGATCGGCGAACCCGTCGCGAACAAGCCCGAAAGCGTGTATCTGCACGATCTGGCCGCCGATGCGGATGGTCGCAGCTTCGCCGGCGTCGTCAACCGCAGGCTCGGCCTCGGCTTGAAGATCGAATTCGACGCCGCCGACTTCCCGTACTTCATGGAATGGAAGTCGATGGGTTCGGGCGATTACGTGGTCGGCCTCGAACCGTCGAACTCCAGCGTGCTCGGCCGCGGCTGGCACGAGCAGCGCGGCGACCTGCACACCCTCGCCCCGCAGGCGAGCGAACGCAAGACCATCACGTTCACCGTCATCGAGGGCGATGCGGCGATCGACGAATTCACCGCCCGCCGCGACGCGCTGCTCGGCGCGTGACGTTCCGCACGCGTGATCGTCGCATGATGCGACGCTGGACGATGTGGCGCTGGATGTGACGCCGGCGCGAGGCCTCGGACGGATCCGTTTGGTTTTCCGTCCGGGGCCTTTGTCGTTCCGTCATCATCCTGCCATCGTCCTGCCATCGTCCACGAGGATGATTCTCCTGAGTAGGGGGTGTAGGGGGTTTCCGGGACGACCCTGAAAATACCCTGATTACCCCATGAACATGCCTTGAAAACCGTGGCGATCACCAGTGACGCATCCCATAATGAGCTACAGCAAAGCTACCGCTAGCTGAACGAATGGTGAACCTGCGGGGACGAGTCCCAGCGGATTTCCAGCCGGGAATCATGGACGTCATCGTTCGGCGGGGTTCATCAGGAGGTGTGTGATGACGAATGGAATGACGCGCGGAGACGGGATGAACACCCGTACCGGAGACGACGCCGTGGTGGAGAGCCCGTCGGTTGTTCCATCGACTGTCTCGTCTGACGGAACGGCCGTCACGGCGGCATCACGCGAAAAGGGTGATCGCTCCCGAACCCGCCGCAACTGCCTCATCCAGCTCATCGTGCTGCTGATCTCCCTGTCGCTCGTCGCCGGCATCGCATTGGCGGCGAACCTGCGCCGACGCGAGCACGGGGGGAGCGTCGTCTCGCCGTCATCCTCCGACTGGTTCGTGCGCCCGCTCGCGATCGTGCACCGCGGCGACGACTCCGCGCCCGAGAACTCGTTGCGCGCCATCGCCAATGCGGGCGCGCGCGGCGCCGACTACTCCGAGATCGACGTGCGACTCGACGCCGACGGCACGCCGGTCGTCTTCCACGACAGGAGGACCGGACGACTGTCCGCCGACCATGTCGATGTGCAGGTCAAGGACCTGACCACGCGCGAGCTGCAGCATATGCCGATGCGCCAGCACGGCGAGAACTACCACATCCCGACCCTCGCGCAGGCGATCGACACCGCGCAGCACGTCAACGATCACACCGGTCTCCTCCTGGATCTGAAGACCGACGACGCTCATGCGCCCGCCCTCACCGACGCCGTGATGGCGCAAGTCGAGGAGGCGGAGTTCGCCGATCGCACGATGCTCATGTCCACCTCCGACCGTGCGATCTCCCTGATCCACAAGCGTCACCCCGACTGGTCCGTCGGCAAATGCGTGAGCCCGGTGCCCGGTTCGACGATCGAATGGCCCAAGGACTCGAGCTTCGTCGTCATGCGCGGCGATCGCATCAACCTTGCGGTCCTCGCCCGTGCCCGCAGAGACAACATCCCCGTGTTCGCCGGTGTCAGTGATGACTACCGTCGAGGAAACTCGACCCTGAGTCTCGGCGCCGACGGCATCCTCGGTGGTAACGCCCGCAAGGTCGTCAGGACCGTCACCCGCCACGAGATCCGCGTCGACGACGAGGGCCTGAAGCACCTTACCGGTCTGGTATCAAGCAACTGACGCCCATTCTTCGGTTTGATCGCCCATCATCCATTCCGACGTCCCTCGTTCCCATCCGCCCATGATCGGGGGAGTACGTCTTCGGGGACTACGGAAGCCCTGATCTCGTGGAACGTACGCTGAACCGCGGTCAGCGTACGCGGAATGGGGGATTATCCCGATGATCCCATAAAAACGTACGCTGACCGCGGCTCAGCATACGTTTTCTTGGGGTATCGGTCGGATAGCCCCCGAGAGCGTACGCCTACAGCGACTGAGCGTACGGCGTCCGTGGTCTCCGGCCGGATAGTCCCCGGGAACGTACGCCGGATGGTGGGGCGGTCGATGATCGGCGTACGCAAAACGTGGTCATCGACCCATCCGCCGCAACGAACGTACGCTACGCTGACGGGTAACGTACGGTTCGTGTGGTCCGACCGTGGATAGTCCCGGGGAGCGTACGCCGCCATGGACGATAGGACGCCATGGTCGACCAATGATATGTGAAGGAGCTCATATGAGCGAGAAGATGGAAGCGGTCGCGACCTCCGAGGCGCCGGCCGCACTGGGTGCGTACAGCCAGGCGGTCAAGGCCAACGGATTCGTGTTCGTCTCCGGCCAGCTCGGCATCGACCCGGCCACCGGCGAACTGGCCGGAGACACCGCCGGCGAGCAGGCCGCGCAGGCCCTGAAGAACATCAAGTGCATCCTCGACACCGCCGGCACCGGCATCGAGCACGTCTGCCGCGCCACGATCTACCTGAAGAACGTCGAGGACTTCAAGGAGGTCGACGCCCGCTACGCCGATGTGTTCATCGGCTCCGTCAAGCCGGCCCGCGTCGCGATTGGCGGCAACGACATCCCCAAGGGCGCGCTCGTCGAGATCGACGCGATCGCCGTCCTGTGACGATATGACGTCGTGATGTGCGATCGGCGATGCGGTCATGGATGACCGTCATCACGGGTCGGACGATATGAGGGCCGACTGCCGGACAATCCCGGTGTCGGCCCTTTCCGTATCCCCCGTACTTCCGTTCCCGTGTGTTCCCCGTCATTCGCGCCGTTGCTATCATGACGTAGTCGTGTGAACAGGCGGACGAAGGAGCGAGATGGCCGATACCGAGACCGGCGGTGGAACGAACGAGAACAAGATGACAGATGCGGCGGATATGACGGATTCGGCCCGCGATCCGATCGCATCGGACGACGACGCCGGAACCGCCGCCCCCACCGGACTCGAGCGACGGATGGAGTCTCGCCACCTGACGATGATCTCCCTGGGCGGCGTCATCGGCACAGGACTGTTCGTCTCCTCCGGCTACACGATCCACCAGGCCGGCCCGCTCGGCGCGATCCTCGCCTACGCGGTCGGCTCGCTGCTCGTCTACTGCGTGATGGTCTCGCTCGGCGAGCTGTCCGTCGCGATGCCGTATGCCGGCAGCTTCCACATGTACGCGAAGCGGTTCATCGGTCCCGGCACCGCGTTCGTGATCGCGGTCCTCTACTGGCTCAACTGGGCGGTCGCGCTCGCCAGCGAGTTCACCGCCGCGGGACTTCTGATGCAGCGATGGTTCCCCGGTTCGCCCACATGGGTGTGGTCGGCCGTGTTCATCGCCGTCGTATTCGTGTTGAACATCCTGTCCGTGCGACTCTACGGCGAGGCGGAGTTCTGGTTCGCGTCGATCAAGGTGTTCGCGATCGTCGCGTTCATCGTCATCGGCCTGTTGGCGATCTTCGGCGCGATCCCGATCGCCGGCTACGATTCGGCGCCGTTGTTCGGCAACTTCGTGGCCGACGGCTGGTTCCCGAACGGCTTCGCGCCGGTCTTCTCCACGCTGCTGACGGTCGTGTTCGCGTTCTCCGGCACCGAGGTCGTCGGCGTCGCGGCCGGCGAGACGCGCGATCCGTCCAAGGCGATCCCGAAGGCCGTCCACACGACCGTATTGCGCCTCGCGATCTTCTTCATCGGTTCGATCGCCGTGATGGCCGCCCTGATCCCGTGGCACAAGTCGGGCGTCGACACCAGCCCGTTCGTGCTCGTCTTCCAGTCGATCGGCATGCCGTTCGCCGGCGACGTGATGAACTTCGTGGTGCTGACCGCGGTGCTCTCCGCCGCGAACTCCGGCCTGTACGTGTGCTCGCGCATGGTGTGGTCGCTCGCCAAGGAGCGGCTGATCCCGGCCCGGTTCGCCAGAACCAACTTCCACGGCGTGCCCGTGTGGGCCGTCCTCTTCTCGATGGCGGGGTCATTGCTCGCGCTTCTGTCGTCGGTCGTCGCCGCCTCGACCGTCTATCTGGTATTGGTCGCGGTCTCGGGACTGGCGACTCTGGTCGTGTGGTTCTCGGTGTGCGTGTGCCACATCCGTTTCCGCCGTGAATGGCGACTCTCCGGTCATACGGTCGATGAACTCGGCTACCGCGCCCCCGGATTCCCGGTGCTGCCGTGGCTCGCGATCGCGATGTGCATCGGCGCGCTGGTCCTCGTCGCCCTCGACGACACCCAGCGCACGACGCTGTACTATATGATCCCCTTCACCGCCCTGTGCTATCTCGGTTATCACCTCCTCAACCGCCATCGTCGCCCGGATCCCGGCGATCGGTGATGCTGTCTCCGGGGGATTTCCGGATGTCTCCGGGGCTGTCAGCGCGCCCGGTACCATGGTAAGAATGAATCCTGAAGCGTTGAGCGAACTCATTTCGCGTATTGCCCACGAGCTTGTCGTTGCCGGAAAGGCCGGACAGCTCACCGAAGATCTCATCCCCCCGGTCGCCAAATTCGCCGTGATGCGTCCGAAGGACCGCGCCCACGGCGATTGGGCGTCGAACGCCGCGATGCAGCTGGCCAAGAAGGCCGGCATGAAGCCGCGCGACTTCGCCGAGCTGTTCGCCGCCGAACTGACCGCCGCCGACGGCATCGCCAAGGTCGAGGTCGCTGGCCCCGGCTTCATCAACATCACCCTCGACTCCGCGTCCGCCGCGGCCGTCGTCGACCAGATCCTCGAAGCCCCGAAGGTCGATTCCACGGTCGGCGAGGCCGTCTCCTCGTTCGGCCGCAACACCCACCTCGGCGGCGAGACCCTGAACCTCGAGTTCGTCTCCGCCAACCCGACCGGCCCGATCCACATCGGCGGCACCCGCTGGGCCGCCACCGGCGACGCGATGGCCCGCGTGCTCGAGGCCAACGGCGCCAAGGTCGTGCGCGAATACTACTTCAACGATCACGGCGAGCAGATCAACCGCTTCGCCAAGTCCCTCGTCGCCGCGTGGGCGCACGACAACGACCTCGGTGACAAGGGCTACCAGACCGAGACTCCGTTCGACGGCTACAAGGGCGCGTACATCGACGAGATCGCCCGCCGCGTCGAGGCCGAGGCCAGGGAGGACGGCGTCGACCTGACCGCCCTCGACCACGAGGATCAGGGCCTCAACGCCGACGGTGAGCCGATCGGCGAGTCCGATTCCGCGTTGCGCGAGGAGTTCCGCAAGCGCGCCGTGCCGATGATGTTCGACGAGATCAGGAAGTCGATGAAGGACTTCCGCGTCCACTTCGACGTGTGGTTCCACGAGAACAGCCTCTACCAGGACGGCGAGGTCGACAAGGCCATCGCCGTGCTGCGCGATCGCGGCGACATCTACGAGAAGGACGGCGCCACCTGGTTCGCGTCCACGAACCACGGCGACGACAAGGACCGCGTGATCATCAAGTCGAACGGCGAGTTCGCGTACTTCGCCGCCGACATCGCGTACTACTGGAACAAGCGCCACCGCCCGGAGAACCCGGCCGACGTCGCGATCTACATGCTCGGCGCCGACCACCACGGCTACATCGGCCGCATGATGGCGATGTGCGAGGCGTTCGGCGACAAACCGGGCGAAAACATGCAGATCCTCATCGGCCAGCTCGTCAACGTGATGAAGGACGGCAAGGCCGTGCGCATGTCCAAGCGCGCCGGCAACGTCGTCACCATCGACGACCTCGTCGAGGCGATCGGCGTGGACGCCTCCCGCTACTCGCTCGCACGCACCGACTACAACTCGCCGGTCGACATCGACCTGAACCTGCTCGCCTCCCACTCCAACGACAACCCGGTGTACTACGTGCAGTACGCGCATGCGCGCTCCTGCAACGTGGACCGCAACGCCGAGGCCGCGGGCGTCACCTTCGAGGGCTCCGATCTCGGCCTGCTCGACACCGAGTCCGACGGCGAGGTGCTCGCCGCGCTCGCCCAGTGGCCGGCCGTCATCAGGGAGGCCGGCGACAAGCGCGCCCCGCACCGCATCGCCCGATACCTCGAGGACCTCGCCGCCGCATACCACAAGTGGTACAACGTCGAACGCGTCGTGCCGATGGAGCTGACCGACCTCGAATCGCGCGGCGACGAGGCCACCCGTGAGGCCCTGCGCATCGCCAAGGCGCCGGAACCGGCACGCGCCGCCGCCCGCCTGAAGCTCAACGACGCCGTGCGCGACGTGATCGCCTCCGGACTCGACCTGCTCGGCGTCACCGCGCCGGAGAAGATGTAAGGGTAAGGAGAATCGCATCATGCCCATCACCCCCATCTGGCCGGCCGCCTCGAGCGTCGACCCCGTGACCGGCGCCGCCCTGTTCCACGGGCGCACCGCCGAATCGCTGCTCGACGAATTCGGCTCGCCGCTCTACCTGATCGACACCGACGAGGTCGAGAACCGCGCGAAGACCTTCGTCAAGGCCGCCGCCGACGCGTTCACCACGTCCACCACGCATGTGAGCTTCGCCGGCAAGGCGTTCCTCTCCAAGGAGATCGTGCGCATCGTCACCTCCGCCGGCATGCTCGTCGACACCTGCTCGATGGGGGAGATGCGCATCGCCCTCGCCGCCGGCGCCCCCGGCCGCCGCCTCGTGCTGCACGGCAACAACAAGTCCGACGAGGAGATCGAACTCGCCATCGAGCAGGGCTTCGCGAAGATCGTCATCGACTCGCCCGACGAGCCGGAACGCATCGCCGCGATCGCCAAGCGACTCGGCAAGCGCGCCAAGGTGATGCTGCGCGTCACCTCCGGCATCCACGCGGGCGGCCACGAGTACATCTCCACCGCGCACGAGGACCAGAAGTTCGGCGTCCCGTTCCTGCCCGCCGGTGCGGACACGTCCGCGCTCGCCGTGCTCGACGATCTGGACGACGTGACTCCCGCCGCCACCAACGCGCGACTCGCCGAGACCGAGGAGACGGCCCCCGCCGGCCACGAGCGCCAGCTGCGCTACGACGTCAGGTACCCGTACGACCTGAGCCACGAGGAGGTCTCCGAGAAGGACCGGGCGCTCGCCGCCGCGATGAGCATCGTGGCCGACGGCCCCGCGCTCGCGGTCCTGAAGGACATCCTCGCCCATGACGACACGCTCGAACTGGTCGGCATCCACTCGCACATCGGCTCGAACATCCATGACGCCGACGCGTTCATCCAGGCCGCCAAGCGCATGATGCTCCTGCGCAAGACCTTCTACGCGACCGACGCCTACACGCTGCCCGAGGTCGATCTGGGCGGCGGCTACTCCGTCGCGTACACCGACGGCGAGGATTCGATGGACGTGCGCGTTGAGCTCAAGCGTCTCGCCGATGCGGTCGCGGCCGTCAACCGTGCGCTCGGCATGCCCGCGCCCGCGATCAGCTTCGAGCCGGGCCGCTGGATCGTCGCCCCAGCCGGCGTCACCCTGTACCGCGTCGGTACGGTCAAGCCCGTCACGCTGGGCGCGCATGACGGCAAGCAGCCGACCGACAGGGACGGCAATCCGATCTCGGAGCGCGTGTACGTCTCCGTCGACGGCGGCATGAGCGACAACATCCGCCCGGCCCTGTACGGCGCCGACTACACCGCCCGACTCGCGAACCGCCGCGGATCGGACGAGACGATGCTCGCCCGCGTGGTCGGCATGCACTGCGAGTCCGGCGACATCGTCGTGCATGAGGTGCGACTGCCCGCCGACACGCATCGCGGCGACATCCTCGCCGTGCCCGTCACCGGCGCGTACGGCCGCACGATGGCCAGCAACTACAATCAGGCGCTGATCCCCGCGGTCGTGGCCGTATGCGAGGACGGCGCGCATCTGATGCTGCGCCGCCAGAGCGTCGACGACCTCCTCGCCCTCGACGTGAGCGAGTGATGTCTGAGCGAGCCGACCACGCCGCGATATGACGAATCCGTCTCGCCGGGAAGCCTCCCAGCGAGACGGATTCGTCATATCAGGCCGGAAATCTCTCGCCTACGGGCGATTCCGTCCTTGCGGCGGCCCCTACTTCACCGTCATCGAGCCGACGGGCTGGCCGGCGGCTACGGTTTCGGGGGCGTCGAGGTCGAGCGAGGCGATCGCGGCCGGGTTGGTGAACACGACGATCACGTCGGTGGGCTTGCCCGCGTCCTTGACGGCCTGGAGGTCCACGCGCTCGATCGGCTTGCCGGTGGTGATGGTCTGGCCTGCGGCGACGAGCATGTCGAACGGCTCGCCGTTGAGCTGGACCGTGTCGACGCCGATGTGCACGAGCACCTCGACGCCACCCGGCGTGGTGATGCCGACCGCGTGCTTCGCGTTGGCGACGGTCGTCACCGTGCCGGAGACCGGCGCGACGATCGTGCCCGACGTGGGCGCCACGGCGAAGCCGTCGCCGAGGATCTTCGCGGCGAACGTGTCGTCCGGCACCTCCTCGACCGGCTTGTAGGTGCCGTCGGCCGGCGAGACGATGGCGAGCGTCTTCGACTCGGCGGGCTTGGATTCGGCTTCGTCCTTGTGGAACAGTCCAGAGAACAATCCCATGGTGATCCTCCTTGATATGGGTGCGTGATGTCTCGCGGCGGCGTCACGCCTTCCGGTGGATATCGGTCATAGCATCGCACACGGCCTGCACCTGCGTGCCGACGATGACCTGGATGTTCTTCTTGTCGAGCACCTTGACGCCCGGCACCAGCTTGCGGATCGCGTCCACGTCCACCTTGGAGGTGTCGTTGACGCCCATGCGCAGACGGGTGGTGCAGTTCTCGATGTCGACCACGTTGGCCTTGCCGCCGAGCAGCTCGTAGAGCTTCGCGGCGAGCACGGAGTCCTTGTCGCCCTTCACGGCACCGGCGGCAGCGGCACCCGGCGCATCGTCGAACGCGGCGGAGGAGATGGACTCGTCGTCATCGCCACGGCCCGGGGTCTTCAGGTTGAACTTCTTGATCATGAAGTCGAACACGAAGTAGTAGATGACCGCGAACACGAGACCCTGCACGATCAGCATGAACGGCATATGGGCCCTCGGCACGTTGAGCGAGAGGAACCAGTCGATGAAGCCGGCGGAGAAGTTGAAGCCGGCGATCCACTGGAACGCCGCCGCGATGAACACCGACAGGGCGGTCAGCAGCGCGTGCACCACGTACAGCGGGAACGCGGCGAACATGAAGGAGAACTCGAGCGGCTCGGTCACGCCGGTGAGGAACGCGGCGAGACCTCCGGCGAGCATCAGGGAGCCCACGGCCTTCCTGTTCTGCGGCTTGGCGTTGCGGTAGATCGCGAACGCGCCGGCCGGCAGACCGAACATCATGATCGGGAAGAAGCCGGCCTGGTACATGCCGGTGACGTACTGACCCCACGGGTGGAAGCCGCCGGTCGCCAGAACCGCGGCGGTCTTGCCGTCGAGGCCGCCGGTGCCGCTCCAGAACTTGGTGATGTCGTCGATGCCCGCGAGGTTGAACCAGAACACGTTGTTGAGCGCGTGATGCAGACCGGTCGGGATGAGCAGACGGTTGAAGAACGCGTAGATGCCGGCGCCGACCGCACCCATGCCCATGATGGCCTCACCGAAGGCGACCAGGCCGTTGTAGATGAGCGGCCAGATGAACAGCAGCAGCAGCGAGATGACCGACATCAGGGCCGCGGTCAGAATCGGCACGCAGCGGCGGCCGGAGAAGAACGCCAGGAAGTCGGGCAGCTTGGTCTTGTGGAACTTGTTGTACAGCGAGCCGGCCACGCAGCCGACCATGATGCCGAAGAACACGTTCTTGTTGCCGATGGCGCCCGCGGCGAAGGCCGCCGGCGGGTTCTCGCCGTCGAAGCCGAGGAACATCGAGGCCGATCCCATGATCGTCGTGACGGTCATGAAGCCGACAAGACCGGAGAGGGCCGAGGCGCCGTCGCGCTCGCGGGCCATGCCGACGGCCACGCCGACCGCGAAGAGCAGACCGAGGTTGTCGAGGATCGCCGAGCCGGTCTTGCACAGGTACGCGGAGACGACGTTGTTGCCGCCCCATCCGCTCGGGTCGATCCAGTATCCGATGCCCAGGAAGAGCGCTGCCGCAGGCAGACACGCGACGGGCAGCATAAGCGCGCGGCCGAGCCGCTGAACGTATGCCTTCATTTTTCCTTATACCTCCCTCTTGAGGGTTTCGAGCGATGTGGTACTTCCTTCTGCGTCATCGCTCGCCGCGCACGTACCGTCGTTGGTCCGGCGCTGCGTTAAGTTACCGCAGCATCGCTTCAGCGACCATCGTACGCTATGCGCAACATACGTCGCAACTATTTCGTTAAGAGACTATGCGTTAATCTGCCCGAAATCCGCGATGCATACGTCTGCCTGAAATCCCGCACGGCTACGGCCGTCTCGATTCCGCTTCGCGCTCGTTCGGACGCGACCGACGGCTATATTCGTTAAGGAAGTTGTCAATCGGCGTGTCGGAAAGATTCCGTAGGATGGAGTCATCCGACATCGCCGTGATGTGAATGCGATACTGGTGTTGGTCCTGTGTCCCATGGGGCCAATTGCAGATTTTTCAGGAGGATTCGTACAGTGGCTTTCGATAACGCAACCCCCATCCGCGTCGGCCTGCTGGGCGCCGGCACCGTGGGCTCCCAGACCGCCCGCCTCATCGTCGAGCAGAAGGACGAGCTCGCCGCCCGCATCGGCCGTCCGATCGAGCTGACGGGCGTGGCCTGCCTCGATCCGAAGGAGACCGAGAGGTTCCCGTGGATCGACCAGTCGATCGTCACCACGGACACGATGGGTGTGGCCACGAGCTCCGACATCGTCATCGAGCTGATCGGCGGCACCACCGTGGCCCGCACGTTCGTGCTCGCCGCGATCGAATCCGGCGCCTCCGTCGTCACCGCGAACAAGGCCCTGCTGGCCAAGTACGGCCCGGAGATCTACGCGGCGGCCGAGGCCAAGGGCGTCGACATCTACTTCGAAGCGGCCGTGGGCGGCGCGATCCCGTTCCTGCGCCCGCTTCGCGAATCCCTCGTCGGCGACAAGGTGACGAGCATGCTCGGCATCGTCAACGGCACCACCAACTACATCCTCGACGAGATGACCACCAAGGGCCTCCAGTTCGACGACGTCCTGAAGGACGCGCAGGCCAAGGGCTACGCCGAGGCCGACCCGACCGGCGACATCGAGGGCTACGACGCGGCGAACAAGGCCGCGATCATGGCCACGCTCGGCTTCCACACGCCCGTCACCATCGACGACGTGTCGGTCGAGGGCATCACCGCGATCACCGCCGACGACATCGCCGCCGCCACCGCCGAGCACAAGGTCATCAAGCTGCTCGCCGTCGTCGAGAACGGCGAGGCCGGCGTCTCCGCACGCGTCTACCCGGCGCTCATCTCCGAAAGCCATCCGCTCGCCAGCGTGCACGGCTCCTTCAACGCGATCTTCGTCAAGGCCGAAGCCGCCGACGACCTCATGTTCTATGGCCGCGGCGCCGGCGGCGCTCCGACCGCCTCCGCCGTTGTCGGCGACGTCGTGACGGTCGCCCGCCACATCACCGCCGGATGCACCGGCCCGTCCATCCCGCTGTACAAGGACCTGAAGAAGGCCCCGATCAACGCCTCCAAGGCCGCGTTCGCCGTGCGATTCCTCATCCACGACAAGCCGGGCGTGCTCGCGGCGATCGCCGCCGAGTTCGCGAAGAACGGCGTGTCGATCAACGGCGTCAACCAGGACTTGAAGCCCTCGCTCAAGGCTCCGGGCTACGACGGCGAGGTCCAGCAGCTGCGCCTCGTCACGCACCTGACCGACGAGGTCACGCTGCGTGAGACGGTCAAGGCCGTGCAGGCCCTCGACTTCGTCACCGGTCAGCCGTCCATCCTGCGCGTGCTGGACTGAGGCGCGGCGCGCGATGAACCCCATCTGCAACAGCGTCCACGTACGCGTTCCCGCGACGAGCGCGAACCTTGGCTCCGGCTTCGACACGGTCGGCCTCGCGCTCGACTACCACGACGAGCTCACCTTCACCCTCAACGACGATCCGTCCGACGGCGTCGCGTATGTGATCATCCACGGCGAGGGCGAGGACACGCTCCCGCGCGACGAGACGCATCTGGTCGTCTCCACGTTCCGCCGTGCGTGCGCCACGCTCGGCCTCGGCCGTCTCGGCTTCACGCTCGAGGCGACGAACAACATCCCGCAGGCGCGCGGCATGGGCTCGTCCGCCGAGGCGATCGTCGCCGGCATCGCGGCGGCGGCCGCGTTCGCGCAGCCCGGCGAACTCAACCGTCCGGCCATCTTCGACATGGCCGCGGTCATCGAAGGCCACCCGGACAACGTCGCGCCGGCCGTGTTCGGCGGACTGACCGTCTCGTGGGACTTCACGACCGCCGAGGGCGTCGGCTCGGTCGCGATCCCCGGCGGCGAGCCGCTGCACGGCGGCTTCCACACGATCAACTACCCGGTCGATCCGGCGATCACCGCGGCCGTGTTCGTGCCTGACTACGAGCTGTCCACCGAGAAGGCGCGTCAGGCGCTGCCCAAGGAGATCCTGCACAAGGACGCCGTCTACAACGTCTCGCGCGTGGGGCTTCTGCCTGCCGCGATGAACCCGGTCGTGCTCGCGCAGGCCGCGGCGCAGGGCGGTGCCGAGTCGCTGGGTGGCGCTGTTGCGGGAGCCGCGGGCGTTGCTGGCACCGCGAATGCCGTCAGCCCGGCCGCGTTCGCCACGGCCGCCGCGCAGGCCAACGCGCTGCTGTTCACCGCCACGCAGGACCGTCTTCACCAGCCGTACCGCGGAGGCCTGATGCCGCCGTCGACCGAGCTGATCGAGCTGTTCCGCTCCAAGGGCTACGCGGCCGCCGTCTCCGGCGCCGGCCCGTGCGTGCTCGTGCTGCACTACGGCGACGCCCGCGCCGCGATCGACGAGGTCGCCGCCTCCCAGCTGGCCTCCGGCCACTGGAAGGCCCTGCACCTGCCGATCAACACCACCGGCGTCGAGATCGAACGCAGCTGATCATCATGTGAAATCGATGGCTCCTTCGACAGAGGGGGCCATCGGCGTATCAAAGGAGTCGTCCCATGTCCGTTCCCGTGATTCTGGCCTCCAAATCCCGCCCGCGCCGCGACGTGCTGTACTCGGCCGGCGTGTGCCCGACGATCCGCGTCTCGCACGTCGACGAGCCGGCCGCGCTCGAGGACTTCGCGCGCGAGCACGGCGTCACGGTCAATGATCTGAGCGTCGAGCAGCGTGTGACGGTCCTCGCCGGCGCGAAGGCCGACGCCGTCTACCGCGCCTACCGCGAGGTCGCCGCGACGGCCGCCGCCGCGACCGGCGAGCGCGTCATCGCCTACCCGCTGCGCGCCGAGGAGGTCATCGCCGAGGACGAGGCGCGCGAGGCGTCCGCCGCCTCCGGCAGCGCGTCCGCCGCCAAGCCCGCGGCCCCGGAGTCGATCGACTATTCGAAGGACACGATCGCCACGACGCGCGACTTCTCCGGCGTCGACATCCCGACCGTCACCGAGCCGATCTCCAACGTCGTCGCGCTGCAGCCGGGGCTGACGCGCGCCGAGGTCGGCCCGCTGATCATCGGCTGCGATTCGATGTTCCTCATGGACGGCGAATGTTACGGCAAGCCGCACAGCGCCGACGTGGCGCGCGAACGCCTGCGTCGCATGAGCGGGGCGACCGGCGAGCTGTGGACCGGTCACTGCGTCGTCGACTTCGCCTCCGGGCGCGTCGCACGCGGGGCGAGCCGGGCGATCGTCCACTTCGCCGAATTCTCCGCTCACGACATCGAACGCTACATCGCCACCGGCGAGCCGCTCGAGGTGGCCGGATCGTTCACGCTCGAGGGCTTCGGTGGCGCGTTCATCGAGTCGATCGAGGGCGATCCGCATGGCGTCATCGGCATCAGCCTGCCGTTGCTGCGTCGACTGGTCGGCGAGCTCGGCGTCGCATGGACGGACCTGTGGAACGTGGTGCGCGGCGAGAGCGAGCCCGGCGTGTTGGGCGCCGACGGCAAGGAGCTGCCGCCGAAGGAGAACGTGCATCAGCCGGGCGATGGCTGGGTCGACTGCGCATGCGGCCGCAAGCACTGGGGCACCAACGGCGCCTCCGGCATCCTGCTGGCCCGGCGCGACCCGTGTACCGGCGAGGTGACGCATGTCGTCATGCAGCATCGCGCGAAGTGGTCGGCCGAGGGCGGCACCTGGGGCATTCCGGGCGGCGCCACCGCCGACGGCGAGTCGCCGATCGAGGGCGCGCTGCGCGAAAGCTACGAGGAGGCGAACATCACCCCTGAAGACATCGAGGTGGTCGGCTCCTACCGTGAGGACCACGGTCCGTGGGCCTACACCACGGTCTTCGCGTTCGAGCGGCCGGGCCGCGCCGTCCTGCCGCACGCGAACGACGACGAAAGCATGGAGATCGCGTGGATGCCGCTGACCCGTGTGCCGGATCTGAAGCTCCTGACCGCGATGAAGACCGACTGGCCGCGTTTCGAGGCGCGTCTGAAGTCCCTGGCCGCCGCCTATCAGGGCAGGTAGAGGAGCCCCTTAAAGCCCCTTAAGCCTAGGCCTCCCGCGGCGGTACCGTGCTTTCGCGCGGCACCACGCGGGTGGGCAGGATCACGTGCATTTCGGTCGAGCGGTCCTCGCGGGTGTCGACGATCATCTGGACCGCACGCTGGGCGATCTCGCTGAACGGCTGATGGACGCTGGTCAGCGACGGCATGAGATACTCCGAGGGGAAGATGTCGTCGAAGCCCATCACCGACAGATCGTCCGGCAGGTGCAGCCCGTGCTCGCGGGCGGCGCGGTAGGCGCTCACCGCGGACAGGTCGTTGCAGCAGAAGATCGCGGTCGGGCGGGGGAGATCGTCGTCCGACGCGCCCGATCCGTCACCCATCTCGATCAACTCGCACGCCGCCTGATAGCTCGATTCGGCGGGGAAGTAGTCGCCCTGACGCACATACGCCTCCGGCAGCGGCACGTGCGCCTGTTCGAGCGCCGCCTCGAAGCCGCTGTATCGCGCCAGTCCGGTCTGCAGGCTCTTGGGGCCCCGGATCACGCCGATGCGTCGGTGTCCGAGCGAGAGCAGATGTCTGGCGGCCTGGTATCCGGCGGTCCAGTTGTCGATCGCCACGCTCATCACGTCCGTGTCGACCGTGTCGATCGGGTCGATGACGACGACCGGGATGTTGCGCGTCCTGAGCAGTGACTTCGCCAGATCGTTGAGTCCGCCCATCTGCTGGAGGATCACGCCCTGGGGGTTGCGGTCGATGATGCCGCGGAAGCACTCCTCGGTGGCGTCGCCGTTGTTGGTCTGCGTCACCGTGATGGCGAGTCCTGCCTGCTGCGCCCAGTACGAGGCGTATTTGATGAGTTCCATCGTGCCGTTGTGCGCGATGTACTCCACCACCAGTTCGATGGTGGGGGAGAGCTTCGTGCTCACCAGCGGGCGCGAGTATCCGTGCTCGTGCAGCACCTTCTCGACCTGGCGTCGCGTCTCGTCGGAGACGCCCGGGCGGCCGTTGATCACCTTCGATACGGTCGACGCGGAGACGCCGATCAACTGGGCCAGTTCGCTGACCTTGAGTTTGGGGGAGTCGTCGCGGGCATCATCGTCCATGATCCCCTCCTTTGCATTCGGTTCTGTTCTGTTATCTCGGTTATTGCCCCCGCACTTCCTGACTTCGCCCGGATACCTGTACTTCATTCAGTGTTCGAGGATAGTCCGATTGCGGTGGATGTTCGGTGGTGTATCCATTATTACGTATCAGTTCACGGTTTTTCGCGTTTTTCCTGTTTCTTCATTTTTTCTGACAAAAATTTCGTGAGTCGCATTGCACTTTTCGCGTTTCGCGATTATCCTGAAACCAACGGTCAGCAAGGCAAAGGAGCCCGAACACATGAGTACGATCACCCAGGTCAAGACCTACGATTTCCGATTCCCCACGTCGACCACGCTGTCCGGATCGGACGCGATGAACCCCGATCCCGACTACTCGTCCGCATACGTCGAGATCTCCACCTCCGCCGACGACGGCATCAAGGGCGTCGGCTTCGTGTTCACCATCGGACGCGGCAACGACGTGGTGTGCAAGGCCATCGAATCGATGTCGCAGGTGCTCATCGGCCGCAACGTCGAGGAGCTGCTCGACAACATGCGCATCGCCTGGGACCTGTTCGTCCACGACTCCCAGCTGCGCTGGCTCGGCCCCGAGAAGGGCGTCGAGCACATGGCCATCGGCGCCGTGCTCTCCGCGCTGTGGGACATCAAGGCCAAGCGCGCCGGCAAGCCGCTATGGCTGCTCCTGTCCGAAATGGAGCCCGAGGAGCTCGTCGCCACGCTCGACTTCCGCTACCTGACCGACGCCCTGACGCCCCGGGAGGCCATCGAGATCCTTGAAGAGGGCCAGAAGGGCAAGGCCGAACGCATCGCCCACCTCAAGGAGGTCGGCTACCCCGGCTACTCCACCGCCGCAGGCTGGCTCGGCTACTCCGACGAGAAGATGGTCGCGCTCGCCAAGGAGGAGACCGAAGTCAAGGGCTTCAAGCAGATCAAGCTCAAGGTCGGTCACAACATCGACGACGATCTTCGCCGTCTCGCCAAGGCCCGCGAGGCGATCGGTCCGGACGTGCGTCTCGCCGTCGACGCGAACCAGGTGTGGGACGTGCCCACCGCCATCGCATGGATCAACAAGTTCCACGATTTCGACCTCGCGTGGGTCGAGGAGCCGACCAGCCCGGACGACGTGATCGGTCACGCGACGATCGCCCGCGCCATCAACCCGATTCCGGTGGCCACCGGCGAGCAGATGCAGAGCCGCATCCTCTACAAGCAGTACCTGCAGGCCAACGCGTTCGGCATCATGCAGATCGACGCCACGCGCGTCGCCGGCCCGCAGGAGATCGTCCTCGAATACCTGATGGCACGCAAGTTCAACAAGCCCGTCTGCCCGCACGCGGGCGGCGTGGGCCTGTGCGAGGCCGTATGCCATTTCGCGATGTTCGACTACGTCGCCGTCTCCGGCACGATGGACGGTCGCATGATCGAATACGTCGACAACCAGCACGAGCATTTCGTCCACCCGACCGAGATCAGGAACGGCAACTACGTCGCGCCCCTCGCCCCGGGCAACGGCACCGAGATGACGCTCGAAACGGCGGAGAAGTACCTGTACAAGGGCTGAATCGCCGTAACCATCACACTTCCCGTCCTCGGGCGGGGCATAACTGAACATACCCATAACTGAACATAACTGAACACAACCGCAGACAACAATCCGTCCGGGGCGCCGCAGCCCCGGACGGGCGTGCACGGGGTCACATATGGTCCACATGCACGCAACCGCAGCATAAGGATGGACGAAGGAGTTCCCATGGATCTGCATCTCGAAGGCAAGGTCATCATCATCACCGGCGGCTTCAAGGGCATCGGCAAGGGCATCACCCTGCAGCTGGCCCAGGAGGGTGCGATTCCGGTGGTCATCAACCGTTCGGACGACGCGCTCGAGGAGTTCAAGAAGGACATCGAACAGTACACGACCAACTACGACGTGCACCTGCTCGACCTGAACGACACCGACAAGATCGCGCCGATCGTCGAGGAGACGTACAAGAAGTACGGCCACATCGACGGCATCGTCAACAACGCCGGCAAGAACGACAACAAGGACCTTGAGACCACCAGCTGGCAGGAGTTCGAGAAGTCGATCCACGGCAACCTCACCCACTACTACGAGCTCGTCCACGCCGCGGTGGCCTACCTGAAGGAAAGCCACGGGGCGATCGTGAACATCGCCTCGAAGACCGCCCTGACCGGCCAGGGCAAGACCAGCGCCTACGCGGCCGCCAAGGGCGCGATCCTGGGACTGACGCGCGAATGGGCCGCCGCTCTCGTCAATGACCGCGTGCGCGTCAACGCCATCGTCGTCTCCGAATGCTGGACCCCGCTGTACGCCAACTGGATCAAGACCTTCGGCGACGAGGCCGCCCAGCAGGCGCGTCTGTCCCTCATCACCGACAAGATCCCGCTGGAGCACCGCATGACCACCCCCGAGGAGATCGGCAACGAGGCCGCGTTCCTGCTCTCCGACCGTTCAAGCCACACCACCGGCCAGTGGGTCTTCGTCGACGGCGGCTACGTCCACCTCGACCGCGCCCTGAGCTGACGACACCGGCGAAACGGTTCGATGAAGACCGTTTCAAGCCCGTTATAATGGCACGGCCCCACCCGGGGCTGTGCCTCTTACCGTGTGGCATATAGAAGTCAATAAGTTAAGAAAAGAAAGGGAAAGAACCATGTCATCCCCATCCTCCTCGACATCGGCGTCGAAGACCTCGGGCGGCAAGACCTGGATCATCGCGTTCGCGCTGGTCACGCTGCTGTTCTTCATCTGGGGTCTGGCGATGAACCTCGTCAGCGCCATCCGTGATCCGTTTGCCGTCTACCTCAATCTCAACAGCACCGAGTCCTCGCTGCTCCAGGTCGCCTACTTTGGCGCCTACTTCGTGATGGCGATCCCGGCGACGATGGTCGCCAAGCGCTTCGGCTACAAGGGCGGCATGATCTGCGGCCTGATCTTCTTCGTGATCGGCGCGTTCCTGACCATCCCCGCCACCACTTCGCTCAGCTACGGCCTGTTCCTGTTCGCGATGTTCGTCATCGCCCTCGGCGCGGCCTCCCTCGAGGCGAACTGCAACCCGTACATCACCAAGCTCGGCGATGAGAAGGGCGAATCGTTCCGCCTCAACCTCGCCCAGAGCTTCAACGCGGTCGGCTCGGTCGTCAGCCCGCTGATCCTCGGCATGATCCTCGGCAACACCGCATCCGTCAAGAGGGGCGATCCCGGTTTTGACGAGGCCAAGGTCGCCTTCATGGGCCAGACCCGCATGTTCTACATCGTCATCGGCATCATTCTCGCGGTCGTGCTCGCCGTGTTCGTCTTCGCCAAGCTCCCCTCGCCTCCGGGCGACGAGGAGGAGGCCGCCGGCGGCTCGAGTCAGGACAGCTCGATCGGCGCCCTGCTCAAGAAGCCGTGGGTCGTCCTCGGCGTCATCGCCGAATTCGTGTATGTGGGTCTGCAGACCATCGGCTTCTCCACGTTCTCCACCTTCGCGCAGCAGCAGTGGGAGGGCATGAGCGCCGGTACGGCCGCCACGTTCCTCGCCATCCTCACCCTGATGTTCGCGATCGGCCGATTCGTCACCACCCCGTTCATGACCAAGTTCCACCCGGGCAAGATCCTCGGCGTCTACATGATCGGTGCCACGATCCTCGTGATCCTCACCGCCATGGGCCTGGGCAAGGTCTCGGTCATCACGTTCATCGCCCTGTACTTCTTCATGTCCATCGCCTACGGCACGATCTTCGCCCTCGCCCTGTCCCACCTCAAGGGCGCCGCGGCCAAGACCGGCTCCAGCCTGATCACGATGTCCATCGTCGGCGGCGCGATCATCCCGCTCATCTACGGCGCGATCACCGATGCCGGCGGCATGAACGTCATGCTCTGGTGCACCGTCCCGCTGTTCCTGTTCCTGGTCTGGTACGCCTTCTGGGGCTGCAAGATCGGCCTCAAGGAAGAAGCCTGATCGGCTGGACTCTGATCGCTTGATCGAAAGGTAAGGCCACCATCATGGCATTGAAGGTCATCGACTCCCACTTCCACATCTGGGATCCGGACACGCAGGATCTGCCGTGGCTCGCGGGACTGCCCGCCCTCCAGCACAAGTACACGGTCGAGGACCTCGAAGCCGAATACGCAAAGTTCGGCGTCGACTTCCTCGGCGGCGTGTACGTGGAGGTCGACGCGGCCGACCACGAGCTCGAGGATCGCCTCCTGTTCGACAACCCGTCCCCGAAGATCCTCAAGCGCATGCTCCGCAGCGACGTGAGTCCCTGGATGCGCATCCCGATCAACGCCGACGGCATCCGCGAACCGCTCCACGTCGACTCCGAACCGCGCGGCCGCTGCCTCGAAACCTCGTTCATCGAAGGACTCGAGGCGATGGCCGACAAGGGGCTGCCGTTCGAACTGTGCAATCGCGGCGCCGAACTGCCCGACATGGCCAAGGCGTTCAGCCAGGTGCCGCAGGTCACGGTGATCGTCGACCACCTCGGCAACGCGCCGGGGCTCGACGACGATACGAAGGCCGCGCTCACCGCGCTCGCGGGGCTGCCGAACTCCTACATCAAGGTCTCGGGAGACAACCCGGTCGACCCGGATATCGTGAAGTACGTGCGTGACACGTTCGGACCGAAGAAGGTGCTGTACAGCTCCAACTGGCCGGTCGTGGAACTGAACTCGACCTTCGCCGCGCATTTCCAGCTCATGCTGGACACGTTCGGCGAGGACGAGGACTTCTTCGCGAACAACGCCCGCCGCGCCTACGGCATCGAGGCGTAGCCTGTATATATAACCATGTAACCATTGCATAACCATTCGGTGCCGAGGGGCGGTTGGAACCGATGTTCCGCCGCCCCTCGGCGCATGTTGGCGCATAGTGACGCATATTGAAAGGAATCACATGACGGACAACGCCGTATTCTCGGGCATCATCTGCCCCTCCATCACCATCACCAGGGACGATGGCTCCATCGACTACGAGAACTGGGGTAGACATCTCGACCACCTCATCGAGGCGGGCGTCAACGGCGTGCTGATCTTCGGCAGCATCGGCGAGTTCTACGCCTTCCCGCTCGACGTGAAGAAGGAGGTCGTCGACTTCGTCGTGCGTCACGTGGGCGGACGCATCAAGGTGTTCGCCGGCGTGGGCGACACGAACATCGACAAGGTGCTCGACTTCTCCCGCACCGCCGAGGCCAGTGGCGTCGACGCGCTCGTCGTCGTCTCGCCGTACTACTTCGGCCCCACCGCGGGCGGCGCGAAGGCGTACTTCGGCGCGGTCGCGAGTGCTGTCGACATTCCGGTGATCCTCTACAACTTCCCGCCGCGCACCGGCTCCGACCTGACGCCGGAGCTCGTGGCAGAGCTCGCCGCCGAGTATCCGAACATCGTCGGCATCAAGGACACGGTCGACACGATCAGCCACACGCGCAAGGTGATCCGCGCGGTCAAGGCCGTCAATCCGCGATTCGCCGTGTTCTCCGGATTCGACGAGTACTATCTCGTCAACCGCGTCTCCGGAGGTGACGGCGTGATCTGCGGCATGACCAACGTCGAGCCGGAGACCTTCGCCAACCTGCACACCGCGTACGAGGCGGGCGACTACAACACCGCGATCCGCTCCGCCCAGCGCATCAGCCACCTGATGGCGCTCTACGACCAGTCCGACCTGTTCGTCTCCGCGATCAAGGGCGCCGTCAAGGCCAAGGGGTTGCCGATTTCCACGCTGATCCGTGAACCCGCCGTCCAGCTCACCGACGCCCAGTACGCCGCGATCCGGGAGATCCTCGACAGCTGACTCCTGTCTTTTCTTTCGGCTCCCCTTGTCAGGGGAGCCGGCCCGCGAAGCGGGTCTGAGGGGTAGTCAAAGATGCTGAAATCATCAAGGCCCCGTTCCCTCCGATCCAAACAATCGAACGGAACAGGGGCCTTGCCCGTATTCGTCCACCCGCCTATTCGGCGTTGAACACGACGCCCTTCTGCAGGATCAGGTTCGCGTATTGCGCCGATTCGCCGCTGGCGATCACGCAGTACGCCTTCCTTGCCTGCTCGTAGAACGCGAAGCGCTCGAGGGAGCCGATCGCGTCGGCGCCGCGTTCGTCGTGCTCTTTGATGAGGTCCGCGTACACATCCCAGATCGGGGTGGCGACGGTGTCTCCCGGCACCTTCTCCATCAGGGTGGCCGGCTTGTCCACGTAGGTGTCCAGCGGGAAGACCGTCAGGATCGCCTTGAGGATCTCGTCGCCGCCGTGGCCGTCCATGCGCACCACGATCGCGTTCTTGCCGATCGATTCGGCCGGGAAGTTGCCGTCCGCGATGACCAGCTGATCGCCGTGGCCCATCTCGCACAGCACCTTCAACAGTTCCGGCGGGATGATCTTCGGAATACCTTTGAGCATGAAGCCTCCTTGCTTGTGCCTATTCGTGTTCGCGTCCGCAGGCTGCCTCGCCCCGACGCCTCGACCCGATCTCGCCGTTCGGCGAAGCCCCAGTCGATGCTCCCATCATACCGCTCAGGAACGAAAATTTCGATACCCATCCGGCACTTTTCTGCTGATACGTGATGGCGGCAGCTGGCTGATTATTGACGGAGCGCCGCTGCATACGTCAGCTACGCCTCAACTACGCCAGGGCCTTGTCGATGAGTGCGTTCACGGCTTCAGCCTGCGTTAATCCGTGCGTCTGTGCATAGATCGCAACCTTCTGCTCGCGGGTGAGTCCTGACTGCGCAAGACTATCGCCCAAAGCCTGTCGAGTGTATTCGCTTGGCGTAACGTGCTTGGCACTGGCCGCGGCCTCTACCAGTCGCCACAGTTCGTCGGGGATTCTTATGGTGTGCGCGCGCATGTCAACGCGACTTGGCGGAAACGGGTCGGCTTCGCGTGTCAGGGTCGAATTCGTGAATCCATGTTCCGCTTCGCTGGCCCAGCGTTCCACCATATCGTCGGTAATGGGCGTTCCGTCTTTGGCGATGTACTGCTTCCTGTTCATGCCTGACTCCATTCCTTGAAGAATCCTCTGGTAAGGAAATTGGCGTGTATGACTAGTGGCCGCGGATCGGCGGTCTCGACGTACACCAGTTCGATTGATCGTCGCTGCTGGTCGAAGCCGATTCGATCTGCTCGCGCGTCAGATGGTGCGGTCTCAATGCGTGAGGGTGTATCTCGATTTCGTTATCCTCTGATTCTCCAGTATAGGAGATTGTATGACAATTGTCATACAAATATGGTGTCGAGAAATGAGGCGCTATTGCTGTTTTCGTGGGTGGCTGTTTGCCGTTGGGCTTTAGGAAGAGGGCTTTTCATTGCCGAAATGACGGCATTCCAGTGGTGGCATTCCATTACCTGATTCCGAATTCCGCTGATTTGCGCGCTGTCCTATGGTCCGTTTCGGCAGTCCGCGGGGGACTCAGCGCAGCCAGAGCCGATTCCGCATCTGAGTCCCGTAAATCAGGGGGACTCAGCGCGATTCCCCGCGATCGTCGCGCTGAGTCCCGCGACCACACCCGCCCACACCAACACAGGACCGGAAACGCCTCGTCGGCACCGCCGCAAAACGTTGGAATTCCAATGATTGCTATTCCATGCCTGACGGGCGGGCGCAGGGCAGGCGTTCAAGCCGCGGGACTCAGCGACGAAAACGCCCACAATCGTGCTGAGTCCCGCGAATCCGGGGGACTCAGCACGATTGTGGGCGTTTTCCACGCTGAATCCCACGAGACAAGCGGACAACGCGAACGAAGGCGCAACGGACACGACGGGGACGGCTCTACCGGGCCTGTCAGCTCAGGGAGCTCCTGCGCAACTCGCTCGAACAAACCCCCGTCGCACAGGCCGGGGCCGAATCGAAGCACCGAGTGTTCCGGGCATCCAACAACCGGCTACCCCACCCAGCCGACCAACCCACGAAAACAGCAGAAGCCTCAGAAATGATTCCCCGCGGCGGGTGAGCGACGGACGTCATTTCACTCATCGCCATGTCTCCGCAGAAACTCTCGCAGGAAGGGCACTGCGAAATCGACCTCGCCTCGTTCGACTTCGCGGATTACGTAGGCGTCGAGCAGCCGCTTGCGGTAGGTGGCCGCGTAATTGGGTGTCTTACCCATGCGCTCGGCCACCGCCGTTGTCGACGAAGGACCGTCGGACTGTGCCATGGCCTTGAGGTATGCGCGGTCGTTCCTCGACAGTCCGTGCAGTTCCGGAATGCAGACGGCGTTGTCGAGGTCGATTCTTGCCTCGGCGATGCCCTGCGAGACGTCATCGTCGGAGATTTCGTCGGAATTGCGCATATCCGCCGCGTCCCAGATGTGGTATCCGACCAGCTGAATCATGTACGGGTATCCGCATGTGGCGGCGGCCGCCGTCTGCAATTGCCGCTCATCGATGTGCATGCCGGAATCATGGAAGGTCGTGCGGAATGCATCCCGTACCTCATCGACGGGGATACTGGTCAGTACGTTCATCTTCGCTCGACGAAGGAACGTGATCACCTCGTCATTGAACAGGTCCGAGACCATCTGCGGCAGTCCGGCGAACACGATGGCGATGTTGCGGCGCTCCCTGATCTGATGCTGGATGGCGGTTGCAATGGCAATCATGTCGGATCGGTCGGCCGCCTGCGTTTCATCGATGGAGATGAGCAGTCCGGCGTGGTGCTTCTCCAGCAGGGTGATGCGTTCGGCCATCGCCTTACGCAAGGTCTCAGGCATGCGCTTCGGCGTGAGCTCGGCCTCGCCGAGGCTGACGCTTGCGCCGGCGAAACTCAACGACGGTTTGATGGTAAGGCGGTCAAGCAGTCCATCCCGATCCCGTAGTTCGTTGACCATGCGTTCGCATAGACCCTCTGAGGCGGTCTCCTCGATGACGTCCCACTTCCGTGCGCGCGCCTTGTCTCCGAAGACCGTGAGTATGACGGTTTTGCCCGTGCCTCGCGCTCCAGTGATGAGCATGATGCGTCCCGGTGCGCCCACGCCGTTGTCGAGACCCTTCTCGAAGTCTCGAATGACCTTGCGTCGTCCGATCAGCAGCGGGGGTTCGCCTCCGGCGGTCGGCTTGAATGGATTTGCAACGTTTCTCATGTGTCATCCCTGTCTGCCGATAGGTCTATCACATCCGAAATCAAAAATATCAAAAAAATAAAAAGTTTCAAAAGTGATTCGTCTTGCGACTCGGCGATAACGCATCGCGTCCGATTCGGGGCAGAACAGATGCGATTCTTGCGGCTAACGGACACTGATCCGGTGCTGCTCCGTCGTGGCGGGTAGCCGCGCCTGACGGCGGAATTCGATGGGGGAGACGTTGTTCCTGCGTTTGAAGGCGGCGCAGAACGAACTGGCATCGGTGAAGCCGCACTCTTCGCACAGTCGTTTCAGCGGCAGGTCCGAGTTGATGAGCATGTACTTCGCGGCGTGCATGCGTGCGTCCACGATGTAGGCGTGCGGCGTGTACCCGGTCTCCTTCTTGAAGACGCGAATGAAATGGTATTCGCTCATATGGGCGAGGGACGCGAGATCACCGATCGGCAACGGGTCGGCCAGATGGTTCGCGATGTAGGTGAGCACATCCTCGATGGCGTGCGGCTGGCGTTGCTCCGAAGCGCCGGAATCGGCCGCCGCCATCGCGAACTCGGTGAGGATGTCGGTGATGTACTTCGCCATTTGCGGTTCCGAAATGCGCTTGCCGGAATGGAACGTGCCATAGATGTTGCCGAGGCGAGTCAGTGCATAACCCGGGTCCTTCAACGCGAACACGGTGCCGAGGCGGGAGGTGATCAGTTCGTAGTAGGCGCGCGCCGTCGGGCCGTCGAAATGCATCCACAGCACGTCGCTCGGCTCGTTGGTACCGTAGGAATGCCACTCATAGCAGTCCACCAGTATGAAATCGCCCTTCGCGGCATGGGACGTGCCGCGCGGTGTGGTGACGTCGAACGAGCCTCGGCGGATCGCCATCAGCAGGAAGCTGTCGAAGGAGTTGCGCTCCTGCCGGTATCCGGCCTCGTAGTGAAACGAACCGACGCGCAGGGGGTAGAGAAAGGTCCGTATCGCGGTTTTGCTCGGCGTGTAGATGGTGAAGTCCGATCCCTCGTTAAGGATGCCGTGTTCGGCCGGTTTCATGCGGGGTCTCCTTCTCTCGTGTGCTCGCGTGTTCCTTAAGTGTACCTGCGGCCGCATGGTTTTGCGTCCGCAATTTTTCTATATTGGAAAGCAGGAAAACAGCAAATATCATTGAAAATCCGCTTTAGTCTTGTAGGCAAGTAATCAACACATTACTCATGCAAAGGCGAAAGGCCGCAGTATCCAACGAAGGAGCAACACCATGGCCGTGACCATCAGGGACACCGTCATCACGATCCCCACCTACGAGATCGGAGCGGCGGACAGGAACCCCGAATTCATCGAGAAGCGCGTCTACCAGGGCAGCTCGGGGCGCGTCTACCCGTACCCCGTCATCGAAACCATCAGCGACGAGAAGAAGGACAAGGACTACAAGGCCGTCATCCTCGAAAACGAATACCTCGAGGTGACTGTCCTGCCCGAACTCGGCGGACGCATCCAGTACGCGAAGGATAAGACCAACGACTACGACTTCGTGTACCGCAACGACGTCATCAAGCCCGCGCTTGTGGGCCTGACCGGACCGTGGATCTCCGGCGGCATCGAATTCAACTGGCCGCAGCACCACCGTCCCACCACCTACCTGCCCGTCGACTACAGGGTCGTGGATCTCGCCGACGGCGGCAAGGCCGTCCAATGCCACGACACCGACCAGATGTACGGCACGCAGGTCGTCACCACGATCGCGCTCCACCCCGGCAAGGCGTACATCGAGATCACCGCGCAACTGTACAACGGCACCGCCCTGCCGCAGACCTTCCTGTGGTGGGCGAACCCGGCCGTGCCCGTCAACGACCACACGAAGACCGTGATGCCGCCGGACGTGACCGCCGTTATGGATCACGGCAAGCGCGACGTCTCCCGCTACCCGATCGCCACCGGAACCTACTACAAGCACGACTACTCCGAAGGCGTCGACATCGGACGCTACAAGAACGTGCCGGTGCCGACCAGCTACATGGCCGCGCACTCCGACTACAACTTCGTCGGCGGCTACGACTTCGGCGTCGGTGCCGGTATCCTGCACGTGGCTGACCACCACGTCTCCCCGGGCAAGAAGCAGTGGACGTGGGGCAACGGCGACTTCGGCCGCGCATGGGACCGCAACCTGACCGACACGAACGGTCCGTACGTCGAACTCATGACCGGCGTCTTTACCGACAACCAGCCTGATTTCACCTGGCTCAAGCCGTACGAGGGCAAGACCTTCACTCAGTACTTCATGCCGTACAAGGCCGTCGGCCAGGTCAAGAACGCCTCGATCGAAGCGGCCGTCAACTTGGAGATCGGTCCGGAGGACACGTTCGGCGCGGCCGGCGAGACTGAAGGCATCGAAGCGCAGGGGCTCAAGGTCGGACAGGGCCGCGTCACCGTGTACGCGACGCAGGTGTTCGACGATGCGCACGTCACCGTGACCGACGACCGCACGGGTGTCACACTGTACGCGTGGAATGGACGTCTCAGCCCGAACGACACCGTGCGCGCCGAATTCGAGACCGGCGACGCCGCCGCAAGCGACGTGACCGCCACCGTCACCGCCGCCGACGGGCGCACGCTCATCGACTACACGCCTCAGCCCGCGAAGATCGAGAAACTGCCCGAACCGGCGAAGGCCGCCGACGAACCGGAACGCATCCTCACCAACGAGGAACTGCTCCTCGCCGGCATGCACCTCGAACAGTACCGTCACGCCACCTACATGCCCGACCCGTACTATCTCGAAGGTCTCAAACGCGATCCGGACGATGCGCGCATCAACAACGCGTACGGCCGGCTCCTGCTACGCCGTGGCGACTTCGCCGGCGCGGAGCAGCATTTCCGCACCGCCATCAAGCGCCTCACCAAGCACAACACCCAGCCGTACGATTCCGAACCGCACTACAACCTCGGACTTGCGCTCTTCCTCCAAGGCAACATGGACAAGGCGTTCGATGTGTTCTACAAGGCCACATGGGACGACACGCAGAAGGAACGCGCCTTCCTCTACATGGCCGCCATCGCCACGCGCCGCAGCGACCTCGCCGACGCGCTCGACTACGTGGAGACCGCGCTGACCCGCAACACGATGAACATCAAGGCGCGCGGCCTCAAGGCGTACCTGCTGCGCCGGCTCGGACGCTTTGACGAGGCGCGTGCGGCGCTCGACGAGAACCTCGGCGTCGACGCATTCGACTTCGTGTCCGGCTACGAGCGCGTGCTCGTCGCGCGTGCCGCCGGCGACGATGATGCGGCAGCCGAGACCGGCGCTGAACTCGCGCGACTCATGCGCGGATTCCACCAGAACCACCTGCAGACCGCCCGCGACTACGCCCTGTTCGGCGCCTACGAGGAGGCGCTGGCGCTACTCGATCTCGCCGACCAACGCCAGCCTATGGTCAATTACTACAAGGGCTACTACCTCTTCCAGCTCGACCGCGCAGACGAGGCACGCGCCGCATTCGAGGAGGCCGAAGCCTGCCCGTCCGACTACTGCTTCCCGAACAAGCTCGAGGACATCGCCCCGCTGAACCTCGCCATCGAGACCGTGAACGGCGCGAAGGCCCCGTACTACCTTGGATGCCTGTACTACGACAAGGTCCAGGCGGACAAGGCCATCGCACTGTGGGAGCGTTCGCGCGACCGCGACCCCGCATTCCCGACCGTGCATCGCAACCTCGCGCTCGCCTACTACAACAAGCGCGGCGACGCGAAGGCCGCCGAACGCGAGATCGAAGAGGCGTATCGACTCGACGAATCCGACGCCCGCGTGTTCCTCGAACTTGACCAGCTGCACCGCAAGATCGGATGGACCTACGCGCAGCGCCTTGTCGAATTCGAGCGTCACCTCGACGTGGTGGCCGAACGCGACGACCTGTACATCGAATACCTCACCGTGCTCAACCTCACCGGCAACTACGCGAAGGCCTACGAGCTCATGGGTCGGCGCCGCTTCCACCCGTGGGAGGGCGGCGAAGGCAAGATCACCGCGCAGTACCGCATCGCGCTCACGTTGCTCGCCAAGGACGCGATGGCCGCAGGCGACTGGGAGCGCGCCAAGGAGCTGCTCGTCAAGACGCTCGTCTACCCGGAGAACCTTGGCGAAGGCAAGCTCGAAGGCCAGAAGGACAACGATATCCACTACCTGCTGGGCGTCGTCGAACGCGAACTCGGCGACGAGGACACGGCCCGCGCCGAATTCCGGCAGGCCACGATCGGCCCCGACGAGGTGAAGGGTGCGATGTACTACAACGACCAGCCGGCCGAGATGATCCTCTTCCAGGGGCTCGCCCACAAGGCGCTCGGCGAGGAGGGCCCTGCCAACGCCCGCTTCTACCGTCTGCTCGACTACGGCGAGCAGCATCTGTCCGCTCAGGTCAAGATCGACTACTTCGCCGTCTCGCTGCCCGACTTCCTCATCTTCGAGAACGACTACACGAAGATGAACCGCACCCACTGCCTGTACCTGATGGCGCTCGCCAACATCGGCACCGGCGACAAGGCCGCGGCCGCACGCTTCCTCGATGAGGCACGCGGGCTTGACCCGAGCCACATCCAGGCGAACCTCTTCGCCGACGAGGTCGCCAACCGCCACACGCTGTGACGGCGCTGTGACGTCACTGCGACATCGGCTGGCTGTGGTGCGGCGGCACGCTCGTCGACGACAATTTCGCGAACGGCGACGTGTGGGAGGTGGGATTGCGCGATTGCGTGGACCTGCTCGTCTCCGAACGCGGTCGTCTCGTCCTGACGATCACGCCGATCCGCGAGGGTGCGAACGTGAACGTCGAATCCGCGATGGCTGCGCGCACGGAACGCTCCGACGGGCAGACCGCCGCGCTCGAATCGGTGGAGATCGTGCCGGTGCGCAGGTCCGTGCTGCGCCGGTCGTGAGCTGCTGCCACAAGCATGACGGGCGTGCGCCAGGCGGAACGGTATGGTGAGGATATGGGAATCGCGAATGGGATGGCCGACCGCGGGCTTTCGCGCGGGGCCGGCGGGTTCACGCCGCAGGCCGTGCTGTGGGATCTCGACGGCACGCTCGTCGACTCCGATCCGATGTGGGTGGCGGCCGAACGCCGGTGCGCCGAACGCCACGGCGTCACATGGAACGACGCGTTGAGCCGCGCGATGACCGCGGCTCCGTTGCCAGTATGCGCGCGCGTGCTGCGCGAGGCGGGCGTGCCGCTCGATGCCGATCGCATCATCCGCGAGCTCATCGACGATGTGACGGCGATGTACGAGGCCGGTGCCGTCCGCCATGCGGCTGGCGTGCCGTGGACGCCGGGCGCATGGGCGATGATGCTCGCCCTGCGCGGGGCCGGCATCCCCTCCGTCCTCGTCACCGGCTCGCCGCGATCGCTCGGCGAACGCGTCATCGCCGCCGCGCCGGACGGCGTGTTCGTGGGACTTGTCGCCGGCGACGACGGTCTCGCGCATAAACCCGACCCCGCTCCCTATCTTGCGGGCGCACGCCTCGCCGGTGTGGACCCGCGCGATTGTCTCGTCTTCGAGGATTCCGCGAGCGGACTGACGGCCGCGTTCGCCGCCGGCGCCCATGCGGTCGGCGTGGAGGCGTGCGCGCGCGTACCGCTTCCACGCGACATGGGATGTCCGGTTGTGGCGTCGTTGAACGAGGCCATTGGGCTGGTCGGTCTTCCGCTTAGCTCAGCAGGAACGCGATCACCGCGATGAACACCGGGCTCGTCAGCGTGCTCATCAGGATGCCGTCGCGCGCGAAGGTCAATCCCACGTTGTAGCGGGCCGCGTAGTTGTACACGTTCTGGCCGGTCGGCAGGGCGGCGAGCACCACGCACGCGTACAGCTCCGGTCCGCGGAAGCCCATCATGAAGTAGGCGAGCAGGAACGCGATGATCGGCATCACGATGTTCTTGAGGATCGCCACGGTGAAGATCGCCGGGCGATCGCCCTTCTGCTGCAGTGGCTTCGTGCCGTGCAGCGACATGCCGAACGCCATGAGGATCATCGGCACCGCCGACTCGCCGATCATGTTGATCGGGTCGTATAGGTAGTTCGGAATGAACCATCCGGTCTTCGCGTTGACAGCCGACAGCGCGATGCCCAGCAGCGATCCGATGAGCAACGGCTGATGCAGCGGCTGCTTCGCGATCTCCTTGACCGACACCTTGCCCTTGGTGAACACGTCCAGCGCGGTCAGGCCGATCGGCGTGAACAGCGCCTGCTGCATCACCAGGATCGGGGCGACCAGCGCGCCGTTGCCGAGGATGTACGTGGCGATCGGCAGGCCGATGTTGTTCGAGTTGAGGTACAGCGAGTTGAGCGCGCCGATCGTCGCGTCGGCCGCGTTCATGTGGAAGAACATGCGATTGAGCACGAGGAACACCACGCCGATGAGCATCGCCGACAGGAACGCCACGATGATCGACGGGTGGAAGATGTCGAAGATCGGCTCCTTGGAGAGGATCGCGAACATCAGACACGGACTCGACACGAAGAACGAGAACCGATTGAGCACCATCTGCGCGCTCGGGCCGCCGATGCGCATACGCGCCGCCACGTATCCCACGAAGATGACGATGCCGATGACGCAGAAGCCCTGCATCGCGCTTAGTAGACCTGGCATGTTCCTCCCTTATCGGCTTCCCATACTCGCACATCGCCATGCATTCGTCCGCCGTATCTCACTGACCGGTCCTCGAACCCGTTCGTGGACTCCGTCCGCGAGCCGGGCGCTCTGGATCCCCTTGTCAGGACGTTGCCGTGGAGCAA
Source organism: Bifidobacterium callitrichos (assembly GCF_008698085.1). NCBI lineage: Bacteria > Bacillati > Actinomycetota > Actinomycetes > Bifidobacteriales > Bifidobacteriaceae > Bifidobacterium > Bifidobacterium callitrichos. The sequence continues at coordinate 400,151 of NZ_RZJP01000004.1, forward strand.
ACGACAGAGTCGTTTGTAGGCAACGTGCGAGCCGACAGGTGAGTCAGCAGAACGCCGCGCGCAGCGCGTCCTTAATTTGCAGGACGAGCTGGCCCGCGAAGCGGTCTGAGGGGTAGTCGATTCGCGAACAAATTCCGGCTCGGGATACTAGAATCGCGGCTATGACGAACGATACGAACACCACGGCCGATAAGGCCGCCGACCCGAAGGCCGCCCTCGCGCGCGACACCGCCACCCCCATCACCCTCGACCCTTCGGCTCCGCGCGCCGAGGCCATCGCGACGATCCTCGCCCAGATCATGACCGCCTACTCGGTGAGCGACTACGAGACCCCGCTCGCCGACGAGATCGAACGCTTCCTGCGCCAGCAATCCCACCTCGCCGTCCGACGCCACGGCGACACCGTCGTCGCCTCCACCGACTTCGGTCTCGAGCGGCGTGTGATCCTCGCCGGACACATCGACGTCGTCCCGGTCATCGACAACTTCCCGCCGCGCTGGCTGGAACCAGGCGACCCGCTGATCCGCGAGGACATCGCAAAGGCCCATCCGGGCGAACGCGTCCTGTGGGGTCGCGGCGCCACCGATATGAAGGCGTCCGATGCGGTGATGCTCTACCTCGCCGCCACCCTTGACGGCGCCACGCCCGAAACCACGCCGAACGCCGACCTCACGTTCGTCTTCTATGACCACGAGGAGGTCGCCGCCGAGAAGAACGGCTTGAGGAAGGTCGTCGAGACCCACCCCGACTGGATCACCGGCGATTTCGCGATCATCGGCGAGCCGACCAGCTGCGGCATCGAAGGCGGCTGCAACGGCACGATCCGCTTCGACGTGATCACGCACGGCGTCGCCGCGCACTCGGCACGCGCATGGATGGGCGTCAACGCGATTCACAAGGCCGCCGATATCCTGAACCGCCTCAACGCCTATGAGCCGGCCGACGTCGAGGTGGACGGCCTGACCTATCGCGAAGGTCTCAACGCCACGCTGATCTCCGGGGGCAAGGGCACGAACGTCATCCCCGACGAATGCCGCGTCCACGTCAACTACCGGTTCGCCCCCGACAAGTCGCTCGCCGAGGCCAAGGCCCTGATGATGGGCGCCGACGCTGGCGCCGAGCTCGGCAACGGCGAGCACACCGCCACCGGTGGCGTCTTCGAGGGCTACGGCATCGAGATGAAGGACGAATCGCCGTCCGCGCGCCCCGGCATGGACGCGCCGCTGGCCGTCTCCCTGGCGAGGCTCGTCAAGGAGCGCGCCGGCCGCGACCCGCTCGCCAAGCTCGGCTGGACCGATGTCGCCCGGTTCTCCCAGCTTGGCATTCCGGCGGTCAACCTCGGCGCCGGCGACCCGCTGCTCGCCCACAAGCACGACGAGCAGATGCCCGAATCCGATCTCACGCTCCTCACCGACATCCTGGGGGAGTGGCTGTCGTCGTCCCGTTGACTGTGAACCCCCATTGCCGACCGAACGGTTCCAGGTCCTAGGTACCGGTGCCAGCCCCGGTTCCAAGTCCAGGCCCCCGGTTCCAGGTCCACAGCCCGATGCGCGGATGACACGCCGTACGCACATCGTGGGTAACCGACTCGATGCCACGGGGAACGTACGCTGACGTCGCCGTAGCGTACGCTCCCCGTGACTTCGGGGCCGATCTCACCCGTATTCGTACGCTGCCGCGACGCAGGCGTACGAATACGGGTGAGAGGCGTGCGATGGCCCCATTCCCCGTACGCTGGTGAGCCCCCGGCGTACGAGGAACGGGGTGAGGCGCGCGTTGGCCCCGTTCCCCGTACGCCGATCGGCATGGGAACGGGCGACCCTCGGACCTTGAGTACGTTGTCCGTGGTGATCCCGGGGAAAAAGTTGTGGCATACTTGAATGCGGTGGTTCTGCAAACCGCCGACGTGCCAGATGGCGTCGATCCCCTCGCAGCTGGATCCAGGGTGGCCCTATGATCCGCGCGAGCGCCGGTGTCCGCCGTCCGAGCCGCACAGACTTTGAAGGAATTGCTTCTGCGGGCGCAAGCGATGCGCGGCCATGGTGAGAGCATGGTGTGAGAGCCGTGGAGGCCTTATATATAAGGTCCGACGTGATGCAGCACGCCGGGACGAGGAGCATCGTGCCCGCTGTGAACAACAATGGGGTCGACGACGTCGACGCCCAGAATGCAACCGTATCCAATGCCAATACCGGCTCCGATGACGCCGCTGCCGATTCCAATGCCGTGAACACCCCCGCAGGCTCGGACGGCGCCCCGACCACGACCCGCCGCCGTCGCGGCCGTCGCGTCGTGCGCGGTGCCGGTGCTGCCGGCGTGTCGCTCGAACTGAAGGTCGAGGACCATTCCGCCGCGATGTTCGAGGAGCCGCGTCTGCCCGAGCCGCAGTCCGACGTCCCCGACACCCCCGACGTCCCCGCCTCCGACAACACCCCCGACGATGATGCGCCGTCGCCGCGCCGCAAGTCTCGCGTCCGCCGTGCCCCCGCCATCGTCGACGCCTCCGATGAGGACGAGCGCCCCACCCGCCGTCGCCGCGTCCGCCATGCCGACGATTTCGACGATGACGACGCGCGTCCGGCCCGTCGGTCCCGTCGCCGTGACGACGACGATCTTGATCGCGCCGAGGAGCTGCTCGATGGACTGCCGTTCCATGACCGTTATGACCGTGACGACGATCGCGACGAGTACGACGATTATGAGATCTCGCGCGATCGCGGCGGGCGCCGTTCCCGCCCGATGACCTCGCTGCTGTTCCAGGAGCCGGTCATCCCCGCGCACGGCCGCGATGACGACGATGACATCGATATCATCGACATCCACGCCGATGACGATTCGTCCGACAACGCCTCCGACAACGGCTCCGACGATGCCGACGAGACGCGCGCCTCGCGCCGTGAGACCCGTCGCCGCACGCGTTCCCGCGCCGCCCGTCAGAACGCTTCCCAGCAGGACGACAAGCAGAATGACGCCCAGGCGAGTCGTTCCAACCGTGACGACCGCCCCGACGCCGGCCGTGACGCCGCCGACCAGCAGAACACCGACGATCAGGGCGACGAGAACGCCTCCGGGCGCCGGCGCACCCGCAGTCGTCGTCTCAACGCGCAGGAGCGTCGCGCCGCCGCCGAGGTCGAACAGATCGAGGAGGACCTGGAGCTCGACGACATCTCCTACCGTCCGATCGACGACGAGGAGCCGGCCGACGAGGAGCCACGCACCCGTACGCGTCGCCGTCGTCGCCGCGGCAAGTCCGAGTCGATCGAGGATCGTCGCGCATCCCGCGAGGACCGTGAGGATCGCGACGATCGTGACCGCGACCGTGACGATCGCGATGAGGAGCCTGTCGAGGAGGAGACCGTCACCCGTACGCGTCGCCGTCGTCGCCGCGGCAAGTCGCAGGACGACGACGAGCAGATCATCTCCCGCCGCTCCCGCAAGCAGCAGTACATCGACGAGATCACCGACGTGGAGGGCTCGACCCGACTCGAGGCCAAGAAGCAGCGTCGTCGCGACAATCGCCGCGAGCGCTCCCGCCAGTCGCAGATCATGGAACAGGACTTCCTCGCGCGCCGCGAGAACGTCGAACGCCTGATGGTCGTACGCGAGAAGGAGAAGCACACCCAGATCTCCGTGGTCGAGGACAACATCCTCGTCGAGCACTACGTGTCCGACATCCAGGAGGTGCAGACCGTCGGCAACGTGTATCTCGGCCGCGTGCAGAACGTGCTGCCGAGCATGGAGGCCGCGTTCGTCGACATCGGACAGGCCCGCAACGGCGTGCTGTACGCCGGCGAGGTCAACTGGGACGCGACCCGCCTCGAGGGCCAGCCGCGCCGCATCGAACTCGCGTTCAAGTCCGGCGATCCGGTCCTCGTGCAGGTCACCAAGGATCCGATCGGTCACAAGGGCGCCCGTCTGACCTCGCAGGTCACGCTCGCCGGCCGATTCCTCGTGCTCGTGCCGTCCGGCGGCATGACCGGCGTGAGCCGCAAGCTGCCGGAGCGTGAGCGTGCGCGTCTGAAGAACATCGTCGCGAAGATCGCGCCGAAGGACATGGGTGTGATCATCCGCACCGCGGCCGAGGGTGCGAGCGAGGACGCGATCGTCAAGGATCTCGAGAGCCTGGTGCGTCAGTGGAACCGCATCAACGCCAAGCGCGAGGAGTTCTGGCACGGCAAGCGTCCCAAGCTCCTGCAGGGCGAGCCGGACGTCGCGATCCGCGTGGTGCGCGACATCTTCAACGACGATTTCAGCCAGCTGATCGTCGAGGGAGACAAGGTCTACGACCGCATCGAGGAGTACCTCGAGACGATGGCCCCGGACTTGAAGGACAAGCTCGTCAAGTGGGATCCGGCCGAACACAACGGCAAGGACGTGTTCGACAAGTGGCAGATCGACTCCCAGTTGAGGAAGGGCATGGAGCGTCAGGTCTACCTGCCCTCCGGCGGCTCGATCGTCATCGACCGCACCGAGGCCATGACCACGATCGACGTGAACACCGGCCGGTTCATCGGCCGCGGCAAGTCGCTCGAGGAGACGGTCACGCGATGCAACCTCGAGGCGAGCGAGGAGATCGCGCGTCAGCTGCGTCTGCGTGACATCGGCGGCATGATCATGATCGATTACGTCGACATGGTGATGCCCGCCAACCGCGACCTCGTGCTGCGTCGTCTCGTCGAATGCCTGGCTCGAGACCGTACCAAGCATCAGGTGGCGGAGGTCACCTCGCTCGGCCTCGTGCAGATGACGCGCAAGCGCATCGGCCAGGGTCTGGTCGAGGCGTTCTCCGAGGAGTGCCCGACCTGCAAGGGCCGCGGCTTCATCCTGCACGACAAGCCGATCGTCAGCGCCGAGTACGATGACCCCTACGCGTTGCGTGGAGGTGATCCGTTCGTGCGCACGAACAAGCACGGCCGCGGCACGACGCCCGCGCCGGAGCCGGCAGGGTCCCGTCCGGACGTCAAGGCCAAGCTCGCGCAGATCGCCGCCGCCGCGGTCGCCGCGAACAACGCGGACATCGACGACTGAGCGTCGACTCAAGGCGACGGCCGGTCTCTAGCACGCCGAACGGCAAACCGGCGTGAATGACACGCGGATGAAACGCGGTTGCGTTAGTCCGCGTGTCAGTGTAAGTTAGTTTGTCGGTGTCTGACCGCGAGCTCGGCGTATCCGAGAGCGTCAGGCAATAAGCTTTCCCCAATATAAAAGGAACGATTATGTACGCGATTGTGAAGGCCGGTGGCCATCAGGAAAAGGTCGAGGTCGGCGACGTCATCCTCGTCAACCGTCTCGACGCCAAGCAGGGCGATACCGTGGAGTTCCCGGTCGCGCTCGTGGTCGATGGCGCCAACGTCACTCTGGCCGCCGCTGATCTGGCCAAGGTCTCCGTCAAGGCCGAGGTCGTGAACGACGAGGCCAAGGGCCCGAAGATCAACATCCAGAAGTACAAGAACAAGACCGGTGTCGCCCGTCGCAAGGGCCACCGTCAGAAGCTGACCGCCGTCAAGGTCACGGCGATCGCCTGATTTTTCCGTCAAAGCTTACACTGACTGAAAGGAACCGATCATGGCACATAAGAAGGGCGCGTCCAGCTCGCGCAACGGTCGCGATTCGCAGCCTCAATACCTCGGCGTGAAGAAGTTCGGTGGCGAGGCCGTCGTCGCCGGCAACATCATCGTCCGCCAGCGTGGCACCAACTTCCACCCGGGCCACAACGTCGGCATGGGCAAGGATCACACCCTGTTCGCTCTCGCCGATGGCTCTGTGAAGTTCGGCACCCGTCGTGACCGCAAGGTCGTCGACGTCATCGCCTGAACACAGCGATAGCGAAAAGCCGCGCCCCTAGGACGCGGCTTTTTTCATATCCCCTCTCTTTCTCCTCGATCCGCGTGCTTCCAAGGATCGACTCAAACGCAACTGTCCCACTCAACGCAAGTGGGAAGTCGCCTGATGCGTTGCCCGACCGTAAGGACTTGGCCAGAGCGGCCCGGAGCGTGTCGGACCATGCATCGGGCGACTTCCCACGAGAAGCGCAGATGTGGGGAACGACACACGAAAAGGCAAATCATGAGTGATTTTGTGGATCGAGTAACCGTCCACGTCAAGGGCGGCGACGGCGGCAATGGTTCCGCCGGCATCCGCCGCGAGAAGTACAAGCCGCTTGCCGGTCCGAACGGCGGCAACGGCGGTGACGGCGGTTCCGTCATCTTCGTGGCCGACCGCAACGCCACCAGTCTGCTCGACTACCGCTTCATGCCGCATCGCACGGCCGCCAGCGGCACGATGGGTCTGGGCGACAACAAGGACGGCTCCAAGGGCGAGGACCTGATCCTGCCCGTGCCGTGCGGCACCATCGTCTTCGCCGCCAAGGGCGCGCAGGGCCAGTCGAAGCGCCCCGGCGAGGAGCTCGCCGATCTGCGTCACGAGGGCGATCGCTACGTAGCCGCCGCGGGCGGTGCCGGCGGTCTGGGCAACATCGCGCTGGCCAACCGCACCCGCCGCGCCCCCGGTTTCGCCCTGCTCGGCGAGCTGGGCGAGGAGCGCGACGTGATCCTCGAGCTCAAGTCGATCGCCGACGTCGCACTGGTGGGCTTCCCGTCCGCCGGCAAGTCGAGCCTGATCGCCGCGATGAGCGCCGCCAAGCCGAAGATCGCCGACTATCCGTTCACCACGCTCGTGCCGAACCTCGGCGTGGTCGTCGCCGGCGATCGGCGCTACACCATCGCCGACGTGCCCGGTCTGATCCCCGGCGCCAGCCAGGGCAAGGGACTGGGACTCGAGTTCCTGCGCCACATCGAGCGCACCGAGATCATCGCGCACGTCATCGATTGCGCGACGCTCGAACCGGACCGCGACCCGATCAGCGACTACGAGGCGCTCGAGCACGAGCTCGCCGAGTACGCGGGCTCGCTGGAGCTGCCGCTCGGCGCGATCCCGATTCCCGAGCGTCCGCGCATCATCATCCTCAACAAGGTCGATGTGCCGGAGGCCAAGGAGCTCGCCGAGTTCGTCAAGCCGGAGTTCGAGAAGCGCGGCATGCGCGTGTTCATCATCTCCACCGCCTCGCACGAGGGCCTGAAGGAGCTCAACTTCGCACTGGCCGATCTGGTCGGGAAGATGCGCGAGGAGGTCGCCAGGCGCGAGGCCGCCGAGGAGGAGGCGCGCGTTGTCATCAAGCCGCTCGAGCAGAAGGGTCGCCGTCGTCGCGTCGCCGACGAGAACGGCACCGCGCTCGACTTCACGATCGAACGCAAGGAGAACGGCAACGGCGACTTCTGGTTCGAGGTCATCGGCCGCAAGCCGGAACGCTGGGTGCAGCAGACCAACTTCGACAACGACGAGGCCGTCGGCTATCTGGCCGATCGTCTGGCCAAGCTGGGCGTCGAGGACGAGCTGCGCCGCAAGGGCGCCAAGCCGGGCGACGAGATCCGCATCGGCCGCGGCGATCGCGCGGTCGAGTTCGACTGGGATCCGACGATCGCGGCCGGCGGCGAGCTGCTCGACGGCACGCCGATCGGCGCGCGCGGCACGGATCTGCGTCTTGAGGCCGACGCGCCGGGCGCCCGTCGACGCACCAACGCCGAGCGTCGTCGCGAATACTACGCGATGATGGACGCGAAGGCCGCCGTCCGCGAGGCGATGATGGCCGAACGCCAGGCCGGCCACTGGGCCGACCCGTCCATCGACGACGATCGCCACGACGAGAACAGCCTCTTCGGCCGCGGCGAGAGCGTCGACGACGGGAACACCGGCGACTCCGGCGAACGGCAGGAGTAGAATCCCGACCACAAGGAGGGAATATGTCCACACCATCGCAGGCCGAGATCCGTCGGCGCATCGCCGAGGCGGAGACCGTCGTCGTCAAGGTCGGCTCCAGTTCGCTCACCAATCCGAACGGACACCTCGACGTCACGCGCCTGAACGCACTGGTCGCCGCGCTGGCCGAGACGCATCGGCAGGGCGCGCGCGTCGTGCTCGTCTCCTCGGGCGCGATCGCGGCCGGTTTCGGCCCGCTCGGCTTCGACTCGCGTCCGACGGACGTGGCCACGCAGCAGGCGGCCGCATCCGTCGGCCAGGGCCTGCTGATGGCGCAGTACGAGGCCGCGTTCGGCCGTTTCGGCGTGCATGCGGGGCAGATTCTCATCACCGCGGAGGACACGATCCGCGCCACCCAGTACCGCAACGTGCAGCGCACGCTCGGACGTCTGCTCGATCTGGGCGTCGTGCCGATCGTCAACGAGAACGACTCGCTGGCCTCCAACGAGATCCGATTCGGCGACAACGACCGCCTCTCTGCGCTCGTCGCCAATCTCGTGAGGGCTGACGCGCTCGTCCTGCTCACCGACGTGGATGGCCTGTACACGGCACCGCCCTCCGAGCCGGGCGCGCACCGCATCGGCTACGTGCCGAACGTCGTGGACGCGCTCGGCGAGGTCAAGGTCGGCGGCACCGGTTCGAAGGTCGGCACCGGCGGCATGGTCACCAAACTGGAGGCGGCTCGCGTGGCCGCCGTCTCCGGCATCCCCACCGTGCTCACCTGCGCGGGCAACGCCGGCCCGGCGCTGATGGGCGATCCCGTGGGCACCGCGTTCGCACCGGTCAAGCACCGCGGGTCCACGCGCCGTCTGTGGATAGGCTTCGCGGCCGAGCCGCGCGGCACGATCATCGTCGACTCCGGCGCGGCGCATGCCGTGCGGGGAGGCAGGGCGTCCCTGCTCGCCGCGGGCGCGCTCGAGGTGCGCGGCGCGTTCTCCGCCGGCGACCCGGTGTGGGTCGACGGCGATGACGGCACGCATCTGGCACGCGGCCTCGCCGGCTACGATTCGGAGGAGATCGAACGTATGCTGGGCCGCAACACGGCGCAATTGAAGCGCATCCTCGGCCCCGAGTTCACCCACCCCCTAGTCCACCGAGACAACCTCGTCCTCGTCTAGCGCTTCTCGCGCGCCCGGATTATCCTTGAAGCCATGACTATGGCTCAATGGCAGACTCTTTCCGACCGTATCAACCATGTGACCCCGAGCGCCACGCTTGCCGTCGATTCCAAGGCGAAGGCCATGAAGGCCGCCGGACTCGACGTCATCGGCTTCGGCGCCGGAGAACCCAACTTCCCGACCCCGGACTACGTCGTCGACGCGGCCGCCGCCGCATGCCGCGACCCGAAGAACTACAAGTACACGCCGACCCCGGGCCTTCCCGAACTGCGTCGCGCGATCGCCGACAAGACGCTGCGCGACTCCGGCTTCGAAGTCGCCCCCGAACAGGTCGTCGTCACCAATGGCGGCAAGCAGGCCGTCTACTCGACCTTCCAGATCCTGCTCAACGAGGGCGACGAGGTCATCATCCCCACCCCGTACTGGACCAGCTACCCGGAGGCCGTCAAGCTCGCCGGCGGCAAGCCGGTCGAGGTCTTCGCTGGCGCCGAGCGTGGCTTCGAGCCCGATCTCGACGCGATCGAGGCGGCCCGCACCGACCGTACGAAGGCGATCATCGTCACCTCCCCGAACAACCCGACCGGCGCCGTGTGGAGCGCCGAGACGATCGAGGGCATCGCGAAGTGGGCGATCGAGCACCACGTGTGGGTCATCACCGACGAGATCTACGAGCACCTCAACTACGACGATGCGCACACCACGTACATCGGCGCCGCAGTGCCCGAGGTGCGCGACCAGCTCATCATCCTCAACGGCGTCGCCAAGACGTACGCGATGCCGGGCTGGCGCGTCGGCTGGCTGATCGCCCCCGAGCCGGTCGCCAAGGCCGCCGCCAAGCTGCAGGGCCACATGACCTCGAACGTCGCCAACGTCTCGCAGCGCGCCGCCATCGCGGCCGTCTCCGGCCCGCTCGACGAGGTGTACCACATGCGCGAGGCGTTCGACGTGCGCCGCAAGGCCATCGTCGCCGCGTTGAACGACATCGAGGGCGTGCACTGCCCGACCCCGACCGGCGCGTTCTACGCGTTCGCCGACATCCGCGAGCTGCTGGGCAGGCCGCTCGGCCCCAACGGCACCGTGTCGGCCACGTCGTCCGATTTCGCCGCCGCCCTGCTTGACGAGGCGCACGTCGCCGCCGTCCCCGGCGAGGCGTTCGGCGCGCCCGGCTACCTGCGATTCTCCTACGCGCTGGCCGACGACCAGCTCGCCGAGGGCATGCGTCGCATGAAGGCCTACGTCGAGGCGTGATTCGTCTCAATTGCCGCAAAACGTTGGTATGAAGCCGATTTCGGTACTTATCGCGTGTCGCGCCACGCCGTGCGACACGCGATTTGTGTAATCGGAAGTCATTCGCTAATATACCGACTTGGCGGTTTTCGCCGTGGCGAAGCGTTCTTCCGGAACGTGGAGCCGAGGTGAAGTTCACCTAGGGAAGTGGCGCAATTGGTAGCGCAACGGTCTCCAAAACCGTAGGTTGTGGGTTCGAGTCCCGCCTTCCCTGCCAAGTTTCTGACGAATACCCCAAGCGAAGGATGGATATGGCGAAGGCTAGCAATGAAAAGGCCATTAAGCCGAATGTCTTCATGCGCATCGGTCTGTTCATCAAGCAGATCATCGACGAGCTTCGCAAGGTTGTGACCCCTACTGCCAAGGAACTGTTCTTCTGGTCCCTTGCCGTGTTCATCTTCGTGCTGCTGCTGATGGCTCTGGTCACCGGCATGGACTTCGGCCTGGTCAAGGCCACGCTGTGGGTGTTCGGCTGATCCTCCAGTAACGACCCCTAGTACACCCGAAGGTGAAAAACGCATGAGCGATGAAGTGAATTTCGATAGCATCGACGCGATGCCCGACCTGCTGGAGAACGAACCGGCTGACGTTCCGGCCGCCCCTGCTGCCGAGGAGACCGCTTCGGTTGCGGACTCCGCCAAGGGTGATTCCTCTGTCGAAACCGAGGCCCCGTCCGTTCAGGACGCTCCTGTCGCCTCCGCTGAATCCTCTTCCGAGTCCTCGGTCAGCCTCGATGATGACGAGGAGAGCGAGACCAACGAGTCCGAGCAGGCCGAAACCACCGATGCCGGTCAGGCCGCCATCGACGAGTTCGCCGCCTCGCTGCGCACTCTCGAGGGCAAGTGGTACGTGCTGCACACCTACTCCGGTTATGAGAAGCGTGTGAAGACCAACGTCGAATCCCGTATTCAGTCCTTCGGTCTCGAAGACAAGATCTTCCAGATCGAAGTGCCGATAGAAGAGGTCGAGAAGCATACCGAGAAGGGCAAGAAGGTCATCACCCGCGTCCGCGTTCCCGGTTACGTCCTCATCCGCATGTGGCCCGATGAGAACGCCCGCCGCATCGTGCGCGAGACCGAAGGCGTCACCGGCTTCGTTGGCCCGACCAAGGATCCGGCTCCGCTCACCCGCAAGGAAGTCGTCGAGATGATGGCTCCGATGATCGCCTCCGAGGCGCTCAAGAAGGCCGGCGACAAGCCTGCCGCCGCCAAGAAGCGCACCGTCGAGGTCTCCTACGCGGTCGGCGATCAGGTCACCGTTACCGACGGCCCCTTCGCCACGATGGCCGCCGTCGTCTCCGACGTCGAGCCCACCACGCAGAAGCTCACTGTGCTCGTGTCCATCTTCGGCCGCGATACGCCGGTGGAGCTGGGCTTCGATCAGGTCGAGAAGCTCGACTGAAACCTGCCTGCAATCCGTCGACGGAGCGTATAACCCCTTTCCTCAGCCTCGACGTACCTTCGTACGCCTTCGGTTTCGGACGGCGTTCTCCGCACACGTCGACGAATTTCAAGAGCTTGTAGGAAATCCCCACACATTGTGTGGGGATTTCTGCGTTGTATCGGCGTGTCGGCCGTCGTGCCGCGGTGGCAGAATTAGAAAGTTCGTGTCTGGAGGGGAGACCCGCTAGCACAGCACAGCAATATAAGTTGCGGGAGGAGACCGCGCGGATCCGTGCGACGTCCGGCTTGGGCCGAATCGTCACCGTTTCATGTGCGGCGACCGGTAGCACCGCGTTATAGAAAGAAGAACCATAACATGGCTCCCAAGAAGAAAGTCTCCGCGCTGATCAAGCTGCAGATTCAGGCTGGCAAGGCCAACCCGGCCCCGCCGCTGGGTCCTGCCCTTGGTTCGCACGGCGTCAACATCATGGACTTCTGCAAGGCGTACAACGCCCAGACGCAGGACAAGATGGGCCAGGTGATCCCGGTTGAGATCACCGTGTACGAAGATCGTTCCTTCACCTTCGTCCTCAAGACCCCGCCGGCAGCGGCTCTGCTGCTCAAGGCCGCCGGTATCGAGAAGGGCACCGAGAACCCGCTGACCCACAAGGTCGGCTCCGTCACCAAGGCTCAGGTCCGCGAAATCGCCGAGGTGAAGATGCCCGACCTGTCCGCTCGTGATATCGAAGCTGGCATGAAGATCATCGAAGGTACCGCCCGTTCCATGGGCATCACGGTGACCGACTGATAAGGAGAAGGACAGATGGCTAAGCATTCCAAGAAGTACCGCGAGGCGGCCGAGAAGGTCGATCGCAACAACCTGTACACCCCCGACCAGGCCATCGCGCTGCTCAAGAGCATGCCGACCCGCAACTTCGACGAGACCGTCGAGGCTGTGCTGCGCCTGAACGTTGACCCGCGCAAGGCCGACCAGCTGGTCCGCGGCACCGTCAGCCTGCCGAACGGCACCGGTAAGACGGTCCGCGTCCTGGTGTTCGCCCGTGGCCCGCAGGCCACCGCCGCTCAGGAAGCCGGCGCCGACATCGTCGGTGATGACGACCTGATCGCCAAGGTGCAGGATGGCTTCCTCGACTTCGACTCCGTCGTCGCCACCCCGGACATGATGGGCAAGGTCGGCCGCCTCGGTCGTGTGCTCGGTCCGCGTGGCCTCATGCCGAACCCGAAGACCGGCACCGTCACCATGGACGTGGCCAAGGCCGTCAAGGACATCAAGGGCGGTAAGATCGAGTTCCGTGTCGACAAGCACGGCAACCTCTCCTTCCTGATCGGCAAGGCCTCCTTCGAGGAGAAGGCTCTGGACGAGAACTTCCGCGCCGTGGCCGAAGAGGTCAAGCGTCTCAAGCCGTCCACCGTCAAGGGCCGCTACGTCACCAAGGCCACCATCACCTCCACGATGGCCCCCGGCATCCCGGTCGACCCGGCCTCCATCGCCTGATTTCGATCATTTCGATCGGTGATGCGGCCGTCGGTCCGCAAGTAACGGACTGATCGGAACATATGAGAGCGCCGGACGCTGAGCACACCTCAGCGTCCGGCGCTCTCATAATTCGATAGGTCACCGGCTGTATTGTTTGCGGACTGCCTCGCCACTGATATTCATCAATTTGCCTATCGCACTCCACGAGTTGCCGCGACGTCGCAGTTCCTCGACGATTTCAACCGTGCGTCTTTTGTTCTCACGTTCGAAGACCTGCCGTTGGTATACGAGTCGTTTTAGGCGTGCTGCCGGATTCGGGTCATCGGCGAGATCGATGGGTTCCGGATAGTCGGAGTCCATCATCTCCTTATCGAGCTCCTCACCCAACTGTTCGTAGTATTCACGGTCATATACGAGCTGATCATTGTCATCATGATCGTGATCCGTTGTTACCTGCATCATCGTCACCCCTTCATCGCGTTCCAATACATGATCTGATACGTCGGTCTGGCCGGCATCGCATGGCAGATCATGATTCTGCCAGCGTCAGCTCCAGCCGAGGCTTCAAAGTAACCGATCTCATATAGTCGGTTACCTTGTGGATCCGGACCGACGACCATGTACGTCGGCGGATCACGGTGAGCATTTATCCCCACCTCCTGACTGTGCGCATACGCGTGCAGAATGACTGACACGGGTACCGGGGGTACCGTCCGGCCGCCCATGACGTGCGGCTTGCGTGCACTGCGCAGGATGATGGGTTCTTCCATATCATAATCCATGTCGCAACCTTAGTTGTCATTCGACGTACACCTATGTGCGTCGACTTACTTCATTGGTATGCGAATGTGCATCATACTGTCCAGCGGAATGATCGATGTGGACGAAGCCCTTGAATTTCTCACAAATCAGTTGAAGAAGTCTCGGTCCGCGACCCTCGCTATGCCGCGTGCATGCGGCCCAGGGCGATGGCGGTGGTGAGGACGTAGGCCTCGCGTGGGTCGGTGGCGTCCCAGCCGGTGGAGTCGGCCGCACGCTTCAGGCGATAGCGCACCGTGTTCGGATGCACGTTGAGCGTGCGCGCGGTGGTTTCGAGCGATCCGCCGGAGGCGAGGAACGTGGAGACGGTGAGCATCGTCGGATCATCGGGATTGGTGCCGGCGAGCGACCCGTACACCACGTCGACCAGTTCGCGTCGCGCGTCCGGATCGCCGAGCAGTGCGCGTTCCGGCAGCGCATCCTCCGCGCGCAGCAGCGTGACGCCTCGTACGGGGCGCGCCGTGCGTGCTCCGGTGACACCGGTGCCGTCACCGGCGAGCGACCCGGACGCCAATGCCGGTGCCGCCTGCAGCGTGGTCAATGCCGCGCCCAGCGTCGCCGCGGCACCCGCAACGCCGTGACGCACCGGTCCCAGGCAGAGCGGCGATGGCGCGACGGCGTTCTCATCGGATACCGTGGCGCCGTCAACGGCATCGTCGTCGGTGACCTTGCCGGTGCCGCCTGCGAACGCAGGCGATACCGCCGTGCACACGACCTCCGGCCGCACGGCCGCCTCGATGCGGATCACCGCGGCCACGACGCCGTCCCGCACGCCGCATACGGGCGATTCGCCGCCCAGATCGGCGACCGCCTGATTCACCGCCTGCATGGTCGCCGCAGCGTTCACGGCCGGTCGTCCCGCGATCGCGAAACAGGGGACATCGCCATCCCATCCCACAACGCGCAGCATCGACGCCACGCGATCGTCGGACAATCCGTCGGCAAGCGACTCGAACGCGACCCGCGTGAGCAGCGCACGGGCATCCGAACGCCCGGCGACCGACTCGTCACCACCATCGGCAACGCCCTCGGAAACGGACTTGGAGACATGCGAGGTCAGCACATCGAGAAAATCAGCCATACCCACCAGTGTAATGACCTCGAGCTCATCCGTCCCGTCACCGGTTCTTGAAGTACCGGAACAGCTGCCGCTCCCTGATCGTGCCTGCACGCGCCAGCGCGCCGACCAGCACACCGACGTACACCGCCACCGGCACGCGCAGCAGCGTGTCGGTGAGCACCATCGCGTCCGTGTCCGTGTTCTCCAGCCACATCCACGCCAACACCGGCATGCACGTGACGATCGCGATCAGTGCCCACACGCTCGTCTCGACCAGCACGCCGACGACCATCGCGCTCTTCGGCACGCCGCAGTGCAATGCGGACGCGAGTTCCAGCCGACGCAGCTGCACCGCGATCCATCCGATCAACAACGCGACGACGCCCGCCACCAGCGGCGACCATACCGTGAGCCGCCCACGGTACGCCGCGATCGCGTCGAACGTGCGCCCCTGAGACGTGTTGAGCTGGGTGACGGTCGGCCGTTCCTGTGTGGCCGACTCATCGCCCTTAGTGGTGACGCGCAGCAGCGATTCGATGTTCTCGGGCACCGGCCACGCCTTGACCCAGCACTGGTCGAACGGTTCGTCGTCCGACGCGGGAACGGGCATGATCGCCGCATACGAGTAGCCGCTCTGACGCCCGTCATCCGGCCAGTCGTAGACGCCGGCGACGTCGACCGTGCGATCGTCACGCAGCGTGACATGGTCCCCGACTCGCACGCCAAGCGGTTTCGCGGCCTCCTGTGACAGCCACACGCCGTCCCCCGAACCGGGCCCCACTGTGTCGCGCGCGGTGGTGGCGCTGTTCGCGAACACGCCGGTCGCGCCGGGCGTCGCCTCGTATGTCGGCACGCCCGTGGATGGCAGGGCCGCGAATGTGAGCTTGCCGGCCTCGCTGCGCACCGCCCCGGAGGCGATGACCCCGTCGAGCGAGGTGAGGCGATCGCAGGCCGCCCCATTGATATGACCGGTGAAGGTGATCGAATACGTGGATCCGCCCGAGGCGACGAACGAGTCGGCGCGCCGCTGGATCGTGGTGATCGACGCCAGATCGGCCAGCATGCACAGCGTCATCAGGCAGATGAGCGTCACGGCCATCGCGCACGCATGCGACGTGCCGGAGACGAGATTGCGCACGGCCTCGTCGAATACGCCGCGCAGTCGCATACGGGCGGGGCGTGGACGTCCGTTCGTATCGGCCATCGCTAACCCACCTCCCCACGGTCGGTGCTGTCGTTGGGCTCGCGATCGGGCTCGCGATCATCCGATTGGAAATCGCCCAGATCGATGAGATCCGTGCACGCGTCACGGGTGCGCGGATCATGCGTGGCGACCACGACGATCGCCCCGCCCATCGACAGCGCGTGCAGACGTTCGTTGACCGTCGCCGCCGTATTGAGATCAAGCTGTGCCGTCGGCTCGTCGACCAGCATGAGATCGGCGCCGCTCGCCACGCCGCGGGCCAGCATGAGCCGCTGCGCCTCGCCGCCCGACAGGTCGCGGAACCGCTTGCCGGCCAAAGCCGTCAGTCCGAACGCGTCCAGCAACTCCATCGCATGCGCGGTCGCGTCCGCACGCCGCTCGCCGCGCGCGATGAACGGCAGCGCCACATGGTCGACGGCCGCCCGACGCGCCACGCCATGCGGATTCTGCAGCACCCAGTTCACACGCGAACAGCCGATGCGCTCCACCGTGCCGTTCGTCGGCGTCACCCACCCTGCGATGATCGACAACAGCGTCGACTTGCCCGACCCGGACGGGCCGGTGAGCGCATACACGTGCTTCGGCAGCAGCGTCACCGTCAGATGCCGGAACAGCATGTCCTCACCCGAGGGATCGAACGTATGCCCCACATCGTTCAGTTCGACGCGCTTACCCTGATCGGCGCTCTGAACGATGCCCTGATCGGCGATCCCCGTCATCGTGGAATCACCCCCGGCAGGGCTCGTCGGAGGCGGGGGAGACGTCCACCGAGGAGAACGAGCCAACCCCGTCCGGCGCGACCATCGTCTTGCCGAGCTGCGAGGCGATGATCGACACCGGCGTCGGCTTGCCTGACACGGTCACGCACGCCTTGCCGCCCGACGCCCGATACAGCGACGACGGCGGCACGGTGACCGCCTCGATCGGCTGCGCCAGCCGCCACGTATACGACACCTGAACGGTGCCGCCCTCACTGCTGCCACCACTCGATGCGCCCGTACCTCCGGAGCCGCCCGTGCCGGCGCCCGAGCCCATCTGTCCGGAGCCGCTTCCCAGACTCGCCAGACGATACTCGGTGCTGCCTGTAATCGCCGACAGCACGCTCTGATCGGTCAGTTCCGTGGTCCCCGTGGGAACAGGCACCGTGGTCGACCCGATCGACAGCACACGATCGCCCGAGACGAGATCACCGGACGTCACACCCGAGCCTGCGGCTCCCGACGCGCCACCCGACGATGCAGCAGCCGCGGACACGGGCAACGTCGCCTTCACGGGCGCCGCGCTGGTGATCAGCAGCTCCGCGCCCTGCGCGATCTGCTGGCCCACGGACACCCGGCATTCGGCGACGGTCGCGCTCGCGGACGGCAGCCAGATGAAGAACGACGGGTCAATCGCCCAACCGCCCTCCTTGGTAATGCGCCTAGCCCCCACGCTGTCGGCCAGCTTGTTGTAGGCGGTGATGGAGTTCCACGTGAACCAGTCGGAATCCGGCGCCGCATAGCCGAGCGCGCGCAGTGCGTCGTTCAGCGAGCGGGCGTCGGGTCCCTTCGTGCCGCTGGTCAGCGTGCGGTACGGCGGTGTGACGGTATGCAGGGCGAGCACCGGTATCGCATCCACGCTGATCGGCGTGCCGCCCGAGGCGATGGTGGCGTTCGCCGCGCAATGCGACGCGGTCACCCTGCCCGCCACCGGTGAGACGATGGTCGAGGAGGTGCCGAGCGTCACCGTCAGTTGCACGGATCGCGCGTCGTCGAACTGCGAGGCGGCGACCTTCATGCTGCCGGCGGAGGTCGAGGATTCCAATGATTGCGGGATGCGCGATCGGGTCAGCAGGAAACCGGCTCCGAGCCCCACGGACACCAGCATCGCCGCCAGTAGGATGAACACCGAAACGGCCACGCCGGTGTGCGCACCCCCGCCGCGCGGCTTCTTCGTCCTATGCATCGCGTCCTCCTCCTGCCCCTGCGCAGTTGATCCTATTCCTACTGTAGATCCTGTTTTTGGGGGAAACACTTCGAGACGTCATCTCGGGGATGACGTCTCTAGTCGGCTTCGCACGCGAACCACTGTTGGACGTCAGGATCGGATTCATCGACGCCGTTGCCGTAATCCCGTTACTGCGCGTTCACTGGATCCTGCGAGCAGGCGAGGAAATGCCGGTAGTCGGGTGACGATTGCTCCATGTACTTGCCGAACATATCCATATACCGGTCGTTGTCATCGTAGATGGTCTCGTATTCCTGCACGGTTAGTCCCTGATCCGCCAATCCATGTTTTTGCAGGCACGCTAGAGACAGTTTCATTAGCTCATTCCGGCTGAGGTTGTCAGGATTGGATTGCAGGGATTGGTACAACGGTACCAGCTCCATGTAGCCGGTTTGGGCATGGCATGCATCGGTTGCCTTGGTCAGGGCTTCTTGGCTCATATCACCGGAAGCGCCTCGCAGTTCCTCGCCGTTATCGGTATAGGACCAGTTCACTCCCTGGCTGCTCATGCACGAGGTATACCGGTCTATGAACTCCTCGAACTCGGCATCGGTGATTTTACCGTCTCTGAGGATGCCTTTGGCCAGTTCGCTACTTGTCGTCTCGTAGTTGTGCCTGAAATCAGAGGCATATGGACCGCTGAATTGCTGCTGCGCATCAGGGGAGGATTGTTGCCCGCATGCGCACAGGGCCATCGGCAGCACCATAGCGAGAGCAGCTGCAAATGCCCTGTGCCCGATACGGTTGTGCATTGCCCCCATCTCGACTCCTTTGATGATGATCGGGTGAGAAACAAGGGCGACAGATGAATGGATGTATTCTGCCGCCCTCGGATTATCAACGATATGGGTTTGGACGACGACTAAGAAACCCTGCCAAATGCGGCTGTGAAGGTATTCGCTGAATGTAGTCCCGTTACATCGGCCCAAGAGCGGACTCCATTTGCTTCCCACCTGCCGTATCGCCATACCCCAAAGCCAAGATCATCGTATCCTTTACGCTGATGTTGTGCTTTGAAGCCGGGATTGGCTTTGGCGTACTCAAGGGTGTACTCGCCTCGCCCATATGGATCGTAAACTGTCGCGACCGCCATTGCTGCGGAGGGCAACATCGCCCCGCCTACTGTCACGCCCACCGCGAGAAATGCTCCGCAGATGGTCTTTCTCAAATTGTGCTTCATGATGTTTTCCTTTCGGTTGATACCCCACTTCGTTGAGGGTAGCTCCATTATGCATCCTGTAGTGGTGGATGATTTGTCGCTGAAGGGAGATGCGTAGTCCTCAGGTTGACGTGCTGGTCCAATAACCGCTTCGATAATCGTGATTTCTCGTATGGTGATATCGAAAGCTCCGAAACAATTTAAGAGATGGAAGGTGCGTATGAATATGCATTCGATGTGGAAAGGCGTGGTATCCATGATGCTTGTGCCCGTATTCCTGTGCTCATTGGTCGTGGGAGAGGGGCTAGTCGTCGGGAACATCGATTTGGTGGGATATCCTATCGCATTGGTTCATTGTCCTCCATGGATACCGCCGCAGTATTGCTCCTGACGATGAATTGGATGGTCTAGACCAAGGGTAGGTGGACGAAGCAGATCCATTGCGCGTCGCGTATTGTGTAGGACAGGTCTCCCCCAGCCTGACCGATGCGTCGTGCATGGACGGTGAGTCCCCTGTTGCCAGGGGACGGGTGCGTCATGGGTGCGATCCCGTTGGTCTGCATGATCTCGATGTAGTCGTCGCACAAGGTGACAGACAGTTGATAGTCCGTGTCCCCGACCGCATACTTCGCCATATTCGCATACAGCTCGTCAATCAACGATCGCAGCATGCGCACGCGCCCGATGTCGGGGTGCACAGTCAGACCGAAGTCGTGCAGCTCCGCGTGACCATGCAACCCTTGTTCGGCAAGTGCCCTGTCATGGTCGTGGCATAGGGCTCGTAGATCGTCGGGCAGGTCGTTGTCGTTCCCACGCGATGCGTCCGTCCGCTGCCCCTCGGACATCGCGTCGATGATGCGATGTACCTGCGTGAGCGCCTGCCGTGACTCCTCATCGATGCGGTTCCATGTTGCGGCATCGACGTCGGGGTGTTCGCTTATGTGCTGCTGCGCGGTCAATGAGATGCTGGCCAGACTCCCCGCCACGGAATCATGTAGCTGCGAGGCATACTCCAGCAGCGACAGCGTGTGGCTGTCCTCCTGCTGCTGGATCGACCGCCGGTATGCTGAGTCCTTGTGCTGTGCCATGTCGTTGCGCTGGCGCAGACCATAGCCTGTGATCTCGGCTATGACTGCACAGGAAAGCAGAAAAACTCCGGCGGACATGGTGGGCCCCTGTACGTGCGGCCCCTCATTGAGCCGGGTCTGTGATAGCTGCATCAGCAGATTGGCCAGAAAACATGCGACCGCCATCGCAATAGTGCCTTCGACGTATACGATGATGCCCGAGGCAAGGCACGTACCCCACAGGCGGCTGGCTCCGCCGCTGGTATCCACGAAGCAGCAGGCAATCTCCACGGCGAGGATACCGCATGCGCCAAGGCGGGGAAGCAGACAGATCAGTGCGATCGATGCCATGTGCAGGATGGATATCATCATGGAATAGGCGTCGACGGTAGGTCTGACGGACCAATCCGCGGCGGTGAGCATGAGCGTGATGATGACCAATGCTAGGCGTGCCCGGTGTGTGCGTAGCTCGCGCACCGGATGTCGCATCGTCTCCGTGAGATCCGCAAGCGCCGCTCGCGCGGCGTTCCTCTCAAGCATCGGACTCTCCAGTCCATTTCGCTACGGCCTCGCGCAGCGAACCAGCGCCCAGTTTGCGCTTGGCCCGCGCGATGAACGACTTCACCGTCGATTCGCTCACCTGCATCGTCACGGCGATGTCCTCTACCGCCAGCCCGCGGGACAACAGGTTCATGACAGTGGTTTCCTTGCCGGACAGCAGCTTGTGATCCGGCTGATGCGTGACTCGGATATGAGCAATCGTCGTGTTGTCGAACAACTCCCCCCATGTGCCGCCCAGCAGCACCGTGCGTAGAGCGTTGAGTATTTGGGCGCGGTCCGCCTTGGAGACGATTCCCTGCGCACCGGCCAGCGCCGCGTCGCGCGCGTAGTATCCGACCGGGAACGCGGTGATCGCCAGAATCGGCATGGTGCCGAGTCTTCTGCGGATGCGCATACACACGTCCGCGCCGCTCCACCCATTGCCGAGCGACATGTCTGTCAGGAGTAGATCCGGTCTGGTGTCTGGAGTCAGGCACCGCTGCACGGTCTGTTCGGCGGATGTTGACGTCCAAGCTACGCGCAGACCATCCGCGCTCGCAATGACGGCACTCAACCCCTGCGCGGTGAAGGGATCGTTGTCAAGTATCGCGATGCCGCAATGGCGTTCGGCGTTCCCATCCATATCACCCATATCTACGATTGTAGGCACCATCATCGCTGTTGACGATGCCTGTTAGGACGTGGGTTCCATCGCGAATCACGCCAGAACGTGAGCAGGAGGAAGCCGAAGCAGAACGCGACGGGCAGCATATGGCGTTCGAAGTTGTTCGCCGGGGCGGTGATCATCACGCCCATGAGCAGCAGCAGCGGCAGGTGCCAGGCGAGCGCACGCCAGCGTCGCAGGACCACCTCGGCGGCACCGATGAGCAGCGTCATGATCACGTAGAAGTTGCCGTGCGTGACCCATCCGAGCACCGGGATCGCGCTCCACGAGTCGGCGAAATTCGCCACCTGCGTACGCCACTTGTGGTGATAGTACTTGATCCACGTCGAATTGACCTGCACGTAGTCGCTGTCCACGTAGTAGCTCATCGACACGTACGGCTGGTCCGCGATGTCGAAGTATCCGTAGCATTTCGCCATCAGCGCGTCGATCGAGACGATCGGATTCGCTTTGACGATCTCGAGCCACGCCTTGTTGAACCCGTCCATGTCCTCCGGCTTGACCGAACGCCAGCGGTAGCTGACCTTCTTCGACTGGATGCCGGACGATTTGACCGGATCGGCGTCCTGCGGGAAGTACGCGTCGGCCATCTGGTCGAGGTTGAACACGGGGGCGAGCTGTTTCCTTGCCGATTCGGGGATCGAATCGGGGTCACGCTGCGCCACGCGCGCGATCATCTGCAGCTGCACGCCGCGGCTTTCGATCGGATCGCCCCCGATGATCGCCCCCGACCTGATCGCCATCGTGATGCCGCCGTGGATGAGGATCGTCGGCAGCAGCAGCGCGACCACGTACGTCGTCCAACGGCGGCGATCCGCGAGCAGTGCCAGCACGAACTCGAAGAGCAGCACGTACCACGCGTATTTCGCCGAGATCAGCATCACCGTGTTCGCCGCGACGAACGCCGCGAACGAGCCGCGGGGGAGCCGGATCGGGCGGGGTGCACGACTTCGGATCCGTCTGCCTGACAGCCTCGCACGGATCCCCGCGATGCCGTGGCTCCGCTCCGACGCCTCGTCCAGCCCGATAGCGCGGCCGTGCGACACCGCCAGACGGTCGCCCGACGTCGCGTACAGCTCGTACCAGATGCCGAAGGCCCACAGGAACGCGAACGCGAACAGCGGCGACTTGGTCAGCGAGATCGTCGAGAACACGGTCAGCGGGCAGATGAGGAAGAACAGCAGCACCGCCACGCGGACCGGCGCGTGCGCGGCCTGAGCCGGCAGCGCCGCACGCACGCCCCGCTCCGGACGGTCGAACCGGCGCGGCATGAGCCGTTCGCCGCCGCGCTCGGGATGCATGAAATCCGTGCGATCCGCGCGCCCCAGCCATGGCAGGTTCAGGAAGCGGTGCATGGTCGCGGCGCTCACGCACGCCGCGAACAGGAACTGCGTGGCCGCGAGCGTGATCGTTCCCCAGTCGTTCGAACCGGTCAGGTATCGGGACGCCGCAAGCGTCGCGCCGTAGAACAGCGTCAGCACGATGTTGTGCTGATCGGTCAGATACGTCGGATCCTCCGGCCACATGTAGTGCGCCGTCGGATAGATGTCCATCGGTGCGAACGAGAAGAACCCGATGTACGGCTGCTTCAGACCCGTCCACTGGTTCCATGCCCAGCTGAACTCGCGTGCCTGACTGCGCAGATCCGCGCCGAACGCGGCGAACAGCGTCGTCGGTGCCCACAGCCATCCGATCAGCAGAATCGCGGTGAGCTTCCAGCGTCTGTTGGTGGCGCGTACGATCCATCGCGCGAGGAACGCACGCGCGAGCCCCGCGGCGGTACGCGTTCGCCGCCATGCGATGCCGATGATGCGGACGATGGATGTGAGGCGATGATGGTTTGCCGAATTGTTCCGTCCGGCCTCGGACCGGCCGGGAGTCTCCGACACGGATGTGGTCGCATCTGCGGTATCCGCTTTCACCGCGTCGCCGGCCGTAATCGTGCCGATGCCGTTGCGATGCCGCATGCGCGGAAGCAGCCGCCGCGGCGAACGGGTGCCGTCCGGATCGGTCGAATAGCCGAGCAGCGGCTGACGTCTCGCCTTGCGTACCAGCGCCACGATGACGATGAGGTAGATGACGAACGCGGCGATGCCATAGCCCGCATTCACCCATCCGAACCGTGCGATCGACGAATCGGCCCAATACAGCGGTCCGACCGCCGTGCACCACGCCATCCACAGGCACGCCGCCACCGCCAGCGCCCATCGGGCGATGCCCCCGATGCGGTCGGTGATGCGATCGGTGCGGCTGGCATGATCACAGTCATGACCATGGTCCGACGCGTGCGACACCACGGCCGTGGTCCGGCTCGAAGGCGTTGCGTGCGCGTCGCCATTGCGGCTATCCTGCGCGCTGGTATGGGGGATGATACGAGGACTGGAGGCATCGGTCATGTCCGCCATTCTACTTGTTCGACTGTTCGTTACCTTCGGGCTACCGTCCGGAGCCGATCGCGGGTGTATTCTGAAACCAGAACAGCCGATGACGGGCTGTTTGCGACACGCCGAGAAGACCGTGTGATTGCAGCGGTTTTCCGCTTCAGCGTGCCTTCGTGTTTGCGCAAATGCGCATGGATGACTATTCTGTTCTTTTGCTGCCGTTCGGATGCGGAACTTCAACTTCATGATTGTTTCCACAGTCCGGATGTGTGTGGTGGTTTGAGAACTCAAGAGTGTGTTTGTACTACTTCTTTATAGTCAATGATTGCCAGTCCGCTGCA
>NZ_RZJP01000005.1:0-33296 GCF_008698085.1 Bifidobacterium callitrichos
GTGAACAAGGGTGGGTAGGTGAACAAGGGTGGGTAGGTGAACAAGGGTGGGTAGGTGAACAGGTAGCAGATGGTAGTCAGGCATGTGGTGGGTGGGGCCAGACTGTAGAACAGACGGGGAACCAACCGGTACGGGACCGGGCGGTGGAACGGATGTCGGAGGCGATCTCCCCTATTACCATTCCCCCGTTACGTCGTCATCGTATTAGGGGTACGCCGGCGTCACGCAACATCACGGACAGACGGTTAGAACCGCACACGTCCTCGTAGGTGCAGTGGAGAATCGACGTCACGCCCGCGGCATACAACACACGATCCCGTTCCTTCTGCTCATTGAGCACCTGCTTCGCGGTACGCCCATGGGTCATGGAGACATCCTCGTACTTGGCCATGCCGTCATATTCCAGGACGATCACGCGCCCGTCGTACAGCTTCCATAGGAAATCCACTCGAAATCGACGTGCGGGATACGAGGGGTCACGGATTTCGACCTGCAATTGTGGCAGCGCGAACCCACCGATGATGATGGTCGCGCGGACCAACGACTCTCCACCGTTCTCGCTTCTCCCATCGGCGTATCTGGTCAGCATTTCGATGGGAGCGCGATCCATATGCAATCCCTTACATGCGTCACGGACCGACGCCATGCCCACACCCTTGCGCGCCGCCGAATCGAACAAGGCCAATGCGTAACGAAACTGCATGCACAGGGCACAGTCGATCAACGTCCGAGCGGGATCGGTCACGGTAATGCCGTTCACCGGATGCTTATTCACCGACGGTATATACAACCGCCTTATCTCATAAGCCCCTGTGGCCGCCATCCCGAGTCCCTGCCCGTTTGTTACCCTATGACCGCCGAAGTCCGATCCTACCGATCGGCCGGCGTCGCCGATCCCCATGGACAAGCGGGATCTATCAACGATTCCGTCCCCATTGGCATCCGCCACGTATACGGCATCATCATGAAGCACCCAGGAATGGTCGAATCCGTAGACATCCGCTGCGGTCAATCCCGCGAACACCCACAATGGATGCAATATCAATAATCCCCGTACCACATGAAGAGAACGCTCACAGGCGTTGAGCCGATGCCAGTAATCGGGGGAGATATACAGGTTCCTGTATGGCGATACCAATTCCCCCGCCTTGTGTCTCCGCTTCAGAGCACGTCTCATGGCGTCCGTGTCCCCGATGGCGCAACGGCGCTCCTCTTGCGCACGCGTAATCGCCATGTTCACTCCCTTGTGCTGCTTCATGTCTTTCACGGTAAACGTGACGGAGGGAAATGAACAATCGACACAGGGGGATTCCGGATAACCCGGACATTATGTGGATAACTCCGGGTACTTATATCAGACGGAAACAACACCCCGTCCCTCATAACAAACCCGTATACGTTGTTACGGAGGTTACCGGAATACTAGGGATTATCGGGATTACGGGGATTACCGAGGTTACCGAGGTTACCCAGTTACCGAGGGTACCGGGATGCCGGGGTTACCGGGATACCGGAGGTACCGGGGATACCGGGGTGCTGTGGATACCGTGGGCACCGGGAATTACCTGATACCAAGGGTACCGAAGTTACCCCGGATACCCAGTTACCGGGTTACCGGGATACCGGAGGTACCGGGGATACCGGGTACCAAGGGTGCCGGGTTACCCAGTTACCGAATTACCAGAGTACCGGGGCTTGCCGGCGTACGTTCAACCGGGTATTCCCATCCAACATCCGGACGAACGTACGTTGGTTACGGGTCAGAGTACGTTCATCCGGGTATTTTCTGGGGCTTTCCGGGGAAACGTACGGTGGCCACCATTTAACGTACGGTCGTCCGGAAAAGCTGTGGGAATACCCGGATGAACGTACTCCGACACAGGATGGACGGGGCTGATCCGGTCCGCTCCCGGTCCAACACCGGCCGAGTCCGGCCAACACCGGCCAACACCGGTCCGGGTCCGGCCAACACCGGCCGATCCCCGGTCCGAATCAGTTCTTGAAACTGTGGATCGGGGCGGGGATGCGGCCGCCGCGGGTGACGAACGCCTCGCACGACGTCTGGTTGACGGGGATAATCGGCGCGTAGCCCATGAGTCCACCGAAGTTCGCCATCTCGCCCACGCCCTTGCCTTCGACCGGGATGACGCGCACGGCGGTGGTCTTCTGGTTGACCATGCCGATGGCCGCCTCGTCGGCGATGAGGCCGGAGATCGTGGCAGCCGTGGTGTCGCCGGGGATCGCGATCATGTCGAGGCCGACCGAGCACACGCAGGTCATCGCCTCGAGCTTCTCGATCGTCAGGCATCCGGAGGCGGCGGCGTCGATCATGTTCTTGTCCTCGGAGACCGGGATGAACGCGCCGGACAGGCCGCCGACGTAGGACGACGCCATGATGCCGCCCTTCTTGACCTGATCGTTGAGCATCGCCAGGGCCGCGGTGGTGCCGGGGGCGCCGACCTGCTCAAGTCCGATCTTCTCCAATACCTCGCCGACCGAATCGCCGACGGCCGGGGTGGGCGCGAGCGACAGGTCGATGATGCCGAACGGCACGCCGAGTCGACGCGACGCCTCCTGCGCGACCAATTGGCCGACGCGGGTGATCTTGAACGCGGTGCGCTTGATCGTCTCGCACAGGAACTCGAAGTCCTTGCCTTTGGCGGCGTCGAGCGCACGGGAGACGACGCCCGGTCCGGAGACGCCGACGTTGATGACAGCATCACCCTCGGTGACGCCGTGGAAGCCGCCGGCCATGAACGGGTTGTCGTCGGGCACGTTGCAGAACGCCACGAACTTCACGCAGCCGTAGGAGTCGTTGTCGGCGGTACGGTGCGCGATGTCCTTGATGATGTGGCCGAGCAGCTCGACCGCGTTCATGTCGATGCCGGTCTTCGTCGAGCCGACGTTGACCGACGAGCAGACGACCTCGGTCTCGCTCAGGGCCTGCGGCAGGGAGCGGATGAGCAGCTCCTCGGCCGGGGTCATGGCCTTGGAGACGAGCGCGGAGTAGCCGCCGATCAGGTTGACGCCGACGTCTTGGGCCGCGCGGTCGAGCGCGTGCGCGATCTTGACGAAGTCCTCGGTGGTCTTGCAGCAGCTGGCGCCGACCAATGAGATCGGGGTGACGGTGATGCGCTTGTTGACGATCGGGATGCCGTAGTCGCGTTCGATGTCCTCGCCGGTGGAGACGAGGTCCTTCGCGTACGTGGTGATCTTGCGGTAGATGTTGTCGCAGGTCTCGTTGACGGACTCGCTCGCGCAGTCGAGCAGCGAGATGCCCATCGTGATGGTGCGCACGTCGAGCTTCTCCTGCTCGATCATCTGGTTGGTCTCGTGGACCTCCATGATATTCAGCATGGTGTTGTTCCTTCTGGAAAGTTGGTGGGTGAGCCATTCCTCCATACGGATGGCTCCGTCGGCGGAAAGCCCACTGGGCTTTCCGTCTCCTCGCATCAGATGCGATGCATCTTGGTGAAGATCTCCTCGCGCTGGCAGCGGATGCGCACGCCGATGTCGTCGCCGAGGTCCTCGAGGTTGCCGACCATGGCGCTGAACTCCTTGTCCGAGTTCGAGTAGTCGACGATCATCATCATGTTGAAGAATCCGTCGATGATGGTCTGCGAGATGTCGAGCACGTTGACGTGGTGGTTCGACAGGTAGGTGCAGACTCGTGCGATGATGCCGACGGTGTCCTGGCCGACGACGGTGATGATTGCCTTGTTCATGGCGCTCCTGAAATCAGATGAAAAAACGGGTGTTTCCAGTATAGGGAAACACCCGTTGCCGTGTGCCGGAGCGTCCAAGCCCCGTCCGAACAGTTCGGAGCGGATCAGGCGGCCTTGGCGACGGTCAGCGAAAACGCCCAGCGCTTGACCTTCAGCATCGACCGGAAGACCAGACGGACCAGCGGACCGCAGTAGAACAGCTGCAGTCCCAGCGCCATCGGGAAGTTCATCGCCCACGCCTTGATCCACATGCCAAAGCTCGGCTCCTTGAACAACAGGGTGGCGATGAGGCTCATCACCGGGCACATAATGCAGGTGATGCAGATGGAGATCGCGTAGGTGATGAGCTGCGGGCGATCGTCGGGACGCATGACGCTGAACGCCAGCTTGCGGGCGATGCGGCCCACGACGAACAGCTCAAGCACAAAGGCGATCGGCACCATGATCGGCAGCTCGTGAAGGGCCGCAACGAACGTCATGGCAGTCACATCGCCCGTATTCAAAGCCACGTTGTACACCACCATGCAATAGACCATCAGCGTGGCCATCATGGCGGTGAAGACGACATCCTGAAGCTTGTTCTGAGGCATGGAAAGACTCTCCTCTACTGTTTTTCCTCTGCTTTTGCGGGGTACATGCGGAAAATGCATGCGGATCGCATGCGGATCGCATAACAAAAACCGGCTATTCGCTGTTTGTGGTGGGTTGTGGGGGTTAGGCGGTGACTGCTTTGAGGTCGAGTTTGCCGCAGGTCAGGTAGATCATGGTGGCGAAGTAGTCCATGTTCCTGAATCCGCGTGCTCGTCGTTTGACGTTCTGGATGACGCTGTTGACGCCCTCGAGGACCGCGTTGGTGTACGGGTGGGTGAAGTAGGTCAGGATCTCGTTCCAGTGCCTGCGGATCATGCGGGCGAGGTCCTTCATGGGTTCCAGCCGTGAGTGCATCATCCACGAGCACAGGCGGTGCAGGCGCGACCACGCCTCGCCTGGCGTGCGGCTGGTCTCGTAGATGTCCTGCAGGGTCTCGCGCATCTGGCACGCCCGGCCGGTCTTCAGCCGCTGTTTCATGAGAGCGCGTTTGGTCTCCAACTGCAGCTCGCTCAGCCCGGACTCGTTGCGCAGCCACAGGTACTTCGTCCTCTTCAGCAGCCCGTTGGAGCGTCCTTCGGCCTTCCGGACCTTGTCGACGGCCTCGTTGGCGTGCTTGACAACGTGGAACTTGTCGACGATCCGCTCCGCGTTGGGCAGGTATTCGCGGATGCCCTTCCGAAACCCCAGGCTCATGTCGCAGGTGACGAGCCGCACGTATCCGGGCACTCCGTTGTGCGCCGTGAAGTCGTCGACGAACCGTTTCACCGTGGTCGAGTCCTTGCCGGCCGTCACGTTGATCACGTCGTGCTCGACGAGGTCGGCGACCACCGTGATGTAGTTGTGCCCCTTGCGGCTGGTCTCGTCGATGCCGATGGCCTCCACGCCCGTGTAGTCCTCGAGTCTGCGGGCCTCGTCCACGTAGTGCGCGATGAACCGCCACAGGCGGGTGTCGGTCTCGTCGACCTGCTCGGCGAGCGTGCTGACCGGCAGGTGGCGGGCCATCTCGACCGCCCACGCCTCGAACAGGAGCGTGAACCCGCTGCCCGGCCTCGCCCACGGGACAGGCACGGTCCTCACGCCATGCTCCGGGCATGTCACGCGCGGCACGCCGGCATGGATGAACGCCTTGTACTGGAAGAAGTTCAGATGCCTCCACACGCGCCCGCGCGTGTCATGCACCGGGCACTCGTCCCGCCGGCACCCCGGCTCGGGGCAACGGAACCGCGAGCCCGCCTCGAAACCGATCCCGATATGCAACTCCTGCCTGCCGTCGTCGCCGTCCCGGAAATCCACGGACTCGACCCTCCAAGGCTCCCGCAACTGAAGCGCGGCCGTGAACAAACGCGAGGTATCCATGCCTCCAACCTACCCGACAGACACCACACCGCACACCATCACCCACCACAAACAACGAAAGGCCCAAAAACCGCATGACCCCGTGCCGAAATGGAACAATTCGACACAAGGCCATGCGGTTTTCAAACAGTGGAGCAACTTAGCACGCCGTCGGATTCTTCGTAAGTCCGCCGGCGTGTCGGGCCAGGGTCTTACGCCTCGCGGGCCGAGCCGTCAAACGTCAGAGTCCAGTGGACTCTGACGTAGGCGAGGGGAGCGAACGCGAATGCGTTCGCGACGGCGTCACGCCTCGCGTGACGCACTCGGCGCGGCGTACGCGGCGAGGGCGCGCGGGGCGTGGAAGCCCTGACGCTCGAACTCGTCGGCGATCTTCTGGGCGACCTCCTGGGAACGGCCCTTGTCGACGAGCGCGATGATGGAGCCGCCGAAGCCGCCGCCAGTCATGCGCGCACCGTAGGCGCCGTTCTTGCGTGCCACGTCCACGGCCACGTCGAGCTCGGGCACGGTGACCTCGTAGTCGGCGGCAAGGGAGTCGTGGGAGGCGTTGAACAGGCGTCCCGCGGCCTGGATGTCGCCCTTGGCGAAGGCGCGCACGAAGGAGCGGACGCGCTCGATCTCGGTGACGACGTGGCGCACGCGCTTCTTCATCGTCTCGTCGGGCAGGGCGTCGAGGGTTTCCTTCAAGGCCTGGAACTGGTCGTCGGCCTTGGAGATGCCGTCGGCGGCGACGCGCAGGTTGGCGACTCCGAGGACCTTGGCGGCCTCCTCGCAGGTGGCGCGGCGCTGGGCGTACTGGCCGTCGTTCAGCTGGTGCGGGGCCTGGGTGTCGACGACGAGCAGTTCGAGGTTGTACTTGTCGAGATCGAACTCCTGCTGGGAGACGTTCTCCAGCGGGGTCAGCTCCGGACGGCAGTCGAGCAGCAGCGCGTGACCGGCGGTGCAGCGCATCGAGGCGTTCTGGTCGAGGCCGCCGGTGGAGGCGCCGGCCATCTCGTTCTCGGACTTGATGGCGGCGTTGATCAGGGTCACGCGGCCGGCGTCGGAGTCGCCGTAGCCGAGGTTGTACACGTCGTCGAGGGCGAGCGCCGTGGAGCAGGTCATCGCGGCGGAGGAGCTCAGACCCGAGCCGAGCGGCACGCAGGAGGTGAACGCGGCGTCGAAGCCCTTCACCTTGGTGAAGCCAGCCTCGCGCAGAGCCCAGGCGACGCCCACCGGGTAGGCGGCCCAGCCATCCACGCCGCGGGCCTTGAGCCCGTCGAGATCAGCCTCGGTGACCTTGTCCGGGGCGACGTCGGAGACGACGCGCACCTTGGTGTCCTCGCGCGGCTTCAGGGCGATGAACGTGCGGTGCGGCAGCGCGATCGGCAGGCACAGTCCGGCGTTGTAGTCGGTGTGCTCGCCGATCAGGTTGACGCGGCCCGGCGCGCCCCACACGCCCTCGGGCGCGGTGCCGAAGGTGTCGACGAACAGCTTGGTGGCCTTGGACACGCCTTCTTCGTGGGAAAGCGGCTCAATGAATTCAACATCGGTCATTGGTGTGTTTCCTTGTTTCCTTTTTTCTTTTTTGATTGCGATTGCGATTGCGATCGAAGTCGAGACGGCCGGGCGGACGCTCAGTCGGCGATGTCGATGTCGCCCAGCTCGTGGAAGCGCTTGGCGATGAGCTCCGGGGTGGTGTCGGAGATCCAGGCGGCCATGCCGGATTCGGAGCCGGCGAGGTACTTGATCTTGTTGGCGGCGCGGCGGAAGCTGAAGAACTGGAGGTTCAGACGGTAGTTCGCGCGGCGCGGGTCGTGGATCGGGGCCTGGTGCCAGGCGGCGATGTACGGCAGGTCCATGCCCTTGCCGTCGCCCTTGTCGAAGAACGCGTTGCCGCGCTTGAGCAGGTGCGAGTACATCGAGGCGAGGTCCCAGCGCTCCTGGTCGTTGAGCTCGTCGAGGGTGAGGACGTCGCGCACCGGGGCCACGTGGACCTCGAGGGGCCAGCGGGCGGCGGCCGGCACGTAGGCGACCCAGCTGTGGTTGCGCAGGACGACGCGCTCCTTGGCCTCGAGCTCGGCGTTCATCAGGTCCTTGAGCAGGTTGCCGCCGGTCTTCTCATGATAGGCCTCGGTGTGCTGGAGCTCCTTCTCCATCTTCGGGGCGATGAACGGGTAGCAGTAGACCTGGCCGTGCGGGTGGGCGAGGGAGACGCCGATCTCCTGGCCGTGGTTCTCGAACGGGAAGATCTGCTCGATGCCCTCCATCTTGGAGATCTCGGCGGTGCGGAACGCCCAGGCCTCGACGACGGTGCGCAGGCGGGACACCGGCAGGTCGGCCGGCAGGCCGTGCTCGTCGGGGTCGAAGCAGATGACCTCGCAGCGGCCGGCGGCCATCTTCTTCTCCCACAGCGGGTTGCCGTCGACGAAAGTGACGTCCTCGGAGCGGCCAGGCACGCGGACCATCGACGGGAAGCGGTTCTCGAAAACGACGACGTTGTAGTCGGTGTCCGGAACCTCGCCGTCCTGGTACGGGTCGCCGGGCTTGCGGGCGGCCAGCGGGTTGCCCTTCGCGGTGGCGCCGGGGCCGGCGGTGATCGGGCGGTTCATGCGGGCGGTCGCCATCGGGATCCAGTCACCGGTCAGCGGGTCGCGGCGCATTTCGGGGGCCGCGTACGGCACCTCCTCGCCGGCGGCGTTCAGCTGGTTGCTGAAGCGGTACGGCAGGTTGCGCGGGTCCTTGAGCTCGCGGGTCTTCTTGCCGGAGACGTACTCCGGATCGTCGTCGAGGTAGAAGAAGTCGCGTCCGTCGGCGAGCTTCGTCGGCGTGATGCGGATGTGCTCCTTGGCGTATTCACCGGGCTCGTAGGCTGCGAAATCAGTCATGGTTACTGCTGCTCACTTTCCTGTGCGGGCTCGACCTGTTCGGCCAGGACGAGCTCATTGACCAGTTCCTTCGTTTTGGCGGCGGTATCCGGATCGAGACCGTCGTCTGTAATGACCGTTTCCACCTGGTCGAACCGCGCGAACAACGACAGCGATGTGCAGCTCCACTTGGTGTGATCGGTCAAAATGATGGTGCGATCGGCGATGCCCATCATCGCCATATCGGTTGCGGCCTCCAGCGAGTTGGGCATGAGGAAGCCGCGGGGAATCGACACGGAATGCGTGCCGAGGAAGACGGTGTTGACGCGCAGGGAGGCGATGACCTTGTCGGCGATCGGCCCGACGAGCGAGTTGGATCGCGTGGTGACGCCTCCGGTGACGATGACCTCGACGTCCTTCGATTCGAGCGCCTGCACGAGTTCGGCGACCGGAATCGAGTTGGTGAGGATGGTGATGCCGCTGGCCTGTTGGCTTTCCAGCAGGTGCTGCGCGAAGACGTAGGCCGTGGTGCCGCCGCCGATGGCGATGACATCGCCGGGAGACACGTACTTGATGGCCTCCTGCGCGATGGCGTCCTTGAGACCGATGTCCATCTGCGACTTTACAGAGAACAGCGGTTCGCTCAGCAGCGTGCTGGTGGTGACGGCGCCGCCATGGACGCGTTTGAGCAGTCCCTTGTCGGCAAGTTCGGCGATATCGCGGCGGATGGTCATCGCGGAAACGCCGAGTTCCTTACTCAGGGCCGTGATTCGCACGGCACCTCTGGTGCGAAGCCTGCTCAGTATCAGGTGTTGACGTTGTGACGATATCATACGAACATTATCGCACACAAACGCCCATTTACCAAACCGACTTGTGCGTTTCGCGCAAGGAATTTTCGGTTTTGCAAACGTTAGCGAACAAAACGGCACATCGACGACGTAGTCCTTACATCACTCGCCTGTGCGCCCGTCACTTTGTCCCGACGCCCGACACGACACGACGTCCCGCCGCGGCGTCCGATCCCATAGGATCAGCCCAAAACAGACTCCGGACCGCACCGAAACGTCCGATCCCATAGGATCCACCGCCACGAGTTCCACCCTGGCACCCGAAACGTCCGATCCCATAGGATCGGACGCCGGGGAAAGCGGCAGGGCGGCACGCGGGTCAGGCGTCGACGCCGACAGCCTCGGATACAGAGCTGAAGCCGTCGCGACGCAGCAGTTCGGCGAGCCCGCGCTTCAAGACCGTGATCTGCTGGGGGCCGCGGTACATGAGCGAGGAGATGAACATGACCAGGCTCGCGCCGGCGCGGATCCTCGCATACGCCTGCTCGGGCGTAAACACGCCTCCGATGCCGGCAATCGCGAGCCGGTCGCCGAACTCGCGGTAGGTGCGTGCCACCAGCTCCTCGCTTGCCCGCGTGCACGGGCCGCCGGAGAGGCCGCCCTCCCACTCGCGCGGGATCTCGAGGCCCGTACGGTCCTTGTTGAGGTTCGCGAGGGACACGCCCTGCACGTTGTGCTCGGTCAGCACCTCAAGCAGCTCACGCATCTCATCCCACGGCTTGTTGAGCGGCATCTTGACGAGCGTCGGCTGCGGGCGATCGATCCCGTCGAGTGCGGTGAACAGGCGATCGAGGTTCTCCGGACTGTCGGTGAACGGCTCCCCCGCGTGCGTGTTCGGACAGGAGACGTTCACCTCGACCATCGCGGTGCGGCCTGCGGCGCGACGCATCGAGATGCAGTAGTCCTCGATGCCCTCGTCGAGATCACCGCACCTGTCGTCGTTGGTGCGGGCGATCGAGACGGACACCTGCATGTCGTGCGCATGCGTCCACGCCTTCTCCGCGCGATCGATGACCTTGTCGGAGCCGATGTTGGCGAGTCCCACGTGCACCATCATCGAATCGTATTCAGGCAGGCGATGGAACCACGGCTTGGGGTTGCCGGCGCACGGACGCGACGTGGTCGATCCGACGGTCTCGAAGCCGAAGCCGGCGTTGTCAAGCAGCACCGGCATGTCGCAGTTCTTGTCGAGCCCGGCGGACAGGCCGAACGGATTGGCGAATTCGACGCCCATCACGTTGGTTTCGAGGATCGGGTCGGTGTAGTTGAGCATCGTACGCTCGGCCCACAGCAGCGGCGGGATGTGCTTGGTGACCCGGCAGAACGCGATCATGCGATCATGCGCCTCGTCCGGCGGCACGTTGAAGACGAAATTCGGCTTGATGACGTACTTGTAGCCGAAGGTGAAGAGGTCGGTCGTCGCCTTGTTGACGGCGTCATGCCAGAAGCTATCCGAAACGTAACTCATGGAGACCATTGTCTCACCATTTCGCACAAACGTCACGGCAGTCACACGCTCCATCGGCTTCATCGACTGCTACATCGACGGTTTCATCGACTCACCACTCCAAACCACCACCCAACGACCACTCAACGCCGGCTCACCCCAGAACCAACCACTCCAGAACAGATCACCCAACGCAACCGACCACCCAACGACCGACCGCAGTCCCCCAGCGTCACAAATTCCCGGAATCACCCCCAAGCTCGGGAAAAAGTGACGCCCAGAAGAAGGCAGCGTCATAAATTCCCGCGATATTGAAAGAGCTCGGGAAAAAGTGACGCCCAGAAAAGATCAACGTCACCTTTCCCGAGGTATGAGGAAATCCCGGGAAAAAGTGACACTGGGACACTGGGAGATGGACGTAGGATCCGTCTGACGGAGGAAGACGAATCCTACGGGAGTTAGTCCGTACGGGAGTTGATCCCTTCGGGAGTTAGTCCGTACGGGAGTTGATCCCTTCGGGAATTGGTCCCCACAGGAGTTAGTCCCTTCGGGAATTAGTCCCTTCGGGAGTTAGTCCGTACGGGAGTTGATCCGTACGGACCATCCGGGAGTGGTACATCTGGGGGTCTTCCAGTAGATGGGGAGGCTAGAGGGAGAAGGAGGGACTCAGACACTCAGAAGGCACCACGACACCACCCAGAAGGCACCACTCAGAAGTCACCATCCCTCCGTCACCACCCAGAAGTCAGAAGGCGCCGCGGATGTACTGCGGCGCGTAGGGGGCCTTGGAGACGGGGACGCCGAGCTTGTCGGCGGCGCGCAGCGGCCAGTACGGGTCGCGCAGGGCCGCGCGTCCGATCTCGATAGCGTCCGCGTTGCCTTTGACGAGCACCTTTTCGGCCTGCTTCGGCTTGGTGATGAGACCGACGGCCGTGACCGGGACCTCGGCGCGCTTGCGCACCTGCGAGGAGAACGGCACCTGATAGTCCGGCTTGACCGGCACGGTGACGCCGGAGACGATGCCTCCGGTGGACACGTCCACCAAGTCGACGCCGTGATCCTTGAGGATCCTCGCGAGCGCGACGGTCTGATCGAGATCCCAGCCGCCGGCCGCCCAATCGGTCGCGGAGACGCGCACGAGCAGCGGCATGTCGTCGGGGATTCCGGCGCGGATCGCGTCGGCGACCTCCAGCAGGAAGCGGATGCGGCCTTCGAAGCCCTTGCCGTATTCGTCCTCACGCTCGTTGCTCAGGGGATCGAGGAACTGCGAGATCAGGTAGCCGTGCGCGGCGTGGATCTCGATCGCCTGGAATCCGGCGGCGACGGCGCGGCGGGCTGCCACGGCGAATGCGTCGACCAGTCCGTGGATCTCGTCGACGGACAGGGCGCGCGGCGTGGTGTATTCGCCGAACGGGATCGAGCTCGGCGCGACGGTGGCCCACCCGCCGGCCTCGGGTGGCACGGTGCGACCCTCGTATCCGACGGCGAAGCAGCCGGTAGAACCCTTGCGGCCAGCATGGTTGAGCTGAATCGCGGCGGCGGCGCCGGTGGCCTTGATATCCTCGACGATCCATCGCCATGCGTCGATCTGCCCGTCGTCCCACAGGCCGACGTCACACGGGGAGATGCGGCCCTCCGGGGCGACGGCCGTGGCCTCGACGATGATCATGCCGAAGCCGCCGAGCGCACGGGAGACGTAGTGCTGGTAGTGGAACGGAGTGGGACGGCCGTCGCGTCCGAGCGCGGAGTAGGTGTCCATCGGAGGCAGCCAGATGCGGTTGCGGATCGTGAGGCCGCGCAGGGTCATCGGCTCGAACAGGGCCGGTCCGTTGGAGCCGGGCTTGTCGGAGAACGTGCCGAGGAACGGGAAGATGGAGCGTTTGCCCGTCGTGACAGCTGCGGAATCGTCCGTCTTGTCGGCCTTATCGGCCTTGCCGCCCTCGACCTTGTCCTTGTCGGACTTGTCAGCCTTATCAGCTTTCTCGGCCTTGCCGGACCTGGCCGTCTTCTTCGTGTCCTTGCTCTTCTTCTTGTCGCTCTTGTCGCTCTTGTCGCTCTTGTCGGACTTGCCGCCCTTGCCGGACTTGGCGTCGCCCTTCCCGGATGCGGGCACGGCCGCGGTCGGTGCCGCCAGTCCGGAGACCGTCAGTCCGCGGAAGTCGAATCCGCTCGGGCTTTCGATGCCGCCCTGTGCGGCGTCTGCCGCGTTCGCGCCATCATTGTCGGTGATACCGGTATCCGTGGTATCCGTCATACATACCCCCTATTTGCAACGAAAAGAATCCGCGGATCGGCCGCATCGCCCCGGCCGTACGCCGTTCTTCACTGATGAACGATTTATGAACGTTCCCATTCTAGACCTGCGATCGCTCCATATACGAAGGAACGCCCACCGATGAGGTGGACGTTCCCAATGAGTACCGACCTATACCGCGGTACGTAGGTTCGTGAATTCCTTGTAACTACCCCTCAGACCCCAGACCCGCATTACAGGCCAGCTCCTCTTACAAGGGCCAAGGGCAAGGAGAGCCAAGGGGAAGAGACCACGACTACTGCGCGCCGCCGCCCTGCTGGGTGGTGTCGCCGGCGCCGCCGGTCGTGCCGCCGGTGGTACCCGCGCCTCCGGTGGTTCCGGTTCCACCGGTCGTACCGCCGCCGGTCGTACCGGTTGTGCCACCGCCGGTTCCACCGGTCGTACCGCCGGTGGTCGTGCCGCCGGTGGTGCCCGTACCGCCGCCGGTCGTGCCGTCCGTGCCGTCGTCGTTGGTGGAGGTGGAGCTCTTCTTCCTCGTGGTCGTCGACGACGCTCCGTACGTGTACTTCGAGCTCGGGTTGCCGTAGTCGTTGTCCATCGGGATATTCGCCGCGTTGACGTAGTTCTGCATGAACTCGCGCCATGCCGGCTCGGCGATGTACATGCCGTACCATGTGCCGTGGTACTTGCCGTTGATCGTCTTGTAGTTGAACGACTGCGGGGTCTCGGCGTTGCCGACGGCCACGTAGGTGGCGACCTGCGGGATGAATCCGCCGGTCAGCATGTACGTGTCCTCGTTCGTACCGGTCTTGGCGAAGGTCTTGCGTCCGCCGTCAAGCTGGGCGAGGGTCGCGTTGCCGCCGGAGCGGACGACGCCCTGATTGATCGCGTACGCGGCGGTCTCGGCCACCTCAGGGTCGATCGCCTGATGGCAGTTCGCGGACGGCACCTTGTAGTTCTTGCCGGTGGTGTCGGTCATCTTGGTGATGGCGATCGGGGTGCACTCGACGCCCTTGGCGGCGATGGTCGCGTACACGTTGGCCATCGTCAGCGGCGAGGCCTGCACGGTGCCGATGACCATCGGCGGCTGGAAGGAGTTCGAGTCGTAGACGTCCTCCTTGCCCTGGATCGAGTTGTGGTAGCCGAGCGACTTCGCGGCGTCGGCGATCGCGCACAGGCCGATCTGCGAGGCCATGGCGGCCTGCGTGGTGTTGTGGGAGAGGACCAGCGCCTGCAGCGGGGACTCGGAGGAGACGGTGCCGCCGCCGGAGTTCTGTACCTTCCACGGGATGGCGCCGAAGCTGTGTCCGTTGCAGCTGAAGCCCCTCGTGTTGACCACGGTGGAGGTGGACAGCATCTGGTTGATGGACTTGCCCTTCTGCATCCATGCGACCAGGTTGATCGGCTTCCACGTGGATCCCACGTTGAAGCCCCAGCCACCGCCGTCGATCTGATCGACGGCGTAGTTGACGGCCGTTCTGGTCGAATCGGTCTTCGCGCGATCAGTGGCGTCGAACGTGCGGTTGAGGCCGAAGCCGAGCACCTCGCCGGTTCCCGGTCTGATCACGGCCATCGCGACCTCGAATCCGGTCGGATCGTCCGGCGGGATCGTGTTGCGTGCGGTCTGCATCGCAAGGGTGTTCGCGTTGACGTCCATCGTGGTGACGATCTTCAGACCACCCTCCTTGAGGAGCTTGTTGCGCTCCTCCTCAGTGGCGCCGAACTCAGGGCTCTTCAAAATCTGGCGGGTCACGTACTCGCAGAAGAACGCGGCGTCGCCGGCCACCTGGCAGCCGGATTCGATGGTCTGCACGTCGAGCGTGTCCTTGAGCGGGGTGGCGACGGATTTGTCATACGTGGCCTGATCGATGAAGCCCTGGTCGAGCATGAGCTTGAGCACGGTGTCGCGCTCGTTCTGCGAGCGCTTGAGGTTCGCTTCGATGGTCGGGTCGAACTTCACCGGGTTCTTGGTGATGGCGGCGATCGTGGCGGCCTGCATCGCGTTGAGCTTCTCGGCCGTGGTGTTGAAGTAGCGCTTGGCGGCGGATTCGACGCCGTACAGGTTGTGGTTGCCGAACTGGGCGATGTTGAGGTAGCCCTGCAGGATCTCGAGCTTGGAGTACTCCTTCTCCATCTGCACGGCGATGAGCATCTCGCGCAGCTTGCGGGCGATGGTCTGCTCGGAGGCGTGATATTCGGCGATCGGATCATCATCCTCGCGCGCCTGCATCGCGAGCACGTTCTTGACGTACTGCTGGGTCAGGGTGGATCCGCCCTGCGTGTCCTCCCTCTTGACGAACGTCTGGAAGAACGCGCGCATCGTGCCCTGGATGTCGACGCCATGGTGCTGGAAGAATCGACGGTCCTCACGTGCGACGACCGCGTGCTGCATGGCCTTGGAGATCTTCTTGAGCGGCACGACGGTGCGGTTGTCGGCGTAGAAGTCGGTGATCTCCGTCTTGCCGTCGGAGGCGTACATCACGGACTTCTGCGGCAGGGAGGTGACGTCGAAGTCGACGCCCTCCACCTTCAGCGACGGCACCACGGCCTTGGCGACGGCGTTGGCCGCGAATACTGCGGGGGATACCATGGTCGCGACGACGATGCCACCGCCGACACACAGCATGATGTATGTCAAAAGCAAGGTGGACACGCGTCGAGCGATCAGTGAGGACTTCTTTTTCGGCATGCGGCCCATTCTAAGTGGGCGGGTGGTCCGTGATGCCGAACCTGATATGGCCGCAGTCAATTGTTCACAGTAACCGCACTCTCTGGGAATCGGCTTAATGCCGGCTTGGCGCGGCTACCGGCGAGGCCGCGGCTATCGGCGCGATCGTCTGATGAGCATGCCGGGCTGGTAGATGATGATGGAGCGGCCCTCGCGTGCGATCCACCCGCGGTTGGCGAAGTCCATGAGCGCCTTGTTCACGGTCTCGCGCGAGGAGCCGACCAGCTGGGCCATCTCCTCCTGCGTCAGATCGTGCGGCACCTTGAGTCCCTCCTCGACCGGTTCGCCGAAGCGCGCGCCGAGATTGATCAGGGTCTTCGCAAGCCGCGCGGGCACGTCCATGAACACCAGATCGGAGATGTGCTCGTTGTTCGTGCGCATGCGGCTGGCCATCACCTGCAGCATGTCGATGGCCACGCGCGGATGCTGGTCGAGCCAGTGGAACAGCGCGTCATGCTCCAGCCACACCACGCGCGTGCCGTGGCACATCGCGAGCGCGGACGCGGTGCGGGGGCCGCCGTTCGGGTCGAACACCGGGATCTCGCCCAGCACCTCGCCGGGAGCGTGGATGGACAACAGCTGGATGCGATGATCGCTCGATTCGCGGATGAGCTTGACGCGTCCATGCTCCAGCAGATACATGCGATGGTCGGTGCCGCCCTGTTCGAAGATCGCGTCGCCCTTGTCGTAGACGGCCTGATTGAGATGCGGGATCAGCTCCTCGGCCTCACCGGGCGAAACCTGCTTGAACAATGCCGTATGCAGCAGGATGTTCTCCTGATCGGGCATCGCATTCGGTTTCTCCGCCACCACGCATCACTCCCTTGTCGGATCTGTCGGACGGGCCTTTACGCAATATGGCTCACACAACACCGGCCGTTCGTTTCGCATTATTGTACCGCACCGCGTAGGGAATCAAGCAGATGGTCGACGATCTCGTCGCGCGTCATGCCGGTCTGGCTCCTGAGCGGATCGACACGTTTGACGGCGGATCGGACCGCCTTGTCGCTCATCTTCTCCGCGCTGGTGTTGAGCACGCGGGCCATCTTCCGCGCGTCGATGTCGTACGCCATCGTCACGTGGTGGAGCACCGCGCCGGGGCCGCGCGACTGGCCCGGCACACCCGACCGGCCCGGCGCACCCGACCGGCTCGATGAACGCGGCACCCCGGGGAATCGGCGCTGCGCGGCACCGCCGATCTTGCCGTGGGACGAGGCGATGTCGTTGAGCCCGGCGAACCGGACGTCGAGACCGAGGCCGGCGAGCGCACGGATCAGCCAGCGGTCGCACAGCCGGTACGATGCGGCCACGTCGATCCCGTCGACGAACCACAGCGGCGCGTACAGGGAGTAGGTGATCGTGTTGCCCGGTTCGATGAACATCGCCCCTCCCCCGGTCGATCGGCGGACCACGGCGATGCCTTCGGCGCGAGCCACGTCCTCGTGCACCTCGTCGGGAATCGACTGGAACCGTCCGACGACCACGCACGGGCCGCTCCACTCCCAGATGCGCAGCGTGGGGCGGCGCGTGCCGTCGGCGACCTCGCGCGCCCATTGCTCGTCGATGCGCATCTGCTCGGCAGGAGAGCGGGGGATGTCGTGGACGAGCGCGAGTTCGGGCAGGAGCCGCGTCCAGCGACGCGCGAATTCGGCGTCCTCCGTGTCCTCATAACCGGGGTCCTCATGACCGGGGTCAGCGGGCTTCTGCGGCATGTCCGATTCCGATCGGACAGGTTGTACCGCACCGGCGTGCGAATGAGCCATCGTCGCTCGGTCTGCCGTCAACCGATCGTTTGACGGCAGACCGTCCGACGGTAGACCGTTCGATTGGACTGCCGTCCGTTCGTCGACCCGTTCACTGGCACGTTCGTCGGCCTGTCCGATCGCGCGCCGGAACGCGGTTGCGATCGCGTCGGCGTCGCAGCCGACGAGACGCGTCTGCGGATGCCTCGCGATCGCGCGTTCGATCGACGCGACGAGCGCCTCCGGTACCTCCGATGCGACCGACTCCCCCGCAACCGACTCCAGTGACTCCTCTATGTCGGCGATCAGCGCGTCGGCCATCGCGTCGGTCGGCGCGTCGACGAAGAAGTCCCCGTCGATGTGTACATCGACGACCTTCATACTTGGCCCCCAGTCGGCTCCGCCGACAGCCCGACCGCAATTATGGACGCGCTGCGCGCGCATTGTTCCGGCTCGCCTGTCGGCTCGCACGTTGTCTAAAACAGCTTCGCTGTTTCCTCTCGACAACGTCCCGTCAGAGGGGGCCAGAACACTGCGTATGGTGACGGCGACCAGTTTGCCGCCCGGTACCTTATATTCCCCTCGCATGAGGCCCATCATAGTTGTTCAGGATGTCCATAGGCCGAACACCATCCGTGGACGCCCACGGCGCGCGGGTAACGTTCAGTCACATGACTGATAACACCGCAACGAAGAAGTACAAAATCGCCGTCATTCCCGGCGATGGCATCGGCAAGGAAGTAACCCCGTGGGCCCAGAAGGCCCTCGAGAAGGCCGCGCAGGGCGTGGCCGAATTCGAGTACGAGCACTTCGATCTGGGTGCCGAACGCTACCTGAAGGACGGGGCGATCCTGCCCGAGGAGGAAGAGGAGCGCATCAAGGCCAACGACGCGATCCTGCTGG
Source organism: Bifidobacterium callitrichos (assembly GCF_008698085.1). Lineage (NCBI taxonomy): Bacteria > Bacillati > Actinomycetota > Actinomycetes > Bifidobacteriales > Bifidobacteriaceae > Bifidobacterium > Bifidobacterium callitrichos. The sequence goes on from NZ_RZJP01000005.1 coordinate 18,441, forward strand.
GCGCCGTCGGCGACCCGCGCATCAAGGCCGGCATCCTCGAACGCGGCCTGCTCCTGAAGCTGCGCTTCGACCTCGACCAGTTCGTCAACCTGCGTCCGTCGAAGCTGTACAAGGGCGTCACCTCCCCGCTCGCCAACCCCGGCGACATCGACTTCGTCGTCGTGCGTGAGGGCACCGAGGGTCTGTACTGCGGTGCCGGCGGGGCCGTCCGCCGCGACACCCCGAACGAGGTGGCCACCGAGGTGTCCATCAACACCGCGTACGGCGTGGAGCGCGTCGTGCGCTACGCGTTCAAGCTCGCCATGAAGCGCCGCAAGCACATCACGCTCGTGCACAAGAAGAACGTGCTCGTCAACGCGGGCGATATGTGGCAGCGCATCGTCGACAAGGTCGGCGAGGAGTATCCGGAGGTCACGCACGACTACCAGCACGTCGACGCGGCGACCATCTTCCTAGTCTCCAACCCCTCGCGCTTCGATGTGATCCTGACCGACAACCTCTTCGGCGATATCCTCACCGACGAGGCCGGCGCGGTCGTCGGCGGCGTGGGCTACTCCGCGTCCGGCTGCATCAACGCGACCGACAAGTACCCGTCCATGTTCGAGCCGATCCACGGCTCCGCCCCGGACATCGCCGGTCAAAACAAGGCCAACCCGACCGCCGCGATCCTCTCCGCCGCGATGCTGCTCGAGCATCTCGGCTTCGACGATGCGGCGAAGAAGATCCACACGGCCGTCGAGGCGGACATCGAGGAGCTCGGCTCCACCGTCCGCTCCACCGATCAGGTCGGCGAGGACATCCTCAAGCGCATCTGACCCTGTGTGGGACGGTTGGAGGGACCATCCCACCACCGGGGGACCATCCCAACCATCCACTAGGCCCGGTCACACGTCCTAAACGTACGTTTGACCGGGCCTTTTTCACATCCGTCCGATCAAACGTACGCTGGTCAGAGGCAAGTGTACGTTTCCCCGGACATCCCCCGGGAATACCAGAACGAACGTACGCTGGGCAGCAGCTGGCGTACGTTCGTCCGGATGGGCCACAGGAATACCCGGGGAAACGTACGGAAGTTTCCCGGACGGGAACGGGTGTCCGGGGTTCCAGAGTTCCGGGGTTCCGGGGTTCCAGAGTTCCGGGGTTCCGGAGTCCCGGAGTTCCGGAGTTCCGGAGTTCCGGAGTTCCGGAGTTCCGGAGTTCCGGAGTTCCGGAGTTCCGGTGTCCGGACGCCCCCGGACACCGGGCACCGGTTACTGGCCGAGACCCATGACGTCCAGGCACCAGGCGTTTTCGTAGGAGACCTGACGCCACTGCTTGTATCGGCCCGAAGTGCCGCCGTGGCCGGCCTCGACCTCGATCTTGGCGATCGCGTCGAATCCGCGCTCCTGCATCGCGGCGAGCCACTTCAGCGGTTCGACGTACAGCACGCGCGTATCGTTCATCGACGTGGTGATGAACACGCGCGGGAACGGCGTGCCCTTCTCCGGCAGGTTCTCGTACGGCGTGTACGACTTCATGTACCGGTACACGTCCTCGTCGTGCAGCGGATCGCCCCACTCGTCCCATTCGGTGACGGTCAACGGCAGCGACGGGTCGAGGATCGACGTCAGCGCGTCGACGAACGGCACGTCCGCCTCGATGCCCGCATACACCTGCGGCGCGATGTTCGCGATCGCGCCCATCAGCAGGCCTCCCGCGGATCCGCCGTTGGCGACGGTCCTGCGCGGATCGGCCAGATGCGCCTTCTGCAGGGCGATCGTCGCGTCGACGAAATCCTCGAACGTGTGCTTCTTGTTCAGCCTGCGACCCTGCTCATACCAGGCGCGGCCCAGCTCGCCGCCGCCGCGCACATGCGGCACCGCGTACAGCACGCCACGGTCAAGCAGGCTCAGTCGCGCCACCGAGAAGCTCGGATCCGAGGAGATCTCGTACGCGCCGTAGCCGGTGATGAACATCGGCGCATCCTGCATGGGGATGTCGCGACGCCACACCAGCGACACGGGGATGCGTTCGCCGTCGCGCGCGGTGATCCACACGCGACGCTCCATGTACTCGCGCGGATCGAATCCGCCGAGCACCGTCGCACGCTTGAGCAGACGATCCTCGCCGGTGATCGGATCGACCTCATGCAGTTCGCCGGGGCGCGTGTAGCTGGTGAACGAGTAGCGCATGCGCGGCGCATCGTACGACGGGTTGCCGCCGGTGCCGATCGAGTAGAGACGGCGCGTCTCGCCGGGCAGATGATCGTCGCTCGCGCCATCCGACGACGACGTGTGGTCGGACGGCGTCTCGTCAGCGGCCCACAGCCGTTCGCCGTGATCGCCGATCAGCTCGCCGGCATCCTGCGCGACGGTGTCCCAGTCATCCTCCAATGACGGCGGCAGCAGCTCGGTGAACCGCCACGGGCGTCCGGCCGCGAAATCCTCGGCCGCAAGACTCTTCGGCATGACCGCCACATGCGGCAGGCCGTCGGCACGGTAGGCCAGCGAGACGAAATGGCGATGAATCGCGATGCCCTCGATGCCAAGGCCGTGCAGTCCCTGCAGGATCGCCGGATTGGCCGGGTTGACGTACGCCTTGGTGATCGGCTGGCGCGAGTTCGGAATCAGGCTATCGCCCTCGTCCTCGCCGGCTGCGACCTCGTCGCCGCGCTCGCAGCCGTACGGCGAGCCCTGCGCGATGCACACGCCCTCGCCGAGCGCGTACGGCGGCTCGTGGTCGCGCATGTCGATCACGTCGATCTCGAAGTTCGGGTTCTTCGCGTTGTGGTAGACGACCGCGAGCGGAACGTCCTCGCCGTGCTCGCCGGCGCCTTCGAAGCATGCGAAGCTCACGTCGTATTCGATGTCTGTCTTGCGCGGGATGAACGGCTGGAATTCGCCTTCGGGGCGATTCGTCGGCAGCATCAGCACCTCGGTGGTGGTCTTCGACCCGGTGCCGATGACGATGTTGCGCTCGTCGAAGCTCAGTCCGACGCCCACCCAGAAACGTTCGTCCTGCTCGCGGTAGACGCACACGTCGGAGTCGACGGGCGTACCGACGCGGTGACGCCACACCGCGCACGGACGCCATGCGTCGTCCAGTTCGACCCAGAACACGTATTCGCCGTCGGGCGTGAAGCACGCGCCGCCGACGCCCTTGAACACCTCGGGCAAGTCGGCTTCGGACGCATGCTCCGGGTCGAGCGCGACCGGCTTGCCCAGATCGCGGATGCGGAAGTCGTAGCGTTCATCGCCCTCGGTGTCGACGCCGTAAAGCATCCAACGGCCGTCGCGGCTCAGATCCATGCCGCCGAGGCGGAAGAAGTCGTGGCCGTCGGATTCGACGTTCGCGTCGAAGATGACATGCTCGTTCTTGAGGCTGCCGGGGGCGCCCATCGGGTCGACCTCGGGCGGAGTCCAGTCATCCTCGCCCTTGACGGGGATGCGGCACTGGACGGCGTACTGCCGACCCTCCTGCGTGCGCGCGAAGTACCAGTAGCCGTTCATGCGCACCGGCACCGACATGTCGGTCTCCTGCACATGCGACTTGAGCTCGTCGAACAGGGTCTCGCGCAGGCCCGCCAGATGGGCGTTGCACGTCTTGCACAGCTCGTTCTGCGCGGCCACGTATTCGCGCGTGCGCGTGGATTCCTTGTCGCGCATCCACTCGTACGGGTCGAGGAACAGATCACCGTGATGCTCGCGGCGCGTATACTCTTTGACGGCCTGCGGCACGAGCGGCGGGATGGTCAGATCCGGGCTCTCCGCCTCGACGACCTCCTTGCGGGCGGCGGTGGCTTCGGCCGCCCACGCCATGTCGCGGATCGATTCCAGCTGCTCGGGCTGCGCCTCGGACTGGTTCGCGGACTGTGCCGTAGGTTCCACAGGGTGTTCCACAGGGGGTTCCACGGATTGCTCGGTGTGCGGCTCCGTTGCCGTAGGGTTGTTCTTCTCGTCAGTCATAATCGCGATTATAAGCCGAATCCCCCGTCAACCACGCGATTACGCCACCTATGACTGCGCTTATGACTACGTCATGACGCCGGACGCGCTACGTCGATGCGCTACGACAGGTGCTCCTTCAGATACGGCAGCATCGTCTTCATAAGGTTCGCGCCGGTGGTTCCGGTGAACACGGGCACGTCGGTGACGGGGGTCGGCTGGGAGGCGGTCATGCCTCCCGCGTTGATGCCGAACGGCATCGCCTCTCGCGGGGTGAGCTGACGGATCGCGATGGCGAGCACGCGCCCCGGATAGCGCTTGACGATCGTCGCGTACGTGCTGGGATCCTTCTGCCCGTCGTCGCCGACGAGGATGAACTTCATATCCGGGAAATCGCCCATCAGCTGTTCGGCGAACTCGAGCTTGTGCTGCGGGCCGGTGGGGATGAACGTCTTGGGACGCGGGTCGAGATCGCGCAGCAGCAGCGGCCCCTCGGGGAAGCCGTGGTTCGTGATGAAGTGACGGATCGCGCCCTCGACGTTCCACGGCGAGGTCGACAGATAGAAGAACGGCGCGTCCGGGAACAGGTCGGCGAGCTTGGTGAACAGTACGCTCATGCCCGGCACCGACGCCTTCTTCTCCGGGTTGAGGAACAGCAGGTTCCACGCGGCCTTCCACAGGATCGGGGCCTGCGTGATCATGATCGTGTCGTCGACGTCGGAGATGATGCCGACCTTCGCGTCCTTGGGGATCGTGAACAGGTTCGCGGTGACCGGCCTGCGGCCTTTGACACGGTAGGAGACCGTGTGCACGCCGGAGGCTAGCTTGTGTTCGGCGACCAGATCGAGGTATCCGGACGTGTCGGACAGCGCGTATTCGCTGTCGACCTCCGGCCGCGCGTCGAGCGCGTCGTAGCGTTCGGAGGCGCCCACCTGCACGGTTTCGAGGGGGACGTCGTCGATGCTGATCCTGACCTGCGTGTGCGGCGAGGGAATCGCGAGCATGCCCTTGAATCCGCGCATGGCGAGACCGGACTGGCTGTGCGCGCCCGCGTACACGGTGCGGCAGATCAGTCGCGAGTAGTCGTTGGTGCCGTATCCGACGTACGGATCGACGCGGGGGAACCAGTCGAGGTCGTGTGCGGCCTTCGTCGCCGCCTTCACCCACACGCTGAACACGCGGGTGATGACGCGGCGCACGATGCGTTCGTAGAGCGGCTGTATCTCGATGCGCTCGCGCCTGGAGGCGGCGTCGAACGTGGTGACGACATGCCGGGCCGGAATCGGCACCGTGGGCATGTCGTCGGCCGGGATCTGGCCATTGTGGTCATTGTGGCCGTTGTGGTCATGCTGGCCGTGCTGAACGTCGCGCGACCGGCTCCCCTCGCCGCTCATCGGATGACCTTCAGGTATTCCTCGGCGGTGAGCAGTTCGGGTTCGTCGTCCTCGAGCTCGATCTTGAGGATCCAGCCCTCGCCGTACGGGTCGGAGTTGATCACGCTCGGATCGTCGGACACGGCCTGATTGACGTAGCGGATCGTGCCTGCGACCGGGGCGATGAGCGGTTCAACGGCCTTGGAGGATTCCAGTTCGAGGATCTCGTCGCCGGCCTCGACGCGCGTGCCGGGTTCGGGCAGGTCGACGTAGACGAGCTCGCCGAGCTTCTCGGCGGCGTAATCGGTGATGCCGAGCGGAGCGGGTTCGAGCGTCGTGTCGATCCACACGTGGTCGTCGGAGTATTCGAGGTGCTCGGGCACGTCGAGGTTCAGCGGCTGTTCGTCATCCAGTTCATCGTTCATGGCTACAAGGGTAGCAAGCTCATGTGAAAAACGGCATGCACAAGGCCCGGCTGCTCGCGCATCGGGCGGGCGGCCGGGCCTATAAAGGGGTGCGAAGGGGGTGTGTGATCAGCGGGTCGGGGCGGACGGCTGGGAGCCGACCACCTGGACGATCGTGCCGTCGGGGATGTTGGTGTAGATCCAGTTGGCATCCTCGTCGTACATGTTCACGCAGCCGTGGGATCCGTGGTTGACAGGGTCTCCCGAGGCGATCGCGTTGTAGTTCCACGGAGCGGAGTGGAAGCCCTCGCCGCCGTTGAAGTACGTGACCCAGCGCACGTTCGGCGTGACGTAGTCCTCGCCGCGCATCGTCTGCGTCTTGTACTTCAGATACACGTAGAAGGTGCCGTTGTCGGTCTGCGTGGAGCCCTTGCCGGTGACGACGTTGAAGGTCTTGATGACCGCGCCGTTCTGGTAGACGGTGGCGGTCTGGGAGCTCTTGTCGACGACGATGCGGTATTCGCTCTTCTTCTGCTTGGTGTCGTACTTGGTCACGTCCGCGGCGACCTGCACGGTGCCGCCCTGACCCTGTTCGAGGCTGGAGGCGACCTCGGCGGCCGCGGCGTCGGTGTCCTTGATGGCCACGCCGTTGACGCCCTTGGTCTGGGCCTTGATGACGACCGTGCCGTTACCGTCGACGATGTCGACCTGGGAGACCATCTTCTGGTTGAGCTCCTCGGGCAGCTGGGCCGCGAGGTACTGCTTGATCGCCTCGGTGTCGTAGGAGAGCGTGATGCTGCCCTTCGACGGCTCGCCGGTAGGCTTGATCCACTTGGCAACCTCGGCCGCCGGCAGCGTGAACTCCTTCGCGTCGCCGTTGGTCATGACGATCGGGCTGGTCAGGCGCTGGTTGGCCTGATCGGCGGCCTGCTGGGCCGTGGCGAGCGTGATCGGCGTGTCGACGGTCTTGTCGGCGACGCTCACCGTGGCGGCGGTGCCTGGTTCGGCGATCGCCTGCTTGACGGCGGCGACCACCTTCGTGTCGTCGGGCGTGGAGCCGGAACGGCCCTCGGTGGCGACGAAGGCCTTGGATTCGGCGTTGTACGCGATGGACGACGGCACGGCGCGGCCGGATTCGTCGATGAGCTTGCTTGACAGGTAGTCGTTGAGCGTGAAGTCGTTGGTGGTGGCCGTCAGCGGCACGTTCACGCGGCTGAACGGGTTGACGCGCACGAGGTCCTCGAGAAGGTTCGAGGAGGACTTGGCGCCCAGCAGGCTGTCGACGGTCTTGTCGACGTCGACGCTCACGCCGAGATCCTTGAGCGCGGCGGTGACCGAGCCGCCGCTGGTCGTGTCCTTCACGGTGATCGCGGAGTCGTTGACGGCCGCGTTGACCGTGTCGGTCAGTTCGTCACGGGTCTGTCCGACGACGCTGGTCGCGCCGAATCGCACGCCCGGGGCGACGCGATCGGAGAAGTACCAGCGCGCGGTGAAGAACGCGCCGACGAGCGCGGCGAGCAGCACGCCCACGATGACGAGCGTGATGATCAGGCCCTTGTGGGACGACTTGGCCTTGACGGCGATGGCATCGGCGGGGATATCCGTGATGCCGGAGACGCCGGTCGGAACCGAGGAGGCAGCGGGCACCGCCCCGGCGGCGGATGCCTGCGCGTGACCCGCGACCTGATGGCGGCTGGCGTACGATGCGCCGCCGTTCGCTCCACCGGCGACTCCGGGCATCGGCACCGCGGCGGCCGCGATCGGGGCCATTCGCTGCGTGGACTCGAAGTCGCCACGCATGGCGCCGTACTCCGGCTGCCAGTTCGACATGCGTTGCGTCTGCTCGTCAGTCATTCCCGATTCCTTACACTACTTGGTTGACGTGGTTCGTCTTTCGTTCCGCGGTTCGCCGCCGGCACCAGGCCGGCGTATGCGGAACTGAACCCGACTCTACATCAACCGCATCCCAGAGAGGGATGCCAATCCTGTGAAATACCGCGCAAACGGCGGATTTTCACCGAACGGAAACATCCCTGTGACATAGCTCACTATGAAATATCTGTTTCTGAGATGTCTATTCGTGGGATCTCGTGGGATCTTGAGGGATCTCGTGGGATCACAGCTCGTGGCCGAGCCACTCCTCGATCATGTACCGTGCGATCGTTGCCTTGCCCGGCGCGCTCATGCGCCCCGAGATGATCGCCGCCATGTACTCGTCGGGGGTCACCCACCGCGCCTCCACGGTTTCGACGTTGTCCACGTGGACGTCGGTGGTCAGCGCATGCGCCTTGAACGCCATCATCAGGGATGCGGGGTACGGCCACGGCTGGGAGCCGAGGTACTTGACCTCGCCGAGCGTGATGCCGACCTCCTCCATCGCCTCGCGACGGACCGCATGCTCGAGGTTCTCGCCGGCCTCGACGAATCCGGCCGACACCGAGTACAACGTCGGGTTCTTCCACGCGGCGTTGTGCTGCATGAGCGCACGACCGGCCGAATCGACGATGATCGTGATCACCGCTGGTTCGACGCGCGGGAACAGCAGACGGCGGCCGTCCGACTCGTTCGTGCAGCGCTGCGCCCAGCCGCCGTTGGCGGCTTCGACGGGCGCGCCGCAGGTCGGGCAGTGACGCTGGCGGTTGTGCCAAATGCTCAGGGAGATGGCCGTGGTGGCCTGACCGGCCTCGCGTGCGGAGGCGTGGGGTGCGAAACCGCGCAGATCCACCCAGTCGAAGCGGTCGAGGGCCTGCTCGAGCAGGCTCTTTCGGGCGGTCGCGCCCGACACGCCAGAGGCCGGCGTCTCGTCGAACGCCGCGTCGGCGCCCTGCGAGCTGTGGCTCACGCCGGCCACGCCGGCCGCTCGTCCGGCGCCACCGACACTGCCTCGGGACGAGCCGTTGGTGCCGTCGTCGACGCCGAACTGGGCCGGACGCGCGGTCACGCGGGTGATGTCGACGGCCACGACGTGCTCGTCGCGACGACCGCCGTAGCTGCCGAGGAACATCGCCACGGCCTCGGGGTTCGCCTTGAGCTCGTCCGCCATGTAGGCGCCCGGCAGGGTGGCGAGACGCAGTTTGACGTTCTCGTAGTCGACGAGCTCGCCCTGCCCGCGCGGCACGGCGATCAGGCCGTTGCGGGTCAGGATCACCTTCGTGGCCGGTTCGGTCAGGGTCGCGTCGATGAGGTCCGGTTCGCCTCGGCGTTCGGTCTGGTAGTCGATATCGCCCTGCGCGAGCGGCAGGAACGGCAGCGCCTGCGTCAGCGCCAGCGGGCTGAAGGAGATGCCCATGGTCTCACGCCCTCTCCTCGTTCGCACGCCTGACCAGGTCGACCAGTGCGCGGGCGACCGTGTCCGGATGCTCGACCGCGCTGAAGTGGCCGCAGTCGGGAATCGGCGTGAAGACCGCGTTGGCACCGATGCGTTCGGCAAGCGGGCCCATCACGCTCGGATTGCTGGTCGGGTCGAGCTCGCCCGAGACGACCGCGACCGGCACGTCCATCGTCTCCGGCACGCCCGCAAGCTCGGTGCGGCCGTAGGTCATGCGCTGGCGCCAGGCCAGACCGGCCGGATTCTGGTCGTTGATCCACGCGGTCATCTGGTCGATGAACGGCTGGCTCTTCTTGACGGTCGAATCGCCCTCGGCGGGCTTGGCGAAGTGCATCACCGGTTCGACGCTGTTCGTCGCCTCGCAGGCGTCGGAGGTCTTCAGGCGCGGCTCGCCGCCGATGCCGTCGGACGAGGCCATCGTGTCGCACAGGGCGATCGCGGCGACCGCCTCGGGGTGCAGGCGGTACAGGTCGGTGACCAGATAGCCGCCCATCGACAGGCCGGCCCACACCGCCCTGTCGTGGCCGGCGGCGCGGATCAGATCGACGTATGATTCGGCCATGCGGTCGAGCGCGTCCGGATACGAGCCGTTCTCGGCGCGGCGGCCGGACTCCTTGTCACTCGGCGCGGGCGATTCGCCGGAGCCCGGCATGTCCGGAGCCCAGATCGGGAAGGGTTCAAAGCCCTGTTCGTCGGCGAGCGCGGCGATGCGCTTCGCGCATTCGATCCACATGCGTCCGTCGACCGGGTAGGCGTTGACGAGCACGAGCGGCGTTCCCTCGCCCTCGCGCAGAATGCGGTTGTGAATGGTCAAGGTCATGGTCACGCCTCCGGTGTGTGGTTCGTATCGGTCATATTGGTCATCGTTGCCATATTGGTCATCATTGTCATCTCGGGCAAGCTATCTCGGGATGATTTATCCTGCTTATCGGCCTCATATGGAGGCCCATTCCATGGCCTTGCGGACGATGCGGTCGTGGCCGTTGGTCATCTGGGCGAGGAACTTGTCGAGCATTTCGGAATGGGGGTTCACCCATTCGACGTCGAGCGTCTCGTCCTGCGGACGGCAGTCGCCCGCGATCGGCACGACGTAGCACAGCGCGATCGCATGCTGGCGCGGATCGAAGTATTCGGACAGGCCCGGGGTCGGGAAGAACTCGGCCACCGTGAACGGCTGCAGGTTGAGCGGCAGCATCGGCAGGGCGATATCGCCCAGATCCTTGGCGACGTTGCGGGCGATCGCCTCGCGCAGCGTCTCGTGGAAGAGCACACGCCCGGAGATCAGCGCGCGTTCCACCGAGCCGTCCTCGGTGACGCGCAGCAGGGAACCGACCTGCGCGACGCGTCCGAACTCGTCGATGCGCACCGGCACGATCTCCACGTAGGCGATGGGCATCTGGCTGCGGGCGCGGTTGATGTCCGCGGGGTCGAGCCATCCGGGCGGGTTGCCGTGGCCGGAGCCGCGGATGAAATCCTCCGGGGTCACATGGTCAAATTCGCCGCGCTGACGGTCGGCGTCGAAGTCGCCCTCATCGGGCACCTCATCATTCATCACTGGCATGCGTCCCATTATCGCGCGTGCGCATGAGAACCGCGGCAGCGAAATCATCTATGGGCGCAAGTCCTTGCCTTTGTTGCCACATGCTGGTTTGCTGGTGGGTAAGAGTACCCACCCTTACGCTTGTTAGCGCATCATCAGTTAGTTACTGCTATTAAAGGAGCTTCACATGGCGACCACCACCCTCACCTCCGCCGAGTTCGAGAAGACCATCAACGACAACGAGATCGTGTTCGTCGATTTCTGGGCCACCTGGTGCGGCCCGTGCAAGGCGTTCGGCCCGATCTTCGAGGCCGCGAGCGAGCAGGCGGACAACAAGGACATCGTGTTCGCGAAGGTCGATATCGATCAGAACCAGGATCTCGCCGCCGCCGCGGGCATCCAGGCGGTGCCGACGCTGATGATCGCCAAGCAGGGCCAGATCATCTTCCAGCAGGCGGGCGCCCTGCGCGCCGAGGATCTCGACGATCTGATCGAGCAGGCCAAGAAGCTGGATCTCGCCGCCGCCCAGGGCGCTCAGGAGAACGCTCAGGAGAATCAGGCCGCCTGATTGGCGCGCTTTGGTGAACGCCGGCCATCGGATTCCCCGCTGCCGGCGCCTTCCGCCGCCGGGCTCCATCGCCGTTTCCATGCACACCCATCGACCTGCGGACGTCCCGCCCGCATCCGTCGATGGGTGTTCTCGTCTGTATGTCATGGCTGTAGTCATGGTCCATATGGCCTATGGGGGCGGGCGATTCGCGGCGGGCGATGACAGTCCTATGGACATCGGACTATGATGAAACGCAATGCATCGTAGGGGGTATTGGAGAGTATGACGAATCCGAAGAACACCGGGCATCGGGCCGGCAGGTCGACCAATGGCAAGGGCGATGAGAACGCGAACGGGGCGGCGGTCCCCACGAATATCCCGTCCGGGTTCCCGAACCCCGATGACAAGCCGCATCTCGACAGCGGGCTCGATACGAACAACGTGCGATTCAACGACAATTCGCTGCTCAACCCGCAGCGCGACGACGACTGGGACATCCCCGCACTGTCGTTCCCGAACATCGACGAGCACGGCGGCGTCCCCTCGCCCGAGGAAATGAAGCAAAACCTGACCTTCCCGTCCGTGCCGTCCGCCGGCGTGCCTGCGGACGCGCCGACCGAGGCCATGCCTCCCGCCGTCACGCCGGCCACGGTCGTCACCCCGCCCGTGACACCCACGGCGGACGCCACGGCGACGGTGGCGGACATCCCGCCGATGCCTCCCACCCGTTCGACCGGTTCGCGCACGGCGCGAACGACGGGCGCGCCGGCGGCCACCTCGACCGCCATCCCGACGGATGCCCCGGGTGGCCTGCAGGGCGCACCCGCCGTCTCGGTCGCGCCGGCATCAGCCGCAGCGACGCCCGCTTCGGCACTCCCCTCCTCGACGAATCCGGCCCCCGTCTTCCCGTCCGACTCCGGGTCGGAGACCACCGTGCTGCCGCCGCTCAACATCAACGTGCCCGTTCCGGGACGCGCCGGCGCCACGGACAAGCCGAGCCCGGTGATCGCACCCGGCGCGGTCAATCTGGGCAAGGTCGCGGGCGGCGAGAATCAGACGCTCCAGAACCTCGAGGACGTGTCGGACGAGCCGACCGAGGCCGAGGAGGCCGACGAACTGTACGGCGCCGAGGCGGATCGGAACGATTCGGCTCGCTCGGCCGCCGGCGACTCCGGTCTGTCCGGCTCCGGCATCGCCGGCGGATCCGACGGCAACGGTCGCGGTCGGGGCGACAATGGTGATGGCGACGCACGTCACGGCGATCACAGCAGCAACGACGGCACGCGCGCGGTCGATCGCAAGCCGATCATCATCGGCGTCGTGGTCGCGGCGCTCGTCGCGGCGGCGGTCGGCGGCGTGTTCGCCTTCCAGCGTCATCAGAGCCAGACCGCGCTCGACACGGCGCTCTCCAACTGCGAGGCCGCCGCAAGCGACGTGAGCAAGGCGAACGACTCGCTCGCCGAAGCGCTCAAGAAAGCCGACGAGGCCAGCAAGCTCACCGTCGATCAGGTGTCCGACGCCACCACGATCAGCAAGCTCAAGACCGCCGTGTCCGACGCGAGCAGCGCGGGCAAGGCCGTCGCGTGCGACGCGAGCCTGTCGACGGCCGAGCTCACCAGTCGCACCGAGGAGAACTCGAAGCTGGCGAGCACGCTGAACGGCCACATCAAGACGGTCGATTCCGCACTCAAGGCGGTGACCGACAGCCAGGACGACAAGAACGACGCCGACGTCAAGACGGCGAAGGACAACCTGCAGAAGGCCGTGACCGACGCGCAGACGCTGATGACGAACAGCGAGGGCGCGGTGGCGGACGACTCCACCCGTCAGACCCTGCAGTCGGCCATCGACGCGGCGAACAAGCTCATCGGCGACTCCGACCCGAAGCTCGAGGATCTGCAGAACGCCCTGAAGGCGCTGCAGGACGCGACCAACGCGGTCAACGACTCGATGAGTTCGTACTCGAGCAGCCGCAGCTATTCCAACAACTCCAACTCGGACACCAGCAACTCCAACGGCACCAACGGGTCGTACACCAATAACCGGTACAACAACCGCTACAACGGCAGCACGGGATCCACCACCAGGCCGAACACGTCCGGCTCCGGCAGCGGTTCCGGAACCGGCACCGGCACCGGCTCGACCGGAACCGGCTCTGGTTCCGGCAGCAACGGTTCGGGTTCGACCGGAACCGGATCGGGATCCGGCTCCGGCAACAACGGCGGTTCGGAATCCGGCGGTACGGGCAACGGCGGTTCGGAATCCGGCGGCGAGTCCGGCGGTACCGGCAACGGCGGAGAAACCGGCGGTTCCGGCTCCGGCTCGGGCGGCAACGGCACTGCCGAATAGTTCTTCTTCTTCCCTGTGAGGTAGGATGGTCGGCAGTATGAAAGGACCGGCAACGTCACGGCAATGCTGAGCGCCGGTCGTGAGATGTGCCAGAGCTTATCCAAGGCTAAGGAGCGAAATGGCGAATCATCGCAGGAAAACGCCGACTCTGAAATCATTGAGCAAACGCCAGTGGATCCGCATCATCGCCGTGGTCGCGGCTATCGCGATGCTGGCTGGAGCGGCGGTGGTTTCGCGCAACTTCTATCAGCAGTCGCAGCAGACCACGCCGGTCACCGCCTTCTCGGCCACCGATTCCGGCACGGCCGCCGCATCCCGTGGCGGCGCACGTGGATCGCTCGGTGAGGACACCTCGTACGTGACCGTCAAGATCAACGGCAAGTCACGTACCGTGCTCGGCACGGACTTCACCGACGTCAAGTCCGTCCTCGAACAGGGCGACATCGTGCTCGATCCGAGCGATCAGGTCTCTCCCTCGCTGACCACGAAGGTCACCGAGTCGACCGTCATCACCATCGAACGCGCCGGTGCGACCCTGGACACCAGCGACACTGACATCCCCTTCAACACCGTGAAGAAGGAGACGAGCGCACTGCCCAAGGGTACCGAGAAGGTACAGCAGGAAGGCAAGGTCGGCACGATGGAGACCACGAGCCTCGTCACCCGCGCGGGCGGCAAGATCGTCGAATCCAACGTGTTCGCCTCGTGGGTGAAGACCGCTCCGACCGACAAGATCGTGCTCGTCGGCACCGGTTCCACCTCGTCCTCGTCGTCCTCGACCGCATCCTCGTCCAGCTCGCTCGGCACCACCGTGCCGGCCTCCGAAATGCAGAGCTGGGCACATGACTATCTGATCGCCAACGGCTACACGGAGAACGACTTCACCGCCGCCGTCTACATCATCAACCACGAATCCGGTTGGAACCCGCGCGCCACGAACCCGTCGTCCGGCGCGTACGGCCTGCCGCAGGCGTTGCCCGGCTCCAAGATGGCCTCCGCAGGCGCGGACTGGGCCACCAACTACCAGACCCAGTTCAAGTGGTTCGTCGGCTACTGCAACTCCCGCTACGGCGGCATCACCGGCGCCTACAACCACTGGCTCAGCGCCCGCAGCTACTGAGCTGTTTTGTGTAGTGTAGCGATCGGGCCGACCCGGTACTTACCCGGTCGGCCCGATGGCTACCAGGGCCCAGTACTTACCCGGTCGGCCCGGGAGGCTACGGGGCCCGATGGCTACCAGGGCCCGGCTACCGCTCAGTAGTTTCCGACCGACCTGTCGCTCCAGCACAACATAAGCGATAGATCCTACGCCCTCTCTACCTCTCTACCTCTCTACCTCTCTACCTCTCTACCTCTCTACCTCTCTACCTCTCTACCTCTCTACCTCTA
>NZ_RZJP01000005.1:33392-33714 GCF_008698085.1 Bifidobacterium callitrichos
CGCTCTACCTCTCTACCTCTCTACCTCTCTACCTCTCTACCTCTCTACCTCTCTACCTCTCTACCTCTCTACCTCTCTACTACGGCGCTCTCTCCCAGCCCTTCTCCCAGCGTCACTTATTTCCGAAATCTTCCCTGTGATCGGGAATAAGTGACGCTGCCCTTTTCTTAGCGTCACTTTTTACCGAGATTTCCCCATATCGTGGGAATATGTGACGCTGCCTTCTTCTGAGCGTCACTTATTCCCGAGCACAGGGGAGATTCTGGAAATTTGTGACGCTGAGGGGAGGTGAATCTACAGTGGTAGATCCACACGGTGGAGA
>NZ_RZJP01000005.1:33813-49735 GCF_008698085.1 Bifidobacterium callitrichos
ATCTAAGGTGGAGATCTAAGGTGGAGATCTAAGGTGGAGATCTAAGGTGGAGATCTAAGGTGGAGATCTAAGGTGGAGATCTAAGGTGGACCTCGTCTGAAACCGAACGGCAGTGCTCGGAATGGATATCACTATCGAGGTTCGCGACGATAGTTACGAATCGAGAGTTGCCGGTCGAGGGTTCGCGACGATAGTCACCAGTCAGGAGCCGCCGGTCAACAACAGTCACCGGTCAACAGTCACCAGTCAGGAGCCACCGGTCAACAGCCACCGGTCGAGAGCCAGTCGATAGTCACCGGTCGAGAGTCGCTGGTCGAGAGTCACCAATTGAGAGTCACGAATCGAGAGTTGCCGGTTCAGAGCACCGGCCGAAAGATACCGACTACAGGGAGCGATCGGCCGTTTCGGAGTGGTACTGGGCGATGACCTTGAGGATGTAGGCGGCGGCGAACAGGCCGAAGGTGACAGCAAGCAGCACGGGCAGGGCGATGCCGGTTTCGGCCAGCGTGCCCTGCACGGCGCGGGAGACGGCGTTGCCGGATCCGTTGTTGCCCGTCGCGGTGTTGGACGAGGTCGTGCCGTTGGATGAGCCATTGGATGAGCCGTTGGATGAACCATTGACCGAACCGGTGCCGCTGGCGGAGGCGTTAGTCACGGTGCCGTTGCCGGTGGAACCGGCGTTCGCGGTGGAACCGGAGCCGGTACCCCCGTTCGCGCCCGCGGAGGTGGATCCGTTGTTCAGCGAGTCGTTGAGCGCGTCCTGGAAGGCCTTGTGCCACTGTTCGCGTGCGGATACCCACTGCAGGTGATTCTGCTTGATGAGATCGTGCTCGGTCTTCCAGTCGGCCTGCAGCTGGTCGAGATGCTGCTGGTGGTCGACCATGTCCTGATGGATGATCTCGTGACGCTCGTGCGCCCGATCGTAGGCGCCGTCGATGGCGTTCTTGATGTCGTCGTGCGCCTGCTGCGCGTCCTGCCATGCCTGCTCGTGATGCTGGCGCAGATCGTCCACGTCCTGATGGATCTGATCGTGGATCTGCTCCATATGCTCGTGATGGGTGACGATGTCCTGATGGATCTGCTGGTTCGTGTTGTGGATGTGGTCGATCGCCGCGCCGAGCCCGCTGAGACCGCGCGCATCGACGCTTGCAGCGTCTCCGGATCCGGTGCTTCCGCTCGCGGGAGCCGTTACGCTCGACTCCCCCGAGACCCCGGCGACTCCCAGCGACGACGATGACGAATCCGCCGCCATCGCACCCGCAGGCACCGCGAGCGCCAGTCCGCACGCGCCGAGCGCCGCCACAGCCGAAACGACCGCGCGACGCGCCATTTCTTCCACAGTCCTCATATTCCTGATCATGATCCCGTCACTCCCTGCCTTCTCATTCACGGCATATATTAGATTTTGAAAAAATAGCGGTCAATCAACACCGCTAGACAAGATGTCCAATAGCAAGATGCCCAATAGAGAATCCGGCTCCGTATCCATGCAAGGAGGAAACCGATGACGTTCAACCGATATATCGCCTCCAGAATGGTCATTGAACTGATCGGCGCGATCGCATGCGCCACCCAGCTGTTCAACGACAGCAGCATGTTCGGTCTGATCGCCACCGTGGCGGTGGCCCTGTTCTGGGTGGCAGGTGAGATCTGGGTTGTGCTGGTTTTCCGCCGCGAGAATCCCCGTTCCGACGAACTGTCAGACCAGCATCAGTTGCTGTCGACGCGATTCGCCTTTATCACGCTGGTCATCGTCCTCATGGTGCTCGGTTTCGCCAATCTGCTTTCCGGGCTGCTGCTTCGGACGTACGTCATGGCAACTCCGATGATCCTGCCCACTCTGGGGATGCTGGCATTGGCCATCGCCGACGCACGATATCTCTGGCTGGAACATCAAGGCGACACTGGCGAGGATGACGAATGAAGACCACCATCAAATTCCATCGGCTCGAACGCGGTCTGAAACAGTCCGATCTGGCCGATCTCGTCAATGTTCGCCGCGAGACCATCGGCAGACTGGAACAGGGGCAGTATTGCCCTTCGCTTCGCCTGGCCATGGATCTCGCCAAGGTATTCGGTACAAGCGTCGAAGAACTGTTCAGTTTCGAGGACGAGGACATGGACACCGATACGGCCTCCGCAACCGCAAGAACCGCAAGAACCGCAAGAACCGCGCGATAGCCCCAGTCTCTCCCCAGGCCAGCCTCTCCCCAGCCCCCTCTCCCAATTTCGCCCTTTGATTACGCTCCGGGCGTGTCGCGATATATGAATTTCAAGTAAATCGCGCTAAATCCTTGAAATTCCAACGTTTTCGCCCTTTCCAGAAGCTTGGAGGCATTCCCCCGGAGCTTGGCGCATGCGCGAACCATGTCACATGGTGTGACGCCGTTGTCACATGGCGGCATCCCCATTCATAGCAACCAAACGGGGGTGTCACAAGGGGGTGTACAGTAAGGGTTCAGACACGGAAAAGAGCGGACAGCACAGCAGACAGGTAGTACGCAAGCAATCAAGTGAGCAAGTCTACTGCCATCAATGCTCTCCATGTCGCATGATGTGGAATATTCGAATTAGAGGAGGAATTATCATGATGAAGAAGTTCATGGCCCTTCTGGCTACTATCGTCGCGGTTCTCGGCTTCGGCTTCGCCGCCAACACCGCCGTCGCCGCCCCGTACGGTGCCACCGTCACCGTCAGCGGCAACACCGCCACCGTCGCTTTCCCGGCCGGCACCTTCGAGCCGAACGAGAACGTCACCGTCAAGTGGGATGACGCCGTGGTTGCCGATGTTCAGCAGATCGGCGAGCGCACCTTCACCGCCAAGTCCGACGGCTCCCTGACCCTGCGTTACATCTTCAAGGCTGGCCAGGCCGGTAAGACCATCACGGTCACCGCTTCCGCCGCTTCCGGCACTCACACCGCGTCCATCACGGTGCCCGCCACCGGTGCCGGCGATCAGTCGGTCTCCAACACTGGTGCCGCCACCATCGCCAAGACCGGTGCCACCGTCGCCCCGTACGGCGTGGCCGTCGCTCTGCTGGCCGCTGCCGGCATCGCCCTGTTCGCCGTCCGCAAGACGACCAACCGTCGCTGAATGAGCGAGGCTGTAAAGCTGAAGCCGCACAGCCGTAAATAACTTAAAGAGAAAAAACCGGGAGTCATGTGATTCCCGGTTTTTTCATGCCCCGCACACTGCCCACACAAAGCCCGCACAATGTGCGAGGTATCTTCTTTTCCGGAAGGGAGATTTGTTATGCAGATTCTGTACGTGTGCACCGGCAACCAATGCCGTTCCGTCATGGCCGAGTACTACACCCGCTCCGTCCTCGCCGCGCGTGGATTGAACAACGAGGATCTGGACGTACGGTCCGCCGGCACGTTGCATTATCCGCCGCATCCGGCGGATCCGCTGGCCATCGACGTCCTCAAGGCGGATGGCATCGACGCGAATCCCCATGTGTCCACTCCGCTCACTTCGGATCTGAGCCGGACCGCCAATCTGATCCTGTGCTTCGAACGCGAGCAGATCTCCGACCTTCTCGATCAGAATCCGCTTGCCGCGCGTAAGGTGTTCCTGTTCAACGACTTTGTCAACGTGTGCTCACATCTGCACGCTGATGGTCCGATTCCGGGGGACACTGTCGGCGATCGCCTGAATGAGGTGATGGCATCCGTCTCCATGCTCCGTCCGTTCCTGCCTGAGGCACCGGAGACCGAGGACCCGCATCGCAAATCTCGTGAGGTGTTCGACCGCGTCTACGCCGAAATCAAGAAGGGTGTGAACACCATCTTCGATGCCGTGGCGTGACTCGCGACGCGCGATGCTCATGACTTCATGACATAGCGCCGCTTTGCGCCACTTTCTCCTCTGTACACCCACCACAACGCCGTGGCCGATTTTCGGGCGTCGATGCTGAACCGACGCCCGGGAAAGGACCACATGGACACCTCCTTCCCCGTCGACTTCGCGGAAACCGCCAATCGCAGATCCGAACCGGCATTCCTTCCCCGGCTGTTCACTCCACGTGACCGCAGTGACTACCTGTTCTGGCTCGCCCTCGTCACCTTGCCGATCGACGGTACGACGATCGGGTTCTTTCAGCCGTTCTGGACTCCGATAAGCCCCTGGCTGCTGCTTATCTATTGCCTGGCGAATCCAGCTCTGCTGCGTCAGACCCTTCATCGATATGCTCCGTTCGCACTGCTGCCCGTCGTTCTCGTGTACCTGTCCGCTGCGGGTTGGGCCGCGTTCGGCGTGCATAACGTCGCCATCGTGATGAGCCTGTCCGGGGTCATCGCCGTCCCGGCGACACTGGCTGCACTCGACATCGCCTTCGTGCATAAGCGTCTTGACTGGAGCGAATGCGTGTGCACGCTGATCGCCGCATACTGGTTCGCATTCGGCGTGGGAGTGACGCAGTGGTTGGCGGTGAGATTTGATATAGGCAGTATCAGCGGGTATTTCAACCACCTCATGTATCGCTCGTACAGCACCGCCGGCCAGTGGGGTGGCGTGACGGGTCGCCCGCAGTTCCTGTTCGCCGAACCGAGCTACATCGGCATGCATCTGTTCGGTGTGCTGCTGCCGCTGTACTGGCTGATGCGGACGCGCGATTCAGTATTTGCCCGCAGGCTGCGTGACCTCATCATCACGTTCGCCGTGGGCAGTGTGATCATGGGGGCGGGCACACGCATCGTACTGGACTGTCTGGTGGCGCTGGTCGTCGTGATCGTCATCCGCACCACATGGCACGATCCCGATTCCCGCAAACAGGGCATCCTGCGATTGATCGGTACGGCGGTGCTGTCGGTGATCAGTTTCGCCGTGAACTCACGATTGGATTCGATCCTCAACAACGGTATGGAGGGCGACGGCTCGTTCTTCGCGCGCATATGGCAGTCGCTCGGTCCCCTATGCGGTCTGATCACCCATCCATGGACTCTGGTAAGCGGCTATGGTTCCGGCAACATCGCCGAAGCCGTTCATCAGGGGGCCGATCTGGCCGTCCGTGCACTGACCGCGATGCATACCGATCCGACCGGTGCGGCCGGCTGGTATTCAACGACCGCTTCCGATACCGTATGGACGATGTGCCTGTATACGAACTTCGTCACCGAGTTCGGTCTGGTGGGGCTGATTCTGCTGATCGCAGTGACCGCGCGATTCCTTCGTAGGCATCAGTGCGTGTGGAACAAGCTCACCGTATGCTGGCTGATCCTGCTCGCATACCTATATATCCAGTTCGAGGGGTATGCGTTCGCTGCGTTCCCGTTGTTCGTCTGGTCGATGACTCGAGTCGAGGAGTTCACGGACGAGTTCACGGACGTCAGCGCCGATTGATGTGCGCAAATGGCGAAGACACGTGCGCAGTCAGAAGAAGCGGCCGGTACACAGGTCGTCTTCAACCGCCCTACGTTTCCACAACACGACCGAAACCGTACTTGTGCGATCCTGTGGCAGGAATCTCTGTCACAGGATCAGCGATTTCGCTCTTTCGAGCACTTGTGGCAACAGGTCCGGCCACAACACGACGAAATCGGCGTAATGCAAGCGTAGTGACATACCCCTCCATTGCCAAATCCTTGGAATTCCGCCATTCTACCCGGATCGAGCCTCAAGCGCTTCCGGAACATACTGTCACGACTCGCCCGGAATCCCGTTTTCAAACACTTGTGGCAGCGGATTTTGCCACATCGCGCCAATACGGCCGGAATCCGGAATGATGTGGTCGCGGCGACGTCCAGCGTGTACTTCCACTTGCACTCGCCAAGCAGGACCCGATGATGCACCGAATCCGCGGCTATGACGTCGATGTCCGTCTGCGAGCGGGTTTTTGGATCGCTGCTCCCACCATTTGCCGGATCGCGACGCGGTGAACAGCAATGCGATGCACGGAAAGATGAGATGGCGGCGCAGTCGACATATCATAGGCGACAGAAAGGCCCGCAAACGCACACCATGTGCAAACCAACGGATCGGAGGTGGCTGATGGTTCCCATCGAGGATGTGTACGCGCAGATCCGCGAGTTCGCGGCCGAATCCGGCGCACGCAGGGTCGTGCTCTTCGGCTCCAGGGCCAAAGGCACGAATCGCCCCAAAAGCGACATCGACCTCGCCGTGGCCGGATGCCCCGATTTCGACTCGTTGGAGAGCCGGCTGCAGAACGAACTCTGGTCGCTGCTCAAGGTGGACGTGATCAACCTCGACGGACCGATCTCCGAATCCCTGAGAACGGAGATAGCCCGCACCGGGAAGGTACTCTATGAAAAAGTATGAGAACTACTCCTCCGCACTACGCTCGCTGAGGCAGGCCCCCTCGCAGGATCTGAACAACGAGTTCATCCAAAGCGGCGTCATCGACAAGTTCGAGCTTCAGTTCGAGCTCGGCTGGAAGCTATTCAAGGCGATGCTGGCATATGAAGGAGATCCGGTCTCCGCCTCCGGTTCCCCACGGGACGTCATCAAGACGGCATACCAGTACTACGACTTCATGGATGAATCGCTCTGGCTGCGCATGCTGCGAGACCGCAACGATTCGGCGCACATCTATGACGAGTCGCGCGCCAAACAACTCGTACACGCAGTCATCGATGAGTACATCCCCGAATTCGAGCGAGTGAATCAGGGACTCGTCACACGCTACGGGACCCTGCTCGAGCAGTAGGCACTCCTTTTGCACAGTCGGAGGTGACGCTTGGCGAAGGACGAAGACGCTTGCACAGTCGAAAGAGCCGTTTGGAACATAGGCCAAGTACACCTCGACCTTTCGAGTCTGAGGACTGTTGGAATTCCGCGGTTTTTCAACACTCTGATCTTAGGAAAACAACATATTCCTCACTTCTCTCGCAGGGTATGAACGATGACGACTGCTTTGCCGGGCTCCCTCACTGATCACCCCGATAGTGAGTGATCCTTGACACAGCGCATCAGATATCTCTTACTAGGGAGCCTTCAGTGAGAGCCTATCTGATCGGTCCTGACGCCGAACTCTCGCCGAGACACCCCTCAGCGAGAGATTATTGTCTCTGCCCAACAGTGGTCTCTCACTGACGACCCCGCAACGAGAGATCATCGCCGTCAGCCTGCATCAAACTCTCACCAAAGCTAAATGCAGCGAGACACTGTCGTGGATCTCGCGTATGAGGGGGATTCTCCGGGAGAGCGTCGCGCAGATGGCGTCAACGATGACCAAGGACATGCGTACGTTCGTGGCAAGCTGATCGCGGACGATATCGGGGGCAGCATCCAGCACGTTCAGGTCATACCAATCCCAGTTGTGCGTCGAATCGACACTCATCTGCCCTTCTTGCCGATTTTGGCGCGCGCTATAGTGTCACCATCAGCGGATAATCGCGTTTCAAGGTCGCTTCCGGGGGGTATTTTAGACGGAAAAGCAAAATTTGCCCCCCGGAAGCAATGCGAGGGACAGGAAGAGCAGGTGGACGCCAGATGGCTCTGTATCCACGCGAACGGTACTTGGAACGCCTTCGCCCCTTTTATGACGACACCGACCTCATCAAGGTGGTCACGGGCATCCGCAGATGCGGCAAATCCTCCCTCATGGCATGCGTCGCCGAGGAACTGCGCCGACGTGGCGTCGACGAGCGCAATATCATCATTCTCAATCTCGACAGCCGTGAACTGCGCAAGGTGACCACTGCGGACGAGCTCGACCGGATCATCGCGCAACGCACCGGTTCCGATGGCCTTATCTACCTATTCATCGATGAAGTCCAGAACGTCAGCGGATTCGAGACCGTGGTCAATGCCTACCGCGAGGACGGTCGGTTCTCCATCTTCATCACCGGTTCGAATTCGTATCTGCTGTCCGGAGAACTGGCGACAAAACTCACCGGACGGTACGTGGAATTGGAGATGTACACACTCTCCTACGGCGAATACCTAGGCATGCGAGGTTTCCTCAGCGCTCCGACAGACGCGGGCATGGCATCGTTCAATGACTACCTGACCTACGGCGGTTTCCCCAAGGCATTGGAATACGACGACCCGGACGCGAAGTCCATGTACGTCCAAGACGTCATCCGACAGATCTTCGAAAAGGATATCACCGCACGAAGCCGAATCACGAACCGCGACACATTCACGCGCGTGCAGTCCTATCTGATCAACAACTACGCGTCGCCCACCAACCTGACGCACATCGTCCAGTATCTCCTTCACAGTGAAGGCATATCCATCAAGAGGGAGACACTTGCCAAATACGTGCGGATGCTCGAAAACGCCAAAATCCTGTACAAGTGCCCAAGGTTCGATCTGCGGTCACGCAAATCGTTGCGCGGAGGAGAGAAGTACTACATCGCAGATCCCGGAGTGTATTACGCGCGTAACACCGACGTGCGGATGAGCTACGGACCCGCATTGGAAAACGCCCTGTACCTGCACCTGCGAGCCAAAGGCTATGAGGTCAGCGTGGGAAGGATCGGCAAACTCGAATGCGACTTCATCGTACGCAAACGCAACCAGTATGCGTATGTCCAGGTTGCGATGAGCGTACTCGACCCGCAGGTCGAGGAACGGGAATACCAACCGTTCACACTGATCCGCGACGGCTTCCCTCGCTATCTGTTCACGCTCGACCCACTGCCGTTGCAACGCGACGGTGTACGGCATCGCAATCTGATGGAATTCCTCGCCAACGACGGGGACATCACATTCGAATAACCAATCCAAGGCAGCAACGAACGGATGGATTCCTCCACGGGATTCCTCCGCGCAGGCGTTGATAAGCTACGGGCTCCACAAGGTGAGAGATTTCCGTCATCACCCGATGGTGACCTCCCGCCTACGACGGCCCAGCGAAAGACCGTTGCGTCATCTGGCACCAATCTCCCACAACGGCGTCAGGGATCTCGGATAGACACCCGGTCATGCGCGAGTGCCCATACGTCGGAAAGTTCGTTTTTCCTAACATTTATTAGCATTATTATGTTAGACTTATCTAACATAATACGAAATGTTCGATAAGTCTAACATTGGAGCGGCGATGGGAAGAATGTCAAGTGAGATTCAATCCATCAGACAACTCACAGTGGCACTACGTGATGCCCGAGTGATGCAGAAACTCACCCAGGAGGAGCTGGCCCAGCGGACCGGCCTGACCCGTCCATGGATCAACCAGTTCGAACAAGGCAAGATCGCGAACGCCAGCATCTCCCGCATACTGCTGCTATGCCGAGAACTTGGAGTGACATTCACCGTCTCCTACAACGTGCCAGAGCAGTCCCCAACCACGCCAAACCACTCGCACGGCATAAGCAGCACACGTCCGGACGGCTCATCCGACGGCTCATCCGACGGGTCGGCGCACCGACGACATATGCAACCTCTGGTCTCCGATGAGATAGTCAAGGCCGCACAACAGCTGCAGCCTCTTGCAGGCTTCTCGATGGAGCCCTACTTCTCCGCTCTGCAGAGACTATCAAGCACATATGCAACGATCAACTCCGCAAGCGACGACGCCGCTACGAACGCCGCAAACACCGTAACGAGTTCCAAGCCAAAGGCATCAGCAACGGGAAATGAGAACACCGATGAAGATCAAAGCACTTGACGTGCTCCTCAACGGACGCCATATCGGCGTGCTGCGCGAGGAGCCAACCGGCAAGGACGCGGTATACGCACGACGCATCGACGCATGGTGGTTGCATCGCGCCATCCCCGCCACTAGGGACGGCATTCGCAGGGCATTGGAAACCATGGGCATCCGATCCACCGTCGAACTGCTGAATCACTCCCTTGGACTGAGTCCGTCGGACCAGTACTGGGTCAAGCCGCAGTCGAACACCGATGATCTCAAGCAGCGTGACTCCGGTCGCGGATCTCGCGTATGAGGGGGATTCTCCGGGATAGCGTCGCACAGATGGCGTCAACGATAATCGGGGACATGCGTACGTTCGTGGCGAGCTGATTGCGAACGATATCGGGAACAGCATCCAGCGCGTTCAGGTCGTACCGATCCCAGTTGCGGATCGACGCGAGCTGGTGATACGCATTGGGTCTGTCACCCCAGTCGTCGACCCAGAACGGCTTCGCCGGATAGTCGTCGTTCGATATCATGTCCGGTTCCAGACCGTTCCACAGGCTGTCGCCGCTGTCGAAGATGGGCGCCGGTCGAACTGCGAGCGATTCCACGTCGCGGATCAGCCCGAAATTGTTGTAGTGCCGGTCCGTATTGCGTAGCAGGAAATCAAGGAACAGGAAATCGTCCGTCGCCCGCTCCCCGGTCTCCCGGTCGACGCCAAGACGTTCGCACGCCTCCAGCCATATGGTCCTGCGCTCGTCGTTGCGGCCGTCACGGAATATACGGCGAATCTGCCCGCCCGGGATCAGCTCCTCCCGATCGGAGAGCATCTCGTCGCAGACCGACACGCGTCTGCCCTGCGCACGGCCGATGCGGTATTCGATGTGATCGATGCCGAGCAGCCCGGCGATCAAGTAGGCGATGCGTTCGTTGTCCGGCTCCTGACCGGTGCGCCCGGCCTTGATCAGGCTTCTGACGCCGTTCTCGCCGATGATCCAGCGTTTCGGCAGATCGCCGGCACTGGTGACGTCCGGCGTATTCACCTCGTCGATGCGAGACGAGTGCCCGGAGAACAACGCCCTGCCGAGTCGCTCGTCGAAATCGTTGTGGAAGAAGTTCACATCCCGCCAACGCAGATCATCCCGACCCACGGGACGCACCCAGTACTGATCGGACAGGCTCAGGCCCATCGACCGGTCGAGCATCGAACCGGTGGATTCGATGCCTCCCGCGGCCAGCATCGCGCTCAGACCGTCACGGGTTACCGGCACTCCGCGACCACGCCACCACGAGGTGATCGACTCACCGTCCGGCTCGGGTCTGCCGTCGACGTACATGCCCAGCGGGATGCGCGACTCGTCGAAGATCCTCACTGCGCGCAGCGCGTATCCCCCGGTCGCGAAGTACTCGTATTCCAAAACCGGATGATCACGGCACATCAGCACACGAAACCTGTCGGCCATATCGGCACCTCCGCTCATTCGCCTGCCGGACCGTTCCACCTTACGACAGACCATACGATCTCAGGCCTACTAAATCCGCGATCAGCGAGAGACTCCCACCACGGACAGGCACGGACCTCCCGCCAAGGACGCCTCACCGAGAGAACACCGCCGACGCCCGAACCGCATGTCCCGCCGACAGCACACCAACGAGACACAACCGCACTCTGGCAGGCCGCGTTCGTGGCCTCCGTCAAACACCCCGCCTCCAGGACCTACTACAAACGCGAACAGGGCAAGCACCACAACGCCGCCATCATCTGCCTCGCCCGACGACGCTGCGACGCGATCTACAGCATGCTCAAAAACGGCACCCTCTACCAGGAACAAACCCTCGCCGCCTGAAACCAACCGACACGGACCACGGCAACGAACAGCCGAGGCCAAGGCGAAGCACGCCCATCACAACCAACCCAGACACGACACAACAATCCCTCACAAAGTTGACAAAAACATAGGAACACCCCCGCGTTCGACACCCTCGCGTTCGACCCCCTGCGCGAACTCATCCACGGAAACCGGAACCGGTCGGTGAGGCACGCGGGCAGCCCGCACCTCACCGACCGACCGCCTCTACCGGCGGACCGACTTCCCGGCGACCTTGGCACTCCTGAATATCAGACGATGCCGGCCATGTACAACGGCATGTCCTTGATCGCGCCGGCATCGTGATATCGCCGGGTGGAGAACCGGACCGCCTTAGGAAACCCGTATTTGCGCACGGCTACGATGAGCGACTTCGCCTGCGTATGGTCTCCGGCCTTCACTTCCACGGGCACGATCTCGCCATGTTCCTCGTACAGGAAGTCAAGCTCGCCGCTGGAGTTCGCAGCCGACCAGTAATAAGGGGTTCCAGTGAGCTTGACCGCCAACTGCTGGCAGACGAACTGTTCGATAAGCGCCCCCTTGAACTCACGAAACAGCGCATCTCCTTCGATAAGGACGCGCACGTCCAAGCCGCTCATGGCCGCGAGCAGCCCCACATCCAAGCAATACAATTTGAATGCGGCACCGTCACGATAAGCCGTCAGCGGTTTCAACGGCACGCTCACACGAGGCACCTCAATCACCAATGACGAATCCTTCAACCACTGGATCGCCAGCTCATAATCCTTGCCGCGCCCACCGGAACGAACGGCACCATAGATGAACTTCTTGTTCTCCCGAGCGAGCTGAGCCGGCAGCGAATCCCACACCTGATTCAGCCGCAACGTAAACGAAGGCCCCAACGACCCTGAATCGGTGTGTTTGGAGAAATCATCGCGATAATCGGAAAGCAGCGTGTTCTGCGTCTCACGAATACCATCAAAATCCACATTGGGAAACGTTTCGGCAAATCCACGGACGACATCCGGCATGCCGCCGACATATAGGTAATACCTGAGCCAAGTCATCACCTTATCGTGCATGAGATCGATAAGCGCGAAGTCCTGGGATGAGAGCATATCCGCCATGGCCTGTTGTCCGCAGGCATACAGGAACTCCAGAAACGACATCGGATACAGCTTCATACGTTGCAGCTTGCCGACAGGGAACGAAGTACCGGGATGAATGGCAATGCCCAGGCTGGAACCGGTGGCCAGCACATGATACTGCGGAGCCGTCTCGGCAAAGGTCTTCAACGACAGCAATGCACGAGGCACTTCCTGCACCTCATCGAGAACAATAAGGGTGTTCTCCGGGACGATTCGGGTTCCGGCCTCGATGGACAGCGCCGGAATCAAACGATCAATGGTGATGTCTCCGGCAAACAACGCCCGCATGGCCGTGTTATCGAAAAACGAAACATAGGCCACATTGTCATAGTGCGTGCGGCCGAATTCGTTGGCAAGCCACGTTTTGCCTACCTGACGAGCCCCTTCCAACAGCAGTGGTCTTCGTTGGGACGACTGCTTCCATCGTTCGAGATCCCGCATCAGGAAACGCTTCACAACAACCATCCTCACATTTTCATGCACACTTTTCTATCAGTGTTATACATTTTCAGGTGGACTTTTCTATATAGTAGACACATTTTCAGGCGGACTTTGGCTGAGCTTTGGCTGGGCACAACGCCGGCGGAGAGACACCATCTTGAAAGCAGCGTATTGTCTCGGGAGATGGTTGACGGGATTTCTCGGGGGGATGGTTGACGGGGTGTCCTAGGGCATACTGTACTGCCGTCCTGGGGCATCGTTGACGTTCGCCGGTGGTCTACGGCATTGGTATTCGCGTGTGGTGTCGAACCTCTGGCCGTCGAGGATCTCGCCGGTGGCGACGACGGTGATGATGCCCCCATAACGCAATGGTCCCCGCCCGTACACACCGCAAATCCGAGGGACTCAGGGCGATTCCCCACGATTTTCGCGCTGAGTCCCGCGACCACCCCCCTCCACACCGGCGCCGGGCCGGAAGCGACACGTCAGCATCGCCGCAAAACGGTGGAATTCCAATGATTCCTCTTCCACGGCCGACAGACGGCCATAGGGCGGGCGTTCAAGCCTGCGGGACTCAGCGACGAAATCGCCCATAATCGCGTTGAGTCCCGCAAATCCGAGGGTGTCAAAGTCGACAGGTCAAAGTCGACATTTTTTGCAAGAATGCCCCCTTAACTCGACTGTCATTGAGTGGGTGGTGCCCTCTACACACTTCGCCAGAAAGCACCCACTCAGTTAGAGCAGACCGAAAACGTCTCCGAGCCCATCGGCCCCCGTGCAGGCATTGATGACCTACGGCATCCGCACGCTACGGGATTCCGCAGGCGAGAGGTTTCCGTCATCACCCGTCGGTGACCTCTCGCCTGCGACGGCCCAGCGAGAGGTATGCGTCCGTCCGTGGCGAAGATCTCTCGCTGGGAGAGTTCCTGGCGAGAGATTCCCGCCACGGACAGACAGAAACCTCCCGCCAAGGACGTCTCACCGAGAGAACATCGCCGACACCCGACCCGCATGTCTCGCTGACAACGCACCAGCGAGCAACAACCGCACCACCATGACGACAACCTCTCGCCAACACAACATCCAACGGCGAGCACGATTCCTCGACGGTCTGAGCACCGGCTGCTCCTGCGGGACAACACCGGGATTAGCCGATCATCTCACGGCACACCACGAGAAGCGTTTTTACCATAGTCTGGTGTCAGAGGTGCGTGCCGAGATCGACATCCTCGATGATTGGAGTGCGAATCGTTCAGATGACAACAAGACTTCGCCCCGCGCGCACCGAGCTGACGGTCTTGCATTAGCATTCGCCCAAGGCACGGCTGCGACAGGCCGTAGCACCGGATCACCTCAACTGCGGAAGAAACCGGGAACGGTAACTCTGCTCGAACTGCAGCGCAGCACCTCTCAAGATCCTCAACAAATGGAGTTCGAGCGCTTCTCCGAAGCAGTAGAAGAGCGTCCGCAGACATTATGGCTGCTGCTGTTCCACCGCAGCGCGGACAATGAAAGCGTGAGTTTGGAGGTGTCATTACCTCTTGGAGTAAGCGATGACGGTAAAATCTTAGGCTGGGATAAGCGGATCGTATTTGGCGAAATCGGTGCAAACGATCAGATTATGGAGGTTCGGGACGATGGGCGCAACACGAGCGACGACGTTGCCGTCGCCATTTCCGCGCGCTGACGATCACCGCCAATCATTGGATCCAGAGCGCATTCGCTGCGCCCGTGAAACCGCGGGTTTGAGCAAGATTCAGCTGGCGGAGCTCCTGGGAGTGACGTCACGCACCATCACCAACTACGAGGAGGACGGAGCCCCCGCTTTCCAAGTGAACGCCTTGGCCAGAGCATTGAACGTCATGCCCTTGTTTTTCACTGTGCTGCCGAATTCACCAGCGATCGAGGATCTGTCGGAGGGACAGGTATGGTTCCGTTCATTGCGCAGATCCACTGTTCGCCAACGCAAGTCCGCCGTCGGCCACGGCCGCAACGCACTACTCTTCTTCCGCTGGATCGAAGGACATTTCCATCTGCCCACATGTGATTTGCCCGTAGGAGACGAGACCGTATGGAAGCCGGAAGAAGCCGCGTCGGCCCTCCGCGGCGACTGGGCCTATGGCGAGAACCCACTTCCCGACATGATGGGGCTTGCTGAAGCCCATGGCGTCCGTCTGTTCAGTCTGCCGTCGGTCGGCAAAGAGGTGGATGCCTTCAGCTTCGTGTTCGCCGATAATGCCTATATTGCGATCGATACGGCAAAGACACCGGAACGCCAACGATTCGATATCGCTCACGAAATCGGGCATCTCATGCTGCACGCAGGATTACTGTCCGAGGATGTTGCGGGAAGGAACATCGAATCCGAAGCGCATGAATTCGCTGCGCATTTGCTCATGCCGACACGTCGAGTGCTTGCCGTCATACCCTCTCATGCCACCATCTCCCAGATCATCTCGGGCAAGAGATACTTCAAGGTATCAGCCATGGCCATGGCGAGGCGGGCACATGAACTGGGCAGGCTCTCCGACTGGGAGTACCGACGTGTCTGCTCCGAGCTTACATCACGTGGATACCGTACCGAAGAACCCGATGGCATCCCCTCTGAACGCTCCAAGGTGTTCTCATTCATCGTTCAGACCAACCAAGTGAAGGGTGTGTCAACCAGTACGATCAGCGAGGAGACCGGACTGTCATCCAAGGAACTTCACGACCTGTCCTTCGGATCAATGCTATATGCGTCCGGCAAAGGCGTTACCACTTGCAGGCTCGGGGCAACGTCGTCACGGCCAAAACTGACATTGCACATCAATAGCAACTATCACGGACTTCAATGAATAGTGGCGTGGTCTGGTTTTGCTCCCCCACCGTATTGTCATGTTCCGAACAAAAGTCCACCCATTCGTGTTCAGTCTGCACGAATCAAAGGTCCTAAGTGAGCGGCGAGAGATTCCCGCCATCA
>NZ_RZJP01000005.1:49833-190962 GCF_008698085.1 Bifidobacterium callitrichos
CATCCGACATCGGGCTCTCGCCTACGGTCCCCCAAGCGAGAGATTCCTGTCATCATCCGACATCGGGCTCTCGCCTACGGTCCCCCAAGCGAGAGATTCCTGTCATCATCCGACATCGGGCTCTCGCCTACGACGCCTCAGCGAGAGGTCACTGTCTCGCCGTGACGGAGATCTCCCGCCAGAGCCTCGCCCAGCGAGCGATTCCTGCCACGGACAGGCACGAACCTCCCACCAAGTGCGCCTCATCGAGAGAACACCGCCGACACTCGAACCGCATGTCCCGCCGACAGCACACCAGCGAGACACAACCGCACCACCACCACGACAACCTCTCGCCACACCACCAAACGACACCACCGTTCTCATACGCGATAATCAATTATGCGTTGAGGGGACTCCGCATACCAATCCGGATGGTTCCAAAATAGGACGAACCCGCTTACACGTCTATCATGAAGGTGTTGACGACAGAGTTGCATACCCGATTGATATCGACTCTCCCGATTTCGTGGAGGACACCGTGATGTTGTTGGATAGATTCCACGTGGTTCGTAAGCCGAACTTCCAGGAAGGGATCGAAGGGACGGCATGAAAGAGCAGACTGAAAACATCTCCGATCTCGTCGAAGAGTGTGGCGAATGGCTCAGACGCGAGTCCTCCATTCGCAAGTATGGAGAATGGCACGAGATCACTTTCCCGTTCCTAGACGACACCAATGATCAGATGTGCTTCTATGTGAAGACCAGCGATGGGGCCACGTCGTTCACCGATGACGGCTACACCGTGGCGGGTCTGAATGCCGCCGGTATAACGCTCACCGGCAAACGACTCGACCGCCTTAGCCGCATCGCACGTCGTTTCGGCGCCACACTCAACCCCGAGGGGGAGATCACGCTTGAGACGGAAGGCAGTCGTCCCGATGCTATGAACCGCTTCGTCCAAGCCCTTTCCAACATGCAATCGATGACAGAGACGGCACAGCACCGAGTTGCCGAATACTTCGCCGACGACGTGGCGGCGGCACTTGACGCAAATGGAGTGTTCTACACCCAAGGCATTAGTGTCCACGGGGCATCCGGCTACGAGCATGGTTTCGATTTCCTGTTCCAGCGGAGCGCGAATCATCCCACACGGTTTTGTCAGGCCCCCAACCGTCTGGACCGCGGCGCGGCGGAGCGGATCATCTTCGGTTGGACCGACACCGAACAGGCATCGGAGCGAACGGGATCCAAACTCATCGTGATCGGAGACGACCGCGAACTCGAACTGAGGGATTCTTCCGTGCAGGCGTTGATGAGCTACGGCATCCGTGTAATTCCGTTCAGCGAACTACCAAGCAGGGCGAACGACGAGCTCGCGGCCTAAGGCACCCACATGCTACGGGCCCGTAGGCGAGAGGTCGACGTCACCGTTCGACATCGATCTCTCGCCTACGATCCCCAAGCGAGAGGTATGCGTCCGTCCGTGGCGGAGATCTCTCGTTGGGAGAGTCCCCGGCGAGAGATTCCCGCCACGGACAGACAGAAACCTCCCGCCAAGGACGTCTCACCGAGAGAAAACCGGCAACACCCGACCCGCATGTCTCGCTGACAACGCACCAGCGAGCAACAACCGCACCACCATGACGACAACCTCTCACCAACACACCATCCAACGGCGAGCACGATTCCTCGACGGTCTGAACACCGGCTGTTTCCGCGGGTCGACACCGGGATTAGCCGATCAACTCACGGCATACCACAAGAAACGATCAGTACTCGCCCCGATTGGGGATGATGACGACACGACCCTCAGCCACATCCTTCAGATGCCTGCCATACGGGGACTTGCCATAACGATCCGCAGACTCCAAAAGCTCATCCTTCGTGATCCTGTTTCGAGTTCGCCTCACTCAGCTGCAACGGTATGGTGTCTCCAGGAAGTTCATAGCGACGAAGCTGAGCGATGAGGTCGGGACGCACAAAAGGCCAGATGATGTCAAGCGGCACGGTATCCACCTTAGGCCGATCGAAGGAGACGGCGTAATGCAGTTCCGTGGCCAGAAGCGGATCCGCATTCGTCGGCATGTCTTCAGTTCGCATTTCCATCCGGATCACGAACTCATTCGACCAAGGTTTGCCCTCAGTCTCACTGAGGCCAAGCGAAAACGACAAGTTACGAGCCTTACCGATTACCCCCTGAGGTCCGCGAACCAAATCGAACCGACTGCTCTCCTTAAAGAGGGCGATCCACACTACCTTCATTGCGCAACCTCCGTTTGGCTGACTGTCGATACAACTTCCGACCTCTGCCCACTCCAATTGGGAACAACAGAAAGAACAACTGAAATGTCTTGTTGATGCTCCTTTCCGGGAATCAGCGTAATCCGCTTGACCTCTTCTGCATCGGCTTCGCCTTTTATCTCTACGGAAGCCTTGTAGGTTGCACGACCCGCAGTCACACTGTCATCTTTCCACTCCGTAAATGCCGGAACGGTATATTGCATCTTCTTGTATATATAGTGTCTCGCCCCTTCAGGCTTGGTCTCGGCGGGCTCGACTACGTATCCGATCCTAGCGCCGACTTCCAGAGCATAGTCGGTAAGGAGAGACGTCAGACTGGTCTTGCCGTTCTCGATCTGAGAGACATACCCCTGCGTCACATTCATAGCGTCAGCAAGCTGCGCCTGCGTCATCTTGCGGCGCTTGCGCATAGCCACCAACTCGTCCAGCAACTCCTCAGCATTGTTATACAGATCGAAAGCAAGTTCTCGATAATCATATGCTTGGCCCTCGGTCATGAGACTCACCTCTCTAAATATTAGTATTACTAATATTACTGCATTGGCTCGGCAATCGCCGGACGAATCCACCCTTCGGACGCGTTACGCTTATGCAAATCAATGGCTTGATCGATCTCCTTGTTCTGTTCAGCAGCAATGATGGACTCATCCCCACTGCGTACATCCTTGAGATGCAAATGAAGACCGAAAACGATACGGGGAAACTCTTGGGGCTCCGACTCGTAATGCCTGATCTGCTCTTTGCCGACTCCGCCAAGCAGCCGTTCATCGCGATGCCATCGAAGCTCAAACATGGGAATGTCCTGCTGCCAAGCGCGCGAGACAGGAATCACTTCAGTTCCAGGTGTCAAACGACCCATTTTTGCACGAATTAGCTTCACCTCCAGAAAGGCGGCAAGACGCGCCTTGTATCGTTCGAAATACCTTGGCGCCAAAACGCCCCACGCCATTTCTTGGTTGGCCGCCCTACCTGCGAACCATGTTGCAAGTGCATGTTCGAGCGCCTCACCACGGGCGACCTCAAGCGGCCCACCAAACCATTGGTAGTCAACGCCGCTACCCCGAACGCATCTGCTGCCAGCAATCTTCAAATCGCACCCTTCTTGAGCAATTCGTTTGTATCAACATAACAGCAGATACGAACATTTGTTCTAATCTTGTATGTTGCGACTAATGACGATCGACCATCACGCGACCGACGACCGATTCGCATGAGGCCCGAAGAACCGGACACGCATCCCGCCAACACCACATCACAACGAGTAGGGGGCAGCCGCACCCGACTGCCCCCTACCTACTAGCATGCCCCCAGCACACGCCGATCATCTCACGACATACCACGAGAAACGATCAGTACTCACCCTGGTTGGGAATGATGACGACACGACCCTCGGCCACATCCCTCAAGTGCCTGCCATACGGGGACTTGCCATAACGATCCGCGGACTCCAGAAGCTCGCCCTTGCTGATCCACCCGTTCTCGTACGCGATCTCCTCGACCACCGCGATCGGCAGCCCCTGCGCGCGCTGCACCGTACGCACGAACTCACCCGCCTCATACAGGGAATCCATCGTGCCGGTGTCCAGCCACGCATAGCCGCGACCAAGCGTACGCACGTTGAGCGTGCCATCATCCAGATACATGCGGTTGAGGTCCGTGATCTCGAGCTCGCCGCGCGCGGAGGGCCTGACCTGCTTGGCGAACTCGGTGACCCGCTCGTCGTAGAAGTACAGGCCCGTCACCGCGTAGTGCGACTTCGGCTCCTTCGGCTTCTCCTCGATCGATACGGCCTTCTTGTCCTTGTCGAACTCAACCACGCCGTAGCGCTCGGGATCGTCCACGTAGTAGCCGAACACGCTTGCGCCCTCTCCATTCTCAGCCTGGGCGACGGCCTTGCGCAGCGTGTTGCCCAGACCGTTGCCGTAGAAGATGTTGTCGCCGAGGACCAGCGCGCACGGCTCCCCCGCGATGAATTCCTCGCCGAGGATGAATGCCTGCGCCAGACCGTCCGGACTCGGCTGCACTTTGTAGCTGAAGTGGACGCCGTAGTGCGATCCGTCGCCGAGCAGTCGCTCGAAGTTCGGCAGATCCTTCGGCGTGGAGATGATGAGGATGTCGCGGATGCCAGCGAGCATGAGCACGCTCAGCGGGTAGTAGATCATCGGTTTGTCGTACACGGGGAGCAGCTGCTTCGACGTGACCGTGGTCAGCGGGTACAGTCGGGTGCCGGATCCGCCGGCGAGGATGATGCCTTTCATGATGATGTCCTCTTTTTCTCTCGTTGCTCTAGTCCAATGTGGAAACTAACCGATCAGTGCTGAAGATCCACAATGCCATAGTTGGCACGAGAATCGAGCACATGGAAAATCTCAGATGCTACTCGTTCCGTATCTACAGCGACGGACTTGCTGCATCGCAGAATGTAGTGTTCCGGCGCGTTCTCGACAGAGATATCGCCAGCTGCTTTGGTCCAACCATACGTGTCCGACGGCGCAACGTCATCGGCACCGCCGCTCTGCTCGTTGCCGTACACGCTGATTGAACTGATATGAACTAGTGTGATATGGTGCTCCGCCGCAACTCGCGCCAGCAGAGCCGGACCGGATGCATTGAGCCGCCAAGCCATGGCATATGCCTCCGGCTTATTCGCCTTATCAGCAACGAGCTCCCCCGCGTTGATGATCGTCCCGTACAGCGACCAGTCGAACCGGTCATACGCCATCGGATCGGAGAAGTCGAACGTGTCGATATCCGTGTACTCGAAGCCCTGCAGACCGTGCGCTTCGGCGTAGGCGCGGATCGCGTGGCCCAGCTGTCCGTTGCAGCCCGTCACCAGGGTCCGCTTCGGCGCCATCGGCTTCGCGTCCTTGAGCATCGGGTGATGCAGGTCCGCCTCGCTCCGCTCCGACTCCTCCAGGGGGATCGGCCACTGGATGTTGAGGGTCGGGTCGGCGAGGTTGACGAACGTGTACGTCTTCTTCTGCTCCAGACTCCAGTGCGCGTTCACCAGATACGTGTACACCGTCCCGTCCTGCAAAGCCTGGAAGCTGTTGCCCACGCCACGCGGCACATAGATCGCACGCGACGGATCCAACCGGGTCGTATACACCTGCCCGAAGCTCTCACCCGGACGCAGGTCCACCCACGCGCCGAAGATCTCACCGGCCGCGATCGAGATGTACTTGTCCCACGGCTCCGCATGGATGCCACGCGTCACGCCCTTCGTCGCGTTGAACGAGATGTTGTTCTGCACCGGACCGAAATCCGGCAACCCCAGCGCGGTCATCTTCGCACGCTGCCAGTTCTCCTTGAACCAGCCACGATTATCCCCATGCACCGGCAGATCGAACACCAACAGGCCCGGAATATTCGTCTCCGTAACCCTCAATTCCTTCTCAAACTCAAACGACATGATCCATTGTTCCTTTCTTCCTTATTTTCCATCAGGGGGAAATAAGATCGTTGCAATTCCAACGTTTTAGCTCTTCAATCAACTTAGCTGCTTTCTGCTGCTTTCTGCATTCTGCAGAAAGCAGCAGAAAGCAGGCCTAACCGCTTCGTCCGGCAATCTGCCATTTCGAGAATCTGCGCGAACCAGTGTTGACGATGACACCATCCCGCCTCATCGAAGTAAGCAGATTATCAATCTTGCGTTGTCTCTCATCATCCGACAGCTCCTCGCCGAGTTTAGGGATCAAGAGCTCATTGATATCGGAACGCGTCGCCGTACCGAAAGTCTTCAGATACTGTTCCACAAGCCGCCGATAGAACATATCATCCTGACTGTGCGCGCGTATGAAATCCGCCTTGATATCCGTGGCAGCCGCGACAACGGGAGCCACACGAAGACGCGGCTTGCGGCCGACGATTAGCCCGGACTTCCGTAAATGAGAAGCTGTTCCGTCTGGAATCGCCATATGCTTCTGCACGCGGTCCAGCGCCAGGACATCAGATAACGGCAGATCCGTATTGCTCAGCAGCAGACGGGTGTACTCCGGGTCGACCACCCCTCCGTACATGGTGAGACGGACCTTCTCGGGGTCGCTCAGATCATAGTCCGGCAACGGCAGATACCGTTTCGCCTGTACCTCGTTCATACGTTTGATGCCGTATCCCATGCGGTCGATCATGTATAGCTCGCTCATGGCGCGGACGAGGAACGGATTGCGATAACGATCGGGAGACTTGGCCCCCAGCACGTAATCGTCCGGTGTGCCCTCGAAGAACGAACCGCAGCTATCGAACGTGAGTCTGTCCGGATGCTCCGTGACCAGAATTCGGGCAGGGCGGCGGTAATCCTGATGGGCGATACAGTTATGCAACGCCTCAAGCACCGATTGCTCGTCGTATTTCGAGACCTCCTGCTGCAGAAGAGTCCCGGGCGGCAGCAAACGAATCTGGATATTGCGGATACGACTGTACAGTCGGGTGGTGGTCAGCATGAAAGGAAGACCGAAATGCTCGTAGGCGTTCTCCTGTCCGACGAGCTTCCAGGTCATTTCGTACATTCCGGCGGGCAGTTTGTCCACTGACTCTTCTTTACCGAGGAGCAATAGCGCGGCACGCGTGATTGCTCCATCACGCGTCACATGAGCGCGGTTCAGGAACTCCCGGTCGCTCCATCCCGAGATCAATCTTCGCAGAATCGACATGAGCTCATCCCGAGAGTATGACGCCATGCTCACCTCCACGTCACGGTCTGTACCATATGCCATTTCAGGACAAGGCTCCCGACGTCCGTCCTAACTACGACCACAGCCGCCGGGGACTTTGCCTGATACGTCAAGCGATGTGCTATCTTAAAGATGCTTTCAGGGCCACCCACATGTGGGGTGGCCGTTTTCATATTCGTTCTAATCCGCAGCCGAGGGCGGACTCACTGTCCCTGCTGCTTGTACTTGGCTTCGGTGGCGGCCTTGGCGGGCTCCCACCAGGCGCGGTTGTCCGTGTACCACTGGATCGTCTGCTCGAGACCGGACTCGAAGTTCGTGTGCTTCGGACGCCAGCCCAGCTCGGTCTGCAGCTTGGTCGAGTCGATCGCGTACCGGCGGTCGTGGCCCGGACGGTCCTTCACCCAGTCGAACGCGTCCTCCGACTGGCCCATCATCCTCAGGATCATGCGCAGCACGGTGATGTTGTTCTTCTCGCCATTCGCGCCGATCAGGTACGTCTCGCCGATACGGCCCTTGGTCAGGATGTCCCACACCGCGCTGGAATGGTCGTCCGTATGGATCCAGTCGCGCACGTTCAGGCCCTGCCCGTACAGCTTCGGGCGCAGGCCGTCGAGGATGTTCGTGATCTGGCGCGGGATGAACTTCTCCACGTGCTGGTACGGGCCGTAGTTGTTCGAGCAGTTCGAGATCGTCGCGCGGATCCCGAACGTGCGATGCCACGCACGCACCAGCAGATCCGACGACGCCTTCGTGCTCGAATACGGGCTCGACGGGTGGTACGGGGTCTGCTCGGTGAACTTGTGCGGATCGTCGAGGGCGAGGTCGCCGTACACCTCGTCGGTGCTGATGTGGTGGTAGCGCACGTCGTACTTGCGGCACGCCTCCAGCAGGCGGAACGTGCCCTCCACGTTCGTCTTCAGGAACGGCTCGGGGTTGGCGATCGAGTTGTCGTTGTGCGACTCGGCCGCGTAGTGCACGATCGCGTCATGCCCCGGCACCAGCTTGTCGAGCAGCTCCGCGTCGCAGATGGTGCCATGCACGAACTCCACACGGTCACCCAGGATCGCGCGGATGTTCTCCAGATTGCCCGCGTAGGTGAGCGCGTCCAGGACGGTGATGTGCACGTCGGGGTGGTTGTTGTACACGTAGTGCACGAAGTTCGAACCGATGAACCCACAGCCACCGGTCACAATGATGTTATGAGGAGCAAACACCTCTTGGGAATCTTCAGCCATACTCCTCATCCTACAAGGGGGTACCCCGTGAAACCTCCTTATGCGCCGAAAAGCTCAAACAGAAGCATCAAAGCGCATCACGCAAGAGCGGAGCTTGTCGGTTCTTCTCAGACAGGATGTCCGGACGCAACCCAACGATGCCGCCCATTGTCCAGTCAATCGCAAGATCGGGATCATCATAACGGATGCTCTTCGCATGGTCACCCGAATACACATTATCCGTAAGATACTGTAATTCAGTATTGTCGCACAAGGTCACGAAACCATGAGCATACCCACGCGGAACGTACATGCACCGATGATTTTCCGGTGTTAGTTGGAATCCGCACCACTGTCCGAACGTCTCGCTGGACGGCGTGATGTCGACGCCGACGCTGTACACCGCGCCCGCAATGCAGCTGACAACCTTCGCCTGAGCATACGGATCAGCCTGATAGTTCAGGCCACGCACCACGCCGGCGTGTTCGGTGTACGAATGGTTGAGCTGTTCGACATGGTCGAACGACAATCCGGTCTCCTGAAGCTCGCGCACGGAGAAATCAATCTGAAACCAACCGCGGTTGTCTCCCAAACGGCGAGTCGCTAACAACGCACATGCCAAAGCACGATCAATGATTACCATAAGTTATATCCTAGGCGTCATACACACACAAGCACGCATCATGCGGCTACGAATCTGATGTGGTCTGTATTGTTCCGCGTTTCGTCGTTTTGATGGAAGACTAGGATCATGGGACTCGTTACAGCAAGCAATCCCAGACGAAGGCCCTCAGACTTCTGGAGGAGTCACACGTAAACCATGTGTCGGAGAAGAGGCCCGCAACCTCGAAGGCATCGAATCTGGGCATCTCACCCGAGACGCTACTCCGCTGGCGGAACAGGGCCGAACGGGCCACGGAACCAATGCTGCGCTTGACGCGGAGGAGATGGCAGCCGAGTTAAAGCGCCTACAAGCCGAGAACGCGCAACTGCATAGAGCGAAAGAGATCCTGATGACGGCGTCGGCTTTTTCGCGGCCAGGCTCGAATCGACACGTCGCTGAAGGTCGCGTACATCGACGCCTTCAGGCCCCGTTTCGCGGTCGGGCCGATCTGCAGGGTACTGTCCGCGGTGCTGAACTGCGGGTCCCTAACCGAACGCGGCTACCGCATGTTCAGGGCAAGGCATCCCGGTCAGATGCGCACGGCACGAGGCGGTGGCGCGTGACATCGCGATGTTCCACGACGACGAGTTCATGCGCGTGTACGGATACCGCAAGGTATGGCACCAGCTGATCGACCGGGGAAGTCGGCCGCGATAAGGCCGCCCGTATCATGCTTGAGCTCGGCATCTAGGGCGTCCGGGATACAGGAGGCCCGTCACCACGATCCCCGCCAGAATTCGGGAACGGCCAGCACAGACCTGATCTGGTCGAACGCAGATTCGTAGCCGCCGGCGCCGAAACGGCTACACGTTGCCGACATCACGTACATGCGGCTGGCAGATAGCTCGTTCGTTTACGTCACGTTCGTCAACAACACGTTCGCCAGAAAATCGTAGGCTAAGCGTCCGCCCGGACGATGCACCCACAGGACTGCCCCTGCATACGTTGGATCAGGCCGTCACGTGGACGCGCTGCCACGGCAGCGCGGACGAGTGCATGCATCATTCCGATACACAGGTCGCAGTACATCAACCTCGCGTACTTCACGCAAGTAACGGACACGGGAATGCTCCCGTCAACCGGCACAGTCGGCGACTCGTACGACAACACTCTGAGCGAGCGTACGAACAACACGTACAAGCGCGAGCTGACCTGGATCAACAGGCCGTACCGGACAGTCGACGAGCTGGAATACACGACCATGCGATGGGTGGCATCATACAACTCGAAACTACTGTAAGCCCCCTAGGTTACATGACCCGGACATGTCAAGTACAAATACTATAATAGGAAATGGTTCAAACCGTTTTACAGTAGAACCAAAAAACATCCCACTTCAGACATACGCATCATTTAGCTCAATATAATTGTTGTCAATATCATTATTCTGTTCCTTCCACCCTAAGGACAAGTACATGCCCACCGTAAAGTCAGTAATCAAAACAATCCTCAAAAACGCTCCCGGCAAAGATTTGGCACGCCATATCGCCATCTCTCAAGTTTCACATTCGCGAACTACCCACATCAGCAATGCTCGAGAACTACTTCAGAGATTCTCTCCAAAGCCTTCATATCGCTACAAGAAGCCCACGACCTTGACACCCTTCGCAGAGAATTACGATGTCTCCGTAATTGTTCCAGCGTATAATGTTGAGTCCTTTATCGAAGAATGTCTTACATCATTAGTGGAGCAACAGAGTAATTATTCATTCGAGATTATCGTAGTGAACGACGGATCCACCGATGAAACGCCTGATATAATTAATAGCATTGCCGACCAACACAGCAATGTGCATGCCATCAATCAACACAACAAAGGTTTCTCCGGTGCCCGAAATACTGGAATCAATAATGCAAAAGGCAAATCAATTATGTTCGTCGATTCCGACGACAAAGTGGCACCAGGACACATTGAGTCATTTGCATCTTCTTTGTTCAATAGCGAATACGATTTTATTACAGGCAGGTATACAATAATCAATGAATCTGGAAATTATTTAAGCAA
Organism: Bifidobacterium callitrichos; assembly: GCF_008698085.1. NCBI lineage: Bacteria > Bacillati > Actinomycetota > Actinomycetes > Bifidobacteriales > Bifidobacteriaceae > Bifidobacterium > Bifidobacterium callitrichos. The sequence continues at coordinate 60,672 of NZ_RZJP01000005.1, forward strand.
GGGTGAAAAACCGCGTTCAATGGGAGCACCATGGGGACGCATCTATCGACGCAAGGTCTGGGATAATATACGATTCCCTGAAGGATATCTTTTTGAAGATACCATTCAAAATTTTTGCATTAAACCTCTATTCACCGAGCTGGACATAGATGACACGAGCTACATGTACCGATCTCGCGCCACTTCAATTTCCCACTCAATCAGCAGAAACCGACGCTCAGTTGAGACATATTGGATCATCGAAGAACTGATTGAAGAATGCCGCCTGCTGGGTGTTCCTTTCGACCAATACCTGTACGCAAGAACGATCAAACAATTCGGAGCAGTTGCCTATAGAAGGATATTAGCACTGAATAACGAGATTCAGCACATTTTCTTTGCTGCTTGTTCTGAATTCCTCGTAAGTATTCCCGAGTTTAAATCATTTTGGTATACTCAAGACGAAGTCTTAGGAGACATTGAAAAAGCACTGTTACGCTGCAACTTTAACATGTGGCGAACCGCCTGTCAGTTTGCTCAGATTTATTGATTGATCTCATTCCATATCTCTCATTAATACAGGCTCTTCAGGTTTTTGTATGGGTGTGATTTGTGGGTTGTCTTTACTGGTTATTGGTGTCCGAGAAGTGTAAGGTTGAGTCCGAGGCATTTGAGCATGACGAAGCTGGTGAGGTTGTCGAGGTTGCGGTAGCCGTAGCTGATCTTGATGGTGGTCTTGATCTAGTTGTTGTTCACGGCCTCGAATCTGGCATTTGACAGTCCGAAACGGTTGGTCGTGAGGATGCCCCATCATCGCTGGTCGATCTTCTCGCCGAGCCGGACCAATCCGGGGATGCCGGAAAGGGTGTTTTTGTTCATTGTTTGTTTGTTTGAGCTATGCTTTTCGGCCTACTTCCAATTGAACACACACCATGTGCACGGCATACACTCGTATCGTCGCACCCGCACCGGCAGATGCACGGCGCGCTGGACGACCGGCATGTGCGTGAACCAGCGTCGCCACGAGGAACGCACACGGCCCGGGTCCGCACCGCGTGCAATACCTGTGTCAAGTTAGGATGGACGAACGAAACTGCACGGCCCCGACACACCAAAAACGGAATAGATATATAATATTCTTTTAGTCATACTGAATAGGAGAATGACAATATGATTACCAACAAGGAAGATTTATTTGACTATCTTGACGAAGATTTAGCTTTTCTTTCTCATAAGTTATATATATATTCCTATAGATTTTTCTGAATCTCAAGTTATCGGTAAAATATTATATCAATTAAGATGGGTAGAGTATCACACAAATAATAATCATAGAATACGAGCTTTATATCACGACATATTACTAAACAGGTTGGAAAATAGATATGGCATTCACATACATCCCAATACCTGCGGTAAAGGTTTAAGTATTGCCCATCTTGGCATCATAATAATAAACGACAAAGCCCATATAGGCGATAATCTGAGAATTCATGTTGGCGTCGTCATAGGGAAAGGTCACGATGGCGTGCCACAAATAGGCAACAATGTGTACATCGGGCCCGGGGCCAAGATTTTCGGAAATATCTACATCAGCGACAACTGCAAAATAGGGGCAAATGCCGTTGTCAATCATAGCTGCCAGACTGTTGGCGCAACGCTAGTAGGCATCCCAGCAAAAGAGCATTAATTCGTGATTATTTGATCCTTCGCCAGTTTGTGTGGTGGGGTGTTGGGTCTCGGCGTCTTCGCCGGGGCTTATTCGTGTGGGATACGAAAGGGGGCGTTCTCCTGTATGGTTTGTTTCCGCCAAGAAAGTAGAACCGAAACAAGGAAACGCCTGTGCCAACCATATCAGCCGGCGCGCTCAAGCGCATGCTGCACCTACCCGCCAACGTCGTGGCCGGCGCGCCACGCGTCGAGGAGGACCCGCACGGGCAGACCGTCGTCATCGTGCCGGCGCACCCGTACGCGGACGACACGGACCGGTGCGCCAGATGTATTTTCAAGTGTGCGTCTGCGTTGTGTGCAGGAGCTCGAACGCACGCTCGCGACGGTGAACCCGGCCGAACTCATCCACTGCATGCACGACATCCAGGACCGGCTTGAGGACATAGCCGCGCCGCGCACAGCGCGGCTGGCCAGACGCGCGGGCCCGGACATGGCATACTTGAACAAGACGCTCGCACGGATCGCGGGCGTCGAACCGGAAGACAGCCAAACCCCACCAGCCGACAAGGACTAGGATTTCGCGCTCACCCCCAGTGAGGCACCACTCCGGATTACGCGCTCACTTTCAAATGAGGCACCTCGCCCATTCAAGACATTCAGTACAAGCATGAAATAAACCATGCTTAGTTACCATATATTCATCAAAAAAACAGTTAAGATTGTTATATTTCAACACGGTACAATCAATTTTGGTTATGATCACTATTGTTTTTAGGGGGAGGGAGAAAGAAATGATCGTGAGCAAAGTAGATTTACATGATTACCTTGACATAGATTTAGCTTTCGCACAGATTATTTATACATATGCCTATCGATTTTTCCGAATCACAAGTTATTGGCAAATTACTATATCGATTAAGACTGGTTGAATATCACACCAACAACAATCACAAAATAAGAGCAAAATATCACTATATATTACTAAATAGGTTGGAGAATACATATGGCACTCACATCCACCCAAATACTTGCGGAAAAGGACTAAGCATCGCCCATCTTGGTACTATTGTCATTAACGATGAAGCCAAGATAGGTGACTACTTACGAATTCATGTTGGAGTAGTCATCGGAAAAGGTCACGGTGGCGTACCGCACATAGGGAACAACGTGTATATTGGCCCTGGTGCCAAAATCTTCGGCGATATCTCCATCGGCGACAACTGCAGGATCGGAGCCAACGCGGTCGCCAACCATAGCTGTCACACTGCTGGTGCAACTCTAGTAGGAGTACCCGCCAAGGCGCATTAAAAGGCTCTTCGCATTTTGGTGTGTAAGGATCGTGGTTAGAGGTGGTGTTGGATGGCCTGTCTGAAACCGCCGGTATGCAACAGGCTACGGGTGATGTAGTTATCAAGGTTGCGGAAACCCAGGGCGATGCCGCGTAGCGTCTCGAGCCTGCCGTTGATGGCCTCAGTGGGACCGTTGGCACTGTGCTGCCAGTCGAAGAACGAGAGAATATGGCTCTTCGGGTGTTTGTGTGGGCGTGAGTCAGTGGTTGTTCCTACTGGTTATTGGCGTCCGGGGAGTTGGAGGTTGAGTCCGCCGCATTTGAGCATGACGAGGCTGATGAGGTTGTCGAGGTTGCGGTAGCCGTAGCCGATCTTGATGGTGGTCTTGATCTTGTTGTTGATGGCCTCGAGTCTGGCGTTGGACAGTCCGGAACGGATGGTTCTGAGGATGTCGAAGTGGCGCCTGGCGATCTTCTCGCCGAGCTGGACGAATCCGGGGATGCCGGACAGGGACGCGTCGGCGGCCCATTGGCGCAGCAGGGGGTCGGCTGTGTCGGCGGTCTGTTTGAGGATCATGCGCAGGCGTTCCTTGAGCTTGTACGCCTCCCAGAGGGTCTCGTTGGTGTTGGCGATGCATTCCAGTTGGGCCTTCTGCCCGGCGGTCAGGTCGTCCTCATTCTTCAGCAGCGCCCAGCGCGCGCCCTTGACCGGATCCTTCGCGCCCTTTTTGGCGACGCCTTTCTTCCGGGCCTCGCGCCATGCGGCGGTTCGTACCTTGTCGAGCGCGTCAGTCGCCCAGGACACGATGTGGAACCCGTCGAGGATGCGTTCGGCCTGCGGGCACCAGCGGAACGCGCACTCGTCGATCCATCTGGCCCCGTCGCCGGTGACGACCCGGATGGAGGCGCGCTGCGCCTCGGTGAGCGTCCGGAAGAACAGGTCGAACACCTTCTCGCCGTGCCCCTCGTGCATCCATACGACCCTGCCGCGGTCGTGGTCGACGACCACGGTCATGTACCTGTGGCCCTTGCGGTAGCTGGTCTCGTCCACGCCGATGGAGCGCAGATGGTCGAACAGGCCCGCCCCCTGTTCGGCCCGCAGGTCGTCGGCGACCCTCCTGCACACGGGGCCCACGCTCTTCCAGTCGATGCGCATCAGCGCCGACACGGCGCTTCTGGGCGCGTGCACGCTCAGCCAGGCGACCTGCTGCTCGAAGTCGCGCGTGTACGCGCTCTTCCTGCGCGCCCACGGCGCCATCGCGACCGTCACCCCGTGCTCGCGGCACATGACGCGCGGCGGCGCGTACTCCAGCAGGAGCCTGGCGCACCCGAGGTCGAGGTGGCGCCAGCGTCGCACGCCCAGCCGGTCGTACGGCCGGCCGTGCCCGCCGCATCTGGCGCACCGGTCCATATCGCCCGCGTGCGGGCGCACCGGCACGATGACGACGCTCCCGCCACGCGGGTCGTCCTCGACGCGGGGCGTGGAGACCACGACGTTGGCGGGCAGGTGCAGCATGCGCTTGAGCGCGCCGGCTGATATGGTTGGCACAGGCGTTCCCTTGTTCCGGTTCTACTTTCTTGGCGGAAACAAACCATACAGGAGAACGCCCCCTTTCGTATCCCACACGAAAAAGCCCCGGCGAAGACACCGAGGCACAACACCCCACCACACAAACTGGCGAAGGCTCGAGAATATCGTGCATACGCCGTTTCAACGTGCGGCCCAGCGTGACGAGTTCAGGATAATCGGGCGCGCTGCCCTTGGCGTTGAGCGCTTCGATGAGCTCGGCCATCATGCCGCGTCCCCTGCGTCTGTCCTCCTCGCGGTAGCAGCGGATGATCCTCTGGTAGACGCCGTGCGCGAGCCGCAACGCCGTGTTGGCGGGATCGTCGAGCAGCCGGGCGGCCCGCTCCCGCTGTTTGTCGGTCCTCAGACTCTCGGTCTTCAACAGGACGCGTCGCCCCCGGTACAACGGGTCATGGTTAGTGCCGCGTCGTCCGGTCCGCTCGCGTTGGAGCCGGCATCGCACGGCGGTGAGCTTGTCGCCGGGGAGTTTGACGATGTGGAACGGGTCCAACACCTCCACAGCGTGCGGTATCTCACGACTGGCGGCCTTCTTATAACCGGCAAACGCGTCCATGGCGATGACCTTCACATGGTCGCGGAACGATTGTGGCCGTTCGGCGAGCCACCGGGCGAACGCCTTCTCGCTCCTGCCCTCGACCATATCCAGCAAGCGGGCCGGCCGATCCTGTCTCCTAGGTGTCAGGTCGACGATCACGGTCACATACCGGCTACCATGCCTGGCGTGCCGCCATACGTGCTCGTCCACGCCGACCGTGTCGACACCATCGAACCGCTTCGGATCCGCGATGAGAGCTTCCACACCCCTGGCTATTAAAACAACGCTTGCCTACTTATGCAGCATCGTTGCCATTTATGTGAATCTATATCGAATCAATGTCGGGAACGCACCGAATATAAGTAAAACAGCAGCCCCAATACGACCCAAATCGCAAGACAGATATATGATTCTCGTCCAAGCGAGCACTCCAAAGAGGGGATGGGAACGAGCAGGATGACCATGAACAATACAGCAAAGATAATACCCAATACGCCCGTAAAGCAAATCCAACGATTGCGATCTCGAACCGCATATTTCAACGCTGCAGCCGATGTGTATGCATAACCGATAGCCGCTCCCAATGACGACATGTCAACCAGCCACCCCAGCACTGTGCGGCCAAAAAACGGCGCTATCAATGCGAAGCACAGCAGGAAGACAATTGCATTACGTGGCGTATGCCGTTTAGAATCGATTCTTCCGAAACATTCCGGCAAAATATTCGAGACAGCCATCGAGTACACTAGACGGCTTGACGCCATGAAAAACCCCAACAATCCAGAAAGAATCGCACCAAAGACGGCAGCGCTAAGGACAACAAGTCCAAACCGTCCAAGTAATCTATATGCCGCGTTAAATGTGGGCAGAGCCTCAATTCCAGACAGAGACGGAACTTGCTGAATGTACTCATACCAATTAGAGAAACGTTGCGGAATCACGGACGCCGTAAGCGTATTCAAGGCCACATACACGAACGCACCGAACAATATCGAAACCACCATAATCACTCTGGTCTTATTCGGAGAGAATTTATATTCCTCCGCCGACTGCGGCACAGTATCAAAACCGACGAACGCCCATGGCGCAACGGCGAGAATCGCAACAACTGCAGAAAATGAGGATTGTCCAGGTCGAAGCAGTGGTTCCGGAAAAACGGAGACCGGCGAGAATACCGCAGGAATGCAGACAAGAGCTACTCCAATAATAAGAGCAGCAGTCAACAGGATCTGAAAACTGCCGACTTGTTTAACCCCGACGATGCACAATACGCCAAAGAACAATATGGCGATAACAGCAATTAGTACTTCCCATAAATAGATGGGATTACCCATCATACGGTATTCAATGCCTTGCCGGAACACATCACCCCACAAGTTTCTCACGATAAGGGCCAGAGCAGTAGCATTCATAGGAACGAGCGCCGCGTATGAAAGTACCAGAAACCATCCGCAGAAGAACGCATGCCTGTCACCAAATGCATGCTTTGCATAGATGAATCCGCCGCCAGCCACTGGAAATCTCTTGATCATGAAATGATAGTTGCAAGCTATTACGATCATGATTCCAGAGGCGACCAACATACCCAAGGCTGTGCCCAAAGGCCCGGAACGAGGCAGGAACGTATTCCCCGGCATAACAAAGGCGCCCCATCCGATAATGCAACCGAAGGCAAGTGCACATACATTTAACGGCGACAATTCTTTTTCAAGATGCTCTTTGGAATCTTCCACGTGTGCAGCCATTATCATTCTCCATCAATAATAGGATCATTTGGCAATTGGATCTTGTCTCCCATGATCCGGTTCATTTCGGCGGGATGCCAATTCTCCATTCCTGACATAGGGTAGAAGGTCATTTCACCGAAACGAATGCTGCCGTCCTGCAGCACATAGAAGTCACAGCGGAGGAACGGCAAACCTAAGGACAATTTACGAGCCAGTTCGATTAGTTCATCCAGGCATCGCGGAGCAGACACGGGCGTTGGCATCAGAGGATTATGGTAGTGGAACGACTGCAGTTTCCACGACTTATCATAGAACCCCTCATAGGTGTGTTTGCCAATACGACCTGTGATGTACTGGATATATTCTGGTTCGCCGTTGAAACACCAGATTTTATAGTCATGGAGCCCCTCGCTGCCATCATTCTCAAGATATTCCTCAGCGATTATGCGAGGATGAACATTCTTGTACGGCCATTCTCGATTAGCTAGATAGTAATTATGATTCAGAGATGTCTGCAACGTCTTCTTCGCGGATTGCCAATCCAGTGAGTTCTTATCCGCGCAAATCACCAATCCGCCGGAATCATGAGTACATTTCAATACGAATTTATCTGGCAGAGAATCAGTATTAATGGAATCTGTATCATCCCATACTGCAATCGTTGAGGTTATATATTGATTGCCGATACGCTCAGCGACATATTGCTTCGCTGCGTATTTGTCAACCATGGTCGTGAACACAGATTTGCGATAGTGGAGTTTCAGCCACTGCATTTTTTCTGAGAACAAAACAGGATGGGAGAAATCAATACTCCCGCCCATCGTAATTCTATATAAGCATCTAAGAAAGCACTCATCGGATAGATGATCCAACATGCCTGCCTTCAATGCTGTGAACCATAGCTTGCGGCAAATTCTACGAATGAGGTTCATAAATCTTCTCGTTTCCTTTCATTATTCAAACTACAATGATAAAAGTAATTATCGACTCATCATTTCTTTATTCTTCTTAAAAAGAATAAGAAAAACAACAAAAATCAAGCATATGATAGCAAATCTAATCAAGTACAGTTTATACAACGGCAATGCCAGAAGACATACAACAGTCATCCCTCCAGAGATAAGGAGCACTATAGCATCAGGATACACTGTCTCCTTCCCGTTCACAAATCTAAAATGCACCCTTCGTGATACGAACATCTGGATGCCTGACAGAACGAAATATGCGAACAGCGTCGTATACGCTGCGGACATGTACCCCATCCAAGGAATGAATATGGCATTCAATACGACGTTGGTACATGCCGCCGCAATCGAAGAAATCATGATGAAAGATGACTTTTTATGATAGAGCAACACATTGGAATACATGTTGGAGATTGCAATCTGGAAGATGCCCCCGGCCAGTGGAGGCATGATGTAGATGGCGGAATAATACTCTTCTGTTGCCACAATTCGCACCACCTCAGGAGCAAAATAGGTAATGCCAATACACACCAGAGAATAGGCGAAGAGCAACCGGATTGAAATGTCCTTGATCTTCTTCTTGCCTTCGTCATCATCGATGTTGCGATATAGGAACGGAATGAAAGAAGTATTGATGGCACCCCACACAATCGTTGAAATCATGCTGATTGATGAGAGTGTGCCGTATATGCCAACTGCAGAATGTCCGACCATGTTGCCGATCATGATTCGATCTGCTGCGTTGAACACCTGCACTGCAAAGGAATTCGCTATTAGAGGCAAGCTGAGCGCCAATGAGAATTTCCAATATTTTTTTGAGATGAAGACCTTACCGCGAATCATCGTATAGAACCATAAAATGATTGCGACTACGTACAGCACTGAGTAGTTGGCAAACAATCGTCCATGAGCCACGTTATCGGTTCCATGCAGCATGATTACCACGGCAACGGAAAGCGCAGATGCCAGCACAGCCGATCCGATGATGACCAACGCAGCTTTCACATACTTATACTCAAATCGCTGTCGAGCAAGCCAGAAATCAGTTGCAGGAGTGAACAGGAACCCGAACAGCATCAGCAACGACAATGACTCATCCAGACCTGTGATGCTGTTCCAAAACGATGGGTTAATGAAGTAAATCACGAAACAAGCAAGTGCCGAAAAGGAGGTCAGGGTGAGAACCGAGGATTCGTATTGGTTACGTTCCTTTTCGAATTCCTTCAACGCAACCATATAGCCGCCTGAAGTCAAAGCCAGTGTCACCACCACATTTATCATCGTCTGCCATGTGGTAAACAGATTAACCGTTCCCATTTCTGATGTAGTCATCAATCTGGTGAAGATTGGAACGGTAATAAAAGCCAAACCACGAGAAAACACAGAGGCCAAGGTATAGACGACCGCCGATTTCATTCCCTGTGAGACTTCTTTTTTCTTTGCGTGCTTCATATCGAACAAACCCAAGTTACACTCGTATTCAACTAATGTTGCATATCACCATCTGACGCACAATCATGCATGTTTGCGCAGCACTCGGAATGGATTTCCAACAGCGGTAGCATAATCAGGGACATCCCCGAAAACTACAGCACCGGCTCCGATCATGACATGATCGCCAATATGAACCGGCCCAAAAACTGTGGCGTTCGCGCCAATCAGTACATCATCACCAATGGTGGCATTGGTTTCTGAACGCGTTCCACGACTGCTTTTCCCAATGACAGCACCAGGAAGAACTGATAGATTCTTCCCAGCCTTATAAACGGAAATGACACAATGCATATGTGGAATATATAGTCCTCCTCCAATCATACCTGATATTTCAATCGTTTCAGGAATATGCAGGACAGTGCAATAATATGCATGCGTCAATTTATCGCCACGCATTCTGTACTCGAGTACAGAGCGAAAAGGTGAAACCATGGAAAGTGCATCAATCATGGACCGATATGAGGCAACCTTCTCCTTGGGGAGGTACCTGCCCAAATCCATGTCAATGATATCACGATTCCTGTGATACCATGCAGCAATAGGTGCAAGCACGATAAGCAATAGGATGCTTTTTATACGCTTCATAAGAAAACCCTCTCGAGAGCAGATGTCTTTTTATCACGAACGATATAACGCAAAAAACCGACCGATGAGTATGTACGCGACAACGTTATAAATGTTGATTGCAAATGATACATAAATGGAGAATCCCAACATACTTGCCAGCCACGCCAGCATGAATGGAGCCATGGGGCGTGACATACTGCGCTTGTACGATAGGCCATATACAATCGGGACAATAAGCAGAATGACGTAAATCAATGTAGGTACTGCTCCATATTTGAACATGGTCAGCAATACCAGATTGTCAAGATATTGGTATTGAGTGCCAAACACAAAATATGAAGCATCAATGCCCTGCCCGAATAGCAGATCGCGCATTGAGACCTGACTAAAGAAGGCCATGAGCTGTCCGCTTCGGGAGTCAGAATTCATGCGGTTGCTGATACTACTGGTGAACAATGCCAGATAGTTCCAAAACACCGCAATCAGCATCGCAATGAGAATGAATATGCAGACACGAACAAACAGTTTCTGCTTGAATCTATTGGATACCTTGAAAACGAATATAAGTAACAAAATGACGCCATGAACGGACCAGCTTCGAGATTGAAGAATAAGGGACAACACGGTCAAAGTTACGATTTCCACAAACGTAAGCACAAAATAGTTGCCGACGCTATTCTTGTTAAACAGCAGATTGGCATACATCAGCAACATCGCGTGCGTAATTGAATATACAGCCGCCGAAGTCAACAAACGAACGGAAAAACCGTATTCACTGACAAAACGCACCGTCTCGAATAAAGCCACAGCGGTGAACCCCGCACATAGCACAAATATGGCATTCAACACGTCATTCCACACCTGTTCGTCGTAGCCGATGAACATGGTGAAAGCGATGATAAAGCACATAGAGCTGACACCGGAGTTGTTAATGGCATCTGCAAGCCTCATACCTGACGGCAGATTCAGCATCCAGAACATCCCGAATCCCATAAGAACAATCGCGAGAAAACCAACAATCCCGGAATTCGGTGCCCTCCAATATCTGATGATCGCTGCGATGGAAGCCACAAGAAGCGCAACCAACATCGCCATGTTCATCATGTTGGAAGTTGTGTTGATGGTATTGCCGCTGATAAACGCACTCGGGAACAGAGGGTTAGGAGTAAAAGGCTTGTTGACCCTCATATAGCAGAATCTGATGAAATATATCAGAAACGCAAACCAGATCATCAGTCTGGCGGTATCAGTACGAGTAATCGTCATCAGGCACGTCCGGTCAATTTATCGTCAATGAACTTCAACATTCGCATAGGAGAGACATTATCGGCATATTGGTAGTCGACATCACCAATAGTGTTCAACAGAGTCAAATCCATATGTTCTGGATCAGTAAAGACTGAAATGAAGTCCTTATTGTAGAAAGGAGCATTCGAAACCTCTGGATTGTCTGTCAGCAGCTTCTTTCCATAGGTAATGGCTTCGCAATAACGCAGGGTATAACCTCGTCCGCCCTTCTGCATGATCTCCAGCATGCAATTGGTTTTGGCAATGCGTTGCAGATTTTCCTGATACGGCAGCAGGTCGCAATAGTCGATCTCATCCGCGTAACGTCGTTGTTCTTCGGGCACATCGACGATATGAAAATCGCACGTATATCCGCGACTTCTGAGTTGTTCGTAGGCTTTCAGAATGTCGGAAAGACGATCCTTCGCCTTGCCGACAAAGTACACATCGCTACGCGGAATCTCCGGATTGTCGGGGACGTCCACCCTAGAATAGACCAAAGGATAGTACTCCCAGCCATACTTCTTGCAGTCATCCTGATCGAACGACAATACCAAATCGAAATGATCCAAAACAGTGCTGGGATCCATTCCTTTGACCTTGGCTGCGAGATCCTGATAGAACAGGACAATGCGGCAGTTCGGATAGTGTTTCCTCAGATAACGCAATAGACCGTATCTCACCAACGGCAGGTACCGTGTGAACAGCACGAAACAGATGTTGTCGTCGCGGGTAAAGTCGTTCTTAAGATAGAACCGGTTCCAAATTCCCTTCCCCGGCAGATCTATGATCGCATTGATGCGGACCCCGAAATGGTGGTTGTACAGGAAATTGACAATCCTGCTTTTAAATGGAATAAACGTATCATCATATACTGCTTCGGGGTCACGTTTGACGTCGGCGTATGCCGCTTCGTAATAGTCGTTCTCCGACCCACCCACTACGTATTTGTATTCCATTGTTTTCCTCGCCGTTCGTTCTTCCATCACCGTTATTCAGCCATCATAGGCGGAACTTATCGCATTCATGAATGAATTTGTCTGTAATGACTTCTACGCTGCACTGATCCCCGGCAAAACGTTTGGCCTGTCCGCCCATTTCCGCTGCTGCCGACGGATTCTGTATCATCCGTCGAATCGCTTTTTTCATGGCGGCTTCGTCGTTCACAGGAACAAGCAATCCACTCTGACCGTTAATAATCATATCGGACGGACCGGTACGGCAATCCGTGGATATGCAAGGCATGCCCACTGCCATTGCCTCCAGCAACGCATTGGGCATCCCTTCATAGTTCGACGGCAACACAAACAGGTCGTGACTCATCAGTTTGCCAAGTACATCGTTGGTCCGGCCTTCAAGTTTCACCTGTCCGTTAACACCTTTGGCATCAATATGTTGCTGAAGATGCTCACGTAGCGGACCTTCACCGTAAATCGACAAACTCAGATCCGGGTATTCGTCGAGCAGATCCGCAACGGCGTCAATGAGCATAGTCTGGTTTTTCTGCGGTACCAAACGACCTGATGTCATAATGGTCCGCACATGGCGTATCGGTTCGTGCGCCGCTTCGAGAAATGCATCCGAAACCGGGTTGAACACCGAGAAAATCTTCTTCTGCATCCGCTTCGGGAAAAAGTCCTTCTGCATTTGATTCTGGACGAATACGGCATTCGACGCCTTGTATGCAAGCATCCATATCGCACGTTGCATACGGCTTCCTTGAGTACTTGCCGGATCATTCCTGATCGCAGAAATGAAACATGTATGGTGCCCGACTGCAGCCATGCGTCCTTCCACCAGCACACTGCCCATCATGCCTATCGTGAAATCTGGCTGTATCTCACCGATAAGCGAGGATACCTGACGGATACGATTCAATGACTTGCTTATTTTGGAACGTCCCACTGTCGCATTCATCAGATGAACGTGGACCTTGTCACTCAGCGGATAATCATTATCCGTCCGCTTGTACAAGCCGATGTGAACGTCATGCCCACGCTCAGCAAGACTGCTCGCCAGTATCGAGGTGACGCGTTCCGCACCGCCTCCGAAGAGCTGGTAGATCAAAAACAGATATGTGTTCCTGGCCATATCTCGGTTCCTTACCGGCGTGCCGTCTGGCCGTCGCCAAATACCACCGCGACGAACGTCTTGACTGCCTCATGCATGTTGAACGGCGAATTCAAGATGGCTCGTCCGATGGACAGTCTGTCTTCAGTACCGTTAGGCGCCGAACATGCATCCGCCCAATCAGAAACGGCATCCTGTGTGATGGGCAGGTAACGAGTGGAATCCAATAGCTTGGCCTCCGGCGTTACCTTATCTGAAGTGATGCAGGTCAGACCTGATGCTTGTGCCTCGATGAGCACGTTTGGCATACCCTCGAAGAATGACGGCAGCAGCAGCACATCAAACATCGAATACAACGACGCAACCTGCGGCGTAGGAGGCAGGAACGTCACCTTGCTGAATATGCCATCAGCCTGCGCCTTATCCTCCAATGCTTGGCGTTTGTCCCCCTTGCCGACGAGGAACAGACGTGCATTGATTCCTCGATTGCTCAGCTCCTTAAGCACATCAAGACTATAGGCCTGGTTCTTCTGTTCAACCATCCTGCCCACGGTGCCCAGCATCAGAGTGTTCTCACTGATATGATGCTCATCACGCAATATTCTGCGCTTGTCAGCGTCAAACGCATAATCCTCGAAGGCGATCGCATTCGGAAGCAGCGTGTAACGTCCCTCACGCACAGCCTTGTCACCGAACATGAATCTCGCTGCCACACCAGACGGCGCTACCATCCGCTTGGTCGCAATCTTAAGAATCGGCATGCCAAGAATGTGAGACAGACGCTCGAACGCGGACTTTCCGGATGTATTGGAGTTCGTGGAGCGGAACACCGTATTGCCCACGCCGCCGAGACGCGCCACCAACAAATCAAGCGAAGCCATAGCGTTCTCCGCGTTGCGGATAACGCAGCAGTACGTTCCGCTCCGTGCAATGCGGTAGATATCTGCCATCGCCTTGACCGGGTTAGAGCTTTTCTTCGTCACACGGATGATTCGCCCGCCAAGGCTTTTGATCTCCGCATCGTAAAATCCCTCTTCGTCCGTGGATACCGCAAAATCAAGCTGATACTTGGTCTTGTCAAGAGCCCGATAATATTTCATCATCATGGTCTCGGCACCGCCGGTATCCATCTTCGAAACTACGACCAATGCACGCTTCATGTTAACGCACCTTTCCTTCACACCTATTTAGCCAGTCAAATCGGCATTATTCAGTGCGCCAATCCCAATACTTCGCGGTACACAGCAAGATACTGGGGCACAACCTTATCCTGCGAATAGGCGGCGCGAACCTTGTCGATGTTTCGACGAGACATCGCTTCGCGCCTTTCCACGAGACGCATCGATTCGAGTCCGGAAGCAGCAGCATCTACGTCACCGACCGAAACGACCACTCCACCGTCGTTGCCAATCATGTCTTTGTTCGCGGCCCAATCCGTAACGACGCACGGCAGTCCTGCCGCCATGGCTTCGGTCAATGCCACCGAGAATCCTTCATGCACATAGTGAGACAGGAAAAAGAAGACATCGGATTTCATAAGAGCTTCATGAACAGCATCGTGGCTTTGCGGACCAGTCAGTACGACATTCGATGGTGCAGCTTCGACGACACCCTCCTCAATCTTCCCAATGGCAGTGAAGGTGATGTCGGGGAAGCGTTTTGCAACCTCAAGATAATCGTAGATTCCCTTTTCCTCGCATACACCGCCCACGTACAATGCGTTCGCGAGTGTGGGACGTACCTCGATATGCTCGTCCAACTCGTTGCCAGACACGAAATTCGGAATAAGCCGAATAGGTGTTTCAGAACGTGCGGCAACGAAATCACGAGATTTCTCATTCAATACAATTATCTCGTCCGCCGCATCGGAAAGCCTACGCAATAGGAAATCCGACAGTCGGGAGGATACGGAACTGCTCACCGTGCTGTGGTAGTGAACCACAAACTTGCGTTTACGACTGTGGGCGATATGCACGCACACCAGCTCACGCAGCATCCCGCCCGGAACAGCAGGGATGTTGGAGTGAACCACGGCCACATCCTTGTCCTCGAGCGTATGCTTGAGGTCGCGCCAAATTCTCAGACAGCGTTTGATCTCATCGAAGAGGTTCTTCTTCGCTTTCTCGCCGAAGAACTCGCGTCCACCGACCAGTCCTTCGTTGACGAACACCACTTCGCAATCCTTGGGCATGACTTTCTTAAGTCGCAACGCCCAGGTGCCAATGCCTCCCATGGGAGGCGGCAACGGCACAAGAAGCGCAACCTTCATTATCGGTTCTCCTTACGAGCATAGCCGTGATACACATGATTGACGTCCAATAATGTTCGGACGAATTCCGCAATGGAATATGATTCGTAGATTTCCTCAGCCAATGGTTGATATGGCTTACTGAAGAATGAATCCGTCAATGAGCTCTCGTTCTGCCAAATCAGAACGTCACCGCCATCGTGGAAATCATAGTTGGCAACGTCCTGATTGGCGGTGATGAGCTTGCGACGGGCACCTACAGTCTCCAACGTACGCATAGTAAGGCCAAATTGACCTTCCTGAGGAGAGTCGATGATACATTTCGACCTCCGATACACATTCGCCACCTCAGCGGTAGACAGGCTATCGAACCGGAAGTCCACACCCCTATAAACAGGGTCAGTCAAGCAGCGCAGATGCGCCACCGAGCGTGAAGGCATATAGAACCATGTAAACACACGCAACCCACGGTTCTTGAGACTACGGGAAATATCAAGCACCGAATGGAATTTGCTGGGCTGATGTACACTCCCGATGAAGCAGGCATCCCATTCGAATCCGTCTTCGGGCTCCAACGGCAGCCCTCTATATGCTCCAGAATAGAACAGCGGCCGCAATTCCAAGCCATATGCCGCACAATCTTTCGGCTCAAAGGACAGCACCCTGTCGAACATATCCATGCTCGTCGCGAAGCGCTGGCAGTTAGCGATGGAATCCCACAGGTAGGCGGTGAATCGAGCATCACTGGCATTGCGGATACGCTCGAACTGCTTGCGAGTCCAGCAGAACGACATGCCACCAAGATAAATGACCTGATTGAAATGTCCTTCAGCCACTTTTTTCGCGATAAAAGTCGCATACTGATCGATGGAAGCATCAACGAGTTTGTAACTGATCTTCGCCAATGACTTGAATGTGACGTCCTCATGCGGTCGGTCATCCACGCATTCGACATCATATCCTTGACGGTTCAGTTCTTCGGATACCCGTTGACGGTAACCGAAGAAGGAAGGCGAGATAAGAAGTATTCTGGACAACAATCAATACCTTTCGTCACTTGCATGGTGAGGATATCGACCGGCTGACATGTGAGCCGAAATGGCAGGCCAAAAAGACGACCTGCCATAAGCGCGCTCAATGCTGTTTGCGGACGAACATACCGGCATGCTCCATCTCTTCGAGAGAACGCTCATAGCCGTTATCGCCCACCGTCTCCGTGCCTACCCACTTGCAGAACGCATTCAGCCCGTCATGCAGGCTGACGGCCGGCTCAAATCCAAGCAGGGTGCGGGCCTTGTTGATATCTGCCTTGTTGTGCGCGATATCGCCGATGCGGAAGTCACCAGTGATGTTGATTGCGCTGGAGCTTGCATAGGCATCCTTCAGGATGTTCGCAATATCGATCACCGAAGTGTTCACACCACTGCCGAGATTGATGGTTTCCCCATTGCTCTCCGGATGGGTGAGCGAGGCGACCACGCCCGCGGCGACGTCCTTCACATTGATGAAATCACGGCTCTCCAGCCCGTCTTCAAAGATGTTGATGGGCTGGTTGCGCAGCATCCTCGTAGAGAACACCGAAAGAATGCCCGTGTAGGGATTGTCGAGAGATTGACCGACGCCGTATACGTTCTGGAAGCGGAACACTGTGTAATCAATGCCGAGCGCCGGACACATCGTGGCGAGCATCTGCTCCTGCGCCAACTTCGTAAACGCGTAAAGAGAACGCGGTTTGGCCGGAGTGTCTTCAGTGGTAGCCACCAATGTGAGCTTGGCACCGCAGGAATCGCAGTACATATTGAAGTCACCGGCAAGCATGCGCTCCCCCGTACGGGAGGAGGGATTCACGAATCCGCAGTTAGGACAGCTGTATTTGCCCTCTCCATAGACCGAGCGAGAAGAAGACAGCACGATCTTACGTACAGTGCTAGCCTTGCCTTTCATGGAGATGGCCTGCAACAGGTTCGAGGTACCCATAACGTTGACCTCGTTATACCGATTAATCTCGTACATGGATTGTCCTGTACCGGTTTCAGCTGCCAAGTGAATGACATAGTCGACACCATCAATCGCATCCAGCATGGCATTCAAATCACGCACATCGCCACGAATGAAACGACACTTGCCTTGGATGGAACGATACAGATACGAGGATTCGGGCTCCTTGCCATGAATCTGCTCAGACAGGGAGTCCAGCACAGTCACATCCCAACCGTTCTCACTGTAAAGACGATTGACGATGGCGGAACCGATGAATCCGGCACCACCAGTGATAAGTATCTTATGCATGATGCACTTCCTGCATAATGCGTTCAATTTTGGCACCGTTCCCCCATACAGCCTTAGAATCGTAAGGACGATCGGGGAAAGCTCCGTACTTCAGCGTAATGGCGTACCCATTCTCCTTTATGAACCGCTCTACACGATCAGCCAGCTTCTCTGGCTTACCTGATCCGATGTTGATAATGCCATCAACATCCTTCTGGCTCACTGCAGCTGCAACCTGATCGCAGAAGACCGGATAATCCACAAAATCATACTGATTCTGACCTGTAGTAAACGGGAATTCGGTCTTGCCTTCGTGCGCGGCCGCAGTAATCTTCGAGAAAATGGAGTTTCCATACCTGGAATTACCTACGATGTAGTATCCACGCAACCACTGGAACACGATATTATGCTGCTTGCAAATAAGCTCCGTGGTCTCACGCAAAGCATTCTTTCCGATACCGTAGAGGCTCATCGGATTACACGGAGTATGTTCGTCAATGCTGCCTTCGTAGAATCCGATTTCATGCATACTGCCCATAGCGGCAATCTGCCGGATACCTGATTCGGCCATTTTCTTGATGAAATGATAGTGCTTCGGCAAATCTTCGATATGCGCATCCGAATTATGCACAAAGCCATCACGCCATGCCAGATGAAGCAGCACGCCCGGTTTTCCGAAGTAGGTGAATGGATCATCTATATTGAACAGATCGCAGTCAACGCGCTCAGCACGCTCATCAACATGCGTCGTAGCGAAATCCGCGGCAACAACGGTATGCCCTAGCTCAAGCAAGCTCTTGACGATGCCCTGACCAAGGTAGCCATTAGCCCCAGTGACCAGAATACGCATAATACCCGTGTCCTCTCTGTTATCGTTGTCGTTGAAAGGCGGACAAAGATCAGTCCCTGCGGAACAGGTCGCGAGTGTAGACCTTGTCCTTCACGTCATCGAGGCAGGAATCATAACGATTGGCGACGATGGAGTGGGAGCGCTTCTTGAACTCGTCAAGGTCGTTGACGACCTCAGAACCGAAGAACGTGGTTCCGTTCTCGAGGGTCGGCTCGTAGATGATCACCGTAGCGCCCTTGGCCTTGATACGCTTCATCACACCCTGAATGGAGCTCTGGCGGAAATTGTCGGAGTTGGACTTCATGGTCAGACGGTAGACCCCAACCACAGTCTCATGCTCTTTACTAGCATCCCACTCGCTGTTCGGGCCGTAGGCACCGGCGAGCTCGAGCACGCGATCGGCGATGAAGTCCTTGCGTGTGGCATTGGATTCCACGATGGCCTGAATGAGGTTCTCTGGGACATCCTGATAGTTGGCGAGCAACTGCTTGGTGTCCTTCGGCAGGCAGTAGCCGCCGTAGCCGAAGCTCGGGTTGTTGTAGTGGGTGCCGATGCGCGGGTCCAGGCACACACCGTCGATGATCTCGCGGGTGTTGAGGCCCTTGGACTCGGCGTACGTGTCAAGCTCGTTGAAGTAGGAGACGCGCAGCGCAAGGTAGGTGTTGGCGAACAGCTTGACGGCCTCCGCCTCGGTGAAGCCCATGAGCAGCGTGTGGATGTTCTCCTCGATGGCGCCCTGCTGCAGTAGCTTGGCGAAGGTTTTCGCCGCCTCAACCAGATGCTCGTCCTGCGGATCCGTGCCGACCACGATGCGGCTCGGATACAGGTTGTCGTACAAGGCCTTGGACTCGCGCAGGAACTCCGGGCTGAAGATGATGTTCTTCGAGCCGGTCTTTTCACGGATGGACTTGGTGTAGCCGACCGGAATCGTTGACTTGATGACCATAATCGCATCCGGATTGACCTTCATCACCAGATCGATGACGGCCTCGACGGCGGAGGTATCGAAGAAGTTCTTGGCACTGTCGTAGTTGGTGGGGGTGGCGATGATCACGAAGTCGGCGTCCCTGTACGCCGCCTCGCCGTCGAGCGTGGCGGTGAGGTTGAGCTTCTTCTCCGCGAAGTACTTCTCGATGTAGTCGTCCTGAATCGGGGACTTCCGGGCGTTGATCATGTCCACCTTCGCCGGGACGATGTCGACCGCCGTGACCTGGTGATGCTGGGACAGCAGCGTGCTCAGGCTCAGGCCAACGTAGCCGGTACCGGCAACCGCGATCTTCAGAGAATCGAAATCCTTCATTGTTATTTCTCCTTAACTATACAAGAACTATACAAGACTGAGACCACAAACAGCTCACGCCTGCACAGAATCGGGCGTGTTCATATAGTAAGACTTATACCATTCAGCGAAGTGACGCAATCCTTCACGTAACGGAGTCGACGGCTTGTATCCATAGTCTCTCTCAAGTGCCGTAGTATCCGCATAGGTTACAGGAACATCACCAGGCTGCATGGGAACCAGTTCCTTATGCGACTCAAAGTCATAGTCCGCAGGCAATACGCCAGCTCGAACCAGTTCCTCTTGCAGGATCGTCACAAATTCAAGCAGATTCTCCGGATGACCATTGCCAATGTTGTAGACGGCGTAGGGGGGAACCGGCAGACCATCCTCACCAGTTTTCTTCTCAGGAGCCCCTTGCATGACGCGCATGATACCCTCGACGATGTCATCGACATAGGTGAAGTCACGACGACAGTTGCCGTAATTGAAGATCTTGATGGTGTCACCGGCGAGAAGCTTGTTGGTAAAACCGAAATACGCCATATCGGGACGACCGGCAGGCCCGTATACGGTGAAAAAGCGCAGACCAGTAGAGGGGATGTCGTACAGTTTCGAATAGGCATGAGCCAGAAGCTCGTCGGACTTCTTCGTGGCCGCGTAAAGGCTTACCGGATTATCGACCTTGTCGTCGGTGGAATACGGAACCTTCTTGTTCGACCCGTAGACAGAGGAACTAGAGGCATAGACCAGATGTTCCACCGGATAGTTGCGGCAGGCCTCCAGAATGTTGTAGAAACCAATCAAATTGGACTGGATATACGCATCCGGATGGGTAATGGAGTAACGGACACCCGCTTGGGCAGCAAGATTCACCACAACCTTGGGATGATACTGCTCAAAGAGGGAGAAAACCGTATCCTTGTCGGCCAAATCCCCTTTGATGAAGGTAAAGCCTTCATAATGGCTTAATGCTTCAAGGCGATGCTCTTTTAAGCGGACATCATAGTAGTCATTGACGTTGTCAAAACCGATGACATGAGCTCCCGGCACATGCTCGAGCAACCTCTTAGCGAGATTGGAACCGATAAAACCGGCAACACCAGTGACAACGATAAAACTATCTTGCAGATTAATCGTATCCATGTTTTCGCATTCCTCTACTCTGTTCTTACAGTCGACAAATGAACACTAGTGAACGAATTCCTCTTCACAACGCTCCTTCCCGTCTAAGCCTAAGGACTAGACAAGCTGAAACCAGCATAACTCTTAGGGGGTACCTCATACTTCTCCGCGCTCGCATTATGTGACAGTCCATATATACACATGCTGCGCAACTCCACACTAAACCGAATCAGTAAGCTCCTTTGGGGTTAAGCATTACTCCAACCGTTCGGAAGATATAGCCAATATCACCAAGCACGGACCAATTCTGCACGTACGAGACGTCAAGCTGTTGGCTCTCTTCCTCAGTAAGATCACTTCGCCCCGAAACCTGCCATGGGCCAGTAATACCCGGTTTAACCAATAATCTAGTAGCGTAAACCTGATTGTATTCGTCAACCTCATATTGACGCTGCGGTCGTGGACCAACCACGCTCATCGTTCCCAAGAACGAATTAAAGAACTGCGGGAGTTCGTCAAGTGAGGTTTTCCGAATGAAATGACCAACCTTGGTCACACGAGGATCGTTCTTGAGCTTGAATCTTGCGCCAAGCTCCTGTCCGGCCGCAGCGGCCACTTCGGCATCCATTTTATCCGCATCCACCCTCATCGAACGGAACTTGTAAATCTTGAATGGTTTACCATACAGTCCAATTCGCTCCTGCTTATACAGAACTGGGCCATGATCGTCAAGCTTGATGGCGATAGCCACTCCCAGCATCAGCGGAGAAGACAACACAATTGCAATTGCAGAGACAACAATATCAAACACTCGTTTCATGATCTTACGAGCCGGGGAGAACTGCGCAAGACGTATAGTCATCACAGTGGTACCCTGGATAGCTCGAACCTGAATCTCATGCCCGCTCACATCGGCAGCAGATGTAACCAATGCAATCTCCAGACCAAGTGCCTCCATCCGCAATGAGAACGCGTTGAAATTGTCAGAAAAACGACGCAAAACGTCAGCAACCATCACGGTCTGCGCATTAATAGCGATCACACGATCCGCAAGCGTATGCTCATCGTACTCCATTATCGGTAAAGGGCTACCCCATGATTTATTCACTGCACTGTTAACTGCAACAGCATCATGATCCGGCTCCACCAAGCCACTTTTCGTGTTGAGACGAATCGGGCACACGGCAACTGGCCTGTAGTTCAACTGCTGGCGACGTGCCAAAAACTTTAGTGTGCGAGCGATTCCATCAGGAGATCCGACGATCACCGTACCGTAGGCATAACCGCCTTTTTCCCTAGATCGCAGGATAAACTTACGTATAATCATACGGGAAATCAGCACAAGAACGCCAGCGACAACCATGATAAAAGTCAACGTGCTGAAAAAAATGTTCAGATCAAGAATGAAACTGACCGCACACAACACTAGCCAACATTCAAATGTACCGAGCAATAGCAACGAGTTTAGCTTGTGGCCATCTCCCATTACGTGACGGTGGTACACTCCTGCACGACGCAAACAATAGGCAAATATTACAGCTGCCAGTACAAGATACGCTAACAGGCTGAAGTAAAAATCAAACCTTTCAGCATACAGTGGCATTGGCTGACGATGATACAGATTGATTACCGTCGCTCCAGCGATGATGAACATGGCTACATCGATCAGCATCAGAGCAAGATTGACAAAAAAGCGCCAATAGAGCACATGAGAAAGCTGCCGCTGGCGAATTCCACTTAACTGTTCATCCGTACGATGGTCTCTCTGATTGGCCGCTGCGTCACCTACTCCAGCATTTCTGGATATGTCATCAGTAAGGGACTCATCCATATGTGACATAGAACCCATATTTTCCTCTCCACATCCCATCTTATTCCCCATTCAAACTTCACATGGGGTTATACTTCTTCGAATGATACAAGGGCGGGTGCCCCTTCGGGGGGATACCAAGGGGGTGGAGTGTCGATATACGATTACAGATCATAATTGAGCTCACAGTCATCACTGCATGCTGACTGTAGACTGCGGATATTCTCCATACGCAGGTTCCAGCAGAACGAGGACGCCCAAGAACGCGATCTCGTTCAACGACGCTCAACAATGCTCAACATGTTCAAACGCGTTCCACGTACATCAATTTCGATCAATGCATGAGAAACAGAAGCTGAGCAGATAGCCACCTCAAGACAATGAGAACGAAGCTGAACTAGTCGTTCTTCTTGTCGTCGGCCTTCTTCTTATCCTCGCCGTGCTGACCCTTCTTACCCTTGCCGTCCGCGTCGTCACCGTAGTAGTAATAGCCGCTCTTCTGCGGCTTCTCGGCCTCGACGTAGTTCATCGCCACGCCGGCGGCCTTGATGTTCAGCGTCTCGAGCTCCTGCTCGGTCTGCTTCAGCTGCTTCTTCTCGGTCACGCCGACGCCGGCCACCAGCAGCAGTTCCGGACCATCCTTGGCAAAGACGGCAGCATCGTTGGCCACCTGCATGGGGGCGGTGTCGATGATCACGTAGTCGTACGCACCAGACACCTGTACGATCAGTGCCTTCATTGCACGGGAGTTGAGCAGAATGCTCGGGTTCAGGTTCTGCTTGCCGGCGGGCAGCACATGGAAGTTCGGCTTCCAGTAGCGCTGGATCGCATCCTGGGAGGACACACGATTCGTGATCAGGTGAGTCAGACCGACCGTACCTTCGATGTCAAGCTTCTTGCTCACTGAGGGATTGCGCACATCCGCATCGATCAGCAGCACCTTGCTGCCGTTCTCGGCGAACGCGGTCGCCAGATTCACGCTCGTCGTGGTCTTGCCTTCGGCGGGGCCGGCGGACGTCACGACGATCACGTTCGAGAACTTCTCATCCGGCAGCACGAATGCGACGTTCGTGCGCAGTCGACGAACCTCCTCGGCCTCGCGGGAGGCCGGATGGGCGATGATCACCGGAGCCTTGTCATCGTACGCATCGTTACGGGTCAAGCCACCGAGCACCGGTGCATCCACGATGGCGGTCACATCGGAATCCTGACGCACGCGGGTGTCCAGGAGGTCCTTGATCAGCGCAGCCACAATACCTAGGATGATGCCGCCAAACACGCCAGCAATGAGATACAACTTGACCTTTGGCGAGCTTGGCGCGGCCGGTGCATACGCCTGCTGCACAACTGTAAGGTTGATCGGCGACACGATCTTATCGCCCTCGTCGCTGTACAACGTGGAGGTAACTTGTTCCTTGAGACTCTTGGCCACTGCATTGGCAATACTGGAAGCTTCTTTCGGATCGGCATTCACCACAGAAATATCGACGAGCATCGTGTCAGTTGGATTGGATGCAGTTACACTCCCTGCCAACCCCAGCACTGTAGTATTGAGGCCCAGATCGTCGATTACCGGCTGAAGCACCGCTTCAGTTTTGACCAGCTGCGGATACGTCTGAATTTGGCTAGTCAAATAGGTTGCTCCCGAGCTAAGCTCGTTTCCTGTGCCCCGAGTACTGTTATCGGTCACCGACGTACGATACGTGGCCAGCAGCTCCGAGGTGGCCGTGTACTGCGGGGTGCGGGTGAACGTATAGCCCGCCACGGCGGCAACCACGATCACCAATGTCACGATGGCGGTAATCAGATGCTTCCTGACCGCCATCAAAAGATCCATTACGGTCAGGCCGTCCTGCTGGCTCTCTTCCGGCTCGTTCACTACCCTGCTCCGATCTTTCCTGTGTACTCTTCCAATACTGTTTCACTATAAGGACTAGGGGGGTCACCTTCAGTCGACCAAGGGGGTCTGTCTCAAAACCAACGCATTCGAACCGGCCTTCGGGCTGGCAAGTACATGCACCGTGGCCTCGAAGCTCTCCCCCGGCTGCAGCGTGATCGTCTTGGCTCCCAACGTCAGCGTGTCATGCGTGGCGATCTGGTCGAACTGCGGATCCCAATCCACCAGACGACCCTCATCGGGCGCATAGACATACATCACCGTTTCGATCTCGCCGTGACGCGGTTGACCGTTCGTGTCATATCCGCGCAGCAGATCGGGCGCCGCATTCACTTGGGCCGCATCAGCGGTGTTGGTGAGCTTGATGCGGATCGTATACTGCTTGGCGCCATTGGGATACGTCTTGTCATAGGTGCTGGTCACCTCACGCTTGAGATACCAGTCCATCTTGCTCATCGTACCGTCGTTGAAGTAGACTCCAGCCACCGGCTGTGCTGGGTTTGAGGAAAGAGAGCCAGAAATTATCGAACCCTGAATCCTCGTCTGCTCTTCCTCATGCGCACTCCAAATGTATACGTGACCATCAGCAGCAGCCTGACGTATAGTGGCAACAAGTTGCTTGTTGTTTCCACTAAGATTATGCAGTACATGATCGAAAACACGAGCTGCGGTCATGGCAAAGAAGGCGTTCTGCTCCGACTGTGTGGACATCGTCAAATAGGTCTGATTGAGAATTATTTGTTCGGCAGTGTCACCCGTAAGAACTATGCCATTCGCAAGTGTGACCGGTCCTGTGATCTTGAGCAGGCGCTGCAACAATACAGGATCAACGCTGATAACGCCATCTACGCTCCCTCTCCCAGCACGCTGCCATATGTCACGTGCAAGCTTGGCAGTACGTGGGAAATCGGGCGTGAAGTTGATGTCCTGATAGTCGGTGGCCATCTTCGTGGAGAACAAGTTACGTTCGTCCGGGGTGAGGACGCTCTGCGCCTCGCTCTCGGAATACATGCCATCTTCTGGAGGGGTGCTGAACGTGCCCATGCTGAGCTTGCCCTGGTCGATGGTGAGTGTGCTCCATGAGGTCGGGATGCCTCCGGTGGCGCGCAGTTCGGCGTTGTTTTGCGCGAGTACGAGGTAGGTTCGCGGCGTGGCGTCCGTTTGGCCGGTCTGGTCGAGATCGAACATGGCGGGCATGATGTCGGCCATGCGGGTGACCATGTCGGTCAGGTCCGCGAGCTCCTTGAACTTGGTCTTGCCGGTGTTCAGGGCTTCCGTCAGTTCTGGAATGTGCGTGCCGGAGATGTTGTTGAGTCGGACGTTCGCGTCGGAGATCACCTGGTTGGCGGCGTCGAGGTCCTGTGCGACGGCATTCATGTCGCCCAGCTGGATCGCACCGTCCTGGATGCCGATCTTGTCGAAGTCGAGTGCGGCCGCGGAATCGGCCAGCTTCGGCAGTGCGTTGATCGACACGTCCTTGAGTATGGAGACGACGTCTCGTGCAGCCTTGACATCCGATCCATAATACGGTGTGAACTCGGCCAAACGCCACACCGGCTGTCTGGTCTGCGCGTAGGCGGCGTCGATGTGTGCGGCGAAGACATTGATGGACGTCTTCGCACTGGCCGTGTCCCCACTGCTGACCTGCTTCTGGATGCCGCTTGCGGATTGGACGGCGGCCTCGATCTCGCTCTTCGCCTTAGTGGCCGACGTGGCGAACCATGCAGCCACGCCGGCGAGCGCGATCAGGATCACCGCGATGATGATGAGGATAATGCGGATCCTCTTTCTGCGTTTGATGCGTTTGATGTGCTCGCGGCTCATGCGGCGGCGATGCTTGTGCCGTTCCGCCGCCTGCCGCTCCTGTTCGATGACCTTCTGATCCACATGTGGCATGTAGATCTTGGATGAGGCCTCAAGTTCGGATTCAGGCTCAGACTCGGGGATGGGTTCGGAGGCATGACTCGTTGTGCTCTCCGGTGGTTTCGGAGGTTCCGGCGGATGCGGGGGGTTCAACGGAGAGCGGGAGTCGTCCTTCCCCACCTCTGCGCCCTCATTGCCCCCATGGTTGTGTTGCGCGTTCATCGAAGCGGAATTCTACCGCCATGGGGGTATTTTTTTCAGTCAGTTTTCCTGTTCGAAAGGGGATTCTCCGAAATGGGGTTCTCCGACAGCGAGATACGTCAACTGATAGGAAGGAGGTGAACGATATGGCCAACTACAAAGCACAGGGTGGCATCGAGGTCACCGACGACATGATCGACCAGTGGAACGAGGACGCCGACAACGGCATCTTCCACGGCACTCCGGGCAAGGTCGTGATCAATAAGCCCCTTGGTCGCCCGCCACTGTATGAGGAACCGATGGTACCGATCACGTTCCGCATACCCGAAAACGACGCGCAGGCCCTACGGGAGGCCGCCGAACGCCGCGGTATCTCCTTCGCGGACATCATACGCGAGGCATGCCACCGGGAACTGGAACGGCAGAACGCATAACGTATCACGAGATCCGGCACGTCAATTCAACCCATTCCTTAGCTGACTGCCGCCCATCTCCCGCTCCCCGTACGCTGGGCGGCGGTCAGCGGCGATCAGTGTACGCGGAACGGGAGTTAATAACTGAGACCACCCGGTTCCGTACGCCCACTTGCGACCAGCGTACGCAGAACGTGGGCATAAGACCCGAATCACCCGTGTTCGTACGCTCACTCGCGGTCAGCATACGAAATCGGGTGATCCCACGCCGATAGTCCCGAGGAACGTATGCCACGAGCGGCTCAGCGTACGGACATGCGGGGTCGGACCGAGATAGCCACAGACACCGTACGCACACCCGGAAATCACCCCTCTCGCCCAAGGCATCCGGAGGCTACTTCTCTTTTGCCCGCCATTTGCATTTCCGGCGATTTCGCGGGCGATCCTGCTTGCACGGCACATACAGGAAACACCCAAAACGGCTTGATTCCAACGAAAACGCTGATGTCACCCTTCTCATGTTTCTTTTGCTTCCAAAAGCAAAAGAGCACCCATATACTGTCACCGACCCGCAATACACGGGGCTCAGCGGAGCCTCACCTGACACCTCAGACAAATCACGTCATCAGGCAGCTACTCTTAAATATGGATACACATATACCTAAAATCTAGGATATGCATGCCCATAAATTCCCATTTGTCTTCTTTTTTGATATAATATACCTAGTTTTTAAGATATATGTCTATGAAAGATGGTATTTCCAATGGAACTGCAGCAGATAGTGCAACACGTGCTGGAATCCCGATGCGAAACGCAGACCCTGGAGATCAAAGCCGCCGCCGAAGGCACACCCCGCGTCTATGACACCCTATCGGCGTTCTCGAACCAAAATGAGGGCGGCATCATCCTGTTCGGCATCGACGAGCAGCATGGGTTCGACATCTGCGGCGTATACGACGCCCAGGATCTCCAGAAGAAGGTGCACGGGCAGTGCGAATCCATGACGCCCGAGATACGCCCAGCGTTCGAGACCATGGTAGCCGACGGGAAAACCATAGTCGCCGCCTATATCAGCGGACACCCCATGAGCGAGCGTCCGGTATACCGTACAAGCAAAGGCATCACCGAAGGTTCGTACACGCGTATCGGGGATGCCGACGTGCGCATGACCGCCACGGAGCTTTACGATATCGAGACGTTCAAGGAAGGCCGAAGGGACGACATCAGCACAAGTCCCGCAGCGGCACTCGACGCACTCGACGCAAGGAAGATCGGCCGGTTCATCCTCAATGCGACCAAAGAGCGCCCACTGCTGTCGCGTCGCACGGATGACGAGATCCTGTCGCTGACGGGCATCATTCGCGACGATCGACCCACACTTGCCGGAATGCTCACGCTCGGCGACTATCCACAGCGGGCATACCCCAATCTGTGCATCACCGCCATCGCACTCAACGCAACCTCCATCAGCCCCGACGCCACAGGAGAACGGTTTCTGGACAGCAAACGATACGAGGGAACCATCGAAGACATGCTGGAGGGCGCGCAGAGCTTCATAGCCCACAACAGCAGAACCAAAGTGGTCATCAAAGACGGAGAACGCATCGACGTTCCGGAATATCCGGAAACCGCGGTACGTGAGATAATTCTCAACGCGCTGATGCACCGCGACTACGGCCCCTACTGCAACGGCACACCCGTCAGACTTACCTTGTTCTCCGACAGGCTGGAATGCTGGAATCCCGGCGGCGTCTACGGCGGACAGAACATCGACGACATCGGATACGCCAACATGCCCACGCGGAATCCGACGTTGGTCTCCCTCCTCGAGATACAGAAGATCGCCGAGAACCGCCACTCCGGCATTCCCGTCATCCGGGAGGAAGCAGCATCCAGAGGACTGCGGCAACCGGAGTTCCTGGACAGAAACGGATCGTTCCTCGTACGGTTCTTCAACGAGAACGCTGTTCCGTCAGCCGACGACCAAACGACCGCGACAGTGAACCGAATCGGAACCTTCGCGCGGCAATCCGCCCCTCAATCGACTCGTCAAACGGACGATGACCGTCATGGACACGTCAGGAACAACCCCAAGACCATGCGCCACATGATTCTGCGTTATTGCCATGAACCACGTTCCGCGAAGGACATCGCCGAACATTTCGGCTACAACATGACCTATATGCGCAAAACGTTCATCCGGCCCATGGTCGCGCAAGGGGCGCTGGCCAGAACGATGCCCGACAAGCCACGAAGCAAATACCAGCGGTATCTGGCGGCGGACCAGCACACAGTCTTATGACTCATGACCCAGCGACTCAGTACGCGCCCTTGTGGCTCAGGACCGCGCCGACGGCGCTCCCCTGCCCTGCCCATTTTTTTTTTCATTAGTTTTCATACTGTTTCATATTGTAAACGTAAGTCAGCCTCCCGATCGGGCATGACCATACCCGTTAAGGTATCGTGCACAAGACCGGAAGTCGCCCAACATCGTCTTCTTGCAGACGCAACGGTCTGCACCATGGCCTGCACCATGGTCTACACCATAAAGGACAATCATCGGTACCGTTTTATGCCGGGCGCAATTCGGCGAAGGCGTCCCTGGATAAGAGCAGCCCTGCATTACCGCGATATTGGCGGTTATTCGTTATACTGATATGGAAATACCTTTGGAAATTCCACTGGAATACCACTGAATCAAGGAGTTCAATATGGCATTCGCCCTTCAGGGATTCAAGGAAGTCGAATTCGTCAAGCCGGTCGGCAGGATCGTGATGACGTTCACCGGCAACACCATCCGCTTCAACAAGGCCACCGCACAGGCCCTCGGATACCCGGCGTACGTGCGTCTGCTAGTCAACGAGAACACCAAGCAGATCGCCGTCGCGGTCACCACCTCCAAGGCGCTCAACGCGGTGAAGTTCAGCAAGCCGGAAGGCAAGCAGGTTCTTTCCGTGAGCATCCGCGAGAAGAACGCCATCGAGGCGATCGGCAAGTTCTTCACCCTCACCGACGCCCCGGAGGGCGAGGTCGCCTACGCGTCCGTGGACGGCGAATACTTCCCGCACGAGAAGGCCGTCATCTTCAACGCCGAGGACGCCACCATCGGCACGATGAAGCGCCGCGGCCGCAAGAAGGCCTCGGAGTCCGCTGAGGGCGCCGAGTCCGAGAACACCGAAACCGCCGAGTGATCATCATCCGACGTCGGCTATATTCGCGCTGAATCGCACTGAATATCTGAATATCATTGCCCCGAAGGTTGGAGACGCCGCACGCATCGATATCGCATATCGAGATATCGAACACGCGTGCAGCGCACCCGATCTTCGGGGCAATGCACATGATGCAACACGCTTTTGTATCAGAGCTTGCACAGGCGTTCTTCCCTATTCCCATCTTCTATTCCCATCCCCTATTCCCATCCATGTGATAACGGATTGTCCCATGAGATGGAGGAATCCCAACCGCAACGCGGATTGTGAATAACCATAGGGGTTTCGTCCACATTGGTCGTTTGGACTTTCGCACGTGCGCGATCGCTCTGTATGGTGCCGCCATGACTACTTACGGCGCAATCACCTCGACCAACGACGACGTTTCCGCCTCCGACAGCTTCGGCATCGATGCCGAATGGGACGACGTTCCTCCCGCGAACACGTTCCGATCGCCGACCGGCACCAACGTCGCGCAACCGACCCTGCACGAGTCGCTTGCCGACCGCAGACGAGACACCGTCCAACGGTGCACGGACGCGGCGAAATCCGCCGGCAAACGGCTCCTCTTCGGCATGACCACATCGCTCGCGCTGCAATCCGTGCCGATACCCGACGACTGCGATCTCGACACCGCGCAACTGCACACGGTCTCCAGCAGCGATGCCCGGCGCACGCGACTGTCGGATCCGTCGATCACAGCGCACATCTGGCAGCCTCTCACGCAGCATCCTGACGCCAATGTGCGCATCAACCAGCATGTCTACGCGCTGGATCTGTTCCACACGTGGGCGCAACTCGCACACCACCTGACAATGGAATCGCTGATCGTGCTCGGCGACGCGATCATCACCGCGATCATTCGGCAGCCGAAACTCGCGCAGGGGCGGGATGCGGAGACGATCCGTCGCGAGCTTATGGGTTTCGCGGATACTCTGCCTCGTTTCAGGGGCAAGCGAAATTGCCAGACGACATCGCTGCTCATCAGGGCGGGCGTGGATTCACCCACCGAAACCCGAGAACGACTGTCGTTGCTGAAACACGGGCTGCCGGAAATGGTGCTGAATCATGTCGTTTCGGGAGCGGCCTTCCGCTCGGGAGCGGCCATGACGCTGGATATGGCGTGGCCGGAGTACCGGGTGGCGGTCGAATACGATGGCGATCATCATCGCACGAACAAGGCGCAATGGCGCAGAGATCAGGAGAAGCGCGATCGGCTGCGCAGTCGCGATTGGATCATTTTCACCGCCACCGGCGCAACGCTTGCGGACGCCGGCGCACGAGCGGAACTGGCGTTTCATGTGGCGAGGGCGCTGATGACGCGTGGAGCGGAGTTCCCCTTCCGCGTGTTGGAGGCGCCTATCGAATCGGTGGCCAGAGAGGCACGGAAAAGAGCGAAAAAGAGCGAAGCGGCAGTGAGTGATCTGGCGGTTTGAGGGGTTCTGATATCCTGCGCCGGTAATTCATTGATGAATTGAGTACCCGCAAGCAACCCGCAAGGAATGGGCAACCCGCAAGCAACCCGTAGGAATCCTGCCATTCAACGCAAAAACGCAGTGAAATACCGTTGAGTGGCAAGAATTGCTGCCATTCAACGCGAATTTGATGGTTTTCGACGTTGAGTGGCAGTCCGATCACTGCAGCAGCGTGATTACGGTTATCACACTCACCTCAAAATGGCTTAATTCCAACGATTCTTCAATTCGAGTCCTCGTGGGAAATCATGAATGCAATGATGTCGCTGCCACTCAACGCAAAAACGCAGTGAAATACCGTTGAGTGGCACGAATTGCTGCCACTCAACGTGAATTAGATGCTTTTTGACGTCGAGTGGCAGCGAGCGGCAGACACACCATGAATCACACCACAAATCACTGCCACTCAACGCAAAACCAGCGGATAATCGCGTTGAATGGCAGGGAAAGCGGGAATGAGATAAGAGAACGCAGAAAGAGAAGAAAGGAGAAGCAGAAAGGAACCGAAGCCATGGAGAATGCTGCGTCACTCATCGGCGAACGCTCCTTCAAGCTCAAAGAGGGTGAAGGTTAGGGCGAGAGCGAAGGCGAAGGCGAAGGTTAGGGCGAAAGCGAAGGCGATGAGGATGAGGACGTATCGTGGATGTCGGATTCCTTGACCTGGTCGCCGAGATGGTGACGTATCCTCAAACACCTCAGTCCGCCTACGCCAGACCGAAGAGGATGAAGGTGGGAGCAATGAGGATCGGCAGTATCCTCAAGTGCCTCAGTCCGCGCACCTCACGCCAGTCCGAAGAGGGTGAGGGCGATGAGGAGGACGTTCAGGGCGACGATCAGGGCGGCTACGGCGATGAAGACCACGTGCTTGACCATACCGTCGGCGTACTCCCCCATCAGCTTGCGATCGTGGGTGTAGCGCAGCAGCGGGATGATCGCGAACGGGATGCCGACCGAGAGGATCACCTGACCGATGACCAGCGCCTCGGTGGGATTCGGCGCGAACCACAGCACAATCAGGCTCGGTACGAGCGTGACCACGCGGCACGCCCACATCGGCGCCTTGATGCGCAGCAGACCGTGCATGATCTCGGAGCCCGCGTAGGTGCCGACCGACGTGGAGCTCAGCGAGGAGGCCAACAGCCCGATTGAGAAGATCGTGCCGATGACGGGCCCGAGCACGGTGACGATCGCATGCTGCGCGCCCTCGATCGAATCGGTGCCCTTCATGCCGTACAGCGAGTTCGCGGCGAGGATCAGCAGGCACAGATTCACCGAACCGGCCAGCAGCAGCGCCCACACCACGTCGATCTTCGAGCCGTGGAGCAGCTCGCGCGTGGTCGGACGCTTCTCGCCGCCCGCGTAATGGTCGTTGACGAGCGTGGAGTGCAGGTAGATCGCGTGCGGCATGACGGTCGCACCGAGCATGGAGGTGGCCATGAGCACCGAGTCGCGTCCCGCGAAGTGCGGGATCAGGCCGCCGGCCACGGCCACGGGGTCAGGCGGGGCGATGAAGAGCCCGGCGATGAAGCCGAACGTGATGACCAGCAATAGGGCGATCACCATCTTCTCGAACAGTCGATGCGTCTTGCCGCCCTCGAACAGGAGCAGCACGGTGGAGACCGCGCCGATGATCACGCCGCCGACGAACAGCGGCAGACCGAACAGCAGGTTCAGGGCGATCGCGCCGCCGATCAGCTCGGCCAGATCGGTCGCGATGGCGATGACCTCGGCCTGCATGAAGAACATGAATCGCCCGGCGTCGCTCATGCGCTCGCCGAGCAGCTCCGGCAGCGATTTGCCGGTGACGATGCCGAGTTTCGCGGACTGGTATTGGATGAGCACGCTCATCGCGTTGGCGACGACGAGCACCCACACCAGCAGGTAGCCGTATCGCGCGCCGGAGGTGATGTTCGCGGCCACGTTGCCCGGATCCACGTACGCGACGGCCGCCACGAACGCGGGGCCGAGAATGCCGGCGAGCGCGTGGCCGTGGTGGACCTTGCCCGACTGGTGGCGCGCCGCCTGACGCTCCTTTTCGATCTCGGGTTCGGGCCGCTGGTATCCGTCGGCGCCGACGAGGTTGCCGTGTGCGAAGTCGCCGTTGCGGCGCATGGCGGCGGTGATTTTGGCTCGTTTGGCGTCGCCGTGGATGCGCCCGTAGCCGCTGCCGTGGGCGTGTCCGCTTCTGGCGATGGTCGGGTAGCTGGTTTCGGTCGATCCCGCGACGACGCGATCGCTGTTCTTGGGGGTGTGTTCCCCGTTGCCGGCGTTCCCGGTGCCGTTCTCGTTGCTGCTGCCGTTATCGATGTTCACGCTCATTTTTCGTTATCCATCCCCCTCGCGTGTCATGCATGTGCCGCGCACATCCCGCGCATGACCATGCCATGGTCATCGATTTCCACGCAAAGGTATAGCGCGACCGTGTTACTTGCTGCTGCTTTCGCCAGTCGCATGCGCGGTCTCATTGTCGCCTCGACTACCCCTCAGGCCCGTTTCACGGGCCAGCTCCCCTGACAAGGGGAGCCGAGGGAGGCAGGGCATAGCCTACGGGATCTGCTGGGCGGGGCAGGTATGGAGGACGGCGAGCATCGCGTCCTTTTCGGCGGTGGTGACGGTCAGGCCGTAGGTCGATTTGACGCCGATCTGGCGGGCGACGTACTCGCATCGGTAGGAGCCGTTCGTCGGCAGCCAGTATGCGGCGGACGCGGATCCCTTCTCCTGGTTGGCGGGGCCGTCGACGGCGAGCAGGTTGTACGGGTCGTTGCCGAATCGCCGGCGTTTGGCGGTGTCCCAGTTGCGCGCGCCCGAGGCCCACGCGTTCTCGAGGGCGACGACGTGGTCGATCTGCACGGCGGCGGAGGTGTCCACGCCACGCGTGAAGTGGATGGTCTTGCCTGTGTACGGGTCGTCGAGCACGCCCGATTTGACCTGGCACGCGCCGGGGCCGGTCGCGGCCTTGTATCGCACGTCTTTGAGGTCGCGGGCGAGGATGTCCTCGCGGATGTCGCAGCCGTTGCCGTCGTCGTCGGTCTCCCGGTAGCCGAACGCGTCGCGATCGTAGCCGGACGCGTTCTGCGCGTCGTCGACGGTGAGTTTCGCGAGCGCGTCGGCGGCGGGCCCGGATGCAGCGTTGAGTCCCGAGACCTTGCCGATCTCGGGGCTGAGATTCGGCAGGAGCGATCCCGCGCCGATGCCGCCCAGCGCGACGACGACCATGATGATGAGCAGTCGTTCGAGCGGGCTCGCCGCGGTGAGGATCCGTCGGCGGAATCGCGCGGGGACGGCGCCTGCGCCTCTCCCTCGTCGCCGGCCGACGCGGCGATCACGCATACGTGAAGGTGAGCGGATCGTGGCCGGCGCGGGTCGGGCCGTCGAGCTCGTCGATCGCGGCGTGTTCGGCCGGGTCGAGCACGAAGCCGAACAGGTCGAGGTTCTCCCGCTGACGGTCGGCGTGGACCGACTTGGGGATGATGATCGTGCCGTTCTCGATGTGCCAGCGCAGGATCACCTGCGCCGGGGTGACGCCGTGCGCCTCGGCGATGCGCTCGATCGTGCCGTCGCCGGCGTTGAGGTCGGCGCCGCGGGCCATCGGCGAGTACGCCTCGACGGCGATGCCGTGCTCCTTGCAGAAGGCGACGACCTCACGCTGCTGCCAGGTGGGATGCAGTTCGATCTGATCGACGGCCGGCCATTCGCCGGTCTCCTCGTGCAGGCGCTCCAGATGCTCGGGCAGGAAGTTGCACACGCCGAGGGTCTTCACGCGCCCCTCCTCGCGCAGCTTCGTGAACGCCTTCCAGGTCTCGCCGCTGCGCCAGTCGAACGGGGTGGGCCAGTGGATCATGTACATGTCGACGTAGTCGACCTGCAGCTTGGCAAGGGAGTCGTCGAACGCCTTGAGGGCGGAATCGTAGCCCTGCTGGGAGTCGCGCAGCTTGGTGGTGAGCCACAGGGACTTGCGCTTCTCGCCGGTGTTGAAACCGGTTTCAGCGAGCGCGCGGCCGACGCCGGCCTCGTTGTTGTAGCCGGCCGCGCCGTCGATGTGGCGGTATCCAGCCTCGAGCGCGCTTTCGACGACCGGGGTGATGCCTTCGTCGTCGATCCTCAGGACGCCAAGGCCGATCTGCGGGATGAGATGGCCGTCGTTCAGGGTGATCACGGGCGTGTGGAATACGGGCTTCGCCGCGGACTGTGATGCCGGATTCGGCGTGGATTCGTTCGTCATGGCTGCTCCTTCGTTGCTGCTACGCACTCACTGTACACGTTGGTGCATCACCGTGTGGAGGCGCGGGCGATGACGTGCGACTTGGTCATGAGGAGTTCGGGGGCGGAAAAGTCGCCGCGAATGCGCCCCAGGATCCGTTCGACGGCGGTGGGCGCGGTCCACTCGAGCCTCGAGGCCATCGTCGTCAGGGGGATCTGCAGGTAGGGGGCCTCCTCGATGTTGTCGAAGCCGATCACCTGCACCTGACCGGGCACGTCGTAGCCGGAGGTGCGCAGCGCGGTCATCGCGCCGATGGCGAGCTGGTCGTTCAACGCGACGACGCCGTCGAACGATACGCCGGCATCGATGAGCCGCTGGGTGACGCGGGCGCCGGCGCCGATCGTCCAGTCCTGATCGGTGGCGCCGACCAGTCGCGGATCGAGTTCGAGGCCACGGCGGCGGGTCTCCTCGATGACGCCGCGCGTACGCAGCTGGGCGTTGCCCTCGATCGCTCCCAGAAGCGAGGTCTCATCGTACGTGCCGCGCGCGCCGACGATGGCGAGGTGGCGCGAACCATGGTCGTAGAGGTATCCGGCGGCGGTGGCCGCGGCGGCGATATCGTCCGGGGTCACGTGATCCGCCCTGCCCCACGTGGTGCGCGCGCCGACCACGACGAGCGGGAAGTCGACCTCGAGATCCTCCGGACGGATGTCCTCCACCTCGCTCATCGACAGGATCATGCCGTCGGAGACGGTGGAGTTGAAGTGGCGCAGCAGGTCGCGCGCGCCCTTGGCCGAGCCCTCCGCGTAGGTGGTGACGTAGACGGAGTAATCCTGCAGGCGCGCGGCGTCGATCGTGCGGTTGGCGAGTTCGGCGAGGTACGGAGGCGTGAGCGTGGGCACGGCGAGCGTGATGAAGCCGGTGTGGTCGCGGCTCAGGTTGCGCGCCGCCACGTTGACGCGGTAGCCGAGGTCCTTGATGACCAGTTCGACCTTGGTGCGCGTGGCATCGCTCATACGCCCGGAATGGTTGATGACGTTGGACGCGGTCTTGAGCGAGACGCCGGCCGCCTCAGCCACGTCGCGCAGCGTGACGCGGCGGGGGCGGGCGGGTTTAGCCGGCGTGCCGCCGGCGGGCATGGACGAGCCAAGCGCAACCGGATCGTGCGATGCCTGCGATTCCACTTCGTTCACCGATCTCACCACCCTTTACGCTATGCGTGAGGCCCGCATATACCCAATATCCGGGCACAGTCAACGAACCGCTGACACGGGATGACTTGACCCGGGTTTCGACGTCATTATCTTACCCGCGGGAAACGGTCCTGGTGATGAGAATCGCGTTGCGGCCGAGCGTGTAGGATGCAGCGTCCGGCGTCTTCGGAGCCTTTGAGGCCTCACACCGGAAGACGATGATCGGCTCTCCCTCGATTCCCGGGACCTGCACCGCTTCCTTGGCTCGGTTCAGATAGAAATCGAACCGCACCGCGCCGTCCTCGGATTCACGGATCGTGTGGATGACCTGCGGGTTGGCCGTCGCCGCATCCACAGTCGCGCCCGATGCCGCGCCGAAGCCACGCTCCCCAAGGAGCCGCGCCAGATCGTGGCGGTCCAGATCGCAGCCGATGTAGATGCCCTCGCCGTCCCCGTAGGGGTGGCGGGTGACGGCGGGCGTGCCGTCGAGTTCCCATTCGGCCGCGGCCGCACCGGCGTAGGCGGCGAGCACGGTCGTGTCCTGGGCGGTGGAGGTCACGTCGTTCTGCCACAGGCGCGTAGTCATGCCGTTCGACAGAGTGATCGCGGCAGGCTCGCCCTCGGACGTCCCGTCACCGGAACCATCGTCCGACCCGAGGATGTTGAACTCCTCGGAGCGGATGCCAAGCAGCTCGCGCAGCAGGCCGTTCCCCGCCCCCGGATAGCCGCCGAGCCCCACGTGGAATCGCTCGTCGATCAGGCCGGTCGCGTAGCCGACGACGACTCGGCCACCGGAGCGCGCGAAGTCGGCGATGCGCCGCACGTCCGCGTCGGACAGGGCGATGAGCGTCGGCAGCACGATCGTGCGATATCCGTATCCGCTCCAGTCGTAGGCGAGCGGGATCACGTCCGCACGGGCGCCGGCGTCGAGGAATGCGCGGTACCAGTCGCGCACGTCGTGCCAGTGGCTGAGCCGCATGCTCGGCAGGGTCTCGCAGCGTGTGGCCCATTCGCAGGTGGCGTCGAACAGGATCGCCGTGTCCGCGCGGCGCAGGCACGTGCCCTGCACGCCAGCATCGGAGAGCGTCTCCAAGGCCTCGCCGAGTTCGGTGACGCCCCGGTACAGCTTCGAATCCTCCCCCGCATGCGGGAGCATCGCGGAGTGGAACGCCTCGGCGCCACTGGTGGACTGACGCCACTGGAAGAAGTTGATCGCGTCGGCGCCCAGCGCCACATGCGCGAGGGAATCGCGCATGAGTTCACCGTGACGTTTGCGTGCGTTCCACGGCTTCCACTGCACGGCGGACGTGGAGTGCTCCATCACGTACCACGGGTCGCCGTGGGCCAGCGAGGCCATGAGCGCATCCGAGCAAGCCAGCTCGTCCAAGTGCGATTCGCCCTCGTGGAAGTAGTGGTCGTTCGAGACGAAATCGACCTCGTCCGCCCACTGCGCGTAGTCCATGCAGCACTGGTCGGTGGAGACCATGAAGTTCGTCGTGCACGGCTTGTCCGGGCAGATGGCGGCGATCGCGTCGCGCTCGGCCTTGTAGAAGTCGAGGAGCATGTCGTTGCCGAATCGCTCGAAATCGAGCTGCTGGGCGGGATTGACCATCGAGTCGCCGCCCATGTGGCGCGGCAGCAGCACCTCGTCGAAGCCGTTGACATGCTGCGACCAGAACGCCGTGCCCCACGCCGCGTTGAGCACGTCGATGGTGCCGTAGCGCCGCTCGCACCAGAAGCGGAACTCGCGCAACGCGTCGTCGGAGTAGTCGTACCGGTTGTTCCAGCCGTACTCGTTGCCGACGTGCCATGCGGTCACGGTCGGGTTGTCCTTGTAGTGTTCGGCGAGTTCGCGGCACAGGCGCAGCGCGTACCGTTTGAACACCGGACTCGTGGGTCGCCACGACTGGCGGCTGCCCGGGTTGACGACATGGCCGTACCTGTCGACCGGAAGCACCTCGGGATGCGATTCGTACAGCCACATCGGCGCGGCGGCGGTCGCGGAGGAGAGATCCACCGCGATGCCCGCACGCCCGAGCTGGTCAATGACACCGTCGAGCCAGTCGAACGTGAACGCGCCTTCGGTCGGTTCGATGCGATCCCAGCTGAAGATGGCGAGGGCGACGGTGTTGACATGCGCCTGTTTCATGAGACGGATGTCGTCGGCCACCACGTCGTCCGGCCACTGGTCGGGGTTGTAGTCGCCGCCGAACGCGATGCCGCGACCCGATTCCGTAAGCAGCGCCGGCCATTTGAATGGTCTACGCGATGTCATTTCCATGATTGCTCCGAATTATTGTTATTCCTTGACGGCGCCGGCGGCGAGGCCGGACTGCCAGTACTTCTGCAGGGCGAGGAACGCGATCACCAGCGGGATGATCGTGATCAGCGAGCCCGTGATCACCAGGTTCTGGATCGCCTGACCACCGGCCGTGGACGCCTGGTCCTTCCACTGGTTCAGACCGATCGTCAACGGATACCAGTCCGCGTCCTTCAACATGATCAACGGCAGGAAGTAGTTGTTCCACGTCGCCACGATCGTGAACAACGACGTCGTCACGATACCCGGCGCCAACAGGGGCAGACTGATCTGCCAGAACGTACGGAACTCACTCGCGCCATCCACGCGAGCCGCCTCGAGCAGTTCGGTCGGCACGGCCTGGTCGCTGAAGATCCACATCAAGTAGAGTCCGAACGGGCTGATCAGACTCGGGATGATCATGGCCCACGGCGTGTTCGTCAACCCCAATTTCGCGAACAGGAGGAACTGCGGGACCGCCAACGCGATACCCGGCACGGAAATCGAACCGATGATGACCGCGAACACCGCCTTCCTGCCCGGGAACCGGAACTTCGCCAACGCGTACCCGCCCATGATCGCCAGCAGGGTCGCGCCGCCCGCGCCGACCACCACGTACAGGAGCGTGTTGACCAGCCAGCGGCCGAAGATCCCGTCCTGATACGTGAACACCGTCACGATGTTGTCCCACAGGGCGAACGTCTTGCCGAAACCGAGACCGAACGTGCTCGTGAAGTCCGCCTGGGTCTTCGTCGCGTTGATCAGCAGGTACACGAACGGGAACAGGCAGTACACCGCAAAGATCGCGCACACCACCGTCATCCACACGCTGCGGCGCGGATTGTTCACATTCGCGAAACCGGCCTTCGCGCTGCGTTTCCTCTCGGCGGCCTCGTCGCGGGCGATGCGCTTCTGACGCTCGCGCTCGGCCCTTTTCGCCTCGCGCTCCTGTGCGCGCAGCTCCGCATCCGTCAAACGGGTGGACACACCCGCATTCGCCGTACTCATTTCCTGATCTCCTTACCCATCGACGATGACATCCCCGGCATCCAAAGCGACGCCCGACTGACGGCGGCGCCCACGGCGGCGCCCGCACCCGTCACGCGCGGCGCATCAGCACGCAGCACTTGCGTCACCAGCATCACTTCATCTGCTCCTTCATACTGTTCAACTGCACCGCATACGCGATCGCCATCGTGATCACCGCCATCGTGATCGCCAACGCCGCCGCATAATTCGACTGGTTGCCACTGAAGCTCAGGTTGTACGCATACATGTTCGGCGTGTAATACGTCGTGATCGCATTACCCGGCACCATATTCTGCAAAATCGAAGGCTCATTGAACAACTGGAACGAACCGATGATCGAGAAGATCACCGTGATCGCCAGACTGCCCTTCAACTCCGGCAGCTTGATGCTCTTGACGATCTGCCACTCGCTCGCGCCATCGATCGACGCCGCCTCATACAGGCTGTGCGGGATCGTCGACAGCGAGCTGTAGAAGATCAGCATGTTGTAACCCGTGAACTCCCACGTGTTGATGTTCCCGATCGACGCCAAGAGGACGTTCGGAGCGAACAGATCGATGTTCGTGCCGAAGAAGTCATTGAACGAACCGATCAGACCGTACTTCGCGCCATACACGAAACCCCAGATCAGGGTCGAGACCACCGCGGGGACCGCGTACGGCAGGAACGTCGAGATACGGAAGAACTTCGTGCCATGCAGCTTCATCGAATCCAACGCCAACGCCATCAACGCCGACAGGAACAACATGATCGGCACCTGCACACACGTGAACAACGCCACACGACCCACACTGCTCCAGAACTGACCGTCCTGGAACAAACGCGCGTAGTTCTCCACCCCGACGAACCTCGTACCGCCGATCATCTGCTTCTTGAAGAAACTGATATAGATCGCGTACACGATCGGAATGATGAACACGAACACGAACACCACCGCAAACGGCGCCATGAACTTCCAACCACGCCAATCCGGCTTATGTTTGTTGACCCGGGCGGCCACCGAATGGCCGCCGGTCATGACGGGAACCGATTGTTCGGACATAATGAATCACTTTCTTGACAGTACATACAATTTCAGGCAATTAGAGGAGGCAGAAAAGCCAGACAGCCGGAAGCCCGATCGGGGACCGGAGCGAAACCCGAGTCGGATGCCCGAGGAAGCCAGGAATACCACTGACCTCGACCCTGATTGCTGCGTTATGACACGGTTTCTGCGTTATAAGGGGTACTTTCGGGCCTTTGCGGATATCTATCTCGCTTATGAGGGGTATCCTCACGATGGCATACACAGGTATTCTCGTGATTCAATTACGCCATGAAGCCATTTCCGCGTTCGGATACTACGCGAGGGCACCCCTCATAAGCGAGATAGATGTCCGCAGAACGGCAAAAGTACCCCTTGTAAGCGAGTTATCCGCGGTTTGCGAGCAGAACACCCCTCTGACATGAGAAACGCCACCGCGCAAACCCCTTCGCTCGCTCCACGACGGCCTTCAAACGAGGCGGGTGACCGGACATGTTCCAGTCACCCGCTTGCCTCATTTGCGACGAGCCCGCGCAACCGCCTCGCCCGATGTTTCGCCCCAGCTATTCGCTGACGAGCTCCCGAGGCGAGGCACTGGCCAAGCAGGCGACTCGCCTAGGCTCACTTGACGGTGACGGTGTAGCCCTGCTGCTCGCCCTGCTCGGCCAGCTTCTTGCCGTAGTTCTCCAGAGCCTGCTCGAGAGTGATCTCCTTGGTGTAGGCCTTGGAGACCTCGTCGCCGTAGGTGGACTGCGCGTACGGGTTGTACGGCAGGTACTGGAACTTCTCGGTCGGGCGCTGCGCAGCCTCGGCGAGGATCTGGTTGACGTTCTGACCGCCGAAGTAGTCGTTGGTCTTCTTGTTGGCCTCGGTGGTCGGATCGGTGAAGGAATCGGACTGCAGGATCTTCTTCAGGGACGGGAAGGTGCCGGTGTCGGCCATGGTCTGGGCGCCGTCGCCGTGGGTCAGGTACTCGACGAGCTTGTAGGCCGCGGCCTGGTTCTTGGAGAGCTTGACGACCGCGAGCGCGGAGCCGCCGTCCTCGGCGGAGACCTCCTTGCCGGACTCCCACTGGGGCAGCTGGGCGACGCGCCAGTTGCCGGCCTGGTCGGGGGCGCCGGTCATGAGGTTGATCGGCATCCACGCGCCGATGGTGAGGGAGGCGAGGGTGCCGTCGTTGAGCTCACGGTTCCAGTCGTCGGACCAGTTCGGGGTCTTGGTGTCGATGAGGTCCTCATCGATGAGCTTCTGGACGAACTTGATGTAGCGCTGCATGCCCTCGTCCTTGGTCATGTTAATGGTGATGTTCTCGCCATCGACCGTCCACGGCTTGGCGCCGGCCTGCCAGGTCTGCGCGGTGAACGGCTGGTAGTCGTTGGAGGTGCCGGCGATGTTGGTGATGTAGGAGCCGGTGGCGCGGATCTTCTTGGCGGCCTCGTAGTAGTCGTCCCACGTCTTGATGGATTCGCCGTCGACGCCGGCCTTGTCGAACACGGCCTTGTTGTAGAAGAACATCTCCGGGCCGGAGTCGATCGGCAGCGCGTACGGCTTGTTGTTGTACTGCAGCTTGCTCCACGGGCCGGCGGCGAAGTCGTCGGAGAGCTTGTCGGCGCCGTACGCGGTCAGGTCGACCAGACCGTCGGTCACGGCGAACTGGGTGACGGTCGGGTCCTCCAGCATGACGGCGTCCGGGGCT
This sequence comes from Bifidobacterium callitrichos, assembly GCF_008698085.1. NCBI lineage: Bacteria > Bacillati > Actinomycetota > Actinomycetes > Bifidobacteriales > Bifidobacteriaceae > Bifidobacterium > Bifidobacterium callitrichos. The sequence goes on from NZ_RZJP01000005.1 coordinate 103,927, forward strand.
CCGTTGCCGGCGGCGATCGCGTTGGTGAGGGCGGTGGAGGTCTTCTCGGCGGTGCCCGTGTTGTTGAACTTGACGGTGATGCCGGGGTTGGCCTTCTCGAACGCCTTGACGATGTCCTTCATCGAGTTGCCGGAGTCCCAGCCCCATACGACGAGGCTGGCCTTGTCGGCGTCGCCCTTGTTCGCGGAGTTGTCGCTGGCGGTGTCCGAGCCACCTCCGCAGGCGGCGAGTCCGACGAGTGTGGCGACCGCGGCACCGGCCGCGACGATCTTCTTCAGGTTGTGCATGGTGTTATCTCCTCCTGGACCTGCGAGTCGAAGTACGTTCTCCGATTCGTTGCCGTCCTGTTTCCTGTCTGCCGCACTTGGTGGTACATCTGTGTACCAAGTACGATTCTTATGATACAGCCGTGTACCAATTTGTCAACGGGCAACCGCGGGACAGCGTGTCGAGCCTGACGGATCCACGCGGACACACAGTGAACGCACAGTGGACGCACAGTGGAATCAGCCAGCCAAAAATGCCAGGCATCGGTAATATAGACCCCAATCCCCCATAGCTGCATTTGAGAGGAAGAGCAAATGGCGGGCCTGTTTCAGGCTGTTTCGAAACAGCGGAACCCCTTGGGAACGACCATCCGGACGCAAGGTTCGGGCAAATACACGTTCGGGCTGGCCCTAAGCGCCGGCCTCGCGGGACTGCTGTACGGATACGACACCGTATCCATCTCCGGCGCGATCGAATTCCTTCGCGCGAAATACAGTCTCGACACCGTGATGGAGGGACTGGTCATCTCCTCCATCATGATCGGCGCGATCATCGGCGCCGCGACGGCCGGCTTCCTGTCCGACAGGTTCGGCCGCAAGAAGATCCTCATCATCGGAGGCGTGCTCTTCTTTGTCTCCGCCGTCTGGAGCGCGCTGACCTTCGGCCCGATCACCCTGATCGCCGCGCGCATCGTCGGCGGATTCGGCATCGGACTGACCGCCGCACTCGCCGTCACCTACATCACCGAATCGGCACCGACCAACATCCGCGGACTGCTCTCCTTCTCCTACCAGATGCTCGCCGTGTGCGGCATCTTCCTGACGAACGTGATCAACTACGTCATCGCCTCGTACGGCACGAACCACTGGGACGTCGAGACCGGCTGGCGATGGATGCTCGGCCTCGGCGCGGTCCCCGCCGTCGCCTTCCTCGCGGCGATGCTGAGGGCGCCCGAAAGCCCGCGATTCCTCATCCAGATCGGCAGGGTCGACGAGGGCTTCGAGGTACTCGAGCACATCCTCGGCACCGAGCGCGCCCGACTGCGCACCGATGATATCAGCGCGTCGGTCAAGCTCGAGAACGAGATGTCCAAGGAGTTCCACGACCTGTTCCGCCCGGGACTGATCAAGGCACTCATCATCGGCATCTTCCTGGCCGTATTCAACCAGTTCGTCGGCATGAGCGCGATCTCCTACTACGGACCGGTCATGTTCGCCGACATGGGATTCGGCGGCGACACCGAGTTCCTCGCCTCCGCGAGCGTCGGCGGCATCGAACTCGTGTTCACGGTCGTGGGCATGTACCTGATCGACACGTTCGGACGCAAGCGTCTCATGGCGATCGGCACCGGGCTCATGTGCCTGTTCGCCCTGTGCATCTCCGCATCCTACGCGACGGACAGTTCGCTGCTCACACTCGTGTTCGTGATGATGTTCGCCGCGTCGTTCGCGTTCTCGATGGGACCGATCCCGTGGATCGTCATCCCGGAACTCTTCCCGACCTACCTGCGCGGACGAGCCACCGGACTGTGCGTGACCTGTCTGCTGTTCGCCAACTTCGTGATCGCGCAGTTCACGCCGATGATGATCGACGGGCTCGGCGGCGGCGTCTCGTTCGCGATCTTCGGCATCCTTGACCTCATCGGACTGGCCGGCATCGTCACCATCGTTCCGGAGACGATGGGACGCACGCTCGAGGAGATCGAGCATCTGTGGCAGCCGAACACCGAACTGGCCGCGGCGAAGTACGCGCTGAGTTCGGCCGACGCGAACATCCGCCACGCCGAGGCGACGATGATGCGCGTCGAGAACGAGCGCCTGCAGGCGATGGGCATCATGGCCGCGGCGGAACGGGCCCGAGTCGCCGCGCAGAAGAAGATCTTCGAAATCGAAATGGAGGAACGGTCCAAGGCCGAGCGCCGATCGGCCGAACGAGTCGCCGAAGAGGCGCGTCAAGCGGCGCATACGCGCGGAGCCGAATCGCTGGACGCATCGCTGGCTGCGCGTGGCGAATCGGCCGAAAACGCCGATATCGCCTCGGGGATCAGGCGGATGAAGCCGAACGGCGTGGGCCGTTCCGATAACGCCTACCTGCACGAATCGCAGCTGCATGGCGAGAGCGAGGAGACGGTCACGTCCCATTCGATCGCGATGGCCGATGGAGGGAATGCCGCCGGGGGGTTTGGCGATTCGGGCGAAATCGGCGTTTCGGTCGATTCGGGCGATTCGAGCGATTCGAGCGATTTAGACGATTTGGACGAGTCAAGCGAAGCCGGGATGACCAAATCGCGAACCCCGGACTCCTTGAAGACCACGGGTGCGACCTCCGCATCGACCGACGCCACGGGCTACGGAACCGATGGGACCGCCGATGATCGCGCGGTTTCTCTCGCGGAGGATGGGCGCGGCAATGCTGTCCGCGATCGCGATGTCGATCACGATACCGATCACGATACCGATCGTGCAGCCGAGACACAAGGGCGGAGCTCCCGTGAGAATCAGGGCGATCGCAATCAGCATGAGGAACACGAGGACGACGCCGATACCGCAACGCATCGGGACGCACGGATCGAAATCCCCGATATTGCGCCGGAAGGCATGGGATCAGGCAGATCCGGACGCAGGATCGACAGGGTCGATCCCAGTGACGGCCGCGACACCGGACGTACCACCGGGCATAACACCGAACGCAACACCGGACTCAATGAGAGCCACGACGGAGGGAATGGAGCCGAGCGCCGGGCCGAACGCCGGGAGCCGCGTGTACTGGAATACGGCGAGGCGATTCCGAACCGTCCCATCACCCCTGACCCCGAACTGTCGCGGGGCGTGCTGCTGCCGCGCGAGGCCGATATCCATCCCGTTGAGGCATCGAATCCGACGGGGGTCTCGGCGAGCGAGGAGGAACGCGAATCCGCCGCCATCGACCGCGCGCTTGACTCCCTCGACGCCCTGATCAAGGCGTAGGCGTCGGCCTCTTATCCTCTCATCCTCTCATCGAGACGCGAGTCCCCCTACCTAACCCCTACCTAACCCCTACCTAACCCCTACCTAACCGACACCTAACCGACACTCACCTAACCGACATCAACCTAACCGACACCCACCTAACCGACACAGCCCTCCCCCGGTTCCACCCAGTTCTCCCTAATTCTCCCCGAGTCCCCCTATGCGAGCGTCACAAATTACCGAAATAACCCTTGATCTCGGGAATAAGTGACACTGCCTCGAGCTCAGCGTCACTTATTCCCGATGAGTGGATTGTTCTCGGGAATTTGTGACGCTGCTTAACGCAGCGAGAGCGTCTGGTCGGCGATGCGCATCGCGGATTCGCGGTGGGAGACAAGAACCACGGCTTTGGCACGGGGGGTCTTGACCGACGACTCCGCGGCGAGGGTTGCCCCGGAGTCCGAGACAGCAGTAGCGCCCAAGACAGGGGTAGCGCCCGAGACCGGAATCGAACCTGGAGCCGTGGGAGCGTCCGAAACCTTAGTAGCGATCGAAACCGTCGTGGTGTTCGAGGCCGGTTGGGCAGCATCCGTGCCCTTGCCGCGGGCGAGATCGCGGATCGAACGCAGGATGACGGCCTCGTTGAGGGCGTCGAGGCGACTCGTCGGCTCGTCGAAGAGAACGAGGTCGGCGTCGCGCAGGAACACGCGGGCCAGACCGATGCGCTGGCGCTCGCCTTCGGACAGGCGGTCGCCAAGCTCGCCGACGGGGGTATCGAGGCCCTTGGGCAGCGAGTCGATCAGGTCGAGGACGGAGGCCTTGCGGCACGCGTCGCGCAGCAGCTCGTCACTGGAGTGCACGGAAACGCCACCAGCGTTATTGGTGCCGGTGACCGTCGTCGCGACTGACAGCTCATCACTCGAGCGTACGGGGACGTCACCGGAGCTGGAACCGACGGATCCATTAGCGGAGCGGGACGAGCTGCCACTCAGCTCCCGAGGGAGAGCCTCCTGCGGGAGGGCGAGGAGGAGATTGTCGCGGATCGTACCGTCGAACAGATGCGTCTCCTGACCCATCAGGGCCTGCACGCGACGGCGGTGATGCGCGTTGACCTGCGGCAACGGCGTGCCGGACATCGTGACCTTGCCGGACTGCGGGTCCCAGTAGCGCATGAGCAGCTTCAGCGTCGTCGACTTGCCGCGGCCGGAGGGGCCCTGAATGCCGAGGATGCCGGTGATCGGAATGTCGAGGGTGAAGTCGTCGAGGACCGGAGCGCCGGCAACGGACGCGGTCTGGTCATTGGTGACGGCGACGCCCGCGGAACCGTCCCTACCGTCCCTGGCGTTCGACGGGTAGGCGAAGGTGACGTGGTCGAGTCGCATGCCCTCGTAGTCGGGCGTGTGCTTGCCGGACTCGCGCACCGCGGGCGATTCGTCCATCAGAGCGAACAGGCGGCGGGCGGAGGCGAACGTCTGCGTCAGGTTCGCGGGCAGTGCGCTCAGCGCCATCGTCGGGCCGAAGGAGCTGGCGAACAGGACGAACGCGACGATGATCGACGGCACCTGCGCAAGGTCGACGGAGGCAGCGCCGAACGCGGCGCGCAGTACGGCCGCGGTCGTCAGGATCAGCACGAGCAGGCCGCCGATCGCGGCGAATCGCCCGTTGACGCGGCTCAGATCGGCGTGCTTGCGCCACAGTCGCTTCGTGCGCGTGACGATCGCGGCGACGCGATCCTCGCCACGGCCGAATCGGATGATCTCGTCCAGACCGCGCATGTCGTCGAGCATCACGTCGTCGAGCGCGGAGGCCTGACGGCGGATCGCCGGGCCGAGGTTGCGCACGCCGGTGGCGAAGAACTTCGGTACGAGCACGCCGATGATCAGGTGAGCGACAATGAGCAGCAGCGCCATCATGGGGTCGAGCGTGAGCAGCGCGATCGTGTACGCGACCGATGTGACCACGGCGATCGCCACCGGGCTGATCGTGTGCGCGAAGAAGATCTCCAGCAGCTCCACGTCGGTGGTGATCAGGGCGATGAGATCGCCCTTGCCGTGTCCGGCGAGCTTGGCCGGCGCGAGGCGACGCAGCGCGGCGAACGCCTTCGAGCGGAACAGGGCGAGCAGGTGGAAGGCGACGTTGTGGTTGAGATACTGCTCGACATAGCGCATGATGCCGCGCAGGAGCGCGCAGACGATCATCGCGATGACCGCCGGCCGCACGTCCATCCCCCACACCGGGTGTCCGGCGAGCGCGAACGCGGCGATCATGCCGAACACCGGCAGGAAGGTGGCGGACAGGTGGCCGATCGCGCCGGTGACGGAGGCGGCAGTCATGAGGCCCGCGAGGGGCTTCGCCTCGTTCAGGAGCCGGGCGATGACCTGTTGCGTGGTCATCGATTCGGCCGGGGCGGTCGGGCGCGGCTTGAGGATTCGGAAGTCGGATGGACGGTCGGTGGCGGTGCCGGCTCTGGCGGTGGCATCGGCATCGGCGACGGCATCGGCGGCGGCATCGGCGGAATGGGCCGTCCTGAAGGCGGCCTTGTTCTCCTCGGTCCGGTGGGCGCGTTCCTTGCGGCGCTTGGCGACGCCTTCGCCGTCGTAGGAGGGCGGGACGTTCGCGGCGGACTTGGTCCCGACGGATTCGGCAAGTTCGGATTCGCCGGTGGCCTCTCCCCCAGTCAGCTCCGCTGACTGCTCTTTCGTCAGAGGGGGCCGGAGAGCACTGTCAGCGTCGGCGCCCTCGTCGGTATCCGTGCCGAGGGATTCGATATCGGCCTGCGTGTGGAAGAGTTCGGCGTAGCGGCCGCCGGCGACGAGCAGGTCGATGTGGTCGCCGGTCTCGACGGTCTCGCCGTGGTCGAAGACGACGATGCTGTCTGCTCGCACGGCGTTGGCCATGCGATGCGTGATCATGATGACCGTCTTGCCGTGGGTGGCGGCGAGTTCGCGGATCGTGGTGAGGATGAGTTCCTCGCTTTCGACGTCGACGCTGCTGGTCGCCTCGTCGAAGACGACGATCGGCGCGTCGTGCAGCAGCGCGCGGGCGATGGCGATGCGCTGGCGCTGTCCGCCGGAGAGGTTCGCGGCGTCCTGTTCGATGGTCATGTCGAGGCCGTCGGCCTGTTCGCGCACGAAGTCGGCGATGCGCGCTTGTTCGAGCGCCTGCCAGAGGCGGGATTCGACGGCGTTCGCTTCGGTGCCGGTCGATTCGCCCGCGGGCAGGGCCATCGTGAGGTTGTCGCGCAGGGTGCCGGCGAAGAGGTGACTGTGCGCGCCGATCAGCGTGACCGCGCGGGAGAGCGAGTCCGCGTCGAGGCGTGAGATCTCGACGGCGGTTCCGGCGGCCGCGCCGATCGTCAAGGAACCGGAGTAGCCGGCGATCGTGCCGGCGAGGAGCGCGGCGGCGGTCGACTTGCCGGAGCCGGACAGGCCGACGATCGCGGTGACCTGGCCGGGACGCGCGGTGAAGGTCACGTCGCGCAGGGCGGGCGACGGGGACGGGGACGGGGAATCACCCGCATCATAGGAGAAGCCGACGTGGTCGAATCGGACGGTCAAGTCCGTGGCGTCGGCGGGCAGGGATTCGTCGCCGCGCGGCGGTTCGGGCGCGTCGAGGAGCGCGAAGATGCGCTTGGTGGAGGTCATGCCGTTCATCGCGACGTGGAAGTACGAGCCGAGCTGTCGCAGCGGGATGAAGAAGTCGGCGGACAGCAGGGCGATGAACAGCAGTCCGGACAGCGTGATCGGCCCGCCGATCGTGAACGGGAACACGTAGGACAGCGCGTAGCCGACGTACGCGAGCGGGCCGGGCAGTCCACCCGCCCAGCTGACGAGCGAGACGCCGGCGGCGGCACCGGCGGCACCGGCGGCACCGGCGGAGCCGAGCCCGGAGGCGTACTGCCACAGGGCCATGCCGATGCCGGCCGCGGTGCCGCCGTACGCGACGATGTCCATCGCGGACAGGGATCGCAGCTGGATCTGCAGCACGCGCATCGTCATGATGCGGAAGTTCTCGGCCTTCTCGTCCATCTCGCGGGCGGCGCGCTCGTCGGCGTCAAACGCCTTGAGGGTCTCGAGGCCCTGCAGATCGTCGAGGAAGGCGGCGCCCATGTCGGTGTATCGGCCCCAGTACTTCTTGAACACGCGGGCGGCGCTCATCGCGACCATGCCGACGATCACGACGATGAGCGGCGCGCATATGAGCAGCGTGAGCGAGGTAGGCAGGTTGATCGGGGCGATGACGAGGAACAGGGTGATCGGCGCGATCACCGCGTAGAACAGCTGCGGCAGGAACAGTTCGAAGAACGTCTGGATCTGTTCGATGCCCTCGCCGGCCGACTGGACGATGTCGGCGGTCTTCACGCGCGTGCGGTAGGAGGGGCCAAGCGCGAGCATCTTGCGGTAGAGCTTCTCGCGCAGGGCGAGTTTGACGCGTTCGGAGGCTTCGGTGCCGAGTCGCGCGGCGAGCGTGGTCATCCAGAATCGGATGATCGCGCACACGGCGATCATCGCGAGGTAGAAGATGAGGTCGCCGGCCATCGGAGCGGATCCGGCCAGTCCCGGCGCGATGGCGTTGCCGAGCAGGGCGACGAGGGCGATCATGAAGCCGATGTTGGCCAGAAGCGCCACCCACAGGCACGCGATCTTGCCCGCCACGAGCCGGCCGATGCCGGGAGCCAGCTGGAACAGTCGCTTATCGAACATTTTTCTTCCCTTCGCGTGTCAAATCCTTCCCACCGTACCGAAAAGCGGGCTTACACGCCAGAGCCGCTTGCAGCGAATCGTTCTCAATAAGGAAAGTGTGAGCCCATCGCACATTCCCACACAATCGCACATCACCCGAAATCATTGCGATTCCGGGGTTTCGGCATCCCAGATGTGCGATTGACGACGTGTCAAGGCTCACACTTTCCTTATTGAGAACGATTCGCTGCAAGCCCTATAGCGCAACCTCCCGGGCGGCGGCGAGGAGGTCGCCGGAATAGCCGGCCAGGGGCGCGTGGAAGAAGAGGTCGGCGGGGCCGTCGGCGACGATCCGGCCGTGTCGCATGACCGCGACCTCGTCGCACACCGCGTTGACGACGCCGAGATCGTGCGTGATGAGCAGCAGCGCAAGGCCCTGCTCGCGGCGAAGTCGGACGAGCAGGTCGAGGATGCCGCGCTGGACGGTCACATCGAGCGCGCTGGTCGGCTCGTCGGCGACGAGCACGTCCGGCTCGACCGCGAGCGCCCGGGCGATCGCGATGCGCTGGCGCTGTCCGCCGGAGAACGCGCGGGGGCGGCGGGCGAGGATGTCGTCCTCCTCCCCCAGCCCGACCATGGCGAGAAGCCGGCGACATCGCGCGTCGACGACGTCGCGCGGGGGATGCGGGCCCAGCATCCCGTGCAGGATCATGCCTTCGGCGAGGATGCGTCGGATGGTGTGACTCGGGTTGAGCGAGGAGTCGGGGTTCTGGAAGACCATCTGGATGCGCCGACACTGCTCGCGCGTGCGACGGATCGGCGCGAGTTCGCGTCCGTCGAGCAGGGTCCGGCCGGCGGCGGGCGCGATGATTCCGGCGGCGACGCGCGCGAGAGTCGACTTGCCGGCGCCCGATTCGCCGACGACGCCGAGCGCGCCGCCTCGCTTCAGGGCGAGCGAGACGTCGTCGACGGCGGTGAAAGCGCCGTATGCGACGGTGATGTGACGCAGTTCCAAAAGCGCTCCGGAGGTCTGACCGCCGGACGCGGCGGGGACGGCGGGGATTGTGTGGTGACTCATCGCGGCTCCTTGCCTTTCCCGGCGGTCGATCCCGTCTCCTCCTCGGCCGCCCCGGTCGGCTTCTCCGACGGATCGGCGGGGATCGGCAGGATCGCGTCGATCAGGCGTTTCGTGTAATCGTCCTGCGGGTCGGCGAGGATGCGCCCGGTCGGTCCGGTTTCGACGATGCGACCGTGGTGCATGACGATGAGTCGGTCGCACAGGTGCGCGGCGACGCCGAGATTGTGGGTGACGAACAGCATGGTCAATCCCAGTTCGCCGCGAAGGCGTGCAAGCAGGTCGAGTATCTGGCGTTGGACGGTCACGTCGAGCGCGGTGGTCGGCTCGTCGCACAGGAGGACGTCCGGCTGCACGGCGAGCGCGATCGCGATGCCGACCCGCTGGCATTGCCCGCCGGAGAGCTGACCAGGGTAGCGGTCGTGTTCGCGCAGTGATTCGGGCAGTCCCAGTGAGATCAGCAGGTCGGCGGCGCGACGGTGTGATTCCCGGCGAGCGTTCGGGGAGAATCGGCGGGAGAGTCGGCCGGCGTGGCCGGAATCCCCCTTCTCACGGCAGCGCATGACTTCGGCGACCTGCTTGACGACGCCGCACAGCGGGTCGAGGGAGGCGACCGGATCCTGGAAGATCATCGCGAGCCTCGGGCGGGCGGAGGGCGTGGCTACGGCCGCAGGGTCGGCGATGCGGACGCCTTCGGGCATGAGGCCCATGATCGCGCGCAGGGTCAGGCTCTTGCCGGAGCCGGATTCGCCGACGATGCCGACGGTCTCGCCGCGTGCGACGTCGAACGAGACGCCGTCGACGAGCGGCCTGCCGTCGGCCGTCGCCTCGACGCGCAGGTCATGTACGGCGATCAGGTTATCGTCACCGCTCATGCGCTTCTCCTCCAATCGTTGAGCCCGTCGCCGATCAGGGCGAGGGCGATGCCGACGAGCACGACCGCGCACCCGGGCAGGGTCGACACCCACCAGCGGGTCGACAGGAACGACTGGCCGTCGGCGATCATCGTGCCCCAGTCGGGCGTGGGCGAGGCGATGCCGAGCCCGAGATAGCCGAGCGTGACGATCGCGACGAGCAGGGCGACCATGTCGCTCACCAGCACGGTCACGGCCTGAGACAGCACGTTCGGCAGCATCTGCCGCACGAGGATCGACAGGTCGGAAAAGCCCATCACGCGCGCGGACTCGACCCATTCGGCGCTCGCGAGCGAGGCGGTCGCGCCGGTGACGGTGCGCGCGAAGATGATCCATCCCATGATGAGGAACGTCAAAAAGATGCCTTTGACTCCGGTGCCGGTCACGAACGCGACGACCGCGACGAGCAGATAGAACGGGAACGCGATCAGCGCGTCGGACAGGAGGGTGATCACGCGGCGCGGCCATCCGCCGTAGAATCCGGCGACGAGCCCGGCGGCGGTGCCGATGGCGAACGGCGCGGCCTCGACGCCGACCATGAGCGCTAGGTCGACGCGTCCGGCGGCGGCCACGCGCGTGAGGATGTCGCGTCCCAGCTGGTCGGTGCCGAACGGGTGGGCGAGGCTCGGCGGCTGAAGCATCGCGGCAATGTCCTCGGCGATCGGGTCGTAGGGCGAGAGGAACGGGATGACGATGACGGCGAGCGCGATCAGGTCGAGGAGGGCGAGGCCCGCGACGAGGGTGGGGGCAAAGGTGCGTTTCATCGTTATCTGCCCTCCCGTACGCGATAGTCGACGAGGCCGGTGGCGATGCGGACCAAGGTGGAGACGATGACGACGCCGAGCGCGCAGTACATGGCGATCGCCTGGATGAGGGGGAAGTCGCGTGCGGTGATCGCGGAGAACAGGAGCGTGCCGACGCCGCGCAGGCCGAAGACCTGTTCGACGACGAGCGTGCCGCCGATGAGGAACGAGATCTTCATGCCGTACAGTTCGAGCGCCGGCATGAGGGAGTTGCGCAGCACGTGACGGCGGATCGCACGTTCGGGCAGTCCGGCGGCGCGCAGGGTGGTGACGAAGTCGGCGCCGAGCACGTCGAGGATGCGCGTGCGCAGGGACCTGACGATGAACGGGGTCTGGGCGAGCGCGATCGTAAGCGAGGGCAGCGCCATCGAATAGAGCATGCCGTCGATGCCCGGCTGCGTGCCGCCGACGGGGAAGATCTTGAGCGTGACGGCGAAGAGCAGCACGAACACGAGTCCGATCCAGAATTCGGGCATGCCGAGGGTGATGGTGGGGACCACGCGCACAAGCTGGTCGATCCACGTGTCCTTGTGCAGTGCGGCGGTCATCGCCAGCGGCAGGGAGATCGCGACGACGAGCACGGCCGAGCAGCCGACGAGCCACAGGGAGACGGGCATCCGGTCGAGGACGAGCGCGCGCGAGGAGGCGTGGTAGGCGATCGACTCGCCGGTGTCGCCCGTGGTGACGAGCGTCGCGATGAACGACGTGAACTGACGCCACAGCGGCTGGTCGAGGCCGAGTCGGCGATGCATGTCGGCGATCTGCTCGGGGCGGGCCTTGAGTCCCAGCACCATCTGCGCCGGGTCGCCGGGCACGATGCGCACGATGAGGAACACGCCGACGGCAACGAGCGCGATCACGAGCAGCGCGTGCAGGACGACGCCGCCCAGCCAGCGGCCCCAACGTGCCCATCGCGCCCATTGGGTCCATTGCACCCATTGGGCGATGGGTGGTGTTTCACGGCGGGATTGGGTCATGTGGGCCATTGTAGGACCCCCGGCGCGGGGATAATCGCGCATCATCCACGCATCGGCGTGCGCGGGTAGGCCGGCATGCGCGGGTAGGCCGGCGTGCGCGGGTAGGCCGGCACGCACAAGAGGGACGGGCACACGTAAGGAAACCGTAAGGAACTCGCGGACATAATGCCCATATACCGTATGCGTTCCGTTAGGACCGAATGCCCCCCGTACACGCAGTCAATAGCATTTGAAGCGGTGGTCTGTCTCACAATTGCGAAAGATTGTGAACAGTTCCCGGCCCCTTCCGACGAGGGGGCTGTCAGCGAAGCTGACTGGGGGAGAGATACAGGACATACCCGCCCAATTCAATTCGATGAGCCACTAGGGTCCATGCCCGTATGGGGCCCACTCGGGGATGGCGACGGCACGGTCACGTGCGGGACGGCCCCGAGAAGGAGCACATGGCACGATGGCGAACGCGATACTCGTCACGGAGATCCTCTTCGCAATACTGATCTCCTCGTTCCTCAGCCGGTTCCTGCCCAAGATATCGACCCCTCTCATCCAGATCGCCTTCGGCATCGTCTGGTACTTCACGCCGTCGCTGCAGAACATCCAGTTCGAGCCGGACATGTTCATGCTGCTGTTCATCGTGCCGCTGTTCTACCTTGAGGCGCGCAACATCGACCGCAACGCGCTGGGCAAGGACCTCAACCTGTCGATGTCGCTCGCCGTGGGACTCGTGCTGGTGACGATGGCGTTGAGCGGCGTCGCCCTGCACGCCATCTGGCCGGCGATCCCGATGATGGCGGCCGTCGCGATGGGCGCGGTCATCAGCCCGACCGACGCGGTGTCGGTCGCGCAACTCGGCGGCGTCGTCAAGCTCACCCCACGCCAGCAGTCGGTGCTCCAGAGCGAAAGTCTGCTCAACGATCCGGTCAGCCTCGTCGGCTTCCAGACGATGCTCGTCGCGCTCGCCACCGGCAAGTTCTCGCCGGTCGGCTTCGGCTGGCAGGTGCTCATGAGCTTCGTGCTTGGCACGCTGATCGGCGCCGTGGTCGGCTGGCTGTTCGACCGCATGGTCCTGACCCTGCGCCGGCACAATCTCGAGGACGTCACCACGCGCATGCTCATGGAGTGCTTCCTGCCGTTCGGCGTGTACCTGATCTCCGAGCACGTCGGCATCTCCGGACTGCTGGCCGTGGTGGCGTGCGGCGTGGTGATCACGTTCCCGCGCACCGGCGTCGGCGGCGACGTGGCGCGCGTCAACCTCGTGTCGAACTCGGTGTGGCATTTCGTCGACTTCACGCTCAACGGCGTCGTGTTCGTGCTGCTCGGCATCGAGCTGCCGATCGCGATGCGCACGATCTGGGATGATCCGCGCGTGAACCTGTGGGTGGTGATCGGACTGGTCCTGCTGCTGACCGTCCTCACCCTGCTGCTGCGTTTCGCATGGTGCGTGGCGACCCTGCGCTGGGCGAAGGACCTCGTCACCGGCCTGCGCCGCAAGATGACGCCGGAACGCTGGCATTCGGCCGTGGTGATGACCTTCGGCGGCCCGAAGGGCGCGATCTCGCTGGCCATGGCGTTCTCGCTGCCGTATTCGATCGACGACGGCGCGTCGGTGCCGGTGCGCAACATCATCCTGTTCATCGTCTCCGGCTACATCGTCCTGTCGATCCTCATCTCGAACATCATGCTGCCGCTGCTCTCCCCCAAGCCCGAGGACACGTCGAAGGAGGAATGGGCCAAGCGCGACATCGAGATGCTGCGACGCACGATCGCGAAGATCGTCGACGCGGAGACGCCCGAAACGCACTCGGCGGTCACGCGCGTGCTCAAGAGCTACAACGACCGCATCGAACGCGTCGAGATGAACATCCCGTCGTCCTCTCCGCGGGAGGCGAACGAACTGCGCGTACGGACGCTGGAATGGGAGCGCGACTGGCTGCGCAACGCGATCAAGGAGAGGCAGGGCGTGGTCGACCCGGACCAGGAGACGAAAACGCAGCTGGAGGGCGCGAAATACCTGCTCGAACACATCGAGGGGGTGCTGGAGCGGCTCGAGCCCGGCGACGCGGGGCACGGGCACGGCCTGTCGTTCCGCCTCGCGAAGCTGCGCCGCCGGTTCATGCCGGTCATCCGCCGCTACTGGGAGGGCGTGGCGCAGCGCACGCCGGGACTTGAGGCCGAACGCACGCGCGCGATCCGCGCCGTGCAGGTGCCGCTGTACAACGACATCATGGAGAAGCTGCAGGACCTGCTCCTCGACCACGTCTACGACGCCGAACTGGTCGCCGAACTGCTCATCGAATACCGCAAGGGTCTCAACCAGATCCTGGACACGTCCATGACGGCGATCCCGATCACGGACGAATCGAAGGTCGAGGCGGTGCGCGCCGACGCGATGCGCATGGAGCTCGACACGATCCGCGAGATGCTCGAGAACCAGGAGATCACCCGCGAGGACGCGCGCCTCATGCGCGCCAACGTCCACCTGATGCAGGCCGAGACCGTGATGGCGCAGTAGCGTCTGCGGCCGCACGACATCGACGAAGGCCCGCCTCCCGGGAATGAGCCGGAAGGCGGGCCTTCGAAGCGGGTCTGAGGATCCGATCAGCCGATCAGCCGATCTTCACGTCCTGGAATCGCACGGAATCGTTCGGCAGAACCTCGAGACCGCTCACGTTCTTGCGCACGGCCTTGACGATGTCCGGCGAGTACAGCGGGATGTACGGCACCTCGTCGGCCAGCGTCTGCTGGATCTTCTTGTACAGGCCGGCGCGCTCGCTGCCATCGGGCGTGACCTGCGCCTGCTTGAGCTCCTTGGTGACCTCGTCGTTGCTGTAGCTGGTCCAGTAGGACTTGCTGAAGCCGTCCGGGTCGGCCTGGAAGTCGATGATCGAATCGGCGTCCGGGTAGTCGGCCTGCGCGGAGTTGATCATGATCTGGTAGTCGTACGCCTTGAAGCGGGAGCGGAAGGTCGCGATGTCGACCGAGTCGATGTCGAGCTTGACGCCGATCTTCGCGGCCGCCGACTGCAGCAGCTGCACGGCCTGCGAGTATGCGTTGTTGCCGGAGGCGAGCAGGATCTTCGCGCTGAAGCCCTGCGGGAACTTCGATTCGGCGAGTTCGGCCTTGGCCTTGTCGAGGTCGTTGTCGACCGGCTTGATCGAGTCCTGCGTGCTGTATTCGATGGCCTTCGGCAGGACGGTCTTCGCGGCCGTGGCGTGGCCGAAGCTCACGGCCTTGGTGACGTCCTCGCGGCTCAGGGCGTAGGCGAGCGCGCGGCGCACGTGCACGTCGGCGAAATGCTCGTCCTTGGTGTTGAAGAAGAACGTGTGGGTGACCCAGCTGCCCGCGGTCTCCACCTTGGTGTCGGCGCCGTTCTCGAGCTCGTCGAGGTTCTCGAGCGCAGGGCTTTCGATGCCGTCGACCTCGCCGGTCTTGAGCTGGTTGACGGCCTGCGTGCCGTCCTCGACGACCTTGTAGACGAGCTTGTCGATGCCCGGCTTGCCTTCCTGCCAGTAGTGCTTGTTCTTCGTGAACGTGAGGTCGCCGGACTTGTCCCAATCGGAGACGACGAACGGACCGGTGCCGACCGGGTTCTTGAAGAAGTCGTCCTCGGACTTGCCGCCGAAGTCCTTCGGCACGATGCCGTTGGAGAAGTTGGCGAGTTCGGCGAGCAACGGGGTGTACGGGCTGTTGAGCTTGATCTCGACGGTGTGATCGTCCGGCGCGTCGACGGAGGCGATGTCGGCGGTCAGCGGCAGGGCGGCGTCCTTCTCGGCCTGATGCTGCTTGATCGAGAAGACGGCGTCGGCGGCGGTCACGTCGGAGCCGTCGGAGAACTTGAGGCCGTCGCGCAGCGTGAACGTGTAGGTCAGGCCGTCGTCGGAGATCTTGTGCGACTCGGCGAGCCAGTCGATGATCTTGCCGTCCTTGTCGAAGCTGACGAGCGGCTCGAACACCTTGTCGATGGCGAACGCGTTGTTCGCGGTGATCTCGGTCCACAGGTTGAGCGAGGTCACGGAGGCGGCGCGCGCGTAGGTGAACGTGGTCTGGGCGCTTGCGTTGGAGCCGGACGCGTTCGCGTCCGCGTCGCTGGATGCGGTGGTGCCGCCGGTCTGCGAGCAGGCTGCGAGCGAGAGCGCGAGCACCGCGGCGAGTCCGGCCGCGAGCGCGCTTCTCAGTCCCTTGTTCTTCTTCGTTCTCATGATTCTTGGATTCTTCCTCTGCTTGATGCTGTTTGGTTGCGCGCAGGTCGGGCATGCGGCGCATGGCACATGACCCATGGCACATGACCCGGAGCGCGCAGCAGTCATGCGCAATAGTAAACGCCTATCATGCCGCGGTGCAATCGCGACGCGATAGGCGTTCCTTCTAGCGGGCTATAGCCCGGTTTCGCATCCGTTCCCACCTATGTATCGAACATCCGGTTTCCGGACGCGAAGGCTAGCGGGCCTTCTGGGCGGCGACGAGCGCCTCGGCGGCGGCCTTGGTCGCGATCGCGCGCTCCTTGGCGCGGCGGGCGCGGGCGAGTTCGGCTTCTGCGGCTTTGATATCGGCCTCGGCCTGCTTCAGATCGGCGGTGGCGCGCACGACCTCCACCTGCGCGTTGGACTGCTCGCCCTTCGGCTTCCACAGCTCGGCGATCTCCTCGAGCGTCTTGTCCTTCGTCTCGGGCACGAACGTGACGACGCCAAGGAAGCACAGAAGGTTGGTGCAGGCGAACACGAGGAACGTGCCCATGCCGCCGATCGAGTTGATGAGCATCGGGGTGAACTGACCGATCGCCCAGTTGGTGGCCCACAGGAACACGGTGCAGATGCCGGTGGCGCGGCCGCGCAGGTAGGTCGGGAACAGCTCCGGGATCATGATCCACGGGATCGGGCCCATCGAGAACGCGAACGCGGAGGTGAAGCACATCACGAAGATGAGCATGAGCAGCTGGTAGTTGTTCGCGTACGAGAACGAGATGCCGAGCGCGAACAGAACCATGAGGCCCGAGCCGACGGCCATGAGCTTCTTACGGCCGGCGGTGTCGATCAGGTACATGCCGACGACGGTGAACACGAGCTCGATGCCGCCGACGAGCGAGGAGGCGAGGAACTCGGTGTTGCCGCCGAAGCCCATGTGGCTGAACATGACCGGGCCGTAGTAGGAGATCGCGTTCATGCCGATCGCCTGGTTGAAGATGGCCAGGAAGATGCCGATGAGCAGGGCCTTGCGCAGACCGGGCTTGAACAGGTCGGAGAAGCTCGCGTTGGCCTTCTTCTCCTCGGCGATCTGCAGCTGGATCTCCTCGACGTCGCGACGTGCCTTGTCGGAGCCGCTGATGCGCTCGAGGACCTTGTAGCCCTCCTCGACACGTCCGGCCTGCACGAGGAATCGCGGCGACTCCGGGGACAGCCACAGGGCGGCGACGAAGATCGCGGCCGGGATCGCGCCGATGCCGAGCATCCAGCGCCAGCCGGAGGCGACTCCCCACTCGTGGGAGCCGGAGGAGGCGATGAAGTAGTTGATGACGTTGGTCAGGAAGATGCCAGAGATGGTCAGCAGCTGGTAGGCGGAGGTCAGCGCGCCGCGGATGTTGGTCGGCGCGGATTCGGTGATGTACGTGACGGCGAGCGCCGCGGCCAGACCGATGCCGACACCGCCGATGATGCGGGCGAGGATCAGCGTGAACGGACTGAACGTGAACGCGCTCCACAGGGCGGCGACGAAGAAGAACGCACCGCCGAACATGAGGATCTTGCGACGGCCGTACTTGTCGGACAGGAATCCGGAGAAGCCTGCCCCGATCACGCCGCCGATCATGATGGAGCTGATGACGAGGCCCTGCAGCGCGGGGCTGAGCGCGTACTTCTCCTGCAGGAAGTCGATCGCGCCCGAAATGGATACGGTGTCGTATCCGTAGAGCAGACCGGCGAGGCCTGCGCTCAGTGCGAGGCCAACGATGTATCGGCCGGAACCGCGGCGCTGATGGTCGTCGGCTTCCTCCACCGGGGTGACCGATGCGACTTCGGTCACCGCATCTTCCTGTGCAGCTTTCGATACTGCCTTGTTCATGGCAACGTCCTTACGTACTACTTGGTTCTTCCTCTGCTTGCTGTGCGACTGTAAGCGCTTTCCCTGCGTGGCCGTTTCTTCAAGTCTTCAAGCAAACTCGAGGTCGTTAACGCTAACATACAATCGCCGAAATGACATGATAGTATGCGGTCCGCCATTCACAGGCCCAAAAGAGACCTCTTGAACAAACTGTTGCCAAACTGTTATACGAGGGGAACATGCGGACTGACGCCCGGGACCCACGGACCCCGCAGGCCACGAGCCCATGCTCGCACGAGCATCGCATTCCCGATCCGATCCGCCGGCCCCGGCTTGAATCGGCCCGCCGATCGGACGGCGGCACAATCGCACGCCGCCGGCCCCGGCTGGACCCGCACAGTTGTGGCTTCGCACAAAAGCGGCATCGCATGTTGTGGCATTGCGCACAATACGGCGCAACCTACGGGCGCGTAACCTCGTTGACAACATGGCGGGGAGCGTCAACGCGCATGATGACGCACGGCGACGCGCAGCAGGCCCTCCCCGCCGCCGAAACGTACGTACGTAAGGAACGTGGAATGCTCACCGAATACACCACCCCCGGCTCGTCGATCGAACTCAAGGACGACCAGACCATCTACTCCCTGCTCACCGCGCGACTCGAGCGCACCGGCGAGGACACGGTCATCGCCGAGAAGAAGCTCGGCCCCGGCCGCTGGCAGAACGTCACCACCGGCGAGTTCCACCGCATGGTCGTCTCCGCGGCGCGCGGCCTGATCGCCCTGGGCATCGGCAAGGGCGATGCCGTGACGATCTTCTCCTCGACCCGCCTCGAATGGGGCGTGCTCGACTTCGCGATCGCCGCGATCGGCGCGGTCAGCGTGCCGATCTACGACACCGACTCCGCCGCGCAGGCCGAACGCATCATGAACGACTCCGATGTGAAGCTCGCCTTCGCCGACGACCGCGAGCGCTTCGACCGTCTCGACTCGGTCAAGGACCACTGCCCCGCCCTGAAGCAGATCCTCATGATCGAGGGCAACGCGCTGGGCGCGCTGGAGGGTCTCGGCGTCACCGTGTCGGACGAGGAGCTGGACGAGCGCATCAAGTCGGTCGGGATCGACGACCTCGCGACGATCGTCTACACGTCCGGTTCGACGGGCGCGCCGAAGGGCGTGGAGCTCACGCACCGCAACTTCGTGTCGATCACGCTCGCCGCAAGCGAGGCGCTGCACGAGATGATCCTCGACGATCATCCGCGACTGCTGCTGTTCCTGCCGCTGGCCCACTGCTTCGCCCGATTCATCCAGTACGCGTCGATCGCCTCCGACGACGGCGTGGTCGGCTACCTGCCGGACACGAAGTCGCTGCTGCCGGACCTGCGCTCGTTCGAGCCGACGTATCTGCTGGGCGTGCCGCGCGTGTTCGAGAAGGTGTACAACGCGGCCTCGCACAAGGCGGGCGCCGGCTGGAAGGGTCGGCTCTTCCTCAAGGCGGCGGACGCGGCGATCGCGTGGAGCCGCGAGGAGCAGGCCGGCGAGAAGCACACGTTGCGTGAGATCGCCGACCACGCGCGCTACGAGGCGCTCGTCTACCGCACAGTGCGCGGCGCGCTGGGCCCGAAGATCAAGTACGTGGCGTGCGGCGGCGCGCCGCTTTCGCTCGACCTCGCGCACTTCTACAACGGCATCGGCCTGCCGATGATCCAGGGCTACGGCATGACGGAGACGGCCGCGCCGTTCGCCGCCACGCGTGTAAGCGACAACGTGATCGGCACGGTCGGCCAGCCCGCGCCCGGCTCCTCGGTGCGCATCGCCGAGGACGGCGAGCTGCAGGTCAAGGGACCGAACGTGTTCCGTGGCTACCACAACCTGCCCGACAAGACCGCCGAGGCCTTCACGGCCGACGGCTGGCTCAAGACCGGCGACCTCGCGTCGATCGACGACGAGGGACGCATCGCGATCACCGGCCGCAAGAAGGACATCATCATCACGGCCGGCGGCAAGAACGTCTCCCCGATCCCGCTGGAGGAGGAGATCGCCAAGTGCCCGATCGTCGAGCATGCGGTGGTGGTCGGCGACCAGCGCCCGTTCATCGGCGCGCTGGTGACGCTCGACCCGGAGGCGCTGGCCCTGTGGCTGCCCGCCCACGGCCTGTCGATCGACACGCCGATCGACCGCCTCGCGACCAACGCCGCCGTCCACGACGAGATCCAGCGCTATGTCGACAAGGCCAACGCGACGGTCTCGCGCGCCGAGTCCGTGCGCAAGTTCGTGGTCCTCGACACGCAACTGACGCAGGAGAACAAGTGCCTGACCCCCTCGCTCAAGGTGGTGCGCCCGGCCGTCAACCGCGTGTTCGCCGACGTCATCGAACACGACCTCTACGCCGGCAAGCGCTGAGCGCGCCGGAGCACAGCAATAGCCGCACGGATAGGGGTGAGACAACGCAACGATGCCCCGCCCCTATCACATAACCTCGGATCAGCCTGCGGAGTAGAACACCTCGTCGTACGGCATGATCACCTTCGATCGCCCGCCGGAGGCATTGCCGACCTCCTTGCCGCCGCGGGCGGCACCGGCCGCGTCCTCCTCAGGCACGGGCGGGCGATGCTTCAACACATATGTCCCGTCGAACGAATCCTCGCGGGCGATGCTGCGCGCGAACCGCTTGTCGGCGGTGACGACGTCACCGGAACGCCACCACCATTCGCGGATCTGCCCCTTGCCGTCATGGTGGATGACGACATGCCGGGAGCTATTGGGACTCTCGGCCCACGTCGCGTCGATGTTGGGATCGAACCACAGGACCCGCACCGATACGCCCGTGGAATCGACGTTCCCCGCATCAGCGCCATCCTGCGCTGAACGATACGGTCCGACGCCCTCGACATACAGGCGCAGAATGGATTCGCGGCCGGCTCGCACATCCGCGACAAACTTGGAGATCCGCTCATCCTCGGGCCCGCCGAGAACATACCATGGATACGACGAGTCCTCCCCCGGATCGGCGGAGTATGCACGCCAGCCGTATTCGGCCCGACCGCCATACACGTACCCTCTGTCCTTCAGCTGGCTGACGGTGACGGATTGGTCGAGCGCGGACAGTTCATCGTAGATCCGCTGCGAGGTCATACGCGTTGCGCGCTGCCAGACGAACGCGCCGGTGACAATCACCGCGAACGTGAGGAACGCGGCGAGCAGCCACCACCATGTGGGCCGCGCAGACAGCCGATCCGTCATCCTTCCCGTCATAACGTCCTTGTTCATCACGACCTCCTTTCGTGTGATCTTTCGTAAGGACCAGATCCCTACACCGATGATTCAAGCCTATGCGTTCCCGGCCGCCGCCGGACAGCAGACGACATGCACCGAATGACATGGGCTATCGGGCGGCGTGTCACCGGCCGTAGACTTGGGTCATGGATCGAAGCAGCGCATCTCACGGCAAGGGACGACAACGAATCGTCATCGCCATCGTCGACAACGATCGTATGGCGCTGATGGCACTGTCCGCGTTGCTCACACGCGAAGGATTCACGATCCGTTGGACCGCGCAGCTGGGCGCGGCCGCGATCCAACGCTGCATCCGCGCCGATGATCGTCCCGACGTGCTGCTCGTCGACATGGCGCTCGCCGACATGACCGGCGTGGACGTGTGCCGCACCGTACGCCGCTGGACGCCGTCCATGACGATGATCGGCGTGACCGCCTACGATCCGGATGTGTATTGTGACGCCGCGATGGCCGCCGGTGCACGGCAGGTCATCAGCAAGGACGACATAGCCGGCATCGCGCGAGCCATTCGCGATGCGGCACCCGCAGGAGACCCTCGCCCATTCACCGATGCGGATGCCGTCGTCGGCATCACTATTCCATCAGAACCGTCTGATCCCGAGCCGGAACCTGAACGGTCGTTCGCGTTGTCGCGCCAGCAGACCGACATCATGCGACTGTATGCGGACGGGCATTCCACCGAGCAGGTCGCGGACGCGCTCGGCATCTCCAAGGGCACGGTCTTCGCGCAGGTCGCACGCGTCCGCGAGAAGCTGCATGCGCGCGATCGCAACGAGGCGGTGGCACTGTGCCGTCGATACTTGAGAATGTGAGGGCGGTGATCATGCGGAGGCAATCATCACGGATATCCTCATCGGAATCGTCGTCCCGACCTGATCGCGATCATCACGCACGACAATCCGTCAACGAGCAATCCGTATCGGTCGATTCCTCTCTGGCCGTCATGCCGCTCGGGGCATTGCTCGCGGACTGGCGTACGCGGGTGCTGCTCGCCTGTTCGTCGCTGCCGGTAGCGGTCGAAACGACGTATCTGATGATGCGGGGCGAAGCCGGGAACGGGGACGCGGCCGTCGCGTTCGCTCTGCTAACGGTCACGGCATGTCTGCTGATGGCGTTGACGCCGCGACTCGGCGGGTGGGCGATCGTCGTGTTGTGGACCGCCCGATGCGTCATGCCTCAGGCTGTGGCGTTCTCGATCCTGTTCCCGTTGCTCATGGCGGTGACGGTGATGGCGTACCTGCGCACCGGCCCGTCGCTGCTCGCGTCGGTGATCGCCGAAATCGCGGCGGCGGCGCGCATATGGCTGTATCCGTGGGATACGACGGTGCTCGCCACGGTGTGCGCGACGGCGGCATTGCTGATGGTAGCGCTGTGGATCGGGTCGTCGATGCACGGTCAGGAGCAGCGCGAACAGGAACGTCGCGAGCGGGCGATGCTGCTACGGCGACTGGGCGATCAGCGTCTGGCCGAGCAGCTGCATCATTCGGTGGCGAACGATCTGACGACGATTCTGCTGCTCGCGCGGCAAGCACGATCGGCGTCGGAAGAGGTCACCGCCACGAAGATGGAAGGTTCGGCAGATCCCGAGTACGAGCCGCGAGCCCTATCGCTTGACGACGATCAGCTTGTCACGCTTATCGAACGGACCACTGAAGAGTCGCTGGTCAAGGTACGCAGGCTGATCGCGGGACTGGATCGGTTGACGGAGCCCGCCGTCGATACGGCATCCGGCAGGGGCTCGACGTCCATCTCGTCATTCCATGGAGGAGATGACGAGAGGAGGCATGCGCCGGCCGGATTCAGCATCCGAAGCATCAGCCGTTTCCGCGATTCCCTCACAACGCAAGTCGGGAGTCCGTCCTCTCCGACTTCCCCGATCTCCCTGGCCTCCCTGACCCATGAGGAACTGGAGTCTCTGACGGAGGGATATCGCGCCCAGCTACGCGGCATCGGGTTGGAAGGCGAGTTTCTGATTGCCGGCGCTTCATCGGTCGAGTGCTCGGAGGATTGCCGGGAGGCATTGCTGTCCGTATTGCGGGAGATCGTCGGCAACATGATGAAGTATGCGAATCCATCCGGCGCGTACTGCATCGCACTGACGATCGACAATGGACGAGCGACGCTGTCCGCTTCCAACGCCGTCGATGATACCGACCTGTCCGATGGCACCGGGCTATCCGCCGGAACCGGACTACTTCGCTGCCGGCAGAGCGCGCTGCGACTCGGCGGCGAGTTCGAGGCCTCCCTCGCCGACGGCCTCTGGACCGGTCTACTCGTCCTGCCGTTAGTCTGACGCGGGATGATCCCGCGAGAGAGAGATCGTTGGTATCTTATGACTGGAATCTCTCGCACGTTTGGTGCTTTGCGGGAGGTAGATGCCGTCACGGGAATAAAACCTCTCACTCATAGCTTCTTAACGAGAGGTTTCCTATCCACAATGTCGGAAACGGCTCGCGGAAAGGGGTATCAGCGAGAGACGATTGTCATCAGGTGACGAATATCTCTCGCTGAGCATCCATGAGCGAGATATTTTCGTCATTTCTATTCCGTCATGGCTCGCCGAACCATGTGCCACCGAGAGACGACGGACAGGAAGGACAGGAACCGCTCGCAAAACCGTGAAGGGCCCGACTCCCCTAATGGGGAATCGGGCCCTTCACGTGGTTACTAACAGGTCAGCCGATCAGTGACGGTTGTCGAGACGGTGGACCATCTCGGACAGCTCCAGCTCCTTCTCGAACTGGCGGGCGGTGGTGTTCTCGTCGATGACGGCGAGCTCGACGCCGGCGATGCGGGCGAAGTCCTCCCAGGCCTCACGACCGACGGAGGTGGTCATGCAGGTGTGGTGGGAGCCGCCGGCGGTGATCCAGCACTGGACGGCGGTCTTCAGGGACGGCTTCGGCTCCCAGACGGCGCGGGCGCACGGAAGCTCCTTGAGGGAGCCCTGCGGCTCGACGACGTCGACGACGTCCATGAGCAGGCGGAAGCGCTCGCGCACGTCGGACATGGAGACGACGACCGCGTCCTTCTTCGGCTTGCCAGAGAAGACGAGGCGGACCGGGTCGGCCTTGCCGCCGATGCCGAGCGGGTGGATCTCGAGCTTCGGCTTGGCGATGGTGCCGATGGACGGGGAGACCTCGAGCATGTGGGAGCCCATGTCGAGCTCATCGCCCTCGGTGAAGTTGTAGGAGTAGTCCTCCATGAGGGAGGCGCCACCCTCAAGGCCGTAGCCCATGACGGCGCCGATGCGCACGAGGACGGCGGTCTTCCAGTCGCCTTCGGCGGAGAAGCCCCAGCCGTACTCGGACGGGAAGCGCTGCGGGCCGACGCCCGGCAGCTGCGGGAGGGCGCCGAGGTCCTCGAAGTTGTCGACGCCGGCGGTGCAGCCGTTGGCGCGCATCATGTTGACCATCGCGGCCTCTTCCTTGGCGGCGATGTACAGGGAGTCGTACTTGGCGTCGAGCAGGGCCGGGTCGACGTCGTACTTGGCCTTGTAGTCCTCGATGATCTCCTTGACCTGATCGTCCTTGACGGCCTCGTACGCGGCGACGAGCTCGTTGACGGCCCAGGTGTTGATGGAGGCGCCGAAGACGCGCTCGGCCTCGGTCTTGTCGCCCTCGGTGACGGCGACGTTGCGCATGTTGTCGCCCCAGCGCATGACCTTCATGTTGTTGGAGGCGTCCCAGCCAGCGCAGGCGCGGGCCCAGGTGCCGACCTTCTCGGCGACCTCCGGGTCGGTGTAGTGGCCGACGACGATCTTGCGCTTGATGCCGAGGCGGGAGACGATGTAGCCGAACTCACGGTCGCCGTGGGCGGCCTGGTTCAGGTTCATGAAGTCCATGTCGATGGTCTCCCACGGGATCTCCTTGTGGTGCTGGGTGGCCAGCTGCAGCAGCGGCTTGGTCAGCACTTCGAGGCCGCGGATCCACATCTTGGCCGGGGAGAAGGTGTGGCACCAGGTGATCACGCCGATGACGTTCGGGTTGGCGGACGCCTCGACCATGAACTCCTTGACGCCGTCGGAGGACTTCAGGGTGGGCTTCAAGACGATCTTCGCCGGGATCTTGCCGGTGTTGTTCAGGTAGTCGACCATTTCGGCGGAGTGGATGGCGACCTGACGCAGGGCCTCCTCGCCGTACAGGTCCTGCGAGCCGACGCCGAACCAGATTTCCTTGCCCTCGAACGGGTTCTCCATAACCATGAGTTACTTCCTTTACTTCGTTGTGATGGATTGGATCACGTTCTGGCCCGGCGTGGCGGCCGAGCCAAAAGTCTTTTGTTGTTTGTTGAGTTTGTTGGTCGGTGAGCCTCTCCCCCACCCGCTTCCGCGAGAGCCCCTCTCAGAGAGGGTCGGAGGAAAGGTCAGTGCTGACGTAGTCAGCGGTGGCCTGGCGCGTGTGTCCGCAAGACGCACCGAGGGAAGGCGTGCGAAGGCACGTCGACCGAGGAGCAACGCCGCGGACACTCCGCCAGGTCAGTGCTGACCGTAGACGTTCTGGTAACGATCGTTGAGCTTATCGATGTCCGCCTGATCGATCTCGATGATCTCACCGAGCTGACGCGCCGCCCACATCGTGTGCGCCACCTCCTCGGTCATCGCCGCCGCCTTCACCGCAGCCTCAGCATCCTTGCCGATCGTGAACGGACCATGGTTCTGCATCAACACAGCCGGAGACTTCGGATACTTCGCCAGCGTCTCCACCACGCCCTTGCCGATCGCCTCCGAACCGATCAGACGGAACGGACCCACCGGCACCGGGCCGCCGAACTCGTCACCCATCATCGTCAGACCACACGGAATGTTCTGACCCGTCGCAGCCCACGCCGTCGCATAGGTGGAGTGCGTGTGCACCACACCATACACGCCCGGCATGTTGCGATAGATGTACGCATGCGACGCCGTATCCGAGGAGGGCGCCTCGGAGCCGTCGACCACGTTGCCCTCGAGATCGGTGACGACCATCGAGTTCGGCGTCAGGTTCTCATAACGCACGCCGGACGGCTTGATCACCATCAGATCCGCCGTATGCAGACGCTGCGACACATTGCCCGCCGTCCACACGACCAGATTCCACTTGATCAGCTGCTGGTGCAGATTCGAGACCACCTCACGCACCTGCTTGACCTCGGCACGCACCTCCGGACCATAATCAGCCAAAGTAGCCATTGTTGGTTTTCCTTTCCACTGTGATGGATTGACGATTGATCTAAATCTAAATACGTTGCTTACTTGTCTTCGAGATCGATGGACTCGATCGCGGTGTGCTCGATGGGCAGGCCCTTCGAGAAGCGGGCGAAGAAGTCCTCGAAGCCGACGACGTCACGGGCGTCGGGCTCCTCGGTGGTGGACCGCGCGTCCTTGAACACGCGGCCGTCGAGGTAGTCGGCGAGGTTGGTGTGGTCCTCGTTGGTGTTCCACAGGTAGTCGGCGAGCACTGCCATGCCCCATGCGCCGCCTTCGGCCGCGGTGGACATGACCTTGATCGGGGTGTTGAACGCGGCGGCGAGGATCTTCTGCGCGACCTTCGGAGTGGTGAAGATGCCGCCGTGGCCGACGAGGGAGTCGATCTGGACGTGCTCCTGCTTGGTCATGACGTCCATGCCGATCTTCACCGGGGAGAACGCGGAGAACAGCTGGGCGCGCATGAAGTTGCCGAGGGTCATATTGGCCTCGGGGCTGCGGGCGAACAGCGGACGGCCTTCGGGCAGGCCGGCCAGGAACTCGCCGGAGCGGAACGGGTAGTTGATCAGGCCGCCGCAGTTGGCGTCGACGTCGTCGGCGATGGCGGCGCGGAACAGCGTGCCGTAGAGCGTGCCGGCGTCGACCGGCTGGCCGAGGGCCGCGGCGAACTGGCCGAACAGGCCGACCCAGGCGTTGAGGTCGGAGGTGAAGTTGTTGGCGTGGCTCATGCCCGCGAGATCGCCGGCCGGGGTGGTGACGAGGTCGACTTCGGGGTGCAGGGCCTTGAGCTTGTGCTCGAGGACGACCATCGCGAAGATCGAGGTGCCGGCGGAGACGTTGCCGGTGCGCACGCGCACGGAGTTGGTGGCGACCATGCCGGTGCCGGCGTCGCCCTCCGGCGGGGCGAGCACGATGCCGGGCTGCAGTACGCCGGACGGGTCGAGGAGCTTGGCGCCTTCGGCGGTCAGCTCGCCGGCCGGGGTGCCGGCGACGAGCGGCTCAGGCAGCAGGTCCTCGAGCTTCCACGGCTGGGCCGCGACCTCGGGCAGGGCGTCGAACTGCTTGACGAACTCGGTTTCGTAGGTGTGGGTGGTCGGGTCGATCGGGAACATGCCGGAGGCGTCGCCGACGCCGAGCACCTTGCGGCCGGTGAGCTTCCAGTGGACGTAGCCGGCAAGCGTGGTGAAGTACGCGACCTTGGAGACGTGCTCCTCCTTGTTGAGGACCGCCTGGTAGAGGTGGGCGATGGACCAGCGTTCCGGGATGTTGTACTGGAAGAGCTGGGAGAGCTTCTGATGCGCTTCGGAGGTGTTGGTGTTCTGCCAGGTGCGGAACGGCACGAGCAGTTCGCCGTTCTCGTCGAAGGCGAGGTAGCCGTGCATCATCGCGGAGAAGCCGATGTGGCCGACATGGGTGAGCTTCTCGCCGTACGCGGTCTCGACGTCGTTGGCCATGGACGCGTATGCGGACTGCAGGCCCTTCCAGATCTCCTCCTTGGAGTAGCTCCACAGGCCGTCCTCCAGATGGGAGGCCCAGCCGTAGTCGCCGGAGGCGATGGTCTTGTAGGTGTCGTCGATGAGGACGGCCTTGATGCGGGTGGAACCGAATTCGATGCCCAGCGAGGTCTTGCCGGCGCGGATCTTCTCGGCGATCGCGGCGACCTGCTCCGAATCGTTCGTTGCTGCCATTGTGTTGTGACTCCTCACTGACCGGCCGGCCATCACCGCCCGATCGTCGTCCTGCGGGCGTTGTTCCAGCCCCTCATCGGGCAGGCTGTTAACGCTCACAATTTCCGTGCTCCATTGTACAGACTGGACCGATGGAACTCAACCTCGTCGTGTCTTGTCCGATAACGGTTTGATAACAGACCCCAATTCGGCCTTATAGCGCCGTTTACGAACGCCGCTCACATCACGCGGGGCGGGACGGGGCCGAGCGAGATGCGGTCGCACACCTTGGCCGGCACCAGCCCGACTCCATGCTGCGAGTTGGGCAGCTGGGGCGACGGCTCCTCCCCCAGCAGACGCAGGACCTCCTTCATCGCGGCCGTGCCGAGCCCCTCGAAATCGGGGCGCACGGTGGTCAGCGGCGGATACATGTTGTCCATCGCGGTCATGTCGTCGAATCCGACGAGGCTCACATCCTGCGGGATGCGCAGACTGTGCTCGTGCAGCGCGCGCGCCACGCCCACCGCCTGACTGTCGTTCGCCGCGACGACCGCCGTCGGCAGCTTCGCGCCGGTCACGCCGGCCGTATCGATCAGACGATTCATCTTCGCGTACGCCTCGCTCGACTCCCACGTGCTGCAGCGCATCACCTGCGTCTGGATCGACTCCTCGGCCGACAGCGTCTCCCACGCGGTCAGTCGCGTCGCGGCGTCACGCCATTCGGACGGGCCCGCCAGATACAGGACGCGGCGATGCCCGGCCGACTTGACCAGACGCATCACGTCCTTCATCGCACCCCACTGGTCGATGCCGACGAACGACGTGCGCTTCAGCCCGTCATCGGGGATCAGTGAACGCGCCTCGCGCATGCTCATCCCGCCGTGTGTCGACGTGACGATGACGCGCGGCTGGCTGACGCGCGCGCGGCAGGCGACGTCGAGCATCACGTCGGTCGGCGTCAGGAAGATAAACGCGTCGACGTTCTGCTCGTTGAACGTGTCGACGAGATTGTCGAACTCCTGCTGCGTACACAGCGCCTCGTGCACCATCATCACGCTCATGAACAGGCCGTGGCTGCGGGCGATCGACTCGATCGACGAGATCGCGGAGATCGGGCCGTAGAACTTGAGGCCGCCGGCGATCAGGCCGATCGTGCGCGACCGTCTGGAGGCGAGGGCGCGCGCGGAGTTCGACGGACGATAGCCGAGCTCGCGGATCGCGGCCTTGACTCGGGCGCGGGTCGTATCGGAGACGTCCGGGGAGTTGTTGATGACGCGTGACACCGTCTGGTGACTGACGCCTGCGAGCTTGGCGACCTCGAACATCGAGGGACGTTTGTTCGAACTGCGGCTGGAACCCATACCTCTTCTCCTTCCGCGCGGCATTGCACTGACGGCACATTACGGCACCGACGGCACCGACGGCCTTAGGGCTCCAGCTTATCGCGAACGCGTAGACGACACAGTGAGCGCTCACAGGATACTCGGAATATGTTCGGTTTCGTTCGTTTCGCCAAGTTCCGTCGTGGGCCGCGGTGAGGCGGAATCCGCTGGTCGTGACACGCTCAAGGCCGCTCGGCCGTACCCCTGCTGTGCCGCTCAACGCAATTTTCAGTGTTTTTGGCGTTGAGCGGCACGACGATGCGTCATTGCCGCCTCGCCACCTTTTTGACATGACGTCAAAACGGCTATTTTCCAACGATTCCGCAATAACCGGTATCGCAGGAGTCGCTTCTGCCGTCGTCTTGTCTGCCGCTCAACGCGAAAAACCACCAAAATCGCGTTGAGCGGCACGGTTTTCTGCCACTCAACGAACATCAACCGATTGACATGCGCTGAGTGGCAGATACATCACGACCCATCACGCGTCCATCCCCCGATCCGCCCCCGGTCGCCGCATCAGGCCTACGGGATCGGACGTTTTCCCGACCTTGCAGGCCCCATAGCGGCGGACCCTATGGGATAGGACGTAACGGAACGAGAAATGTGGGTTATTGCGGCAGATCCTGCGGGATCGGACGCAATGGGGCGGGAAATGAGGGTTGTTGCGCCGGATACTACAGGGTCGGGTGCAATGGGCTCGGATCGGACTGGACGCTAGGGCCGAATTTGTCTGGTGAGCGGATAGTTGACGCAGGTCTGTGCGACACCTGCGTGGACACCTGCGTGACGCAGACCTGGCATCGCACTTCAGAAATTCGTTGGCCTCGTTTCCGACTCCCTTTGTCAGGACGTTGCCGTTGGCCAGAACGTTGCCGCGAGGCAAACGGCGAAGCTATTTGCAGGCAATGTGCAGGCAGCGTACGAGCCGACAGGCAAACCAGCATGACGCGCGCAGCGCGTGCCGTAATCGCAGGACGCGCCGGCCTGCGAAGCAGGTCTGAAACGAGTCTGAGAGACAGTCAATCCAACAACGAATCTACAACACAGGACACTAACTCACGTATTGCACTGGAGGGGAATCGGCGTTCGCCGTTCGAGACCGTAGGCTTGGCCGAGCGGCCTTGAGCGTGTCCCGAACGGTGAACGCCGATCCCCCGACCAACCACCCTACGTGAGCTTCCAGGAGAGACGATGCTGGTCGCTGGGGCCGTGTTGGGCGATGGCGTCGCGGTGGGCCTGGGTGCCGTATCCCTTGTTGTGCTGCCACTCGTAAAGTTCGTACTTGGGGTCGGATTCGGCGAGTTCGACCATGAGATGGTCTCGGGTGACCTTGGCGATCACGGCGGCCGTGGCCACGACGGCGCAGTGGCGATCGCCCTTGACCTTGGTCGTCACCTGCGCGGGGATGGGGACGTCCGGCGCGTCGAAGGTGTTGAGCGCCTTGGTGATGTAGTCGCTCGGCCCATCGAGGATCGCGCCGACGCGGATGGGGCTGGCGAGTCCCAGCTTGCGTTCGACGTCGGCCAGCGCGCGCAGGGCGGCGACGCCCAGCGCGTATGAGATGCCCCAGTCGTCGATTTCGGTGTTGGAGGCCGAGCCGACGGCGTATGCGGCGGCCCAGTCGGTAAGCTCGTCGTAGATGGCCTCGCGACGATGCTCGGTCAGGAGCTTTGAATCGGCGACGCCCGCGGGAACGTCGATGACCCCGCTGTCGAGATCGCGCGACCGGATCGCGGCGCAGCCTACCATGACCGGTCCGGCGAGCGCGCCGCGGCCGACCTCGTCGAAGCCGCAGATCAGGTCGTAGCCCTGTGCGGCGAGGTCGCGTTCGAGATCGAGCGTGGGGGTGATCATGCGGCGTCACCGGCCGAACCGGCGTCGGGCACGTTGGAGAAGACCTCGTGGTGGGCGTCGAGTCCGCTGATGCGGCTGAGCGGCCAGTATCGGGCGATGCCGACGCCGACGACGTCGCTCATCGGCACGAGACCCTTGTCGCCGTCGTCCTGATGGTAGCGGGAGTCGGCGGAGTTGGCGCGATTGTCGCCCATGACGAAGATGTGGTTCGCGCTGACCGTCACGCTGAACGGGAAGGCGCTGGGGTCGACTCCGGCCTTGAGGTAGGCGGTTTCGTTGACGGCGACGCCGTTGACCTTGATCGGCTGGCCGGCACCTTCGCATTCGACGGTGTCGCCGGGCAGTCCGATGACGCGTTTGATGAGGTAGTCGCCCGCCAGCGGATTACCGGACTGTTCGCCCGCGAGCCAGTTGGCGGGGTCATGGAAGACGACGACGTCGCCGCGTTTGAGCCCGAAGGGCCTGGGCGAGAGTTTGGATGTGACGACGCGATCGCCGGGTTCGATGGTGCTTTCCATCGAACGCGAGGGAATCTCGTAGAAGCCGACGAGCAGGACGCGGATGAGGATGACGACGAGGATCGGGATGCCGCACCAGATGAGCGTGTCGCGCCAGGAGAAGTTGTCGTCGCGCTCCTCCCTGCGTCTGCCACCGCCTCGGCCGCCGTTTCCGCCGGCGCCTACGGCCGGGTCGACCGGCTGTTCGCTGACGCCGACGACTTCGGCGGTGACGGGCATGTCGGACGGATCGACGCCATGATTGGCCACGTCGAACGTGTACTGGTCGCGTTCGTCGGATTCGTTGGATGCCATGGTTCCCTTCCTGCTCGTCCATGTACTGCCCGCATGCCCATGTGCATGTCGCCCATGCGCTCGGGCCAATCATAGTGCGTGGGTATGGAAACGGCCCGGAAACCGGAAGGTTTCCAGGCCGATTTTCACGTGAGTGATATCACTTGGCGCGACGCTCGACGATACGAGCGGCCTTGCCGCGCAGGGCGCGCAGGTAGTAGAGCTTGGCGCGGCGGACGCGACCCAGACGCACGACCTTGATGGAGTCGATGGACGGGGAGTGCAGCGGGAAGCGGCGCTCAACACCGGTGCCGAAGCTGATCTTGCGGACGACGAAGGTCTCGCGCACGCCGGAACCCTTACGGGCGATGACCACGCCGGTGAAGGTCTGGATACGGGAGTTGTTGCCTTCCTTGATCTTGACGTTCACGTCGACGGTGTCGCCCGGACGGAAGGTCGGGATCTCCTCGGCCGGCTTCATGTGCTTGGCGTCAAAAGCGTCAATGGCGTTAACCATGGTGTTTCCTTAGGTGCCGCCGCATATCGGCCACCGGTTGGGGCATGCGCTTCATGGCCGTTCCCCGGGCACCCCGCCCGATGCGACTCCACGCACGCCGATTCGTTCCCCCGCCGGTTCGCCGACGAAGGGGTGTCAATCCGCCGGGAGACGCGCCTTGCGGCGGCCCGGCTGGACTTCCTGGGCGAAACGGGTTTATGCGGTGACCCGTCTCACGACACAGCAATCGTCAAGATTATCCCTCGGGCAGGACAGGCGACGAACCCCGGAGGCGGCCCCGCGATCCGACGAATCGCCCCAAGCCATTCCACGAGCCGGACGGCGATCGCCCGGGAGCCGGACGCGCGCATCCACGCCTGGCACCGATCCCCTACCATCGGCCATCGGTCATCGGCCCGGAAAAGGAAGGGGGCCGGAAAGGAAGGCGATCGACGATGGTCGACAACGTGATCTTCGACTTGTGCGGGGTGCTGGTCGACTGGCGGCCGAGGCTCGCGCTGGAGGGGCTTTTCCCGGCGGACGAGATCGACGACATGTTCGCCGATGACGATCATTGCGGGTTCATGTACTTCGACGACCTGCATGACAGGGGCACGGACTACGTCGACCTGCTGCCCGACTACGAGAACGAGTACGGCCCCCATCTCGCCGCGATGATGCGCGCCTACGCAGACCACGTCGAGCGCACGCTGACCGGCCCCATGCCCGGCATGCCGCAGCTGGTCGCCGATCTGAGGCGACAGGGCGTGCGCGTATGGGGGCTGACCAACTGGGGGCGCGACACCTGGCCGATCATGGCCAGCCGCCTCCCGCGGCTCATCGGCATGCTGGACGACGTCGTCGTCTCCGGGCGCGACGGCGACGGCGCCGCCAAGCCGGACAGGGAGTTCTTCGATCTCGCACTCGCACGGTTCGGCGTTCAGCGCACGTCCACGCTGTTCGTGGACGATTCGCCGTACAACGTGGACGGCGCCACGGCCGCGGGATTGCAGGCGCTCCGTTTCACCTGCGCGGATGAGACACGATGCTGGCTGGCCGACCACGCCCTTCTCTGATTCCACGAGCCGGACATCACCCTGTCACGAGTCGGACCATCCCCTTCCACGAGCCGGACGGCGGCAACCAGCCGCACACGCCTCCTCTAGTATCGGATGACGATTTCAATAGTCCATATATTGGACTTATCGAATTCACATACCAAACAAACACAAACACACAATCACTATGTCTTCACCGTCGCAGGACGGCGTGGCGCGGCGCATAACTGAGTGCCCGCGACCCCACGAAACAGCAATCAGGGTGGTGGAGGGTAATCATGGGCACGTTTTCCTTGACGGCCAACAACGAGATCGGACGGAAGGCGGTATGGAGGGCCGTCGCGCTGGGACAGCTGGAATTCCCGCAGGTCAGCGAACCGTACGCCGGTGCGTTCGATGACGATTTCTGGCCGAGCAGGCACGAGGAATACAACCGTCTCGAATGGAACGAGATGGACTGGCGGTCCATCCGCGAACAGATGGATCGGGCGAGCGACCAGCTGGAGCAGCATCCCGAGGCGTCGCCCGAACTCGAATTCGACGTGCCGTCGATACGCGAACGCACGTTCCTGGAGATGTGGTTCGGCTACGGCGATCCGAGCGTGGAGGCCTCGGCCGACGACACCCATTACCGGGTCGGCTACGGGCAGCATCGCATCTGCGCGTACGCCGACTATCCGATGAACGCCCGCGACCGAGACCTGATGCGGATCCCCGCATCCGGATTCCTCCCGACCGGCCCGCTCTCGCCGAACACCAGAATCCCCGTGCTGACGCACTGAATCATCCGCGATTCCCCCACGGGCGCGACACGAGCTTCAACCAAAACGAAGACAAGCAACAACAGGACAGGACGGCAGCGCCATGAAAACGAACAGAGCATACCCACGAGCCGTGATCACCGAGAAGGGCGCACGCGCGCTCGAAAGCGGGCATCCATGGGTATACGAGGGTGAGATCAGGCGGTTCGCGCTACCGTCAGGTGAGGCTTGGGACAACAATGGATCGCTCAAACCCGGCGCGCGGGAAGCGCTCAACGCGAACGCCAGCGGCAACACCAGCGGAACCGCCGAGACCGAAGGCGATTCCGGCACCACCCGCCCGAAACGCAACGACTTCCGCGAGCGCCGTCGCCGCAAGGAGCTGCTCAACGCGCCCCGGACCGAGGATGAGATCATCCCGCTCGACGCCCTGCCGGACGGCTCGATCGTCGACGTCGTAAACCTCAAGGGAACCTATCTAGGCACCGGCCTGCTGTCGCGTCACAGCCGCATCCGCGTGCGTCTGGTGACCCGCAACGCCAACGACGACTTCTCGCCGGCGTTCTGGGAGCGCAAGATCCGCTGGGCGTGGGAGTATCGCAAAACCGTGATGGGCGACGACGACATCACGGCATGCCGTGTGATCTTCTCCGAGGCCGACGAATTCCCCGGGCTGATCGTCGACCGGTTCAACGACGTGCTCGTCACCCAGACCCTGTCAGCCGGCATGGAGCGCCTCAAGCCGGTGATCTTCCCCGCGCTGCTCAGGGTCTTCACCGAGGACGGGGTGTTGTTGCGCGGCATTTACGAGCGCAACGACGTGTCCACGCGCGCGTTGGAGGGACTGGAGCAGACGACCGGCTGGTGGTCGGCATCGGACACATCCGATTTCGCCCCGACCGTTACCGACATCACCGAAAACGGCGTCAGGTATCACGTCGACTTCGCGAACGGCCAGAAGACGGGGTTCTTCCTCGATCAGAAGTACAACCGCCGAGCCGTGGCGCGACTTGCCCGGGGCCGGCGTGTGCTCGACTGCTGCACGCACACCGGCTCCTTCGCCCTCAACGCGGCCCGCGGCGGCGCGCAGTTTGTGCGCGCGGTCGACGTGTCCGAAACCGCCATCGACATGGCGAGGGAGAACGCGCGTCTCAACGGGCCGGACGTCTCCGGCCGCATGGACTTCACCGTCGCGAACATCTTCGATCTGCTGCCCGAGCTGGAGCGCACGCACAATCCCGAGCGATTCGATTTCATCATCCTCGATCCGCCGGCGTTCACCAAGAGCCGCAGCACGATCGGCTCGGCCGCGCGAGGCTATCGGGAGATCAACTACAGGGCGATGCGCATCCTGCCTCGCGGCGGCTATCTGGCGACCTGCTCGTGCTCGCATTTCATGGATCATGAGCATTTCAAGCGCATGCTCACCGAGGCGGCGCGCGATGCGGGCGTGCGTCTTCGTCAGATCGAGGAGCGTCAGCAGGCGCCGGATCATCCGATCGTCTGGGGCATTCCCGAGACCGACTATCTCAAGTGCCTGCTGTTCCAGGTGGTGTGACCGGCGTGATGACTCCTCGCAGCCCGCTCCTCGCAGCCCGCGTGGAGTAGTCATCGCGCCGCCATCAGGCGGGCGACTGCGGCACGGATGGCCGGTTCTGCGGCGAGCGGATCGCTGATCGAGGCCACCGACCGCTCGATCGGGCAGATGCCGGTGCGCGTGCGGTTGAGGATCACCGGCACGAGGGTGCCGTAGGAGGCGGCGATGCCCTGCGTGCGCAATGTCGCCAGTCCGGCCTCGCTCATCGTCTCGGCGTACACGGCGACGACGCCGAGACGTGCGTACAGCAGGGCCGCGCCCTTGCCGACCACGCGGTCGGCGGCCGAATAGCCGACGAGGCTGCGCCCTTCCGCCAGCCATTGCAGCAGCGGGCGCACACCACGGCCGAATCCGGTGAGGATCTCGTCGGATTCTCCATGGCGGTCGCCGCGCCCGTCGTCATGCGCATCGCCACTCCCGTCGCCACGGCAGGCCACACACCCGACCGCGGGGTCGGCCAGCAACACGCCCTTCGCGCGTTCCACATCAGTCGGCATATCAGCGCCTGCGTCCGCGATCCACGGTGGTCATGATCGCGGGGATCGCGATCCACTGCAGCACGAGGCCCGGCAGACCGGTGAGAACCGCGGCCCACACGGACGCGACGGTCATGGTCGTATTACCGAGAAGGGCGACGGCCACGCCGATCGCGAGCGCGTCGATCAGTCGGCCTGCGATCTGCGCGCCGAGCAGCTTGACAAGCCATTCGATCGGCGAGGGCAGCGCGAACGGCAGGTTCACCCCGCGCAACACCCCGGCGACCAGACCGTAGGCGGCGAGTTCGATGACCATGAACGGGACCATCAGCGCCATCGGCATGCCGGTGAGCGCAAAGCTCACGACGGGCGCGAGCGCACCGGTGGCGACGCCGGCGTACGGGCCGGCAAGCAGACCAACCAACAGCACGGGCAGATGCATCGGCAGCAGCGTCTGGCCGAGGGCCGGGCCAAGGCCGAGCGCGGCGCCGCCCAGATGGAAAATCTGCGGCAGGGCGACGGCCGCGATGACGGCGAGCACGGCGGCCAGCGACTGGACCTTGACGCTCGGCAGCGCACGGACGGCGACACCGGCGACCGTGCGAGTGGATGAGGTGGATGAAGTGGATTGCATGACAAGCTCCTTATGACGACTGATGAGTAATCACCGGCCGGACGGCATTGCGCCCGGACCGGAGACCGGATTTGCCGCCGGATGGCGATGGTGCGACGGCTTTGCGGCTCAGCGCGCGTCGAGGTCGATGAGCCGGTAGTCGCGCGAGCCCAGACCCATCTCCACGGCATGCTCGATGATGTGGATGCCGTGGCGGGATTCGATGCGCTCGATGAGCGGTTCCTTGTTATCGTCGGACACGTAGACCATGTCGACGCACGCCTGGTCGACGGCCACCGGGTCGAGCGAGGCGCAGATGCCGATGTCGTCCATGACCGGCGCGCTCGGATGTCCGTCGCAGTCGCAGTCGACCGAGAGGTTGTTCATCACGTTGATGAAGAGCATGTTGCCCTTGAGCGCGTTGAACACGGCGGTCGCGGCCTCGGCCATCGCCTCGAGGAAGGCGTCCTGGTCGCCGCTGAACGGCTGGGCGAGGATCTCGTCCTGTCCGGAGTGCAGGCGCTTCTTGCCGCGCGAGGACGCCATGCCGATCGAGATGTTCTTCAGGGCCCCGCCGAAGCCACCCATCACGTGCCCCTTGAAGTGCGAGAGCACGGCGTAGTAGTCGTAGTTCGGGAAGTGCGATCCGACGATGTCGCCGGTGATGCGCCGTCCTCCCTCGACCGGGATTTCGATCTCGCCCTCCTCGTCCTGGATGTCGCAGGGGGCGATGTCGGTGAACCCGTGCTCCCTGATCGTCTTCCAGTGGTGTTCGGACGTGTCGCGCGTGCCCGCGTAGGCGGTGTTGCATTCGACGATCGTGCCGTCGAGCCGCTGGACGAGGTCCTTGATGAGGGATGGCTGCAGATAGTGCGTGTTGCCACCCTCCCCGGAGCTCAGTTTGACCGCGACCTTGCCGTGCGGGCGCGCGCCGAGCGCCTCGTAGACGCGGATCAGCCCGGCGGGACTGATGTCGCGGGTGAAGTAGACCTTCGCGGCCATCGGATAGTCGGTTTGGTGTTCGAGCGTCATTGCCATGATTGATTGCCTCCTTGCCTTTCCACCATCCATCGTACAGCCCGATACGGCCTGAACGATGAACGAGCGCCCGACACCATGCGATGTGGTGCCGGGCGCTCGTCAGTCAGTCAACCGACCGATCGTTAAGGATCGGGATCAGAACTCGCGGTTCTCGCGGTAGAACTTGATCAGGCTCTGGGTGGAGGCGTCCTGGGCGGCCAGGGCCTCGTCATCCTTGGAGATGGCCGGGGTGATCTGCTTGGCCAGCTGCTTGCCGAGCTCGACGCCCCACTGATCGTAGGAGTCGAGGCCCCAGACGGTGCCCTCGACGAAGGTGATGTGCTCGTACAGGGCGATGAGCTCGCCGAGCGCGAACGGGGTCAGGGCCACGCCGAAGATCGAGGTGGTCGGACGGTTGCCGGTGAACACGCGGGCCGGGACGATCTCCTCCGGGGTGCCCTCGGCGCGGACCTCTTCGGCGGTCTTGCCGAACGCAAGGGCCTTGGTCTGCGCGAAGTAGTTGCCGAGGAACAGCTCGTGCACGTCCTGGTCGCCGTCCTTGGTCGGGTTCGGGGTGTTGACGAACGCGATGAAGTCGGCCGGGATGAGCTGGGTGCCCTGGTGGATCAGCTGGTAGAAGGCGTGCTGGCCGTTGGTGCCCGGCTCGCCCCAGAAGATCTCGCCGGTCTCGGTGGTGACCGGGGTGCCGTCCCAACGCACGGACTTGCCGTTGGACTCCATGGTCAGCTGCTGCAGGTACGCCGGGAAGCGATGCAGGTACTGGTCGTACGGCAGGACCGCGTGCGAGGCGGCCTTGAAGAAGTTGCGGTACCAGACGTTGAGCATGCCGAGCAGCACGACGACGTTCTTCTCGAACGGGGTGTTGGCGAAGTACTCGTCGATCTCGTGGAAGCCGTGCAGGAACTCCTCGAAGCGGGCCGGTCCGAAGACGACGGCCAGGGAGGTGCCGACGGCGGAGTCGACGGAGTAGCGGCCGCCGACCCAGTTCCAGAAGCCGAACGCGTTGTTCGGGTCGATGCCGAACTCGGCGACCTTCTCCAGGTTGGTGGAGACGGCGACGAAGTGCTTCTTGATGGCCTCGGCCTTCTGGGCGTCGTCGTTGGAGTCGATGGCGCCGTTGGCGGCCAGCTCCTCGAGCAGCCAGGTGCGGGCCTCGCGGGCGTTGGTCAGGGTCTCCAGGGTGGTGAAGGTCTTGGAGACGATGATGAACAGCGTGGTCTCCGGATCCAGACCCTTGGTCTTCTCGGCCAGGTCGTTCGGGTCGATGTTGGAGATGTAGCGGGCGGAGATGCCGGCGTCCGCGTACGGCTTGAGGGCTTCGTACGCCATGACGGGGCCTAGGTCGGAGCCGCCGATGCCGATGTTGACGACGGTCTCGATCTTGCGGCCGGTCACGCCGGTCCACTTGCCGGAGCGGACCTCGTCGGCGAAGGCGTAGATCTTGTCGAGGACCTCACGCACATCCTTGACGGTGTCCTGACCGTCGACGATGTACTTGCCCTCGTCCTCGACCGGGCGGCGCAGCGCGGTGTGCAGCACAGCACGGTCCTCGGTGTTGTTGATGTGCACGCCGGTGTACATGGCCTTGATGCGCTCGTCGAGCTTGACCTCGCGGGCCAGGTGGACGAACAGCTGGAGGGTCTCCGGCTTGATGAGGTTCTTGGACAGGTCGAAGTGCAGATCGCCGGCGTCGAAGCTCAGGTTCTTGACGCGGTCGCTGTCCTCGGCGAACCACTTCTTGAGGCTGATGCCCTCGGCCTGCAGCTCGTCGTAGTGCTTCTGCAGGGCGACCCACGCCGGGGTCTGGGTGGCGTCAATGGGAGGATTGATGGCCATGGATTCCATTCCTTTCATCATCGATCGAAACGTCGCGCGGGGCCTGCCCGACGATGCCGGACTGGTCACGCGATGTCCCTTATCAAGGAACAGAATACTCACAAAAGCGGACACAATAACACAAAAAGAATAAACGCTAACATATCGGCAACGTAGCAGTGAACGGACGGGGAATCGACGGGCGCGATCCGCCGGCGCATCATCGCAGGCCTTCGCCCCGATATAGCGATCCGAGCCGGCAAACGCAGACGCCCGTAGCCGAGTGCCGCCCGATCGCACGCGGCCGCCACCGCCGCCATCGCCGCCGGCCGCACGACACGCCGGACGCCACTCGCGCGACACGTCGATTTTGCGTTTTCCCGACGATGCCCTATACTCTTCTTTTCGTGCATGGATCGCGAATGCTTTCCAAGCACGACGCCACTTTAGCTCAGTCGGTAGAGCGGCTCACTCGTAATGAGCAGGTCGTCAGTTCGATTCTGACAAGTGGCTCCATCACCCCGGATCGCCCGATCCGGGGTTTTTGTTTTCCCGCACCCCACGATCACACGCCGAATCGTCCGCCCGCCCGTAATCAGGGCTTATGATAGATTGTCTCATTGCGCGCGAGTGGCGTAATTGGTAGCCGCGCAGGATTTAGGTTCCTGTGACTTCGGTCGTGTGGGTTCGAGTCCCATCTCGCGCACTGTCCTTCACGAGCTCTCACGAGCTTTCACGAGGCCGTGGCAACGTGACGAGCGGCATCGGGAAAACACGGAACTCGACAAGAATCACCAAGACAGACCAAGACAGAAGACAAGAAGACAAGCGGAAGAAGTCACCATGATCGCGCTGCTCAAACCGATCGCGTTCCTGCTCATCATCGCCGCCGCATACCTCGTCAAACGCGCCGGACTGTTCCGCCCGCGCGACTACCGCGTCATGCAGGTCGTCGTCTTCGACTTCACCCTTCCCGCCTCGATCATCGTCTCGTTCGCGACGAACCCGCATCACCTGAGCATGCTGCTCATCTCCGCGTTCGCAATCGTGTTCGGACTGCTGCCGCTGCTGCTCGTCTACGCGGCGACGAGGCATCGCCCGGTGGCCGACCGCGCGTTCCTCATGCTCAACTGCTCCGGCTTCAACGTGGGCAACTTCTGTTTCCCCGTCATCCAGGCGTTCATGGGCCCCTCCGCGCTGGTGACGGCCTCGATGTTCGACATCGGCAATTCGGTGGTCGTCACCGCCGGATCGAATGTGATGACCACGTCGCTGCTGCACATCGACATGAATCGCACGCTCGCCGAACAGCACGCCGGCTCCGCGCCGACGATGCCGTACACGAAGCCGACCGATCCGGACGCGAGACGACTCGCCCGCCGCGCGAAGCTCAAGCAGATCCTCAAGGGCTTCTTCACGTCGGTGCCGTTCGACATCTACATGCTGATGATCGTGGTGATGGTCTTCTCGATCCCGATCCCCTCGTTCCTGCCGACGCTGCTGCAGCCGATCGCGGACGCGAACTCGTTCTGCTCGGTGTTCATGGTCGGCATGCTCATGGATCTGCCGAAGACGCGCAAGGACGTGATGGACGTGCTGCAGGTGCTCGGATGGAGGCTGCCGCTCGGCGTGCTGTTCGCGGCCGCCTGCTGGTTCCTGCTGCCGTTCGACGCCTCGGTGCGCAAGGCGGCGGTCATGCTCTCCCTCGCGCCGACCGCCGTGTTCTCGACGCTGTTCACCGACCGCGTGCTCGGCAACGCCAAGCTCGCCGGATTCACGCTGTCGATCACGGCGATCATCGCGATCGTGCTGATGACCGCCGTGAACTTCCTGATTCCGGCGTGATTCCGGCGTGATCGCACGGCTCCGCTAGTCGAGGAGGGCCTCGATGGCGGGGACCAGGGCCTTCAGGGCCTTGCCCCTGTGGGAGATCGCGTTCTTCTCGGCCGGGGTCATCTCGGCGCTGGTGAGCGGCTCGCCCTCGCACTCGGGCTCCTCGCTGGTGCGGCCGGGCTGGTCGTCCGGCACGAAGATCGGATCGTAGCCGAAGCCGTGTTCGCCGCGCTCCTTACGGATGATGCGGCCGGGCATCTCCCCCGTCTCGACCGTCTCGGAGACGATGACGTGATGTGCGGCGAGCGCGGCGTCGGATCCCGCGGCGAGCGTGTCGCCGGCGGTCGAGTCGACCTCGTCGCCCGGGACGACGAGCGCGGCGGCGCAGCGGAACCGCGCTGCGCGTTTATCGTCGGGGATGTCCTCGATCTGGGCGAGCAGCAGCGCGTTGTTGGCCTTGTCGTGGCCGTGCGCGCCGGCCCAGCGGGCGGAGAGGATGCCGGGGGCGGCGCCCATCACGTCGACGATCAGACCGGAGTCGTCGGCGATGGCCGGCAGTCCGGTGCGGCGGGCGACGTCGCGCGCCTTCAAGAGCGCGTTCTCATCAAAGGTGACGCCGGTCTCGACCGGGTCGGGCAGGTGGAGCGATCCGGCGGAGACGAGCTCCACCTTCGCGGCGTCTGCGCCGAGATCCTCCTCGAGGATGCGTCGGATCTCGACGAGCTTGCCTTCGTTGTGCGTGGCGACTACGAGTTTCATGGGGATGGACGGTCCTTTCGATCAGGGGAATCAGTCGGAAATCAGTCGAGGGCAAGCGCGGCGCGCTGCGCGGCCTGCAGCTCCTCGTTGCCCTTCTGCGCCAAGTCGAGCAGCGTGTTCAGCTCGGCTCGGTTGAACGGGCGGTGTTCGGCGGTGCCCTGGATCTCGATGAAGTTGCCGGAGCCGGTCATCGCGACGTTCATGTCGGTCATCGCCTGGCTGTCCTCGACGTACGGCAGGTCGAGCATCGGCGTGCCGTTGATCACGCCCACGGACACGGCGGACACGTAGTCCTTGATCACCTTG
This sequence comes from Bifidobacterium callitrichos, assembly GCF_008698085.1. Classification (NCBI taxonomy): domain Bacteria; kingdom Bacillati; phylum Actinomycetota; class Actinomycetes; order Bifidobacteriales; family Bifidobacteriaceae; genus Bifidobacterium; species Bifidobacterium callitrichos. Next base: position 146,553 of record NZ_RZJP01000005.1, read on the forward strand.
TCGGCGGACTTGATGTGGTGGTTGCGTTCGGCCCAGTTGACCGCGTCGACGAGGGCGACGAACGCGCCGGTGACGGATGCGGTGCGCGTGCCGCCGTCGGCCTGCAGCACGTCGCAGTCGAGCTGGATCTGGTTCTCGCCGAGGGCCTGCATGTCGATGACGCCCCTCAGGCACCGGCCGATCAGGCGGCTGATCTCGTGCGTGCGGCCGCCGATCTTGCCGGCGACCGATTCGCGCGGGGTGCGCTCCTTCGTGGCGCGCGGCAGCATCGAGTATTCGGCGGTGACCCAGCCGAGTCCGGAATCCTTGCGCCAGCGCGGCACGGTGGGCGTGAACGTGGCGGTGCACATGACGCGCGTGTTGCCGCATTCGATGAGCACGGAGCCCTCCGGCGCATCGGTGAAGTGGCGGGTGATCCTCACGGGACGCAGTTCGTCGACCTTGCGTCCGTCCTGACGGGTGATGGAGCTGTTGCCCAGCATATCTGTGATTTCAACCATGCGTCCCAGCTTACGCCCTTGCGCCGGCCTCGGGCATGCCTACCCCACCAGCGGTTTGGGCGGCAGGATCCGGTCGATGACGAACAGGATCAGGCTCAGGGCGAGGAACCCCAGCGCGAGTTTGCCGCAGTTGATGCCGAACTGCGCCCATCCGAGGGCCTTCAGGTCGATGAACTGGTACGGGTACGGGTTGCCGCCGGCTGCCGGGCCGGAGGTGGGGAGCAGCGCCGCGCGCACGAGCACGAACGCCAGATAGAGCGGGAAATAGGCGAGCCACGTGAACATGTAGTGCCATTCGAAGCGGCGATGCTGGTCGAAGATCAGGAAGTCGATGCCCGCCATGATCGGGGCGACCCGATGCAGCCACGTGTTCGTCATGAGGCCGAGCACGGCCGGCACGTACGCCGGGTCATCGGGCGGCATGAGCAGGAACGCGACGAGAGCGGTGACGATCGCGTAGAGCGTCACGCAGCCCTTGAGCCATGCGGGCGGCTCGATGCCCTTGAGGATCGTGGCGGCGCCCGCCCACAGCATCACGAAGCCGAGCACGAATCCGGTCTGGAAGGTGAAATAGGTCCAATATTCAGGCTTGTGCCACGCCTCGTAGGTGCCGACGAAGCACATGGCGGCGATCGCGAGCCGCCACAGTCCGGCGATGAATCTCATGGTCACCAGTCTAGGCGGAGCATGCGAATCGGAGTAGGCTGTTGCCCAGCGAAATCACAGCGAAGCATCCAAACCCAAGGGAGCGATCACATGGACTATTCACCGGCGCTGATGACCGACATGTACGAATACACGATGCTCGACGCGTGTCTGAAGGACGGCACCGCGGACCGCAAGTGCGTCTTCGAGGTGTTCACCCGTCACCTGCCGATCGGCCGACGCTACGGCGTGGTCGCCGGCACCGGGCGCATCCTCGACGAGCTCGAGCGCTTCCACCTCGACGACGAGGATCTCAAGTTCCTCGCCGACCGCAAGGTCGTGAGCCCCGAGACGATCAAGTGGCTGGAGAACTTCCACTTCTCCGGCACGATCAAGGGCTACCGCGAGGGCGAGATGTTCTTCCCGAACTCCCCGATCCTCGAGGTCGAGGGCACGTTCGGCGAATGCACGCTGCTCGAGACGCTGATCCTGTCCGTGCTGAACTACGATTCCGCGGTCGCCTCGGCCGCCTCCCGCATGGCCTGCGCCGCGAAGGACCGCCCCTGCATGGACATGGGCGGACGCCGCACGAACGAGTGGAGCGCGGTGGCCGCCGCGCGCGCCGCGGTCGTCGGCGGCTTCCAGGGCACCGCGAACCTGCTCGCCGCGCAGATGTACGGCCTCAAGGCGATCGGCACGGCCGCGCACTGCTTCACGCTCGTGCACGACAGCGAACGCCAGGCGTTCGAATCGCAGATCGCCGCGTTGGGGAAGAACACGACGCTGCTCGTCGACACGTACAACATCGAAGAGGCCGTGAAGACCGCGGTCGAGGTCGCCGGACCGGAGCTCGGCGGCGTGCGCATCGATTCGGGCGATCTCGCGCTCATGGCGCAGCGCGTGCGCAACCAGCTGGACGCGCTCGGCGCGACGAACACGCGCATCACCGTCACCAACGATCTCGACGAGTACGCGCTCGCCGCGCTGCAGACCGCGCCGGTCGACTCGTACGGCGTGGGCACGATGCTGGTCACCGGCTCGGGTGCCCCCACGTGCGCGATGGTGTACAAGCTCACCGAGCGCGAGGGCGCGGACGGCGTGATGGTCCCGGTCATGAAGAAGTCGAAGGACAAGGCCACCGTGCCGGGCCGCAAGGTCGCCTACCGCTCGTACGAGTACGGTCTGGCCGACGTGGAGCATGTGATCTCCGGTTCGGAGGACAAGCTCGCCGCGTTCCGCCCGGAGGAGGGGTGGAAGGATCTCATGGTCGACTTCGTCGATCACGGCGAGATCAACCATGAGTGGCAGGGCCACGACGCGATCCAGCGCGCGCACGACTACCGTGCGAAGGCGCTTGCCGAGCTGCCGATCGCGGCGCAGAGCCTCATGCGCGGCGACCCGGTGATCCCCACCGAAGTCACTGTTCTGTGACTTCGGCCGGGATCCTTCGCGGCTGCCGCCGCGGTGTTCAGCGCTGGGAGATCTCGTCGATCCTGGCGAGCTCCTCGGCGCTGAACGTGGTGTTCTTCAGCGCGCCGATGTTGTCGACGATCTGCTGCGGCTTGGAGGCACCGGCGAGCACGGAGGTGACGGCGTCGTCATGCAGCAGCCAGGCGAGGCTCATCTCGGCGAGGGTCTGGCCGCGGGCGATCGCGATGTCGTTGAGCTCGCGGATCTGCTGGAGACGCTCCGGGGTGAGGGCGGAGTCCTTGAGGAAGCGCGGGTCGACGGCGATGCGGCTGTCGGCCGGCACGCCGTTCAGGTAGCGGTTGGTCAGCAGACCCTGCTCGAGCGGGCAGAAGGTGATGAGGCCCTTGCCGAGCCTCTTGGCGGTGTCCTTGAGCCCATTCTTTTCGACGGTGCGATCGAAGATGTTGTACTTGTTCTGGTTGATGACGAACGGCACGTGCAGCTCGTCGAGGATCGCGGCGGCCTTCTCCATGGTCTCCCCGTCGTAGTTGGACAGGCCCACGTACAGCGCCTTGCCGGAATTGACGATCTGGGCGAGCGCGCCCATCGTCTCCTCGAGCGGGGTCTCCGGGTCCGGACGGTGGTGGTAGAAGATGTCGACGTAGTCGAGGCCGAGGCGTTCGAGGGACTGGTCAAGCGAGGCGATCAGGTACTTGCGCGAGCCCCAGTCGCCGTACGGACCGGCCCACATCTCGTAGCCGGCCTTGGTGGAGATGACGAGCTCGTCGCGGTGGGCCTTGAAGTACTTGTTGAGCAGCAGGCCGCAGTTCTTCTCCGCCTGGCCGGGTTCGGGACCGTAGTTGTTGGCGAGGTCGAAGTGGGTGATGCCGTGGTCGAACGCGGTGAACACCAGCTGCTTCATGTGGTCGAACGGCGTCAGGTCGCCGAAGTTGTGCCAGAAGCCGAGCGAGACGGCCGGCAGCTTGAGGCCGGATTTGCCGCAGCGGTTGTAGGTCATGGTCGCGTAGCGGTCGTTCGCGGGCGCGTAGGCATTGGTGGGTTCGAACATCCTGTTGTTCTCCTTCAGGTCGATTCACTTACGAATCGAGTTCCGCATCGATTGCAGATCGATGCCGGTCTGATTCATGTGGGGCCCGCACCGTTCTCCCTCTTCCTTTGGTTTTCCTTTGGTCAGGATTCCTTCCTGCGGGTCCCGCATGTGGTTGCGCAATCATCATCACAGTTCAAGTAAGCTTGAATGCAAGTGCGCCGCGATCGGGCGGCGTGTCGCATGCGATGCCAAGGGCAATGCCGCGAGAAAGGGACGGATGCACAATGACGAACGACATCGACGGATCGGTCGAAAAGGTCGGGGCCGTGGCTGCCGAGAGCGGGACTGCCGGGAAGATCAAGAACGGAACTGCCATATCTGCCGGGGCTGAGACGACCAAGGCGGCCGAGAACGGCAAAGTGGCGGAGGCGGGGCAAACGTCCGCCGAGCCGCGGACCTACACGATCCGCGAAGTGGCGCGACAGTTCCATATGGAGCCCTCGGCACTGAGGTACTACGAGGATCAGGGACTGCTGACGAACGTCAGGCGCAACGCGAGCGGGCAGCGCGAATACGAGGAGTGTCACATCAATCGATTGCGCGCGATCTGCTGCTTCAAGAACGCGGGCATGACGATCGGGGATCTCAAGAAGTTCTTCCTCTACGAAAGCAACGAGCCCGAGCACATCGACGAGATCCTCGAACTGCTCGAGTCGCGTCGCGAGGCGCTCGACGAGCAGCGTCGCGCGCTCAACGAGGCCGCATTGCACGTGCAGCGCAAGCTGCACTTCTACGGCGACATCAAGCGCGCGCTCGACGAGCACCGCCCCCTGCCGGACTGGAAGTACTACAAGACCCGCAAATACTCGATCGACTGCTGACGGTCCGACATCCGGCGCGAGCCTCCTCCCCGCACCGAATCCCTTCACCCCGGAATCCTTCACCCCGGGAGCCTTCACCCAAGAACTCCTCACCCGCCCCCCCCCACACACACCGGAACCCCTCACCTTGGAGACGAAGCCAGCCATTTTGCATCGAGGTCAACTTTCACTCAGCTGTGCCGCTCAATTGTTCCATCTCAACCGCGCCAGCCCAGTCATGTCCCAGTCATGTCACTTATCCGTGCCACTCAACGAAAATTTTCGGCGATTTTGGCGTTGAGTGGCACGACGATACGTGATTCCCATCTCGCCGCCTTTTTGAATGCTGTCAAAAGGGCCATTTTCCAACGATTCTGCAATAGCCAATATCGCAAGGGCCACCCCTGCTCCCGATGTGTCTGCCACTCAACGTGAAAAAACACCGAAATCGCGTTGAGTGGCACGGTTTTCTGCCACTCAACGAACGTCAACCGATTGACATGCACTGAGTGGCAGACTCCTCACGCGTCTCACCCCGATCCACCCCGATCGCCGTATCGGATCCTACGGGATCGGACGTTTTCCCGACCCCGCAAGCCCCCCATAACGCCGGATCCTACAGGATCGAACGCAAAGGACCCAATCGCCACCAGGAAACAGGATTATGCGCAGGGTGCTAAAGCTAGAGCTCGCGCGGATTGACGCGGCACTCCTGCGACCATTTGGCCTTGTTCGCATCGTAGTTGGGGTCGGCCATGTCGAGGGGGATCCTGCTGAAGTAGGTGTCCGGACTGGTGGCGTTGAGCTCCGCCTCGATCTGCGCATCGGTCATCGAGTCGTCGACGACGTCGTGCCGGCGCATGCAGTCGATGATCATCGATATGTCGTTCTTGCCGTCCGGATTGGTTTTGTCAATCAGCAGCAAGCCCGCAAGATAGTCGATGCCGGACTCCTTCTCGCACGTGTCGGTATCGCGATGCATGCGGTCGGCCCATGCCTGACCGGTGGTCTGATCAGGGTGATAGATGGTGCTGGTTCCATCGATGGACATGGTGGCGGTGTATCCCTTGTCCGTCATGCAGGAGACATAGCGGTCCGCCGCCTCCTGGACCTCCGCCTCGGCGAGCTTGCCGTCGGAGAGCGCCTGAACTGCGAACTCGCTACCGTCGCGCTTCGCCCGATCGTACGCCCACGAATAGTCCTCCGCATGCGCCCCGGTAAACGTCGGTTCGCTGTTCGATCCGGTACCGCCGTTCCCTCCGCCTCCGCCCGAGGCGAGAGGATTCGAGGCGCATGATGCCAGCGTCATGATCACAATGAGCGTCGCACACGCGACGATCGTCGTACGACGCAGTCGAGAGCTCAGATGATATCGTGCCATGGTCGTCTCCTTCGCCGCTGCGCCGGTAAGCGCTACACCATCCATCCATTGGATGGTCGCATAGCTTCACATTACGGCATGGACCATGGAACGGCAACGGCATGCGTCATCGCCGTGACTACACGAATCCGTTCATCAAACACTCATCATGTATGTCGCTATTGCTGTTTTCGTGGGTGGTTGTTTGCCGTTGGGCCTTAGGGAGAGGCATTCCATTACTTGATTCCAAATTCCGTCGATTTGCGCGCTCTCCTATGGTCCGTTTCGGCAGTCCGCGTGGGACTCAGCGCCGCCAAGGCCGATTCCGGCCCTGAGTCCCGCGAACCCGTGGGATTCAGCGCGATTCCTCGCGTTTTTCACGCTGAATCCCCCGAGACGAGTGGACAAGGCGAACAGGAGACGCAACAGACACGACAGGGGGACAGCTCTACCGGGCCCGGCAACTCAAGGAACTCCTGCGCAACCTGCTCAAACAACCCCATCGCAGTGACACACGCCCCTGTCGTACCGGCGCCGGCGTCAGTCGCATCACCAGCCGCGCATTTCGTCGTAGATGCGTTTGCAGTCGGGGCAGACGGGGTACTTGGACGGGTCGTGCTTGGGGACCCAGACCTTGCCGCACAGGGCGACGACCGGGCGGCCGGTGGCCTGCGACTCGGCGATGCGGTCACGCGAGACGTAGTGGGCGAAGCGGTCGGCGTCGCCATCGTCGGCGCGCTTGTTCTCCTCCTTGGTCTCGGGGCGTTCGAGCACCGCGGTGCCGGTCTCGGCATCCGGGTTGGACAGCGGCGAGGACGTGTCGGCGTCGAGATATTCGTCGAGGGATGCTTCGGCGAGCGCGTTGTTGATCATCATGACGACCTCCTTGTAGGGCATGTTCTGCACTCCATCATAGTGTTCATGCAAACGATTGAGGTAACGGACGACGAATCGGCGTGACGCCGGCGCACATCATGGCGCATCACGCGCACGGGCGCGGTAGTCTAGTGCCTATGACCAAAGCAGTGTGCCCCGGCTCCTATGACCCCGTGACCGCCGGACATCTTGACGTTATCGAACGCAGTGCGCGCTTCTTCGACGAAGTGCATGTGGTGGTGGCGGTGAACGCCGCCAAGACGCCGATGTTCCCCACCGAGACCCGTGTCGACGTGATCCGTCGTGCCCTTGCCAAAGATGGCTGCACGAACGTCGTGGTCTCCTCCACCGACGGCCTGATCACCGATTACTGCAATAAGGTCGGCGCGTCGGTCATCGTCAAGGGCCTGCGTCAGAACGGCGACTATGAGGCCGAGCTCGGCATGGCGCTCGTCAATCGCAAGCTGGGCGGCGTGGAGACGCTGTTCCTGCCCGCCGATCCGGTGCTTGAGCATATCTCCAGTTCGATCGTCAAGGACGTGGCCCGTCACGGCGGCGACGTGACCGGCATGGTGCCCGACTGCGTGGTGCCGATGCTGAACGAGGCGCTGCACGGGCAAGCTTCGTCTGCGCCGTCCACGGACGCGCAGTCCACGGAAAGGAACGCATGATGAGCGATATCACCGATTATTCGAAGCCGGGCGAGCACCCGGAGGGCTACGTCGATCTGACCGCGGGGACGGCGGACGGCGCGAACGCGGCAAACGCCGCCCAGACCGGTGCGGCCGGTACGCCCGGAAGCAACGCCGGCAACGGCTATGTCGCGCCGGCGGTCGATTTCACCGACATCGCGGGCGCGCCCGAAGCGGCCAGCGACGACACGGTCGACAGCGTTCGCGCGGCCGCGGCCGGCGTCTCCCCCGCACCGCAGTCCGCGCCCCAGGCCGCGCCGTCCCTGTCCGCGACGATGCCGGCGACGACCCCGAGCCCGACGACCCCCGGCGCGGACGCCGACGACAAGGCGGGCGACGATTCGCGCGTGCTCAAGTCCCCGTTCCCGCTGCCTGATCTGCGCGACGACGACGTCGATGACGACGTGGACCAGAGCCGTGAGGAGTTCACGACCGTCTACGACATCATCGACCGGCTCGAGTCCGCGCTCAACGAGGCGAAGGGCAGCATCTTCTCCCCCGGTCAGGTGCGCATCGACCGCGACGACTTCTCCGACAACCTGAACGAGCTCAAGAAGATGCTCCCGGTGCAGCTCGAACGCGCCTCCGCGCTGATGCGCGAGGCCGAACGTCGACTGGAGGGCGCGCAGACGCAGGCGAACGCGATCGTCGCGTCCGCGCAGAGCCGCGCCGCCGACATCGTCAAGGAGGCCAACGAGCAGGCGCAGTTCCTCGCCGGTCAGGAGAACGTCACCGAACTGGCGCGTCAGAAGGCGCGCACGATCCTCAACACGGCGCAGGCGAAGGCCGATCATCTCACGCATGGCGCGGACGAGTATTCGACGAAGGTCATGGAGACGCTGCGCGCGCAGCTCAACAAGATGGGCGGCGATGTGGACGCGGGCCTCAACGTGCTCTACGAGCGCCGCAAGGCCGCGGCACAGGACCTGCCGCATCTCGACATCAACGATTATCCTGAGGCGCAGTAGGCCAAGAAAGAAAGGGTTTGCATATCATGGCTCGTCCTGAACTTTCCCCGTGGGCGATTTCGGTGGCGCAGGTCGCCTCCCGCGCCGGGCAGTCCAAGGAGGTGAACGCCGACTTCCCCGCTCCCGGCGGCATCGGCGACGAGGTGATCGGCGTCGATGAGGGTGCGCCGGTGCATGTGGACGGCTCGTTCGACTCGATCGTCGACGGGCTGATCCTCAACGCGCGCGTCACCGCTCCGGTGCACGCCGAATGCACCCGCTGCTTGAAGCCGCTCAAGCGCGACTGGGGCGTGAACGTCACCGCGTTCTTCCCCTACGAGTCCGAGGCCGCCAGCAAGGACAAGGACAAGAACAAGAAGAAGGGCGAGGTCGAGATCATCGCCGGCGAGGAGGAGTCGGAGGACTCCTACCCGCTGCTCGACGGCGGCGCGTTCGCCGACATCGAGGCGCTGCTGCGCGACACGCTCGTCGAGGCGCTGCCGCTGCAGCCGCTGTGCCGTGAGGACTGCCTCGGTCTGTGCTCGCAGTGCGGCATTGATCTGAACGAGCATCCGGATCATCACCACGAGATCACCGACAGCCGCTTCGACGGACTCGCCGCGCTGAAGGCCCAGCTCGAAGCCGAGGAGAACGACCGGGACGGCAGGGAGTAGTCACGCGGGCGATGTCCCGGACTGCGGTTCGGCGTCTCGGGACATCATCCGCCGAAGAAACGCCGAGATCCGCTCGGAGTGACATTGTACGGGCATTGCGCTAGAGTACTGAACGCTTAAGCTCAAATGTTCGAACGAAATAGAGGATACTGAAAATGGCACTGCCTAAGTACAAGACCTCGCGCGCCAACACGCACTCGCGTCGCGCGAATTGGAAGGCGACCGCTACGGCCACCGTGAGCTGCCCGAACTGCGGCGCTCCGGCTCTCCCGCACGTGGCCTGCCCGAGCTGCGGCTCCTTCCGCGGCCGCATCTACCGTGAAGCCATCCGCGCCCCTCACGCCAAGTGAGTCGCCGAAGCTGATCACGGCATGAACTGCAAGAAAGCCCTGCCATCGACGGGTGGCGGGGCTTTCGCGTAACTATCCGCCATTCGTGGAAAGCGGCATCGCGGGCGACGACCGAGACGGGATTCGCCCCGGAGTCACTGTCCACGACCGACCCCATCAATCACCCATCATGACCAATTCCAACTCCAACTCCGTCACCAAGCAGACGTCCAAGCAGACCAAGCAGGACAACGATCAGCAGCACATCGTGCGCGTCTCCGGCCCGTCCAACGCCGCCGCCGAGGCGCTCCTCAAGGCGCTCGACACGACGATCAGCCCCGAGCTGCTCGTCCAGGCGCTCACCCATCGCTCCTTCGCGCACGAGCACCCCGGCGTCAAGCACTACGAGCGACTCGAGTTCCTCGGCGACGCCGTGCTCGAACTCGTCGCCACCGAGACCCTGTACCGCATCCATCCGGACATGACCGAGGGCCAGCTGGCCAAGATGCGCGCCAAGGCCGTCTCCGAGGAGGCGCTGAGCGCGATCGCCCGCGACAAGCTGCACGTCGGCCCGTACATCCTGCTCGGCCACGGCGAGGCGGCGGACGGCGGCGCCGAGAAAAGCTCGATCCTGTGTGACATCGTCGAATCGCTGATCGGCGCGACGTTCGTCGAGCACGGCATCGACGGCGCGCGCAACACCGTCCACCGCTTGATCGACGACACTCTGAAGGAGGTCGCCACCGAGGGCCCGGCGCTCGACTGGAAGACCTCGCTGACCGTCAAGGCGCACAAGATGGGCAAGGAGGAGCCGGTCTACCACATGGCCGTCACCGGCCCGGAGTACGCGCAGGAGTTCATCGCCCGCGTCACGCTCGGCGACGACGAGACGATCATCGGCGTCGGACGCGGCACGAGCAAGCGCAAGGCGCAGCTCGCGGCCGCCGAGGCCGCCTGGCACAAGCTCGACGAGTAGGTCGTCGTCAATGGGCGGAACGCGCGGGGGCGTGAGGTACCTCACTGGTGCTTCATGCCCCCGCGCGTTCCGCCCATTGAGCCATATGACGCAAACGTCACGTGCGTGAATACACTGGAGAAAACACGCGCGAAACCGGCCACGAAACCGGTCTTCGTCGCAATCGAGGCCGACAGGACCGCAGGGTGCGACCATCAGTCGCGGCCGTCCGGCAGCGGCACAGGTCGGCGAGAACCAACGGAAGCGAAGTGTGAGAGGATTATGGCTTTACCCACGCCTTTGCAGGCATTCAGCGGCGTGCCCAAAACGCCCGTAAGCGACAAGCAGACCATCGTCGACGGCGAGAAGATGACCGGCGCCCAGGCGCTGGTCCGTTCGCTGGAGGATCTGGGCGTCACCGACGTCTTCGGCATCCCGGGAGGCGCGATCCTGCCCGTCTACCATCAGATCACCGACGATCTGAAGTTCCGTTTCATCCTGATGCGTCACGAGCAGGCCGCGGGTCATGCGGCCGAAGGCTACGCGATCTCCACCGGCAAGGTCGGCGTGTGCATCGTGACCTCCGGCCCGGGCGCCACCAACGTGGTCACCGCCATCGCCGACGCGAACATGGATTCGGTGCCGATGGTCGTCGTCACCGGTCAGGTCGGCGTGCAGGCGATCGGCACGGACGCGTTCCAGGAGGCCGACATCGTCGGCATGACCTACCCGGTCTCCAAGCATTCGTACCTCGTCACCCGCGCGCAGGACATCCCGCGCGTCATGGCCGAGGCGTTCCACGTCGCCTCCACCGGCCGCCCCGGCCCGGTGGTCGTCGACCTGACGAAGACCGCGCAGACCGGCGAGATGTACTACTCGTGGCCGCAGCGCATGATCCTGCCCGGCTACAACCCGACGACCAAGGCGCACGGCCGCGTACTCTCCGACGCCGCCAAGCTGTTCAACCAGTCCTACCGCCCGGTCCTCTACGTGGGCGGCGGCGCGATGCGCTCCGGCGCAAGCAAGCAGGTCAAGGCCCTGGCCGACCTGACCGACGCCCCGATCGTCACCACGCTGCCGGCGCGCGGCATCGTCCCGGACGACGATCCGAAGAACCTCGGCATGCTGGGCATGCACGGCACGATCGCCGCGACCGGCGCCGTGCAGCGCTGCGACCTGCTCGTCGCGATCGGCGCGCGCTTCGACGACCGCGTCACCGGCAAGCTCGACGCGTTCGCGCCGGGCGCCCGCGTGATCCACATCGACATCGATCCGGCCGAGATCGGCAAGAACCGCACGCCGGACGTGCCGATCGTGGGCGACGTGGCCACCGTGCTCGAGGATCTCATCCCCGAGATCGAACGTGCGCAGGCCATCACCCCGAAGCCGAACCGCAAGCCGTGGTGGGATCGCATCAACGGCTGGCGCGCGAAGTACCCGATGACGTGGGACGAGCCTACCGACGGCTCGCTGGCCCCGCAGTGGGTCGTCAAGAAGCTCTCGGAGCTGGCCGATCCGTCGACGATCTGGGTGACTGGCGTCGGACAGCATCAGATGTGGGCGTCGCAGTTCATCGACTTCCACGGCCCGCACGAGTGGATCTCCTCCGGAGGCCTAGGCACGATGGGCTACGGCCTGCCGGCCGCGATCGGCGCGTCCGTGGGTTCGGCGCGCGAGTTCGACGGCAGGAAGCCGGTGTGGCTCATCGACGGCGACGGCTCGTTCCAGATGACCAGCGAGGAGCTGGCGGCCGCGTTCTTCGCGCACACGCCGGTCAAGATCGCGCTGCTCAACAACTCCGTGTACGGCATGGTCCGCCAGTGGCAGACCCTGTTCTACGATCACCACTACTCGCAGACCAACCTGCTCGACGGCGAGGCGCACGGTGCCGAGGGCGACGCGCAGGCCGCCGCCGGCGAGCTGCCGCTCGAGGTGCCGGACTTCGTCAAGCTGGCCGAGGCGTACGGCTGCGTGGCGATGCGCGTGTTCACCGAGGAGGAGGCCGTCGAGGCGATCCGCAAGGCGAACGAGATCAACGACCGTCCGGTGCTCATCGACTTCCGCGTCTGGAAGGACGCGATGGTCTGGCCGATGGTCGCCGCCGGCAAGTCGAACGACGATGTGGCGTACCGCCCCGGTCTGCACCCGTTGAAGGGCGATACCGGCACCGGCCCGATCGAGGACGACGAGGTGGCCGCGGCCGAAACCGCCGCCGAGAACACCGCCGAGAACACCGAGAACGGAGAGGAGAACTGATATGCCCGCCAACTATCCCGCATCCAAGCCGGGTTCCGAGCGTCATACGCTGTCCGTGCTGGTGGAGAACCGTCCGGGCGTGCTGGCGCGCATCGCCGGCCTGTTCGCCCGCCGCGCGTTCAACATCAACTCGCTGTCCGTCTCCCCCACCGAGAGGCCCGACATCTCGCGCGTGACCGTCACCGCCGATGTGGAGGCGGTGCCGCTCGAGCAGATCATCAAGCAGCTCAACAAGCTGCTGCACGTGTTGAAGATCGTCGAGCTCGATCCGAACACCACCGTCGAGCGCGAGCTCGTGCTCATCAAGGTGGCCGCCGACCAGTCGAACCGTTCCGACGTGCTCGAGATCGTGCGACTGTTCCGCGTCCGTGTCGTCGACGTGAACCCGGAGTCGCTCACGATCGAGGCCACCGGCGCCGAGGGCAAGATCGACGCGCTGCTGGGCCTCTTGGAGCACTACGGCGTGATCGAGCTGGTGCGCTCCGGCGCCGTCGCCGTCACGCGCGGCCCGAAGGCGCTGGCCGAGAAGGTCATCGGCTCGGAGATCACCGGCCGCTGACGCCGCATTCGGCTCCATACGCGTACGCGATAGGGGGTGTTCCCCACCTACGATGGTGGGGAACACCCGAATAACACTTCATTTCACATCATCACCCCACATCACCATCCATCGCGCGGTAATCACACCCATCGCGCGGTGAACGTCCCATGAAGTAGTGTTTCGCCCATCGCGCAGTGATGCGAAACGGCGGAATTCCGCCAATCCGTAAAATCACCTCACTACTTCATGAGGATTTCGCCGCGCGATGGGTGTGATTACCGCGCGATGGGTGGCGAGGATGCCATGGCGATGATGCCGCCTGCGCCGGCTACCGGCCGAGCTGTTCGGACAGGTCCATCCATTCGAGAGTGAGTTCCTCCGACTCGTCGGAGACGGCCTTGAGCTGGTCGTTGAGCTTGTTGAGGCCCTCGTAGTCGCTTGGGTCGTGTGCGGCCATCTGCGCCTCGAGATCGGCCTTCTGCTCCTCGAGCTTGTCGAGTTTGCGCTCGATCGCGGAGACGCGCTTCGACGCGTCGTGGAACGCCTTGCCGGTGAGCTTCGGCGCGGAATCACCAGCATCACCGGAATCACCGGTACCGGAAGCGGAGGATGAGCCGGCAGCGGCGGAGGAAGCCGAAGACGCCGCATCGGACGCCTGACCGTTCCTGCCGGCGGCACCTGCCGAGCCCGCGCGTCCCCTAGCCCCGGACGAACCGGAACCGGAACCCGTGCCCGCGATGCCGGCGACCTCCGGCGGCAGTCCCTTGCCGTTCTTGAGGTCCTCGACCATGTCGAGATAGTCCTGCACGCCGCCGGGCAGGTGGCGCACCTTGCCGCCGATCAGCGCGAACTGCTGGTCGGTGACGCGTTCGAGCAGATAGCGGTCGTGGGAGACGACGATGAGCGTGCCCGGCCAGGTGTCGAGCAGATCCTCCATCACGGCGAGCATGTCGGTGTCGAGATCGTTGCCGGGCTCATCCATGATGAGCACGTTCGGTTCGTCGAGGAGGATCAGCAGCAGCTGCATGCGGCGCTTCTGGCCTCCGGACAGGTCGGCGATCGGGGTCATCAGCTGCGCGGACTCGAAGCCGAGACGCTCCATCAGCTGGCCCGGGGTGACCTCCTTGCCGTCGACGATGTAGCTCGGCTTGTAGCGCGAAAGCACTTCCTTGATCTTGTATTTGCCGAGCTTCTCGAGCTCGTCGAGTCGCTGCGAGAGCACCGCGAACTTCACGGTCTTGCCGATGTTCACGTGGCCGGCGGTCGGAGTGAGCGTGCCGTCGATGAGCTTCAGCAGCGTCGACTTGCCGGCGCCGTTCGCGCCGACGATGCCGAAGCGGTCGCCCGGGCCGATCAGCCAGGTCACGTCGTCGAGGATCTCGCGGCCGCTCACGGTGACCTTGCGCGCCGCGGACGTGGGCTCCGCCCCGCTCTCCTCGATGCCGCCGCCGATGGTCTCGCCGCCGGTGTTCATGCGACGCACCTCGCGATCGTCGTTGAGCGACAGCACGGACGACGCGGACGCCGCCCCGCCTTCGGCCTCGGCCCGGGCGCGAGCCTCCTCGGCGGCCTTGATCGCCTCGGGTACGCCGGCGTCGACGAGACGCGGGTCGGTCATGTCGGTGACGGCCACCTCGACCGAGCCGTGCACCTGCGGTTCTGCGTACATCGCATCGACCACGTCCACGCGCGACGCGGAGTCGGCGAGCGCCGCCACGTCCGGGTCGATGGCGTCGGCGGCCGATACGGTGCCCTGCGCATGCTCGAAGATCTGGGTGACGTCGACGAGGTCGACGACCTGCTTGCCGAGGCGGGAGGTGGCCATCTGCTTGAGTTCGAGCGTGTTGCGCATCGGCGGCACGTCGGCGATGAGCTCGCGGGCGGCCTTGACGTGGAACTTCTGCTTGGTGGAGCGGGCGCGGGCGCCGCGAGAGAGCCATGCGAGTTCCTTGCGGGCGAGGTTGCGGCGCTTGGTCTCGCGCACGTCGGCCTGACGGTCGCGTTCGACGCGCTGGAGCATGTAGGCGGAGTAGCCGCCCTCGAACGGTTCGATGACGCCGTCGTGGACCTCCCACATCGACTCGCACACCTCGTCAAGGAACCAGCGGTCGTGGGTGACGAGCAGGAGCGCGCCCTGTCCCTTGGACCAGCGGTTCTTCAGGTGTTCGGCGAGCCAGTGGATGGTGACGACGTCGAGGTGGTTGGTGGGCTCGTCGAGGGCAAGGATGTCCCAGTCCTTGAGGAGCAGTCGGGCGAGGTCGGCGCGGCGGCGCTGGCCGCCGGAGAGGGATCCGACCTTCGCGTCGAGGCTCATGCCGCCGAGGAGCGCCTCGACGATCTCGCGCGAGGAGTTGTCGGACGCCCATTCGTAGTCGGCGCGGCCTTCGAGCGCGGCCTGGCGGATCGTGGCGTCGTCGTCGAGCGGATCGCGCTGGTCGAGCATGCCGAAGGTGAGGCCGCCGCGCTTGGTCACGCGGCCGGAGTCGGGTTCCTGCGTGCCTCGGAACAGGTGCAGCAGCGTGGATTTGCCGTCGCCGTTGCGGCCGACGATGCCGATGCGATCGCCTTCGAAGACGCCCTGCGTCACATCGGTGAAGATGGTCTTGGTGGCGAAAGCGAGCGAAACGTGTTCCAGTCCAATATCGTAAGTCGGCATGACTCACCAATGTAGCCTGAGGCCGCAACAGGGACCGCGGCAGATGTTCCCGGCCGTTTCAGGAGATGACCGGGTCCTTGGGGGCCTTTTCCTCCTCGGCCTTGGCGAGCCCCTGCGCGTAGTTGCGGCAGCGCACGGCGAAGCCGGAGAACACCTGTTCGGCGAACGGCTCGAGCAGCGGGTTGCAGCGTTCGAAGTCCTCGCGCAGCTGCGATTTGGAGCCGCCGGCGGCCTTGAGGTCCTTGACCATGCTCGGCTCGGCGAGCCACTCCTCGAGCAGGGAGGCGGTGACCTCGAGGTGGAACTGGAGCCCCAGCGCGGATCCGGCGCGGAACGCCTGCACCTTGGTGGCGTTCGATCGGGCGAGCAGCTGCGCGCTCTCGGGCAGACCCACCACGTCGTTGTGCCAGTGGAGCACGTCGATCTGCTTGTCCCACATGGAGAAATAGTCATGCTGGTCGACGCGCTTGATCGGGCCGAAGCCGATCTCCGGCGCCTCCCCGCGGTGCAGCTTCGCGCCGAGCGCGGTGGCGATGATCTGATGGCCGAGGCACACGCCGAGCACCGGCTTGTTCACGGCGACCGCGGCACGGGCGAGCTTGGCCTCGGCCTTGAGCCCGGGGTGCCTGTCATAGTCGGCGGCGCCCATCGGGCCGCCCATGATGACCACGCCCGCGACCTCGTCGAACGAGGGCAGGTCGGGTTTCTTCTCGTCGACGATGTTGAGGATCTGATAGTCGAGACCGAGGTCCTCGAGATTGGTGAGGATGCGCCCGGGCTTCTCCCAGGGCACGTGTTGGAGCACAAGCACTTGCGGAGTCATGCCCTCTATTGTGGCACGAGCTACGTAAACGGCGCTCGCACGCGTCCGGGGTGTACCCTTGATGTATGGGAAATAGTCAAGAATCGCATGATTTCAATACTTCCGTGTTGCATTCCGTATTGCCGAGCGCGCTCACGGAGGCGAAGGTCTCCCCGCTCGCCGAGGGGCTCAAGCTCTATGACACCGCCTCGCACACGACGAGCGTGTTCACGCCGATCAAGCCCGGCGAGGTGGGCATCTACGTGTGCGGCGCCACCGTGCAGTCGTCGCCGCATATCGGCCACATCCGCGCGGCCGTCGCGTTCGACATCATCCGCCGCTGGTTTTTGAAGCTCGGCTACAAGGTCACGTTCGTGAGGAACGTCACCGACATCGACGACAAGATCCTCGACAAGGCCGCCGCCGCTGGCCAGCAGTGGTGGGCACGCGCCTACTACTACGAGCGCGAGTTCACGCGCGCCTATGAGACGCTGGGCGTGCTGCCGCCGACGGTCGAGCCGCGCGCGACCGGCCACATGTCCGACATGATCGATCTGATCCAGCGCATCATCGACAACGGCCACGGCTACGTCGTCACCGACGAGAACGGCAAGCCGACCGGCAACGTGTACTTCGACGTCGCCTCCTGGCCGCATTACGGCGAGCTGACGCATCAGAAGCAGACGGGCGGCGCGCAGGTGGACGAGGCGGCTGCCGTCGCCGACCGCATGGGCCCGTCCGTCGACGCCGCGGGCGACGACAAGTACAATCCGGTCGATCCGGCCGACGCCTCCCCCGACAAGCATGATCCGCGCGATTTCGCATTGTGGAAGGCGCCGAAGGACACCGATCCGCTGGACGCGCGCTGGAACACGCCGTTCGGCGTGGGCCGCCCGGGGTGGCACATCGAATGCTCGGCGATGAGCCACCGGTACCTGAAGGACGGGTTCGACATCCACGGCGGCGGCCTCGACCTGCGCTTCCCGCACCACGAGAACGAGATGGCGCAGACCCGCGCCGCCGGCTACGACTCGGCCGCGCGCTGGATGCATTCGGCATGGGTCACCGCCAAGGGCGAGAAGATGTCGAAGTCGCTGGGCACCGGCCTGTCCGTGCCGAGCGTGCTCGCCGAGCACTCCGCCTGGGTGGTGCGCTACGCGCTGGGCGGCGTGCAGTACCGTTCGATGCTCGAATGGTCCGATCAGGCGCTCGTCGAGGCCGAGGCGGCCTATGAGCGCATCGCGAACTTCATCGAGCGCGCCGGCGTCGCGCTGGGCGGGCAGCCCACGCGCGAGGAGATCGCGGGCGTTGCCGCCGATCAGCTGCCGGCCGATTTCACGTCCGCGATGAACGACGACGTGAACGTGTCCGGCGCGACCGCGGCGATCTTCACCGCGATCCGCTCCGGCAACACGCTGCTTTCCAAGCTCACCGACCACGCCGATTCGCCCGAGGCCAGGGCCGAGGTGCGCGCGTCGCTGGTCTCGGTGCGCGCGATGCTCGACACGCTGGGTCTCGATCCGCTGGCCGAGCCGTGGGTAACGCAGGGCGCGGCCGGAGCGGCCGGCGACGGCGAGGACGAGACGCCGGAGCACAAGGCGCTGGAGGCGCTGATCGGCGAGCAGCTGGCCGCCCGAGCCGCCGCCCGCAAGGAGCGCGACTTCGCCAGGGCCGATGCGATCCGTGACGCGCTGGCCGAGGCCGGTATCGCCATCGAGGACGGCCCGCAGGGCTCGACCTGGTCCCTCAAGTAGACCCGGCGGGGTCTGATCGAGGTCCCGATCAGACCCCGGTCAGTCGAAGACGAAGTCGACGTCAACGATGTGCAGGCGGCGCTTGAGCTCGCGTTCGAGCGACCGCTTGCACTCGACGAGATCGGCCACGTCGATCGTGTCGCCGGTGCCGGCGAGGTACACGTCGACCGTGTAGTTCATGCCGGTCTTGAAGATCAGGGTCTTGTCGTATTCGGTGTTCGCCGGCAGATGCCGCTGCGCCACCGACTCCACGTGCGCGTTCGTCTCGTCGTCGTCATGGACGCCGCCGACCAGTTCGACGAACGCCTCCTTCAACACGCCGAACGGCTCCTTGATGGTCGCGATGACCAGCGCCACGGTGATGAAGAAGTCGCCGGTGTAGTGCAGGAACCCGAGCGGGCCGCCCGCGGGCAGGATCATGAGGATCACCGCCACGGCGCCGACGCCGGCCGACATCACGCCATCGACGAAGGAGCTGTTGGCCTCGGCGTTCAGCATCGTGCTGGAATCGCGGATCGAACGGTTGCGGGAACGGTAGTAGACGCACAGGCAGAAGCAGGCCGCCACGGCGAAGAGCTCGTAGATGACGACCGGCCCGGTGACGATCGGCTCGCCCTGTCCGAGCGCGAAGTAGTTGTAGGCGACCTGGATGACGTCGAGCAGGGAGTAGAGGAGCAGCGAGAGCGTGAGGATGGCCTTGGCGATCGCGTAGATCGGCTCAAGGGCGAACATGCCGTTGGGGAAGCGTTCGGTGGTGCGCACGGTGCGGCGCGACAGGTAGACCGCGACAAGCCCCGAGAGCACGGAGATCGCGGTGAAGGAGAAGTCGAGGAACATGGCCTTGAGGCCGGTCATGAGGAAGACGACCATGCCGGCCGCGACCTGGGCGATGTTGACGACGATGCCGACGGTGAGCGCGCGGCGCTCGATGGCCTTGTGGTTCTTGTTCTGATTGTGGTTCTGATGCTGATTGGGGGTACTGCTCATGGATGGGCCTTCCGGTGCTTGGCTGTCCGCGTTGGCCCTTGCCCGTCTCGGTATTCGCACCGGCGGGAGTGGCTCACAGCAGTCAGCTCGGTGGTGTCCAGGAAATTGTCAAAACACGGCCGTCATGGCCGCCGTGATCACATTCCACGGATTTTTATTGCCCCTCTATGATACCGGATACCCCCGACCCGGCTATGCTCCGGGCTGAGTCCGCATCGGGCCCGGCCACGCCCGAGCCCGGCGTCCGACCACCGCCGGTTTTCCCGCGTGGCGGCTAGACTGAACCCATTATGGCAGCATTTAGTTCTTTGACTGACAAGCTCTCGAATGCGTTCAAGCATCTGAAGAGCAAGGGCAAGCTTTCCGAAACGGACATCGACGGCACGATCCGCGAGATCCGCCGCGCACTGCTCGACGCCGATGTGGCGCTCGAGGTGGTGCGCTCCTTCACCGCACGTGTGCGCGAACGCGCCCTCGGCACCGAGGTGTCGCAGGCGCTCAACCCGGCGCAGCAGGTCGTCAAGATCGTCGACGAGGAGCTGACCGATGTGCTCGGCGCCGGCGTCGACCGTCCGCTGAACTTCGCGAAGAACCCGCCGACGATCATCATGCTCGCGGGCCTTCAGGGCGCCGGCAAGACCACGCTGGCCGGCAAGCTCGGCTACTGGCTGAAGGACTCCGGTCACACGCCGCTGCTGGTCGCGGCCGATCTGCAGCGTCCGAACGCCGTGACGCAGCTGCAGGTGGTCGGCGAGCGCGCCGGCGTGCCGGTGTACGCCCCGGAGAAGGGCGTGCAGTCGGACGGCGGCGACGAGGTGTCCGCTCCGGGTCTGACGACCGGAGACCCGGTGAAGGTGGCGCGCGATTCGATCGCGTTCGCTAGGCAGAAGCTGTACGACACGGTGATCATCGATACCGCCGGCCGTCTGGGCGTCGACGAGGAGCTGATGAAGCAGGCGCGCGACATCCGCGACGCCGTGCAGCCCAACGAGATCCTGTTCGTCATCGACGCGATGATCGGTCAGGATGCGGTCAAGACCGCGAAGGCGTTCGACGAGGGCGTGGACTTCACCGGCGTGGTGCTCTCCAAGCTCGATGGCGATGCGCGAGGCGGCGCGGCCCTGTCGGTGGCGTCCGTCACCGGCAAGCCGATCCTGTTCGCCTCCACCGGCGAGGGATTCAAGGACTTCGAGGTCTTCCACCCGGATCGTATGGCCTCGCGCATCCTCGACATGGGCGACATCATGACCCTGATCGAGCAGGCGCAGAAGCAGTTCGACGAGGAGGAGGCCCGTAAGGCCGCCACGAAGATCTCCGACGGCTCGTTCGGTCTGGACGACTTCCTCGACCAGCTGCAGCAGGTGCGCAAGCTCGGTTCGATGAAGTCGCTGCTCGGCATGATCCCGGGCATGGCCGCGCATCGCAAGGAGCTGGAGCAGTTCGACGAGCGCGAGATCGACCGTACGGAGGCGATCATCCGTTCGATGACCCCGGCCGAGCGTCGCGATCCGAAGATCATCGACGGTTCCCGCCGCGCGCGCATCGCCTACGGTTCGGGTACGACCGTCTCGCAGGTCAACGCGCTGCTGCAGCGTTTCGAGCAGGCTGCGAAGATGATGAAGCGCATGTCCAACCGCGTCGGCGGCGGCATGCCCGGCTTCGGCGGTCCGGCCATGGGCGGCGGCAAGAAGGGCAAGGGCAAGAACAAGCGCAAGGGCAAGTCCGGCAACCCGATGAAGCGCGAGGCCGAGGAGAAGGCGTTGCGCGACAAGCTCGCCGGCAAGAAGTCCGGCGCGTCCGGCGGCTCGGCGTTCGCGAAGAAGCCGCAGAACCCGGCCCTGCCCGCGGGGATCCAGGAGGCGCTCGACGCCAACGGCGGCGAACTGCCCCCGAACTTCGGAGGCGGACTGGCGGGTCTGCTCCACTGATTCGGGAAGGGGTGAACCATGCTGGTGACGGTGTTGTATGTGGTGATGCTGATCGGCGCGATATGGGTGGCGATCGCGAACCTGCCGGCCGGTCTGGAGGCGTGGATGCCGTTGCCGTACATGATCGCGCTGATCCCGTTCCTGTGGGTGCCGCTCGGCGCCGCGGCACTCGTCGCCGCAGTGGCGCACGAGTGGGGCGTGATGTGCATGCTGATCGCGGTGGCGCTCGCCTCGACGACGCGTCGCAGCGAGTACTGGTCGAAGAGCCTCAATCCGCGAGGCGGCAAGGGCGGCCCCACGGCCGCCGGCACGTCGCGTGAAACAACCCGTGAAACACATGCCGGCGGCTCCGACGACCGTGAAACGTCTCGTGAAACACTCCCCGCCCGGCTCGGCCTGATGACGCTCAACTGCCGGTACGGACGTGCCGACGCGGAGCGGATCGTCGCCGAGGTGCGCGATCGCCATATCGACGTGCTCGCCCTGCAGGAGGTGAACGACGATCTCGTCGCACGCCTCGAGACGGCCGGCATCCAGAGTCTGCTTCCCTACCGACAGTCGGGCGAGCCGAAGGAGAGCAGCGACAACGGCGGATACAACATGCTGTTCTCGGCGCTCGAGCCCGCCGCGGCCGTGGCGAACGTCGTCGCGATCCCCGCGGCCGACGTACCGGCGATCACGCTGCGTCTGGCCGGCGATCGCACGGCGACGATCGCCTCGGCCCATCCGAAGTCCCCGATGCGCGGCTGCCGCGACTGGTCGGCCGGCATCCGCGGACTCGGCGCGCTCGCCGAGGCGAAGCACATCGGCGATCGCAACATCGCGGTCGTCATGGGCGACCTCAACTCCTCGACCGATCACCCGAGCTTCCGCGCGCTGCTCGGCGGGCGCGGACGGACGGGCGGCCGGTTCCGCGACGCGAGCCTGACGCAGGGCACCGGGCCGTGTCTCACGTTCCCGAGCTGGCTGCCGTGGCCTCGCATCGAACTCGACCACATCCTCGCCACGCCGGGCGTCACGTTCTCGAACGTCGCCCCGGTCCATGTCAGGAACACCGATCATCTGGCGCTGACGGGGACGATCACGCTGGCCTGACCAGCGTGTCGCGCAGTCGCGATGCGACGTTACAATGGCTCAGTTATTCGCGCGTGCGTGGCGCCCTCTACACCCCGTGCCGCGAGGAACACGTGGGCTCGGCGAGCTGCGCCCCACAAAGCGAACCGATTCCACAAACCAACATTTACAAGGAGAGCCGTTTTGGCAACCAAGATTCGTCTCAAGCGCATGGGTAAGAAGTTCTACGCGTACTACCGCGTGGTCGTCATGGATTCCCGTACCAAGCGCGATGGCCGCGCCATCGAGGAGATCGGTACGTACGATCCGAACACCCAGCCGTCGACCATCAAGATCGACTCCGAGCGCGCCCAGTACTGGCTGGGTGTCGGCGCCCAGCCGACCGAGCAGGTCTACAAGCTGCTGAACATCACCGGTGACTGGCAGAAGTTCAAGGGTCTCGAAGGCGCCGAAGGCACCCTGAAGACCGTCGAGGCCGGCCCGGATGCCGCCGCCCGCATCGAGGCCGTCGAGGCCGAGGCGCAGAAGCTCAAGGCCGCCAAGTCCGAAGCCGAGGCGAAGGCCAAGGCCGAGGCTGAGGCCGCTGCCGCCGCCGAGGAGGCGTCGGCCGAGGAAGCCGCTCCGGCCGACGCCGAGTGAGCTTGCCCCAACAGGCATAACGCATAAGGAAGGCTGGTCATGCTCGCACAGGCAGTGGAACATCTCATCAAGAACATCGTCGATTTCCCGGATGACGTGTCCGTCAAGTCCCACGAGAACGCGCGCGGCGAACTGCTTCGCGTGCGCGTGAACCCGGAGGACATCGGCCGCGTCATCGGTCGCTCCGGCCGCACGGCCAACGCGATCCGCACGGTGGTGCAGGCCCTGTCCGACCACAAGGTGCGCGTCGACATCATGGATGTGCGCCGCTGACCCACGCGGGATGACAGCCACGCTGATCGGATGTGACGGCGGTGACGGCCATAGGCTACACTGCCAAGCATGACTGATCAGCACACTATGCAGGACGACCCTCAGCAGCCCGAGCTGCTGAGGGTCTGTCGTATCGGCCGAGCTCAGGGCATGAAGGGCGAGGTCACCGTACAGATCTTCACCGACGAACCGGAATGGCGCTTCGAACCCGGGTCGGTGCTGTATTCCGAGGACGGCGAGACGGAGTACACCGTCGAATCCTCTCGCACGTTCAAGAACCGATGGATCATCAAGCTCGAAGGCTGCGACGATCGCAACGCCTCCGAAGCCCTCAACGGCACCATGCTGTACGGCGAGGCCGATGATCCCGACGACATGCTCGAAGCCGACGAATGGTATCCGAAGGATCTCATCGGCCTCGAGGCCCGCATGGACGAGGAGAACGCGCTCGGCGTCGAGGGCGGGCATGTGGTGGGCAAGGTCGTCGACGTGATCGACTCCCCCGCCCAGTCCCTGCTCAAGATCCGCCTTGCCGAACCGGTGACGGTCGGCACCGCCAAGGACGGCACGCCGGTGGTCGAGAAGACCGCGCTCGTGCCGTTCGTCGACGAGATCGTCCCCGAAATCGACCTCGAGGAGGGCTATCTCACCCTCGACCCGCCGGGCGGGCTGATCCCGGGAATCCCGGGGATGTGATCGATCCGGGGATCATCCCCGGATCACAGATCGATCTTCGGCGAGGCGTCGAGCAGCGTCCGCGTGTACTGCGCACGCGGACGGTTGAGCACCTCATCGGTCGCGCCGGACTCGACGACATGCCCGTTGCGCAGCACGGTGATCACATCGGACACCTCCTGCACGATGCCCAGATCATGCGTGATGAACAGACACGCGAACCCCTCCTCAACCTGCAGACGGTGCAGCAGATCCAGCACACGACGCTGCACCGTCACATCAAGCGACGACGTCGGCTCGTCGGCGATCAGCAGCGACGGGCTCAGCGCCAGCGCACGCGCGATGCCGACGCGCTGACGCTGACCGCCCGACAGCTGATGCGGGAAACGATCGGCCACATCGGCCGGCAGTTCCACCTGATCCAGCAGCTCGAGCACACGCTTGCGCCTGTCGGCCTGGGAGAACCCGCCCTGCACGCTCATCGGCTCGCTGATGCTCCACGCGACGCTCTTACGCGGATTCAACGCCGAACCGCTGTCCTGGAACACGTACCCCATATGGGACAGGATCCCGCGCTTGCGACGCCCATGCGCCCTGGCCAGATCCTCGCCGTCGATGAGCACACGCCCGCGCGTCGGGGAAAGCTGGCCGGAGACGACCTTGGCGATCGTGGTCTTGCCCGCGCCGGACTCGCCAACCAGCGCGCGGGTGCGCCCCGCCACCAGATCGAACGAGATGTCCTCCACCGCGTACTTGCCGGGGCGATACGCCACCGACACGCCCTCGATCGACGCCGCGCGTTTGCCATCGCCCAGCGCGGCGCGCTCGCCGGCGTCGTCCGACTTTTCCGGCTGGCCCGACACGTCCGGCTTGCCGGGCTCGGGCTCGCGCACCGTGGCGATCGCCGGCTCAGCCGATTCCTCGACGTGCAGCCTCGGCACCGCCGCCAGCAGCATCCTCGTGTAGTCGTCCTTCGGATTGCGGAAGACCTCGCCCACGCTCCCCTGTTCGACGATCACGCCGTCATGCATGACGTACACGTCCTGCGCGGCCTGCCACACGACGCCCATGTCGTGCGTGATCAGGAGCACCGCGAGATCGAGTTCGGCCGCGAGCGAGGAGATGAGCTTCAAAATGGCCTGCTGGGTGGTCACGTCGAGCGCGGTGGTCGGCTCGTCGGCGATCAGCACCTTGGGGCGGTTGATGATCGCCATCGCGATCATCACGCGCTGCAGCTGTCCGCCGGACAGTTCATGCGGATACGACGACCAGACGCGTTCGGCGTCCTGAAGTCCGACCTCGCGCAGCTGCTCGAGCACCTTCGCCTTACGCTGGGCGGCGCTGAGGTTCCGCTGATGGTATTTGAGCGATTCGGCGACCTGCATGCCCAGCGTGAACACCGGGTTGAACGCGGTGGACGGCTCCTGGAACACGGTGCCGATGTATTCGCCGCGGATGCGCTGCAGCGGCGCGTTGTCCGCCAGCAGGTCGATGTCATGACCGGATGCGGCGTCCCTGCCGGCATCCCTGCCGGCGTCGTCGCCGTCGCCGCCCTCATCGAGGAACGCGTGGCCCTTGACGCTGGCCACGGACGGGTCGAGTCGGGGCAGCGCCATCGCCGTCACCGACTTGCCGGAGCCGGATTCACCGACCAGCGCGGTGATGCGCCCCGGGTAGAGCTTCAGGCTCACGCCGTGGGTCACCTCCCGCTCGTCGAAACTGACGGACAGTCCGTCGACGGTGACGATCGCGCGCGGCTCGCTCATTGCTGCTCCTTGGCTGGTCATGAGATCACGAAGACTTGGGAAAAGTATGGGGTGCGCCCCGTGCCCGGGTGGGCTCGCGGGGCGCATTCACTGGTCATTGGCTTGGGATTTGGGTACCGGGTCAGTTCGCGCTGGCGAGCGTGACCTGGTTGTAGTCCGGGTATGCCGGGAAGTTGCCGATCACGAAGTTGGTGACGTTCGATCCGTGGATGAACGTGTTCTTCGAGTAGATCAGCGGCACGACGGGGGCGTCGGCCATGATCTTCTTGTCGGTCTCGGCCCAGATCTTGCCGGCCTCGCTCTGGTCGATGGTCTCGGTGGCCTTCTTGATGAGGGCGTCGACCTCCGGGTTGGAGTAGCGGGCGAGGTTGTAGTTGCCGTTGCCGATCTGCGAGGAGTCGAACAGCGGGGAGATGTTCGCGTACGGCGACGGGAAGTCCGGCTGCCAGCCGCTGATGACGAGGTCATAGTCGCCCTCGTTGTTGGTCTCCGCATCGGAGAAGACGTCGTCGTTCAGGGTCTGGATGTCCACCGTGATGCCGGCGCGCTTGAGGCTCGTCTGGATGGAGGAGGCGGTCTCGGCCTGATCGGAGGTGGCGATGAGCTTGAGCTTCGGGGAGGTCTGGCCGGCCTCCTTGAGCAGCTGCTTGGCCTTGTCGACGTCGCCGGTGGAGTCGGCCTTGTACAGGTCGTACTTCTCGCGGCCGGCGATGCCCGGGGTGATGAGGGTCGTGGCGAAGTTGCCGGCGATCTCGCCGCCGGAGGCGGTCTGGTAGGCCTTCTTGTCGACGGCGTATTCGATGGCCTGACGCACCTTCAGGTCCGTCACGCGCTTGGTGTTGATGGCGAGGTATTCGAGGGCGCCGTCACCGCTGGTGGCGAGCAGCTTCTGGTAGGCGGGGTTGGCCTGCGCCTGCGCGAGCTGCGCCGGCGGGACGAATCCGGAGAGGAAGGAGTTCTTGCCCTCGCCGGTGCCCTGCATGATCGACTGGGCGGCCACGGAGGTGTCCTGGCTCATCTTGAACACGATCTTGTCGGGACCTGCGGTGCGCACCGGGTCGGTCTTCTTGTCCCAGTACTTGTTGCGCACGTACACGGCCTGCTTGCCGGCCTCGTTCGACTCGACCTTGTACGGGCCGGAGGCGACCGGGGTCTTGCCGTAGCCGGAGGCCGGGCCCTTGCCTTCGGGCACCGGGGTGAAGGCGGCCAGCGAGGCCACCCACGGCCAGTCGCCGAACGGGGCGTTCAGGTGGAAGACGATGGTCTTGTCGTCCGGGGTCTCGATGGAGTCGAGATGCTTGCCGTCGAACGGACCGTGGTAGTCCTGCGCGCCCACGAGCAGCGTCTTGTGGTAGCTCAGACCGCCGGTCAGGGAGTCGGCGAAGGAGCGCTCGAGACCGTACTTGATGTCCTTGGACGTGATCGTCGTGCCGTCGTCGAACTTGATGCCGTCCTTGAGGGTGTAGGTCCAGGTCTTGCCGTCGTCGCTCGGCTCGCCGGTGGTGGTGGCGAGGTCCGGCACGACCTTGGTCTCGCCGCCCTGCGTGATCTTCCATGCGGTCAGACGGCGGAAGATGTTGCCGTTGGTGGTGATGGGCAGACCCTGGCTCTTGGCCGGGTCGAGGTCCATCTCGGTGCTGGACAGCAGAACGTTCAGCGTGCCGCCGGTGGCGCCGGTCGACTGGCCGTTCGCCGTGCCGTTGGCGGTGTTGTTGCTGGCGCCGCAGCCCGACAAGGCGAGCACCGCCGCGCACACGCCGGCGATCGCGGCGCGCACCACGTGCTTGTTGGTCATGGTTGTCTCCTCTTCTTTTGCGCCGGCCCTCGATCGGTCCGGCAAGTCTTGTGAAATCGGAAATGCCGCTGATGGCGTCAGTTCCTGCCCAGCGTGACCCTCGGATCAAGCAGGCTGTAGCAGATGTCGACGATGAGGTTGGCGATGATCACCAGCACCGCGGCGAACAGCGTCGCCCCGACGAGCACCTGCAGATCCAGATTCGATACGGAGTCGAGCAGCAGCGCGCCCAGTCCCTGCATCGAGAACACCTTCTCGGTCAGGACCGCGCCGCCGAGCAGGCCGCCCAGATCGAGACCGAACATGGTCATGACCGGCAGCATCGCGTTGCGCAGCGCGTGCTTGAACACGATGACCGACTCGGGCACGCCCTTCGAGCGGGCGGTGCGGATGTAGTCCTGGCTCAGCTCGCCGATCATCTGCGTGCGCGTGATGCGCGTGTAGCCGGCGGCGCTCAGGATCGCCAGCACCAGCCACGGCAGGATCAGGTGGTAGAGCCACTGCACCGGGTCCTGGCTGAAGTTCACGTATCCGCCGGAGGGGAAGATCTGGATGCTCAGCGCGAACGCGATCACGGCGAGCAGGCCGATCAGGTACGACGGCGCGGACACGCCCACGACGGACAGGCCGAGCAGCGTGCGGTCGACGAGCGTATCGCGCTTCAGGGCGGCCCACACGCCGCTGGCGACGCCGATGATGAGCCACAGCACGGCCGCGCCCACCGCGATCGAGGCGGTGACGGGGAAGCGGTCGGCGATCAGCTGACTGACGGATTCGTTGAGACGGAACGAGTAGCCGAGGCACGGTGCGTCGCACACGACCGCGCCGCCGCCGGTGCCGAAGGTGCGTCCCACGAAGATGCCGGCGATGTAGCTGCCCATCTGGATGTACCACGGCTGGTCGGTGCCCATGAACGCCGAGACGCGGCTCAACTGCTCGGGCGTGCAGGGCTTGCCGCAGGACAGCTGCGCGGGGTTGGTGGGCAGCAGGAAGAAGATGAGGAACAGCGCCAGCGTGATCAGGAGGATGACCAGCAGCGAGCTGGCGATGCGCTTGCCGATGTAGGCGAGGATGTTCATGCGCGGACCCCCTTGCGCGGATCGATGGCGTCGCTCAGACCGTCACCGAGCAGATTGAAGCCGAAGGTGAGTAGGAACAGCGCGCCACCCGGGAACAGAAGGTACATCGGATCGACGAGCGCCCACTGGACCGCGTCGGAGATCGAACGGCCCCAGGACGGGGTCGGCGGGTTCATGCCCACGCCGAGGAACGACAGGCCGGCCTCGGCGCCGATGCGGCCCGGGATCGACAGGGTCACGTTGACGATGAGCAGCGGCATGAGGTTCGGCAGGATCTGGTGCCACAGCACGTGGGCCGGGGAGGCTCCCATCACGCGCGAGGCCACGGCGAAGTTGCGTTTGCTCAGAGTCAGGGTCTGGCCGCGCACCAGTCGCGCGATGCCCGGCCATCCGAAGAAGCCGAGGACGAGCGTGAGCAGCAGTGGGCGCGGGAAGCTCTGCGGCACGACCACCGACAGGGCGATCGCGAAGATGAGGAACGGGAAGCCGAAGAACACGTCCATCGTGCGGGAGATCAGCGCGTCGGCCAGTCCTTGGAAATAGCCGGCGAGCAGGCCGAGCGCCACGCCGATCACCAGCGAGATGACCGAGGAGAACAGGCCGATGCCCAGTGAGATGCGCGAGCCGTACGCCACGATGGAGAACAGGTCGACGCCGCGCAGCGGGGTCACGCCGAACCAGTGGCTGGCGCTGATGCCGCCGCCGAATCCGGCCGGCACCGAGCCGGCGAGCGCCTCGGGGTGCTCGGCGTACGGGTCGTTGCCGGTGATCGCGGACAGGGGTCCGGCGAACACGGCGAGGGCCACGAAGAGCAGGACGATGACGCCGCCGACGATGATCGACGAGCGCAGATACGGTGATCTGTCTGCGGATGCGCCTGTGGCCGTACTGCGTGCCGCGGCCGATCCGCGTTTCGTCCCTCCGGCTGGTGCCGTCACTTCCGACATGTCTGTTCGCCTCTTTTCCTAGTCGAACAAACACAGTAACTCGAATCGAACCGTTTCAGGGCCGATTGCCATCAGAGAAACTGATGACCTGCTATCGTTCCCTGATTTGGCGCGAATCGTGAGCGCTATCGGGTTTTCCTATACCCCCGGCTTGTCTCGCATGCAGCGCCAGCATGCGAGACGTGGGCGGGCGGCTCCCCGTCACTTCGCCGCGAGGGCGGTGATGCGCGTCATGAACCTCTCGAGGAACTCCGGCACGTCGACGCCGAGGGCGACCTGCGTGTGCTTGTCCGGATCGGCCAGGCGCGCCCGGTCGCCGATCGTGCGGCCGCGGAACGCGCCGTCCAGATCGACCTTCAGGTTCACGCCGAGGGTCGTGACGAGCATCGGGTCGAGCGCGGCGGCGACGGCGAGCGGGTCGTGCAGGCCGCATCCGCCGATCTCGGGCTGGTGGGCGAGGTAGAAGTCGATGTAGTAGTCGGTCATGTCGGCGAGGAAATCGCCCGCCGGGGTGCCGAGGGCGCGCCAGACGGCCGTGCCCTTGCGGGTCAGCGCGGTCTGGTGGGTCACGTCGAGGCCGATCATCGTGGTGCGCGCGCCGCAGCGGAACAGGTAGTCGGCGGCCTCGGGGTCCTGGGAGATGTTCGCCTCGGCGCCCGGGCTCACGTTGCCCGGCACGGTGAGCGCCCCGCCCATCAGGGTGATGCGCGCGCCGGAGTCCTTGACGTCAGGCGCGGTCTTGAGGACGGTGGCCGTCGTGGTCATCGCGCCGGTCGGCACGATCACGAGGTTCTCGCCGTACGTGCGCGCCGCGTCGATGATGAAGTCGACCGCGGAGCCGTCCGGTTCGCTCGCGCGCGGCGAATCGGGAATCGTTGCGCCGCCGACGCCGTTGGGCGCGTGGACGGCGACCGATCCGGCGCTCGGCTCCCACGGTCCGTTCACCGCGGGATCGTAGGCGAGCGGATGGTCGACGCCCGGGTAGACGGGCACGTCGTCGCGTCCGAACAGGTGCAGCACGGCGAGCGAGTTGCGCACGCCCCGGCGCACGGTGACGTTGCCGTACGTGCCGGTGATGCCGATCAGATCGACCTCGTCGCCGCTGCCCAGCGCGTAGGCGATCGCCAGCGTATCGTCGATGCCCGTGTCCAGATCCAGAATCAGCTTGCGTGCCGCCATCGTCCGCTCCCTTGTCTCGTGTTGCTATCTATCAATAGCGCATGCCGTCACCCGCCCGATGGAACCCGACATGAACAATCCGTGAACCTCGAGTGCGGCCCCGCCGCCCGCACCCCTTGCGATAGGGTGGATGGTTATGAAGATCGATATCGTGAGCGTGTTCCCCGAGTATTTCGACGTGATGAACCTGAGTCTGATGGGCAAGGCGCAGGACAAGGGCCTGTTGCGCATTACGGCGCATAACTTGCGCGATTGGACGCATGACGTGCACCACTCGGTCGACGACACCCCGGTCGGCGGCGGCGCGGGCATGGTCATGAAACCCAGTGTCTGGGCCGAATGCCTCGATGAGCTGCTGGGGCCAGAGCCGGCGGATAGCCCGGTCCTGATCTTCCCGAACCCGTCGGCACCGCTGTTCACGCAGCGCGACGCGACCGAGCTCTCCCACGCCGAGCACCTGCTGTTCGGCTGCGGACGCTACGAGGGCTATGACGCGCGCATCCCCGAGTACTACCGTTCGCGCGGCGTGGACGTGCGCGAGTACTCGATCGGCGATTACGTGCTCAACGGCGGCGAGGTCGCCACTTCGGTGATGCTCGAGGCGATCACCCGCCTGATCCCGGGATTCATGGGCAACTCCGACTCCATCGTCGAGGAATCCTACACGGGAAGCAACGCCCTGCTCGAGCATCGCCAGTACACGAAACCCGCCGAATGGCGGGGTTTGAAGGTTCCGGACATCCTCCTGTCCGGAGACCACGGCAAGGTGGACCGCTATCGTCGCGACGAGGCGCTGGAGCGCACCAGCCAGATCCGCCCCGACCTGATCGAGCGGCTCGACTGCAAGTCGCTCGACAAGGCCGACCGCAAGACGCTGATCACGCTCGGCTGGGAGGTCTCCTCGGCCCACCCGAGAAGGGTGTGAGCAGGTGGCTGGTTCCCGGGGAACCAGCCACCCATCGATCACAGACCGAACACCTTGACGCGGGTGTCGGCCGGCTGCTTGTCGACCGGGGCGGCCGGCTGGGCGATGACGCCGAACGGCATCTGGGCCTGCAGCTTCCAGCTCGCCGGCAGACCGAACTCGGCGGTGACGGCCTCGTCGATCAGCGGGTTGTAGTGCTGCAGGGAGGCGCCGAGGCCCTTGTCGGCGAGCGCGGTCCACACGGCGAGCTGCAGCATGCCGGCGGCGTCACGGGCGAAGCCGGGGAAGTTGGCGGCGTAGGCGGGGATGTTCTCCTGCAGCTGCTTGGTGACGTCCTCGTCGTCGTAGAAGAGCACGGTGCCGTGGCCGGCGGCGAAGGCGTTGATCTTGGCCTCGGTGGACTTGAACTGCTCATCGTCGTTGACGACCTTGCGCAGGGTCTCCTTGACGATGCCCCACAGCTTCTGGTTGGCGTCGCCGAACAGGACGACGGCGCGCTGCGGCTGGGAGTTGAAGGCGCTCGGCACCTCGACGGTGACCTTCTTGACGAGGTCGGCGATCTCCTGATCGCTGATCGGGGAGGCGTCGGTCAGGGCGTACTGGGAGCGGCGCTTTTCGAGTTCCTCGACGAAGTTCGACATGGTTCATGTCCCTTTCATGTGATCGTGTCCCGGCCCGTCACGATCCAACATCATGAGATATCTCGTTTCGAGCCATCGCTTACGGATACCACGATACGAGATATCCCAGACAGCGCGATCTCGCCCGCGAAAAGCCAACGAGCCTCAGCGCTCGATGTAGAACACGGCAGTCTCGCCGTAGTCACGGCGATCGGTCACCCCCCACCCCTCGGGAGGAACGGGGTCGTCGGAGCGCGCGGAGCGTTCCAGCACGATCACCGTACCCTCGCCCGCCATGCCCGACGCAGCCAGATCGGCGAGCAGTTTCTCGCACGCCTCGGTCTCGAACGCGTAGGGCGGGTCGATGAAGATCACGTCGTAGGCGGCCACCGCGGGCGAGATCGCCACCGCGCCATCGCCCGCAGCATCCCGGTGCGTCGGCTCCGCGAACTTCTCGGCCTTCGCGCGCACCACGCGGGCCTGAAGATCGGCCGTCCACGCGCGATTGCGCTTCAACGCGCCGAGCGTCTTCGCGATCAGCGCGGCCGCCGGACCGTTCGCCTCGACCGCGACGAGCTCGCGGGCCCCGCGCGAGAGCGCCTCGATGCCGAGCGCGCCCGTACCGGCGAACAGGTCGAGCACGCGGGCGTCGTCGAGCACGCCCCACGAGTCGAGACGCGAGAAGATCGCCTCCTTGGTGCGGTCGGTGGTGGGGCGGGTCACGCTTTTCGGCGTGGTCAGCGCCATGCCTTTGAATCGTCCGGAAATCACACGCATGATGATCGACCTTAGTTGGAGGTCAGGAAGGTCTCGTTGCCGCGCGTGAAATCGAGCACGGCGCCGGCGAGCTGCGGGTTGCCGGACAGATCCGGGTCGTCGGCGAGCAGACGCTCCGCGCGTTCGCGCGCGTCGACGATGAGATCGGCGTCCTTGACGACGCGCAGCAGCTTGAGGCTGGATTTCGCGCCGGACTGCGCGTCGCCGAGCACGTCGCCAGCGCCGCGCAGCTCAAGATCGGCCTTGGCGATCTCGGCGCCGTCGAGCGAACCGCGGATGACGTCCAGTCGCTGCGCGGCGATCGACCCGGCCTCGGCGCGCGAGACGAGGAACGCCCAGCTGTCGGTGCCACCGCGCCCGACGCGGCCGCGCAGCTGATGCAGCTGGGACAGACCATACCGGTCGGCGTCGAAGATGACGATGCAGCTGGCCTGTCTGACGTCGACGCCCACCTCGATGACGGTGGTGGCGACGAGGATCGGCGTCTCGCCGGATGCGAAATCGGCCATGACGGCGGTTTTGACGTCGTCCTTGTCGCGTCCGGTCAGAGTCGCGAACCGCACGCCCCGAAACTGCGGCAGGGCCTTGAGCCGCTCGGTGATCTCCGCGACCGAATGCAGCGGCGGCCGGGCGACGGCATCGCCGTTCTCGTCCAGCACCTCGAACAGGTCGTCGATGCCGTCGTCCCCGCCCGTCGCGTCGTCCGCGGCATCGGCGTCACCGGCACCATCCGCGGCATCGGCACCGTCCGCGTCGATGCGGGCGCACACGATGTACGCGCGCTCCCCCGCGTCAATGCGCGAGCGGATGTGCGCGAACATGCGGCCCATCGTCGGACCGTCCGATTCGTCGACGACGATCGTGCGGATCGGCTTGCGCCCGCCGGGCAGTTCGGTCAGCCACGAGATGTCGAGATCGCCGAACCAGGTCATCGCGGCGGTGCGCGGGATCGGCGTGGCGGTCATCACCAGCAGGTGCGGCACGGTGCCGTCGGCCGATTCGGCGCTGAGGGAATCGCGCTGTTCGACGCCGAAGCGATGCTGCTCGTCGATGACGACGAGCGCGAGGTTCGGCGCCTGGAACGTCTTGGAGAATGCGGCGTGCGTGGCGACGATGATGCCCGGTTCGCCGCTGGCCGCGGCCGCAAGCGCCTTGCGCCGGGCCGCGAGCCGCATGCCGCCGGTCAGCAGCGTGACCGGCACGTCCAGTCCCTCGACCATCCGGCCGATGGAGTCATGGTGCTGTTCGGCGAGCACCTGCGTGGGAGCGACGAGCACGGCCTGATGCCCCGCTCCGACCGCCTGCATCATCGCGGCGAGCGCGACGACGGTCTTGCCGGAGCCGACCTCACCCTGCAGCAGACGGCGCATCGGACGCTCGCCGGACATGTCACGGGCGATGTCGTCGACGACCGTACGCTGGCCGTCGGTCAGCGTGAACGGCAGCGAGGCGAGGAACCGGTCGCGCAGGCCGCCCTTGTCCTCCCCCTCACCCTCGTTCAGCGGGCAGGGCGTGGCGGGCGACTGATGCGCGCTGTTGCGCGCCTTGAGCAGGGCGCTCTGGCAGACGAACGCCTCCTCGTAGCGCAGCGTCTCGATGCCCTTGTGGAACTGTTCGACCGTCTTGGGGTCGTGGATCGCACGGAACGCGTCGGCCCGGTGCATGAGGCCGCGTGCGGCGCGCACGTCCTCGGGCAGCACGTCGGGGATGGCCTTGGCGAGCGTGCCGGTGAACTCCTCCTCGTCGCCGCGCGACTGCAGGATGATGTCGTCGGTGCCGGGCGCGGCGATGTCACGTCCGCCGAGCGCCCACATCAGGCTCAGAATGGTCTCGTGGATGCGTTCGCTGGACAGTCGCGCGGACGCGTGATAGACGGGTCGCGGCCGGCAGACGCGCGCAAGACCCTCGATCGGCGAGGGCGCATCGTAGGAGGGCTTGCGCTGAGTGCGCGGGGAGCGGTCGCGCACCTTGCGTTCGATGTCGATGTCCGGGGAGAAGGCGAGCCACGGGTCGGCGGCCCGGGCGGCGCGTGCGGCGCGGGTGTTGCCGCCGAGCGGATTGCCCGGCGCCACGGTGAGGATCTGCGGATGCGTGAACTGCAACTGGCCCATGTATTCGCCCGCGGTGCCGGCGACGACCACGGTGGCGCCGTTGGTGAGCCGGGCGGCCATCCAGTCGATGTAGCTGCGTTTGCCGGAGAAGAAGACAAGGCGGGCCCTGCCGGAGGCGACGCCGCGCGTCGCCGCATAGATGGCGTCGTCGACGATGACCTCGAGTCGCAGCATCCGACCGGTCGCCACGCGCGACGAGACGACCGTCGCCACGAACGCCATCGGCTCGCCGATCCGCGCCTCGCTTACAGCGCGTGCGGGAACGGGATCGGACACGCGGAACGGATAGTAGGTCAGCGCGTCGCCGATGGTTCTGATGCCGAACGATTTGAGCGTGGATGCACGCCGCTTGTTCGCCAGCAGCGAGGCGACCCGGGTAGCCAGCTTGATGCTCATGGCAATCCATTGTTCCCGCATACGCGGACGGCACCGGCCAACGCCACACTGCTCCCGACCACGCGAGCCTACGCCAATAGCAAAAGCCCCCATCGGCGAACCGATGGGGGCTTCGTAACGCTTATGCTATCGCGCACTTCACGCAACCACGCGCTGGACCTTGCCGGCCTTGAGGCACTTGGCGCACACGGCGATACGGACGTTCTGGCCGTCGACGGTGGTGCGCACCGGCTGAAGGTTCGGGCGGAAGCGACGCTTGTTGCGGATATGCGAGTGAGACACGGTGTATCCGACCTGCGGACCCTTGCCGCACACTGCACAACGAGCTGCCATGATGGACTCCCTTTAACCTTGACTGTCAAGTCTTTTCGCGTTCCGGCCGGACGCGTCTACACACATCGGGCATATGACTATAGGTCTATGCAGATATGCGCCGATTGCATCTAGCCGAACACACAACTTCACGAATATATCCTGAAATGGGGACAAACGCAACCACGGCGTGGTATGCTACCCGCCACGAGCCTCCGATCCGGCGTCAAACCGTCATCGAACCCGCCGGAAAAACGGATCAGCGTCGGGATATTGTCCATTGCGCTTCCAGCGTGTTCGCATAGAATCACGGTAGAACTGAAAGCAGGGGCACAGGCGCACGCAAGGATGCGGAACCTGCAGCACCCGACAACATAAAACATTCGGAGGTTCCACGGGCACAAGGAGGACACGATGCTCGGATTGACAGTCAACGAGGAGACCATGCTCGGCAAGCTCATCGCCAGAAGAAAGGCCGAGGCGGAGGAGGAGCTGCGCCGCCACAAGGAGGAGGAACGCAACCGCGAGCGCGAGGCGAAGGACCACACCCCCTCCGTGATCTCGCTCGGTCAGGTGTGGGTCGACATCATGATGGATGTGGACTCGCTGCCGGCGAGCGGCGGATTCACCGTCGCGGACGCCGCGCATCCGGCGATCGGCGGCAGCTACCGCGTACTCGATGCGGTCAGCCGCATGGGCGTGCCCGCCGAGCACGCGGGCGTCATCGGCAACGGCGTATGGGCGTCGATGATCCGCAAGGCGTACGAGGAGGACGGCATCGTCCACGTCGGACCGAGCCGGCTCGACGTGGACTCCGGATTCCGTCTCGTCTTCCACGACGGCGACGGCCGCAAGACGTTCGTCGCGCACTACGGCGCCGAGGCGCGAGGCGACGAACACACGTTCGACACGCTCGAACCGGGCGCCGGCGACGTGGTCCACATCTCCGGCAACACGCTGCTCGACCACACGGCTGCCGGCATCGACGAATTCATGGACCGCGCCGGCAGCGATCCGAGGAAGCGGCCGTACCACCTCGTCATCAACCCCACGAACACGCTCAAGCTCGTCAACGACCATCTGCTCGAGGATCTGGTGCTGGCCCGCCCGATCTGGTCCTGCAACCGCCAGGAGGCGACGACGCTGGCCGAACGCCTCGGCATCGCCCTCGATGAGGGCGACACCCTCACCGTCGGCGGCGGCTTCGACAAGGCGATGAACGCGCTGTGCGACGCACTCGGCAACACGCTGCGCGCCCCGCTGATCGTACGCGCGGGCGCACGCGGCGCATGGGTGCGCGAGCCGGGCGGTGACGTGCTGCACGTCGAGGGCTACCCGACCAAGGGTGTCCACACGCGTTCCGCCGGCTCCTGCCACACCGGCGCGATGTGCGCGATGCTCGCGAAGGGCTGGTCGCTCGCCGATGCGGTGAACATCGCCAACGCGGCCGCCTCGATCGCCATCCAGCGCTCCCACGCCGGCGTGCCGGTCTGCCCGTCCGCCGACGAGGCCATCCAGCTCGCCGGAGTGGATCCCGAATCGCCGTCCGAATCGCCGTCCTCGCACTGACATGACCATTTCCTAGACACTTTTCTCACTTCCTAGGCAGGCGGGTGGTCGGCGACCGCGGGAGGCACGAAAGAAACCGTTGGTTTTCCGCGCCTCCCGCGCCGGGCACAGGACGTGATCAGGACGCGACCTGCCTAGGAAACGCAAAATCTGCCTAAGAAACGTCTCCTCTATGCGCCTATATGCGCCTCGACATAAGTTCATCCTGCGTTCACCTATGCACGGCCCACACCGGCGCCACGCATCCGTACGATTAAAGATGGTCTGGACGTTCCACCGAACGCCCCCACGGATTCGTCGAGGAGTGAACATGTCCGAAAGCACCGCCGCGGCCCTGCCCGCCTCCGCCAGGCTCACCGCGCGTGAGAAGAAGTGGATCGTCTACGACGTGGGCAACTCCGCGTTCGTGCTGCTGTCGACCGCCGTCATCCCGATCTACGCGAAGTCGCTGATGCCGGCGGACGGCAACATCGTGTCCGCGTGGGGCTACGCGCAGACGATCGCCTCGCTGGTGATCGCCCTGCTCATGCCGCTGCTCGGCTCGATCGCCGACGTGCAGGGCATGAAGATCAAGTTCTTCCTCGGCTTCTTCGGCACCGGCGTGGTGATGTGCTGCGCGATGGCCCTGCCGCTGACCTGGCTGCCGTTCCTCATCGTCTACGTGCTGGCGACGATCGGCCTGAACGGCTCGCTCACGTTCTACGATTCGATGCTCATCGACACGACCTCGAACGAACGCATGGACAAGGTCTCCTCGCACGGCTACGGCTGGGGCTACGTCGGCTCGACGATCCCGTTCATCGCCTGCATCGCCCTGATCTTCGCAGGCCCCTCGATCCTCGGCTGGTCGACGGCCGCCTGCACGCGCGCCGCGTTCATCATCACGGCCATCTGGTGGGTGGCGTTCACGATCCCGCTCATCACCAGCTACACGCAGGTCCACTACCGCGCCACCCGCGACCACGCCGCCGAGGCCGTGCGCGGCACGTTCACCGAACTGGCCGGCACGTTGCGCAAGCTCGTGAAGAACAAGCCGCTGTGGATGTTCATGATCGCGTTCTTCTTCTACATCGACGCGGTCAACACCGTGATCTCGATGAGCACGTCGTACGGCACGCAGCTCGGCATCGACTCGACCCAGCTGGTCGTCGCCCTGCTGGTCACGCAGTTCGTCGCCTTCCCGTGCGCGATCATCTACGGGCGTCTCGCCGGCCGCTTCGGATGCAAGCCGATGATCATGGCCGCGGTGGTCGCGTACATGGGCATCGTGTTCTTCGCCACGTTCTTCCTCAAGTCGGCCGTCGAATTCTGGATCCTCGCGATTCTGGTCGGCATGTTCCAGGGCGGCATCCAGGCGCTCTCCCGCTCCTACTACGGCAAGATCATCCCCAAGGAGCACGCCAACGAGTACTACGGCCTCTACGACATCTTCGGCAAGACGGCTTCGATCCTCGGCACGTTCCTCGTCGCCACGACCACGACCCTGACCGGCAACGCCTCCCTCGGCGTCCTGTCCATCGCGATCCTCCTCGTCGTCGCCCTCGTCTTCCTGACATTGCAGAAGGACCCGACGCGCACGGCCGCGGCCCGGACCGCCTGATACCAAGGGCGACTAACCTTGACATCATGAACCTTGGCGACATGAACATGCTGCGGACGATCGCGCGGCACTGGAAGGCGCTGACGGTCGTCGTCGCGCTCGCCGTCATCGCGTATTTCTGGATCTGGCTGCCGTACAAACCGCTCGACACCAGTCATACGCGATACGTCATCGCCACGGACGGCACCGGATTCATGCACGCGCAGATCGACGACGCGATAGACGCCATGCTTGAAAGCAAGCAGTCGTTGCACGGCTGTTCGATCGACAGCGTCACCTTCGACGAAACCCGCTCGGACGACATGCTGCGCTTGGAGGTTCGGATGGTCGAGAACTCGGGCGCGGACAGCGGCTCCTCCGTGTACAGCGCCATCAGGAAGTACGGCATCGACCACGTCGCCGTATTCACCACCGACTTCACCTGCGCGCACCAGAGCGCCTACGGATACGGGTTCAACCGGGGTACAACGACCGGCTGGCACGACTACTACGCCTACGCGCCCGGCTCGCCCGACGCCGAGCGCGGCTGGGTGTACATCGACAGCGGCAGCTGACGCATCAACATGACGTCACAGTGAATCGATCCCTTTCTTCCACTCGACCATGGACTTGTGATCGGGGTGGTTCGGGTCGGTATACGCCTTGAGGAACTCGGCGAACCCCCATGGTCCTCCGACGTCTTCAGGAGGTGCGTCACCCTCACTCCCACAAACCGTGGGATGTTCGATCTCGCTTGTTTTGTTGGTCTTGACAAGCTTGATCTCGTGTTCCCAGTTGTCGCCGTAATCGTACGTGTACAGCGCGGTGCGGCTGCGCGGGAACACTTCATCAAGACGCACGGTGTCCGCGTCGGCGGGCGTACGCCGGCTCCAGTAGTCGTCGAACGAATTCTCGTTCGACGAGGACTCCAACTGGTATTTCACACCGCGACTGTTCAGCTGGATGTTCCATAGGTGGTAGTCCTTCCAGTCGAACGCATGCTGGATGGCCATGTGCAGGTCGGTGAAGGACGATCCGGCCGGCATCTCGATTTCACGCCAGCACACCAGTGGCTTGCCGTCAGGTGACGTCGCATCGTATAGACGCAAAGTCACGCGTAACAGGAAGGAACGCGGATCATCGACGTCTACGTACTTCGTGTCAATATGTTCGGCGATATCATCCATCGGTGTTGAATCACCGTAGCTGGCGTATCCGCGGAACTGATCGAGGCCCGAACGATCCGCACGGGATTGGTCGCCATCGCTTTCCAGCATCGTCACCAATCCGTGCGGACCAAAGACGTGTTCGGGATCGTTCCGTTCATCAGAGGGATCGAGGTCAGGACGACCTGCCGCGCGTGCCATCAGCGACATCACCACCATCTGCGCTTCCTGCTCGGTGAGAGTGTCGATGTCTTCCATCATCTCCGCGAACATGTCATGATGCGCATGATGCACACCGTTCGCAGCGCCACCACCGGTCATGATCCGATACCGATCGACCAATGCCTTGGCGAGACCAACTCCCTGCTCCGTCAGATAGACGGACTTGTTGCCCTTGCGCCCCTCTACCAGTTGTTCATCACGTAGCGCATCCACGGCGCCCCAGCTGTAGCTGACCCACGAGCGCAGCAAGGGTTTGGCGCCCTCGGTCTTGGAACTCTCATCCCATGATGTCAGCCACAACAGCATCAGGGTGAGATCCTTGATCATCCCGTCACGCCATGCATCCGATTCGACAGGTATCTCGCTTGAATTGTCCATTCGTTTCTCCCTTGAAATCGCATCACCGATATGCACCACTATAAGGTCTTGATGAGCCAGCCGTGACGACCGTGTTTATAGACGTATTCGGTCAGCTGCAGTAGCCACCGCTCTCGAGCGCAAGCAGATGTACCAATCTGCCGGGGACGTCCCCTGCATCGAACTCCGACCGGCATACACGCTCACGAATGAACACCTTGACACGCATCGTATGCTTCATACTCTCATCTTGACTCTCACTGCCCGAGCAGCAAGGGGCGCAGCGTCGCTTCGTCAACGAACCGGATGCCGGTCAGGCCCGGTACGGCGGCCGACGCGGCGTCGGCGTTGCGCTGCTTGTCGTCGACGAACGCGGTATGCTCCGGGTCGACGCCGAACCGCGCGACCGCCCGACGGTAGATCTCCGCGTCGGGCTTGTGGATTTTCTCGGCGCTGGATACGACCACATCGCGCAGGATGTTCAGCGCGGGGAACAGTTCGCGCGCCGCGTCCACGTATTTCACGGTGAAGTTGGTCAGCCCCCAGCAGCGTACGCCGGCCGCGTCCAGATCGCGCAGCAGCGCGGCCATGCCCGGCAGCATGCCGGCGAGCGCGAGTCGCTGACGCCGGAAATACGCGGCGTACGCCTCCAGCTGACGCACTTTGCCGCCTGATTCCTCTCCGATGCCGTGCCGCGACGCGTACTCGGCGAGGACCTGTTCCTCGCTCCAGCCAAGGTCCGACAGGATGTCGTAATGCCAGAAACCGAACGGGTCGTGCCGGTCGAAGAGCGCGTCGAGCACGTCGTCGGGGAACAGGCCCTCGACGGCGCGTCGCGGCCTCCAGTCGACCAGCACGTCGCAGAAATCGAAGATGATGTCGGTGTACATGCCTGTCAGCTTACAGCGAATCGTTCTCAGTAAGAAACGTGTGAGCCAATCACACATTCCCGCACAATCGCACATGTCGAAAAAGCCCGGAATTGCGCCCTTTCGACGTCAGGCATGTGCGATTCGCGTACTTCGTAGGCTCACACGTTTGCTATTGAGAATGATTCGCTGCACAGCCCGTCCGCGCGCAACGCCTCATACATGCGATCAAAGCACTCCCTGAGCAGCGGATAGGGCATCGCGAAGTTCATGCGCACGCATCCGGCGCCGCACTCGCCGCATTCGCGGCCGTCGGTCAAGGCGACTCCGGCCTTCTCGAGGAAGTACGCGGCCGGATCGTCAATGCCCAGCGGCGAGAAATCGAGCCACGCGATGTACGTGCCCTGCGGCGGAATGTAGCCCACACGCGTGAAGCGCGTGCGCATCTCGTCATCGACCAGCGCGATGTTGCGCTCGATGTACTTCAATACCCCGTCGAACCATGCGCTGCCGCCGTCGTAGGCCGCGGTGGTGGCGATCGCGCCGATGGTCGCGGTCTGGTGCTCGGACCATTCCGCGTTGCGCATCCACAGGTCGAGGTCGTCGGGGTTGGTGAGGATCACCTGCGCGCACTTGGTGCCGGGGATGTTGAACGATTTCGAGGCGGATGTGGACGTGAACGCCTGCCTCGCGGTCCGCTCGTCGATCGAGGCGAACGGCACGTGCGTGTACCCCCGGTAGACGAACGGCGCGTGGATCTCGTCGGAGAAGATGCGCACGTCGTACTTCTCCGCGAGATCGGAGATGCGCAGCATCTCGTCGCGCGTGAGCACCTTGCCGATCGGATTATGGGGATTGCACAGCGTGAACGCGTGACAGCCGGCGGCGAACGTGCTCTCGATCGCGTCGAAGTCGAACAGCCACTCCCCTGACGCGTCGTCGCGCAGCATCGGGATCTCGATGACGTCGACGCCGTACAGGCGCGGCACGCTCAGGAACGGCATGTAGGCGGGCGTCGGCACGATGATCGAGTTACCGGCGCGTACGATCTCGCGCAGGAACACCTCGAACGCCTCGAGCACGTCCGGCACCGGGCGGATGACCGCCGGGTTGACGTTCCAGTCGTAGCGCAGCTGCCATGCGGCGCAGGATCGCGCGACCTCCTTCTTCCACGGGTCGGGGATGTAGCCGAGCGCTCCGCGTTCGGTCGCCTGTTCGATGGCCTTGGCGACGCACGGCGCAAGTCCGTAATCCATCTCCGCGATGAACGCCCCGATGCATCCGGGGTGACGCGTCCACTTGTCCGAACCGATGCGTTCGAGTTCCTCGATGCTCTCCGCGTCGATGCGCGCGGCGTCGAAGCCGCCGTCGGTCTCCGTCTCGTTCATGGGACGGTCGATGATGATGCTCTTCGTATCCATGACGCCCATTGTTCCCGGCGTGGATCGGCCGCTCAACGACGCCGCTCCCCGGAATCGTGATGGCGTTGGCAAGATTGCTTATCGACCCGTGTTCCGTTCTCAGGCCGGTTTGCCGCCGATCAGGTATCTCAACGCGGT
Source organism: Bifidobacterium callitrichos (assembly GCF_008698085.1). Classification (NCBI taxonomy): domain Bacteria; kingdom Bacillati; phylum Actinomycetota; class Actinomycetes; order Bifidobacteriales; family Bifidobacteriaceae; genus Bifidobacterium; species Bifidobacterium callitrichos. The sequence goes on from NZ_RZJP01000005.1 coordinate 189,665, forward strand.
ACGCTTGAGTTCCTCGATGAGCGGCTGCAGAGCGGGCCGCTTGTCACCGGCACGCGTGACGACGCCGATCTCGCGAGACGCATAATCATCCGTGATCGGACAGGCGACGAGGTCCTCACCAAGATTGATATGCGTGTCCAGTGCCGGCACGAGCGAGACGCCCATACCGACCTCCACGAGGTTCTGCGTCGCCCAATAGTCGTCCGTCGCGTGGCGGATGTCCGGCGTGAATCCGGCGCGCGCGGCGAGCTTGACGAGGTTCGCGCGGCAGGTCGCGCATCCGGCGATCCACGGTTCATCCCTGGCCGCGGACAATGGCACCGGCGTCCCGTCCGATTCGTATGCGCGGGCGATGGCGCTCGAACGTCGCACCAATAGCCGCAGCGGGTCGGTGCCGAGCGATTGGAAGTCAAGATCGTCGCCGATGGGCAGGAATCCGGGGATGCTGCTGTAACGGAACACGACGGCCGCGTCGGCCTTGCCCTGTGCGATCAGGGCGATCGCCTCGGGCGGCTCCATCTGCGTCAGGCTCAGTTCGATGTCGGTGTACATGCCGAGTTTGACGACCGTGCGCGCCGCGATCGTCGAGCAGATCGACGGAGGCGCGACGAGCGTCAGATGCGCGAATCGTCGCTCCCGATAATCCTTCAGCTCACGTTCCGCACGTTCCATCCGATCCGCGATCGCCTCGCCGTGACGCGCGAGCATCGCGCCCGTGGCGGTCAGTTCGACCCCGTGCGGCGTGCGATCGACCAGCATGGTGCCGCACTGCGATTCCAGCTTCTTGATCTGCTGGCTGATGGCCGGCTGCGACCATCCGGTCGCCTTGGCCGTGGCGGAGAACGAACCATACTGTTCGATGCGCCACAGGGTTACGAGCGACTGCGGATTGAGGTCGGCCATGCCTAGAACTCCTTGTCCGCCCGATAAGAATCAGGCTGCGAATGCGGCCATTGCCTGTCAGCGTACGTTCTTGCGGGTATTATCAATCGGTTTCCGGATAACCGTACGGATACCGATTGTAGGAGTACGGTTGTCCGGAAGCCTCCCGGGAATGTCCGGAGGAACGTACGGCGGCGTGTCATCAATGTACGTTCTCACGGATGGTGCCGGAAATACCCGGACAAGCGTACGCCGTATTGCCGCCGAGGTTTCTGGATGGTTGTTGGTGTGTGGGTATGGGTTGGGCCCCGGGAGCTGTTGCTCGACCGGGGCCCAACTATGTTTGGTAGCGGCGACGTGCTACTCTCCCACATCCTCTCGGGTGCAGTACCATCGCCGTGCAAGGCCTTAGCTTC
>NZ_RZJP01000006.1:0-14768 GCF_008698085.1 Bifidobacterium callitrichos
ACGTCGCCGCTACCAAACATAGTTGGGCCCCGGTCGAGCAACAGCTCCCGGGGCCCAACCCATACCCACACACCAAACCACACTCGGCATACGAAGAGAAGAAATGGCTCGTGACCACTCTCAAGTGGTCACGAGCCATTCGCGTGTCAGGACCGGATGCTGTCCCCGATACGTCGATCCCGCCAATAGAATTTGCGATCATGGTCATTGATCGCACGCACGACCCGGCATGGCGATCCGAAGGCCACCGAATCGGTGGGAATGTCCTTCGTGACCAGACTGCACGCGCCGATGACAGAATTGTCTCCTATGGTGACGCCTGGAAGCACGGTCACATTGGCTCCGATCCACACATTGCTGCCGATGTGGATTGGCTCAGAGAACTGAGCGGGTGCGACCCTGTGGCGCAGATCCGGGTCAATCGGGTGACCGGTCGTCACAAGAGTGACGTTCGGCCCGAGCATCGTATAGTCGCCGATGAAGATTTCGCCGTCGTCGACGAGCGTAAGGTTGAAGTTCGCGTACACATGGTCGCCCAGATGCGTCGAGCATCCCCAATTCGCATGCAGTGGAGGTTCGATCCATACGCCTTCGCCCATCGAACCAAAATAGGCTTTCAGCAGCTTCTTGCGCTTGGGATCGTCGGCATGCAGGGCGTTGATATCGTACAGCAGGTCACGTTGCTCACGTTGGGCGACACCCATCGTCCTCTCGTCCCAGAAGTACACTCCCGGGGAATGCATGATGTCGAATACCCGCTGCGGCATGGTCATGGTCGCTCCTGTCGTCGGTTCCGGCTTCCATGCCGGAGACTGCACTCATGATATCCATCATATGGGGAGACGATGTAACCGGTAGCCGACACGACGACGAATCCGAGGAACGACGCGACGGAGAACACATGACGAACCATCCGAACTGGTCAAGCGGCGTCCAGGAGAGATACCAGTCGCCGGTGATCGCCGTGCACGCCTCGCCTGCGGAGCATTGTGCCCCGATACAGAAGTATCAGGATCGGGAACAGCGCCGCACGCCATGGTTGTCTGCAGGTTTCTGCCCGTGATGCATACACGCCGTTAGCGATCAGCAACACCGGCGGGATGAAGAAGTTGATCATCAACACAGCGGCCATAGTGTATCTGCCGTCAAAGAGGATGCTCGCTAATACAGATGCCAGAAATAGAGCGTACGTAAGACCGACCAAGATCACGCATGCGTTCGACCGGACGTCCCGGATGCCTGTACGAATGTTCACGATCCACCTCCATCTGGTCTTGTGCTCTTTGCGCCATTGTGACGGAATGTTCTGATAAGTCACGGCAGGAATGTGATGCAGCGCGGCGGGTGGAACATCCCGTATGCGCCATAGCCGGAAAGTCGTATGCACACGAGCGACACACCGTTTCCAAGAAACTCTCAGGAATCACGCATGAGGCGTTGAATACGATGCGGTTATATGGAATCACAGCCACACAGGCGGTGATAATTGAACCTTTCTTCTTCTCTTCTTCTTCCTCTCTCCGAGATGAGCCCGGCCCAATCCGCCGGGCTCATCTCGTTTCGCGCACCTTTGACGCACCTTTGATAGCCCATGCCCCGTCTCCCATGATTCCGGAACCGCATTCCCATGCGATTCGCAGTCCGCACGGACGATCCGTTGAAGTTCGCGAGGTTATATATGAACCAACGACCACGAACGACAACGAAAAGGCGGTGATGACCAGAGCGCGAACCCAAATCCTTTCTTCTTCCTCTCTCTCCTTGAAGCCCGGCCCGATCAGCCGGGCTTTCTCGTTGCCCCGACCACTATCCCGACAGTCGCCTCGGCTGCCATCCAGCGTTTCCTCCGGCCGAATCCCGGTGAATCCCCGCGATTCCCCGCCGATGTTCACCGTGGGTAAAACACCGGAATGATTCCCCGCCGCGGGAATTGAGGGAAGTGAAAGGCGAAGGTGAGAGCCTCGGGAGAGGTTCCGGAACCGGCCACGATATCCATCGCGCGAACGCCGCCACGGCAGGCGGCGCGGGGTGCGACGGTAGCCAAGCCGCGTTCCCTCCTAGTCAAGGAGTACCGATTATGGCAATGTTTCCGGCTTTGATGAATGACACGATGTTCTCTGATCTGTTCGATGACCCGTTCTTCGAGGGTTGGCGCAACACGGACAGCGGCATGAGCGCCGTCATGCCCGCCAACATGATGTCCACCGACGTGCGCGAGACCGACAAGGGCTACGACGTCGACATCGACATGCCCGGTATGAAGAAGGAAGACATCAACCTCGAGCTTAACAACGGCTACCTGACCGTGTCCGCCACCCGCAGCGGCGAGCATGAGGACAAGAGCGATGACGCCCAGTCCGAAAGCGGCAAGTGGCTGCGTCGCGAGCGCTACGCGGGCTCCTGCTCTCGTAGCTTCTACGTCGGCGACCAGGTCAAGGAATCCGACATTCACGCCTCGTACAACAACGGCACGCTGTGCATCCAGGTTCCGAAGATGCAGGCCGCCCCGCAGGTCGAGCCCAAGCACCAGATCGCCATCGAGGGCTGATACCTCAACGTGGCATCGGCTCGCGCAGACCACGCAGGCACGCCGCCCGTCTATACGTCCCGACCGGATTGAGTCGACGGACGACGGGAAACAAAGCCTAGCCTAAGGGCGCCCTCACGACTTCCCGACAAGTCGTGAGGGCGCCCTTCATTTTTCATCGTTTCTTTCAATGCGACTGCACGACTACTTGAGCAGTCCCAGCTCGCCGAGCTTGTTCCTGATGTCGGTCGACGACGGTTCGACCTGGAACGCGCCGTCGGGGTAGAGGACGACCGGGATGTGCATCTGCCCGCTGATAGCCACCGCCTTGTCTGCGGCGCCCTCCTCGCTCTCCAGATCATGCCAGACGTATTCGGCGCCGAACTCCTGCAGCGCCGCCTTCGCGCGCTTGCAGTCGCCGCACCAATCCGCTCCATACACTTCAATGGCCATGCCCGAGCTCCTTCCCTGATGATCACGTAATCCGGTCGATCCCCGCCAGACGCACGGGAAAAACGATCAACACGCTATATATAAAAAACGGCCTCGACTCTGGTAAAGTCGAGGCCAAACAAACAAATACACAGCGAGTATACCACGTACTGGTAATACGTGCTCGTGACCGTGGAGTGTTGGGCCAGTCCGCCACGAAAATCCGCCCCCTCGGGTCCACCGTCGCGTCGTCCAATAAACACGCGCCGAGCTCGGCGGTGTCGCTCGTTGTAGAGCATCCCCAACAGACCTCGCGGACAGCAGATGGCATAAACGGGCTGGCCGACATCTCACACAAGACGCTCCGCGGGGATTCGCCGCCGTCGTGGGAAAAAGACAAAAAACTGGTAATGGCACCCACCAAAGTGAAGCGAGGCGACCGATCGACCGACCGACGTCACAGTCCATCGAGTGATCATTCACTTCGCGAGCTCTTGCCTTCATCGCAAGGGCTCGTTCGCTCCGCTCCCTACTCTCCCTCCCTCAATCACAGACACGAACCGGCCACCAGCGTGGTACAGCCGGTCTGCAACTTACGATTCGCTGTTGTAATTGCACGTTGATTGATGGTCGTTGGTTGGTCATTCATTAATTGGTCGTTGGTTGCCTTACTTCTCACACGCGTACTTGCTTCCCGCATACCAGATCCGATTTCCTTCCAGCTCATTCGGCCGTGACACTTTTACGAGCTTTCACGGTGCGCCGCTCCTCCAGCAGCCGGTAGACGGTGGATCGGCTGACGTGCATCAGTTCCGCGATCTGCCTGACGGTCAGCGTCTTCGAGTCGTACAGGCGATGGATCTCGTCGATCCGCCTCTCGTCGAGCTTCGCCGGACGGCCGCCGGTACGGCCGCGCGCACGGGCCGCCTCGAGTCCGGCCTGCGTCCTCTCACGGATCAGATCACGCTCGAACTGCGACAGCGCGGCGAAGAGATTGAACGTGAGCATGCCGCCCGGCGTGGTCGTATCGATCGCTTCGGTCAGGCTCACGAATCCGACGCCCAGCTCCTGGAACCGGTTCATCAGCTCGACCAAGTTCTGCATGCTGCGCCCGAGCCGGTCCATCCGCCAGACGACGACCACGTCCCCTTCGCGCAACAGCTCGATCATGTGGTCGAGTTCCGGTCGGTGCGCCTTCGCGCCCGATGCGGCGTCGATGAAGATCCGATCACACCCGGCCTGCTCGAGCGCGTCGATCTGCAGATCCGCGCTTTGGCCCGCGGTGCTCACCCTGGCATATCCGAATCGCTTTTCCATGCCACCGAACGTACCATAACCCGACAAGTTAGATGAGTTTTGGGACATTGATTTTGGGATGGGTTTTGAGAATCCTTCACACGGCGTTTCGGCGACATCGCGATGCGGCTCCGAAATCGTATCGAAAACGACCGTTTTCGGGAATCGTAGAGGGGAATCGTCGACCTTCCGCATGACCGCCGGCACGGCATCGTCGCGAACCAGAAACCAAGCCGGGAACGTAGATTCTCAAGAAACTTTCAGACTGCACCCATGATGCGTTGAACATCATGCGGTTATATATGAATCACGGCCACAACAGACCGCGATAACTGAATCCCTTCTTTCTTCTCTCTCCTTTCTTTTCCTTGAAAGCCCGGCCCACCGGCCGGGCTTTTCGTTTCCCCGTGCATCAGGACATCAGGCAATCGGCTCGCGGGTGACCGGCGAATCAGAGTCCGCAACGCTTCAGGTCCGCGACCATCCCCACGTAGAACTCGCGTACGTCGAATCCGGGGATGTTCTCGCGGTCCAGATCGATCATGTCCGCGTGGGAGATGCCGCGGTTTCCGGTCGGCTCGACCCAGACGAAGTCGTCGCCCCACGGGAACGACGGCCGGGAGACGAGTCCGTCGTTGGGCCCGTCGAACCATTTGACCAGCGGATAGGTGAAGTTCAGCGGGAACTTGCCTGTGGTGGCATGCAGCAGGCGTGATCCCACGCTGCGGCAGACGATGCCCGGGAATGACCCCAGCCCGATCTCGCGATTGATGCGCGCACATCCGGACTGCGTGAGATCCCTCACCGCGGCCATGAAGTCCGGGTTCGGGTCGCCGAGCCTGGCGGCGGCCACGTTGTACGTGGCCTCGACACGGTGCCTCGCGCCGTCCGGGACCTTGGAGAGCAGGTAGTCGGCGAATCCGCAGCCGCGATGAGGGGTGTTGATGGTGGTCAGCGATGCGACGAGCCCGCCGACCCCCTCGCGCGCGATCGCCCAACGCATGTCCAGTCCGCCCTTGGAGTGGGCGATGACGTTCACCTTCCCGCACCCGGTCTCATCGACGATCCGGCGGATGCGCGCGGCGAGCTCCCGACCGGCGTCCTCGACTGACGCGGCCGACTGATGGCCTCCGTAATATACGGTCGCGCCGTTGCGTTCCAGTTCGCCGGGGATGCGCCCCCAGTAGTTGAGCACCTTCGAGTCACGGAAGAAGACGCCGTGCACCAGCAGGATCGGGTATCGGGTGGCGCACACCCGGTAGGCCGCGCGGGAGGCGTCGAGCCGTTCCTTGTCACCCTCGAACCGGACTTCCTCACGACAGGTGCGGATGATCAGCCGCAGCGCGACGAGGTTCGCGATGGGTATCCACCCGCAGATGACGCCGATGACCCGGATCTTCAGCCCCAGCTGGACGCTGGTCAGATAGACGGCGATGATGCCGATCCAGAAGACGATCGATTCCACGACGATCACGGACAGCACGATGGCGGCCCATGCCGGCCAGTCATGCGGTATCATCGCAAACGCCGCGGCGACCAGCCCGACGGTCGCGATCAGCGTCGTCCACCAGAAGACCCGCAGCAGCCAGACTCCGATGTTCAGCGCCCGCAACCTGCCGGGCATCCGAAATGAGGGGGAAGGGGATTGCACGCTCATGACCGTCCTCCAATCATCCGACCGTTCCCGATTCCCAAGTGTAGGAGCGATGTCGTTGTCCGGTTGATTGATATGCGTCCGAACCCGCGTCCTCCGTCCGTCGCCCGCACGACGGAGCGATGTCCCAGTGCGGTAATTATTTAATTAAATATTTATTTATTTAATTAAATAATTACCGCACACCGTACCGTTACCGGAATCAAAGGAAACATCCACCTGAGGCCGATCGGCCGCGCAGGCTCGCACGCCATACTCGTCAGTACTCATAAGTCATCGCCTCCGCCTTGAACAGGCCATAGCATCTTCGTATGCGTCGCCTCTTGTGGCGACCGAAGCCCCGTGCTTACATGGTCCTCAACGACGGAGGGGCCACCGTTGCGCCGCCATCGCGTACGGCGGTAGGGGAATGACTCACGTAAAGGAGGTTCATGATGGTGTTCACGACATTGGATTTCGCCGAGGCGTATCTGCTGAAGACCGAGGTGAGGACCTCCGCGTCCATGCCCGATGCGTATCACGGCGACGACGGCTGGAAGTCGTCGGACGGGCCGATCGCCTCATACCAGCATCACGACGATCTACGGTAGATCGGTACCGCGGCAGCGCGACGACGAAACGTCTCCCGCACACCTCTGGTCATGCAAAAGGCCGGCACGGATCCTTGATCCGAGGCCGTCCTACATAATTAATTAATTAAATAATTAATTAATTACCGAAATACCACGATTCCATCGAGCCTCACCGCTCGCCGATGTACTTGGAGAGCGCGTTCTCGATGACCTCCTGCATCTTCATGCCATGCTCGATCGCATACACCTTGGCGGCGGCGCGGGTCTTGGCGTGCAGGCGGATGGAGGTCATGACCAACGGGTTCTCATCGTCGGTTGGGGCGTCGTCCTTGCGGAACACGTCCCGGATCTCCTTGATCTCGCGATCCTCGGACGCCGGCTTGTACGCCTTCATGTTGCCTTTCACTGATTGACCTCCTTGATGAGCTCGGTGAGCACGTCACCGTATTCGTACAGTTTGGTGGGATTCCAGCCCAGGGACTTCTTGATCTCCTGACGCTTGTGCACCACGGCTTCGAACCGAGGGGTGTCGTTGTTCTCGAGCGCCGTCATCGTGTCTTTGAATGCGGTGGTGCCGATCTCGGCGCGCACGAGTAGCGCCGCCGCCGGCACCTTGCCGTCGACCGCCTGCAGCGTCGCCCATGCCTGCTGCAGATCGATCGGGGAGTCCGACGTCGGGACGATGACGAAGTCGGCCACCTCGATCGCCTTCTCGAGCACACGGCCGGACGGCGGCGCGTCGACGAAACACCATTCGCCGGCCTCGGGCCTGAGTCGGCCGAGCGTCGACAGGTTCGCCGGCGCGACGTCGAAGGGCAGCGGGTCATGGTTGTCGTCGGCGAGGTCGGCCCACAGGCTTGCGGACGATTGCGGATCGGCGTCGAGCACTCTGGCGTCGAGTCCTCGCATGGTAGCCGCCGCGGCGAGGTAGATGGCCGTGGTGGTCTTGGCGACTCCGCCCTTGGCATTCGCGATGGTGATCCTCACGGACGCCCCTTTCAATAATTAATTAATTATTTAATTAATTATCAGATTAGCACAATGCATCTACGACGGAGAAGAAGTCACTGCATCTGAATCCGACTTTGCAGACGGATTCGCTACCAGGAAGAACCGTCGATCTCTGTAATTGCAGAATTCTCGGTCAATGGGCGCCTTCATCCTTCAGAGCTCTCCGGAAGTCAGCATCCGACAGTCGACGGTTTTCCATGGATGCCGCTTGACGGTCATAGGCAGACGATCCAATGAAGTGACTGACGGTGATCTTCACCCGAATCGATTCTTGCGTCTCCCCATCGTCTGTCGAGTATTCTCACTCGCTGCGGTATCGAACAATGCCCTGCGCTTCTTCTCGGTTTTGGCCCTCAGCCGCGCCTCGGCTGCGATCGCTGCAGCTTCCGAGTGGATTTTCGTTGAAATGACGCCGTTTTCTTCCGTGTCACTCGGGTGCTTTCGTGGGGATTTAGGTGTGCCAGCACCGAACGAACCTTACTGACAGTAGAGCCAAGAAGCCGCCATCATCCGTCTACATGCGTGGCCTCGTTCTTGATGGGCCAACGCACCGGAATTACACCGAGGCCGCCACCTGACACCGAGGAGCCGTGGGGACGATCAGTAACGTAATCCGGCGAGGAACGATCCGGCCTTGTCGTCGTTGCGGTAGGCCTTGCCGAACTCGTCGATGAGACCGTGGAGTTCCTTGAGCTGATCGACGTCGAGACCGGTGGCGAGCACCGCCGGCGCGTACGACCGGTGGAACGCCGGGTATCCGACCGGCACGTCGAACCCAAGGAACGCGAACAGACGTCGCGCGTAGGTGTCAGCGACGAACGCGCGACGGGAGAACGCGTACAGCACCAGGTCGTCGGCGGTCTCGCCGCCGATGCCGAACAGCGACAGCAGTTCGGAGCGCAGTTCGTCATCCGTCATGTTCGCTGCGCCGGTCGGATCGGCGTCGCAGCGTTCGATGTACCACTGGCTCAGCGACTGCAGTGTGCGTGCCTTGTTTCGGTAGAACCCGGATGGGCGTATGAGTTCTTGCAGTTCCTCGGGTTTCAGCGCGACGATGGCATGCGGCTCGAGCGCATCGGCCGCCTTCAGCGCCGCGAGCGACCGGTCGACGTTGATCCATGCGGTGTTCTGCGTGAGGACCGCTCCGACCATGATCTCGAACAGCGTCTCGGCCGGCCACCAGTTCGTGGGCCCGATCTCGCGTTCCATGGTCTCGTACAGCCGCTCGATATACTCGGGACCAGGATGCCCACCACGCGATGGACGGTTGACACGACCGGTGCAGCCTACACCGGACCGTCGAGTCACTCGCCGAGTTCCTTCTCCAGCCACTTGTATTCCGCCTCGATCTCCGCGTCATGAATGGCGGTGATCGCGATGCGGTATTTGTCGGTGAGCTTGTCGTTGTCGATCGGTCCCTCGCCGTCGCTGTACATGCGGCGTGCATCCCCGTCGAGCACCGCGAGTCTGCGTCGCAGCACCTCGCGCCGCTTCTCCTCGTCCGGGATGACGGACAGGAATGACATGACGACCGACCACTTGGTGATGTCGGTGAGCATGTATCCGTCCGCATTGCTGAGCTCGTCGATCAGCTTGTCACGACCGGCCTGCTCCAGATGGAACTCGCGCAGGCGACGGCCGTTGACCACCCTGAAGCTTTCTCCCAGATAGCCCGCCTTGACGAACTTGCCGGTCACGGAGTGCAGCGTACCGTCGCTGAACGCGCGCGCGTATCCCTGCAGCTGTTCCATCTTCTTGCGCAGTCGGTAGCCGCACAGCGGTTCCTCCGATAGGAATCCCAGAGTCATGATCTCCACGATGTTCATGCCACACATAATACCTCAGAGTGATATATCTCAGGCCAACACGCCGATGGCGACAGCGAAGGGAATTGCCGGCAAACGCCGACTTTCCAACGGTTTTTCATTGCGATATATATTTAGTTGATATATTTCAGCTTGAAATATCCCAAAAGGAGTCATATAGTGATAACCAACGTGGAAGCTACAGGGCGATCCCCGAGCCGACGCCACGAAACGCACGCCACACGGCACTGGAACATCCACAGGGAGGCAATCATGAGCAACATCACCATCTTCGGCGCAGGCAACATCGGATCCGCTGTCGCCGGCATCGCCATCAAGTCCGGGGCGGCCGTCCAGGTCATAGACCGCAATCCCGACAAGGCGGCAGCAGCAGCCGACGGCGTGACCGCCGGCAAGTTCGGCGACGCCGCGATCGCGGGCGATGTCGTCGTCCTCGCCCTGCCGTTCCCCGCCTACGGCGAGGTCGTCTCCACCTACGCCGACCAGCTGGCCGGCAAGACCGTGGTGGACGTGTCCAACCCGATCGACTTCACCACCTTCGATCTCGCCCTGCCGAAGGGCGCCTCCTCCGCCGCCGAGTACCTCGCCGGCAAGCTGCCGCAGTCCAAGATCGTCAAGGCGTTCAACACCACGTTCGCCGCGACTCTGGCCGCCGGCGTCAACGACGGCGCCCCGACCGTCGTGCAGCTGGCGGGCGACGACGAGGACGCCAAGAACGCCGTCAAGGCGTTCGTTGAGGCGGGAGGCCTGAAGACCGTCGACGCCGGAGCGCTCAAGCGCGCCCAGTACCTCGAGGGTTACGGCGCCCTGCAGATCATCCTCGGCGTGACCGAGCAGACTCCGTGGACTGGCGGTTTCAAGGTCGTCAAGTAGTCACCGCCTTCTGGTTGACCAGAACGTTTCCCCAACCACCGGCCGGTGTAATGAGGCCCACGCGACATGAGCCGTACGGGCCTCTTGCATGACGAAAGCGGTGAAATGAAGCCGTGCATGAATCTCAAATCCTTCCAATCTAATTAATTATTTAATTAAATAATTAATTATTTATATATTTAATTAAATATTGCGTGTTGGCGCTTCCGCTGGACTGTACGATTATGGGCATGGCGAACAAGCGAAAGACGATCGAGGAGAGCACAGGTCCAGGCCGTTCACTGATACGGCCCCAGACCCTTGCGGACATCGAACGGCGCGAGCCGGACAGCAAGGAGATCTGGTATGGTCACTCGATCCTCACCTCGACGCTGTTTCCGCCCACCCAGCCGTCGACGGACACCGATTTCGTCAGCAAGACCAACGGCACACTCGAATACGTGCTCGAGGCCGGCATCGATCCTGAGGAACGCAAGCGCAAGTTTCCTTATGGCAAGTATCCGCGACTGATCATGGCGTGGATCGCCAAGCAGATTCGCACAGCCGGCAAGATGAAGACCGAATACGTCGACCCGCAGACCCGCACCATCACCATCCCATCGATCTGGCAGATGTGCAACGAGCTCGGCCTGCAGCGCGGTGGCAAAACCGCCGACAAGATCCAAGAGCAGCTGCGTCTGCTGCTGTCCAGCCACATCACGATCCGCAAGACCACAGGCTTCTCCGGTGGCAAGATGCACGACATGATCAGCCTGCCGATCGTCGAGGCCGTCCGATTCAAGGAGAGCGACACCAACGCCGCGTTCTCCGGCAGTGCCTTCGTCCTCACCAAGGAGGTGTACGAGCGTCTGGCGCGCGAATCGGCTCCGTTTGATACGCGGGCGAGCTCGCTGCTTCTGTCCGGCCGCAGCGTGCTGCCGTACGACACCTATGTGTGGCTGACCGGCAGCATGCGCAATCTCCGTCATGACCTCCCCGTCACCTGGGACTGGTTGTACGAGCGGTTCGGCGACAGCATCAGCAGCAAGCAGAACTTCCGCGCGAAGTTCCGCAAAGCGTTGGCCAAGGTTCGCGATGTGTACCCGTCCGTCCATGTGAGTGTCGACGAGAAGGGTGTGACCCTGCACCCGAGTCCGACCGCTATCGCTGCACGTCGCCTGATCGGCGGCGAGTATATGGATGAGACCGTGGGACAGGACGTGCCGGACGCGGTGGATCCAGCTTCGAATCCGGCTCTGAACCAATACGATAGTCCATCCGAAAACGGCGGGAAATAGCCGATTCTGCAGTTCTGGTTCGACCTACCCGGCGACTGGACGGAATCGCCTGCGGCATATGGTCCCATGGCAGGCGTTCCAGACGAAATTGTGGACCATCGTATTGGCCGGCAGACGCCTCGGGCCCATGCCGTTCCGACGCCTCTGGCTTGCGACAAGACGTGATCAACGGTGATTTCGCTGTGTTTTCGTTGGAATCTCAACGAAAACACAGGATTGTACGATAGTCCACCTGTTTCACTATTCGGATGCATCCGAATGCATCGGCGACCTCTGCCTGGGTTCAGGAAAACACGGAAACGCTGTCACGGCGGCCTTCTCGACGGCTGTCGAGAAGGCCGCCGATTGTCATTGTGATGGACCTTTGTAATGGCCGACATCCAGCGCGAACGCTCGGCACATATACGCGAAAACGTTGGAATCGCAACGAAAAAAGCCTCGTCGAACGTCGGCATGTGAGGTAATGCAAAGGTCCATCACATTCGTCGCGACGACAGATCGACCATGCCCATGAACGCCGCTGCCGCAATGTCATCCGAGTCGTTTTCATGCCTGCCGGATCGTCCGGAAAGTGCAATTTGGTGGACTATCGTCCAACCTCCGTCAGGACAGCAACGCCTCGACGCGCACCGTATCCGAATGGATCGCGACGATCATGCAAACCGCGACCACGACGGCCGGCACGCGCTGGGCGATCAACGCCCTGCCGTAGCCGTCCGGTGATGGACGAGAACGACGGATCGCGAGCACCACGACCGCGGAACAGGCAAGTACGGGCACCCACAGGACGATCACCGGAAGACTCGTCCCGGCGATCTTCAAGCCGAGATCGCCGAACTGGATCGCTGCCACGATGTCGATCGCAGCCACCCACAGGATGACATTACGTGCCGAGGCATCAAGACCGATGCGTAAGACCGGCGTGACGACGCCGTTCTCGCGATCGATCCGCAGCGTGCACATCCCCTCAATGGTGTTCGCCGAGACGGCGATGGCATCGGCGATAACCATGGCGGAAATCAGCCATATATTCGCATTTCCGAACCGCACACCGGATGTCAGGCCGTGGGCGACCCCATACGCCGGCGCCGTAGACCAGGAACGGCGTCCAGTTCGTGCCGACCAGTCAGGATGTCCAAAGCGGGCCGGAATGGTTCCGTGCCGACCTCGCCACCAAGGCGTCGACGACGAGCGCAAACGCCAATGCCACCATCGCCAGTATCCACGCGATCGATGGATCCGATGCGCACTGCCGTACGGCCGACTCCGCAGTTCCAGTTTCCGAAGGCGACCAGCCATGCAGTGCGGCACATGTGAAACGCTCATTGATGGCGATATGCGCCGCGCATGCGCCACCCATGGCCGCAGCCGCAAGCGATCCAACCGTTCAGGAGACCCATGCACGTACCCCGGACCCAAAACCGCCAAACCTCATCGTCATGCTCATGGCACCATTATCGCATGTAGTATTTTTTTAGAGCCTTCGCCAGTTTGTGTGGTGGGGTGTTGAGCCTCGGCGTCGTGGCCGGGGCTTTTGTGTGTGCGGGTATGGAAGGGGCGTTCGCCTGTTAGGTTTGTTTCCGCCAAGAAATAGAACCGAAGAACAGGGGAACGCCTGTGCCCACCATATCAGCCGGCGCGCTCAAGCGCATGCTGCACCTGCCCGCCAACGTCGTGATCGGCACGCCCCGCATCGAACGGGATCGCGCCGGCCGTGAGATCGTCGTCGTCCCGGTCCGCCCGTATGCGAGGGGCACGGGCCGGTGCGCCGAATGCGGCGGGCGTGGCCGGCCGTATGACCGTCTGCCCGCGCGACGGTGGCGGCATCTCGACATCGGCTGCGCGAGGCTTTTCCTGGAGTACGCGCCACGGCGCGTGACCTGCGCCGAGCATGGCGTGACGGTCGCGATGGTGCCGTGGGCGAGACGCAAGAGCGCGTACACGTACGACTTCGAGCAACAGGTCGCGTGGCTGAGCGTGCACGCGTCCAGAAGTGCCGTGTCGGCGCTGATGCGCGTCGACTGGAAGAGCGTGGGACCCGTGTGCAAGAGGGTCGCCGACGACCTGCGGGCCGAACAGGGGGCTGGCCTGTTCGACGGTCTGCGTTCCATCGGCGTGGACGAGACCAGCTACCGCAAGGGTCACAGGTACATGACGGTCGTCGTCGACCACAACCGCGGGCGCGTGGTCTGGATGCACCCGGGGCACGGGGAGAAGGTCTTCGACCTGTTCTTCCAGCAGCTGACGCCGGCCCAGCGCGCCTCCATCCGGGTGATCACCGGCGACGGGGCCCGGTGGATCGACGAGTGCGCGTTCCGCTGGTGCCCCATGGCCGAACGCATCCTCGACGGGTTCCACATCGTGTCCTGGGCGACCGACGCGCTCGACAAGGTCCGCACCGCCGCATGGCGCGAGGCCAGAAAGGCCGGCACGGCACGGAAAGGCGCCAAGGACCCGATCAAGGGCGCGCGTTGGGCGCTGCTGAAGAACGAGAGCGACCTGACCGCCGGGCAGAAGGCGCAGCTGGAATGCGTCGCCAACACCAACGAGACCCTCTGGGAGGCGTACAAGCTCAAGGAACGCCTCAGGATGATCCTCAAGCAGACGGCGGACGAGGCCGCGCCCCTGCTGCGCCAATGGGCCGCGGACGCGTTCCTGTCCGGCATCCCCGGATTCGTCCAGCTCGGAGAGAAGATCGCCAGACGCCACTTCGACATCCTCACAACCATCCGCAGAGGACTATCCAACGCCAGACTCGAGGCCATCAACAACAAGATCAAGACCACCATCAAAATCGGCTACGGCTACCGCAACCTCGACAACCTCATCAGCCTCGTCATGCTCAAATGCGGCGGACTCAACCTCCAACTCCCCGGACGCCAATAACCAGCAGGCCAGACCAATGATCCACACCCACACAAACACCCGAAGAGCCATTTTTATGACAACGTAGTAAAAGATGGACTTTTGTATTGAAAACCATGGGACAACACTGGCTTCGAAAGTGCAAAAACAGTCCGCCTCACACTCGCGACACGCCCGGGCAAACAGTCAAAAATCTCACTTTTTTGTCCGCATTGTGAGATTCGAAGTGTCTCAAAACTGTCCCAAAACCTGTGGATAACTCCGCAAAATGATGGACTATCGTATTGATTTTTAGTGGACTATCGTATTAATCTCAAGTTTTCGCAACTTGGCATAGTGGACTATCGTATTGAAAATAGTGGACTATCGTATTGAAAATAGTGGACTATCGTATTGAAAATAGTGGACTATCGTATTGAAAATAGTGGACTATCG
>NZ_RZJP01000006.1:14863-16481 GCF_008698085.1 Bifidobacterium callitrichos
TATCGTATTGAGCGACACGCACTCAGCCCTACTGCCACAACGGTTTTCGGGGCCGCTTATAGTTGTTATAGTTGTTATAGTGTTATAGTTGTTATAGCGATTTGCGAAAATCGGAGTTATCCACATTTCGCAACTGCCGCAAATCGCCGATCGTTTCGATCTTTTCGCTTTCACGCTTCAGCAACGTTTCCGCGTGAACTTTCTTCTCGATGCTCTTTACACCCTTAACACGGTTTTGTCTTTTGCCGTAGTTTTTCCTTTGATGCAGTCGTTTCCACTTCACGTTCATCGCTTCTCGCTTGGATGTCTCTTCGCGGTCTTCGTGCGTCCTCCTGTGCATGAATGGCAACCGGAAGTACAATTGGGCATGGGGAGTCCTTGTGATGCATTGGCGCGTCATAGAGACTGGCCGAGGAATCGCCAGTGGAGGATTCCGCCATCGAAGTGAGAAGGGAATAACGATGACCAACGTCAACCCGGAACCGCAGCAACAACAGCCGGAGTACACTCCGAACGCCGCCCAGCCGCAGGCATATCCGAATCATCCGCAGGCGCCGCAATACGCGCCTCAGTACCAGCAGCAGCCCGGATACGCCCCGTACTCACCACAGGCCAACCCTGCAGACACCGGTTCGTTCGGATGGGCCGTGCTTGGCTTCTTCATCCCCGTCGTCGGCCTCATCCTGTGGCTCGTCTGAAAGGACACCCAGCCGAAGAACGCGCATAGGGCCGGCAAGGGCGCGCTGGTGTCGGTGATCGTAGTGGTTGCGATCTACGTCTTGATCTTCGCGATTGCGATCATAGCCGGTGTGGCGGCGAGCTCGACATCGGCGCTTGGATTGCTGTGATGGAACATCCCACCGCAGGTTCAGCGGTCGGTGGGCCCCATCCCCGTGGGACCCACCTATCAGCCTCAGCCTGTGGTGCCTGTGGGAGCGCCATTGCCCATGGAACCCGTGCAGCCCATGCCGATGCAGCAAGTTCCGCAGATGGAGCCCTCCGAGCCGGAACGACGTCCGAACGAGATGACTAGGGGATTCGCCATCGCAGGCATCGCCCTTGCGGTCATCGCCGCGGTGTTCGCGATGATGCCGCTGTGGGACGATGTATCCGTGTTCGGCGTCGTCGGTCTAGCGCTGGACGTCATCGCCGCCTGCTCGCTCATCTCCGACCGCAACCGGACACCGGTGTGGATCGGTACCGTGGTGGTCGCCGCGTTGCTCTGCGTCGCGTCCATCGTGGTCGTTGCCCCCACCTGATCCGGTCTGCCCCGGTTCGATGCCATTTTCGATTCACCATCCGTTCACGACTCGGTGTCCCGAATTTCGGGCGGATGGTCTTTTCCCTTCATCGGCATGCGTTAGCCTGTAACTACCAGCGATTAGGGCTGTTGCGACACGCCGTGGAAACCGCTTGATAGAGCCGTTTCCCTAGGTTTTTGCGTCCTTTCGCTTGCATCATGACGCCATCGGGTGTAAGTTTATCTCTTGCTGCTCAGCACGGGGGTTGGTCCCCTGGATTAAGCCTTTCGGGCTGGTGCTTGGTGGTTTGAGAACTCAAGAGTGTGTTTGTACTACTTCTTTATAGTCAATGATTGCCAGTCCGCTGCAGGCCTGCT
>NZ_RZJP01000007.1:0-1742 GCF_008698085.1 Bifidobacterium callitrichos
TGGTGGTTTGAGAACTCAAGAGTGTGTTTGTACTACTTCTTTATAGTCAATGATTGCCAGTCCGCTGCAGGCCTGCTTTTTTGGTGGGTTCCCTTGGTTGGGTTGAATTGCGGCGGGGTTTTGTGTGAATGTCCTTCCTTAAGGATGTTCTCGTCTTTTTTGTTTTGAGAGTCATCTGTCGATGCTCTTTCGCATGTTTTTTGTGGAGGGTTCGATTCTGGCTCAGGATGAACGCTGGCGGCGTGCTTAACACATGCAAGTCGAACGGGATCCCGGGTTTCGGCCTGGGTGAGAGTGGCGAACGGGTGAGTAATGCGTGACCGACCTGCCCTGTACACCGGAATAGCTCCTGGAAACGGGTGGTAATGCCGGATGCTCCAACATGCTGCATGGTGTGTTGGGAAAGATTTATCGGTATGGGATGGGGTCGCGTCCTATCAGGTAGTCGGCGGGGTAACGGCCCACCGAGCCTACGACGGGTAGCCGGCCTGAGAGGGCGACCGGCCACATTGGGACTGAGATACGGCCCAGACTCCTACGGGAGGCAGCAGTGGGGAATATTGCACAATGGGCGCAAGCCTGATGCAGCGACGCCGCGTGCGGGATGACGGCCTTCGGGTTGTAAACCGCTTTTGATTGGGAGCAAGCGTGAGTGAGTGTACCTTTCGAATAAGCACCGGCTAACTACGTGCCAGCAGCCGCGGTAATACGTAGGGTGCAAGCGTTATCCGGAATTATTGGGCGTAAAGAGCTCGTAGGCGGTTCGTCGCGTCTGGTGTGAAAGTCCATCGCTTAACGGTGGATCTGCGCCGGGTACGGGCGGGCTGGAGTGCGGTAGGGGAGACTGGAATTCCCGGTGTAACGGTGGAATGTGTAGATATCGGGAAGAACACCAATGGCGAAGGCAGGTCTCTGGGCCGTTACTGACGCTGAGGAGCGAAAGCGTGGGGAGCGAACAGGATTAGATACCCTGGTAGTCCACGCCGTAAACGGTGGATGCTGGATGTGGGGCCCTTTCCACGGGTCCCGTGTCGGAGCTAACGCGTTAAGCATCCCGCCTGGGGAGTACGGCCGCAAGGCTAAAACTCAAAGAAATTGACGGGGGCCCGCACAAGCGGCGGAGCATGCGGATTAATTCGATGCAACGCGAAGAACCTTACCTGGGCTTGACATGTTCCCGGCGACGGCAGAGATGTCGTTTCCCTTCGGGGCGGGTTCACAGGTGGTGCATGGTCGTCGTCAGCTCGTGTCGTGAGATGTTGGGTTAAGTCCCGCAACGAGCGCAACCCTCGCCCCGTGTTGCCAGCATGTAATGATGGGAACTCACGGGGGACCGCCGGGGTTAACTCGGAGGAAGGTGGGGATGACGTCAGATCATCATGCCCCTTACGTCCAGGGCTTCACGCATGCTACAATGGCCGGTACAACGGGATGCGACAAGGTGACTTGGAGCGGATCCCTGAAAACCGGTCTCAGTTCGGATTGGAGTCTGCAACCCGACTCCATGAAGGCGGAGTCGCTAGTAATCGCGAATCAGCAACGTCGCGGTGAATGCGTTCCCGGGCCTTGTACACACCGCCCGTCAAGTCATGAAAGTGGGTAGCACCCGAAGCCGGTGGCCTAACCGCAAGGATGGAGCCGTCTAAGGTGAGACTCGTGATTGGGACTAAGTCGTAACAAGGTAGCCGTACCGGAAGGTGCGGCTGGATCACCTCCTTTCTACGGAGATTTCAGGCTCGTGT
>NZ_RZJP01000007.1:1838-5317 GCF_008698085.1 Bifidobacterium callitrichos
TTTGCTGTTGATTTCGAAGAGCACTTTTTTGTGTTCGTCGATCGTTTTGTGATCATTCTAGTTGTATTGATGTGTCGTCTGGGAGTTCGCTATGGCAGTGCTGGCGGCCGGCATCCTTGTTGGGTGTGGGTTGCTTGCAAGGGCGTAGGGTGGATGCCTTGGCAGACAGGACCGATGAAGGACGTTTGAGGCAGCGATATTCCTCGGGGAGCCGCCAACAGGGCTTCGATCCGAGGGTCTCCGAATGTGGGAACACGGCCGTCGTTATGGGCGGTCACCGGCTTCGGCCGGGGGGTACGCAGGGAAGTGAAACATCTCAGTACCTGCAGGAAAGGATATTCCGTGAGTAGTGGCGAGCGAAAGCGGATCAGGCCAAACCGCGTGCGTGTGATACCCGTCGGGGGTTGCGTGCGTGGTGTTGCGGGAGCGTGTGTCCCGGTGCCGACGTGCCGGGCGGGAGTGATAAAACCATGTGTGAGGCGAACCGGGTTGGATACCGGGCCGTAGAGGGTGATGGCCCCGTAGCCGTATGCGCATGGTCTCCTGATCGCGTGTCCCAAGTAGCACGGGCCCCGTGGAATCCCGTGCGAATCCGTGCAGACCGTTGCATAAGCCTAAATATTCCTGTCTGACCGATAGTGTACGAGTACCGTGAGGGAAAGGTGAAAAGTACCCCGGGAGGGGAGTGAAATAGTCTCTGAAACCGTGCGCCTACGATCCGTCGGAGCCTTCTTGTGGGGTGACGGCGTGCCTATCGAAAAATGAGTCTGCGAGTCAGTGGCATGTGGCGAGCGTAAGCCGTGTGGTGTACGCGTAGCGAAAGCGAGTCTTAAAAGGCGTTTCTAGTCGCGTGTCCTGGACCCGAAGCGGGATGATCTAGCCCTGAGCAGGTTGAAGCGCGGGTAGGACCGTGTGGAGGACCGAACCCACCTGGGTTGAAAACCGGGGGGATGACTTGGGGTTAGGGGTGAAAGGCCAATCAAATTCCGTGATAGCTGGTTCTCTCCGAAATGCATTTAGGTGCAGCGTCGGTTGATTGCTTCCGGGGGGTAGAGCTACTGGATGCTTGCGGGCCCGTACAGGGTACCAACAGCAACCAAACTCCGAATACCCGTGAAGTGTATTCCGGCAGTGAGTCGGCGGGGGATAAGCTCCGTCGTCGAGAGGGAGACAGCCCAGATCGTCGTCTAAGGTCCCGAAGCGTGTGCTAAGTGGGAAAGGATGTGGAGTCGCATAGACAGCCAGGAGGTTGGCTCAGAAGCAGCCACCCTTGAAAGAGTGCGTAACAGCTCACTGGTCTAGTGGTTCCGCGCCGACAATGTAGCGGGGCTCAAGCACACCACCGAAGACGCGGCAGCAGTTTTCTGCTGGGTAGGAGAGCGTCCCACACCGGGTCGAAGCGGCCGCGTAAGCGTGTCGTGGACTGTGTGGGAGTGAGAATGCAGACATGAGTAGCGAGAGCGGGGTGAGGATCCCCGCCGCTGGATGACCAAGGGTTCCAGGGCCACGTTCATCGTCCCTGGGTGAGTCGGGTCCTAAGGCGAGGCCGACAGGCGTAGTCGAATGGATGAACGGGTCGATATTCCCGTACCGGCTTGCAGCCGCCCGATCCGAGGCAGCGAGTACTAACCTCCGTCGTCGTGTGATGTTCCCTTCGGGGTTCGGATCGTGGCGGTGTTGGGAGCGTAGCTGTAGTAGGGTAGCGCGAGGAGTGACACGGACGGGTAGCCGGCCGCGGAGGTGGTTTTCCGTGGTCAAGCACGCAGGCCGTTCCCCAGGCAAATCCGGGGGGCGTCAGGGCCGAGGTGTGATGATGGGCGCCGTTGGGCGCGAATCCGGTGATCCCGACCGTCGAGAAAAGCTTCGGCGCGAGGCTGTTTGCCGCCCGTACCCCAAACCGACACTGGTGGTCTGGTAGAGTATACCGAAGCGATCGAGCGAATCCTGGTCAAGGAACTCGGCAAATTGCTCCCGTTCCTTCGGTTTAAGGGAGACCCCCGGTGGTGAGGCGCCTCGCGCGCGGAGCTGTTGGGGGTGGCACAGAAGAGGGGGTAGCGACTGTTTACCAAAAACACAGGTGCATGCGAAGACGTAAGTCGCTGTATATGCACTGACGCCTGCCCGGTGCCGGAAGGTTAAGAGGATCCGTCAGCTCACGCGAAGCGGTGAATTCAAGCCCCGGTAAACGGCGGTGGTAACTATAACCATCCTAAGGTAGCGAAATTCCTTGTCGGGTAAGTTCCGACCTGCACGAATGGCGTAACGACTTCCCCACTGTCTCGACCAGGAGCTCGGCGAAATTGCAGTACGAGTAAAGATGCTCGTTAAGCGCAGAAGGACGAAAAGACCCCGGGACCTTTACTATACCTTGGTATTGGCATTCGGTGTGGATTGTGTAGCATAGGCGGGAGGCTTCGAAGCGTTGGCGCCAGCCAGTGTGGAGCCGCAAGGTGAAATACCGCTCTGTTCGCATTGGATGTCTAACCACGAGCAGTGATCCTGCTCTGGGACAGTGCCTGGCGGGTAGTTTAACTGGGGCGGTTGCCTCCCAAAGAGTAACGGAGGCGCTCAAAGGTTCCCTCAGCCCGGTTGGCAATCGGGTGGCGAGTGTAAGTGCACAAGGGAGCTTGACTGCGAGAGCGACGGCTCGAGCAGGGACGAAAGTCGGAACTAGTGATCCGGTGCCGGTGTACGGACGCGGCATCGCTCAACGGATAAAAGGTACCCCGGGGATAACAGGCTGATCATTCCCAAGAGTCCATATCGACGGGATGGTTTGGCACCTCGATGTCGGCTCGTCGCATCCTGGGGCTGGAGCAGGTCCCAAGGGTTCGGCTGTTCGCCGATTAAAGCGGCACGCGAGCTGGGTTCAGAACGTCGTGAGACAGTTTGGTCTCTATCCTCTGCGCTCGTTGGAATCTTGAGGAGACCTGCCCATAGTACGAGAGGACCTGGGTGGACGAACCTCTGGTATGCCGGTTGTCACGCCAGTGGCACGGCCGGTTGGCTACGTTCGGAAGGGATAACCGCTGAAAGCATCTAAGCGGGAAGCCCGCTCCAAGATAAGGATTCCATGGAACCTCCGGGTTCCGAGACCCCCCATGAAGAACACGTGGTCGATAGGCCGGACGTGGAAGCCCCGCGAGGGGTGGAGCCGACCGGTACTAACGGGGAAAAGGCAATCACACATCCTCCCGTTTGGGAGGGCGTCACGCACTGCGTGAACCACCCGGTACGACACTGAACAGGTCGAACGGGTCACAAACGTCAACACTTTTCGCGTCCGCCGTCCGGTCCCCGAACCGCCACGGTTCCATCCCCCGCCCCCTGTGGTGGGATGTCTAATTGAAGATTTGCGGCGACCATAGCCAAGGTGAGACGCCCGGTCCCATTCCGAACCCGGAAGCTAAGGCCTTGCACGGCGATGGTACTGCACCCGAGAGGATGTGGGAGAGTAGCACGTCGCCGCTACCAAACAT
>NZ_RZJP01000008.1:0-876 GCF_008698085.1 Bifidobacterium callitrichos
GAGTAGCACGTCGCCGCTACCAAACATAGTTGGGCCCCGGTCGAGCAACAGCTCCCGGGGCCCAACCCATACCCACAACACAACCACGAACACCCCCGGCAGGACAACACAATCCCCGGGAATTTCGCATATCCAAAGCACATGCACAATCACCGCCTTTCATAACTTATCTGTATATTCGACAAGCGGCGCGTGAGGTAGAGTCGTCATAAGCTGCTGATGGGGGTCTCCATGCATTACTTCACGCCGAAACGTTGCGCTACGTCGAACAAGATCATGTATCACGACAAGGCTCAGGCCCAGTATGCCGCCGATCAGAGCCTCATCGAGAGAGGTGCCGAACTATGGGTATACCGGTGCGAGTTCTGCGGCACCTGGCACCTCACCCATCGCGATCCGAGCACCAGCTATGCCCACACTCCCCTGAACCAGCAGCTCAAGCCACGCAGCCGCAAGAAGGGATACAAGCCGCGCAGACGCTGATGATGCGGTGTTTGGTGTGTAATCGGAATTCGTATGGATCCGTCGACGGGGATGGATCGTGGAGCGCGACACGCTCGTGGACGTGGAAATTATTTCTGATGCCAGTGATTGCGTTTCCGGCCTCTACACTGGTTGTAGACGTGATTTTGCACCCTTTTGCGACACGCCGGGCGAAGCTTATGTTTCCAATGGGTTAGGCGATGTCTGAGGACTTCGGTTTGCGTTGATCGGGCAAGTGGTGTAAGTTATTCATTCGCTGCCGCTGAGCGGTTGGTTTCCTTTCTTCTTCAAGTTCAAGGTTTCCTGCTGGTTCAGTGTGCTTGGTGGTTTGAGAACTCAAGAGTGTGTTTGTACTACTTCTTTATAGTCAATGATTGCCAGTCCGCTGCAGGC
>NZ_RZJP01000009.1:0-443 GCF_008698085.1 Bifidobacterium callitrichos
GGGACTAAGTCGTAACAAGGTAGCCGTACCGGAAGGTGCGGCTGGATCACCTCCTTTCTACGGAGATTTCAGGCTCGCGTGTGCGAGCCGGTGTGGACCCGGACGCCGGATCGACCGGTGGTCCCGGGTTGCTGGTGTGGAAGAGATCGTTGGCTTGTGGTCGTGGCCGTCGTTGGTCGTGGCCGGTGGTACGGGCATGCTTTTGGGTTCCCGGATCGCCACTTCCCGTGGTTGTTCGCGGGGGCGGGTCCGTCGCCATGCGGTGCGGTTCCTCCGGTTGGTTCCGGTGGGGGTCGTCCCGTGTGTGCGGTGGTGGTTTGAGAACTGGATAGTGGACGCGAGCAAGGAACGACCTTGTGTTGTTCTTTGCTGTTGATTTCGAAGAGCACTTTTTTGTGTTCGTCGATCGTTTTGTGATCATTCTAGTTGTATTGATGTGTCGT